>NZ_JBEGIK010000001.1:2622904-3934357 GCF_040675855.1 Microbacterium sp. LWH3-1.2
AGCATGAGCGACGAACGGACGTGGTCCGCGACGACACGGAAGCGCACGTCGTCGTCGTGGTTCGCGCCGTACGTGCGGCCCGACAGCTCGACCGCCTTGTCGAGCACCGGACGCACCTGGTCGGTCTCGTACATGTTGTCGACGCCCTGCTTGATGAACGCGATGCGCTCCAGGCCCATGCCGGTGTCGATGTTCTTGTTCGGCAGCTCGCCGACGATGTCGAAGTCGTACTTCGACCGCACGTCGGTGATCTCGTACTGCATGAACACGAGGTTCCAGATCTCGACGTAGCGGTCGTCGTCGGTCGCGGGACCGCCGTCGATGCCGTATGCGGGACCGCGGTCGAAGAAGATCTCCGAGCAGGGACCGGCGGGGCCGGGAAGACCGGTGCTCCAGTAGTTCGTGTCCTTGCCGAGGCGCTGGATACGCTCCTCGGGCAGGTCGGTGAGCTTCAGCCAGAGGTCGTGCGCCTCGTCGTCCTCCTCGTAGACGGTGACCCACAGGTCCTTCTGATCGAAGCCGAGGCCGCCCTCGGTCTCAGGGGAGGTCAGCAGGTCCCACGCGTAGCGGATCGCGCCTTCCTTGAAGTAGTCGCCGAACGACCAGTTGCCGAGCATCTGGAAGAACGTGCCGTGTCGCGGCGTCTTGCCGACTTCTTCGATGTCGTTGGTGCGGATGCACTTCTGGTTGTCGGCGGCGCGCGGGTAAGGCGCGGGAACGTCGCCCGACAGATACGGGATGAAGGGCACCATGCCGGCCACCGTGAACAGCAGCGCCGGGTCGTCGGTCACCAGCGATGCCGAAGGGATGATGGTGTGGCCGTTCTTCTCGAAGTAATCGAGGAAGCGCTGTGCGATCTCGGCGGTCTTCATGCGGGTCCTTGTGTGTGCGTGCGAATGCGTGTCGGGGCACGCCGACTCCCCGGCGCTGCCGGTGAGCGGTATGCGTCTGTCAGTCGCCGAGCGTGTCGGCCGCGCTCTTGGCGGCGTCCGCGACGGCGTCGACGGCGTGGGATGCTGCGGCCTTGGCGGTGCCGGCGGCTTCGGCAGCGGCATCCCGCACGTCGTCGACGATGCCGGCGAAACGGGCCTCCTGCTCCCGGTAGGCGTCGCCGATGCGGTCGGTGAACTCGGTGATGCGCGCGTCGACATCGGCGAGGATCTCGTGACCGCGCGGGTCTTTGTTCATGAAGTGCGCCGCGACGAATCCTCCGGCGATGCCGAGTAGGAACCACACCAGGTTCTTCATGTCACCACTTCCTCGCGGGCCGCTGGGGCGCGGCATCCCCCCATCGTATGCCGAAACACCGCCTCGTATGCCGGTCCGGGCACCTCGCCCCCCGGAGACGACGAAGGGCGCCGGGATGACCCGGCGCCCTTCGCTCGATCGCGACCCTTAGCGAGCTGCGTAGTACTCGACGACGAGCTGGACGTCGCAGACCACGGGGACCTCGGCGCGCTTGGGGCGACGCACGAGACGGGCCTGGAGCTTGTCGAGCTCGACCTCGAGGTAGCCCGGGACGGGCGGCAGGACCTCGGCGTGACCGCCGAGAGCTGCGACCTGGAAGGGCTCGATGCCCTCGCTCTTGGCCTTGACGTGGATGAGCTGACCCGGCTTCACGCGGAAGGACGGGCGGTCGACGAGCTGGCCGTCCACGAGGATGTGACGGTGCACGACGAGCTGGCGCGCCTGCGCGGTGGTGCGGGCGAAGCCGGCACGCAGCACGAGCGCGTCCAGACGCATCTCGAGCTGCTCGACGAGGTTCTCACCCGTCAGGCCCTGGGTGCGGCGGGCCTCGTTGAACTGGATGCGCAGCTGCTTCTCGCGGATGCCGTACTGCTCGCGCAGACGCTGCTTCTCGCGGAGGCGGACAGCGTAGTCGCTGTCCTGCTTGCGCTTGGTGCGGCCGTGCTCGCCGGGCGCGTAGGGGCGCTTCTCGAGGTACTTGGCTGCCTTGGGGGTCAGCGCGACGCCGAGGGCGCGGGAGAGGCGGACCTTGCGGCGGTCCTGGGACTTCGTTGCCACGAAGTGTTCCTTTCGATGACGCGGCCGTGTCTTTCACGGCCCGCGGGCGTATCGCCCTGTCTTCGCCCTGTCCGGACTGCACGCCGGGGCATGCCGGAAGGTAGGTCGAGAAGAGAGGGGATGCCCGAAAACTGCGTTTCGAGCCGTTCAAGCTTAGCAGACGCGCCGCCGGGCCTTCATGAGAGGGCGATGACCTGCGTCGCACCGGCGATGCTCAGCCGTCGCGGCAGCACGCGAGGCACCCCGCCGCGGACGACGCGCGCCCACGGCGCGCCGGCGGCCACGCAGATCTGAACAACGGCGAGGGCGCCGAGCACGAGGCACGCTGTCACCCGCCGTCGAGGATGCGACGGATCTTCTCGAGCCGCGCCTGGACATCGCGCTCGGCGCCCAGCGCCTTCGGCTCGTAGTAGCGACGGCCCCGAAGTTCGTCTGGCAGGTACTGCTGCGGCGCGATGCCGATCTCGGCGTCGTGCGGGTACACGTACCCCTTGCCGTGTCCCAGGCGTTTCGCCCCCGGGTAGTGCGCGTCGCGCAAGTGGATCGGCACGCGGCCGAAGCCGCCCGACCGCACGTCGGAGATCGCCGCGTCGATCGCGAGGTAGGCCGCGTTCGACTTCGCGGTCGTCGCGAGATACGCGGTGGCCTCCGCGAGCGGGATGCGACCTTCGGGCATGCCGATGAACTGCACCGCGTCGGCGGCGGCGACGGCGATCGGCAGCGCCTGCGGGTCGGCGAGGCCGATGTCCTCCGCGGCCGAGATGATGAGGCGGCGGGCGATGAACCTCGGGTCCTCCCCTGCCTCGATCATGCGGGCGAGGTAGTGCATCGCGGCGTCGACATCCGAGCCGCGGATCGACTTGATGAAGGCGCTGATGACGTCGTAGTGCTCGTCGCCCTGGCGGTCGTAGCGCAGCAGTGCGCGATCGACCGCCTGCGCGACATTGTCGGCTGAGATCTCGGGGATCCTCCCCGCGTCGTCTTCGTCGGGAGTCGCGAGGGACGCGGCCGCCTCGAGTGCCGTGAGCGCCCGCCGGGCGTCGCCTGAGGCGAGCCGCACGAGAGCGGCCCGCGCCTCGTCGCCGAGCGCGACGGCGCCCGAGAGGCCCCGGGCATCGGTCACCGCGCGGTCGAGGAGCATGCCGAGGTCTTCGTCGGTGAGGGGCTTGAGTGTGAGCAGCAGCGACCGCGACAGGAGGGGTGAGATCACCGAGAACGACGGATTCTCGGTCGTCGCCGCGATGAGCACGACCCAGCCGTTCTCGACGCCCGGCAGCAGAGCGTCCTGCTGGGCCTTCGTGAACCGGTGGATCTCGTCGAGGAACAGGATGGTCGACTGGCCGTAGAGATCGCGCTGGGTCAGCGCCTCCTGCATCACCTCGCGCACGTCGCGCACACCGGCGGTCACTGCCGAGAGTTCGACGAACCGCCGCCCGGAGGACCGGGCGATCGCCTGCGCGAGCGTCGTCTTGCCGGTGCCGGGCGGGCCCCACAGGATGACCGATGTCGCAGCGCGGGCCGCGGCCTCCGGATTCGCGAGTGTCACCAACGGCGATCCCGCACGCAGCAGGTGCGACTGACCGGCGACCTCGTCCAGCGACGTCGGACGCATGCGCACGGCAAGAGGCGTCAGGCCCTGGAAGAGCGCGGAAGGACCGGTCACTCCACCAGGCTATCCCGCGCCCACGACACCGGATCCGCTGCGGTTTTGCCGCCGCGGTTCGGCCCCGTAGGATCAACCCGCCCGGGCGCCGCCTGGCACGAGGCGCACGCGCCCGGCACGAACGGAACGAGGAGGTCACGTGGCGACCGGTGGCAAGGACCGCGACGCGCGGGCTGCGCGGGAGCGCACGCGGCTGTACGAGGCGCGACGGCAGTTCCATGACGGCCAGGCGCGCCGTCGCACGCGCGACAACCTGATCGCCGGCGTCGTCGGCGGTGTGCTCGTGCTCGGTCTGATCGCGGCGCAGACGCTGTACTTCGTCGCCGGGCCCGGGGCCCCCGAGCCTTCGCCGTCGTCGACTCCGACTCCGGCGGCGACGACGCCGGGACCGACGCCGTCGGCGACGACCACGCCGGATCCGAGCGCGACACCCACGCCGACCCCCTGACATCCGGCGTCTTGGGCCATGACGGCACCTCGGGCGAGGCATCCGCCGTACTAGGCTGTGAGCCGTCCTACTCCCTACAGACGGCGTGAGCCGCGATGAGGTGCAACCCGTGACTGCCGCAGCAGACTTCCCGCCCGAGACCGACGCCCCCGACACCAGAGGGGCCGACGACAACGAGACCCCGACCGTCGCTGAAGACGCCGCCACCACGACCGGAGCCGCGGCGGACGCGGATGTCGTCGCCGCCGCCGAAGACACCGCAGAGGCAGACCGGCCCGCGGAGGACGGCCTCGCGGCCGAGACCGGCGAATCAGAGCAGACGCCGGATGACGCCGGATCTGCAGGGTCCGAAGCCGCGGGCGTCGAGGTCGAGGTCGTCGAGATCGACGTGGTGGAGGTCGTCGAGGACTCCGAAGTCGTCGCCGTCGAGGTGATCGGCGTCGCCGACGTCGTCGAAGACGGCGATGTCGTCGCGGTGGAGGTCGTGGACGTGGTCGTCGAGACCGCGCCGTCGGACGACGAGCCGTGGGGTCGTGTCGACGAGGACGGCACCGTCTCTGTCCGCGAGGCCGATGGCTGGCGCGTCGTGGGTCAGTACCCCGACGGCTCTGCTGAAGAGGCGCTCGCCTACTTCGAGCGCAAGTACAACGACCTCGCGAGCGAGGTGACGCTCCTCGAGGTGCGTCACCGTCGGGGCGGTGCATCCGCCTCCGACCTGCGCTCGACCGCGCGCACCATCAACGGCAAGCTCGACGGGGCTGCCGCCGTCGGCGATCTCGCGAGCCTCGTGGCGCGTGTCGCCGCCCTCACCGAGACGCTCGCCGCCGAGTCTGCGACCGAGGCCGTCGCGGCGCGCGAAGCGGTCGACGACGCGGTCAAGTCCCGCACCGAGCTGGTCGAGAAGGCCGAGGCGCTCGCAGCCCGCGACCCGCGCACCGTGCAGTGGAAGCAGGCCACGGCCGAGCTCAACGCGCTGTTCGACCAGTGGCAGTCGCAGCAGCAGAACGGTCCGCGCCTGCCGAAGTCGACGGCTCAGCAGCTTTGGAAGCGATTCCGCGACGCACGCGCCACCGTCGACAAGCACCGCCGCGCGTTCTACGCCGAGCTCGACGAAGCTCACAAGGGCGTCCGCGACCGCAAGACCCGCCTTGTCGAGAAGGCCGAGGCCCTCGCATCCAAGGGCGAGGACGGCATCCCCGCGTACCGCGAGCTGCTCGACCAGTGGAAGACCGCGGGACGCGCCGGCAAAAAGGTCGACGACGCTCTCTGGGCACGCTTCAAGGCCGCCGGCGACGCCCTCTACGGTGCGCGGATCGAGCGCGAGGCGGCGGACGCCGAAGCCTCGCGGGAGAAGATCGACCTCAAGCGCGCGCTGATCGAGGAGGCCAAGGCCGTCGGCGACGAGCGTGACATCACGAAGGCCCGCTCGATCCTCACCGGCATCCAACGCCGCTGGGACGAGATCGGCCGCATCTTCCCGCGCGACACGGAGCGTTCGCTCGACGACGAGCTCCGTCGCGTCGAGAACGCGCTGCGCTCGCGCGAGGACGCCGACTGGAAGCGCAACGATCCCGAGCAGAAGGCGCGCGCGAACGACATGACGCGCCAGCTGAACGACGCGATCCAGAAGCTCGAGGACGAGCTCGAGGCCGCGAAGAAGTCGGGTGACAAGAAGGCGATCGCGAACGCGACCGACGCACTCGAGGCCCGTCGTACGTGGCTCAAGGCGCTCGGCGGCTGATCCGCCCCGCGTGAACGGTCAGAGGCCGGTCGTCGCGTTCGCGGCGGCCGGCTTCTCCACAATCGGCGGATGCGGCATCCGTGGATCGCCCGGTGTGCGGCAGACTGCCTCCGTGGGATCGCCCTTCCTGTACTTCGCCGACGCGCGGCTCTCTCGCGCCGAACTCACCGCCGCCTGCCTCGACGGCGACCTGGTCGCGCTCGGCGACGCGTACATCCCCGCGGACGCCATCGAGACAGCGGCGCTCCGGGCGGGCTCGCTCAGCGAGACGCTGGGCGACACGCTCGCGGCGACCCACCTGTCCGCGGCGTGGGTGCACGGCGGCCTGCCGCTGCCTCCCTCCCGCCACACCGTGCAGCGTGCGGTGCCTCGACGACTTCACGTCCGGCCGGACCGCCGTATCGTGTACCGCGACCTGCAGGTCCCGGGTGAAGACCTCCAGCTGGTCGGCGGTGTGCTCGTCACCACTCCCGAACGCACGCTCGCCGACCTGGCACGCGCAGGCGACGACGAGCACACGGCGGCGGCGCGCCTCCTCGCAGACGTCGACGTGGATGCTGCCGACCGCGCGATCGCGCGGCTGGAGGCGGGTGCGCTCCCCCATAAGCGCTCAGCGCTGGCGTGCCTGCGGGCGATCGTCGCCGGGCGTCAGGACGACGTGACGCGGTAGACGTCGTAGACGGCGTCGATGCGCCGCACGGCGTTGAGGACGCGGTCGAGGTGGACGATGTCGCCCATCTCGAAGACGAAGCGGCTGAGCGCCAGGCGGTCGTTCGACGTCGAGACCGTCGCCGAGAGGATGTTCACGTGGTGCTCGCTGAGCACACGCGTCACGTCGCTCAGCAACCCTGAGCGGTCGAGGGCCTCGACCTGGATCTGCACGAGGAAGACGCTCTTCGTCGTGGGCGCCCACTCGACCTCGATGAGCCGCTCGGGATCCTCCATCAGCGACTTGACGTTGGTGCAGTCGGCGCGGTGCACCGAGACGCCGCTGCCGCGGGTGACGAAGCCGACGATCTGGTCGCCGGGCACCGGGGTGCAGCATTTCGCGAGCTTGACGAGGATGTCGGGAGCGCCGCGCACGAGGATGCCGGAGTCGCCGTTGCGGGAGGCCCGGGCCCGGCCGACGACCGGCAGGTCGATGGGACCGGTCGTGGTGTCGCCTGCGGCGACGAGTGCGGTGACCTTCTCGATGACCGACTGGGTCGAGACATGCCCCTCGCCGACCGCGGCGTACAGCGCGGAGACATCCTCGTAGCGGAGCTGGTGGGCGACCTCGGTGAAGGAGTCCTGGCTCATCAGGCGCTGCAGCGGCAGGTTCTGCCGGCGCATCGCGCGGGCGATCGACTCCTTGCCCTGCTCGATCGCCTCTTCGCGGCGCTCCTTGGTGAACCAGCCGCGGATCTTGTTGCGGGCGCGGGTGCTGCGCACGAAGCCGAGCCAGTCCTGGCTCGGGCCGGCGTCGGGATTCTTCGAGGTGAACACCTCGACGACATCGCCGCTCTTGAGCTCGGACTCCAGCGGCACGAGCCGCCCGTTGACCTTCGCGCCCATCGTCCGGTGGCCGACCTCGGTGTGCACCGCGTATGCGAAGTCGACGGGGGTCGCCCCCGCGGGCAGCCCGATGACGCGGCCCTTCGGCGTGAAAACGTAGACCTCTTTGGCGCCGATCTCGAAGCGGAGCGAATCGAGGAACTCGCCGGGATCGGCCGTCTCGGCCTGCCAGTCGGAGATGTGGGCGAGCCACGCCATGTCGGTGTCGACGGACTTGGAGTCCGTCTTGCCGCCGTTCATCTGCTCTTTGTACTTCCAGTGGGCCGCAACGCCGTACTCGGCCTGCTGATGCATCTCGTGCGTGCGGATCTGGATCTCGACGGTGCGGCCGCCCGGGCCGATCACGGTCGTGTGCAGCGACTGGTAGAGGTTGAACTTCGGGGTCGCGATGTAGTCCTTGAAGCGTCCGGGCAGCGGCGTCCACCGTGCGTGGATCGCGCCGAGGACGGCGTAGCAGTCGCGCACGCTGCCGACGAGCACGCGGATGCCGATCAGGTCGTAGATGTCGTCGAACTCGCGGCCGCGGACCACCATCTTCTGGTAAACGGAGTACAGCTGCTTGGGACGCCCCATCACCCGGCCGCGGATGCGGAGCTCCCGGAGGTCGCTGTCGACCGCGTCGATGACGTTCTGGACGTACTGCTCGCGCTGTGGCGTGCGCTGCTTCACGAGGCTGTCGATCTCCGCGTACAGCTTCGGGTGCAGCACGGCGAACGACAGGTCCTCCAGTTCGGACTTGATCGCCTGAATGCCGAGACGATGTGCGAGCGGCGCATAGATCTCGAGCGTCTCGGTCGCCTTCTTGCGCGACTTCTCGGGGGGCACGAACCCCCACGTGCGGGCGTTGTGCAGACGGTCGGCGAGCTTTATGAGAAGCACGCGGATGTCACGCGACATCGCGACGATCATCTTGCGGACCGTCTCGGCCTGCGCGCTCTCGCCGTACTTGACCTTGTCGAGCTTGGTCACGCCGTCCACGAGCATGGCGACCTCGTCGCCGAACTCGCTGGTGAGCATCTCGAGCGAGTACTCGGTGTCCTCGACGGTGTCGTGAAGCAGCGCCGCCGCGATCGCTCGCGGTCCGAGACCGAGGTCCGCGAGGATCTGGGCCACCGCGAGCGGGTGCGTGATGTACGGCTCGCCGCTCTGACGGAGCTGCCCGGTGTGCGCGGTCTCGGCGACCGAATAGGCGCGCTCCACGATCGACAGATCGCCCTTGGGGTGGTGCGTACGCACCGTTCGCAGGAGCTGCTCGACGTCGTCGCGGCGGGCCGATCTCGAGAAGATCCGAGGGACCAGACGCCGCAGCGAGGAGGATTGGGCGGGGGGGACGGTCTCGGTCACTCGATACCCTCCCCTCCGCTGGACCTCACAATCCTACGCCCGCGCGCCGGACCCTCAGGCCGGGGTGCCCGCCAACTCGCGTGCCGCCACGACGCGCGCATCGCGCGTCTTGATGGCCGGCTCGTTCTCGCGCAGGAGCGAGTACAGCGGCGCCGCGACGAAGATCGTCGAGTACGCGGCGACGATCGTTCCCACGAAGATCGACAGCGACAGGTCGGTGAGCGTCTGCGCACCGGCCCAGATGATGCCGATGAACAGGATCGCGCCGGTGGGCAGGATCGCGACGACGGTCGTGTTGATCGAGCGCACGAGAGTCTGGTTCACCGCGAGGTTCACCGATTCGCCGAACGTGCGCCCGGACACCTCGCCGTCCTCGCTGGTGTTCTCCCTGATCTTGTCGAAGACGACCGTGGTGTCGTACAGGGCGTACGAGAGGATCGTCAGGAAGCCGATGACGGCGGCGGGCGAGATCTCGAATCCGAACAGCGCGTAGACGCCGATCGTGATGATGAGCACATCCACGAGGCCGATGATCGCCGAGAGCGACATCTTCCAGGTGCGGAAGTACAGGGCGAGGATGATCGCGGTCAGCGCGAGGAAGATCGCGAGACCCCACAGCGACTGGCGTGTGACGTCCGCTCCCCAGCTGGGGCCGATGAACGCATAGCTGACTTCGCTCTCGGGCACGTTGTACGCCTCGGCGAGGGCGGCCGAGATCTCCCGGCTCTCGGCGTCCGTCACCTGGTCGGTCTGAACGCGCACCGCATCGTCGCCGATGGTGACGACCTTCGTCGTGGCATCCGGGACGACCGCGTGGACGGCGTCGGTGGCGAGCGACTGGTCGATGGGCGACGCCACGCCGCTCACGGTGAACTGGGAGCCGCCCGTGAACTCGATCGAGAACTGGATGGGGCGCAGCAGCGGCACCAGGGCCGAGCCCACGACGAGGATCGCGGCGATGAGGAACCACAGGCGGCGCCGGCCGACGAAGGGGAACGACGTCTTGCCCGTGTAGAGGTCGTTGCCGAACTGGCTCATGGAGCGCATCAGTCGTCTCCCTCCTTGACGGTCGTGCCGGGTTTCGCGCTCTCGGCGGCGGCCAGTTCGGCCTGCTTCCGCTCGGCGATGGTCTGGCGACGCGCGGCTTCCCCGCGGGACTTGACGTTGCGGCGGCCCGCCGCGCCCGTGGCGAGCACCGGCTCGCGGAACTGCGCGCGGCCGCGGTAGACGGCGCCGAGCGCGGTGGGGTCGAGCCCGGAAAGGGGATGCCCCGACCCGAAGAACCGCGTGCGTGCCAGGAGCTGCAGCACCGGGTGCGTGAACAGGATGAAGATCAGGACGTCGATCGCGGTCGTGAGACCGAGCGTGAACGCGAAGCCCTTCACCGTCGAGTCCGCGAGGATGTACAGCACCACGGCGGCGAGGATGTTGATCGACTTCGAGATGTAGATCGTCCGCTTCGCGCGTCCCCAGCCGTCTTCGACGGCGGCGGTGATCGACTTGCCGTCGCGCAGTTCGTCTCGGATGCGCTCGAAGTAGACGATGAACGAGTCGGCGGTGAAGCCGATCGTCACGATCAGGCCGGCGACACCCGCGAGCGACAGGCGGAAGCCCATGCGCCAGGCGAGGATGCACAGTGTGAGGTAGGTCAGCACCGCCATCACCGCGAGCGACGCGATGATGATGAAGCCGAGCGCGCGATACACGATCAGGGAGTAGATCGCGACCAGGATGAGGCCGATGAGGCCCGCGATGAGGCCGATCTGCAGCTGCTGCGAACCGAGGGTGGCGGAGATGGAGTTGGAGCTCTCGACCGTGAAGCTCAGCGGGAGCGCGCCGTACTTGAGCTGGTCGGCGAGCACCTTCGCGGTCTCCTGGGTGAAGCTGCCCGTGATGCTCGGCTTGCCGTCGAGGATCACGCCGTTCATCGACGGGGCCGACAGGACGTAGCCGTCCAGGACGAACGCGAACTGGTTGAGCGGTGGCTCGGCGCCGTAGAGACGCTGGCTGATCTCACCGAAGGTCGTCGTTCCGTCGGCGTCGAACGCCAGGTTGACCGCCCACAGCCCGTTGTTCTGCTGCAGGCCGAAGGTCGCGTCGTCGATCGACGAGCCGTCGAGCTCGACCGGGCCGAGGATGTACTTGACCGTGCCCTCCGCGTCACACGTGATGAGCGGCTGGTCGGCCGGCGCGTTCGCGGGATCGTTCGCCGGGTCGGCGCAGTCGTATGCCTGGAACTCGGCCTGGAGCGCCGGTGTGATCCACGCGGGGTCGCTGCCGTTCGTCGGCGAGGTGCTCGGGGTCGCCTGGAGCGTCGGGTCCGGCGTCGGGTACGGCGTCTCGTTGCCGTCGTCCCCGACGAAGGTGTTGGCGGGCGCTCCGGCGCTCAGCACTGCGCGCAGCTGCAGCTGCGCCGAGGCCTCGATGCGGTTGCGGGTCTCTTCGTCCGCCTGGCCGGGGATCTGCACGACGATCTGGTTGCCGCCCTGCGTGGTGACGTCGGCCTCGCCGACGCCCGAGGCGTCCACACGCTGGCGGATGATCGTCACGGCCTGCTGCATCTGCTCGGGCGACGGGTCTGCGCCGTCCTCGGTCTGCGCCTCCAGGACGATCTGCGTGCCGCCCTGGAGGTCCAGCGCGAGCGCGGGGGTCCACGAGCTCTGGCCGAACACGTACACGCCGAGCGCGTTGATGCCGAACAGGAGCGCCGTGATCGCGAGGAGTCCGGTCAGCGCGCGCCATGCATGCCGGACGGGAGTGGATGTCGCCACGTCTTTGCTTTCTTGAGAGCCCGAACGGGCGAACGGAGGGCGTCAGCCCTGCGACTTGGTGCCGGCCTCGGTGTCAGGGTCGGTCTTGTCCTTGCCCGCAGCGGTGCCCTGGTCGTCGCTGATCGAGGTGATGTCGCCGTTCGCGACGCCCTCGGCGTACTCGGCATGGCTCTCTTCGGCCGCGAGGTACTCGTCTTCGGTGACCGAGTGCTCTCCCGGGTTGACGACACGCAGGATGGCCTGGCTGTGGACTTTGATCTCGACGCCAGGCGCCAGCTCGACGATGGCGGGCTGGTCGAGGTTGTCGGCGTCGTAGGAGACGATCGTGCCGTAGAGACCACCCTGAAGGAGAACCTCCGAGCCAGGCACCGTCTGACGCGCCTTCTGCTCCTGCTCCGCCTTCTGCTTCTGCATACGGCGGCGGGAGCTCCAGAACATGAAGACGAGGAGGACGACCAGCAGGATGATGAGGCCGTAATTGCTCAGGAAGGTAGCGAAGTCCATGGAGCGGGAGGTGCCTTTCGGGTGAGGCACGCGCCGAAGGGCGGCGCTGCCTTGCAGGAGGGGGTGGGTGTAAACCTCCAGCGATTATAGGACATCGAATCCCAGCACCGAGTCGGCCACGGGCACCCCCAAGTGGGCGTAGGCCTCGGGCATCGCGATGCGCCCGCGCGGCGTACGCCCCATGAAGCCGATGCGGACGAGGTATGGCTCGACCACCGACTCGATCGTGTCGGGCTCCTCGCCGACCGCCACGGCGAGCGTGCTGAGACCCACCGGTCCTCCGCGGAACCGCCTCACCAGCATGTCGAGCACGGCCCGGTCGAGCCGGTCGAGCCCGATCCGGTCGACGTCGTAGAGGTCGAGGGCTGCGTCGACCGCCGCGATGTCCGCGCCGGTGCGGCCGTGGACGACGAGGTAGTCCCGCACGCGCCGCAGCAGGCGGTTCGCGATGCGGGGCGTGCCTCGTGAGCGGCGCGCGATCTCGGCGCGTGCCGCGGGGGGCAGCGAGACGCCGAGCATCACGGCGGACCGCTCGATGACCCGCTCGAGCTCTTCGGGCTCGTAATACTCGAGGTGGGCGGTGAAGCCGAAGCGGTCGCGCAGCGGGTTGGGCAGAAGGCCCGACCGCGTCGTCGCGCCGACGAGGGTGAACGGCGACAGGTCGAGCGGGATGCTCGTCGCGCCGGCGCCCTTGCCGACCATGATGTCGATGCGGAAGTCCTCCATCGCGAGATAGAGCATCTCCTCCGCGGAGCGCGCCATGCGGTGCACCTCGTCGATGAAGAGCACTTCGCCAGGCGTGAGGCTCGACAGCAGCGCGGCGAGATCGCCCGCGTGCTGGATCGCAGGGCCGCTGGACAGCCGAAGCGGGCGTCCGCTCTCGTAGGCGACGATCATCGCGAGCGTGGTCTTGCCGAGGCCCGGGGGCCCCGAGAGAAGGATGTGGTCGGCGGGGCGCTGCTGGATGCGCGCCGCATCGAGAAGCAGCTGCATCTGACCGCGCACCTTCTGCTGCCCGACGAATTCGGCGAGCGACGTGGGGCGCAACGCGCCCTCGATCGCAAGCTCGGTCTCGTCGACGGGTTCTTCCGCTTCGCGCACGTCACCCACTCACGGTCTCCTTCCGGGCGGGGCCGAGGGTGGCGAGCGTGAGGCGCAGGAGCGCCGACACCGACGATCGGTCGGAGTCGGGCGCGTCGGCGGCGACGTTCTCGACGGCTTCGACCGCCACGCGCTCGGACCAGCCGAGGCCGACGAGGGCCTGCACGACCTGTGCCGGGATCGCTGCGGAGGTGGCGGCATCCGTTCCCGCCGGACCGGTCGGACGCGTCATCGCGATCTTGCCCGCGAGCTGCACCACGATGAGCTTCGCCGTCTTGGGGCCGATGCCGGATACTCGGCGGAAGGGGGCGTCGTCGTCGCCGGACACGGCATCGGCGATCTGCGGGACGGTGAGAGTCGCGAGCACGCCGAGTGCGGACTTGGGTCCGACGCCGGTGACGCCGAGCAGCTGGCCGAAGACGGCGAGCTCCTCGCGCGACTCGAAGCCGAACAGCGAGAACGCGTCCTCGCGGACGATGAGCGACGTGTGGAGGGTCACGGTGTCGCCCAGCTGAGTGGTGCGCGCGACCTGCGGCGTCACGGCGACGTGGAGGCCGACCCCCCCGACCTCGACGACGATCGCATCCGTTTCGACGTGCACAGCCGTGCCGCGGACTGAGGAGATCATGCGTCGAGCCTACGGGGCGGTTCGGACGTTTGTTCGAGCGACACGCACGGCGCCGCAGGCGATCATCGTCGGGCGAGCCGCTCCGCGTCGACCCACGCGCGCTGCGCCGGGGTCAGCGGCCCGGAGGCCGCGGACTGCGCGGGAGCACCGCGCCAGGCGTGGCAGAGGGCCAGGGCAAGGGCGTCCGCGGCATCGGCGGGCTTCGGGAGCTCCTCCAGCCTCAGGACGCGCGCCACCATGGTCTGGACCTGGCGCTTGTCGGCGTTTCCGTACCCTGTGATCGCGGCCTTCACCTCGGACGGGGTGTGCGTGGCGGCGGTGATGCCCCTCTCGCCCGCCACGAGCAGCGCGATGCCGCTGGCCTGCGCGGTGCCCATCACCGTCGCGCGGTTGTGCTGCGCGAAGACCCGTTCCACGGCGACGACGTCGGGATCATGCGCGTCGAGCACGGCGCGCAGGCCCCGCGCGATCAGTGCGAGCCGCTCCTCGATCGGTGTTCCGGGATCGGTCCGCACGACTCCCACGTGCACGAGGGCGGCCGAGCGGTCGGGCGCGACGTCGACGACGCCGACACCGCAGCGCGTCAGGCCCGGATCGATTCCGAGCACGCGCAGTCGACCGCGGGAGGATGCCACTCCCCCACGCTAAGCGAGGAAGACGGATGCTGCGGCCAGGCGCGCCTGGGTGCAGCATCCGTTCCTGTCATCAGTCCTCGTCGTTCTCGAGCTCAGCCTGAACCTCGACGGTGAGGTCGAAGTTGCTGTAGACGTTCTGGACGTCGTCGCTGTCCTCGAGGGCGTCGATGAGGCGGAAGACCTTGCGGGCGGTGTCGGCGTCGACCTCGACCTTGAGGTTGGGGACGAACTCGACGTCGGCCGACTCGTACTCGATGCCGGCGTCCTGCAGAGCGGAGCGCACGGTCACGAGATCGGTGGCCTCGGTGATGACCTCGAAGCCCTGCGCGTGCGGCTCGACCTCTTCGGCGCCGGCCTCGAGCACGGCGAGCATCACGTCGTCCTCGCTGGTGCCCTCGCCACCGACGACGATGACGCCCTTGCGGGTGAAGTTGTACGCGACGCTGCCCGGATCGGCGAGCGTGCCGCCGTTGCGGGTGAGCGCGGTGCGCACCTCGGCCGCGGCGCGGTTCTTGTTGTCGGTCAGACACTCGATCATGAGGGCCACGCCGTTGGGGCCGTACCCCTCGTACATGATCGAGGCGTACTCGACCGACTCGCCGCCGATGCCGGCGCCGCGCTTGATCGCGCGATCGATGTTGTCCTTCGGGACCGACGTCTTCTTCGCCTTGAGCACGGCGTCGAACAGGGTCGGGTTGCCCTGCAGGTCGGGTCCGCCGAGCTTGGCGGCCACTTCGATGTTCTTGATGAGCTTGGCCCATGACTTCGCACGGCGCGCGTCGATGACGGCCTTCTTGTGCTTGGTCGTCGCCCACTTGGAATGCCCGGACATGGTCCTCCTGAATTCACGCTCGTCGGGTGCGGGCGTGTGAACGCCTCGCCCGACGGACTAGTTTATCCCCGCGCTACAGCGCGAACTCGAAGCCGAACCGCGACGACAGCAGCGCCACGAGGTCGCGTGGAACCTTCGTGAGGTACGCGGGGGCCGGTGCGAGCGTCTCGGCCGACCCGATGAAGGGGAAGTAGACGGGTCCCGCGGTGAGCTCCTCCACCCGGTCGCGCACCGTGACGATCTCGCTGCCGACGCGGCGCAGGCTCGGCAGAGTGATCGGCGAGGCGAGACGCAGGGTGTCGCTGATCGGCATGCGCCAGTGCGGCAGGTCGTCGCCACGGCGCTCGCGGGTCTCCTCGCCCAGCGGGCCGAGCACGCGGCCCCACGCGGCTATGCCGGGCACGGGCAAGGTGCGGTCCCAGACGAACAGCGTGTCGCCGGGCTCGGTGAACCCGACGAGCTCGTGGGACCATTCGAACCGGCGTTCGTCCTGGGCCTTGGGTGCCGAGAGGGCGTCGCCGACGACACCGCGCGACGGGGCGATCATCCAGTAGCGCTCCTCGGGGTGCTCGCGCCACCAGTCGTTGATCGTCATGATTCAGAATCTACCCCGACGTATCGTGCCTGCCCCGTTACCGGCCCCGCTCGCGGACCAGGTCGAGGAACAGCGCGTGGAAGCGGTGCTCGCCCGTCACCTCGGGATGGAAAGAGGTACCGAGGAGCGAGCCCTGCCGGACGGCGACCACGCGCCCGTCGTCGAGGCTCGCGAGACGTTCGACGCCGTCGCCCGCCTCCTCGACGAGAGGTGCGCGGATGAACACCGCGTGCACGGGCGGCTCGCCGAGCGCCGGGATGTCGAGGTCGACCTCGAACGAGTCCACCTGGCTTCCGAACGCGTTGCGGCGCACCGTGACATCGAGCCCGCCGAAGGTCTGCTGACCCTCGATGCCGTCGGTGATGCGGTCGGCGAGGAGGATGAGCCCGGCGCACGTCCCGTACATCGGCATGCCCGCGGCGATCGCCTCGCGGACGGGCTCGCGCATGCCGAAGGCACGAGAGAGCTTGTCGATGACGCTGGACTCGCCACCGGGAAGCACGAGTCCGTCCACGCCTTCCAACTCCTCGGGACGGCGGACTTTGATCGCCTCGGCGCCGAGGTCCGTGAGCACGCGCACGTGCTCACGGACATCTCCCTGCAGTGCCAGGACGCCGACGCGCGGCGGTGGCGTCACCAGCCGCGCTCGGCGAGGCGGTGGGGCGCGGGCAGGTCGGCGACGTTGATGCCGACCATGGCCTCGCCGAGGCCGCGCGACACGTCAGCGATCACCTGGGGGTCGTCGTAGAACGTCGTGGCCTTCACGATGGCGGCCGCGCGCTGGGCGGGGTTGCCGGACTTGAAGATGCCCGAGCCGACGAACACGCCGTCGGCACCCATCTGCATCATCATCGCGGCGTCCGCGGGTGTGGCGACGCCGCCCGCGACGAACAGAACGACAGGCAGCTTGCCGGTCTCGGCGATCTCGGCGACGAGGTCGTACGGCGCCTGCAGCTCCTTCGCGGCGACGTAGAGCTCGTCCTTCGTCATCGAGCGCAGCACGTTGATCTCGCCCGTGATCTTGCGGATGTGCTTCGTAGCCTCCGAGACATCGCCGGTGCCCGCCTCGCCCTTCGAGCGGATCATCGCCGCGCCCTCGTTGATGCGGCGGAGCGCCTCGCCCAGGTTCGTGGCGCCGCACACGAACGGCACGGTGAAGTTCCACTTGTCGATGTGGTTCACGTAGTCGGCCGGCGACAGCACCTCGGACTCGTCGATGTAGTCGACGCCGAGCTCCTGCAGCACCTGCGCCTCGACGAAGTGGCCGATGCGCGCCTTCGCCATGACCGGGATCGAGACGGCCTCGATGATGCCGTCGATCATGTCCGGGTCGCTCATGCGCGAGACGCCGCCCTGCGCGCGGATGTCGGCGGGCACGCGCTCGAGGGCCATGACGGCGACCGCGCCGGCATCCTCGGCGATCTTCGCCTGGTCGGGGGTGACGACGTCCATGATGACGCCGCCCTTGAGCATCTCGGCGAGTCCGCGCTTGACGCGGTCGGTTCCCGTGTCGGCAGAGGTCACGAGCTTTCCCTTCGATCGGAGCGCGGATGCGCAACGGGTGAGGACAATGCGAGTATTGGCCTAGGCCAAAAGATAGCATGGGCTGGGCCCTGCACTCGGCGGGGCAGGACGTCATCCGAAGGACGGGCATGAATCTCGACATCAGCGGCCGATCCGCATCCGAGATCGCCGACAGCCTGCGCTCCCGCATCGAACGCGGCGACCTCCATCCCGGTGACATCCTGCCGCCCGTGCGCTCCCTCGCCGACGAACTCGGCGTGAACCGCAACACCGTGGTGGCGGCGTACCGCCAACTCACCCAGGCGGGTGTGATCGTGACGCGGGGCCGCGGCGGAACACGCGTCGCCGACCTCTCCCCCGTCGCCCAGGAGGGCTTCGCCGCGGGCAGCGTGCTGCGCGATGTCGGCACCGGCAATCCCGACCCCGAGCTGATCCCCGATCTCTCGGGAGCGCTCGCGGCGATGGCCGGCAGGCCGGTCCTCTACGGCGAACCGGTCATCGATCCGGGTCTCGAGCGCTGGGCGCTCCAGTGGATGCGCGACGGGCTCGCTCCTGCCGACGCCGACATGCGCCTCACGATCACGAGCGGCGCTGCGGACGCCGTCGAGCGGCTGCTCGCCCAGGCGCTCACGCGCGACGACGCCGTCGCACTCGAGGACCCGTGCTTCCTGACGAGCATCCACACCGTGCGGATCGGCGGCTACCGCCCCGTCCCCGTGCCGGTCGACGACGAGGGCATGACTGTCGAGGGACTGCGCGCCGCGCTCGAGCAGGGCGTCCGCGCAGTCGTCCACACGCCTCGTGCCCAGAACCCGACCGGCGCCAGCCTCTCCGCGCGCCGCGCCGAGGAGTTGCGCGACGTGCTCCGCGAGCACCCCTACGTGCTGGTGATCGAGGACGACCACTTCTCGCTCCTCTCGCGGCGGCCGTTCCACTCCCTCGTCGCCACCGGCCATCGCCGCTGGGCGCTCGTGAGGTCGGTGTCGAAGTTCCTCGGACCCGACATGTGCCTCGCGGTGACGGCATCCGATCCAGAGACCGCGGAACGGCTCGCCATGCGCCTCACCCCCGGCACCACGTGGGTGAGCCACCTGCTGCAGCGACTCGCCCACGCATTGGTGACGGATGCTGCGACCATGGCCGCGATCGAGCGCGCCGGCGCGCACTACGCGGCGCGCAACGCCGCGTTCGTCGAGCGGCTCGCGAACGAGGGGGTGCCGGCGGATGCGGGGGACGGCCTGAACCTGTGGATCCCGCTCCCGGTGCCCGCGCGGGCGGTGTCGGAGCAGCTCATGCGTCGCGGGTGGCTCGCGCGCGCGGGCGACGACTTCGCGCTCGGCGGCGACGGGCCTTCTCGCCGCCTCCGACTCACGGTTCACGACCTCGACGACACGGACGCCGAACGGCTCGCGGTCGACGTGGCCGCGGCCGTGCGCGCGGCGGGTGGGCGGCTCGTCACGCGCGAAGTGGCATGATCGAGCGGTGAAGATCCTCTCGATCCAGTCCGCGGTCGCCTACGGCCACGTCGGCAACTCCGCCGCTGTCTTCCCGCTGCAGCGCATCGGCGTCGAGGTCATGCCGGTGTACACCGTGAACTTCTCGAATCACACCGGGTACGGCGCATGGCGCGGCCCGATGATCGATCCCGACGACGTGCGCGACGTCGTCGCCGGCATCGAGGACCGCGGCGTCTTCCCGCAGATCGACGTCGTCCTCTCGGGCTACCAAGGTGGTGACGGTATCGCCGATGTCATCCTCGACACGGTCGCGCGGGTGAAGGAGGCGAACCCCGCCGCCATCTACGCATGCGACCCGGTGATGGGCAACGCGAAGTCCGGCTGCTTCGTGGCTCCCGCGATCCCGGCGCTGCTGCGCGACCGCGTGGTGCCCGCCGCCGACATCATCACCCCGAACCAGTTCGAGCTGGGCTTCCTCACCGAGACCGAGCCGTCGGATCTCGACTCGACCCTCGCCTCCGCGGACGCCGCGCGTGCGATGGGCCCGCGCACCGTGCTGGTGACGAGCGTCGAGCGCCCGGATCGCGCCGAGGGCACGATCGAGATGCTCGCGGTCACCGACGACGGCGCGTGGATCGTGCAGACGCCGCACATCCCGATGAAGGCCAACGGCTCGGGCGATGTCACGGCGGCGCTCTTCACGGCGCATCACCGCCGGACCGGCGATGCGGCCGACGCCCTTGCCCGCACCACCTCGAGCGTCTTCGACCTTCTCGAGCGCACCCACGCCTCTGGCGAGCGTGAGCTGCAGCTCATCGAATCGCAGGACGCCTACGCGAACCCGCGCCTGCAGTTCGAGGTCACGCAGGTCCGCTGAAGCGCAGGTCAGGCGTTCCAGGCGTCATAGATCGCACGGCGCACGTCACCGAGGAGCTGCGGCAGGGCCTTCGTCTTCGCGATGATCGGGAAGAAGTTCGCGTCGGAACCCCACCGCGGCACGATGTGCTGGTGCAGGTGCTCGTCGACGCCGGCGCCGGCGACATGACCCTGGTTCATCCCGATGTTGAAGCCGTCGCAGCGGGAGACCTGACGGAGCACGCGCATGCCCTGCTGTGTGATCAGCCCGATCTCGGCGACCTCTTCGTCGGTCGCCTCGTCGTACGTCGCGATGTGGCGGTACGGGCACACGAGCAGGTGACCCGAGTTGTACGGGAAGAGGTTCAGCAGCGCGTACGCCGTCCGGCCCCGGAAGACGATGAGACCGTCCTCGTCGGACTTTCGCGGCGCCTCGCAGAACGGGCACTCCTTGCGCAGCACCTCAGGGCCGGCCTGGATGTACGCCATGCGGTGCGGCGTCCAGAGGCGCTGGAACTCGTCCGGCACCCCCGCGAGGGTCGCGGCGTCGACGAGCGCGGGGTTCGCGGCATCCGACTCCGGATTGCCGCGCGACGCGACCTCGTCGAGGCTCACGCGCCTTTCGACAGGCTCAGGGACCGTGACTTCGCGTTCGCGACTCCCCGCAAGCGGGTCGTCGTTCACGCGAAGTCCTCCGCGGTGTTGACCAGCGCATGGGAGGCGATCGCCTCCCGGACGCGGCGGAGGGCGTCGGCGATCGGCACGCCGTTCTCCTGCGAGCCGTCGCGGAAGCGGAACGACACGGTGTCACCTGCCTGGTCCTGCGCGCCCGCGATGAGCTGGAGCGGGACTTTCTGGGTGGTGTGCGTGCGGATCTTCTTCTGCATGCGGTCGTCGGAGTGATCGAGCTCGGCTCGCACGCCCTCGGCCTTCAGCTGGTCGATGACCGCGCCGAGGTAGTCCGCGAAGTCCTCGGCGACGGGAATGCCGACCACCTGGACGGGCGACAGCCACACCGGGAACGCGCCGGCGTAGTGCTCGAGCAGGATCGCGAAGAAGCGCTCGATCGAGCCGAACAGCGCGCGGTGGATCATGATCGGCCGCTTCTTCTGACCGTCGCGGTCCGTGTACTCCAGCTCGAAGCGCTCGGGAAGGTTCGGGTCGACCTGCACCGTGGACAGCTGCCAGGTGCGGCCGATCGCGTCGCGGGTCTTGAGGTCGATCTTCGGACCGTAGAACGCGGCCTCGCCCGGCACTTCGGTCAGCTTCAGCCCGCTCGCGACGGCGACGTTGCGCAGGGCGTTGGTGGAGTAGTCCCAGAACTCGTCCGAGCCGATCCACTTGCCCTTCTCGTCGTCGCGCATCGACAGCTCGAGCTCGAACTCGTCGAGACCGAAGTCGCGCAGCATCGAGATGACGAACTCGAGGACGCGGGTCGCCTCCTCCTCCAGCTGCTCGGGCGTGACGAACAGGTGCGAGTCGTCCTGTGTGAAGCCGCGCACACGGGTGAGGCCGTGCAGTGCGCCCGAGAGCTCGTTGCGGTACACCGTGCCGTTCTCGGCGAGGCGCATCGGCAGGTCGCGGTAGCTGCGCGCGCGCTCCTTGTAGATGAGGATGTGCATCGGGCAGTTCATCGGCTTCAGGTAGTAGTCCTGGCCGTGCTTGGTGATCTCGCCGTGCTCGTCGCGCTCCTCGTCCATCACGATGGGCGGGAACATGCCCTCCTTGTACGTGACGAGGTGATTCGAGGTGAGGAACAGGTCCTCCTTCGAGATGTGCGGCGTGTACACGTAGGTGTAGCCGCCCGCGATGTGGCGGCGACGCGCGTGCTGCTCCATCTCGCCGCGGACGATGCCGCCGCGCGGGTGCCACACCGACAGGCCCGAACCGATCTCGTCGGGGAACGAGAAGAGATCGAGGTCCTTGCCGAGCTTGCGGTGATCGCGCTTGGCGGCCTCCTCGAGGCGGGTCTGGTAGGCGCGCAGCTCGTCCTTGGTGGGCCACGCGGTTCCGTAGATGCGCTGCAGCTGCGGGTTCTTCTCGCTGCCGCGCCAGTATGCGCCGGCGATGCGCTGCAGCGCCCAGCCGTTGCCGATCATACGGGTGTTCGGCAGGTGCGGCCCGCGGCAGAGGTCCTTCCAGACGGTCTGTCCGTCGCGGTCGACGTTGTCGTAGATCGTGAGCTCGCCGGCGCCGACCTCGACCGACGCGCCCTCGGTCTTCTCGGCCCCGCCGCCCTTGAGTCCGATGAGCTCGAGCTTGAACGGCTCGTCGACGAGCTCGACGCGCGCCTCGTCGTCGCTCACGACGCGGCGGACGAAGCGCTGGCCCTCGCGGATGATGCGCGCCATCTCCTTGTCGATGGCCTTGAGGTCCTCGGGGGTGAAGGGGTGCTCCACGCCGAAGTCGTAGTAGAAGCCGTCGGTGATGGGCGGGCCGATGCCGAGGTTCGCCTGCGGGTTGATGCGCTGGACGGCCTGGGCGAGGACGTGCGCCGTGGAGTGGCGCAGGATCGCGAGGCCGTCGGGGCTGTCGATGGTGACGGGCTCCACGGCATCCGTCTCCTCCACCACCGTCGCGAGGTCTCTGAGTTCGCCGTTCACGCGGAGCGCGACCACGGAGCGGTCGGGGAACAGGGCGAAGCCGTCGGCGGGGAAGGACACAGCGTCAGTCACGGAAACTCTCCTGGGAATGGCTCGGATCAAGGCTACTCAGCTTCGGGCGCACGCCGCGCCCCGCCCGCTCAGGCGCCGAGCGTTCGCGTGTCGGTCTGCACTGCCGTTGCAGCGGTCGACCAGACGAGTTCCACGCGACGATTCTAGCCAGTGGTTCTCGGGGGGCGGGTATCACGGGCGCCCGACGAGGCTCCTGAACTTCGTGACGAGAGCGCCTGCCGGGCAATATGCTGACTCCGTCGTCGCCCGTGGGCCGGTCCCGCCTCGCCGCGACGATCTCCGTACGGCTGATGCTGGGGGTCGAGATGAGCGAGCACGAAGCCGCATCGACGGCGACGGATACTTCGGACGAACGCGTTCGGCGCGCCCTGCGCTGCGGTGAACCGACGATCCACGAATTCGACACCGTCGACGGGGTCATGCTGCGCCTCACGCGGTTCGAGGGCGGAACGAAGGGGCCCGTCATCCTGACCCCCGGGTTCGGCACGTCGGCGTTCGCGTACACGATCGACACCACCGACACGAACTTCCCCGAGTACCTCTACGAGCACGGCTACGACGTGTGGGTGCTCGACTACCGCGCGAGCCCGGAGCTGCCGTCGGGAGGGACGCAGTTCACACTCGACGACATCGCCGAGTACGACTACCCGGCCGCGGTCGCCAAGGTGCGCGAGGTGTCGGGAGCGGAGTCGGTGCAGATCGTGGCGCACTGCGTCGGATCGCTCACGATGCTGATGTCGCTGGGCCTGGGCCTCGAGGGCGTGCGCTCGGCGGTCGCCTCCCAGGTCACGCTGCACCCGCGCGGCGGCACGCTCAACGAGCTGCGTGCCGGTATCTACGCGGGGAACATCCTGCAGGCACTGGGCTTCGACACCCTGACCACCGAGTTCGACGACGACCCGTCGTGGGGCGAGACGCTCTACGACAAGGCGCTCGCGATCTACCCCGCGGGCGACGAGCCGTGCGACCGCCCGTTCTGCCGGCGGGTCATGTTCATGTACGGCGAGGTGTACGACCATGCGCAGCTGAACGAGGCGACGCACGACCACCTCGAGGAGGCGTTCGGCGTCGCCAACATGACGACGCTGCGCCACATCACGAGAATCCTCCGCGAGGACCACGCCGTCAGCGCGGACGGCGAGCACGACTACCTCGACGACGTGTCGGGCCTGCGTCTGCCGATCGCCTTCCTCCACGGCGCCGACAACCGCCTGTTCGTGCCGGAGGGCAGCGAGATCACCTACGACGTGCTGCGCGAGCGCAACGGCGCCGAGCTGTACACCCGGGACGTCATCCCCGGCTACGCCCATATGGACTGCTTCATCGGGAAGGATGCCGCGCGCGACGTCTATCCCGTCATCACCGCCCGGCTCGACCGGCACAACTGACGCGAACCAGGAGAGCCGCCATGACTTCGATCGACTCGTCGACCGCCACCGATGCCGCAGCTGCGGGAGCGCACGCGGGCCTCGCCGACCTCGCGGGCTACCCGTTCCTCTCGGCGCTCACCGACCGCCGCACCAGGCGCATCCCGCGCGGCTTCTCGGTGAACGCGGGCCCGCTGAGCCACGAGAGTCACAACGCGCCGGCGCCGCTGAGCAAACTGGAGGAGGCGGTCCTCATCACGTGCGTCACCGGGATCACCGGGATCACGACGCACGACGGTCCGCTCGTCGAGACGGACGGCAAGGACGAGCTCGGCACGCCGTTCCTCAACATCATGGCCCGCACCGGCAGCAGCGCCGACAACGCGCAGGCGACGCACTTCTTCATGATCAACGACGACGGCATCTTCCTGCTGAAGGCGCCCAAGGGGCAGCGCGCACTCGAGCTGCTGAAGGACCTCCCGCCGAAGTGGGGCGACTGGACGGAGGCCGACTGGATCGGCGCGGCCGACGAGTGCCTGGTGCGCGTGTCGGACCGCCGGCTCGACTTCCCCCGCGAATGGCCGTACTACCTCGGCTGGAACAACCAGGCCTCCAACGCTCCGGGGACCACGCTCTTCTTCCCTGTCGTCGACTGCACGTGGCAATACATCAACGCGATCATCATCCTGCTCACCGAGCCGGGAGGCATGCGTCCGCTCTTCCTCGACGACTGGCGCACATTCCACCCGAAGAACACGGTGGAGTGGATCGCCAAGATCGCCGGCGGGCTGGGCATCGGGCCCAAGATCCCGTATCACCCCATCGGCGGGCTCGACCGCGTGCGCAGCGGCTACCTCAACAAGGAGAGCCAGGCGCCCCTCGGCTTCGGCGGAGCGCTGCGCACCGACTACGAGGCGTTCTTCTACTTCCAGAACCTCATGCTGCTCGGGCAGTCGATGGGGCTCGGCGGCTGGATCCACGGCTCGGTGTTCCCGCCATACATCTGGCAGCAGGACGACGCGAAGGGCTGGCACGGGCTCGGCTTCCGTCTCGAGGAGCCGACGAGGCATCGCAAATGGCCGCCGGTGCCCGCATCGCAGGCGAACCCGGTGGGGATCGACGGCATCCTCGAGGGGCTCACTCCCCCGTACGTATCGTCGATGGACGAAGCCGTCGATCGGGTCGTCGAGTCGAAATACAGCGCGACCGGGCCGGCGTACGGCAACGAGAAGGTGTTCTCGAGCCCGTACCGCAACTCCGACGATGCGCGGGCCTTCCTCGACAAGGGGACGCGGTTCGGGCCGAACGAGATCGCGTACACGAAGGAGATCTGCAACTACATCTGGGACACCTACGGGCGCTTCCCCGCGCACGTGGACGCGTTCTACACGCCCGGCATGTGGCTGCAGTTCTCGCACCTCGAGCTGGAGTACTACGACCGGTTCTTCGACCCGCGTCAGTACACCCGCCAGGCGGCTCACGACGGGCTCTGGCACCGCTGATCCCGCCGGACGGACGGAAGACGGATGCCGCGACCCGCCGCTCGCGCCGTCAGAGGTGGGCGGTGAAGAAGCCGACGACCTCGTCGACCTCCTTGCTCACGTACTGATAGCCCTCGTAGCGACCCGTCGACGGGTACGCGATGACGCCGAGGGAGTGCGGTGTGAGCGCGGAGAACTCCTCCACGATCCGCATCTCGCCCCACGGATCGCCGGTTCCCTGCACGTACTGCACGACGGTGTCGCCGAGCTCGCGTGCGGGGATCGCCGGATCGTGGCGGCTCGGCAGCGGGGCCCGCAGCGCGACGTACACCAGGTCGGTGCTCGCCGCTTCCGCAGGACCGAGCGGTCCGAGCACCTCTCGCGCGAAGTTGCGGTTGAACACGGGGAGCCGGGTCGGCTGCACCGCGAGGAACGCCTTCACCGGGGGTCCGTCGGGAATGGCGTACATGACGGTGTTCGCGCCCGCGGACGTGCCGAGCGCGCCGATGCGCGCCGGATCGACGTCGGGCCGTTCCCGCAGGTAGGCGAGCGCTCCCGTGAAGTCGCGCGCCTCCCAGCGCCCCATTGTGAGCGGCGGTCTGCTGCCGCTCTCGCCGTGGTTCGAGAGGTCGAAGAGCAGCACGTGGAATCCGGCGTCGTGCAGCGCCTTCGTCGCCGGGAGGAAGTCGACGTCGCGGTCGACGAACGGCACGCGCCCCGCGACGTTGCCGGTGCGATTCCACAGCCAGCCGTGCACGAACACGACGACCGGGCCTCGCTCCGCGCCGGACGGGACGAACCACCCCTTCAGCGCGACGCCGTCGCTCGCGGCGAAGGCGACCTCTTCGTACGCGAGCCCGAACTCGGACGGCGTCCGCGTGATCGGCTGGCGATCCCCCGTGACCATCAGCCGCGTGAGATGGAGGAGCTTGCGCAGTCCGCGCTCCCGCGTCGCGCCGGGCGCCTCAGCCGACGACCGGGACATGCTGACGGAAGTCCACCCGCAGGCCGCTCGCCGGCAGCGGGAACAGCTCGTTCGTGAGCGTCAGGTCCTGTTCCGGGATCGACCACTCGGCCCTGCGCAGCAGCAGCGTCAGATACACCTTCACGGCGACCGTCACGATGTTCTCGCCGGGGCAGCGGTGGTGCGTGCTCTGGCCGTCGCCATGGGGAACATAGCTGCCGGGCGGCAGGGCCGCCTCGCGCTTCGGCTCGAACCGGTCGGGGTCGAAGCGATCCGGGTCGGGGAACACGTCCGGGTTGCGCATGTTGATGTGGATGCCGCCCATCGCCCCCCATCCCCTGGGGATGCGGTAGCCGCCGACCTCCATATCGGCCTGCACGCGCCCGAAGAACGTGGCCGAGTTCATCGCGAAGTACCGCCGCACCTCCTTGGAGATCTGCTCGAGATATTCCATCCGCTCGATCTGCTCCATCGTGATGGGGCCGTCGGGTGCGACGGAAAGGACCTCGGCGCGGGCGCGCTCCATGATCTCGGGGTGCTGGCCGACGATCAGGGTCGTGAGGGTCAGCGGCACGAAGTAGCCGCCCTGACCCGCGAAGATGAGGTGCCGGATGTCGCCGCGCAGGTCGTCGATCGGCACGTCGGCATCGTTCGCGGCGTCGATCATGCGCGACACGATGTCGTCGTACCCACCCCGCCGATGCTTCTCGAGCGCTTCGCCGATGATCTGGTCCATGCGCTTGCGGCCCGCGATCGCCTTGCCGTAGGTCGTGCCGGGGATCGGCACGGGCAGGGTCATGAACGCGTCGCGCATGTTCGCCAGGTGCCGATCCAGCTCGGCGGCGTGCTCTTCGCTGCGGTCACCGGTGTACAGGGCGCCGGTGAGCCGCGCGGCGAACCGCTGCAGATCGGCGCGCAGGTCGCCGCCCGTGCCGGTTTCCAGCCACGGATCGATCGTGCGCTGCAGCAGCTCCTGCATGGTGGGCAGGTACGCTGCGATGGCCGAGCGGAAGCCGACGGCACGCAGCATGACGGCCTTGCGGGTGTGGTGCTCCACGCCGTCGATCAGCGCGAGGGAGTTCATGAAGATCTGCTCGGCCGAGATGGGGTCCGCGTCGCCGCGCACGATTCGCTCGTCCACCGCGAACGCGTGGAAGGCCTCGTGCCCCGAGAAGACGACGAAGCTGTTGCCGAACAGACGCGTCTTGAAGATGGGGCCGTACTTCTCGAGGCGGTCCTGGTAGAAGCGATGGTTGTTGCGGAGGATCGAGAGGGTCTCGCCCAGCCAGGGCAGGCCGAACCGGCCGGGAGGGAGGGGCTTGTGCTTCGCCTGGGGTTTCACCATCGTCACTTCTTCTTGCGCTTCTCGGGGAGCAGCTTCATCGTCCAGCCGAACCACCGCGACGATCTGAACACCCAGTTGATCATCTGCTGGTTCCACTCGTGGAGCCAGTACTCCTTGATCAGATGGTTCTCGTCGAGGATGAAGATCCCTGTCGCCCGCCCGTGCAGCGTCTTGATCGGCATCCGGATCTCGTACTTCAGGATCACCGTCGTGAAGATCTCACCGGCTGTGATGTCGAGGACTTCGCCCACGAACACGCCGTCCTTGATGAACTGCGTCAGTCGCGTGTAGAGCCCGATGATGTCGTCGGTGGTCGTGTAGTCCCCCGACATATGGTTCTGGCCGGGATAGTGGATGACGGCGGTCGGGGCGAGCAGCTTGCGGAAGGCCGCCATGTCCGCGGCCATGAGCACATCCCAATACGTGCGGATCAGGGTGAACCGCGCTTCGCGGTCCTGCTCGGTGATCGTCATGACTTCCCTTCTCGGCCGCGGCCGCGCGTCGGCCGACTGTCTATCCGGCGGCGGATGCCGCGGCGGCTGCCGTGCTCGTGGAGCCTTCGGGCCTTGGCCCGACGACGCTCCACGGCGCGAACGCGTTCTTCACGCCGTCGAGCGACGGCGAGAGCTGTGGGTAGTGCCGAAGGAGCACCGAGGCCATCGTGTTGTCGGCGATCCACTGCATGCCGGTCTTCGTGTAGTACTCCTCGGTGTAGCAGTCGGTGATGAAGCGGTCGCTCTTCAGCCGCCTGCTCGCCATGAGGATGAACACGCGGAACGCGGTGTCGCTGAAGCCGAAACCTGGAGGAGGTGTCTCGGCGTGCATCCCGACCTGCAGATCGACCTTCTCGACGTCGCCGTACATGGCCTCGAGCTCCCGCGCCCACGTGGGGTTGTCGGTGAGCTCGTCGAACGTCTCGGCGGGCTTCAGATGCAGCTGGCGCCGGAACTCGTTGTACCGCGGCACGCCGCGCTCGCGGTCGCGCATGATGTCGAGGGCCGCGAGATCAAGGCGGAGTCCGTCGGGCAGCGTGATGTCCTGCATCCAGCGCGGGAAGTTGTGCAGCTGAACGGCTCCCGGATGCTGCACCCCGAACGAGTACCAGAGGTCCTGGACCCTTGCTCCCGAGGTGAGCACGCGGTGCGCGTTGAGCAGGATGATCTCCTGGAACTCCATGCTGTCCACCAGCGCGCCGTCGTCGAGCGAATGGACTTCGAGGGTGTCGGGCAGCAGGGGGTGCAGGCGGTACACCGCGGCGAACTCCTCCGTCAGCTGGTATGGCGAGCCGTGGTGGTCGAACGCGGAGCCGGGGATGCCGCTGATGACCTCGCTCCTGCTCAGGCGCCCGAACATGCGGTGCAGCTTCTCCTCCGCGAGCCCCCACCAGTTGGCCCGCATCGCGACCTTGAGCACGGGGTGGGCGATGATCGCGGGGGTCCACTCGACCGTGTGGATCTTGGCGAGGAGGGCCGAGACGACCAGCTGCGCGGTGCCGAAGAGCTCGTCCTCGGTCATCCCCGGGTAGTCGATCTTCAGCCGATCGCAGATGGCGTTGTGCTCCAGGGTGAAGAGGGTGTGCAGCAGCCCCAGGCCCACCCACCAGTTCTCGCTGAATCCGGTGAGTGCGACGCCCGTCGCCGGGTCGAGCGGCAGGTTCCCGTCCTTGAGCACGAGCTTGCCGTCCACGTGACTGCGCACCTGCTCGCGTCGCTCGGGAGTGCTGCCGTAGATCGACGAAGCGTCCCACCAGTGCGAGTTGCTGTTGATGAATGTCGGAGGCAGGTCGCGATCGGCGTCCGTACGGGTGTCGTCGATCTTGGTGCGCGGAATGCGCATGGGGTTCTCGAACCAGTCGTCGCCCTCCGCGACGTCGATCTCGATGACGTCGGCGGGCTCCCTGCCGTGCGCGAACCAGTCGTGCGTCTGGAACTGGATCCACGCGGCGGCGAGGAGGTTGATCGAGGTCGCCGGGGTGAACGTCTCGCGGCGCATCAGCTTCCGGCTGACCTCCCGCGGGTTCGGTGTCATGAGCTCGTCGGCCTCGGCCGGCCACGCGTGCGCCAGCGGGACATTGCGCGCGAACCGCGTGCCCGCGCGACCCATGTCGGGATCGCTCAGGTCGTTGTACGAGCCGTCGGCGGTGCGGAACCGTCGTCGCTCTTCGCCTGCCGACGCGGGCGTCACGCCGGGAGTGCGGCCGGCGCCGCCTGGCGTGCGTGTGTCGACGAGGTTGTCCTCCCGGAGCTCCTCGCGCAGCGCAATGAGGTTGAACAGACCCAGCAGGAACGGGAGCCGGTACCACGGTCTCGTGCGGTTGATCCGTGCGTAGAAGCGTCTGAGCACCTTGGGTCTCCTCATTGCCGACGGTAACGCGGGAGGGCAGGTCCGCGGATCTGCCCGAATCATAGTGAAGGAGAGCATGCGCGGGCCATCCTTCGTACATCCGACGTGCGGATCTTCGGAATGACCTTTCCCGCCGCGCGATCGGCGGCTGCGGCATCCGTTGCGGCGCCGCCGCCGGGGTCACTAGTTTGAGTGCCGAGGGGGCGATCCGGGACGACGTATCTTCTGCGGCGCGATGGACTCCTCCGGTGTACGACCGTCTCCACCAAGTGTGTCGCCGAGCCCGCAGAGAGGGAGTCGATGATCCGTACGCAAGACGAGAACGACGCAGAGCGGGGCACATCCTGCAGAGAGGTGGCCTGAGATGCCCGCGGCCGAGCACGTCGATGCCGTCGTCGTCGGCTCCGGGTTCGGAGCATCCGTCAGCGCCTACCGCCTCGCCGAGGCAGGCCGCTCCGTCGTGCTGCTCGAGCGGGGGCGGGCGTACCCGCCGGGCAGCTTCGCGCGCAATCCGTACGAGATGAGCAGGGCGTTCTGGGAGCCGAAGGACGAACTGCTCGGGCTCTTCGACGTGCGCTCCTTCCGAAAGCTCGAGGGCATCGTCTCCGCCGGTCTCGGCGGCGGCTCGCTCATCTACGCCAACGTGCTGCTTCGCAAGGACGAGCGCTGGTTCGTGCACGATTCGCCCCTGCCGGGCGGAGGGTACGAGCACTGGCCGATCGGCCGCAACGACCTCGACCGCCACTACGACGCCGTCGAGGCGATGATGACGCCGGTGCCGAACCCGTACCCCGACCTCCCCAAGGCGCGCGCACTGAGGGATGCCGCCGAGACGCTCGGGCTCCAGGCCTTCTCTCCGCCGCTCGCGGTGTCGTTCTCCGCGCGTCCCGGAGCCGAGCCGATGCAGAAGCAGCTCATCGACCTGCCGCCATACGGCAACATCCACAACGCGACCCGGCTGACGTGCCGCCTGTGCGGCGAGTGCGACATCGGCTGCAACGAGGGTGCGAAGAACACGCTCGACCACAACTACCTCTCCGCCGCCGCGGCGCACGGGGCCGACCTGCGCACCGAGTGCGAGGTCTACGGCGTCGCCCCCCTCGACGGCGGCGGCTATGAGGTGCGCTACGTGCGCTACGGCGAACGCGACGCGAGCGGTCGCCATGAGCGCACGCACGTGCGGATCACCTGCGATCATCTGTTCCTGGGTGCGGGCACGTTCGGCACCACCGCGCTGCTGCTGCGCAACCGGGTGGCACTCCCTGCGATCGGACGGGCACTGGGCACCCGCTTCAGCGGCAACGGCGACCTGCTGACCTTCTGCTTCGGTGCCCAGTCGACCAGCGAGGCGGGTCACACGCGGGTGATCGACCCCGCGTACGGCCCCGTCATCACCACCGCGATCCGCAAGCCCGACGGGCTCGACGAGGAAGGGCAGGGGCGCGGCTACTACGTGCAGGAGGCCGGGTTCCCCGAGTTCACGAGCTGGCTCGTCGAGACCGCGCAGGTGACCGCCTCGATGCGCCGCACGGCGAGCGTCGTCTCGCAGATCCTCGCGCACCGGCTGACGAACCGGAACGAGTCCACGATCTCCGCCGAGGTCGCGAAGCTCGTCGGCCAGGGGCGGCTGACGTCGAGCTCGCTCCCTCTGCTCGGCATGGGTCGCGACACTCCCGACGGACGGATCACGCTCGTCGACGGTGAGCTCGAGGTGGAGTGGACGACGGCGACCAGCAAGGCGTACTTCGACGCGATGCGCACGACGATGCAAGGCATCACCGAGGCGCTCGGCGGACGATTCCGCGACAACCCGCTGTGGTGGACCAAGCGCGTGGTGACTGTCCATCCGCTGGGGGGAACGCCGATGGGCCGTGCTCCCCAGGAGGGTGTGGTCGACAGCTGGGGCGAGTCGTTCGGGCACCCCGGACTCTTCGTGGTGGACGGCTCGGCAGTGCCCGGGCCGGTGGGACCCAACCCGTCGCTCACGATCGCGGCGATGGCGGATCGCGCCGTCGAGCACCTGCTCGAGCGGCCGAAGCCGCCACGGCGGGGTGCGAGCGACCCCGTGACGGTGGCGGTCGCCGAGGCACCGGTCGTCGTCGATGCCCCGGTCGACCCGATCGCCGGCCGCGGCATGGAGTTCACCGAGAAGATGAAAGGCCATCTCGCCCTGGGGGAAACGGATCCTCTCGCCGGCTGGGAGCTCGGGCGCCTGCTCGCGCAGCGCTTCATGTTCCAACTCACGATCACCGCACCCGACGTCGAGCGGTTCGCCGCCGGCGAGGATCACACCGCGGTCGCCGAGGGGTATGTCGACTGCGATCTGCTGGGCGGCACGCTGCCGGTGCAGCGCGGCTGGGCCAACCTCTTCGTGGCGGCGGACACCACCCTCACCCGCGAGATGCGCTACCGACTGTGGTTCAGCGACATGTCCGGACAGCCGCTGACGATGTACGGCTTCAAGACCGTGCGCAACGACCGCGGGTTCGACATGTGGACCGATACCTCCACGCTCTACATCTCCCTGATGCGCGGGCACGTCCCGCCGGGTGAGAACGGCGGGCAGGATGCCCCCGCCGACGTGATCGGCGCGGGCATCCTGCGGATCCTCCCCCTCGATTTCGCCCGCCAGCTGACGACCTTCCGCGGGTCGGGATCCGGGTCGCTGGGTTCCATCGCACGGTTCGGAGCGTTCTTCGCCGGATCGATGAAAGACGTCTACCTGCGCCCGGGACCGCCCGCACCCGGTGCCGTTCCGGCCGCGGTGTCGTCGGCGCCCATTCCGGAGGACCGATCGTGAGGGCGACGGCGCGCTTCCGGCATCAGGACGAGGTCCACTTCATCGACGCCGGCGACGGCGTCACGATGACGCTCATCCGCGTGCGCACCGACTCCGAACCCACGAAGGGACCGGTCCTCCTGCTGCACGGCGTGGCGATGCGTGCGGAGTCGTTCCGACCACCCGTCGCCCGCACGCTCGTCGACGTGCTCCTCGACGACGGCTGGGACGTGTGGATGCTCAACTGGCGCGGTTCGACCGATCTCGACCCGCGCCCGTGGACGCTCGACGACGTCGCGCTCCACGACGTCCCCGCGGCCGTCCGCTACGTGATCGCACAGACCGGCGCCGCGTCCCTCAGGACCGTGGCGCACTGTCAGGGATCGACGGCCCTCAGCATGGCGGCGGTGAGCGGCCTCGTGCCCGAGGTCGACGTGATCGTATCGAACGGCGTGTCGTTGCATCCGGTCATGCCGCCGTTCGCGCGCGTGAAGCTTCACACGCTGCGGCCGCTCATGCAGCGCACGCAGTCCTACGTCGATGTCCCCTGGCGCGACGGCCCCGAGCGCGCGCTTGCCCGCGTGACACGAAACGCGGTGCGGATGTGGCACGCCGAGTGCGGCAACGCGAGCTGCAACATGGCGAGCTTCGCGCTCGGATCCGGGCATCCCGCGCTGTGGCGGCACGCGAATCTGGATGCTGCGACCCACGACTGGGTGGCGACGGAGTTCGGCCGCGTGCCGATGAGCTTCTACGCGCAGCTCGCCGCCTCCGATCGGGCGGGTCAGCTCGTGTCCATCCGCGCGAAGGGCGGACTCCCGTCGGGATTCGCGACCGGGGTGCCGCAGACGCAGGCGAGGTTCGCCTTGTTCGCGGGTGCTGAGAACAGGGCGTTCCTGCCCGAGAGCCAGAGGAAGACCCACGCGTACCTCGAACGGCACCAGCCAGGGCGACACTCGCTCACCGTGCTCCGTGGGTATGGCCACGCCGACGTCTTCCTCGGCGCGCGTGCCCACATCGACGTGTACCCGAGGGTCATCGCCGAGTTGAACGCCTGACGCAGTGTCGGCAGTGCCGGCCGGGGCCCCCGGCGTAGCCTGAAGGCGTGCGACGACACCGTCTCGATTCCGCGGCGATCGTGTCGGCCGGGTATGACGCCGACACGGCCGTGCTCGAACTCGAGTTCACGTCCGGCGATGTGTACCGCTACTTCGCGGTTCCGCCCTCGGTGCACCGGGCGCTCCGCGAGGCCGACAGTGCCGGCAGGTTCTTCCAGGAGCGGATCAGAGAGGTGTATCCCTCGGAGCACGTCCGCTGATGTGTACGGGGCAATGCGAAAGCCCCCGCCGGGGCGGGGGCTTCAGGTGGTGCGCGATACTGGGATCGAACCAGTGACCTCTTCCGTGTCAGGGAAGCGCGCTACCGCTGCGCCAATCGCGCCCGTGAAAGGGCTATTCAGTTCGAGTGGAGGTGGCGACGGGATTCGAACCCGTGTAAACGGCTTTGCAGGCCGGTGCCTAGCCGCTCGGCCACGCCACCGCGTGTGGTTTGACCCCACGTGCCGTGACCTCCTGACGGGGATCCCTGCACTCGAGCGGATGACGAGACTCGAACTCGCGACCCTCACCTTGGCAAGGTGATGCGCTACCAACTGCGCTACATCCGCATTTCGTTCCCGGGTTGTTCACCCGGGCACTTGAAAGACTCTAACCGATCCCGGGCGTCCTGCAAAACCGAGTGCACCCCGCGCGTGTCTCGCCGATGTGGTTCGAGGCACCCTGCTGCATCCGGTAAGGTTGTTAGTCGTCCCCCTCGGGGAACGGGCGATTGGCGCAGTTGGTAGCGCGCTTCCTTCACACGGAAGAGGTCATCAGTTCGAGTCTGGTATCGCCCACCACCAGAGAAGGCCCGGTCACGAAGATGATCGGGCCTTCTCGCGTCAGTTGTCGACGGCCCAGCCGTAGCGACGGTGTAGGGCGTCGGCGACGAGGACGAATCGGTTCGGGTCGAGGGCGGAGGCCTCGCGCCGCATGCCGTCGCGATGCACGCTGTAGAGCTGCTCGACATCGAGCCACGACGGGCGACCCTGCGGGTCCCAGTCCCCCGTGCCGAGGGCGAGGAAATCCCGGTCGCCGTCGTGCGGCTTACTGGTGAGACGGACGGCGTATACGCGATCTGCGCTCTGCCTCGCGATCACGAGAAGCGGGCGGTCCTTGCCGCGGCCGTCGTTCTCGGCGTACGGCACCCACGTCCAGATGATCTCGCCCGCGTCCGGGGCGCCGTCGTGGTCCGGGACGTACGTGATCCGCAGCGCTCCCCTGCCGGGCGGTGCCACCTCCACGGTCGCCGTCGGGCCGCTGCGGCCGTCCTCGGACGCGCGTGCAGTGGTGGAGGACCCTGTCGCGAGGTGGGGCCGGAGGATACGGGTCACGATGCCGCGCAGCCCGCTTCGCTGTGTCACGTCGTCATCCTACGAGCGCCGGCCTGCGGCGCGCACACGCCGAAGGGGCGCCGCGGTGGGGGGAGAACCGCGACGCCCCTTCGGAGCGGATGCCGGATGGGTCAGCCGCGAGCGCCCTCGAGCACGTAGCCCTCCTCGCCGTGCACGACGGTGTCGATGCCGGCGACCTCGTCCTCGTTCTTGACGCGGAAGCCGACCGTCTTCTCGATCGCGAAGCCGATGACGTAGGCCAGCACGAACGAGTAGATCAGAACGGCGAAGGCGGCGATCGCCTGCACCAGCAGCTGGGTGCCGTTGCCGGTCCAGAAAAGGCCGGTGCTCTTGGCGAAGAAGCCGAGGTACAGGGTTCCCAGGAGACCGCCGACCAAGTGGATGCCGACCACGTCGAGCGAGTCGTCGAAGCCCCACTTGTACTTGAGCTCGATCGCCAGGGCGCAGACGGCGCCGGCGAGCAGGCCGAGGACGATCGCCCAGACAGGGTCCAGGGAGGCGCACGCCGGGGTGATCGCGACGAGGCCCGCGACCGCGCCAGAGGCGGCGCCGACCGACGTGGGCTTGCCGTCCTTGATCTTCTCGACGATCAGCCACGCGAGGAGCGCCGCCGCGGGAGCGGCGATCGTGTTGACGAACGCCAGCGCGGCGGTGCCGTCCGCGGCCAGCTCGGAACCGGCGTTGAAGCCGAACCAGCCGAACCACAGCAGACCGGCGCCGAGGAGCACGAACGGCGGGTTGTGCGGGACGTGGACGCCCTTCTGGAAGCCGACGCGCTTGCCGAGGACGAGCGCGAGCGCGAGAGCCGCCGCACCGGCGTTGATGTGCACCGCGGTGCCGCCTGCGAAGTCGATCGCGCCGACGCCGAACCACTCCTGCATGCCGTAGGTGATCCAGCCGCCGTAGGCGAAGCTGCCGTCCTCGGCGAGGCCGAAGTTGAACACCCAGCTGGCGACCGGGAAGTAGACGATCGTCGCCCAGATGGCGGCGAAGACCATCCACGAGCCGAACTTGGCCCGGTCGGCGATCGCCCCCGAGACGAGCGCGACGGTGATGATGGCGAAGGTGGCCTGGAAGGCGACGAAGGCGAGCGGCGGGTACGCGGCGCCCTCGGGGGTCTCGAGCAGGCTCTGGAGGCCCAGTGCCGACCAGTCGATCGACCACGGCGGCACGAGGCCGTCAGAGCCGGGGAAGGCGATCGCGTAGCCGTAGAGCACCCAGAGCACGCCGATGAGGCCCATGGCGCCGAAGCTCAGCATCATCATGCTGATGACGCTCTTGGCCTTGACCAGACCGCCGTAGAAGAACGCAAGTCCTGGCGTCATCAACAGGACGAGTGCTGCCGCTATCAGGATGAATGCGGTGTTGCCTTGATCCATCTCGAAGAGAACCTCTCTGCAGGGACGCAGGTATAGCGTCGGGTTCCCTCAGTGTGTCGACGCTCCGTTTCCGGAGCGGGACGACCCGTGTTTCCCCTTCGTTACGGAAGGGGTGCGTACGTAAACATCGTGTTTCGGCGCGCCGAGCACGGGCCGTGCGTTTCGCTCGAACCGGCCGTTCAGGCGAGTGTCGAGGCGACCAGCCGCGAGATCGCGCGCAGGTACTTCTTGCGGTAGCCGCCCGCGAGCATCTCCTCGGGGAAGACGAGGTCGAGCGACGTGCCGGTGGCGCGGATCGGCAGCTGCGCGTCGTAGACGCGGTCGATGAACGCGACGAACCGCAGCGCAGCCGACTGGTCGGTGAAAGGGGTCACGTCCCTCAGACCGACGACTGCCAGCCCTTCGATGAGGCGGATGTAGCGCGAGGGGTGGACGTGCGCGAGGTGCGCGACGAGCGCGTCGAACGTGTCGTCGGATGCGAGCGCCGTGGCGGCAGCGGTCGCGATCGCCGCTTCGTAGTGGGGCGGGTCGAGCACGACGGCATGCCCGTCGACCGCGCGGTGGCGGAAGTCCGTGCCGTCGATGCGGATGGTCTGGAAGCTCGAGGCCATCGCGTGGATCTCGCGGAGGAAGTCCTGCGCGGCGAAGCGCCCCTCGCCGAGGGCGTTGGGAGGCGTGTTGGATGTCGCGGCCAGCCGTGTTCCCGAGGTGACGAGCTCGCCCAGCAGCCGCGTCATGACCATGGTGTCGCCGGGATCGTCGAGTTCGAACTCGTCGATGCAGAGCAGATCCGCGCCGCGGAAGAGCTCGACGGTGTTCTGGTAGCCGAGCGCACCCACGAGGGCGGTGTACTCGATGAAGGATCCGAAGTACTTCCGACGCGCCGGCATCGCGTGGTACACGGAGGCGAGGAGGTGGGTCTTGCCGACGCCGAACCCGCCGTCGAGGTAGACGCCGGGCTTGAGTTCAGGGCGCTTCGCGCGGCGGAACAGGCCGCCCTTGGCCGGCGCGGCAGCCCCCGAGAACGCCTGGAGCAGGTCCTTCGCCTCCTGCTGGGATGGATAGGCCGGGTCGGCGCGGTACGTGTCGAACGTCGCGTCGGCGAACTGGGGCGGCGGGACCAGAGCGGCGACCATCTCGGCGCCGGCGAGCTGCGGGGCGCGCTCCGCGAGGTGGACGACGCCGGTTCGGGTGGCGGAGACGGTCATACGGATCCTGTGTCGGTGTCTTACGGAGGCGGTGTGGCGCCCCGCGCGGGAATCTAGGGTCGGAGTCGACGGTTCAACCCTAACCGTCAGCCGTGCGCGCCCGCCCTCGCTCGATGGCGGATGACGGCCGCTCGAACCTCGCACCCGAATCCAGGAGACGCCATGACCGTCGAGACCGACACCTCGTCCGAGAAGTTCGCCGAGTACTCCGAGCCGGGGCGACTCGTGACGGGCGACTGGCTCGAGGCGAACCTGGACCGCGAGGGCCTCGTCGTCGTCGAGTCCGATGAGGACGTCCTGCTGTACGAGACGGGCCACATCCCGGGCGCCGTGAAGGTCGACTGGCACACCGAGCTCAACGATCCGGTCGTGCGCGACTACGTCGACGGTCAGGGCTTCGCCTCGCTGCTCAGCAGGAAGGGAATCTCCCGCGACGACACCGTCGTGATCTACGGAGACAAGAACAACTGGTGGGCCGCGTATGCGCTGTGGGTGTTCTCCCTGTTCGGGCACGAGGACGTCCGCCTCCTCGACGGCGGACGAGACAGGTGGATCGCCGAGGGACGACCGATCACGACGGAGGCCCCGAACCCGGTCCCCACCGAATACCCGGTCGTGGAGCGCGACGACTCCGTCCTGCGCGCCTACAAGGACGACGTGCTCGCCCACCTGGGCCGTGGGCCGCTCATCGACGTGCGCTCCCCCGAGGAATACGACGGATCGCGAACGTCGGCGCCGGCGTACCCCGAGGAAGGAGCCCTGCGCGCGGGGCACATCCCGGCGGCGCGGAACGTGCCCTGGGCGCGCGCCGTCGCCGAGGACGGCGGCTTCCGGCCTCGCGCGGAGCTGGACGCCATCTACCGCGGCGAGGTCAGGCTCCAGGACGGCGACGCGATCGTCGCCTACTGCCGCATCGGCGAGCGGTCCAGCCACACGTGGTTCGTCCTCAAGCACCTCCTCGGCTTCGAGGACGTCCGCAACTACGACGGGTCGTGGACCGAGTGGGGCAGCGCGGTGCGTGTGCCGATCGTTGCGGGTGCCGAGCCGGGAGACGCGCCTCGGCGCTGAGCCGCAGCATCCGTCCCGTGGGAAAATGGCGGAGATGACCGAAGCCGCCCTGCCTGACCGCCTCGCCGAGATCCGCGACGAGTTCCTCGAGCTGCCTGAGCCCGATCGACTCCAGCTGCTCCTGGAGTACTCGTACGAGCTGCCGTCGATGCCCGTGGAGTACGAGGGGCACCCGGAGCTGTACGAGCGCGTAGTGGAGTGCCAATCGCCGGTGTTCATCGTCGTGGACGTGGACGCCGACGGCGCCGTCGCGATGCACGCGACCGCTCCGCCCGAGGCTCCGACGACCCGCGGATTCGCGAGCATCTTGGCGCATGGCCTCACCGGCCTCACGACCGCGGAGGTGCTGGCGGTGCCGGGCGACTTCCCGCAGACGCTGGGTCTCACGCGAGTGGTGTCACCCCTGCGAATCTCCGGAATGACCGGGATGCTTCTGCGTGCCCAGCGTCAGGTGCGCGCCAAGTCGGCGGACTGATGCCCGCCGGGGGTCGTCAGTCCGCGACGATCCCGTGAGCGGCGAGCCACCCGCCGATGCTGGCGGTCCAGCGCTCCTGGTCGTAGTTCCACAGCTTGGTGTGGCGCGCGACCTCGAACACCTGCATCTCGACGAGATCGGGACGGGCGGCGACGAGGTCGTGAGACGCGTCTGACGGCACGAATCCGTCGTCGTCGCTGTGGAGGATGAGGATCGGATGCCGCAGCTCCCCGGCCCGCGAGACGACGTCGAGCTGGTCGAGACGGATGGCGGCTCCGGTGCGGGTCAGCGGGGAGGCCCACTCGGTCTGCAGCGCCTCGATCGCGAGACGGCTGACCGCGCCCGGAACGCGCTCCGCGCGGGCCTGGTAATTGAGCACGACCCGCCAGTCGACGACCGGGGACTCGAGGATGAGTCCGGCGATGGCATCACCGTGCGCAGAGTTGAGCGCGAGCTGCAGCGCGATCGCGCCGCCCATGGACCAGCCCATGACGATGATCCGGCGGGCGCCGCGTCGCCGTGCGAATCCGACGGCAGCATCGATGTCGCGCCACTCGGTGGCCCCGAGCGCGTACGTGCCGTTGCGGCTGCGCGGCGCCTCGCCGTCGTTGCGGTACGACACGACGAGCGACGTGATGCCGAGCGAATGGAACACGGGCACCGCCCGCAAGCACTCGGCCCGCGTCGTGCCGCGCCCGTGCACCTGGACGACCCAGGTGTCACCGTCGCCGGCCGGGAACTGCCACGCAGGGCACGGGCCGACGGTGGAGCCGATGAGCTCGGGGGTGAACGGCAGGTGCAACTGCTCGGGGTGGTCGTAGTACCAGCCGCTGAAGGCCGCCTCGGGGGCGAGGCTCGCGTCCGCCGGGATGTGCGTGAGGAGCTTGCGCTTGACGCTCGATGCGTCCTCCGACAGCACCGAGCCGAGCTTGATGTAGTCGGACGTGCCGGAGGTGAACAGGCCGTAGCGTCCCGGGAGCTCCGTGTCGGCCGTGCGCGACAGGGTGATCGTCTGCGCGGCGGTGTCGAGCGCGAGGATGCGTGTATCGGCCTGCCGGCGCGCCGGAGTGACGACTTTTCGGGCCATCACCACCGAACCCGCCGCAAGGGCGCCGAGCACAGCGGCCAGCGCCACGCTCAGCACCGTGAGCGCGGCCTTCACACCGGCGACGAGGGCGCGCGTCCCGCGCCTGCGGCGAGGACCGAGAGCTTTCGGCCCTCCCGGATAACTGCGTGCGCCGTCCCATGCGGCGCGCCTGGAGGCGACCATCGAGGCATCAGCCTAGTCTGTCCGCGTGACTGAGCAGCGTCCCCCGGCGGCACCGGGCTCTTTCGAGCAGGCCGCCGAGGCGGTGCGTACGATCTCCTTCCGCGGCGACCTCGCAGTCCGCGAGATCGCCGCGCCGCAGGGTCTCGCGCCGAACGCGTTCGCGATCGCGGGCGACGTGCGCCCCGAGCCCGACTCCGCGGACTCGCCCTACGGCACGGGGCGGCTGGTGCTCCTGCACGATCCGGAGCAGCCCGCGCCCTGGAACGGTCCGTGGCGGATCGTATGCTTCGCGCAGGCGCCGCTCGAGCCCGAGATCGGGGTGGATCCGCTGCTCGCGGACGTCGCGTGGACCTGGCTCACCGATGCGCTCGAGTCACGACGCGCCACCTACCACTCGGCATCCGGCACGGCGACGAAGACACTCTCCAAGGGATTCGGCGCGCTGGCCGCGGAGGGCGACGGGGCACAGATAGAACTGCGCGCGTCCTGGACCCCGGAAGGCGCGATCGCTGCGCACGTGGAAGCATGGGCGGAGTTGGTTTGCATGCTGGCAGGGCTTCCGCCCGGCTCGGAAGGGATCGCGATGCTCGGTTCGCACAGGTCGCCACGTGGCTGAATACGACGTGATCGACGAGGTCGCGCGCGTCGGAGAGGCTGCACGGCGCCTGGCAGATGGGGAGGGCCCCGTCGCCGTCGACGTCGAGCGCGCCTCGGGGTTCCGCTACTCGCAGCGGGCCTACCTGGTGCAGGTGTACCGGCGCGGTGCGGGCGTGTTCCTCTTCGATCCCCCACCGATCGGGGACTTCCGCGCGCTCGAGGATGCGATCGGCGCCGAGGAATGGGTGCTGCACGCCGCGAGTCAGGACCTGCCGTCGCTGCGCGAGATCGGTCTGGAGCCCGCCTCCATCTTCGACACCGAGCTCGCCGCCCGCCTTCTCGGTCACGAGCGAGTCGGTCTCGCCGCCGTCGTCGAGGACACGCTGGGCATCACGCTCGCGAAGGCGCATTCGGCGTCGGATTGGTCGACGCGTCCCCTCCCCCAGTCGTGGCTCGAATACGCGGCACTCGACGTCGAACACCTCGTCGATGTGCGCGACAAGCTGGTCGCGGAACTCGTGGAGCAGGGCAAGACCGAGTTCGCCGCGGAGGAGTTCCGCGCCGTGCTCGAGCGCGAGCCCAAGCCTCCGCGTGAGGAGCCGTGGCGCCGCCTGTCGGGCCTGCACACGGTGCGCGGTCGCAAGGCGCTCGCCGTCGCCCGCGAACTGTGGACGGCCCGTGAAGAGTACGCGAGGGAGGAGGATGTCGCGCCCGGGCGGCTCGTCCCCGACCGCGCCCTGGTCGCCGCCGTCCTCGCCGACCCCAAGTCGAAGAGCGCGCTCGCCGCGGTCAAGGACTTCACCGGCCGCGCGAGCCGGTCGCAGCTGGACCGCTGGTGGGCGGCGATCGAGGCCGGACGCGCCGTCACGCAGCTCCCTCTGGAACGTGCGACCGGCGGAGACACGCTGCCACCCCCGCGGGCGTGGGCCGATCGCAACCCGGAGGCCGATGCTCGTCTGAAGGCGGCACGCCCTCTCGTGGAGCAGCGTGCCCAGGAACTCCACATGCCCACAGAGAACCTCCTCACTCCCGAGCTGCTGCGACGCGTCGCCTGGGCTCCGCCACAGCCGCTGAACGCGGCATCCGTCGGCGAAGCCCTGTCGGCGCTGGGTGCGCGAGCGTGGCAGATTGCGCAGACCTCACAGGTGATCGCCGATGCCTTTGTGGGATCCGTGCAAGTCGCGTCGCAGGCGTCGGAAACCGCTTCGTAGGTTTCCCCCACCCGATTCCGACCGCTCCACGCGCCCTCCTAGGCTGGCGACATCCCTACTTTTGGAGGCAGAGTGGCCGAGATTTCGGACGTCTTCTTCGTCGATGGAATGCGCACCCCGTTCGGGCGCGCCGGCGAGAAAGGCATGTATTGGAACACCCGCGCGGACGACCTCGCCGTCAAGGCGACGATCGGGCTCATGGAGCGCAATCCCGGCGTTCCCAAGGACCGCGTCGACGATGTCGCCATCGCCGCGACCAGCCAGACCGGTGACCAGGGGCTGACCCTCGGCCGCAGCGTCGCGATCCTCGCCGGGCTCCCCCAGACGGTTCCAGGCTTCGCGATCGACCGCATGTGCGCGGGCGCGATGACGAGCGTCACCACGATGGCGGGCTCGATCGGCGTGGGAATGTACGACGTCGCCCTGGCGGGCGGCGTCGAGCACATGGGCCACCATCCCATCGGCGGCAACGCCGACCCGAACCCGCGTTTCGTCGCGGAGAAGATGGTCGACCCCGGCGCGCTCAACATGGGGGTGACCGCAGAGCGCATCTTCGACCGGTTCCCGCACCTCACCAAGGAGCGCTCGGACCGCTACGGCATGCTCAGCCAGCACAAGGCGCAGGCGGCGTACGACGCCGGCAAGATCCAGCCCGACCTCGTCTCGGTCGCCACCAAGGACGCCGACGGCTCGTGGGGCCTCGCGACCGAAGACGAGGGCCGCCGCCCGCAGACCACGATGGAAGACCTCGCCGGTCTCAAGACGCCGTTCCGCCCGCACGGTCGGGTGACCGCCGGCACGTCTTCGCCTCTCACCGACGGCGCGACGATGTCGCTGCTCGCCGGCGGGGGCGCCGTCAAGGAGCTGGGCTTGAAGCCGAAGATGAAGCTCGTCTCGTTCGCCTTCGCGGGCGTGCAGCCCGAGATCATGGGCATCGGCCCGATCCCGTCGACCGAGAAGGCGCTCAAGAAGGCGGGCCTGAGCGTCGACGACATCGGCCTGTTCGAGCTGAACGAGGCGTTCGCCATCCAGGTGATCTCGCTGCTCGACCACTTCGGCATCGCCGACGACGACCCCCGAGTCAACCAATGGGGCGGCGCCATCGCGGTCGGCCACCCGCTCGCCGCGTCCGGCGTGCGCCTGATGATCCAGCTCGCGGCCCAGTTCGCCGAGCGCCGCGACGTGCGCTACGGACTCACCGCCATGTGCGTCGGTCTCGGCCAGGGCGGCTCCGTCATCTGGGAGAACCCGTTCTTCGACGGCAAGAAGCGGAAGTGAGTGACACGACGATGACGAACACCGTCTCCGAACAGTACGAACACATCGACTTCTCCCCCATCGTCGCCATGACCGACGGCGAGGTGGTCACGCAGTCGCGGGTGCGCGACATCCGTCTGCCCTCCGGCAAGGTGCTGGCACTGGTCACCCTCGACAACGGCCGAGACCACACCCGCCCGAACACGCTCGGCCCCGCCACGATGTTCCAGCTCGGCGAGACGCTCGACGCGCTGAAGGCACGGGCGGCCGCCGGCGAGATCCAGGCGGTCGGCATCACAGGCAAGCAGTACATCCTCGCCGCCGGCGCCGACCTCAGTGACATCAGCAAGGTCGGCTCGAAGGACGACGCCCGCAGGGTTGCCCAGCTCGGCCACAAGGTGTTCGGCAAGCTCTCCGAGCTGGGCGTGCCCGCGTTCGCGTTCGTGAACGGGCTGGCGCTCGGCGGTGGCCTCGAGATCGCACTCAACTCCACGTATCGGACGGTGGATGCCTCGGCCGCGGCGATCGCGCTTCCCGAGGTGTTCCTCGGCATCATCCCCGGCTGGGGCGGCGCATACTTGCTGCCGAACCTCATCGGCATCGAGAACGCGCTCGAGGTCGTGATCTCGAACCCGCTGAAGCAGAACCGCATGCTCAAGCCGCAGCAGGCGTTCGACTACGGAATCGTGGACGCGATCTTCCCCGCTGCGAACTACCTCGAGGACTCGCTGGCGTGGGCCGACGGCGTGCTCGGCGGGAAGATCAAGGTCGACCGGAAGAACGTGCCGGGCAAGATCGAGCGCCTCACCAAGTGGCCGATCGCGATCAAGATGGCGCGCGGCATGCTCGAGTCCAAGATCGGCACCGTGCCCAAGTCCCCGTACGTGGCTCTCGACCTCCTCGACAAAGCGCGCAACGGCTCGAAGGCGGAAGGCTTCGCACGTGAGGACGAGGCCCTCGCCGAGCTCATCACGGGCGACCAGTTCGCCGCATCCATGTACGCCTTCGATCTGGTGCAGAAGCGGGCTAAGCGTCCGGTCGGCGCTCCCGACAAGGAGCTCGCGAAGAAGGTCACCAAGGTCGGCATCATCGGCGCCGGCCTCATGGCCAGTCAGTTCGCGCTGCTGTTCGTGCGCAAGCTGCAGGTGCCGGTGCTCATCACCGACCTCGACCAGGCGCGCGTCGACAAGGGCGTGGCGTACATCCACGACGAGATCGGCAAGCTCGAGGCGAAGGGCCGGCTCGACGGCGACTCCGCCAACAAGCTGCGCGCACTCGTCACGGGCACGACCGACAAGAGCCTCTACGCGGACTGCGACTTCGTCATCGAGGCCGTCTTCGAAGAGGTCGGTGTGAAGCAGCAGGTGTTCGGAGAGATCGAGAAGATCATCGCGGAGGACGCGATCCTCGCCACCAACACCTCGTCGCTGTCGGTCGAGGAGATCGGTGCGAAGCTCGTCCACCCCGAGCGGCTCGTGGGCTTCCACTTCTTCAACCCGGTCGCGGTCATGCCGCTCATCGAGATCGTGAAGACGCCGCAGACCTCGGAGAGCGCACTCTCGACGGCATTCGTGGTCGCGAAGAACCTGGGCAAGAACGCGGTGCTCACCGCCGACGCGCCCGGCTTCGTCGTCAACCGCCTGCTGGCGAAGGTCATGGGCGAGGCTGCGCGTGCCGTGTACGAGGGCACCCCGGTCGGCGACGTCGAGAAGGCGTTCGCACCGCTCGGCCTGCCGATGGGGCCGTTCCAGCTCATCGACCTGGTCGGCTGGAAGGTCGCCGCACACGTGCAGGACACGATGGTGCGCGCCTTTCCCGAGCGGTTCTATGCGAACGAGAACTTCCACGCGCTCGCGGAGCTGCCCGAAGTCGTCGAGAAGGACAAGGGCGGCCGCGTGACCGGCTGGACCAAGGCGGCGGAGAAGGTGCTCAAGCCTGCGGTGGGCTCGTCACCGGCCTCCGCCGACGAGATCCTGCGCCGCGTGCAGGACGGGCTCGCACAGGAGATCAAGATCATGCTCGACGAGGGCGTGGTCCCCGAGGTCGAGGACATCGACCTCTGCCTCATCCTCGGCGCGGGCTGGCCGTTCATCGACGGCGGCGCATCGCCGTATCTCGATCGAGAGGGCGCCTCCGAGCGCGTCTTCGACGACACCTTCCACCATCCGGTGATCACGGGCATCGCAGGCTGACGCCGGGAAGATCGAAGGGGCGCATCCTCCGCGGAGGATGCGCCCCGTTCGACGCGGCTGCGCCGCGCGACTCTAGTGGCGCTCCTCGCGCGACAACGTCGGGATCACGGGGATCTCGCGGGTCTCGGCGCCGCGGGCGACCGGGATGCGGGTGCCGAGCACCTGCGCGACGACGTCCTGTGCGATCCTCGCCGGTGTGAGGCCCGCGTCCTCGAGGATCTGCTCGCGGCTCGCGTGGTCGATGAACTCGTCCGGCACGCCGAGCTCGTCGACCGCGGTGTCGACGCCCGCCTCACGGAGCACCTGGCGCACGCGGGTGCCGATGCCGCCGACACGGATGCCGTCCTCGATCGTGATCACGAGACGGTGGGATGCTGCGAGCTCGACGATCGAAGGCTGTACCGGGACGACCCACCGCGGGTCGACGACGGTGGCGCCGATGCCCTGCGCGCGCAGGCGCTCGGCGACGTCCACCGCGATGTGCGCCATCGGGCCGATGCCGACCAGCAGCACGTCCTGTGCGTCGGAGCGCATCAGCACGTCCACGCCGTCTTCGAGCCGCTCCAGGGCTGCAAGCTCGGGGCTCACGCCGCCCTTCGGGAAGCGGATGACGGTGGGCGCGTCGTCGACGGCGACGGCCTCACGCAGCTCCTCGCGCAGGCGAACCTCGTCACGGGGCACAGCGATGCGGATGTGCGGCACGATCTGGAGCATCGCGAGGTCCCAGATGCCGTGGTGGCTCGGGCCGTCGGGGCCGGTCACGCCGGCACGATCGAGCACGAAGGTGACTCCCGCGCGATGGAGCGCGACATCCATCAGCACCTGGTCGAACGCGCGGTTCATGAACGTCGCGTAGATCGCGACGACCGGGTGCAGGCCGCCGAACGCCAGGCCGGCCGCCGACGCGACGGCGTGCTGCTCGGCGATGCCCACGTCGTACACGCGGTCGGGGAACCGCTGCGCGAAGGGCAGCAGACCTGTGGGGCGCAGCATGGCCGCGGTCATCGCGATGACGTCGTCGCGCCGGTCGCCCACGTGCACGAGCTCGTCCGCGAAGACGTCGGTCCAGGCGGTGCCGGCGGCCGCGCCGAGGGACTCGCCGGTGATCGGGTCGATCTTGCCCACGGCGTGGAACTGGTCGGCCTCGTCTTCGACGGCGGGTGCGTAGCCCCGCCCCTTCTCGGTGATCGCGTGGACGATGACGGGCGCGCCGTACTCCTTGGCGAGTTCGAGCGTCTCGATGAGCGTCGGGAGGTCATGCCCATCCACCGGCCCGAGGTATTTGATGTCGAGGTTCGAATACAGTGCCGCGTTGTTCGTGAACCGCGACAGGAAGCCGTGCGTGCCGCCGCGCACGCCGCGGTAGACGGCGCGGGCGGCGGGGCCGAGCTTGCGGAACAGCGTGTCGGAGCCGCGGTGCAGGTTGCGGTACGAATCCGCGGTGCGGACGCGGTTGAGGTAGCGCGCCATGCCGCCGATGGTCGGGGCGTACGAGCGCCCGTTGTCGTTGACGAGGATGACCAGGTTGCGGTCGTTGTCGTCGGAGATGTTGTTGAGCGCCTCCCACGTCATGCCGCCCGTGAGCGCGCCGTCGCCGACGACGGCGACCACGTGCCGGTCCTTGCGGCCGGTGCGGGTCAGGGCGCGAGAGACGCCGTCCGCCCAGCTCAGCGAGCTCGAGGCGTGGGAAGACTCGACGACGTCGTGCGGGCTCTCGGAGCGCTGCGGATAGCCTGCGAGGCCCTCGCGCGCGCGCAGCTTCGTGAAGTCCTGACGCCCCGTGAGGAGCTTGTGAACATAGGACTGGTGACCCGTGTCGAAGATCATCGGATCGTTCGGCGAGTCGAACACGCGATGGAGCGCGATCGTCAGCTCGACGACACCGAGGTTGGGGCCCAGGTGACCGCCCGTGCGTGCGACGTTCTCGACGAGGAAGCCGCGGATCTCTTCCGCGAGCTGCTCGAGCTGATCGAGGCTCAGTGCGTCGAGGTCGCGGGGTCCGGTGATGGACGACAGCAGCGACATCCCCGCTCCTTTCCGGCCCGGGAAGGGCTCTGCAAGTCTACCCGGGGCAGGAAGGGGGACCGGATGCCGCGCAGCACCCGGTCCCCCGTGAATCAGCTGTCAGACCAGCGAGCGCAGCACGTACTGCAGGATGCCGCCGTTGCGGTAGTAGTCGGCCTCACCGGGTGTGTCGATGCGGACGACCGCGTCGAACTCGACGGTCTGCTTGCCCTCGGGCGAGAACTCGCTGGGCTCGGCCGTGACCTTGACGGTCTTCGGCGTCACGCCCTCGTTGAGCTGCTCGAGACCCGAGATCGAGACGATCTCGGTGCCGTCGAGACCCAGCGACTTCCAGCTCTCGCCGGCCGGGAACTGCAGCGGAACGACGCCCATACCGATGAGGTTCGAGCGGTGGATGCGCTCGAAGCTCTCGGTGATGACCGCCTTCACACCCAGCAGGCTCGTGCCCTTGGCCGCCCAGTCGCGCGACGAGCCGGAGCCGTACTCCTTGCCGCCGAAGATCACCAGCGGCGTGCCGGCCGACTGGTAGTTCTGGCTGGCGTCATAGATGAAGGACTGCGGGCCGCCGGCCTGCGTGAAGTCGCGGGTGAGCCCGCCCTCGACCTCGGCGCCGTCGTTGACCTCGCGCACGAGCTGGTTCTTCAGGCGGATGTTGGCGAATGTGCCGCGGATCATCACCTCGTGGTTGCCACGGCGCGAGCCATACGAGTTGAAGTCCTTGCGGTCCACACCGTGCTCGGCCAGGTATTGACCGGCCGGGCTGTCGGCCTTGATGTTGCCGGCGGGGCTGATGTGGTCGGTGGTGACCGAGTCCAGCAGTGTGGCCAGGACGCGGGCGCCGGAGATGTCGGCGACCGGGGTCAGCTCCATCGTCATGCCGTCGAAGTAGGGGGGCTTGCGCACATACGTCGAGGCCTCGTCCCACTCGAACACGTCTCCGGTGGGCGTCGGGAGGGTCTTCCAGCGCTCGTCGCCCTCGAACACGCTCGCGTACTGCTGCGTGAACATGTCTTTGTTGATCGACGAGTCGATCGTGCGCTGCACCTCCGCCGAGTCGGGCCAGATGTCGCGGAGGAACACGTCGTTGCCGTCCCGGTCCTTGCCCAGCGCGTCGGTCTCGAAGTCGAAGTTCATCGATCCGGCGAGCGAGTAGGCGATCACGAGGGGCGGGCTCGCGAGGTAGTTCATCTTGACGTCGGGGTTGATGCGACCCTCGAAGTTGCGGTTGCCCGAGAGCACGGCCGTCACGGCGAGGTCGTTCTCGTTGATCGCCGCCGACACCTCTTCGATCAGGGGTCCGGAGTTGCCGATGCACGTGGTGCAGCCGTAGCCGACGGTGTAGAAGCCGAGGTCCTCGAGGTCCTGGGTGAGGCCGGCCTTCTCGTAGTAGTCCGTGACGACCTTCGAGCCCGGCGCGAGCGTGGTCTTGACCCACGGCTTGGCCTTGAGGCCCTTCTTGACCGCGTTGCGGGCGAGCAGGCCCGCGGCCAACATGACCGACGGGTTCGACGTGTTCGTGCACGAGGTGATCGCCGCGATCGTGACAGCGCCGTGATCCAGCACGAACTTCTCGCCGCCCTCGAGCGTCACCTGCGTGGGCTTGGAGGCCGTCGCCGGTGCGTGGCTGCGATGGTGGTGCTGGTGGGTGCTGTGCTCGTCCTCCGGGGAGTTTCCGGGCGGGTCGGACGCTGGGAAGGACTCGGCTCCCTCGAGGTCGACGAGGTCGTGGTCGACCTCGGCGTAGTTGGTGAGGTCGACCTCGAACTGCCGCTTGGCCTCGGCGAGGACGATGCGGTCCTGCGGACGCTTCGGCCCGGCGATCGACGGGACGACCGTCGACAGGTCGAGCTCCATGTACTCGCTGAAGACCGGCTCGCGCGAGGCGTCGTGCCAGAGCGTCTGCTCCTTGGCGTAAGCCTCGACGAGGGCGAGCTGCTGCTCGTCGCGGCCGGTGAGGCGCAGGTAGTCGATCGTCACGTCGTCGATCGGGAACATCGCGGCCGTCGAGCCGAACTCGGGGCTCATGTTTCCGATGGTGGCGCGGTTGGCGAGCGGCACGGAGGCGACGCCCTCGCCGTAGAACTCGACGAACTTGCCGACCACGCCGTGCTTGCGCAGCATGTCGGTGATCGTGAGCACCACGTCGGTCGCGGTGACACCGGTGGGGATGGCGCCGGACAGCTTGAAGCCGACCACCTTCGGGATCAGCATCGACACGGGCTGGCCGAGCATGGCCGCCTCTGCCTCGATGCCGCCGACGCCCCAGCCGAGCACCCCGAGCCCGTTGACCATCGTGGTGTGGGAGTCGGTGCCGACACAGGTGTCGGGGTAGGCGCGCAGGACGCCTCCGACCTCGCGGTCGTAGATGACCTTGGCGAGGTGCTCGATGTTCACCTGGTGCACGATGCCCGTGCCCGGGGGGACCACCTTGAAGTCGTTGAACGCGGTCTGGCCCCAGCGGAGGAACTGGTATCGCTCGCCGTTGCGCTCGTACTCGATCTCGACGTTGCGCTCGAGCGCGTTCTCGGTGCCGAAGAGGTCGGCGATGACCGAGTGGTCGATGACCATTTCCGCCGGCGAGAGCGGGTTGATCCGGGTCGGGTCTCCTCCGAGGGCGCCCACGGCCTCGCGCATGGTGGCGAGGTCCACGATGCACGGCACGCCCGTGAAGTCCTGCATCACGACGCGAGCCGGCGTGAACTGGATCTCCGTGTCGGGCTCGGCCGCGGCATCCCACGATCCGAGGGCCTGGATCTGCTCCTTGGTGACGTTGGCGCCGTCCTCTGTGCGCAGAAGGTTCTCCAACAGCACCTTGAGGCTGAACGGGAGTTTCTCGTAGCCCGCGACCGTGTCGATGCGGAAGATCTCGTAGTCGGTGCTGCCGACCGTCAGGGTGCTCTTCGCACCGAAGCTGTCAACCGTGGACACGTCTGTCTCCTTCGTCGGCGGCGGGATCGTGCCGGAGTCCGGCAACCCCATCTTCCCCCGCACCGGAGCCCTCGGCTAGTGAGGCCGACCTAACGGACCGGAGGAAATTTATCTTGATGTCGAGATAAATGTATCACTTCGCCGTGCGCGGATAGAGCGCGCGCACGGCGAGCCATGTGACCGCGACCAATGGCGCGAACAGGGGCAGCCCCATGATCAGCTTCAGGGTGCCGAGCGCGGTGACGTCGCCGGCGAAGTACAGAGGCACCTGCACGATCAGGCGGAGTGCGAACAGCCCCGCCCAGGCGATCGACAGCCAGAAGAAGACGCGCCGCTTGCGTTTGACGGCGCGCCACGCGGTGCCCTCGCCCATGAGGACGCCCACCGCAAGACCGATGAGCGGCCACCCGATGAGTGCCGAGACGAGGAACGCGGTGCCGTAGAGCGTGTTGGTGAGGAAGCCGGGGATGAAGCTGTCCTCTCCCCTGCCGGTCCACAGGGACAGCCCTGCGGCCGCCGCGGCCGCGATCAGGCCGCCGATGGCGGCGCTCGCGGACTGCCGCTGGATGAGGCGAACGATGGTGAAGACCGCGGCGAGCCCGACCGACAGCCCGAGGCTCAGCGGGAGGTTGCCGGAGCGGACATCAGGGTCGGGGTCGTAGGTCGCCGTCCATGCGACGAGGAACACGACGCCCGGAAGGACGGACTCGAGGATGCCGCGCCAGCCGCCCATCGCGGCCCACACGGCATGCCCCGTGCTCTTGCCCTCGGCCGGGTCGAGACCCGCGCGGCGCGCAGCGCCGCCCAGTGCGGCGCCGAGCATCTCGGACGCCGAGGGTGCAGCATCCGTTCCGTCCGTGTCGCCGGCAGGGGCGTGCGCGGCGGGCTCCGCCGCGTCGTCGGGGCGTGAGGTGTCGCTCACGCCGAGCCCGGCGTCGCCGGCATCTTCAGCGGGATGAGGTCGCGTGGCGGCATCGGCGAGCCGCCGCGGACGACCACGATCGACCGGAAGAGGTCTTCCACGGCAGCGGCGGCCTCCACGTCGGCCGTGGCCGCACCGCCGATGACGCCGCGCAGGAACCAGCGCGGTCCGTCGACGCCGACGAAGCGGGCCAGGCGCTTGCCGGCCGTGCCGTCGGGGCCGGCGATGACGGGCACCTCGGCGAGGAGTTCCGGACCGAGCGGTCCTTCCCGCTCCTCGACGCGGCCGCCCTGCTGGCGGATCTGCTGGCGGATCTGCTCGCGCGTCTCTTCCCACAGGCCCGCTGAACGCGGCGCGGCGAACGGCTGCACCTGAAGGGTCGATCCGGCGTAGTCCAGTCCGACGGCGACGATGCGCTTGGTCTGCTCCTCGACCTCGAGGCGCAGGTTCAGGCCCTCGCGCGGGAGGATCTTGATCCCGCCGAGATCGATGTACGGACGGACCGGGTTGGCCTCCGACTCGTCGAACGGGCCGATGGAGGCGCGGTCGTCGGGTGCGACCTTGCGCGGTCCGTCGACGGATGAGGGGTCGGTCATGCGAGGACTCCGTCCTTCTGATAGCCCGTGGAGCCGAAGCCCCCCTCGCCGCGCACGCTGTCGGGGAGGGTTTCCACGGGGATGAACACGGCGCGCGGGACGGGCATCACGATGAGCTGGGCGATGCGGTCGCCCACGGCGATGTCGTGCGCGTTCGTGGCATCGGTGTTCAGCAGGATCACCTTGATCTCGCCGCGGTAGCCGGCGTCGATCGTTCCCGGCGCGTTCACGATCGTGATCCCGTGCTTGGCGGCCAGGCCGCTGCGCGGCACCACGAACGCGACGCAGCCGTCAGGCAGCGCGATCCGCACGCCGGTGCCGACGAGGGCGCGCTCACCGGGTTCGAGGCGCACCGCCTCGGCGGCGACGAGGTCGGCTCCGGCGTCCCCGGGGTGCGCGTACACCGGAACGTCGGGGGCGATAATGGGGACGTCCACCGTTTCAGTCACCCAACGAGGGTAATGCAGAACTCAACGCCCCACGCCGGTGCCCGGACCGGCCGCGTCGACGGCTATCGCGAGCGGCTCGGCCCGTCACTGTGGATCCTGGTCGCGGCGGGGATGGCGGCGCCGATGGTGGCGCTCGTCGTCACGCCGATCGACACGACCGTCGCACTCGTCGTGGGCGCAGCCGTCGGCATCCTGCTGATCGCGCTGCTGATCCTGGCGGCCCCCGTCGTCGAGGTCCGGGACGGCGAGCTGCGAGCGGGACGCGCGCACATCGGCGTGGAGTTCCTCGGCGCAGGAGAAGCGCATGCCGGGGAGGACGCGCGCCATGCGCGCGGTGCAGGACTGGACCCGCGGTCGTGGCATCTCATCCGGGGCGGGATCGACCCAGTCGTCGTGTTCCCTGTGACGGATGCCGATGATCCGACGACCGCGTGGGTGATCTCCTCGCGGACGCCGGACCGACTGGCCGCCGCGGTGCGGCGGGCTCAGATCACGCGGCGCACTCAGTACAGATAGGGCCGTCGGCGGTCTCGTGATCGAGCTGCGAGCGGTGCTTCACGAGGAAGCAGTTCGAACAGGTGAACTCGTCCTCCTGGGCGGGCAGAACGACGACGTCGAGCTCGAGGTCCGACAGGTCGGCACCGGGCAGCTCGAAGCCCGACGGGTTGTCGGCGTCCTCCACATCGACCGAGCCCGAGAGCTTGTCGGGAACGCGCTCCTTGAGCGCCTCGATCGACTCGCTGTCGTCCTCGGTCTTGCGGGGGGCGTCGTAATCGGTGGCCATGCGTGAAGATCTCAACTTCCGGGTATTCGCGGTTGCGCTCGCCCTTGCGGGCGGCGATAGTTTGCACGACCATTTCCCTTTTCGCAAATGCGATCGGGCACGATCCTGACCGTGCGTTCGCGTGAAACTCGCGGCACGCGCGGGATATTCCCGGCCCTCGTGGTGCGCTATGACACGATGGGGCGGACAGGCGGGCTCTGAAGCCGTGAAGTCCGCCGGACCAGCGCAGCCAAGAGCCGGCACGAGAAGCAGGGAGCGTCCGCATGGAACAGCTCAAGGTCATCGGAACCGAGGACGACAAGCTCATCCTGGCGACGGAGTCCGGCGAGAGATTCACGCTCGACGTGGACGACGTGCTGCGCGGGGAGCTGCGCAAGGCGCGCCGCGAGCGCGAGGCCGATGTGCAGACCCCGCGTCCGAGCCCCCGCGAGATCCAGGCCCACATCCGCTCCGGTCTGTCCGCGCGCGAGGTGGCAGAGCTGCTCGGCGCCCGCGTGGAGGACATCGTGCGCTTCGAGGGCCCCGTGCTCGCCGAGCGCGAGCACATCGTCGGCCAGGCGCTGGCCGTTCCCGTGCTCCTCGGCGGTGACTTCGAGGGCGACGGGCAGACGACATTCGGCTCGGCGGTGCGCGCCAAGCTCGCCGAGGCGGGCGCGGTCGGCGAACGCTGGACCAGCTGGAAGGAGCCGACCGGCTGGATCGTCAAGCTGGAGTTCACCTCGAACGACATCGGCCACGACGCCCGCTGGGGGTTCGACCCGCGCCGGAGCACGCTGTCGCCGCTGAACACCGACGCCATCCAGCTCTCGCGTCAGGGGTCTCTCCCCGAGGGGCTCATCCCCCGGCTGCGCGCCCTCGACAGCGTGGCTGCGAAGGACGACTCCCGCTTCGACAGCGGGGCGTTCGGTCCGCGCCGCCTTCCCGACGCCGACATCGAGTCACCCGACATCCCTGGCCCGGCCGCACCCGCCGTCCAGGAGGCCGCCATCAAGCGCGCCAGCGAGCCCGCCGTGGTGACCTCGGCCGAGACCGCCGACCTTCTCGAGGCACTGCGTCGTCGTCGCGGTCAGCGTGAGCCGCTCCCGGGTGCCGAGGAGGTCGTGTCGGGTCCACGCTCGCCCGCGCCGGTTGCGCTCTTCGACGCGCTGGAGCCGGGATACGACGAGTCGTCGTCCGACGAGGAACCGCCGGCATCCGACTACCAGGCGCCGACGCCGGCTGCTGTTGCCGAGGCCGGTCGTCGCAAGGGACGCACGTCGATGCCGTCGTGGGACGAGATCGTGTTCGGCGCCCGCTCCGACGACTGATGAACTTCAGGCTCCGGCGAACGCGCCGAGCCGGATGAGCGGCACGATCCGCTCCTCGTCGGTCAGCGAGCCATGCTGCCCGATCATCTTCTGCGGGGCCTTGTCGGCGAGCCGGTCGTCGTAGTATGCGACGCCCGCGCGCGCGGCGACGATCACGTCGCCGATCCGCGCAGCGACTTCCGGCTCGACCGTGCCCACCAGCCCTGACGACTCGAGTTCGGCGCGTGAGAAGACCCACGAACGGGATGCCTCGGCCTGCCGCCACCTCCCCAGCACCGCATCTGCCGCACCCGACTCCGCGTACAGGTGGAGCATCCGAGGTTCTCCGCCGATGAGGCGGACGCCGTCGAGCAGGTCGTCCCCCTCCTCCAGAAGGAGATGGCGATGCCGCGGCACGTCGACCATGCCGTGGTCCGACGTGACCACGACGCCGGTGCCGCGGTCGAGGGATGTCGAGAGCGTGCGGGCCGCGGCATCCACCCGCTCCAGCCCGGCGACCCATTCATCGGACTCCCAGCCGCGCTTGTGGCCGATCGCGTCGAGATCGGGCGCATAGAGATAGATGAGGGAACCCGGATGCTGCGCCGCGAGGTCGGCGGCGAGGCTCACGCGCTCGTCGAGGTCGTCGGCGCCGTGGAATTCGGCGTCGCCGAGGGTGGCCGCCGTGAAGCCGGTGCCCGCGTACTCGTTGCGCGACACGGCGAGGAACGGCCTGCCGAGCGTGGCGGACAGCGGGGCTGCCCGCTGGAACTCCAAGGGCAGGCCGTCGGTGTCCCAGCCGCGCAGCAGATTCACCACGTCGTCGGTGCCGGGTACGCGCGCCCGATAGCCGACGATGCCGTGCTCCCCCGGCAGCGTGCCCGTCAGCAGGCTGGTCAGTGCGGCAGCCGTCGTCGACGGGAAGACCGAGCGCGCGACATCCTTCTTCGAGCGAGCCTCGCTGAGGAAGCGGGCGTGCCCGGATCGGGCCGAGAGGTTGGAGACACCGAGTCCGTCGAGCACCCAGACGATGGCGCTCCGCGCCGGCGCGAACCACTCCGAGCTGCCGTCGAGCGCTGCCGACATCTCGGTCACGACACGGGTGAGGCTCCGGGCGCGCGGCGGGTCCACGGGTAGGCTGAGGGTCATCGGGGCCAGTCTCGCACACGCGGCCGCGCCCCCTCGCTCCCCGCCGTCACCCGAGGCTTCATCGACACATGCCCGCTTCCCGCACCGATTCCTCCTCAGCCGACCACGGACGCATCGAGGACGTCGACGTCTCTTCGGAGATGCAGACGTCGTTCCTCGAGTACGCGTACTCGGTCATCTACTCGCGCGCGCTCCCCGACGCGCGCGACGGACTCAAGCCGGTGCAGCGTCGCATCCTGTTCCAGATGGCCGACATGGGCCTTCGTCCGGACCGCGGCCATGTGAAGAGCGCCCGTGTGGTCGGCGAGGTGATGGGAAAGCTGCACCCGCACGGCGACGCCCCCATCTACGACGCCCTCGTGCGTCTCGCACAGCCCTTCTCGCTGCGTGTGCCCCTGGTCGACGGGCACGGAAACTTCGGCTCGCTCGACGACGGTCCCGCCGCACCCCGGTACACCGAGGCCCGTCTCGCCCCGCCGGCGCTGGCCCTCACCGAGAACCTCGACGAGGACGTCGTCGACTTCATCCCGAACTACGACGGCCAGTTCCAGCAGCCGGAGGTGCTGCCGGCCGCGTTCCCCAACCTCGTCGTCAACGGTACGACCGGCATCGCGGTCGGCATGGCGACCAACATGGCGCCGCACAACCTGGTCGAGGTCGTGGGAGCCGCGACGCACCTGCTCGAGAACCCTGAGGCGACGGTCGACGAACTGATGGAGTTCGTGCCCGGTCCCGACCTTCCCGGCGGCGGCATCATCGTCGGCCTGGACGGCATCAAGGATGCGTACACGAACGGCCGCGGCAGCTTCCGCACGCGGGCGAAGGTGTCGATCGAATCCCTCGGCCCGCGCCGCACCGGCCTCGTCGTGACCGAGCTGCCGTACCTCGTCGGCCCCGAGCGCGTGATCGAGAAGATCAAGGACGCCGTCAACGCCAAGAAGCTCCAGGGCATCGCCGACGTCAACGATCTGACCGACCGCCACCATGGCCTGCGCCTGGTGATCGGCATCAAGACGGGATTCGACCCGCAGGCGGTGCTCGACCACCTCTACCGTCTGACGCCGCTCGAGGACTCGTTCAGCATCAACAACGTCGCCCTCGTCGAGGGACAGCCGCAGACGCTCGGACTTCGTGAGCTCCTGCGCGTCTACCTCGACCACCGAATCAGCGTGGTCACGCGCCGCAGCCGCTACCGTCTCGAGCGTCGCAGGGAACGCCTGCACCTCGTCGAGGGCCTGCTCATCGCGATCCTCGACATCGATGAGGTCATCCAGGTCATCCGTACATCCGACGACAGCGAGCAGGCGCGCACGCGCCTGATGAGCGTCTTCGACCTGTCGGAGGCGCAGTCCGAGTACATCCTCGAGCTGCGACTGCGTCGCCTCACGAAGTTCTCGCGCATCGAGCTCGAGGCCGAGCGCGACAACCTCAAGAAGGAGATCGCCCAGCTCGAGGAGTTGCTCGGCAGCGACGTGCTCCTGCGCGCGCAGGTGGCGCACGAATTGGATGCCGCCGCCGAGGCGTTCGGCACCCCGCGGCGCACGCTGCTGCTCAACGGCGGACCCGTCCAGCCGCGCTCGCGTGCGGCTGCGGCAGCCGCCGACCTGCAGATCGCCGATGCGCCGTGCCGCGTCTTCCTCTCTGCCACCGGCCGCATGGTGCGTGCCGAGCTCGTGGCCGATGCACCCGCCGGGGGCATCGTCGCGCCATCACGACGCTCCAAGCACGACGCCATCCGCTCGGCGGTGGACGCCACCACGCGCGGCGACATCGGCGTGGTGACGAACCTCGGCCGCCTGGTGCGCTTCTCCCCCGTCGACCTGCCGTCCGTGCCGGGAAACTCCGTGCAGCTGGCGGCCGGGACGCGTGGCGACCAGTACCTCGGACTGAGTGGCGGCGAGCACATCGTCGCGCTCGTGCCGCTCGCAGACGCCCCGCCGATTGCCATCGGAACAGCGCAGGGCATCGTCAAGCGTGTGGCCGCCAGCGAGATCGCCAACAAGCACGACGTCGAGATCATCGCCCTCAAGGACGGCGACCGGGTCGTCGGCGCCGCCCCCGCCTCGGACGGCGCCGAGCTGGTGTTCGTGGCCAGCGACGCGCAGCTGCTGCGCTTCGACGCGTCATCTGTGCGCCCGCAGGGCCGGTCCGCCGGCGGCATGGCCGGCATCCGCCTCACCGACGGCGCACAGGTCATCGCGTTCGACGTCGTCGGGCCCTCCGAGTTCGACGCCGTCGTGGTGACGATCGCCGGCTCGACGACGGCGCTCGCGGGCACCGACGCCGGCAGCGCCAAGGTGTCGCTGTTCAGCGAGTTCCCCGCGAAGGGCCGGGCGACCGGCGGTGTGCGCGCTCAGCGGTTCCTCCGTGGAGAGGATGCGCTCACGATCGCCTGGGTCGGCACCGAACCGCGCGCCGTCGGGCCGGACGGCGCGACCCGCGCTTTGCCGGAGTCCGGCGCGAAGCGCGACGCGTCGGGCACCGCGCTCGACGGAGTCATCGGCGCCGTCGGCACCGGCATCCGCTGAGTCCCTGCCGGTTCGGCCCCACCGTGTGGGTGGGGCGAACCGGCAGCCGGCCGTCACGCGTCGATGCGCTCGCGCACCAGGCGATCGCTGGAGTCGATGATGAACTCCTTGCGCGGCGCCACGTCGTTGCCCATCAGCAGTTCGAAGACGGATGCCGCCGCCTCGGCATCCTGCATCCGCACGCGTCGGAGCGTGCGGCCGCTCCGGTCCATGGTCGTCGTGGCCAACTGGTCCGCGTCCATCTCGCCGAGGCCCTTGTAGCGCTGAACCGGCTCCTGCCAACGCTTGCCGGCCTTCGTGAGCTTCGTGAGGAGTCCATGCAGCTCGGCCTCGGAGTACGTGTAGATCGTCTCGTTGGGCTTGGAACCGGGGTTCATCACGACCACGCGGTGCAGCGGCGGGACGGCGGCGTACACGCGGCCCTCGTCGATGAGCGGTCGCATGTACCGGAAGAACAGGGTCAGCAGCAGCGTGCGGATGTGGGCGCCGTCGACGTCGGCGTCGCTCATCAGGATGATCTTGCCGTAGCGCGCGGTGTCGAGGTCGAACGAGCGGCCCGAGCCGGCTCCGATCACCTGGATGATCGCGGCGCACTCCGCGTTCGAGAGCATGTCGCTGATGGACGCCTTCTGGACGTTGAGGATCTTGCCGCGGATCGGCAGCAGCGCCTGGAACTCGCTGTTGCGTGCGAGCTTGGCGGTGCCCAGGGCCGAGTCGCCCTCGACGATGAACAGCTCCGACTCGGCGACGTCGTTCGACCGGCAGTCAGCGAGCTTCGCAGGGAGCGACGAGGACTCGAGCGCGTTCTTGCGGCGCTGCGTCTCTTTGTGGGTGCGCGCGGAGATGCGCGCCTTCATCTCGGAGACGACCTTGTCGAGCAGCAGCGAGGTCTGCGCCTTGTCGTCGCGCTTCGGCGACGTGAAGCGCGCGGTGAGTTCGCGCGTGACGACGTTCGACACGATCTGGCGGACCGCCGGTGTGCCGAGCACCTCCTTGGTCTGACCCTCGAACTGCGGCTCGGCGACGCGCACGGTCAGCACGGCGGTGAGCCCGGCGAGGATGTCGTCCTTCTCGAGCTTGTCGTTGCCGACCTTCAGGCGACGTGTGTTCTGCGCCACCTGATCGCGCAGCACCTTCATGAGGCCCTGTTCGAACCCCTGCTGGTGCGTGCCGCCCTTGGGTGTGGCGATGATGTTGACGAACGAGCGCGACACCGTCTCGTAACCGGTTCCCCACCTGACGGCGATGTCGACGTGGCACTCGCGCTCGAGCTCTGTCGGCACCATCGCGCCCGAGGGCTGCAGCACCGGGACGGTCTCGGTGAACATGCCCTCACCGGTGAGTCGCCACGTGTCGGTGACGCCGGAGTCGGGTGCGAGGAAGTCGGCGAACTCGGAGATGCCGCCGTCGAACCGGTAGCTCGTCTCGACAGGCTCGCCGGCCTCGGTGCCGGGTCGCTCGTCGCGGATGACGATCTCGAGGCCCGGGACCAGGAACGCGGTCTGGCGCGCGCGCTGCTCGAGCTCCTGCAGGTTGAACGCCGCGTCCTTCGTGAAGATCTGGCGATCCGCCCAATAGCGGATGCGCGTGCCGGTCACGCCCTTCGCGGCGCGGCCCGCGACCCGCAGCTCGCTGCGCTCCTCGAAGGGGGTGAAGCCCGAGTCGGGGCTGCCGTTCGAGAAGACACCGGGCTCGCCCCGGTGGAACGACATCGCCCACGTCTTGCCGCCGCGGTCGACCTCGACGTCGAGGCGCTCCGAGAGCGCGTTGACGACCGATGCCCCGACGCCGTGCAGACCGCCCGATGCGGCGTACGAGCCGCCCCCGAACTTGCCACCCGCGTGGAGCTTGGTGAAGACGACCTCGACGCCGGTCAGCCCTGTGCGCGGCTCGATGTCGACCGGGATGCCGCGGGCGCGGTCGCGCACCTCGACGCTGCCGTCGGCGTGGAGCACGATGTCGATGCGTGAGCCGTGGCCGGCGAGTGCCTCGTCGACGGAGTTGTCGATGATCTCCCACAGGCAGTGCATGAGGCCGCGCGAGTCGGTCGAGCCGATGTACATGCCAGGTCGCTTGCGGACCGCTTCGAGCCCTTCGAGCACCTGGAGATGATGGGCGGAGTACTCGGCGGTCACAATCTCCTATCGTAATCGGGGCGCCCGACGGCCCCGCACAGACACGCTTCAGGGCCGGCAAGCGTACGCGCTCAGCGAAATGTTGCCGATTCGCGGCATTCTCGAAACATCGGCGTGGTTGTATTTCATGACCGCGAGAGAGTTCTACGAATACGAGGAGGCACCGACATGACCACGCTATCGACACCCACCGAGCCCGGCGCCGTCCTCGAGCACCGCCTCACGGCGATGGATCGTTGCGACTCCTGCGGCGCACAGGCGTACATCGCGGCCGAGGTCAACGGCAGCGAGCTCCTCTTCTGCGCCCACCACGGACGCAAGTACGAAGAGAAGCTTCGCGCCATCGCGACCTCGTGGCACGACGAGACCGCTCGCCTCGCCGAGTAGGAACCGTCCCGTCAGACTCGCACCCGTCGCTTTCAGCGGCGGGTGTATCTGCGTTCCACGAGCGGTGACACGCGCAGGGCGATCTCCTCACCGATCGTGCCGATGAGCTCCGCGAGATCCGTCGCGCTCGCTTCGCCGGAAGCGCCCGGACCGTAGATGGTGACGGCATCCCCGACGGCGGCTCCCGGCCACGCGGCGACGAGAGAATCCGAGTCTCCGACGGCGATGAGCGGCCGGCTCCCGGCGGGTGTTCCGACCACCGCGCGAGTGCGCAGTGTTGACGGAAGCCCGTGGAGAGATCCGAGATCGACCCTGACGGACTCTCCGGCCACCTCGATCACGTCGGCCTCGAGCGTTCCGATCGGCGTGAGGCCGAGGTCGGCGGCGGAGGGGCCTCCGGCCGAGCGGATGCCGTAGCAGAACGCCCCTACGCGAACCATGTCGTAGCGGAACGGCGGACGGGCGAACGAGGCGGCGCTGGCGGCCAGATGACGCATCGCCGGGCGGAGGCCCACGGCCGCGGCCGCGTCGAGCGCCCACTCGTAGACCAGGCGGGCGTCGTCGTCCTCGGCGTCCGACGCCTCCGCGATGTGGCTCCAGACACCCACGACGTCGATGACGCCTTCCGTCTGCAGCGCAGCCGCGCGCGACACGAACCCCGGCCACTGCTCCGGCCGCACGCCGTTGCGGTGCAGGCCGGTGTCGATCTTGAGGTGCGCGCGCACCGTCGAGCCGGCGTCCCGCGCGGCCTCCGCGAGCTCCTCCAGCAGATCGGCGTCGCCGATGCCGAGGTCGATCCCCCGGGCGACGGCGGCGTCGAGGTCGTCGCGTGAGGCAGCGATCCAGGCGAAGATCCGGGCGTCGTCGCCGACGGCATCGCGCACCGCACACCCCGTCCGCACGTCGAAGGCGCCGAACCAGGTCACCCCCGTTGCGGAGGCGGCCCGCACGACGGGCGCCAGGCCGTGGCCGTAGGCGTCGTCCTTGACCACGAGCATCAGCTCGGCGGGAGACACCGTGTCGCGCACGCGCGCGACGTTCGCCACGAGGGCATCGAGGTCGACGGAGAGGCGGGCGGTCACGGTGCCTCCACACGGGTGGCGCGAAGTCCGACCGCCGTGATCAGCTCGCCGGCGGTCAGCCCCGTGGCGTGCACCCAGTCGGCGAGCGACGGCTCGCCCAGCGCCGGGTCGCCGAGGAAGAGGACCTCCGCGCCGCGCGGGATCGCAGCATCCGCGATCTCCACCACGCACACGTCCATCGCGACGCGCCCGACGATGGCGTGCCGCTCCCCCGCGATCACCACGTGAACCGCGCCGCCGAGCCCGCGCACGATGCCCTGGGCATAGCCGCCGGTGACCAGCGCGACACGGGTGTCGGCCGGCGCGCGGTACGCGTAGCCGTACGACACGCCTTCCCCGGCCCGGAGATCCTTCACCGAGAGCACGGTGCCCGTGAGTCGAAGGGCCGGCGCCGTCGGGTGCTGCACACCGGTGAGCCCGAAGAACCACGAGGGCGAGAGATGCTGCGCTCTCGCGGGCATCGCCCAGGGCTCGGAATCCTGGCGGCGCCTCGCGCGAACGCTCGCTCCGGACGTGAAGCCCTCCCTCGCGAGCACGCGCCGCGCGAGCTCCGCGCCGTGTCCCCAGGCATCCGCTTCCAGGATCGACGGGTCGTACCAACGGATGCCGCGCTCCCACGCGGCCCGGGCGTTCGCGGTGAGTGCAGCCCGCGAGACGCGTGCAACCGGGGCGCTGCGGGGGTCCGATCCCGGCACGGCATGGTCGTGCCCAGGGATCGCGGAACTCACGCCCCTAGACTATCGGGGTCCCCGAACCGAACCCGGAGCACGCATGTCTTCTCAGGGCCTCGCCCTCTCGAACCGCCTTCGCTACCTCGCCTGGCGGGTCCGTCGCATCGATGTAGGCTCCGTGCTGGAGCGCGCGCACGAGACCGCGCACGCGCACGGCAAGTGGACCCCCGCGGTCGTGGTCGACATGCTGTGGTCGGCCGGTTTCAAGCAGGTCGGCTTCCAGGACTACGTCGACTACGACTTCGCGATCCTGAACCGGTCGGAGCGGGCGACCTACATGACGCATCCGGTCTCGAACGAGCTGTCGCAGAAGTACGACGATCCCGCCTACCGGGGCCGGTTCCAGGACAAGGTCGAGTTCGACCGCACGTTCAGCGACTTCCTCCGTCGGGAATGGATGGTCGTCGAGGAGGGCAATGCCGACGCGGTGCGCACCTTCGCCCAGAAGCACGGCACGATCGTCACGAAGGAGCCGGTGGGCCAGGCGGGCACGGGTGTGCACCGCTACCACGCAGCCGACGTCTCGGATTGGGACGACTTCCACCGCGGGCTGCTGTCGCGCGGCGAGCTGCTGATCGAGGAGGTCATCCGCCAGCACGCCGACCTCGCGGCCGTGTGCCCCGGAACCGTGAACACCACGCGTGTCACCGCGTTCTTCGACGGCGAGAAGACCCACATCCTGGCGATGGCGCAGAAGTTCGGTCGCGGGGCGGTGAGCGACCAGATGACCTTCGGCGGCTTCTACACGATGCTCGACGAGAACGGCCATGCCGTCGGCCCCGGCTACGACTCGCATGGCCACGTGCACGAGAAGCACCCAGACAGCGGCTTCCTCATCGCAGACTTCCAGCTGCCCATGATCGACGAGGTCAGGGCGTTCGTCGACCAGGTCGCGCGCGTCGTGCCCCAGATCCAGTACGTCGGCTGGGACATCGTGGTCTCGCCGGACGGTCCGGTGCTCGTCGAGGGCAACTGGGGCGCCGGTGTCTACGAGAACAAGCCGAGCGTCACCGGCATCCGCACCGGCCACAAGCCCCGCTACCGCGAGGCGATCGGATTCTGACCTCGCTCCGAACACGCGAGAGGCGCGGCATCCGTGAAGGATGCCGCGCCTCTCGCGTGGGCCGGTTCAGATCGTCCGGACGATGCCGAGCGGCGTCGACTGGTGGCCCTGACCCAGCGGGTTGTCCCTGAGGATCGAGACGAGACGCTTCTCTTCCGCCTTGTCGAGCGTGGAGCCGAGGATGTTGCCGCCGAGGTCGTTGATGTCGACCACGGCCACCTCGGGTACCCCGCCGAGCAGCGCCTTGAGGTGGGTCGCGACCTCGCGCGGGCGCTCGGGTCCGAGCACGACGGCCTTGTTGTACGGGGGGATCGTTCCCGACGTCGGTCCGTCGATCGCGCGGGCTTTGTCGCCGGCGATGCGATAGAAGTCGCCCTTGCGGCCGAACAGCTTGGTCACGGCGGAGACGGCGGCCGCGAAGAGGATGCGGAGCGTGCCGCACTCTCGCAGCGCCATCTCCATCGTCTCGGGCATGCCGAGTCCGATGCCGTAGGGCGTGCGGGTGACGTACTTCGAGAGGAAGAGCGCCAACCTGCGCGGCGTGATGTCCTCGACGAGGTACGAGCGTCCCTGCGTGATCGCGACGATCTTCTCCGTCACGAACAGCAGGTCGCCTTCGCGCACCGCATCGGCCGCGTACTCGCGGACGAAGGCGTCGAGGTCGTCGCCCGGCATCACGACCCGCGTGCGGATCGGGATGCGCGCGAACGACGAGCCTTCGACCTGTACGGTGAGCGCCTTGCCGGCGTTCGCCTCACTCACTCGAGGTAGTCCCGCAGCGACTGCGAACGCGACGGGTGCCGCAGCTTCGCCATCGTCTTCGACTCGATCTGGCGGATGCGCTCGCGGGTGACCCCGAACGTGTCGCCGATCTGGTCGAGCGTCTTCGGCTGGCCGTCGCCGAGGCCGAAGCGCATGCGGATCACGCCGGCCTCGCGCTCCGAGAGCGAGTCGAGCAGCGACTCGAGCTGGCGCTGGAGCATCGTGAAGCCCACAGCGTCGGCCGGGACCACGGCCTCGGTGTCTTCGATGAGGTCACCGAACTCGCTGTCGCCGTCCTCACCGAGAGGCGTGTGCAGCGAGATCGGCTCACGGCCGTACTTCTGCACCTCGATGACCTTCTCGGGCGTCATGTCGAGCTCGCGGCTGAGCTCCTCGGGCGTGGGTTCGCGACCGAGGTCCTGGAGCATCTGGCGCTGGACGCGCGCGAGCTTGTTGATGACCTCGACCATGTGCACCGGGATACGGATGGTGCGGGCCTGGTCGGCCATGGCGCGGGTGATGGCCTGACGGATCCACCACGTCGCGTAGGTCGAGAACTTGAAGCCCTTGGTGTAGTCGAACTTCTCGACCGCGCGGATGAGACCGAGGTTGCCCTCCTGGATGAGGTCCAGGAACTGCATGCCACGGCCCGTGTAGCGCTTGGCGAGCGAGACGACGAGGCGCAGGTTGGCGCCGAGCAGGTGGCTCTTCGCGCGCTGGCCGTCGCGGGCGACCCACTGCAGGTCGAGACCGAGCTGCGAAGTCTTCTCCGCGGCCGACATGTGCGACAGCTTCTCTTCGGCGAACAGACCCGCCTCGATGCGCATCGCGAGCTCGACCTCTTCGGCCGCGTTCAGGAGCGGCACCTTGCCGATCTGCTTGAGGTAGTCCTTGACGGGGTCGGCCGTCGCGCCGGTGATCTGGGTCGAGTAGACCGGCACGTCGTCCTCGTCGCTGGACGAGATGACGATCGCGCCGGTGGGAAGAGGTTCGGTGAACGCCGGCTTGGTGCTCTCCTCCTCTTCCTCCTCGTCCTCGGAGGCGTTGGCGTCTTCGCCGACGGCGGCCTTGGCGCCCTTGGCCGGCTCGCCGGCCTCCGCTGCGTCGTCGCCGTCCGCGTCGTCGCCCTCGTCCTCGAGTTCGACGTCCTCGTCGAGCTCCTCGACGTCGTCCTCGAACTCGTCGTCCGACTTCTTCGCGCGCTTCGACGCGGTCTTCGGTGCGGCCTTGGTCTTGGCGGCGCCCTTGGCCACGGGAGCCTTCTTGGCGGCCGCGGTCTTCGTCTCGTCCGTCTCGGTGTCCTTCGCGGCCGAGCGAGCCTTGGTGTTCGTGCCTGGAGTCACGTTTCGCCTTTCACCGGTCGAAGCGCCCTGCGCCTCTCCGGTCGGTTCGGACACTAGTAAGACCCTTGTCAAGTCCACATCTTCGAAAGGGTGCCCCACGAAGATGGTTGACAACGGGTCAGAGCGTCTAGTATCTCATACTTGCCGTGCGCCACCAGCATCGCCCTGCCGCGACCAGGCGCACCTCCATCTCCCATGTCAACACCCCGCACGGGCGTCGAATTCCTCCGACGCACGGGGCGGCGCGATCAGGAGCCGCGCTTGTCGTCCTCCGCCGGCCGCGTTGCCAGGAACCGCTCGAGTTCGGCCGCCAGCTCGTCGGCACTGGGCAGGTCGCCCGTGTGGATCATCGGGGTCGCGAGAGTGGATCCGGCCATGTAGGCGTCGTAGCGCTCCTCGAGGCCCTGCACCATGCGCGCGAGCTCGTCGCTGCCCTCGATCTGCTCGGTGACCTTCTCGAGATACTCGCGGTTCTCCTCGCGCAGCTCGTCGCCCGCGAAGACGAGTCCTGTCGCGACGGTGAGGCTGTCGAGAGCCGCCAGAGCGGCGGCGGGGTACTCGGTGTCGCCGAGATAGTGCGGGATCAGCAGCACGAAGCCCGCGACGCGCACGCCCGCGGCGGCGAGCCGGTACTCGAGCAGGTGACCCGCCGTCGCCGGCACCTGCGTGTGGGGCTGCCACACCGAGTGCGCCTCGGTCAGTTCCGACCGGGTTCCGCTCACCGTCGTGCCGATCGGGCGCGTGTGAGGCACGGGCATCGGGATCGCATGGACCCACGTCACCGTCGACACGCCGTACAGCTCTGTGAATTCCAGGATCGCCTCGGTGAAGGCATCCCAGGCGAAGTCCGGCTCGTAGCCTGCCAGCAGCAGGAACGGCTGCCCGAGCGCGTCGTGGGCGAACGACAGCTCCAGACGGGACGGGCGGTAGTCGGTGAGGTGGTCCTTCTCGAACGACACGATCGGGCGGCGTGCGCGGTAGTCCAGCAGCGTGTCGTTGGAGAACACCGCGAGGGGCGTCGGCGAGAGCTCGTCGCGGAAGTAGTCGATCACTCGGCTCACGGCGCTGCCGGCATCGGTGAACCCGGTGAGGGCGATCACCAGCGGCAACCCGCGCGGCACGGGCGGCGCTGACGCCGCACGTTCGAACAGCGGGCCGGGAAAAGGCATGCCCCCATGCTACGAGCCGTCCGCGGAGCTCGGGTCGTGACGGTCGCGCTCAGAGCGAACAGTCGTCGTCCCTAGGATGGAGACCATGTCGCTCCCCGACCTCGAGTACCGCACTGCACCCGTCCGAGAGTCCGACGCCGACCTTCTCCTCCTCGCGCTCCCCCCGCTCGACGCCGATGGAAGCCCCGATCTCTCGGACTGGCCCGGACTGGCCGAGGCGCTGTCGGGAGTGGGCTTCACCGGTGCCGTAGGCGCCTGGGTGCGGGTCCACGTGCCCGATGCGACGACGGTTCCGCTGGCTGTCGTGGGGACCGGTTCGGCTCCGGATGCTGCGGCCCTGCGCGATGCGGTCGGCGCGGCTGTCCGCGCCATCACCGGGTTCGCGACGGTCGCCGTCGCCGCGCCCTTCGCCGATCCGTCGCTGTGGACGGCGGCCGCGGAGGGCGCCGCGCTCGGCGGCTACCGCTTCGAGGGGTACAAGACCGAGGCGCCGAAGCCTCGCGCGCAGCGCGTGGTCGTGCACGGCACCGCCGAGCCGGACCACGTCGCGCTCAGGCTGATCGTGGAGACCGCAGCATCCGTCGCCCTCGTCAAGGACCTCGTGAACACCCCGGCGGAATGGCTCGGGCCCGCGGATGTCGCCGCGCGTGCCACCGAGTCCGTCGCAGACCTGCCGGTCACGGTCGAGGTCCTCGATGAGGAGGCGCTGCGCGAGCAGGGCTTCGGTGGGATCCTCGGCGTGGGGCAGGGCTCGGATCGCCCGCCGCGCCTCATCCGCCTCGAGTACGCGCCCGAGGGCGCCGCCAGGCACGTGGCGCTGGTGGGCAAGGGCATCACGTTCGATACCGGTGGCCTGTCGCTGAAACCGGCCGCGTCGATGGTGGGGATGAAGTACGACATGGCGGGCGCCGCAACCGTGCTCGGCGTGCTGCGGGCCGCGGCGTCCGTCGGCGCTCCTGTCAAAGTGACGGCGTGGCTCTGCGTCGCCGACAACATGCCCTCGGGCCGCGCCACGCGCCCCGGCGACGTGCTGCGCCTGCTCGACGGCACGACCGTCGAGGTGCTCAACACCGACGCCGAGGGCCGCCTCGTGCTCGCCGACGGACTGGTCGCGGCCAGCCGGGAGAAGCCCGACGTGATCGTCGATGTCGCAACGCTCACCGGTGCGATCCTCATCGCCCTCGGCACGCGTCACACCGGCGTGATGGGAGACGACGACGCCGTGGCCGCCTACCTCGCCGCGGCTGGCGAGACCGGCGAGCCCGCATGGCAGCTGCCCCTCCCCGCCCACATGGTCGAGGAGCTCGACTCCCCGATCGCCGACCTGCAGAACGCCAAGATCGGCGACCCAGCCGGCGGCTCGCTGTTCGCAGGACTGTTCCTGCGCCACTTCGTCGGCCGCACCGCCGACGAGACGGATGCGCCCCGAATCCCCTGGGTGCATCTCGACATCGCCGGAAGCGGGACTCACAAGGGTGCGCCGTACGGCTTCACCGACAAGGGACCGACTGCCGCCACCGTGCGCAGCCTGATCCGCTTCGTCCTGGCTGACCTCGATGAGGAGGCACGATGACCGACCACTCCTTCGATCTCGTCGTACTCGGCGGTGGAAGCGGCGGCTACGCGGCCGCACTCCGCGCCGCGGAACTCGGCAAGACCGTGGCCCTTGTGGAGAAGGACAAGGTGGGAGGCACGTGCCTGCACCGCGGGTGCATCCCGACGAAGGCGCTGCTGCATGCTGCCGAGGTGGCCGACACGGCACGGGATGCTGCGGCCATCGGCATCCGCGCGACGTTCGACGGCATCGACCCGGCGGGCGTCCGCGCCTACCGCGAAGGCATCGTCGCGAAGAAGTACAAGGGACTCGAGGGCCTGGTCAAGGCCCGCGGCATCACCGTCGTGAGCGGAGAGGGCCGCCTCGAGGCGGGTCCCGCCGTGCGCGTCGGCGACGACCTCTATCGCGGCACCGACGTCGTGCTGGCCACGGGCTCGTACAGCCGGACGCTGCCCGGGCTGGAGATCGGCGGTCGAATCCTCACCAGCGAGCACGCCCTCGAGCTCGACGAGATCCCCGGCAGCGTCGTCATCCTGGGCGGCGGGGTCATCGGCGTCGAGTTCGCGAGCGTCTGGCGCTCGTTCGGCGCCGAGGTCACCATCGTCGAGGCACTCGACCACCTCGTGCCCAACGAAGACGTCGCGCTCAGCAAGGGCCTCGAGCGCGCGTTCCGACGCCGCGGCATCCCGTACTCCCTCGGGGTGCGGTTCCAGAGTGCGTCGCAGACCGCGGACGCGGTGACGGTGACGCTCGAGGACGGCAAGACCTTCACCGCGGACTACCTGCTCGTCGCCGTCGGGCGCGGGCCGGCGACCGCGGGCCTCGGCTACGAGGACGCCGGTGTGACGATCGATCGCGGCTTCGTCATCACCGACGAGCGGCTGCGCACCGGGGTCGACCACGTGTGGGCGGTGGGTGACATCGTCCCCGGCCCCCAACTCGCCCACCGCGGATTCCAGCAGGGCATCTTCGTCGCCGAGGAGATCGCGGGTCTGTCGCCCGTCGTGATCCCCGACGCCCACATCCCCAAGGTCACGTACAGCCACCCGGAGGTCGCGTCCGTGGGCCTCACAGAGGCGCAGGCCGCCGCCGCGCACGGCGCGGACGACGTCGTCTCCTACGAGTACAACCTCGCAGGCAACGGCAAGAGCGAGATCCTCGGCACGAGCGGCATCGTCAAGGTCGTGCGCGCCAAGGACGGCCCGGTCCTCGGCGTCCACCTGATCGGCGACCGCGTCGGCGAACTCATCACCGAGGGACAGCTCGTCGTCGGCTGGGAAGCCCACCCCGAAGACATCGCGCCGTTCATCCACGCGCACCCGACCCAGTCCGAAGCGCTCGGCGAGGCGTTCCTCGCTCTGGCGGGCAAGCCGCTGCACGCGCTGTGACCCTCCGGGGCGCGCCCCATCACTAAGCTAGATCCGATATTTCTTCAGAAGGAGACATCCTCATGAGCACATCCGTGGTCCTCCCCGCTCTCGGCGAGAGCGTGACCGAGGGAACGGTCACCCGCTGGCTCAAGAACGTCGGCGACACGGTCCAGGCGGACGAGGGCCTGCTCGAGATCTCCACGGACAAGGTGGACACCGAGATCCCTTCGCCGGTCAGCGGCGTGATCGAGGAGATCCTCGTGCAGGAGGACGAGACCGTCGAGGTCGGCGCCGTGCTGGCGAAGATCGGTGACGGCTCCGGAACCCCCGCCGCCGCCCCGGCTCCCGAGGCCGCCGAGGCGCAGGCCGCGCCCGCTGAAGCCGCCCCTGCGGCGCCCGCGGAGGCTCCGGCAGCCCCGGCGGAGGCCGCGCCGGCAGCCGCTGCCGCGCAGCCCGCCGCGTCCGCAGGCGGAGGCAAGGATGTCGTCCTGCCCGAGCTCGGGGAGAGCGTCACGGAGGGCACCGTCACCCGCTGGCTCAAGCAGATCGGCGAGGAGGTCGCCGTCGACGAGCCGCTCCTCGAGATCTCGACCGACAAGGTCGACACCGAGATCCCGTCGCCGTTCGCCGGCGTGCTTACCGAGATCCTGGTCGCCGAAGACGAGACCGCCGCCGTTGGCTCGCCGCTCGCCCGCATCGGGGAGGCCGGCGCGGTGGCCGCCGCCGCAGCGCCTGCTCAGGCACCGGCCGCTGAGGCTCCGGCTCCGGCCGCTGCACCGGCTCCTGCCCCGGCCGCCGCTCCCGCGGCCGCTCCTGCCCCGGCTCCCGCTCCCGCGGCCGCCCCGACCCCGGCCGCCGCTCCTGCTCCCGCCGCGGCCCCTGCGCCCGCTGCTCCGGCGCTTGTCGCCGAGGAGGACGGGATCACCTACGTCACGCCGCTCGTTCGTCGCCTCGCCCAGCAGCAGGGCGTCGACCTCGGTTCGGTGAAGGGCACCGGCGTCGGCGGTCGCATCCGCAAGGAGGACGTGCTCAAGGCGGCGGAGGCCGCAGCGTCCGCTCCTGCCGCGGCTGCCGCTGCCGCTGCGCCCGCTCCCGCGCCGCTCGAGGTGTCGCCGCTGCGCGGCACCACGCAGCCGATGTCGCGTCTGCGCAAGGTGCTCGCCGCGCGGGCCGTGGAGTCGATGCAGTCGACGGCGCAGCTGACCTCGGTTGTCGAGGTGGACGTCACGAAGCTCGCGACCTTCCGCGACAGGGTGAAGAACGACTTCCTGGCGAAGACGGGCGACAAGCTGTCGTTCCTGCCGTTCTTCGCACTGGCCGCCGCCGAGGCGCTCCAGGCGTACCCCGTCGTGAACTCGACGGTGGACGGCGATCAGATCGTCTACCCGGCGAGCGAGAACCTCTCCATCGCGGTCGACACCGAGCGCGGGCTCCTGACTCCGGTGCTCCGTGACGCGGCGGGCAAGCATCTCGCCCAGATCGCGCATGAGATCGCCGACCTCGCCGCGCGCACCCGCGACAACAAGCTGAAGCCCGACGAGCTCGCGGGCGGCACGTTCACACTGACCAACACCGGTTCGCGCGGCGCGCTGTTCGACACCCCCGTCGTCTTCCTGCCCCAGACCGCGATCCTCGGCACCGGCGTGGTCGTCAAGCGTCCCGGGGTCGTGACGGTCGACGGCAAAGACGCGATCTCGGTGCGCTCGTACGTCTACCTCGCGCTGTCGTACGACCACCGCGTCATCGACGGTGCGGACGCTGCGCGCTTCCTCGGTGCCGTGAAGACGCGCCTGGAGGCCGCCGCGTTCGAGGGCAACCTGGGGATCTGATCGGGGGCGGTTCCCGCTTCTATGGCTGCTGCGCGACGTCGGAGACGTCGCGCAGCAGCCATTTCTCGTCTGCGCGCAGGATCACGACCATCTGCGACGGGATGGACGCGTCGCTCGCATCCACCCGGAGCACCGCGATGTCGCCGAAGTCATCCAGGAGCGTCACGGTGCGCCCCGCGGCAGGCAGGTCGATGGCGCCGCCGGCCAGCGGCGTGGCCTCCACGGTCACGTCCGTGAGGCAGGCGTCGTCGTGTCCGACGCAGGCGTTCCGTGCGTCCAGCAGCTCTCCCGTGATCCGAGCGAGGTCGGCGGACTCCCCCGCCGGCGCGCCGCCAGTCGATGTCGCCCGTGGGGCGGAAGCGGCCGGAACGGATGCTGCGGGCTGGGGTGGCGCGGTCGGCGCAGCGCTCGCTCGGTCGTCGGTTGCTACCCCGCTCGCGGTCGGCCATAGCGCGCCGCCGGCGAGGACGGCCGCCGCGACGGCTCCGCCGACAAGCCACGGCGTGCGTCGCGTTCCGGTCTTCGCCCCGTCCCCCGTGCGTCGCAGTCGCCGCCACATCGCTGTCGTCGCGCGCGACACGGAGTCCGCGAGTTCGTCGTCCACGCCGGCGACGAGCGTCTGCCACATCGAACGCGGTGCGGGCTCGTGTGTCACGTCGGCCACGCGCGTCTCCTCATGCGCACGAGCAACGGCATCGGTGGCGCTCCGGGGGCTGAGGCTGACCGTGCTGAGCGGCTCCGCGTCGGCCAGGGCGAACAGCGCCTCCTCGACCGCCTCCAGCTCGTGGACCGAGATGCGCTCGGCGGTGACGGCGCGCAGCACGGTCTGCCACGTGCGGTGCGCCGGAGGGTCGACACTCACCTGCTCGAGGACGCCCGCTGACGCTTCGAACGCGCGCCGGGCAGAGGCATCCGTCGCCAGCACAGGCCGTCCGGCGTCGTCGAGCCACCAGTCGCCCTCAGCATCGGGCGCGTTCGCGATCTGCGCGCAGCCGCGCAGCACACTCACTCCCAGCGTGACGGCCTCACCCAGGCTGAGCGGCATCCGCGCGGCACGTCGGCGCACGAAGTCTTCGAGGCGCTCGGGGCACACCGGCAGCACGACATCGTGTCCGTCGACGCGTCGCACGACGTCGACCGGAGTCAGTACGTGGCCGTCGGGCGCGGCTTCCCACCCTCTCCACTGCGGGCCGAGAACGGCGGCGTCGACGAGCACCCACGCGTCGCCCCGGGCGGTGCGCACAAGCGTGCCCGGCCACGGGCAGTCATCCCGCGCCCGCACCGCGCGGATGGCGCGGTAGGGGCTCCTGAGCGTGCCATCGGCGGTCGTCATGTCGCCAGTGTGCGGCGCCGTCCTCCCGGGCCGTCCCGCCCCGGCGACGTCTGTGGATGAATGCCGTGCCTCCTCGGCTGGGGAGGAGCCGAGGAGGAGCCCGCGAAAAGGTACGCTGGAAGCTATGGCCGCGCGCAGTTCCGCCCCCGAGAAGGGCCCGGGATTCTTCTCCCAGATCCGCACCCTCTACACCTTCACGCAGAAGGAGTTCCGCTGGCTGCCGTACCTGCTGATCGGCATACTCCTCCTCGGCACCGCCGTGGGCGTCGGCATCGGTTTCCTCATCCCGCCGGTCGCCGTCTGGAGCGTCATCCTGTGGGGTGTCACCGGCCTCATGCTGGGCGTCCTCGCGTCGATGATGACGATGACGCGTCTGTCGACGCGGGCGATGTACAAGAAGATCGACGGGATGCCGGGTGCCACCGGTCACGTCCTCTCGACGTCGCTGGGCCGCAAGTGGCAGGCCAGCGAGATGCCGGTGGGGATCAATCCCAAGACTCAGGAGGCCGTCTACCGCGCGATCGGTCGCGGCGGCGTCGTGATCGTCGGCGAGGGTGCCCGCGGCCGCCTCACCCGGCTCGTGAACGACGAGCGCTCCAAGGTGCAGCGCGTCGCTTCCGGCGTTCCCCTGACGGTGCTGTACGTGGGGCACGGCGAGGGCGAAACGCCGATCTCCAAGCTGGCGCCGACCATCAAGGCGCTGCCTACGAAGATCGACCGGGCGACGATGGCCGCGGTCATCAAGCGCGTCGAGTCGGTCTCGCAGTCGCTCACGTCACTGCCGATCCCGAAGGGCATCGACCCCACGAAGGTCCGTGCGCCGCGTCCTCGCTGAGCGCACGTGCACGAACCCGGTCCGGCGGAGATGCCGGCCGGGTTCTCTCGTTTCAGGAGCGGATGAGCACCGTGCCTACGGCCTTGTCGTGAAGGCCCCGCTGGTCAGCGTCCCAGATGACCGCAGGGATCGCCAGGATCAGGAGGGCGGTGCGGATCACGGGACGCCACAGGCCCACCCACGTGCCGTCGAGGCGCACGAGGCGCAGACCGAAGATCCGGTGACCGGGGCTCCCCTGCAGCGTCGGCAGGAACACGATCTGGATGGCGGCGAAGATCGCGAGGATCGCCAGAGGGTCCCATCCGAAGAACCCCGAGATGAGGTACGCGGCGCCGTAATCGAGGAAGAGAGCGCCCACGCGGCGGCCCAGACGGCCGATGGATCCGGTGCCCTCGCGGGGCAGTCCGAGGCGTTCGCCGGGGTAGTCCTGGGTGCTCTGCGTCACTTCCCCAGCGTACCCAGGTCTCCGTAACATCCCTGAAACACAAGTGATACTGGAGGGCAATGCCCTGCGGGTACCTTGCCAAAGTGCCCGGCCCGTACGGGCCGATCCGAATGCCCTACCTCTGGAGTCTTCATGTTCAAAGATTCATCCGAGGTGCTGAAGTTCATCAAGGACGAGGACGTCAAGTTCCTCGACATCCGTTTCACGGATCTTCCTGGCGTACAGCAGCACTTCAACATCCCGGCCTCCACCGTCGACGAAGAGTTCTTCACGGTCGGCCAGCTGTTCGACGGCTCCTCCATCCGAGGCTTCGCGAACATCCACGAATCGGACATGCAGCTGATCCCGGACGTGTCGACGGCGTACCTCGACCCGTTCCGTGAGGCGAAGACGCTCGTCATGGTCTTCGACATCTACAACCCGCGCAACGGCGAGATCTACTCGAAGGACCCGCGCCAGGTCGCCAAGAAGGCAGAGAAGTACCTCGCCTCGACCGGCATCGCCGACACCGCCTTCTTCGCGCCCGAGGCCGAGTTCTACATCTTCGACGACGTCCGCTACGAAGTGAAGCAGAACTCCAGCTTCTACTCGGTCGACTCCGAAGAGGGCGCCTGGAACACCGGCCGCGCCGAAGAGGGCGGCAACCTCGCCAACAAGACCCCGTACAAGGGCGGGTACTTCCCGGTCTCCCCCGTCGACAAGACGGCCGACCTGCGTGACGACATCAGCCTCCACCTCATCGAGTCGGGTCTGCAGCTCGAGCGCGCGCACCACGAGGTGGGCACCGGTGGCCAGCAGGAGATCAACTACCGCTTCGACACGATGGTGCACGCGGCCGACGACATCCTGAAGTTCAAGTACATCGTCAAGAACGTGGCGAACGAGTGGGGCAAGGTCGCGACCTTCATGCCCAAGCCGCTCTTCGGCGACAACGGCTCGGGCATGCACACGCACCAGTCCCTGTGGCTCGACGGCAAGCCGCTCTTCTATGACGAGAAGGGCTACGCGCAGCTCTCCGACGTGGCGCGCTGGTACATCGGCGGCATCCTGGCGCACGCGCCGGCGCTGCTGGCCTTCACCAACCCGACGCTCAACTCGTACAAGCGTCTCGTGAAGGGCTACGAGGCTCCGGTCAACCTGGTGTACTCGGCCGGCAACCGCTCGGCGGCCATCCGCATCCCGATCACGGGCTCCAACCCCAAGGCCAAGCGCATCGAGTTCCGTGCGCCGGACGCCTCGGGCAACCCGTACCTCGCCTTCGCCGCGCAGCTCATGGCGGGCCTCGACGGCATCCAGAACCGCATCGAGCCGCACGAGCCGGTCGACAAGGACCTGTACGAACTTCCCCCCGAGGAGGCGAAGAACATCCCGCAGGTGCCGAACTCGCTGCTCGACTCGCTCGAGGCGCTCCGCGCCGACCACGAGTTCCTGCTCAAGGGCGGCGTGTTCACGCCCGAGCTCATCGAGACGTGGATCGAGTACAAGATCGAGAACGAGATCCAGCCGCTCAACGCGCGTCCGCACCCGTTCGAGTACGAACTGTACTTCGGCGTCTGACGTTCCAGCACCGCAGGCGGGCCCCGGGAGACCGGGGCCCGCTTCTGCGTTCGCTGGGAGAAGGATGCCGCGACCCGGGGCGCGGCCTAGGCTGAACGAGCGCATTCGCGCCCGTACCGACAGAAGGCGAACACGATGCCCACCCGCACCACCGCAACGGCACGACGGCGCACCACGCGTCGATTGCCGGCGGCTCGCCGGCGCAGGCCGCGGCGTCACGCCCGTCGGCGTGGCCGCGGGTGGGGAGTCGCGGCGGCGATCGCCGTTCCGGTGATCCTGTTCGCCGCCGTCCTGGTGGGTGCGGCGCTCCTCGCGGGGAGCTTCCGGATGTCGTGGGCGGACGACCTCGCGCTCGCCCCGGACGATCGTGCGCCCGTCCCGCCGCCGATGATCGAGCCCGCGGTCGCCGGGTATCGCTTCGAGCAGCTCACGAACGCCTGCACGATCCTCGCCGCCGGCCGGGACCTCGGATTCGATGCGAGAGACCAGACGATCGCGGTGATGACGGCGATGGGCGAATCATCGCTGCGCAACATCGACTACGGCGACTGGGAGACGAGCGGCGTCACCAATCCGGACGGCTCCCGCACCACCTCGATCGGTCTGTTCCAGCAGCAGGACTCCTGGGGCACGCGCGAAGCGCGCCTCGATCCGTACACGGCCGCGACGGTGTTCTACCGAGCCATGGCGGCACGCGTACCCGACCGGGCTGCGGTGGAGCCGACCCTCGTCGCGCACCGCACGCAGGTCAACGCCGACCCGAATCACTACGCCCGGTACTGGGATCGCGCGGTGCGCGTGGTCGCCGCCGTCACGGGCACCCCGTTGGAGGGCGACCGCATCGACGGCGTCCCGCACTGCCCGGGTCCGTGAGCGGGCGCGGGTCGCAGCGTCCGTGTCAGCCGTAGAAGAGCTTCTCGAACACGCGACGTGCGCGACGCGTGGTGCCGAGGTAGTCCTCTTCGACCTGCGTGGCTGACCGCGGCGGATATTCGAGGAGCCGTCCGATGCCGTCGAGCTTCTTGCGGTCGACCGGGAGCACGTCGCTCGTCTGCCCTGACAGCAGCGTGTTGGCCGAGCGGAGACGGCTCGCGAGCCGCCAGGCGTCCGCGAGGCGGTCCGCGGCGCTGGGGGGAACTAGTCCGGCGCTCTCGGCGGCGCGCAGCGCCCCCAGCGTGGATGTCGTGCGCATCTCGGGTACCGCGTGGGCGTGCTGCAGCTGCAGCAGCTGGACGAGCCACTCGACGTCGCTGAGCGAGCCGGGGCCGAGCTTGAGATGTCGTGACGGGTCGACTCCCTGCGGCAGCCGCTCGCTCTCGACACGGGCCTTGATGCGCTTGATCTCCCGCGTGGCGGCGAGGTCGACCGTCTCGGGGTAGCGCACTCGATCGGCGAGCTTCATGAAATCGCCGATGAGCTTGACGCTCCCGGCGACGCCGCGCGCCCGCAGCAGCGCCTGCGCCTCCCACGACAGTGCCCATCGGCGGTAGTACTCCTCGTACGCCTCGAGCGAGCGGGCGAGCGGGCCGTTGCGGCCCTCCGGGCGCAGGTCCGCGTCGAGCTCGAGCGGGACGCGGTGGTCCTCGGAGTGGGTGCGCAGCGCGGCGACGAGCTTCAGGGCGAGCTCGTGGGCGCGCTGCGGGTCGACGCCGTTGGGCCGATAGACGTACATGACGTCGGCGTCGGAGCCGAACCCGAGCTCCGCGCCGCCGAAGCGTCCCATGGCGATGACCGAGAAGTCGAGGGCCGCGTCCTCGGCGGGCACGACCTCACGGCGCACCGCCCGCAGGGTCGCCTGGATCGTGACCTCGGTGATCGTCGTGAGGGCGTCGGCGACCTCCTCGATCGTCACGCTTCCGAGGATCGCTCCCATCGCGATGCGCAGCTGCTCGCGGCGTCGCAGCGCCCGCACCGAGCGCATCGCGTCGATGGTGGTGTCATGCCGGGTCTGGATCGCCCGTGCCTCCTGCTGCAGTGCCGCTCCCGAACGCGGACGCAGCAGCTCCGGGTCGTCCAACCACGCGGCCGACTCGGGGATCCACTCGATGAGCTCCCCCACGTAGCGAGAGCCGGACAGCACTCGGGAGAGGCTTTCGGCGGCACCTGAGGAGTCCCGCAGCATGCGCAGGAACCAGTGGGTGTCTCCGAGCCGCTCGCTGAGCCGACGGAAGGCCAGGAGGCCGTAATCCGGATCGACGCCGTCCGCGAACCAGCGGATCATGACGGGCATCAGGTGCCGCTGGATCGTCGCCTTCCTGCTCAAGCCGCTGGTGAGCGCGGCGATGTGGCGCAGCGCGCCCGCGGGGTCGGCGAAGCCGATCGCCGCGAGACGGTCGTGAGCCTGCTCGGTCGACAGCACGCGCTCGTCGGCCGGCAGCGCGGCCACCGCCGACAGCAGCGGGCGATAGAAGAGCCGGACATGGATGTCGCGCACCTCGCGCTTGACGGATTCCCACAGCTGCCAGATCCCGTCACCGGTGTCGGCGAGGCCCGTCGCGCGCGCGAGGACGCGAAGCTCCTCTGGTCGCGACGGCATCAGGTGCGTGCGGCGCAGCTGGCGCAGCTGCACGCGGTGCTCGAGCAGCCTCAGGACGCGATAGTCCCGCGAGAAGGCGGATGCCTCGGCACGGCCGATATACCCCTCGACGACGAGCGCGTCCAGCGCCGCGAGCGTGCCCCGCTGACGGATGCGATCGTCCGACAGGCCGTGCACGAGCTGCAGGAGCTGGACGGTGAACTCGATGTCGCGGATGCCGCCTGGTCCGAGCTTGAGCTGATACGGCACGTCGGCGGGCGGGATGTGCTCGGTGACGCGCTCGCGCATGCGCTGCACGCTGTCGACGAAGTTCTCACGGGCGGCACTCGTCCACACCTTCGGCTGCACCGCTTGAATGTACGCCTGCGCGAGGTTCTCGTCGCCCGCGATGGGCCGCGCCTTCAGCAGCGCCTGGAACTCCCAGCTCTTCGCCCAGCGGTCGTAGTACGCCAGGTGCGAGTCGAGCGTGCGCACGAGCGCACCCTGCTTGCCCTCCGGACGCAGGTTGGCGTCGACCTCCCACAGCGGCGGCTCGATCTCAACGCCCGAGATGCCGCGCATCGTCTGAACCGCCAGTCGTGTCGCGATGTCGACGATGCGGCTCTCGCCGAGCTCCTCGATCGCGTCGTCGTCGCCCCCGCCCACGAAGATGACATCCACGTCGCTGACGTAGTTGAGCTCGCGCGCACCGGTCTTCCCCATGCCGATGATCGCGAGCTTCGCGCGCGCCACCTGGTCGCGCGGGAACAGCCCCGCGCCGACGGCGCCTCCTGACACTCGCGTGCGGGCGACCGCGAGGGATGCCTCGAGCGCCGCGCCCGCGGCATCCGCGAGTCGTGCCGACACGGCCTCCACCTCGTCGACCGGCGTGGGGCTCAAGAGGTCGTACGCGGCGATGCGCGCGAGCATGCGGCGGTACCGCACGCGCAGCGCGACCCAGGCGCCCTCGCCGCCGTCGGCGGCGAACCCGTCGACGGCGTCGATCGACGCGAGCATCTCCGAGCGGAGCTCCTCCGGCGTAGGCAGTCGCCCCCCCGCTTCGGCGAGCTGGTCGACCTCTGCGGGGTGCCGGAAGAAGAACTCTCCGAAGCCGGTCGACGCGCCGAGCAGCGCCCACAGCGCCTGCCAGGCCGCGGGCCGTTCACGGGCGCGCTGGACGGACGCGGCGTCCCGACGCGCGATGCGTACGAGCGCATTGAGCGCCTCGTCAGGGTCCGCCGCGTGGGCTGCACCACCGAGCAGCGCGTCGCGCGTCGTCTCGAGCAGGGTCGACAGTTCGTGGAGGAGCTCCTCCGCATCCGTGAGACGGCTGAAGCCCAGGCGGGCGAGCGGGGTCAGGGAAGCCGGCCGGTCGCTCGCGGACATGCGTCAGCCGGTCTCAGAGCATCTCGAGGTTGCTCTTGAGCTCGAAGTGGGTCACCTGCGAGCGATACTCCTGCCACTCGCGGCGCTTGTTGAGCAGCACGTAGTTGAAGACCTGCTCGCCGAGGGTCTCGGCGACGAGCTCGGACTCCTCCATGTACTCCAGCGCGTGGTCGAGGCTGGCGGGCAGCGGGGCGTAACCGAGCGCCCGGCGCTCAGCATCCGTCAGGGACCAGACGTTGTCCTCCGCCTCGAGCGGGAGCTCGTATTCGTTCTCGATGCCCTTGAGGCCCGCCGCCAGCATGAGCGCGAACGAAAGGTAGGGATTCGCGGCGGAGTCGAGCGCGCGGTACTCGACGCGCGACGACTGGCCCTTGCTGGGCTTGTACAGCGGCACGCGCACGAGGGCTGAGCGGTTGTTGTGGCCCCAGCAGATGAAGCTGGGCGCCTCGTCGCCGCCCCACAAACGCTTGTACGAGTTGACGAACTGGTTCGTGACGGCCGAGATCTCGTTCGCGTGGCGCAGCAGGCCGGCGATGAACTGGCGGCCGACCTTGGACAGCTGGTACTGCGCGCCCTCTTCGTAGAACGCGTTGACGTCCCCTTCGAACAGGGACATGTGCGTGTGCATGCCGCTGCCGGGCTTGCCCGTCATCGGCTTCGGCATGAACGTCGCGTAGACGCCCTGCTCGATCGCGACCTCTTTGATGACGGTCCGGAATGTCATGATGTTGTCGGCCGTGGTGAGGGCGTCCGCGTAGCGCAGGTCGATCTCGTTCTGGCCCGGACCGCCCTCGTGGTGGCTGAACTCCACGGAGATGCCGAGGTCTTCGAGCATGCGGACCGAGCGGCGGCGGAAGTCGTGGGCGGTGCCGCCGGGGACGTTGTCGAAGTACCCGGCCGAGTCGACGGGTTCGGGACCCTCGGTGCCGAAGGACGAGGACTTCAGCAGATAGAACTCGATCTCGGGGTGCGTGTAGAACGTGAACCCCGCGTCGGCGGCCTTCGCCAAGGTGCGCTTGAGCACATGGCGCGGGTCGGCGACGGCCGGCTGCCCATCGGGCGTGGTGATGTCGCAGAACATGCGCGCGGTCGGATCGATCTCGCCCCGCCAGGGCAGGATCTGGAACGTGGTCGGGTCAGGGTGCGCCAGGAGGTCCGACTCGTAGGAGCGCGTCAGGCCCTCGATGGCGGAGCCGTCGAATCCGAGGCCCTCGCTGAAGGCGCCCTCCACTTCCGCGGGGGCGATGGCGACGGACTTCAGCGTGCCGATCACGTCTGTGAACCACAGTCGTACGAACTTCACGCCTCGTTCTTCGATGGTCCTCAGAACGAAGTCACGCTGCTTGTCCATCGCGTCCTCTCCGGTGCCGGATCGCCCGAGGTGTCAATACGACCGCGGTGAAAGCCAGACTACTGGTCGTCGCTGCCCTCGCCTGACACCGTGTCGGCGCCCCACGAGTCCTCGCGCGCCTCCTCCGCCGCCCACGCACGGGCGCGCTCCTTGATCACTTCGGGGGCCTTCGCCGCCTCCTCGGGAGTGTCGAAGGGGCCGGCGCGGTCGGGTGCGGGCGATTCGAAGCCCTTCTCGACCTCACCGGTCTTGAGGTTGTACCAGTACTTGTCGCTGCCGCTGGTCATCCTGCACGCTCCTCGCATCGCGGGCTGCTCGCCCTCGGCATGATCCTACTGACGCCCGCCTCGTGGGCGACGCCGTCGGCGTCGATAGGCTGTCGACATGGCATCTGACGCGGCACGCGCCGTCGGCGTGGACATCGGCGGTACCGGAATCAAGGCAGGGATCGTCGATCTGGAGAAGGGTGAACTCGTCAGCGATCGCGTCAAGGTCGCGACTCCTGCCGGCGCGCACCCCCCGGACGTGCTGGCCGCGGTGACCGAGGTGCTCTCGACCCTGGGCGTCGCCGACGATCCGTCGGTGGCCCTCGGAGTGGCGTTCCCCGCGATCGTGAAGAACGGGCGCACGCTGTCGGCGGCGAACGTGTCGGACCAGTGGATCGACTTCGAAGCCGAGAGGTTCTTCGAGGACGGCCTGGGCCGCGACATCCACTTCGCGAACGACGCGGACGTCGCAGGCGTCGCCGAGGTCCGCTACGGCGCCGCGAAGGACCGGCCCGGGCTCACGATCCTCACCACCCTCGGCACCGGGATCGGCTCGGCGCTGCTGTACGACGGCGTGCTGGTGCCGAACTCGGAGCTCGGCCACGTGCAGCGCGCCCGTCACGGGAAGGATGCCGAGGCCTACGCCGCATACTCCGCGATGGAGCGTGACCACCTCACGTGGGAGCAGTGGGGGAAGCGGCTGCAGTGGTACTACAGCCACATCGAGTTCCTCTTCAGTCCCGACCTGTTCGTCGTCGGTGGGGGTGTGTCGAAGCACTCCGACAAGTTCCTGCATCTGCTCGACCTCAAGACGCCGATCGTGCCGGCGGTGCACCGCAACAACGCGGGCATCATCGGCGCCGCCGCGCTCGCGCGCGGCTGACGCGGTCGCCGCGTCGTCGGGGCGCGCCGCGATGGGCGTCGCGGTCCGACGGAGCGCGAATGGGCCGGCCTGTACGCCGGGTTCTGTCCGGGGGCGTGAGCCCCGTGGACGGTCATCTCTCTCGGCGACACGTTGCCGTGCCGCTCCAGCGGCCTACCCGGGGACTCGGCGGGCCGCGTCGTCATCCCCTGTCTGGCCTTGCTCCGGGCGAGGTTTACCGTGCGGGACGTGTCACCACGACCCCGGTGGTCTCTTACACCACCCTTTCACCCTTACCCGGCCGAAGCCGGGCGGTCTGCTCTCTGTGGCACTGTCTCGCGGATCGCTCCGGGTGGGTGTTACCCACCGCCCTGCCCTGTGGAGCCCGGACGTTCCTCGACGCGCGGCGGCGAACCGCCCGCGACGCGACCGTCCAGCCGACCCATTCGCATTCGTCAGTCTATCTATCGCCGCCGTGCGGGTATCCGCGGCGCGGTCATTCCTTGAGTGCGGTCTCGGCGATGCGCACGTCGAGCCGGAAGTCGAGAGGGAAGCCGCCGAAGAGCAGGTGCCCCGCGGTCGCCGCGGCATCCGTGACGGCCTGGGCCGCCGCATCCGCGTGCTCCTCGGGGGTGTGCACGATGACCTCGTCGTGCAGGAAGAAGGCGAGATGCGGCCGGTGCGCGAACGCCGGCCCCGAGCGTGGCGCGCTGCGCTCGGGAGGGACCGGCGGGAGCGCGGCGAGGCGCCCGCGCAGGTCGGCCAGCCACGCGAGCGCCCACTCGGCGGCGGTGCCCTGCACGACGAAGTTCCGCGTGAAACGACCACGATCGCGAGCCCAGCGCCGGGCGCGGTTCTCGTCGGCGCCGGATGCGTCCGCCTCGGTCGCGAGCGACTGCGCGGCGGACCATTCCGGCGACGGGGCCGGCGACGTTCGGCCGAGCCATGTGGAGACGATGCCGCCGTCCTCGCCGGTGCGGGCCGCGTCGTCGACGAGACCCATCGCGCGCGGATAGGCGCGGCGCAGGCGCGGCACCAGCCGCCCCGACTCTCCCGTGGTGGCGCCGTACATCGCGCCGAGCATCGCGATCTTCGCCTCCTGCCGGGTAGCGACGGCACCGCTGTCGACGATCCCCGTGTAGAGATCGCGTCCGCGGGCCGCCGCCGCGAGCGCCGTGTCGCCCGACATCGCCGCAAGCACGCGTGGCTCGAGCTGGGCGACGTCGGCGACGACGAGCCGCCATCCCGGGTCCGCGCGGACGGCCTCGCGCAGCTGACGAGGCAGCTGCAGCGCTCCCCCGCCGGACGACGCCCAGCGCCCCGTGACGACGCCGCCGGGAACGTAGACCGGGCGGAACCTGCCGTCGGCGACCCAGTCCGACAGCCATGCCCACCCGTTCGCCGACAGCAGCCGCGACAGCTTCTTGTACTCGAGGAGCGGCTCGATGACGGGATGCCGCTGCTCGGCGAGCTCCCACCGGCTGGTGGACTCGACCAGCACGCCGACGCGGTGAAGAGACCGGAGCAGCTTCGGCTGGGAGTCGAGGCTCGCGGAAGGATCGCCGAGTGCCGCGCGCACGCGTTCCGCTGCCGCGGCCAGCTTCACGGGCTGCGCGCCACCGGGGCGGCGCTGCCCGAGGGTCTCCACGAGGATGCGGTCGTGCGCCTCGGCGTCCCACGGAAGTCCCGCCGCACGCAGCTCGGCGGCAACCAACGCGCCCGCCGACTCCGCAGCCGTGAGCAGTCGAAGACGACCGGACTCGGCGCTGTCGGCGACCGCATCCCGCTGACGCGCGAACTCGGCCAGCGCCGCCTCCACGTCGGCGGGAGGGCCGGAACCGCGCGCGACGGCATCCAGCTCGAACAGGGCGGGCGTGGCTTCCTCGGCATCGACGTGCGGCGCAGCATCCCACTCCCGTACCCGCCTCACCGCCGCCGCCTCGGCGACGAGCGCCGAGTCGCGCAGGATCGCGTGGCCCAGGCGGAGGTCGTGACACCGGGCGACGCGGACTCCCTCGGCGAGGAGCGCGGCGTACCACTGCGGCGTGTCGTGCCAGACCCACCGCGGGGCCCAGCGGGACTCGGCGTCCGAGATCCACGACGACAGCGCGGCACCGTCCACCTCGTCGCGGCCGAGCTCGTCGGCGTTCGCGTCGAGCAGAACGGCGGCGGCGCCGCGTCCGGTCCGCCCGAGGACGATCCAGCCCGGGGCGTCAGGCACGCCCACCGCAGCACTGCCCGGCTGCGGTCACAGCCCGGATTCGTCGTCGCGCACGAGGATGCAGCCGCACTCCGGGCACGTCACCACGTCGTTCTCGCCGGCCTGGCGCAGCACCTGCAGGTCGGTGCCGGCGAGCACCATGTGGCAGCCCTCGCACGTGCGACGGCGCAGGAACGCCGCGCCGGCGCTGCGGACCGCGAGGCGGTCGTACAAGGCGAGAAGGTCGGCGGGGACGCTGCCTGCGATGGCCGCGCGGTCACGGGTGGCTGCCTCGAAGGCCGCCGTCGCCTCGGCGACGGCGCGCTTGCCCTCGGCGCTCAGCTCGGCGCCCTCGGCGTTGGTCGCCGCGATGAGGCCCTCCTGCTCGGCGATGGCGGCGTCGGCGGTCTCGAGACGCTCCATGACGGCGAGCTCCGCGTCTTCGAGATCGCTCTTGCGGCGGGCGAGGGCAGCCAGTTCGCTCTCGAGCCCCTGTGCCTCCTTCGAGTTCGTCGAGGCGGCCAGGCGGCCCGCATCGCGCGCCGCGCGGGCGTCGACCACGGCGACATCGGACTCGATGCGCGACAGCTCGGTGCGCAGATCGTCCCTGGCGCCGAGGCGCGTTCCCAGCTCCTGCGAGAGCTCCTGACGCCGGCCCAGCAGCTCCTGCACGCGACCCGCCTGCGGCGGGTTCTTACGAGCATGGTCGGCCTGGCGGATGCGGGCGTCGAGCTGGGCGACCTCGACGAGGCGGCGCTGGTCTGCGGGGCTGGCGTTCACGTCACCAACCTACCGTGGGCATCGACGGCGCCAACGGTGGCGACTAGCATTCGACGACCGGCCCTTCCGAAGACGAAAGGCGCGAACCATGGGTGTTCTCCGCACCAAGTCGGTCGAGCAGTCGATTGCCGACACCGACGAACCGGAATCCCGACTCAAGAAGTCCTTGACGGCCCTGGACCTCACGGTCTTCGGCATCGGCGTCGTGATCGGCGCCGGCATCTTCACCCTCACCGGCCGCGCCGCGCACGAGGTCGCGGGCCCGGCCATCGTGATCAGCTTCGTGGTCGCCGCGATCGCCTGCACGCTCGCCGCGCTCTGCTACGCCGAGTTCGCGTCGACCGTGCCGGTGTCGGGATCCGCCTACACCTTCTCGTACTCGTCGCTCGGGGAGCTGTTCGCGTGGATCATCGGGTGGGACCTCATCCTCGAGATGTTCCTGGGCGCGAGCGTCGTCGCGCAGGGATGGAGCGCGTATCTCGGCACGCTCTTCGAACAGCTCGGGATGCCGATCCCCGCTGAGATCGGATACGGCGGCACCGTCGACCTCATGGCGATACTGCTCGTGCTCGTGCTCGGCGGCCTCATGACGTTCGGCATCAAGGAGTCGCTGCGCGTGAACATGGTGCTCGTCGCCGTGAAGCTCTTCATCGTGCTGTTCGTCATCGTCGCCGGGCTCCTGTTCGTGAGTCCCGCGAACTGGTCGCCGTTCGTGCCCGCGCCGGCGCCGCGGGAGGCCGCCACGGGGCTCAGTCAGCCGCTGCTGCAGTTCCTCTCGGGCATCGAGCCGACCGCCTTCGGTGTCGGCGGCATCTTCGCCGGCGCCGCGCTCGTCTTCTTCGCGTACATCGGCTTCGATGTCGTCGCGACCACTGCGGAGGAGACCCGCCGCCCGCAGCGCGACCTGCCGATCGGCATCATCGCCTCCCTGGTGATCTGCACGCTCCTGTACTGCGCCGTCGCCCTCGTGGTCACCGGCATGGTGCCGTACCAGGACCTCGACCCGGCGGCGGCCCTCGCCAACGCCTTCGCCTTCCACGGAGCGACGTGGATGGCGACACTGATCTCCGCGGGCGCCGTCGCGGGCCTCACCACCGTCGTGCTCACGCTCCTCATCGGCGCCACGCGCATCATCTTCGCGATGTCGCGCGACGCCCTCCTGCCGATAGGCCTCGCCAAGGTGCACCCGCGGTTCCGCACGCCGTGGGTCATCTCGATCCTCGTGACGATCGTGGTCGCCGTCGTCGCGGGTTTCACTCCGATCGGCCTGCTCGAAGAGATGGTCAACATCGGCACGCTGTCGGCGTTCGTGCTCGTGTCGATCGGCGTCATCGCGCTGCGGCGCAAGCGCCCCGACCTGCATCGCACCTTCCGCGTGCCCCTCAACCCGTGGCTGCCGGCGCTGTCTGCCGCGATCTGCGTCTACCTGATGCTCAACCTCACGGTGGAGACGTGGCTGAGATTCGTGGTGTGGCTCCTCCTGGGATTCGTGATCTACTTCGCGTACTCGCACCGGCACTCCAAGATCGGCCAGCCCGGGTACCAGGAGTTCGCGCTGCCGCACGTCGTCTCGCACGAGCGGGGCGACGGGGATCGGGGCGGCGACGGGGATCCGCGCGCGGACCGGCCCTGAGATCTCGGGTGGGCCCTGCCGGGATCGAACCGACGACATCCACGGTGTAAACGTGGCGCTCTACCAGCTGAGCTAAAGGCCCTCGCGACCAGTCTACGAGGTGCGTCCGGAGCGTCTCGAACTCGCTAGGCTGGCTGTCGGTGCGTTTGTGCAGGGCAGACAACGCCCGCGCCGCTCCCGTAGCGATTACCTGGCACGATCTGCCAGACGACGAAAGGTCTTCTGTGACTGTCAACGATCAGGATCCGTATTCGCAGGAACCCCTCGACAGCGATCCCGATGAGACCTCCGAGTGGCAGGAGTCCCTCCAGCAGCTCGTGCAGGCGAAGGGCCACGGACGTGGCCGCGAGATCATGCTGAGCCTGCTGCAGACCTCCCACGAGCTGCAGCTGAACGTCCCGCAGGTTCCCACGACGGACTACATCAACACGATCGCCCCGGAGAACGAGCCCGAGTTCCCGGGCGACGAGGAGCTCGAACGCCGTTACCGCCGGTGGATCCGCTGGAACGCCGCGATCACTGTGCACCGCGCGCAGCGGCCCGGCATCGGCGTCGGTGGGCACATCTCGACGTACGCATCCTCCGCCTCGCTGTACGAGGTCGGCTTCAACCACTTCTTCCGCGGCCTCGACGACCCGACCGGCGGCGACCAGATCTTCATCCAGGGTCACGCCTCGCCCGGCATCTACGCCCGCTCGTTCCTGGAGGGGCGCCTCAGCTCCGAGCAGCTCGACGGCTTCCGCCAGGAGAAGTCGAAGGCGCCCAACGCGCTGCCGTCATACCCGCACCCGCGCCTCATGCCGGAGTACTGGCAGTTCCCGACGGTGTCGATGGGACTCGGCCCGATCAACGCCATCTACCAGGCGATGTCGAACAAGTACCTCACCAACCGCGGGATCAAGGATCTCTCGAACTCGCGCGTGTGGGCGTTCCTCGGCGACGGCGAAATGGACGAGGTCGAGAGCCGCGGTCAGCTGCAGGTGGCGGCCAACGAGGGCTTGGACAATCTCACGTTCGTCGTCAACTGCAACCTGCAGCGCCTCGACGGCCCGGTCCGCGGCAACGGCAAGATCATCCAGGAGCTCGAGAGCTTCTTCCGCGGTGCCGGCTGGAACGTCATCAAGGTGGTCTGGGGCTCTGGCTGGGACGAGCTGCTCGCGAAGGACACCGACGGCGCGCTCGTGCACCTCATGAACACCACCCCGGACGGCGACTTCCAGACCTACCGTGCCGAGGACGGCGCGTTCATCCGCGAGCACTTCTTCGGGCGCGACGAGCGCACGGCCGCCCTCGTGAAGGACTGGTCGGACGACGACATCTGGGGCAAGCTCCGCCGCGGAGGCCTCGACTACCGCAAGGTCTACGGCGCCTACAAGGCCGCGACCGAGCACAAGGGCCAGCCCACCGTGATCCTCGCCAAGACGATCAAGGGCTACGGCCTCGGGCATCACTTCGAGGGCCGCAACGCGACCCACCAGATGAAGAAGATGACGCTGCAGGACCTCAAGTTCTTCCGCGACTCGATGCGGATCCCGGTCTCGGATGCGCAGCTCGAAGAGAACCCCTACCTGCCGCCGTACTACAACCCCGGCTCGAACGACGAGACGATCCAGTACATGCTGGAGCGTCGCCGCTCCCTCGGCGGCTTCCTCCCCGAGCGCCGCTCGCACCACGTCGGCCTGCAGCTTCCGGGCGACGAGGCGTACGCGCTGCCGAAGAAGGGCTCGGGCACGCAGGAGATCGCCACGACCATGGCGTTCGTGCGCCTGCTCAAGGACCTGCTCCGCGCGAAGGACTTCGGCCACCGCATCGTGCCGATCATCCCGGACGAGGCGCGCACCTTCGGTATGGACGCGTTCTTCCCCTCGGCGAAGATCTACAACCCGCACGGCCAGAACTACACGTCGGTCGACCGCGAGCTTCTCCTGGCCTACAAGGAGAGCCCGCAGGGGCAGATCGTCCACGTCGGCATCAACGAGGCCGGCGCGGTCGCCGCGTTCACCGCAGCAGGCACCTCGTACGCCACGCACGGCGAGCCGCTCATCCCGGTCTACGTCTTCTACTCGATGTTCGGCTTCCAGCGCACCGGCGACGCCCAGTGGGCGGCGGGCGACCAGATGGCGCGCGGCTTCATCATCGGTGCGACGGCCGGACGCACCACGCTCACCGGCGAGGGTCTCCAGCACGCCGACGGCCACTCGCTGCTCCTCGCCGCGACCAACCCGGCGACCCTGTCGTACGATCCGGCCTACGGTTACGAGATCGCGCACATCGTCCGTTCGGGCATCGAGCGCATGTACGGCGGGAACCACCCCGACCCCAACGTCATGTACTACCTCACGGTGTACAACGAGCCGCTGGTGCAGCCGGCCGAGCCCGAAGGCGTGGACGTCGACGGCATCGTGCGCGGCATCCACCGCGTCTCCACCGCGGGGGGTGAGGGCCCCAAGGCCCAGCTCCTCGCGTCGGGCGTCGGCGTGCCGTGGGCGCTCGAGGCGCAGCAGCTGCTGCGCGATGACTGGGGCGTGCAGGCCGACGTCTGGTCTGTCACGTCGTGGAGCGAGCTGCGGCGCGACGGCCTGGCCGCCGACGAGCACAACTTCCTCCACCCGGAGGAGGAGCCGCACACGGCCTACCTGACCGAGAAGCTGAAGGACGCAGCCGGCCCGGTGGTCGCGGTCAGCGACTTCATGCACGCGGTGCAGGACCAGATCCGTCCGTGGGTGCCGAACCGCTTCGCGACGCTCGGTGCCGACGGCTTCGGCTTCTCCGACACGCGCGCTGCGGCACGTCGCTTCTTCAAGATCGACGGCCCCTCGGTCGCGGTCCGGACGCTGCAGGCACTGGCCGAAGAGGGTGCGGTCGACCGCAGCCTCGCGGTGCAGGCCATCGAGAAGTACCGCCTGCACGACGTGACCGCCGGCACGAGCGGGAACGCGGGCGGCGAGAGCTGACCGGCGGATGGGCAAGTCCACCGAGGTGATGGACAAGGTCGAGACGCTCGCCTGGCTGCGGCGCATCGCGGGCGACCTCGCGACCGTCACCATCAAGCGCCTCGAGGAGACGCTGCCCTGGTATGCCGAGATGCCGCCGGCCCGACGCTCCGCCGTCGGGCTGGTGGCGCAGGCCGGTATCACGTCGTTCATCTCGTGGTACGACGAGCCCGGCTCCACGCCGTGGATCGCGTCCGACATCTTCGCCGCGGCTCCCCGCGAGCTGCTGCGCAGCGTCAGCCTGCAGCAGACCCTGCAACTCATCCGCGTCACCGTCGAGGTGACCGAGGAGCGCGTCGCGGGCAAGGGCGAGCACCTTCGCGAGGCGATACTGCTCTACTCGCGAGAGGTGGCGTTCGCCGCAGCGGACGTCTACGCCCGCGCCGCCGAGGCGCGCGGCCTCTGGGATGCGCGCCTCGAGGCGCTCGTCGTCGACTCGATCCTCACGGGCGAGGCCGATGAGGAGCTCCCGAGCCGCATCGCCGCCCTCGGCTGGCACGGTCACGGCGAGGTCGCGGTGCTCGTCGGCACGACTCCCCCGCAGTTCGATGTCGACCAGCTCCGGCGGACGGCGCGCAAGCTGGGCGTCGACGTGCTGATCGGCGTGCAGGGCTCCCGTCTCGTGCTGGTGGTCGGGCGAGCCGAGCCGTCGGCGGTCGCGGACGACGCGGTGACGGACCTTCCGTTCGGTGAGATCGCGCGCCGTCTCGAGCCGGGCTTCGGCGGGGGGTACCTGGTGCTCGGACCCACCGTGCCGGCGCTCGTCGACGCAAGTCAGAGCGCCCGCGCGGCCCTCGCCGGATTCGCCGTCGCGCGCGCGTGGCGCCACGCGCCCCGACCGGTGGAGGCCGACGACCTCCTCCCCGAGCGCGCGCTCGCGGGGGATCCCCTCGCCAAGCTCACGCTGGTCGAGCGCATTTATCGACCGCTCCAGGCGCACAGCGCCGACCTCGTGTCGACGCTCTGGGCCTACCTCGACAACGGCCGGTCGCTCGAGGCGACCGCGCGCGAGCTGTTCGTGCACCCGAACACGGTCCGCTACCGGCTCAAGCGCGTGTCGGAGGTGATCGGCTGGGACGCCACCGGGCCTCGTGAGGCGCTGATCCTGCAGACGGCACTGATCCTCGGATCGATCGGAACGGATGCCTCGCGCCGTCGGCCGCCCGCACGGCGCAACCCGGCTTGATCCCCCTGTCGGTGTGGGCCACGCACAAAGCCGCGCGTGATTCTTGTGACGGTGTCGCCAGAACGACCTCTCTGATCCTTGACAGGATGGAACGGTGAGAATCGCGGTCTTCCCCGGGCAGGGATCCCAGTCCCCCGGCTTCCTGACTCCCTGGCTCGAATCGGACGACGCGGCGGATCGCCTCGCTCTGTACTCGGAGTGGTCGGGCGTCGACCTCGTCGCCGCCGGCACGGAATGGGACGCCGACCAGATCCGCGACACCCAGGTGGCGCAGCCGCTCATCGTCGCGGCCAGCCTGCTGTCGTGGAACGCGCTGCCCGACCGTGAGCGCATCGGCGGCGTCGCCGGGCATTCGGTCGGGGAGTTCGCGGCCGCAGCGGCGGCGGGCGTGCTGAGCGAAGAGTCCGCGCTCACCCTGGTGGGCATACGCGGCCGGGCGATGGCGGAGGCCGCAGCAGCAGCCGAAACAGGCATGAGCGCCGTGATCGGCGGGGACGAGGCATCCGTCCTCGCCCGCCTCGAAGAGCTCGGGCTCTCCCCGGCGAACTACAACGGCGGCGGGCAGCTCGTCGTCGCCGGCGCACTCGACGCCCTCCAAGCTCTCTCGGCCGAGCCGGTCTCCGGCACCCGCGTGATCCCGCTGCAGGTCGCCGGCGCCTTCCACACGCACTACATGGCTCCGGCCGTCGAGGCTCTCCGCGCCGCCGCGACCGATCACGACGTCTCCGATCCGGGGGTCACGCTGTGGACGAACCGCGACGGCTCCGCGGCGGCCTCGGGCACGGCCTTCGTCGACCTGCTCGTCGACCAGGTCGCTTCACCGGTGCGCTGGGATCTCTGCATGGAGTCTTTCGCCGACGCCGGCGTATCCGGCATCGTGGAGCTGTCCCCCGCGGGCACGCTCGTCGGGCTCGCGAAGCGCGCGCTCCGCGGAGTCCCCGCCGTCGCCGTCAAGACGCCCGCTGACCTGGAGGCCGCCACCGCGCTGGTGGCCGCCGACGCCTGACCGGAGTATCCCGCATGACCCGCAGCCTCATTCAGCCCACCGGTGCCGCCCACACGCGCATCTATTCGTTCGGCGCCGCACGCGGCGAGATCGCGGTCCCCAACGAGGATCTCATCGGCCCGATCAACTCCAGCGACGAGTGGATCCGCCAGCGCACCGGCATCGTCACGCGCACTCGTGCAGTACCGGAGACCGACGCGATCGACCTGGCAACGGATGCCGCCCGCGAGGCGATCGAGCGCTCAGGTCTGGAGCCCTCTCAGATCGACGCCGTGATCGTCGCGACGATCAGCAACCCGAAGCAGAGCCCGTCGGTCTCGGCGATCGTCGCCGACCGCGTCGGGGCGAACCCTGCCGCCGCCTACGACGTGAACGCCGCGTGCGCCGGCTTCGCATACGGCGTCGCGCAGGCCGACGCGCTCGTGCGCGCCGGCGCCGCGCACTATGCGCTGGTCGTCGGAACCGAGAAGCTCAGCGACATCGTCGACCCCGCGGATCGGAGCATCTCGTTCCTTCTCGGCGACGGAGCGGGCGCGGCCGTCATCGGTCCCAGCGACACTCCCGGCATCGGTCCCACGGTCTGGGGCTCCGACGGCTCGAAGTCCGACGCCGTCGGCATGAACCACACACTGAACGAGTTCCGCGACGGCGTCGCGCCCTGGCCGACGCTTCGCCAGGAGGGCCCCACGGTCTTCCGCTGGGCCGTCTGGGAGATGGTGAAGGTCGCGCGCCAGGCGCTCGAGGCCGCGGGGATCGAGGCATCCGATCTCGCCGCCTTCGTGCCCCACCAGGCGAACATGCGCATCATCGACGAATTCGCGAAGCAGCTCGGTCTCCCCGACACCGTGCTGATCGGCCGTGACATCGAGACCACCGGGAACACCTCGGCGGCCTCCATCCCGCTCGCCACCCACCGTCTGCTCCAGGAGCATCCCGAGCTCAGCGGCGGACTCGCACTCCAGATCGGCTTCGGCGCCGGGCTGGTTTTCGGCGCGCAGGTGGTCGTCCTTCCGTGACGCGGCGAACCGCGACCTTAGACTGATTCCCGGCCCGCTCGGGCACGCCTACCCCTAACAAACAGGAGAATCCCATGGCATTCACCAACGACGAGGTCCTCGCGGGACTCGCGGAGCTCATCACCGACGAGACCGGTATCTCGGCCGACGAGGTCGCGCTCGAGAAGTCGTTCACCGACGACCTGGACATCGACTCGATCTCGATGATGACGATCGTCGTCAACGCCGAGGAGAAGTTCGGCGTCACCATCCCGGACGACGAGGTCAAGAACCTCAAGACCGTCGGCGACGCCGTCACCTTCATCACGTCGAACCAGGCGTAGGACATCCCGGTGGGGGCCGCGGCCCCCACCGGCCAGCATCGCGAGGACTCTGATCCATGAGCACACCCCGTATCGTTGTCACCGGCATCGGCGCGTCGACCCCCATCGGCGGCACCGCTCCCGAGAGCTGGTCGGCGCTGTTGAGCGGCGCATCCGGCACGCACACCATCGAGCAGGATTGGGTCGAGGAGTACCAGCTCCCCGTCACCTTCGCCGCGCAGGCGCTCGTGCGGCCTGACACGGTGCTGGAGCGTCCGATCGCCAACCGCCTCGACCCGTCGGCGCAGTTCGCGCTCGTCGCCGCGTTCGAGGCCTGGGAGGACGCGGGGAAGCCCGAGGTCGAGCCCGAGCGGTTCGCCGTCGACTTCGCGACCGGCATCGGAGGCCTCCAGACGACGCTCGCGGGCTGGGACACGCTCAAGACCAAGGGTCCTCGCCGGGTCATGCCCATGAGCGTCCCGATGCTCATGCCGAACGCCCCCGCTGCGGCCGTCTCGATGCACCTGAACGCCCGCGCCTACGCACGGACGGTGGCCTCGGCGTGCGCGTCGAGCACCGAGTCGCTCGTCAACGCCTTCGAGAGCCTTCGAGCGGGTCACGCCGACGTCGTCATCGCCGGGGGAGCTGAGGCGGTCATCCACCCGCTCACGATCGCCGCCTTCTCCGCGATGCAGGCCCTCTCCAAGCGCAACGACTCCCCCGAGACCGCGTCGCGGCCGTACAGCGTCGACCGTGACGGGTTCGTCATGGGCGAGGGCGCGGCGGCCCTGGTCCTCGAGACCGAGGAGCACGCCAGGGCCCGCGGCGCGAGGATCTATGGCGAGGTCGTAGGCGGCGGAGTGACGGCCGACTCGTACCACATCACGGCCCCGGAGCCTGAGGGTCTTGGTGCTTCGCGTGCCGTCCGGCTCGCGCTCGAGCAGGCGGGTGCGACGCCCGACGAGGTCACGCACATCAATGCGCACGCCACGTCGACTCCCACCGGCGACATCGCCGAGTACAAGGCGCTGCTGAGCGTCTTCGGCGACCGCGTCCACGAGATCCCCGTCTCTGCGACGAAGGGCGCGACCGGCCACCTGCTGGGCGGCACCGGTGCGCTCGAGGCGATCTTCACGCTCCTCGCACTGCGCGAGCGTCAGGCGCCGCCGACGATCAACGTCAGCACCCAGGACCCCGACATTCCGCTGCGCATCTCGGGTTCGCCCATCGCCCTCGGGGCCGGCGACCAGCTCGCGATCAGCAACTCCTTCGGTTTCGGCGGCCACAACGCCGTCGTCGCCTTCCGCTCGGTCTGACGGCACGTGACGCGAAGACGCCCCCGGGTGAAGCCGACCGGGGGCGTCTGTCGTGTCAGGCGGCGGTTCGCGGTCCCGCGACCCGGGATTCACGGCCTCCGAGCCTCGGTAGTGGCGCCTCGCGCCGCCTGCGTCTCTGGGGTTGTTCAGCCGACCTTGTGCAGCCAGACGACGGGGGCGTCGTCGCTCGCGTGCCGGAACGGCTCGAGCTCCTCGTCCCACGCGGCCCCCAGCGCGACATCGAGTTCACGCTGCAGCTCGAACGCGTCGCCGCCGGCGATCTCCATCGCATAGCGGATGCGGTCCTCGCCGATCACGACGTTGCCCGCGGTATCGGTCTGTGCGTAATGGATGCCGAGTCCGGGCGTGTGCAGCCAGCGACCGCCGTCACTGCGTGGGGTGGGGTCCTCCGTGACCTCGAACCGCAGGTGCTCCCAGCCGCGGATCGCCGTCGCCAGTGCAGACCCCGTCCCGGCGGCACCCTCCCAGTAGAACTCGGAGCGCCTGCTGCCGGTCAGCACCGGCTGATCCGCCCAGTCGAAGCTGACGGCGCGGCCGAGGGCTCGCCCCACTGCCCACTCGAGGTGGGGGCACAACGCTCGTGGCGCGGAGTGGATGAAGATCACCCCACGCGCATTATGTGTCGCCATGATCTCTCCGTTCGTCAGGTGCGTCTTCCCCTACGACCTGTGACGGTGTCATGACGTGCTGTTCGGTTGTGCTGCCGCCATTATCGCGGAGAGGGCCCGGGAATCACAAGACTGTGATTCCCGGGCCCTCCCCGATCCGGCAGGCGTGGCTCAGGCCTCGCTCATGGCCTGGACCTCGGCCTTGCCCTTGGCGGCGTAGTACGCGGCACGCGCGGCGTCGCGGCGGGCCTGCTCGGCCTGACCGGCGTCGAGCGCCTCCTGCGCGACCTCGAACTGCGGTGCGGTCGGCACGGCGTGGTACTTCTCCATGTAGGCGTCGAGCTCGGGGCCGGACTCCCACGAGGTGATGAGGCAGTAGCGCGGCTCCGTGCCGTCGTGATGCACGGCGTGCCAGAGACGCTGCGTGTCGACGATGAGCTGCGCGCCGGCGGGAAGCGCGACGCGGTACTCGATGCTCGGGTCGGTCCGGTTCTCGCGCAGCACGAAGTAGCTGTTCTTGTCGTCGGTGAGGTTGAAGAAGCCGCGCACGACCCAGCCGGTGCCGTCGGGGTTGAGGCGGTTGTTGTCGTCCTGGTGGAGGTTGTACAGCGCGTCGGCGTAGGTGTTCGGCTGCAGCTCGATGATGCGGCACCGGCCGACGTTGGCGCCAGGCTCCTGCGCGCGACGGGTCAGGGTCGGCGCCTTGTCGGTCTGCTCGGGGATCCAGACGCCGTCCTTATCGGTGCGCGGGGGCGTGTGGTTCCAGAACCCGTTGCACTCGATCTCGCCCTTGGCGGACGCGAGCGGCGCGAAGCGGGTGTCGCCCGACGACTTCCAATCGACGTACTCGATCGAGAGCCACTCCTGCGGGTCGACCTCCTCACCGTAGGAGTCGAGCACCACGAAGCCGGTCTCGTCGAGAGCGGCGGACTTGATGTAACCCATGACGAATCATGCCTTTCGGTCAGTGAGCCAGCACGTTTTAACAGGCTCAACTTAGGTAAGCCTACCTCGGGGGTCTGAACGCCCCCGAAACCCGCGCCGTGAATAACCGGCGGCCGCCGCGGCCCCGCTCCGAGGCGGGGAGCCCGGCCTAGACTGGACGGGCCATGGTCACTGCCACGAACGTCGATGCCACTGCTGTCAACACCATCGGCTGGCTCTCCGCCGCGGACTGGACGATCGTGGTCCCGGTGTATCAGCGGCAGTACCGGTGGGACATCGGCGGGTGCGAGCAGCTGCTCGCCGACATCCGTGCGGTCGCGGAACTCGACGATCGGCAGATGCACTTCATCGGCTCGATCCTCTCCTCCGCGAGCGGCGAGGGGTCGGACGCGGAGCTGGTGCTGATCGACGGACAGCAGCGCACGACGACGCTCATGCTGCTGGTCGCAGCCCTGCACCACACCGTCCGCGAAACAGATCCCGACCTCGCCGATCAGCTCCAGCGCGTTCTCGTCCACTCCCACGACGACGCGCGCACGAAGCTTCGTCCGCACCGGGCGTGGGCGTCGGTGTTCGAACGCGTCGTGCTCGACCTCCCGCTCCCGGCCGGGGAGCACCGCGACTCGCGGTTCGACGACAACTACGCGTTCTTCCGCAGCCAGATCAGCCTCGAGGAGGCGCCGCACATCTGGCGGGGACTCCAGAAGCTCGAGCACGTTGCGATCACGCTCGGCGCCGGCGCCAACGCGCAGCAGATCTTCGAGAGCCTCAACTCCACCGGCGAGCCGTTGCGCGACCATGAGCTCATCCACAACTACGTGCTGATGGGACTGAATCACTCCGAGCAGCGCGAGATCGAAGCCGACTACTGGCAGGTGATCGAGCAGAACACGGGCGATTCGATCGCGGAGTTCTGGCGGCAGTACCTCGTCATGCGGACCGGCCGCGAGGTGACCGTCGTCGGCGGCCGCGGCGTGTACGACGCCTTCCGCCACGAGTTCCCACGGCTCGACTTCGAGGGCCTGCGGCGCCACGCCGACGAGTGGCGCGAACTCTCCCGCGTGTACCGCATCCTGCTCCGGCCGAATGAGGCTCCGGATGCCGAGATCACGCGCCACCTCGCGTACCTCGGCACGTTCGGCACCGGAATGTACCCGCTCGTCATGCGAACGTACCGCGACTTCGAGCGGCGATTACTCGGGCACGACGAACTGATCGACACGCTCGAGATGGTGCAGTCGCTGCTCGCGCGGCGGGCCGTCGTCGGCACCGGCGTTGACCGCCTCGTCGCGCGGCTGTGCCGGGCCCGCGAAGACGGCGCGGCTGCGCTCGTGTCGGCGATCTCGCGCATCACGCCGTCCGACGAGCGCGTCGCTGTCGCCCTCAAGTACTCGGAACTCCCCCACGCGGCCTACGTCCTCGGCCGCATCGCCGGGGTGGACGGGGCGGGCGGTCTGGACGTCGAGCACATCTTCCCGCTCGCTCCCGGCGACGGCTGGTCGGGCGACGGCGTCCGCGAGTGGGCGTCGTACACGGACGACGAGCAGAACAGCCATCGCGCGCTCGCGAAGACGATCGGCAACCTCACGGTTCTCGAGGAGGACCTCGCCGTCCGCGCTTTCGACCTCTCGTTCCCCGAGAAGCGGGCGCTGTACGCCCGCAGCGCCGTCTCGACCACGGCTGAGCTCGCCGACCTGCCCTCATGGGGCACGGCCGCGATCGCCCGACGATCGATGCGGCTCACCGGACGGTTCGTCGAGGTCTGGAAGCGTCCGGGCGGCCCGGCGATCGACGATGACGGCCTGACCCCGATCCTCGACGCCGTCCGCCGCCGCGGATGGCCCCCGGGCTGGCACCGCGAGTGGTCGTACGTCGAGTACTGCGGCGAGCACTGGGAGGTGCCCGACGTCAAGTACCTCTTCAACCGCGTCTTCAAGCGGCTCTGGGCGGACTCCCGAGAGGCGGTCGTCGCGTACAGCGCGCGCCGGGGCGGTCCGGTCTACACGGCACAGTCCTGGAACGGCCAGTGGGACCGCCTCGACGACCAGCACTCGCTCTACATGGGCTGGGACTCCAGCTACATGCTGAGCGCCGTTCAGGGCGTGCTCGAAGAGGCGGGCCTGGCCCCCGAGGTCTTCGTCAAGTACTCCTACATCGGCAACGCGATGTGAAGACGGGACGGATGCCTCGGGGTCGAGGCATCCGTCCCGTTCATCGCCTCCGGGATGCGGGCGTCAATCGAAGCTGACGACCGCGTTCTCGTTGTTGAGCACGATCACCGGAGTGATGGAGGGGTGTCCGGCCGCATGGATCTTCGCGAGGTCGAAGCGCAGGAGCGGCGTTCCCGCCGTGACCTTCTGCCCCTTCTCGACGAGGGTCTCGAAGCCGTCGCCCTTCATCCCGACGGTGTCGATGCCGACGTGGATCAGCAGCTCCGTGCCGTCGTCGAGCACGAGCGCCACCGCGTGACTGCTGTCGAACGTGGCGCCGATGGTGCCGTCGGCCGGCGCCACGACCGTATTGCCGGTCGGCTCGATCGCGATGCCCGGGCCCATGATGCCCTGGGCGAAGGTCGGGTCGGGCACCGCGGACAATGACACGACCTTGCCCTCGAGCGGCTGGCGCAGGGTGACGGTGGTGGTCGCGGGCGTGTCGGTGAGCACCGCGGTGCTGACGGCGGCGGGGGCGATCGCCGGCTCGGGCGCCGCACCTGACGGCGCCGCGACCTCACCCGCGATGATCTGCTCCATCGCGTCCTTCACGAACTGGACGTTCGTTCCGTAGACCACCTGCACCGACTTGCCGCCCGGCTTCATGGTGCCCGCGGCGCCGGCGCGCTTGAGCGCGGTCTCGTCGACCTTGCTGACGTCATCGATCTCCATACGCAGGCGCGTTGCGCAGTTCTCCAGTTCGAGGATGTTGTCCTTTCCGCCGAGCGCGTCGATGAAACGGCTGCCGGTGACGAGGTACTTGTCGTCGGCGACGTGTGTGTCGTACTCGGTCCCCTCCCCGAGGATGTCGTCGTCCTCGCGGCCCGGGGTCTTCAGGTTGAACCGCTTGATGAAGAAGTAGAACACCCCGAAGTAGATGAAGAACCAGAAGACGCCCATCACGGGGATCAGCCACGGGTTCTGCGCCATCGGGTTCATCCAGTTGAGGACGAGGTCGATGAAGCCGCCCGAGAAGCCGAAGCCCATGCGCACGGGCAGGATCTGACTGATCGCCATCGAGATGCCCGTGAACAGGGCGTGGGTGACATACAGCACGGGCGCCAGGAACATGAAGGCGAACTCGAGAGGCTCAGTGACGCCCACGAAGAAGGACGAGATCGCGCCGCCGAGGAGGATGCCGTAGGCGAGCTTCTTGCGCGTGGTCTTCGCGGTGAGGTACATGGCGAGGGCGGCTCCCGGCAGACCGAACATCATGATCGGGAAGAAGCCGGTCATGTACTGGCCGGTGACGCCGTAGGTGCCTTCGCCGGAGAGGAAGTTGTTCAGATCGTTGATGCCCGCGACGTCGAACCAGAACACCGAGTTGAGCGCGTGATGCAGGCCCACGGGGATGAGGAGCCGGTTGAGGAAGCCGTAGATGCCCGTGCCGAAGGGGCCGAGCGTGACGATCCATTCGCCGAACGTGACGAGACCGCCGTAGACCCATGGCCAGATGAAGAAAAGAGCGATGGCGACGACCAGCGACGCGCCGGCGGTGACGATCGCGACCGAGCGCTTGCCCGAGAAGAACGACAGCGCGTCCGGGAGCTTCGTGTCTTTGAAGCGGTTGTAGCAGAACGCGCCGATCAGACCGCAGATGATGCCGACGAAGACGTTCTGCACCTTGAGGAACGCGGGGTCGACCTCGTTGACGTCGGCGATCCCCGTGTAGAGGGCGACGGTCTCCGGCTTGAGGAGCGTCGTCACCACGAGCCACGACACGAGCCCGGCCAGCGCCGAGGTGCCGTCGGACTTCTGCGCCATCCCGAGCGCGATGCCGACGGCGAACAGCAGCGCCATATTGTCGAGCAGCGAGCCGCCCGCTGCGCCGAGGAACGCGGAGACGAGGTTGGGACTCTTTCCCCCGTTGCTGATCCAGTAGCTGATGCCGGACAGGATCGCAGCCACCGGCAGCACGGCCACCGGGAGCATGATCGACCTGCCGAGCCTCTGCAAGAACTTCATCGTTCGCCTCCATCAGGAGCCAGGGACAGTTGATGCCGCTGACGCTACAGGCAAACCGAGCCGTCCGTCACTGCTCCCCCCTCCGAAAGTTAGGGGTATGAACGAATTCTCATCCGGTCGTTGTCCGGGGACCTGCGTGTCCGGTGGAACGCGCCGAGGCCCGCCGCGATGCATGATCGCGACGGGCCTCGTCGGGTAGGGCGGGTGGGACTTGAACCCACGATCGTCGGGTTATGAGCCCGCTGCCTTGACCAGCTTGGCCACCGCCCCGCGCACGGATGAGTACGTGGACGAGCCTACCTGCCCGGCTTGCCTTCCGCCTCGTCGGCTGGGTCCTTCACGGGTGGTTCCGGCCACACCTTGGCGACGGCCTCTGTCACCTTTATCGATGCCGTGTGCGGGTGGGCGGCATCCGTCGCCCGTCCGGCACTCCCCCGCGGGATCGGGAGCTCCTGGCTCTCGCTGAGCACCTGCGGATGGTGACGGGCGAGCTGGAAAACGCCCCATACGGCGACAGCGCCGACCAACGCGAACGAGATGTAGACCCAGAGCGGTGCGCCGGCCGCCTCTTGCAGCACTGTCAGGCCGATGAAGATCGCCACGATCGGGTCGATGACGGTGAGGCCTGCGACGACCAGGTCGGGTGGCCCGGAGGCATACGCGTTCTGCACGAAGTACGCGCCGACGATGGCTCCCGCGATGAGAGCGGCGAGGCACGTGAAGGTGAGCCAGTTGAAGTCGCTCGCCTGGATGCGAACGATCACGACCTTGGCGAGGGTCGCGACGAAGCCGTAGATGACTCCCGCGGCGATGATGTAGAACAGCGCCCCCATACGCGAGCGCAGCCAGATCCATAGACCCGCGAAGACGACGGTGACGATGCCGAGCAGCACCAGGATCGTGATGAGCTGTCCGTTCGACACCGGCTTCTCGGTCGCGTACAGAGCCGCGATGGTCACGAAGATGAAGATGCCGCCGACGCACGCCCCGATGGCGGTCAGAGACCGCCTGGTCGGCTTGTGCCCGCTGATCTGCGCGTTCAGCAGGGTCGTGATCACGAGGGCGATCGCCCCGAGGGGCTGCACAACGATGAGTGGCGCGTACGCCAAAGCCGACAGCTGGCACACGATGGCGAGCCCCAGCATGACCGTGCCGATCACCCAGGACGGCCGTGCGAGGAGCTTCAGCAGGTGGTTCGCGCCGAGCCCGCCGTTGCTCTGGGAACCGTAGAGTCGCTCGACCTTGGTGACTCCGCGGTGCTGGTACTGGGCGCCGAACGACATGAAGACGGCGCCGAGCAGGGCCAGCGGGATGCCGATGAGGATGCCGGGGTTCTGGAACGCGCCGACGAGCTGATCGCCCACGTCCTCGAGCTCCACCGCCGTCCACACCACACATCGACACTAGCCGCAGGCGCCGGTCGATAGGCTCAAGGCGTGGCTGTTCTCCCGATTCGCATCATGGGCGATCCCGTCCTGCACTCCCCCGCGTCCGTCGTCGAAGAGATCACGGACGAGATCCGCACCCTGGTCGCCGACATGTTCGAGACGATGGATGCCGCGCCCGGCGTGGGTCTCGCAGCCCCGCAGGTGGGTGTGCCGCTGCGCATCTACACGTACACCTACGCCGACGACGACGGTGAGCCCTGGCGCGGCGTGATCATCAACCCCGAACTGTGGATGAAGCCCCTCGAGCCCGGTGCACCCGATCCCGATGAGGAGTCGGAGGGCTGCCTGTCGTTCCCCGGCGAGCGGTTCCCGCTGCGTCGGTCCGACGAGGTGCTCGTGACCGGCACAGGCCTCGAGGGGGAACCCGTCCGCATCCAGGTCGACGGCTGGCGCGCGCGCATCATGCAGCACGAGTTCGACCACCTCGACGGCATCCTCTACGTCGACCGCCTCGACGACGGTGACTGGAAGACCGTGCAGAAGATCGCGCGCAAACGCGGCTGGGGCCGGCCGGGCAGCTCCTGGACCCCGGGCATCGACGACCTCGACGCCTGAGCGGACACTGATCACGGCTATACCCTCAGGGGGTATCGCGGTAGACTCGTGAGGACGCTGATAGGCGTCCCGACGTCGAGGAGGTGCACGGATGCTGCCGCTGCAGCGCGAACCCCGCTCGACGCGCGTCGGGTTCGGTGTGCACGCTGTGATGATCGCGGCGATCGTGCTGGGCCTTCTCGGCATGCACGTGCTCGCTTCCCAGGGATCGCATGCCGCGCACGGATCGCCGATGACGGTGGCGTCGGTCCAGTCCGGCACGGCGCAGCATCACGAGCACCAGGGCTCGATGACCGAGAGCGCCATCACGCCGGCAGAGCCTTCCATTCCCAGCGTCTGGGCGGTGGTCTGCGTCCTCGCCCTCCTCCTCACTGCACTGTTCGTCGCACCGTCCGGCTCGTCGTGGTGGCTCGGGCGGCGCGAGCTGTTCTGGAGCGCCGCAACCGTCGGCGTGCCCGTCGACGGTGCGCCGCAGCATCCACCCTCTCTCACTGTTCTCTCCGTCAGCCGGACGTGAGCGGTCCAGCGCCCGATTCGTCGGGCGCATCAGCGCCGCACCCGCAACGACAGAGAGAAGAAGAAATGAACCACCACCGCACGCGCACCCTCGTCGCCGTCCTCCCCCTCGCCGTCGCCCTGGGGCTGGCCGGGTGTGCGAACGGGGCCGCCGGCCCGGGCTCGATGCCCGGGATGGACCACGGGTCGCAGAGGCCCTCGAACTCCGCGTCCTCCGTCGCCATGGCCGACCAGATGTTCGTCGTCATGATGATTCCCCACCACGAGCAGGCGATCGAGATGTCCGACGTGGTGCTCGCGAAGGAAGGGGTGGATCCCCGCGTCGTCGAGCTGGCGGAGCGGATCAAGGCCGCCCAGGGGCCGGAGATCGAGCTCATGGAGGGCTGGCTCGACGAGTGGGGCGTTCCTCACGACCCCGATGCCTCGAGAGGCATGAATCACGGCGACGGGATGATGTCGGAGGCCGACATCACCGCGCTGCGCGAAGCCGACGGGCCCGAGGCGAGCCGCCTCTTCCTCGAGCAGATGATCGTGCACCACGAGGGTGCCGTCGAGATGGCGCAGGCCGCCCTCGCCGACGGGCAGGACCCGGACGTGCTCGCCCTCGCCCAGAGCGTGATCGTCGACCAGACGGCCGAGATCGCCGAGATGCAGGAGCTGCTGACGACGCTCTGAACTCGCGTCGCCCGAGCCGTGGGCCGGGTCGTGCATACGGTCCGGGCCACGGCTGCGGCCGTGGTCACGCCGTGGTCGGCGCGCTCCGGCGGTTCTGGCGCTCGACCCAGCGGCGCAGCTCCGCGTCGGCTCCGGGCGGCGCCTGTGCGATGACGTTCATCCCCTGGCGCACAAAGGTGGTCCCCGTGATCATCGGGCCCCAGACCCGCGCCGTCGAGAGTTCGCCGGTGTCGACGTCGCGTACCTGCACCTGCGTCGTGTCGGTGGTCTTGCGCGCCCGCGCCGTGCCCGCCACGTGCTGCACGACCAGTACGGGAAGCCCGTGCGCCGCAGCCGTGGCGATCACGGAGTCGAGATCGTGGGCAGCCCACTGACTGCGAATGCCGCGCACCGTCCAAAGGGCGACCAGCACGACCGCGACCGTCGCGAGGCCCGTGGGGACGAGCCACACGCTCGCCGCGGCGAAGAGCAGCGACCACAGCGCGATGCCCCGGACCGCGAGCAGGATCGCGATGAGCGACGGCGCGAGGGCGAGGAAGAGCCACGGCGCCGGCGCCGAGATGGGGAACATCCAGGGTTCGTCCCCGAACAGCACGACCAGCCCGACCCAGAGAACCGTGGCGCCGAACACGCCCAGCGTGAGCAGCAGCGGAATCGAGCGGTAGACGGGCGCCGGGGCGGGTACGCCGCCCTCGACAGCCAGACGCGGCGAGGGCTTCGCGCGAGCCGCCATGTGCACTCCTCGATGTGGTCCCGGAGACGAAGAAAGCCCCGGGGGTGGAGCCCCGAGGCTTTCGCTCCCCCACTTGGACTCGAACCAAGAACCTATCGGTTAACAGCCGATTGCTCTGCCAATTGAGCTATGGAGGAATGGTCCGCACTCTCGTGCGGGCAACCAGTCCATACTAGCAAAGCTCAACCGGTGCTCATGACCACGCGCGCGGCTCAGTTGTTGACCAGACGTTGATCGACCCGGCCGTCGGGCGTCCACAGCAGATCCTGCGTTCCGTGTCCGAAGGCGACCGCATGACCTGCCCGCAGCACGAGGACATCCGCGTCGAGCTCGCGTACGACCTCCGGCTCGTTCGTCACGACGAGCGCCGCCATGTCGAATTCACGCCGCCGGCGGAGCACCGCCTCGCGCGCCGCCTTGCGTACCTCGACGTCCATGTTGGCGAAGGGCTCGTCGGCGATCAGGACGCGAGGCTGGAGCACCAGCGCCCGGGCCAGCGCCACGCGCTGGCGCATCCCGGCGCTGAGCTCGTACGGGTACTTGGGTGCGGCGCCGAGCGGCAGCATCAGCTCGTCGAGGAGCGACGCCACCCGCACCGCGAGTGCGCGTGCGCTGACGCGTCGGTCGCGGCTTGTGATCGGCTCGCCGATCACCTCTGCGACGGTGAGGCGTGCCGGCAGCCGGGCCCCGGCGGACTGCGGGACGTACCCGGCGTAGTAGGTGAGATACCGATGGGCACGGCGGGGGTGCCGCACTGCGACCCCCTCGACGAGGCCGCGGCCCCCCACCACCGCGAGACCCGGTTCGTCGGCGCCTGCCAACACCGCCGCGAGCGACGACTTGCCGGAGCCGGTAGGCCCCATCAGCGCGAGGACGCCCCCATGCGGCAACGTGAACGAGACGCCGTCGACGACGCGCTGGGCAGGGGCTCCGCGCCCGGAGCGCGCGATCGACAGATCGGAACAGTCGATCGCGACATCCGCGTCTCGTCGGCGAGCCATGTCCTCATCCTGCCCTGCGACCGGCGCCGACGCCAGCCGACGGGATCCGTTCAGGATCCCTCGTCGGCCAGCGCCTGGCGCTGGGCGTCGAGCTCCCGCAGGCGCAGCCGGATCGCGCGGCCCTCTTCCGAGTCCGCGGGCACGCGCTGGATCGCGCCGAGCAGCTCCGCCTTCTCGCGGTCGAATCCGCGCATCACCAGGCGGCGCGCGAGGTCGCTCGCCGAGGACACCGCCTCCTCGTCGCTCAGAGCGGGGAAGTCGGCGGCGAGAAGCTCCGCGGCGAGCGACCGGTAGGGCTCGCGGACGTTGGCGACGGCATCCACCGCCCAGCCGGGGCGCTGCATCCCCGGAGCGTCGCGCACGGCGACGCGCACGGCTTCCAGAGCCGGATGCCGGAACGGCAGGTCGAGCGCGCGTGCGACGAGTGACGGATCCATCCGGTGGCCGAACTGCAGCACACCCATCAGCGCGTCACGCTCGATCCCGATGTCGGGCGTGCGCGGAAGGGTCCCGAGCGTGACGCGCAGAGCGCCGTCGATCACCGACGGCTCCGGCGATTCGGACGTGCCGGGCGCGGCGTCGCGTCGGCCGCCCCCGTTGCTCCTGCCCGCGCGCTCGACCTCCCGGCGGACGTCCTCGGTGTCCATGCCGAGTCGTCGAGCGAGCACACGCACGTACTCGGGCTGTAGCAGCGGGTCCCTCAGCTCGGCGACCACCGGAGCCGCCGTCCGCAGCGCGCCCACCCGCCCTTCGACGCTTCGCAGGTCGTAGCCCGAGATGCGCTGATCGAGCACGAACTCGACCATGGGCACCTTCGTCTCGAGCAGCGCCCGCACGGCGCCGTCGCCGCGGGCGAGCCGCAGGTCGCACGGATCGAGCCCTTCCGGGCCGGTGGCGACATACGTCTGCGCGTTGAATCGCTTGGCATCGGCGAAGGCGCGCAGCGCCGCCTTCTGCCCCGCGGCATCCGGGTCGAAGGTGAAGACGACCTCGCCGGACGTGGAGTCGTCTCCCATCACACGCCGGAGCACCGTGATGTGGTCGGATCCGAACGCGGTGCCGCATGTCGCGATCGCAGTGGTGACGCCTGCCAGGTGGCATGCCATCACGTCGGTGTAGCCCTCGACCACGACCACCTGGTGCTGGCGGGAGACCTCGCGCTTGGCGAGGTCCAGGCCATAGAGCACCTGCGCTTTCTTGTAGATCGTCGTCTCAGGCGTGTTCAGGTACTTGGGGCCGTTGTCGTCGTCGAAGAGTCTGCGCGCGCCGAACCCGATCACCTGCCCGGTGACGTCGCGGATCGGCCAGACCACGCGGCCACGGAAGCGGTCGTAGACGCCGCGCTGCCCCTGCGACACGAGGCCGGCGGACGAGAGCTCCTCCTCGGTGAACCCCTGGGCGCGCAGCGCCTTGGTCATGCCCTCCCAGCCCTTGGGGGCGAACCCGACGCCGAAGTGGGCCGCGGCGCCCGCGTCGAAGCCGCGCTGGCCGAGGAACCGTCGTGCGATGTCCGCCTCGGGCGTCATGAGCTGCGAACGGAAGAACTCCGCCGCCGCCGCGTTCGCGGCATACAGGCGCGCGCGGCCGGTGTGCTCAGGGGCGGCGCCACCGTCCTCATAGTGCAGCGCGTAGCCGATGCGGCCCGCCAGCCGTTCGACGGCTTCGGTGAAGGTCACGTGGTCCATCGCGCGCAAGAACGAGTACACGTCACCGGACTCGCCGCAGCCGAAGCAGTGGTAGAAGCCGGCCTGCGGACGCACGTTGAAGCTCGGACTGCGTTCGTCGTGGAACGGGCAGAGCCCCTTCATCGAGCCGACACCGGCGGACTTGAGCGCGACCCGCTCGCCGATGATGTCGGCGATGTTCGTGCGCGCCTTGACCTCGTCGACGTCCGCCTGGCGGATGCGCCCCGCCATCAGCGCGCCTCGGAAGCGCGGAGGGCGTGGGAAGCCGTGTCCATGGGGCGAGCGCCCGGTGCCCAAATGCCGACGGATGCGGCATCCACCGGCTCGACGAGTGACCCGTGCCATGCGATCGCGAGCTGGTCGGTGAGGCTGGCGACCTGGTCGACGAGGACGCGGCGGCGTGCAGCATCCGTCTCGGCAGCCGCGAAGTCCTCCGCGTGCAGCGCATCGAGCGCGTCGGGGCGCTCCCACAGAGCGGTGGCGAGGCGCTTGAGGAGGCGTCGCTGCTCTTTGTAGAGGTCCTTGCGTCCTTCGATCGACACGACCGCGGCGCCGATGATGCCCTTGAGCACGGCCATCTCGGCCTCGACGATTCGGGGCACGATGAGGTGGCCGCGATAGCGCGTGAGCACAGACGTCGGGTACGACTCGCGCGTCGCCGTCGTTGCAGCGCGCGCGAAGCGGCCGATCAGGTCCGAAGTGAGGTTCTTGAGGCGCGCCAGCGCGGCACGGGTGCCGTCGAAGGAATCCATCCACTCGGGCATGCGGGTGAGTCGGAACAGTGCATCCTCGAGTTCGTCACGGGCGAAGTCGAAACCCACCCAGGACTGGATCGCCGTGAGGAGCCACTCGTGCTCGCGCGGATCGACCAGGCGCGCCGGGTCGAGGTAGCCGTTGACGATCGCGTCCTCGAAATCATGGACCGAGTAGGCGATGTCGTCGGAGAGGTCCATCACCTCGGCCTCGATGCAGCGGAGCCGGCCCGGCGCACCGGCGCGGATCCAGCGGAAGACCTCTTCGTCTTCGGGGTAGACGCCGAACTTGAGCCGGCCGCCCGGGTCGGGCAACGGGTGATCAGCGGTCCACGGGTATTTGCACGCGGCGTCGAGGCTCGCACGGGTGAGGTTCAGGCCGAAGCTGCGGCCGTCGCCGTCGACCACCTTCGGCTCGAGCCGTGTGAGGATGCGCAGGGTCTGCGCGTTGCCCTCGAATCCGCCGACGTTCTCGGCCCACTCATTCAGCGCGCGTTCGCCGTTGTGGCCGAAGGGCGGGTGCCCGAGGTCGTGGCTGAGGCAGGCGGTGTCGACGACGTCGGCGGCGAGATCGAGTGCGGTCGCCAGCTCGCGGCCGACCTGGGCGACCTCCAGCGAGTGGGTGAGGCGGTTGCGCGCGAAGTCGGCGGGGCTCGCGGGGCTCAGCACCTGCGTCTTCGCGGCGAGGCGTCGCAGAGCCGCGGAGTGCAGCACACGGGCGCGGTCGCGGGCGAAGTCGCCGCGCTGCGAGCGGTGGCGTTCGGCGTGGAAGCGGTCGGCGTCGGCGTCGTCGTACCCCACGGGGCGCTCCGACGCGCCGGCCAGGTCAGCCGCCACTGTGGTCGAGTTCCGCTTCGGCGATGGCGGTCGTGGCCTCGGCGCTGAGCTCGCGCGATTCGAGCCAGCGGTCGGGTAGAGCGGGGCGCTTCGGCGTGCCGGCACGCCCGCGCTGGCCTTCCGCCGCCGCGCCCGGATACGGGGCGTCGGCGTCGAGGGTGGCGAGGAGATCGTCGATCTCGGCGAGACTCGACGCGGTGGCCAGACTCGCGCGGAGCTCGCCGCCGACCGGGTAGCCCTTGAAGTACCACGCGACGTGCTTGCGGATGTCTCGGCAGCCGCGGTCCTCGTCCTCGAAGAACTCGACGAGCAGCTCCGCGTGCCGGCGGAACGCGCGGGAGACGAAGCCGAGGGTCGCGTCGACCGGCTCGGCCGGTGCGGCACCGGGGCCGCCGAGCTCACGGGCGAGGTCACCGAACAACCAGGGACGCCCGAGGCATCCGCGCCCGACGACGACGCCGTCGCAGCCGGTCTCGTGCATCATGCGCGCGGCGTCGTCGGCCGACCAGATGTCGCCGTTGCCGAGCACGGGGACGCTGGTGACGGCTTCCTTGAGCTTCGCGATCGCCGACCAGTCCGCCTCGCCCGAGTAGAACTCCGACGCCGTGCGGGCATGCAGGGCGACGGCAGCCACACCGGCGTCCTCGGCGATGCGGCCGGCATCGAGGTAGGTGAGGTGGTCGGCGTCGATGCCTTTGCGCATCTTGACCGTGAGGGGGATGTCGCCGGCAGCGCGAGACGCGCGCGTCACGATGTCGCGGAACAGGCCGAGCTTCCAGGGCAGCGCCGCTCCCCCGCCCTTGCGGGTGACCTTGGGGACGGGGCATCCGAAATTCAGGTCGATGTGGTCGGCGCGATCCTCTTCGACGAGCAGGCGCACGGCGGCCTCGGTGGTCGCAGGGTCGACGCCGTACAGCTGGATCGAGCGGGGGGTCTCGGACTCGTGGTGCGTGATCAGGCGCATCGTCGTCGCGTTGCGCTCCACGAGGGCGCGCGTCGTGATCATCTCGCTGACGTAGAGACCGGCTCCGTACTCGCGGCAGAGGCGCCGGAAAGCCGTGTTGGTGATGCCTGCCATCGGCGCGAGCACCACGGGGGCGTCGAGTTCGATGGGCCCGATGCGCAGCGTCGGCGCAGGGGCGAGGGCAGTCGTCATGCGTTCCATTCTCTTACAGGAATCCGTTGCTTGGCTGAACGGCCGCGCCCCTGTGCAGAGGGCTTAGCCTGGGACGATGACCGAGGCCACGCTCACCGACCTGCGCGAGATCCCCTTCGACACCGCCGACGGCGGCACCGCCACCCTCTCGGAGTACGGCGACCAGGTGATCCTCGTGGTCAACGTCGCCTCGAAGTGCGGCCTGACCCCGCAGTACGAGCAGCTCGAGCAGCTGCAGCGTGCCTACGCCGACCGCGGCTTCACGGTCCTGGGCTTTCCCTGCAACCAGTTCATGGGCCAGGAGCCGGGGTCGATGGAGGAGATCCTCGAGTACTGCTCGGTCACGTGGGGTGTGACGTTCCCCGTCTTCGACAAGGTCAAGGTCAACGGTCCCGGCGCCGCCCCGGTCTACAAGGCGCTGAAGAAGGCGCGCGACGCCGAAGGAAAGAAAGGCCCGATCGTCTGGAACTTCGAGAAGTTCGTCCTGACGCCTGAGGGTGGCGTCCACCGTTTCCGTCCGAAGGTCAAGCCCGACGACCCGGTCATTATCGAGGTTATCGAGGCGAACCTTCCTCGCTGACCCGGAGTGACCGAACGGGCCCGCCGCGATGAAATCGCGACGGGCCCATTCTCGTGTGGCGATCAGGCGTCGACGTCGGCGGGCTCGCGGTGCTCGGACCACACCTGGCGCACGATCTGCGCGAAGGCCTCGGCCGGCTGCGCCCCCGACACGCCGTACTTGCCGTCGATCACGAAGAAGGGCACCCCGTTGATGCCGTAGGCGACAGCCTGCGCCTGATCGGTGCGCACCGCGTCGAGGTAGCGCCCGCTCTGCAGGGCCTCCCGCGCGTCATCGGCGTCGAGACCCGCTTCCGCCGCGAGGTGGACGAGCTCGTCCTCGCGACCGAGATGGCGCCCCTCCGTGAAATACGCGGCCATCAGGCGCTCGGCGAGCTCGTGCTGCCGCCCCCGCTCCTTCGCGAAATGCAGGAGCTCGTGGGCCTTCACGGTGTTCGTGTGCTTGAGGAGGTCGAAGCGGTACTCGAGGCCGGCTTCGGCGGCGACGCCGGTGACGCGCTCGAGCATCTGCTGCACCTGGGTGCGCGGCATCCCCTTGTGCTTCGCGAGGAAGTCGAGCTCATCGCCTTCGAAGTCGACGGGGGTATCGGGCGACAGTTCGAACGAGTGGTACGTCACCTCCACGGCCGGGGCGTCGTCATCCGCGGATGCCGCGGCCAGTCCGTTCTCGAGATTCCGCTTGCCGATGTAGCACCAGGGGCAGGCGATGTCGCTCCACACGTCGATCTTGATGGCATCCGTCATGCAGAGGACAACTGCCCGCCGCCGCGCATCTATTCCACCGAATGCGTCGCCTGTGGTGCGGATGCTCAGGGAATCGGCGGATCGGCGTCGGGCACGAACCGGAATCTCACCCGGACGTCGTCGTACGGCACCACGAGGGTCGAGGCGTCCGGTGACCAAGAGTCCGGGACGAGGTACAGGCGTCCGCCACCCTGCGCGAGCAGCCGGAGGCCGAAGTAGCGGTACCCGAACGTCTGCGGCTCGGCCGCAGGATCTTCGACGGATGCCTCGTCCCCGAGCTGTTGGAAGGTGATCGCGTCGTTGCCCGGGAAGAGCCGCTCACGCGTGTCGAGCACGACGGCGGGAAGCGTGGTGAGGTCGGCGGCGAGGGAGCGCGCCTGCCCGCGTCCCCACCACTGCGCGATGGTCGCGGTCGACCAGAACGTTCCGGCGATCATCACGAGGACGAGCAGCACGACCACGCCTCTCCCACCGCTCGAAGGGTCGAGGGCGCGAACGGTGGCGGAGGCGTAGGCGGCGAGTCCCGCGCCGATCGCGAGAAACAGCGGGGTGAGGAGCTGCCCGTACGTCCACCCCGGGAGGAACGGCACGAGGAAGGCCAGCACGAGACCGGCGAGGATGAAGCCGATCCCCGTCCATGCGAGGATGCCGATCACCCGGCGCTGCGCCGGGCGCTGCTGCGCGAGCAGCCACGTGCGGAGGGCGCGATGGCCGAGGATCGCCGTAGCCGCGAGCAGGGTGAGCACCATCACCGGGATGAAGAGGGCGCCGGGGCTGCGCATCACGAACTCCTGCGAGCTCAGGCCGATGATGTCGACGTCGACCCCGAAGTACCGGAAGAACTCTCGTGTCGAGACGTAGCCGAAGTAGAAGAGCAGCGCGGTGACCAGCGTGAGCGGAGCCACGAACGAGGAGAGGAAGCCCATCCACTTCTCGAAGCCCAGGCCGGGCTCGATCGCGCGCGGCTCGACGCGCGGCGGCGTCTCGTGCTCGGGCGCCGACGGCTCGGAAGGCGTGATCGCCGGGTGGTCGGTCACCCGCTCTCCTCCCCTGGCTGCGGCGACTGTCCGGGATCGGGGGGCTCGGTCGGCTGCTCCTCGTCCGGTTGCTCCTCTTCCCGCTGTTGCTGCGGCTGCTCCTGTTCGGCGGAGGGCTCCGGGTCGTCGACGATGATCGGCGGGCCCGGCTCGACCTCGCGCGCGGCGACCTGGTCGCAGATCTCGGCGGTCGGGCACTCGAGCGTGCCGCGGAACGTGATCGCGGTGCCGTCCTGGAAGTCGCTGCCGGGGCGCAGGAGGAGACTGCAGAAGATGCCGGACTCGTTCGCCCGGACCAGCATGCCGAGGCACGAGCGATCCGCACCGCGGGTGCCGCAGACCCCGCCCTCCACCCGGAGGCCGGGCCGATCGGGCACGGCGTTCTCGAACGTGAAGCCGACCCCCTCGGGTATGGGCACGGTGCCGCCCCAGAACACCGCGATCGTCTTGCACCAGAGACCGGCCTCCAGGACCTCGGCCGTGCCCTGATCGCCGTAGGCGGGGCCCCCGTACTGGGCGACGGGGCCCGTGCGGACACGGTCCTGGGCGGGATCCTCGCCGCCGTCGGAGTCGGTCTGCCCCTGCTCGTCGCCGTCGGCGTCGCCGTCGGTCTCGCCGTCGGTCTCGCCGTCGGGGGTGCCCTCGTCCGTCTCTTCCGCGGACGCTGACGGGCTCGCCGTCGTCGTCCGCCCCGCCTCCCCGGTCACGGTCGTCCCGCATCCTGTGAGGGCGAAGACGATGACAAGGCTCAGGATCGCGGCGAGGCCCACCCGGGGCCCTGACAGGGCCATGATGCGCCTCCTGACCGGCCGCATGCGCGCGGCTCACGTCAATGATGAGGGCGCGAAGGCGCGCTGGATACCCCGTCGGTCGCGGGAGCCCGGCTCAGGTCGTCGAGGAGGAGGCCGGCGCGTCCACGGCACCGCCGAAACGGCGATCACGGCCGAGATAGGTGTCGATGCCGCGCCACAGGTCCTCTCGCGTGAAGTCGGGCCACAGCGTGTCGAGGAACACGAACTCCGCGTAGGCGGACTCCCACAGCAGGAAGTTCGACGTTCGCTGCTCACCACTCGAGCGGAGGAACAGATCGACGTCCGGCATCTCGGGGCGGTACAGCCTCCGCTGGATGAGCTTCTCCGACACGGCCGAGGGCTTCAGGCGTCCCGACGCGACGTCGTCGGCGATCGAGCGCATCGCGTCGACCAGCTCGATGCGGCCGCCGTAGTTCACGCACATCGTGAGCGTCAGCACGTCGTTGCCGGTGGTCAGCTGCTCGGCGAACTGGAGCTCCTTGATGACGCTGCCCCACAGGCGTGGCTTGCGGCCGGCCCATTGGATGCGCACGCCCCACTCGTTGAGCTGATCGCGGCGCCGGTGAAGCACATCGCGGTTGTAGCCCATGAGGAAGCGGACCTCGTCGGGCGAGCGCGACCAGTTCTCGGTCGAGAAGGCGTAGACCGAGAGGTGCTTCACGCCCGCCTGGATCGCGCCGGCCACGACATCCAGCAACGCGGCCTCGCCCGCCTTGTGTCCCTCGATACGGGTGAGGCCGCGGCGGTTCGCCCAGCGTCCGTTTCCGTCCATCACGATCGCGACGTGATTCGGCACGGCGCCTCTCGGATACTCCGGCGGGTGGACGCCGGTCCAGTCGAGCGGGCGGTACGGCACCGCGTCGCGGTGCGTGTAGGGCTTCGGGGTCACCTGGGGCCTTCCTGCGGGGCTGCCGAGACATGGGAGAGCGAACGGATGCCGCGCTCGAGGTGCCACTGCGCATAGGCGGCGATGAGACCCGAAGCGGCGGCGGTCGACCCCGGGGGCGCGGCATCCACCACGTCCCACTCCCCTGCCATCAGCGACTGCAGGAGCGATACGGTGGCGGCGTCGACGCGGGCGGCGCCGGTCGGAGCGCAGTCGCGGCAGACGATGCCACCCTGCTGGGCGACGAAGGTGTCATGAGGGCCGAGGCGCCCGCAGCGCGCACACTCGCCGAGGCCGGGCGCCCAGCCCGACAGTGCCATGGCACGGAGCAGGTACGAATCGAGCACGCTCCGGGCGGCATGCTCGCCGCGCGACAGGGCACGTAGTCCCCCGACGAGGAGCAGGTACTGCTGGGGCGTCGCCTCCGCCTCGTTCAGGCGGTCAGCCGCCTCGACCATCGCGTGCGCGGAGGTGTACCGGTCGTAGTGGGCCACGATCTCGGCGCCGTACGAGCCCAGCGACTCGGCCTGCTGGACGATGTCGAGCGATCGCCCCTGGTACAGCTGCACGTCCGCGACCATGAAGGGCTCGAGGCGCGCGCCGAAGCGCGACGACGTACGACGGACGCCCTTGGCGACGGCGCGCAGCTTGCCATGACGGCGGCTGAGCATCGTCACGATCCTGTCGGCCTCCCCCAGCTTGTGGGTGCGCAGGACCACGACTTCATCGCGGTAGGTGGGCACGCGTCAATTATCCCTGCGCTCCCGCACGATCGGGTGGCACAGCGCCGCGGGTGCCGTCCGCAAAGTGGTGTGCTCTATTCACTATGTCCGGTACTCAGATTCTCGACACGCTCCTCGCGCTGTCCGGCGTCTTGGGCGCCGATCAGGAGCGCGAGCTCGATCGCCGGGGCCTCACCCCCGCCCGCACCCACGTGCTGTGGCTCGTCTTCCACGAGGGCCCGCGCACCCAGGCGGAGCTGGCGGCCGCGCTCAGCGTCACGCCGCGCAACGTCACGACCCTCGTCGACGGGCTCGAGGCCACCGGTTTCGCACGGCGCGAGCCGCATCCCCACGACCGCCGGGCCGTGCTCGTGACGCTGACCCCGCGCGGTGAGGAGGCGATGCGGGCCATGGATGCCGAGCACACCGAACTCGGGGCGCAGCTCATCGACGGCCTCGACGAGGCGACGACGCAGGCCACCCTGCGGGGGCTGGCGCACGTCCTCGACCGCCTGAACCGGCTCATCGACGAGCACGAGGCCCGCACCGCCGAGGACCGCCGATCATGAGCACTGTGGACGACCGTCCCGGACCGGCCACCGCGCCCGCGTGGCCGACGAAGCTGCGCACGCTCGCCCGCCGCGCCTGGATCGTGGAGCTCGGGATCTACCAGAGCATCTACCGCCTCGTGTTCCGTCGCCCGCGGGTCCCCGCGGGCGCCAGCGCATTCCGGTACCACTCCCCTGTCATGACCCTGCTGGTGATCTTCATCGTGCTGTCAGCCGTCGAGATCCCGATCCTGGACCTCATCGTCCACCGGTGGACCTGGGTCCGCATTCCGCTCCTCATCCTCGGCATCTGGGGCGTGACGTGGATGCTCGGGCTCCTGTTCGGCTACCTCACCCGACCGCACGCCGTCGGGCCGGACGGCATCCGGGTGCGGCAGGGCGCCGAGCTCGATCTCGACCTGCCATGGGACGTCGTGCAATCCGTCGAGCGCTCTGCGCACCGCGTCGACAAGGCGCCGGCCGTCGTGGACGAACCGGAGGGCCGCACGTTCGCCGCGCGTATCGCGAACGAGACGAACGTGCTGATCCGACTCGAGCACCCGCTCGACGTGCGGCTTCCGCAGGGCCGCGACCGCATCGAGGCGGTGCGGCTGTGGACCGACGATCTCGACGGCTTCCTGTCGGCGGTGCGCACCCACATCCCCTGATCGCCGTCGACAATGGAGGGGTGGACGAGCCGGTCTTCGTGATCCCCCTGTGGGCCGACCTCATCGCCGTGGGTCTCGGCGGCATCCAGGGCGCCCTGTTCGCATCGGGCTTCCGCGGCGAACGGCGGCTCGACCTGCTCGGCGTCGCGATCATCGGCATCGTCATGGGCATGGGCGGAGGTCTGATCCGCGACCTGCTCCTCAACGTCGCGCCGACCACCCTGCAGAGCAACTGGTACCTGCTCACCGCTGCCGGCGCTGCCCTGTTCGGGATGCTGCTCGCCGGTCTCTTCCAGCGACTGAACGCCGTCATCGTCGGCCTCGACGCCCTGGTCATCGGCCTGTTCGGGGCATTCGGCACGAGCAAGGCGCTCGTGCTCGGTCTCCCGATCGTGCCCGCCGTGTTCGTCGGGGTGTGCGCGGCCGTCGGCGGCGGCATCCTCCGCGACGTGATCATGGGGCTGCCGGTCGCGATCCTGCACGTCAGCTCGCTGTACGCGGCAGCGGCGGGCATCGGATGCCTCGTCCTCGCGACCGCCGAGCAGCTCGGCGCGAGCGTGGTCGTCGCCGCGGTGATAGGCATCGTCGTGACGACGGTGATACGCCTGCTCGCCGTCATCTTCGACATCTCGCTGCCGGAACAGCGCGCGCTCTACCGCCGCAAGGTGGCCGTGGAGACCTCGACGATCCCGATCGTCAAGCCCTGAAGCGACCCGTCCGACTCGCGCAGACTCGCAGTGAGCGAACGCCGGCGAGCCGAAATGCCGCTCGACGACCGGGGTGACGAACACCGACGGGCGCGCGCGGGGATCACCCGCGCACACCCGTCGACGGTTCGCGCTCAGACGCCCGCGAGGGCTCCGGAGCGCTGCCGCGTACGGATGGCGCGGTTCACGCCCGACACGATCGCCTTGAGCGATGCGGTCGAGATGTCCGAGTCGATGCCGACGCCCCAGAGGCGCTCGCCGTCGACCTGGAGTTCGATGTAGGCGGCCGCCTGCGCGTCGCCGCCTGCGCTGAGGGCGTGCTCGACGTAGTCGTAGAGCGTCACGTCGAATCCCTGTGCGCGGATGATCTCGAGGAACGCGGCGACAGGGCCGTTGCCGTGCCCGGATGCCTCGAACCGCTCGTCGCCGTCGCGCAGCGTGATGTCGAGCGCGACGTCCCCCGACAGGTCGCTGCGGGTGCTGGTGGCCAGGAGCTCGAAGCGGCCCCAGCGCTCGTCGGCGATCTCCGACGGCAGGTACTCGTCGGTGAAGATCTTCCAGATCTGGTCGCTCGTGACCTCGCCGCCCTCGGCGTCGGTCTTGACCTGCACCACGCCCGAGAAGTCGATCTGGAGCTTCCGGGGCAGATCCAGGGAGTGGTCGGTCTTGAGCAGGTATGCGACGCCGCCCTTGCCCGACTGCGAGTTGACGCGGATGACCGCCTCGTACGAGCGACCCAGGTCCTTCGGGTCGATCGGCAGGTACGGGACCGCCCACTCGATCTCGTCCACGGTCACGCCGGTCGCTGCGGCGCGGGCGTCCATCGCCTCGAAGCCCTTCTTGATGGCGTCCTGGTGCGAGCCGCTGAACGCGGTGAACACGAGGTCGCCGGCCCAGGGGCTGCGCTCGTGCACGGGCAGCTGGTTGCAGTACTCGACCGTGCGCTTCACCTGGTCGATGTCGCTGAAATCGATCTGCGGGTCGATGCCCTGCGTGAACAGGTTGATGCCCAGCGCCACCAGGTCGACGTTGCCCGTCCTCTCGCCGTTGCCGAAGAGGCACCCCTCGATGCGGTCGGCGCCGGCCATGTAGCCGAGCTCCGCTGCCGCGATCGCCGTGCCACGGTCGTTGTGGGGGTGCAGGGACAGGATGACGTTCTCGCGGTGAGCGAGGCGACGGCTCATCCACTCGATCGAGTCGGCATACACGTTCGGCGTCGCCATCTCGACGGTGGCGGGCAGGTTGATGATGACCTTGCGCTCGGGTGTCGGCTCGAAGATCTCGATGACCTGGTTGCACACGTTCAGCGCGAACTCGAGCTCGGTGCCGGTGTAGCTCTCGGGCGAGTACTCGTAGAAGACCTTTGTCTCGGGGATGCGCTTCTCGAACTCGCGGCACAGGCGCGCGCCTTCGAGGGCGATGTCGATGATGCCCTGCTCGTCGGTGCGGAAGACCACCTCACGCTGCAGCACGCTCGTCGAGTTGTACAGGTGCACGATCGCCTGCTTGGCGCCGGCGATGGATTCGTACGTGCGCTCGATGAGGTGCTCACGGGCCTGCGTCAGCACCTGGATCGTGACGTCGTCCGGGATGAGGTCCTCTTCGATGAGCTGACGCACGAAGTCGAAGTCGGTCTGGCTCGCCGAGGGAAAGCCGACCTCGATCTCCTTGTAGCCCATCTTCACGAGCAGGTCGAACATGATGCGCTTGCGCTCGGGGCTCATCGGGTCGATGAGCGCCTGATTGCCGTCGCGCAGGTCGACGGCGCACCAGCGAGGTGCGGTCGTGATGCGCTGGTTCGGCCAGGTGCGGTCGGGCAGATGCACGGTGATCTGCTTGTGGAACGGCCGATACTTGTGGGTCGGCATGCCCGAGGGCTTCTGGGTGTTCTCCATGATGTCGTCGCTTCTCTCGTGTGGTCCGAGCCTCAGCCCGATCGGGGTGGCTCAGTGCCTGATGATGCGGGCCAACGAAGAGCTCCGCGACGAGGAAGGCCCTAGAACGAGGTCTCGTCGCGGCGGCTAAGAAGGAGAAGCCCGCGGAAGCGCATGAGGTCAGAGTACACCCGCGCTCGCCGCCGACGCGAACCGGACGACGCGGGACGACACCTTCACGCCGCGACGGAACGGTACGCGCGCGGACTCATGCCCACGTGCGCCCGGAACGCGCGGTTGAGGTGCGAGAGGTCCGCGAACCCCCACCGCGCAGCCAGCTCGGTCAGCGTCGTCTCGGCCGGGTGAGCGAGCTCGGCGGCGCACTGCTCGACCCGCAGGCGCATGACGGTCTGGCTGTACGACATCGCGGCACCCTCGTACAGCCGATGAAGCTTGCGCACCGAGATGGCGAAGCGGGCAGCGGTGGCCGTCGGGCTCACATCGCCGTGCCGCAGATGCTGCGTCACATACCGCTCGATACTCGAGCGCAGGGCTTCTCCGCGCCCGTCGCTCGCGACGTAGGTCTCCATCGGGGCCTGCTCGGCGAAGGAGTCGAGGAGGGTCTCGAAGACCGAGCCGAGCACGGACCGCTGCGCGTCGTCGACGTCGGGCGAGGCCGACCAGGCCGACCGCATCGAGTCGGCCAGGACCGCGCTCATGCCGCTCAGCGCCGAGAACGACTTCGCGCGCAGATCCCGCCGCACACGCGAGTGCAGCCGGACGCTGGGCACACGGAACGAGACCGACGTCCACGGGTCGAGGTAGTCGAGGACGAACTCCTCGGCGGCATCCACGATCGTGAAGGTCCCGGCGGGCGAGTAGGCCTCTGTCGCCCCCTGACGCACGATGCACCGACCGCGCAGCATCAGATTGACGAAGACCACGTCCTCTTCCAACCGCTCCACCTCTGCCCGCCCGTGATGGATCGTCTGCGCACATGTGGCGATCTCGGCGGCGTTGACATGGCCGAGGAGCTCACTGGCCACAGTGCCGGGCAGCCCCGGGCGCCGCCAGGCATCGCGTTGACCGCGTTCGACCGGGCGCAGCGGCGTGAAGGCGTCGCACAGCGTGTGGCGCCAGTAGGCGTACTGCTCGGCAGGAGGTCGGGTGGATGTATCCCAGCGCAACGACATCGGCATCTCCTCGTTGCTCTCGCGTGAATCGCGTCGAGAAGAGTAGACCGAGACGCGATCACGGCGCGGAGTCACTCACGTTTCGGGGAAGTAAGCGAGATCTCACTGCAGGCGACGGTGCGCGCTCGTCCCGGTTCGCGTGCGCTGTGACACAAGCGCACGGTGTCAATTCCGCAGAAGGTGGAGACGACCCGCCGTCTACCCAAGGAGAACCCCATGGCGATCGACTTCACACTGTCGGACGAGGAGATGTCGCTCAGGCTTCAGGCCCGCGAGTTCGCGGAAGGGGTGCTCTCGGGCGTCTCCGATGCCGTGGCCCCCCACTCCGAGCCCCTCGAGCGGTTCCGTGCGCTCAAGCCCTTCTACCAGCAGATGGTGGACGCCGGCTTCATCGCCGGGCTCGTGCCGCCGGAATCCGGAGGACATCGGTTCACCAATCTGCAGTTCGCCCTCGCCTGCGAGGAGCTCGCGCGCATCGACGTGAACGTCCCGTCGGCCGTGCTGGGCACCGGCCTGGGACTGTACCCGATCATCGCTGCGGGCACCCCCGAACAGCGAACGCGGTTCTTCGCGCCCTTCCTCGACGGCAGTCCGGCCCTCGCCGCGATCGCGTTCACGGAGGCTGCGGGTGGGGCCAACTTCGACCATCCGGACCCGCGGTTCGGAGTTCAGACCTTCGCCGTCCGCGACGGAGACGAATGGGTCATCAACGGCAGGAAGGCGTACACCACCAACGCCTCAGGGTGGGACGACAAGGGCGCTGACCTGATCAGCGTCGTCTGCCGCACCGACCCCGACGCTCCGCCCCAGGAGTCGCTCGCGATCGTCGTCGTGGAGAAGGGCACTCCCGGAGTGGTGGTGACGGGCATGATCGACACGTTCGGTCACGTCGCCACGAACTCACCCGTCCTGGAGTTCCGCGACGTCCGGGTACCGCTGTCGAACATGATCGGCGAGCCGGGCGACGGGGTGCAGCTGACCAAGGGCGCGTTCTCATGGACCTGCTCCAGCATCGGCGCCGCGGCCGTCGGCAAGATGCGTGCCGCGTTCGAGTTCGCCTACGAGTTCGTCACGACCGAGAGGCGCTCGGGAAGTGTGCCCGTCATCGACCATCAGAACGCGGGGTACATGCTCGCCGACATCAAGACGCGCATCGAGGCGGGCCGCTACTTCGCCTGGAAGGCGGCCGACCACTTCGACAAGACCGGAGGACTGGACCGGGAGCTGTCGAACATGGTCAAGATCTACAACTCCGAGCTTTCGGTGCAGACGGTCTACGACGCCATGCGACTGGTAGGGGTCGAGTCATACGGCGACCGCACCCCGCTCGGCGCGATCATGCAAGACGTGCTCTGCTTCCCGGTGTACGACGGCGGGAACATGGGCGTCCGCCGCCGCCACCTCCACGAGATGCTGCGCACTCCCGGCTACGACCACCTCGCCGCTGCCGAGAACCGTCTGCCGTAGTCGACGACCGCCCCGCGGCAGGGGCTCCGGTCTCGCTCGGACCGCCCTGCCGCGGAGCGCATCCGTGGCTAGAAGCCGAGGCGACCGAGTTGTTTCGGGTCGCGCTGCCATTCCTTGGCGATGCGCACATGCAGCTTGAGGAACACCTTGGTGCCCAGCAGGGGTTCGATCTGCGCGCGGGCGCGGGCGCCGACGTCGCGCAGCCGAGAGCCCTTGTGCCCGATGATGATGCCCTTCTGACTGTCGCGTTCGACGACGATGTCGGCGTAGATGTCGGTCAGCTCGGAGTCCTCGCGGGGTGCCACATCCTGCACGACGACGGCGATCGAGTGCGGCAGCTCGTCGCGCACGCCGTCGAGAGCGGCTTCGCGGATGATCTCGGCGATGCGATCCTCGGTCGACTCGTCGGTGACGACGCCCTCGGGGTACAGGGCGGGGCCTTCCGGCATGAGAGCGAGCAGCTCGTCGCTCAGGACGTCGAGCTGGTCGCGCGTGAAGGCGGACAGCGGGATGACGGCCGCCCAGTCTTCGCGGAGCTGATCGACCTCGATGAGCCTCTCGGTGATCTGCTCGCGGGTGGCGGCATCCGTCTTGGTCACGATGGCCACCTTCTTCGCGCGCCCGTAGCCGTTCAGCGACTCCGCGATGCGGCGGTCGCCGGGGCCCACCTTCTCGATCGCGGGCACGCAGAAGCCGATGACGTCGACGTCGCCGAGCACCTGCTCGACGAGGTCGTTGAGGCGCTGCCCGAGCAGCGTGCGGGGTTTGTGGAGTCCCGGGGTGTCGACGATCACGAGCTGGCCGCCGGGGCGACTCAGGATGCCGCGGATCGCGCGGCGCGTCGTCTGGGGCTTGTCGCTGGTGATGGCGACCTTCTCGCCGACCAGCGCGTTGGTCAGGGTCGACTTGCCGACGTTCGGCCGGCCCACGAACGTGACGAAACCGGACCGGCTCTCGGCGGACCCGTGCGCGGAGACGGACTCGGCGTGCGGTGTGGGCTCGTTCTCGGTCATGACGTCTCTTCCTTGCGAGGCAGCCGGATCTCGCCGGTGCGGGGGCTCACGATACGGATCTCGCCGGTGCCCGGCGAGCGGCCGACGTGCAGGGCGGGGTCGCCGCGCTCGACGAACACCGTGGAGATGCCGCGTCCGCGGCCGCGGGACGCTCCGCCGGTGAGCACGAGGCCGGCGTACTCGGCCGTCGCACCAGGCTGCGGGACGCGACCGAGGGCCTTGCCGAGCAGTCCCCCGATGGAATCGACGTCCTCGTCCTCGAGCTCGAGGCCGAAGAGGTCGCCGACCTCGTCGAGGCCGAGGCGGGCGCTCACGCGGTAGTGGCCGGGCTCCAGCTCGGTGACCTCTTCGCCACGCGGGTCGTATTCGTCCGAGATTTCGCCGACGAGCTCCTCGATGAGGTCCTCCAGGGTCACGAGGCCCGAGACGCCGCCGTACTCGTCGATGACGAGGCACACGTGCACCGCGTCGCGCTTCATCTGCTGCAGCAGCGTCTCGGCCTTCATCGACTCCGGCACGAACACCGCGGGGCGCGCGATCCGGCTGATCGGGGCATCCCGCCACCCCGCCTCGTCGCTGAAGCCGAACTGCACGAGGTCCTTGAGGTAGAGCACGCCCACGACGTCGTCGGCATCGTCGTCGACGATGGGAATGCGCGAGACGCCCTTGTCGAGGAAGATCGTCATCGCCTCACGCGTCGAGGTCGAGGCATCCACCGTCACCATGTCGGTGCGGGGCACCATCACGGCACGCACGAACGTGTCGGTGAAGTCGAACACCGAGTGGATCAGCTCGCGGTCGTCCTGTTCGATGAGCTCGTTCTCGGCGGCCTCATCGATGATGCTGAGCAGCTGCTCCTCGGAGGCGAACGACGAGCCGCGCGGTGAGCCGGGTGTGATGCGGGTGCCGAGGGCGACGAGGCCGTGGGCCAGTGGTCCGAGGATGATGCGCACTCCGCGGACGATCGGCGCCGCACCGCGCAGGAGCCCTTTCGCGTGGAGTCGCCCCACGGTGCGGGGGCTCGCCCCCACCACGACGTAGGAGACACCCGTCATGAGCACCGCGGCCGCGAGCATCGCCCACCAGATGTTGTCGAACAGGTCCGTGAACGCGACGGTGACCAGTACGGCCGCCGTCGTCTCCGCGAGCACGCGGATGAAGATCACGGCGTTGGCGTGCGCGTCGGGGTCGTCCGCGATCTTCCTGAGCGACACCGCGTTGCGACCGCCCGCTCCGAGCTCTGCGAGATCAGCGCGGGAAGTGACGCCGAGCGCCGCGTCGATGGCGACCATGAGGGCGCCGAACGCGAGCAGGACCGCCGCGGCGACGAGCAGCAGAGCGGCGGTCATGCGCGAGGTCGTCGACGTTCGGATGCCTGGAACGAGGTGATGAGCTCGCGCTGCAGTCCGAACATCTCCCGCTCCTCCTCCGGTTCGGCGTGGTCGAAGCCGAGGAGGTGCAGGAGTCCGTGCGTGGTGAGGAGGATGAGCTCGTCGAGCGTCGAGTGCTTGGCGGCCACGGCCTGGGTCTCGGCGACCTGCGGGCACAGCACGATGTCGCCGAGGAGGCCTGCCGGCGTGGGGGCGTCCTCGGTGCCCGGACGAAGCTCGTCCATCGGGAAGCTCAGCACGTCGGTGGGGCCGGGCTCGTCCATCCACTGCACGTGCAGTGCCTCCATGGCGCCCTCGTCGACCAGCAGGATCGCCACGTCGGCGTCCGGGCTGACGTGAAGCTCGGCGAGGTTGTGCTCCATGAGGCGGAGCAGCACCGTCTCGTCGACGGCGAGCCCCGATTCGTTGCCGATCTCGATGGTCATGGGCGTCCTCGCTTCGGAAGGTGGTCACGCGGTCCGCCGCCGCGTACGGTGGCGGCGCGTCGCTCGGCGCGGTTGGCGAACTCGGATGCCTCGTCCCTCTCGCGACGTGCGGCGATCCGGCGCTCGTCGTACTCGCTGTAGGCGTCGACGATGCGGCCGACGAGGGTGTGGCGCACGACGTCGTCGCTCGTCAGGTACGAGAAGTGGATGTCGTCGATGTCGCCGAGCACGCGGGTCACGAGCCGCAGGCCGGAGGCGCCCTGCGGCAGGTCGATCTGCGTGATGTCGCCGGTGACCACCATGCGCGTCCCGAAGCCCAGGCGCGTGAGGAACATCTTCATCTGCTCGGGCGTGGTGTTCTGCGCCTCGTCGAGGACGACGAAGGAGTCGTTCAGCGTGCGGCCGCGCATGTACGCCAGCGGAGCGACCTCGATCGTGCCGGTCGCCATGAGCTTGGGCACCAGCTCCGGGTCCATCATCTCGTTGAGCGCGTCGTACAGCGGGCGCAGGTACGGGTCGATCTTGTCGGTGAGCGTGCCGGGCAGGAAGCCGAGCCGCTCACCCGCCTCGACGGCCGGCCGCGTCAGGATGATGCGGCTGACCTCCTTGCGCTGCAGCGCCTGGACGGCTTTCGCCATCGCGAGATATGTCTTCCCGGTGCCGGCGGGGCCGATGCCGAACACGATCGTGTTCTCCTCGATGGCGTCGACGTACGCCTTCTGGCCGAGGGTCTTCGGGCGGATGACCTTGCCGCGCGAGGAGAGGATCGCCTCTCCGAGCACCTCCGACGGGCGGGGCCCGCCCTCACTGCGGAGGATGCGGTTCGACGAGGCGACGTCGTCCTCGCCGAGCGATTGACCCGCCTTCGTCATCGCGACGAGCTCGTCGACCAGCGTCCGCGCCGCAGCGACCGCCGCCGCCTCCCCCGTCAGAGTGATCTCGTTGCCGCGCACGTGCACATCGACACCCGGGTGCTCCTTCTCGACGACCCGCAGCAGGCGGTCCTGTGGACCGAGGAGCTGCACCATCGCGACGCCGTCGACCTCGACGTGGTCGCTCACGGTCTCATGAGCAGGTTGATCAGGCACCGAGACTCTTCTCTTCGAGGCCTCCCGCGAGCACATGGGCATGCACGTGGAAGATGGTCTGGCCCGCGTTCGGGCCGGTGTTGAACACGAGGCGGAAGTCCCCGTCGGAGTGCTCGGCAGCGACCGTGTTCGCGAGGCCGACGAGCTCGGCCATGAGGTCTGGGTCGCCGGCGGCGAGCTCGACGACGTTGCGGTACTCCCCGGTCTTGGGGATCACCAGCAGGTGCACGGGTGCTTTCGGGGCGATGTCGCGGATGGCGAATGCGTTCTCGGTCTCTGCGATGATCTCGGACGGGACCTCGCCGTCCAGGATGCGCGTGAAGATCGACGGTTCACTCATGTCGCAAGTCTACCGACGGGGTGCGCGCGGGGACGGCTGCGGCCCGCCCCGCTCACCAGCGCCCGAGGGCGGTGCTGACGACTGCCAGCGCCGCCGGACCGGCCGTCGAGGTGCGCAGCACGGTCTCGCCGAGGCGCACGAGTCGCGCACCCGCGGCCGTGAGGGCGTCGAGCTCTTCCGCGGCGATGCCGCCCTCAGGTCCGACGACGAGCACGATGTCGCGTTCCTCGGCCGGCTCCACTGTGAGGGCGCTGAGCCGCTCGGTCGCCGCCGGCTCCAGGATCAGGACGACGGATGCTGCCGCCCGCCGCGCGAGCGCCGCAGTCGTGGTCAGCTCCGCCACCTCCGGCACCCACGCGCGGTGCGCCTGCTTCGCGGCCTCGCGCACGATCGTCGCCCAGCGCGCCCGGCCCTTCGCCGCCTTCGCGGCGTCCCACCGCGAGACGCTGCGGGCGGCCTGCCACGGCACGATCTCGTCGACACCGAGCTCGGTCGCCGCCTGGACGGCGAGCTCGTCGCGATCCCCCTTGGCCAGCGCCTGCACCAGCACGATGCGCGGGCGCGGGGGCGCAGCATCCGTCCGTCCGTCGATGCGCACGACGACCTCGCGCGGCGCGACCGACTCGACGCTGCCGGTGAGCCAGGCCCCCCGCCCGTCGCCGACCGTGACCTCCTCGCCGACCCGCACGCGGCGCACGGTCGCGGCGTGGTGCGCCTCCGTACCGGTGAGGGTCACCGTCTCGCCGGGGGCCGCATCGACGGGCTGATCGAGGAGGAAGTGCAGGGGCACGGGTCAGCCGTTCCGGAAGCGATCGCGCAGCTTGGCGAACAGGCCCTGATGGAACTCCGCCAGCTTCGGCGAGGGAGCCTTGGTGCGCTTGGCGAACTCCTCGATGAGGGCGCGCTCCTTGTGGTCGAGGCGCGTCGGGGTGACCACGTGCACGCCGACCCTGAGGTCGCCGCGCTGGGAGCCGCGCAGCGGCGTGATGCCGCGCCCCTTGATCGTGAGGATGTCGCCCGCCTGCACGCCCGCCCGCACCTCGAGATCGACGGGGCCGTCGAGCGATTCGATCGTCGTCGTGGTGCCGAGGATCGCGTCGGGCATCGACACCTCGAGCGTCGCGAGCAGGTCGTCACCGTCGCGGCTGAACACCTCGTGCGGCTGCACGGTGACCTCGATGTACAGGTCGCCGTTCGGGCCGCCCGCCGGGCCGACCTCGCCCGAACCCGGAAGCTGCAGGCGCAGTCCGGTCTCGACGCCGGCCGGGATGTCGAGCGACACTGTTCGGCGCGCGCGCACGCGCCCCTGCCCCTGGCAGGTGGCGCACGGGTACGGGATGGTCGTGCCGTAGCCCTGGCAGACGTTGCACGGCTGGGTCGTGACGACGTTCCCGAGGAGGCTCCGCACCTGGCGCTGGACGTTGCCGGTGCCGTGGCAGATGTCGCACGTGACCGGGCTCGTGCCCGGCTGGCAGCAGGAGCCCTGGCAGGTCTCGCACACCACGGCGGTGTCGACCTCGATGTCGCGGTGCGTGCCGAACACGACATCCCCGAGTTCGAGCGTGACGCGAACGAGCGCGTCCTGGCCGCGCTCGCGACGCGACCGGGGACGACCGCCACGCGACCCGCCCGCTGCGCCGAAGAACGTCTCGAAGATGTCGTTGAACCCGCCGAAGCCGCCGGCGCCGCCGCCGAACGGCGAGTCGTTGCCGCCCATGTCGTAACGTGCGCGCTGCTCGGGGTCGCTGAGGACGTCGTAGGCATGCGTCACGAGCTTGAAGCGCTCGGACGCCTCCTCGCCCGGGTTCACGTCCGGGTGCAACTGGCGGGCCAGCTTGCGGTAAGCCTTCTTGATCTCGTCGGTGGAGGCGTCGCGTGAGACGCCGAGGACCTCGTAGTGGTCAGCCACATTCGCCTTCCTGCCGCGGCGAGGCCGCGGGATCGTGGGTGCGCGCGTGCGTCAGCGGGAGCTGTCGTCCTGCTCGAGCATGCGCGTGAGATAACGCGCGACGGCGCGGACCGTCGCGAGGTTCGTGGGGTAGTCCATGCGTGTCGGGCCGAGCACGCCGACGCGGGCGAGCGCGCCCGTCGCGTCGTAGTCGCTGGCGACGACGGATGCCTCGGCCAGACCGAACGCCTCGTTCTCACGGCCGATGCTCGCCGAGAGGCCCTGTTCGTCGGCGACCATCTCGCCCATCAGCCGCAGCAGGGTCACCTGCTCCTCGATCGCCTCGAGGAGCGGGTAGATGCTGCCGCGGAAGTCGGACTCGCGGCGGGCGAGGTTGGCGCTGCCTGCCATCACGAGCTTGTCCTGCCGGAACTCTTCGAGCTCCTCGGCGACGGCGCGCACGATCTCATCCATTGCGCGTTCGTGCGCAGGCGCTTGCGTGTGGGGAGCGTCGAGTCGCTCGGCGATGCGCTGCAGTCCCTCGCGCACGGGGCGGCCGACCAGGAGGGTGCCGAGGCCGGCGCGGATGTGCGCGAGATCGGAGTCGTCGAAATCCTCGCCGACGAAGGTCAGTCGCTGAGAGACGCGTCCGGTGTCGGTGACCACGATCACCAGCATGCGTCCGCCTCCGAGCTGCACCAGCTCGACGTGCGTGACGTTCGCGCGCGCGAACGAGGGGTACTGCACGATCGCGACCTGGCCGGTCAGCTGCGTGAGCGCCCGCACGGTGCGCACGAGCACGTCGTCGAGGTCACCCGACCCGTCGAGGAACGAGGCGATGGCGGCGCGCTGGGCCGGCGAGAGCGGCCGGAGCTCGGCGAGGTGATCGACGAAGACGCGATAGCCCTTGTCGGTCGGCACCCGGCCGGACGAGGTGTGGGGCGCCACGATGAGGTCTTCGTCCTCGAGCAGCGCCATGTCGTTGCGGATCGTCGCCGCCGACACGCCGAAGGAGTGGCGCTCGACGATCGCCTTGCTGCCGACCGGCTCGCGCGTGTCGACGTAGTCCTGGACGATCGCCCGCAGTACCTGCAGACCTCGTTCGCTGACCATCCCGCCTCCTCACGCCGCAGCTGGCACTCGCATGACTGGAGTGCCAATTCTATCCGATGCCCCTGTCAGGATCGCCGAGCCACGCAGGTCGGGTTGCCGTCTCACCCGGAACCGCAATGCCGCCGAGGTCAGTCGGTGAGCGCGCGGACCACGGCGTCGGCGAGGAGACGGCCGCGGCGGGTGAGCACGACCCTCCCCCGCAGCGCGGCGTGACCGTCGATGAGACCGTCCGCGATGAGCGCGGCGACCGCGTGGCGGCCCTCGCCGAGGAGCTCCTCGACCGGCAGTCCGTCGCGGATGCGGGTGCGCAGCAGCACGCTCTCGAGGTTCCTGGCTGCGGCATCCGGAATCTCCCGTCCGGCGGCCGGCGACTCGCCCGCGGCCAGCCGCTGCGCGTAGGCGGCGGGGTGTTTGACGTTCCAGAACCGCACGCCCGCGACGTGGCTGTGCGCGCCGGGGCCGAAGCCCCACCAGTCCGAGCCGACCCAGTACGCGAGGTTGTGTCGCGAGCGGTGCGCGTCCCCGCGCGCCCAGTTCGACACCTCGTACCAGCCGAATCCTGCGCCCGCGAGCATGTCGTCTGCCAGTTCGTACATGTCGGCCTGCAGGTCGTCGTCGGGGGCGGCGACCTCGCCGCGTCGGATCTGGCGGGCGAGCTTCGTGCCGTCCTCGATGATGAGCGCGTACGCCGAGACGTGATCGGGTTCGAGCGCCACCGCCGCCCCCAGCGACGAGCGCCAGTCGTCCAGAGACTCGCCCGGGGCGCCGTAGATGAGGTCGACGCTCACGTCGAGTCCGGCGCCGCGCGCCGCGCTGACCGCCGTGCGGACGTTGTCGGGGTCGTGCGTGCGGTCGAGCGCGGCGAGGACGTGCGGGACCGCGGACTGCATGCCGACCGAGAGACGGGTGACACCGGATGCTGCGAGCTCGGCCGCGACCGCGGGGGTGACCGTGTCGGGGTTGGCCTCGACCGTGATCTCGGCGCCCTCGGCGATGCCGAATGTGTCACGGACACCTGCCAGCATGCGCCCGAGGTCGCCCGGCGGGAGGAGCGTCGGGGTGCCGCCGCCGAAGAACACCGTCGACGCGGGACGGACGCCGCCGGCGCGGGCGAGAACGGGCGCGGCAAGGGCGATCTCGCGCAGGAGCGTGTCCGCATACTCGTCCTGGCGGGCACCGCGCAACTCGGACGACGTGTAGGTGTTGAAGTCGCAGTAGCCGCAGCGCACGCGGCAGAACGGAACGTGCAGGTACACGCTGAAGTCGGCGGCCGGATCGATGCGCGTGCCGAGCGGCAGCGAGCCGTCCGAGGGAACGGGCTCGCCCAGCGGAAGTGCGGAGCCCATCAGCGCCTCACGCGGGGGTGGTGTACAGCGGCGAGATCGCGCGAAGGTAGCGCGTGAACAGCTCGCGTCGACGGCGCTTCGTGAGGCCGGGAAGCATCCGGTAGAGCACGGCGCGCGGGGCGTCGAACGCACGGACCGTGAACCAGACCTCGTCGTTGTCGTACCAGTCGAGCATGAACGACTCCTCGCCGCTGACGACCGATTCGCTCACGGTGCCCAGCGCGAAGCCCACGCGGCGAGGCTCCTCCACCGCGAAGATGACGCGGAGCTCCGCATCGGCGCGCAGCCCCTTGACGCGGCCGTCGACGCGGACCGTCGTGCCCGCGCCGACGAACGGCGTGCCGTCGGCGTCGAACCGCTGTTCGGCCTCGGACCGGCTCGGCGCGACGGGGTTCCCCTCGGCGTCGAAGCTGACGCCCGAGTACATGGGGCCGGACGCAGGCCGCACATCGGTGAGCACGAGCCCCGCACCGCGCTGCGCGGTCCACGACATGAGCGCCTCGCTCGCCGCACGGAAGCGGGTCTCGCCGCTGCCGATGCGCCACGACTGCTCCGCCGGGATGCTGCGCTCCGGTGGATACTGCATCAGATCCGGCGCCTGGGTCGCCCCGACAGCGGCATAGTCGACGGTGTCGTCCCGGAAGGTTCCTCGACGCATGGATTCCAGCCTACTTCGCGAGTCGGGTCACTTCTTGGCAGGACCCTCGACGTCCCCTGAGAGCGCGGCGATGAACGCCTCCTGCGGGACCTCGACGCGACCGACCATCTTCATGCGCTTCTTGCCCTCCTTCTGCTTCTCGAGGAGCTTGCGCTTGCGCGAGATGTCGCCGCCGTAGCACTTCGCGAGGACGTCCTTGCGCATCGCCCGGATGTTCTCGCGGGCGATGATCCGGGCGCCGATGGCGGCCTGGATCGGCACCTCGAACTGCTGGCGCGGGATGAGTTTGCGCAGGCGCTCGGTCATCATCGTGCCGTACGCATAGGCCTTGTCGCGATGCACGATGGAGCTGAACGCGTCGACTTTGTCGCCCTGCAGCAGGATGTCGACCTTGACGAGATCGGCAGTCTGCGAGCCAGCGGGCTCGTAGTCGAGGCTCGCATAGCCCTGGGTCTTGGACTTCAACTGGTCGAAGAAGTCGAACACGATCTCCCCCAGGGGCATGTGGTAGCGCAGTTCGACGCGGTCCTCGCTGAGGTAGTCCATTCCGAGGAGCGAACCGCGGCGGGACTGGCAGAGCTCCATGACGGTTCCGACGTAGTCCTTCGGCAGCAGGATGCCGACCTTCACCACCGGCTCGGACACCTCGGCGACGCGGCCGTCGGGGTACTCGCTCGGGTTGGTGACGACGACGGTGTCGCCGGTGTCCGTCGTGACTTCGTACGTCACCGAAGGTGCGGTCGTGATGAGGTCGAGGTCGAACTCGCGCGAGAGGCGCTCGGTGATGATCTCGAGGTGCAGCAGACCGAGGAAGCCGCAGCGGAAGCCGAAGCCGAGCGCCACCGACGTCTCGGGCTCGTACTGGAGGGACGCGTCCGACAGCTTGAGCTTGTCGAGCGCCTCACGGAGGTCGGCGTAGTCGCTGCCGTCGATCGGGTAGATGCCCGAGAAGACCATCGGCTTCGGGTCGGTGTAGCCGGCGAGCGCCTGGCCCGCGGGCTTGCGCTGATTCGTGATCGTGTCGCCGACCTTGGACTGGCGGACGTCCTTCACGCCGGTGATGAGATACCCCACCTCGCCGACGCCGAGGCCCTTGGTGGGGACCGGCTCCGGGCTGGACACACCGATCTCGAGGAGGTCGTGCGTCGCCTTCGTCGACATCATCTGGATGCGCTCACGCGGCTCGAGCTTGCCGTCGACCATGCGGACGTATGTCACCACGCCGCGGTAGGAGTCGTATACCGAGTCGAAGATCATGGCCCGGGCCGGGGCGTCCGCGTCCCCCTTCGGAGCGGGGATCTGCTCGACGATGCGGTCGAGCAGGGTCTCGACCCCCATGCCCGTCTTGCCGCTCACGCGGAGCACGTCGTCGGGCGAGCCGCCGATGAGACCGGCCAGCTCCGCCGCGTACTTCTCGGGGTCGGCGGCGGGCAGGTCGATCTTGTTGAGCACGGGGATGATGTGCAGGTCGTTCTCGAGCGCGAGGTACAGGTTCGCGAGCGTCTGCGCCTCGATGCCCTGCGCGGCGTCGACCAGGAGGATCGCGCCCTCGCAGGCCGCGAGCGAACGCGAGACCTCGTACGTGAAGTCCACGTGTCCGGGGGTGTCGATCATGTTGAGTGCGAAGGTCTGACCGGCGGCGGCCCACGGCATGCGCACGGCCTGCGACTTGATCGTGATCCCGCGCTCGCGCTCGATGTCCATACGGTCGAGGTACTGCGCGCGCATGTCGCGGTCGGAGACGACACCCGTGATCTGCAGCATGCGGTCGGCCAACGTCGACTTGCCGTGGTCGATGTGGGCGATGATGCAGAAGTTGCGGATCAGCTCGGGCGGCGTGGCAGAGGGCTCGAGGGGCTTCAGGGCGCGCGGTGACATGTCCAGACGATTCTACGGGTGCGCGCTGCTCGACGAGCCCCGGCGACGGCGGCGGGGTCAGGCAGCAGCGGGGAGGCGGCCGAGCCCCTCCAGCAGCTCGTCACGATCGCTGGCCACGCACACGCGAATCCAGCCCTCGCCCGAGGTGCCGAACGCGCTGCCAGGGGCGACGGCCACGCCCTGCTCGTCGAGGAACCGCTCGGACCACGTCATGACATCGCCCGCGGACACGTGCGACACGTCGATCCAGAGGTAGAAGGCGCCGGTCGGATCCAGGTATCGCAGACCGCGCGCATCGAGGAGCGCCGTCGCCGCGGCGAGGTTGCCGCGATAGTGGGCCGCGCTGTGTGCGACGCCGCCCTGTTCGCCGGTGAGGGCCTCGGCGGCCGCCCGCTGCGACGGCTCGTCGACGCAGCTGACAACCGCCTCCTGGACGCGCAGCATCGTCTGCCGCCATCCCGGAGGCGTGACGAGCCACCCCACCCGGGCCCCGGTCATGGCATACGTCTTCGACATCGAGAACACGGACAGCACGCGGCCGTCGGCATCGAGCGTCGCGGGGCTCACGTGCGGCTCACCCCAGGTGAACCGCTCGTACACCTCGTCGCTGATGAGCCACAGATCGTGGCGGCCTGCGAGGGCGATGAGCGCTTCCAGCGTCGCCCGGTCGAACGTCGAGCCGAGCGGATTGGAGGGGGTGTTCACGATGATCGCCCGCGTGCGCGGCGTGACCAGCGACTCGAGCTCGCCGAGATCGGGCTGGAAGGCGCGCTCGGGACGCAGCGGATAGGGCACCGGCGTCGCCTGCAGGAGGTGGGCGTTCATCGTGAAGGTGGTGTAGCCGGGGTCGGGCACGAGCACCTCGTCCCCTTCCGACAGCGTGAGCGCCATCGCGAGGTGCAGCGCCTGCGTCGCGCCGATCGTCACCCAGATCTGTTCGAGCTCGACGTCGAGCGCGTTCTCCCGCGCCAGCTTGTCGCGGATCGCTTCGCGCAGCGCCGGGATGCCGCCGTTGGGCGTGTACCGGATCGCACCGTCGTGCCACGCCTGGGACGCAGCATCCCGGATCCGTTGCCCCGCCACCTCGCCCGGTTCACCTACGGCGAGGATGATCGTGCCGGGCCGGCGCAGCGCGCGCTCGAGGATGTGGCGCACGCCTGAACCCGGCATGCGCGCGATGTGCGGGGCGATCTCGGGCATGCCGCCATGCTAGGGGGGCCTGCGCCGATACCCTGTCGTCATGGTCGTCCAGGTCGTGCTCGTTCACGGCATCCGGACGTCCGCGACGATGTGGCGCGCGCAGGCCGAATACCTGACGGTGCGCGGCAACCCGGTCACCGCGGTCGACCTCCCCGGCCACGGATCCCGCATCGCCGAGGAGTTCACGCTCGAGTCGGCTTTCGCCACGATCGACTCTGCGGTGCGCGCCGCGGCCGAGCGCGGTCCTGTCCTGCTGTCGGGCCACTCGATGGGCGGGCTCCTGTGCATCGAGTACGCGGGGGCGGAGACTCCTCCCCCCGTCGCGGGCTTCATCGCGGCATCCTGCACCGCCATCCCGCGCGGCGTCGGCCTCGCGACCTACCGGGTCCTCGCGCGCGGCTTCGACTCACTGCCCGACCGCGGGATGTGGCTCACCGACCGCATGCTCGATCGCATCCTCCCTGACGAGACCCGGGCCGACTTCGGGGCCGGCGGCTATGCGCTCGACGCACAGGACGTGGCGCTGCGCAGCCTGTCCGTGCTCGACCTGCTCGCGGCGCTCCATCGCATCGACGCCCCCCTCTGGTTCGTCAACGGTCAGTACGACCAGCTCCGCGTGAACGAGAAGCTCTTCATGAGGATCGCGCGCCACGCGGAGCTGATCGTCGTGCCGCGGACGACCCATCACGTGACCGTCATGCGTCCGCGCGTGTTCAACGCACTCCTCGAGGTCGCCCTCACGACGCTGGAGGCGTCACACCGCTGAGGCCGCGCGCTCCCGACTGCGGATCGCGTAGGTCATGAAGCCGCCCGCGATCGACAGGACGCCCCCGACGAGGAACAGCAGCCAGAAGCCGCCCACGAGCGCGACGAGGCCCGCGCCGAGGAGAGGCCCGATGAGCTGGCCGAGGCTTGCCGACACGTTCACGAATCCGAGGTCGCGCGCGTGGTCCTGCGGATACGGCAGCAGGTCCGCGCCGAGCGCGAGGCCCACTGACATGTATGCCCCGTAGCCGACGCCGAGGAGCGCCGCCGCGATCATCGCGGTCGTGAGCGACGGCGCCACCACGAGGATGATCGACGCGAGTCCCTGGACGACGGCCGACCACACAGCGAACGGGATCCGTCGCCCGGTGCGGTCGGAGATCCACCCCGACGCGATCGAGGACACCACGACGAAGAGCGTGTACACGAGGATCAGCAGCAGCAGCTCGTCCTCGGCCGTCGCGGGGTCGCGGTGCAGGCCGTACAGCAGGAAGAACAGCAGCAGCCCCGTGCCGAGCGCGTTGCCGACGTTCACCGTCAGGCGCCCCGCCAGGAGCCACGCGAAGTCGCGGTCGCGAAGGGCGGCGAGTCGCTCGCCGAGGGTGCGCGCTTCGCGCGCCACCGCCACGTCGGCGCGTGCGGGCGGATCGGGCAGGAGAAGTGCCGCGGCCGTGCCGACGACGGCGAGGAAGCCGGCCAGGACGAGGTAGCCGACCACGACGCCGAGTTCGAGAAGCACGATGACGCCGACGCCCACGACGATCCCGAGTGCCTGCGAGGACGAGACGGCGGCGGATGCTGCGCCCCGCTGCGTCGTCAGCTGATCGGCGATGAGAGCGGTGAAGGCCGCGGAGGCCATGGCGACACCGACCGAGACACCCACCCAGGCGAGCCCCACGCCCCACGGCCCGGGTGCCGAGGCGGTCGCGGCCAGCGAGGCAGTGCCCAGCCACACTCCGCCGAGCGCCCAGGGGCGGCGGCGCCCCATCCTGCCCCGGGTGCGGTCCGAGAGCCCGCCGGCGACCGGGGCGGCGATCGCACCGGCGATGCCGCCGATCGCCAGTACGAGGCCCGACGACACCACCCCCGACACCCAACCGTCGGCGTCGTCCGGAGTGTCGAGCTGCAGGGGGATGAGCAGGTGGAGCGGAGTGAGCTGCACCGTCCACAGTGCGAGCCAGGCGAGCGTGAAGAGGGTGAACCAGCCCGCGCCGACCTTGGCCCCCGGCCGGGCGGTCACGCGCGGGCCTCTGCGATGAGGCCGCGGTACCAGTCGAACGACGCCTTCGGGGAGCGTGCCGCGGTGTCGAAGTCGACGTGCACGAGGCCGAACCGCTGAGACCACCCGTCTGCCCACTCGAAGTTGTCCAGCAGAGACCACACCGTGTACTCGCGCACGTCGACGCCGCCGCGTACGGCCGCGCCCACGGCATCGATGTGGCCGGCGAGGTACGAGATGCGCTCGGCGTCCGGGACGGGCCCGTCGACGTGATCCGGTTCGGGGAACGACGCCCCGTTCTCGCCGATCACGAGCGGCGGCAGGCGGTCGCCGTAGCGCTCCGTGAAGTCGAAGAGCAGTCCCGTCAGCGCCGCCGGTACGATGGGCCACTCCGGCCCGAAGCCGGTGACGGGCGCGCCGGGCGTCGGGACGATCTCGAAGGGCAAGGGGCTGCCGTCGGGCGCGGCGGCGACGGTCGTCGGCTTGTAGAAGTTGATGCCGTAGAAGTCCCCCGCCGCCGAGATCAGCTCGAGATCGTCGTCCTCGACCGGCATGGGCGGGATCCCGAGCACCTCGAGGTCGGGGTAGGCGCCTGTGAGCACGGGGTCGGCGAAGACGCGGTTGTGGAGCACGTCGTACACGGCTGTTGCCGCGAGGTCGGCATGCGTCTTCGCTGCCGGAAGCACGAGGGTGTGGTTGTTGACGATCCCGACCTCCTCGGCACCGGCCGCGCGCAGCGTGCGCAGCGCGAGGCCGTGACCGAGCAACTGATGGTGCACGGTCGGCAGCGCGCCGAAGAGCAGCTGCCTCCCCGGCGCGAGCGTGCCCACGGCGTAGCCCTGGAGCGACGTCGAGACGGGCTCGTTGAGTGTGTACCAGTGACGGATGCTGTCGCCCAGCGCCTCCGCGACGATCTCGGCATACTCGCCGAAGCGCAGCGCCGTGTCTCGGCTGAGCCAGCCGCCGCGCTCTTCGAGGGCGCTCGGCAGATCCCAGTGGTACAGCGTCGCGAATGGTGTGACCCCCGCTTCGCGCAGGTCGTCGGCGAGGCGGCGGTAGTAGTCGAGGCCGGATTGCAGCACCGGGCCGCCGGGCTCCGGCTCCACACGCACCCACGAGATCGAGAAGCGGTACCGATCGACGCCGAGCGCGGCGAGGAGCGCCACGTCTTCGCGATGCCGCCGGTAACTGTCCGGACCGGGGTCGGCTGTGGCCCCGTCGCGCACGGCACCCGGAGTGGCCACGAAGTCGTCCCAGATCGACCGGCCCCGTCCGTCTACCGCGCGCGAGCCCTCCACTTGGAACGCGGCGGTGGCGGCGGACCACCGGAAGCCCGGCGGGAACGGCGAGAGATCGACAGACGGATGCTGCGGCACGGCGGACTCCTTCGTCACTCAGCGCGCCGGGCGAGCGCGCTCCCACGCGTAGATCATGCATCATGAGAGGGCTCCGCCGTGCACGCCTGTGAGTGTCATCGACCCATCGGTTCACCTGATAGAATCCTTGTTTGGCTTGCGTGTGGGTTCGCCCTCACGACCGCCGCGAAGCGCCCCTCTCTCGCTGACCGGCACATCAATCCGATTCACCTTCGAACGAAAGAACGTCGACACGTGGCGAACATCAAGTCGCAGATCAAGCGCAACAAGACCAACGAGAAGGCGCGCGAGCGCAACAAGGCCGTCAAGAGCGAGCTGAAGACGCACGTCCGTCGCACCCGTGAGGCCATCGCGGCCGGCGACAAGGCAGCTGCCGAGAAGGCGCTGGGCACGGCGACCAAGAAGCTCGACAAGGCCGTCAGCAAGGGCGTCATCCACAAGAACCAGGCGGCGAACCGCAAGTCGGCCATCGCCAAGCAGGTCGCCGCTCTCTGAGCCTCTGACAAGCTCCGCGACCTCGAGTCGCGTGAAGGCCCGTCCCACCAGGGGCGGGCCTTCGGCTTGTGCCGGGGAGTGTCGGGTCAGGCGCCGTACGGTGCGCGCGTGGCGATCACGGTGAGCATGCGCTCGAGGGCGAACACCGCGTCGCGTGAACCGCCCTTGACCTCGGCATCCGCGCGTGCCGTCGCCTGGATCGCGCGGCCGAGGCTCTCCTCGTTCCAGCCGACCAGATCGCGGCGGGCGCGATCGACCTGCCAGTCCTTCATACCCAGGCGCGACGCCAGGGCCGCCGCGGGCTCGCGGTTGCCCGCGACCCGCGCCATGGTCCGCAGCTTCATCGCGACCGCGGCGACGAGCGGCACCGGGTCGGCGCCGGAGGCCAGGGCGTGTCGAAGCGCGATGAGCGCCTCTCCGTAGCGCCCCGCGATCGCCGTGTCGGCGACCGTGAAGGCCGATGTCTCGACACGCCCGCCGTAGTAGCGCGCGACGACCTGGTCGGTGATGTCGCCGGGGACGTCGGCGATGAGCTGCTGGCACGCCGCGGCGAGTTCGGTGAGGTCGTCCGCGAAGGCGGACACGAGCGCGCGCAGCGCCGTCGGAGCGATGCGCTTCTTCGCCACCTGGAACTCCCCCGCGGCGAAGTCGAAGCGGTCGGAGTCGCGCTTGACGGCCGGGCATGCGATCTCGACGCCCGAACCCTCACCTGCGCGGATCGCGTCGAGCAGCTTCTTGCCGCGCACGCTCGCGCCGGTGTGGCGGAGGACGACCGTCGCGCCGTCCTGCGGGGCCGCGAGGTACGCCACGGCCTCCGTGAGGAAGGTGTCGGAGCACTTCTCGACGCCGCTCACGCGGACCAGCCGCGGCTCGCCGAACAGCGATGGCGAAGTCACGCCCAGGAGGGTTCCCGCGGCGTAGTCGTCGGCGCGGATGTCGGACACCTCGAGCGTCGGGTCTTCGGCACGCAGGTAGTCACGCACGCCGGCGATCGCCCGTTCGGCGCAGACCTCCTCCGGCCCGGAGACGAGGACGATCGGTGCCGGCTGCGGAGCTCGCCACGAGAGCTGGGGAATGGCGCTGCGCGCTGCCTTCGCAGGTGCTCGGCGTGCGGGAGAAGCCATTCCCCCAGCCTACCGACGGCCACCGACGGTGACCGTCGCCCTCACCCGCCGCGATCGTGCCATACCGCCACCGAACCGGTGCCCGATGCCCAGAGGGCGATTGCGCCGTCGCGGTCGGTGCGCTCGATCCGCGCTCCGACCGCGTCGAGGATCGCGAGCGCGTCGTCGCGCGGATGCCCGTAGTCGTTGCCGGCACCGACGGTGACGAGCGCTACCGACGGCTGTGCGGCGACATACAGGCCTGCGTCCTGGTCGGCGCTCCCGTGATGGGCGGTCTTGACGATCGCGTAGGGGGGATCGAGCGCGCCGGTTGTCGTCAGCAGCCGCTGCGGCGAGGCCGACAGGTCGCCGAGGAGGAGGATCGGAGGAATGCCGCCGCCCCGGACGTCCAGGACGATGCTGGCGTCGTTGCCCGACGGGAAGGCGCGGCTCCCCGCCTTCGGCCAGAGCACGCGCCACCGCGCGCCCCCGAGTGACCCGCTCAGGCCCGCCGCCGCCTCGGTCGGCCGCGCCCCCTGCGCCGCCAGCGAGGCGATGGTCGCGCGCCCCGCTGCGTCGCCCGGTCCGTGGAGCACCATGCCGACCCGGCCGCGTACTGCGTCGAGCCCGCCGATGTGGTCGAGGTCGTAGTGCGTGAGGACGAGCAGGTCGATCCGGTCGAGGCCGGCGCGGGAGAGGCAGGCGGCGAGCGGTTCGGGGTCCGGCCCGGTGTCGACCAGTGCGACGGCGTCCTCCGACCGGAGCAGGACGGCATCGCCCTGACCCACGTCGCACGCGAGAACGGACCAGTCGGCAGGGAGGGTCCACCGGCCGGCCACGGTGGCCAGGGCTGCCGTGCCGATCCCGGCGCCCAGCAAGACGGCGACGACGGCGACGGCGACGGTGCGGGTGAGGCGCCGTGCCCACGGACCGCGGCGGTCCAGGGCGATCGCGAGCCCGACAGCCAGGCCCGCCGCGGCGAGCGCCATCGCGCCGGGCACCCCCTCGAGCCAGGGCAACGCATCCACGGGGAGCGCCGAGGCTGTGGTGGCAGTCGCAGCGATCCACGACGCCGGCACCCAGGCGAGTCCCGCGAGACCCGATTGCAGCCACGGCAGCGGCGCGCTGAGACACGCCGCGAGCCCCAGCAGGGTCGCGGCCGGTGCGGCGGGGCCCGCGAGAAGGTTCGCGAGCACGCCGTACACGGGCACCGTCGGCTCGATGAGGATCAGAAGCGGACCACATGCAAGCTGGGCGGCGAGCGGCACCGCGAGGGCGAGAGCCAGGGGTCGCGGGAGGACGCGGGCGAGCCCGGTGGCGAGCGGACGCGCCCACAGCAGCAGCGACCCCGTCGCGACGACGGACAGCGCGAACCCGAGCGACGCTGCCAGCCACGGATCGAGGACGAGCAGCAGCGCGACGGCGACCGACAGCAGCGTCATCCCCGCGCCGGCGCGGCCGAACAGCACCGCGAGCATCGCGATCGCGGCCATCGCGGCGGCGCGCACGACGCTCGGCTCGGGTGTGACGAGCAGGACGAACCCCGCGAGCGCGCACAGGCCGACGGCGACCCGCAGCCCTCGCGAGGCGCCGAGAGCGGCCGCGAGGGTGAACGCGATGCCGACGACCAGCGCGCAGTTCGCCCCGGACACGGCCGTCAGGTGCGACAGTGAGGATTCCTTCATGGCCTCATCGAGGGAAGGTGAGACGACCGACGTGTCGCCGACCGCAAGACCGGGGACCAGACCCGCGCCCTCGCCGGGCAGACCGTCGAGTGCATCGATAAGGCCGCGTCGCAACCCCGCAGTGACTGCGGCGATACCCTCCGGCGGGTTCAGGACCTCGACCCCGCGCGAGGCCCACACCTCGAGCACCGCCCGCTCCCCCGGCCTCCCGGGTCGTGCGGTGCCGTGGGCGACGACGGCCGCACCCACGTCGAGCTGCGATGGCCTGTCTACGTCCTCGGATGAGACGCGCAGCGTGATCTCGACCTCCGCCGCATGCCTCTCGCTCCCGATCGCCATACCCGACGCCCGGGCATCGAAGGCGAGCGAACCATCGGCGCGGTGCTCGATCTTGCCGACGACGTCGGCACGGATGTCGACGGCCCGGCCACCGTCCAGGGCGAGCTCGGCGATCGTGGTCCGGGCCGGGTGCGCCAGGGCGACATGGGACGCCGCGGCCGCCGAAGCCGCGGCGGCGAGCACCGCGACCGCGACGGCACGGCGCACGGCGTGCCGAGGCATCCGGAATCGTGTCAGGGACCTGGTGAGAGGCGACGGACTGCCCCGAGGCCCGCTGAGGCGCAGCACGACGGCGGTGAGCACGAGGGCAAGGGACCAGAGCACCAGAGCGATCCAGGGCGATGCCGCGGGAAGGAGGATCGCGACCGCCGCGACCGCCCAGCACACCCCGGCGACCGGGACCAGCCGCAGCGCGTGCCGAGCCATGTCACACCGTCACGAGGCCGCGCAGGGCCTCGAACATCTTGTCGCCGATGCCGGGAACCGCGAGCAGGTCCTCGATGCTCGTGAACCCGCCGTTGTCGTCGCGCCACGCGATGATCCGCTCCGCGAGCGCAGGACCGATGCGTGGAAGCGTCTCGAGGAGCGGCGCGTCGGCTTCGTTGAGGTCGACGGGCGCGTCGCCGGACGGCACGGGACCGGGGCCGTCGGCCGCGGCCGGCGGCGCGTCGCCCTCGCGCGGGACCGGCAGCTGCTCGCCGTCGTCGAGTGTGCGGGCGAGGTTGATCGCGTCACGGTCGGCGTCGTCGGCGAAGCCGCCGGCGGCCGCGACAGCGTCGACGACGCGCGAGCCGGCCGGCAGCACGTAGAGGCCAGGTGCGCGCACCGCACCGGAGATGTGCACGTACATCTCGACCGACGGCGTCGCTGCTGCCGCGGGGGTCTCGTCGACGAGGACCTCATCGACCGGGGCGGTCGCGCTGCGAAGGACGCCGATACCCACGGTGATCGCCAGTGCGGCGATCACGAGGACCACGACGGCGCCGATCCCCAGGCGGCGGCGCGCGCCGACGGGCTCGGTCGACCCGCTCTCGGAGCGGTCGTCGGCTGTCACGGACCCACGCTAGGAGGTGGGGAGGGCCCCAGACGCCGAGGGTCCCGGGGATGTGCACACCCCGGGACCCGACCGTGCTGTGGAGGAAGGTCAGTGGGTGCTGAAGCTCACGACCTTCGGCGGGCGGACGACCACGCGCGTGATCTCGCGGCCCGCGAGCGAGCGGACGACCTTCTCGTCGGCGCGGGCGAGTCGCTCGAGCTCGGCGGCGTCGATGCGCGCGGGTATCTGAAGGGTGGCGCGCACCTTTCCGTCGATCTGGACGACCGCCGTCACCGTCTCCTCGACGAGCAACGTCGGGTCGGCCGTGCGCCACGGCACCAGACCGACGAACCCGTCGTACCCCAGGATCTCCCACATCTCCTCCGCGAGGTGTGGAGCGAACAGGTCGAGGATCATCGCGGTCGCCTCGGCGGCCTCGCGCACAGCGGGGTCGGCGGGACCGGCGCCGGTGTCTATGACCTTGCGCGTCGCGTTGACCAGCTCCATGAGGCGGGCGACGACCACGTTGAACTTCGTCTGTTCGACGAGCCCTGGCGCGTCCGCGAGCAGGCGGTGCGTCACGCGGCGCAGCGACGCGTCGCCCTCCGCCCACACCACGTCGGGGTCGCTGGTCACGTCGGTGGCGACCCGCCAGGCACGCGCGAGGAACTTCTGGGCGCCGGTGGTCGACACGTCCTCCCAGTTAATGTCGTCCTCGACCGGGCCGGCGAACGCGATCGCGGTGCGCACCGCGTCGGCGCCGGGGTCGACCATGCTCGACGCGAACTCGACGAGGTTGCCCTTCGACTTCGACATCTTCGACCCGTCGAGGAGCACCATGCCCTGGTTGATCAGGCTGGAGAACGGCTCCGTGAAGTCGATCAGCCCCATGTCGAAGAGGACCTTCGTGATGAAGCGCGCGTACAGCAGGTGCAGGATCGCGTGCTCGACGCCGCCGATGTACGAGTCGACGGGCGCCCACCGGTCCGCCTCGCGGGAGGGGAACGCCTCGTTCGCGTCGTCCGGCGCCAGGAACCGCAGGAAGTACCACGAGCTGTCGACGAACGTGTCCATCGTGTCGGGGTCGCGCAGCGCCGGCTCGCCCGTCTCGGGGTCGGTCGTCTTCATCCACTCCGTCGCGCCGCCCAGCGGCGACGTGCCCTTGGGGGCGAGGTCGAGACCGTGCGCGTCGGGGAGGCGCAGTGGCAGCTGGTCCTGCGGAACCGGCACGATTCGCCCGTCCTCGGTGTGGATCATCGGGATCGGCGTGCCCCAGAACCGCTGACGCGAGATGAGCCAGTCGCGCAGACGGTACGACTTCGCCGCGCGTCCGGTGCCGGCGGCCTCGAGCTGATCGATGATGCGCCCGATCGCGTTGCGCTTGGACAGGCCGTCGAGCGAGCCGGAGTTGATGACGCGGCCGTCGCCCGTGAGGGCGATGCCGGTGCGGGCGGGATCGAGGTCGTCGAGCGTGTCGAGAGGACCCGGATCGATGGGCACGCCCTCGTCGTCCATTTCTATGACCGGGATCGCCCCGGTGATCGGGGCGGTGGTGTCGACCACGACCTTGACCGGCAGGTCGAACGCGCGCGCGAAGTCGAGGTCGCGCTGGTCGTGCGCCGGGACAGCCATGACGGCGCCGTGCCCGTAATCGGCCAGCACGTAGTCCGCGGCCCAGATGGGCAGGCGCTCGGCGTTGACCGGGTTGATCGCGAAGCGGTCCAGGAAGACGCCGGTCTTGGGCCGGTCGGTGCTCTGGCGCTCGATCTCGGTCTCGCGCTGCACGCTCTCGAGGTAGTCCTGGAAGCGCACGCGCACCTCGGCCGACGAGCCGGCGGCGAGCTCGGCGGCCAGGTCGCTGTCGGGCGCGACGACCATGAACGTCGCGCCGTGCAGCGTGTCGGGGCGCGTAGAGAAGACCGTGACCTTGTCGGCCCGGCCCTCGATCTCGAAGTCTATGTCGGCGCCCACCGAGCGGCCGATCCAGTTCCGCTGCATGCGGATGACCTTCTGCGGCCAGAACCCCTCGAGCTGGTTGAGGTCGTCCAGCAGCCGGTCGGCGTACTCGGTGATCTTGAAGTACCACTGCGTGAGCTTCTTCTTGATCACCTCGGCGCCGCAGCGCTCGCAGTGCCCGTCCACGACCTGCTCGTTCGCGAGCACGGTCTGGTCGTTGGGGCACCAGTTGACCGGGCTCTCCTTGCGGTAGGCCAGGCCGCGCTCGTAGAGGCGCTGGAACAGCCACTGGTTCCAGTGGTAGTACTCGGGGTCGCTCGTGTGGAGGATCCGGCTCCAGTCGTACGACGAGCCGTACTCGCGGAAGCTCTTCTTGTGCTGCTCGATGTTCGCGTAGGTCCACTCGCGCGGGTCGGCCCCGCGCTGGATCGCCGCGTTCTCCGCCGGCAGGCCGAACGAGTCCCACCCGATCGGGTTCAGGACGTTGTAGCCGCGGTGACGCCAGAACCGCGCCACGATGTCGACATACGCGTAGCTCTCGGCATGACCCATGTGGAGGTCGCCCGAGGGGTACGGGAACATGCCGAGCACGTACTTGCGGGGGCGCTTGTCATCGGCGCCGCCGGCCCGGAACGGATCGGCCTCTGCCCAGCGCGCCTGCCACTTCTGCTGGATGGAGTAGGCGTCATAGGCCTCTGTGGGCGCAGAGGTGTCGGGAGTATCGGTCTGACTCACGTGGAAAGTGCCAATCATGGAAGCCGGAAAGCGCGCGCAGCGCGCGAAGCGCGTCTTCCAGGTTAGCGGAACAGGCGGTTCACCAGCCCGGCGGCAGGGCTGCGCCCAGCGCGGCGAGGGGTCCGCGTGCCTTGATCCCCACCTCGGCGACCTCGTCCGCGGCATCCGATCGCCACGTGATGCCGCCCCCGGCGCCCACGTATGCGCCGTCCGGCGCGACCACGATCGAGCGGATCACCATGGCGAGATCGAGAGCACCGTCGTCGCCGACCCAGCCGAAGCACCCCGAGAACACTCCGCGGGGCGCGCCTTCGAGAGCGTGCAGGATCGTCATCGCCGAGAGCTTCGGGGCCCCCGTCATCGAGCCGGCCGGGAAGGTCGCCGCCAACAGGTCGTCGACGGTCGTTCCGGCCGCGAGGCGACCCGACACGGTGCTCACCAGCTGGTGCACAGCGGGGTATGACTCGACCTCGAGCAGAGCGTCGACGCCCACGGTGCCGTCCACGCACACGCGGGAGAGGTCGTTGCGCATGAGGTCGACGATCATGACGTTCTCGGCGCGCTCCTTCTCGCTCGCGCGGAGCTCCGCCGCCAGGGCGGCGTCGGCGGCCGGGTCCGCGCCGCGCGGGCGCGTGCCCTTGATCGGCCGCGTGCGCACGATCGCGCCGGCCTCGGGCGCACGCTCGACGTGGAGGAACTGCTCCGGGCTCGCACTGAGCAGCGCGGCGCCGCCCGAGCGCACGAGCCCGCCGTGATGCGCCGGCGTCGCCGCGCGCAGGCGGAGATAGACCTCGACAGGATCGACGGATGCCGCGACCTCGAAGCGTGTCGTGAGGCACAGCTGATACGCGTCGCCCTCCCGGATCGCGTCGCGACAGAGTTCGATGAGCGCGGCGTACTCGTCGGGGCGATGCCGGGCGTGAGCCACTCCCAGCGATTCGGCGGGTGCGGTTGCGATCGGAGTCTCCACCGCCGCGGCGACTGCGGCGGCGAGGTCGTCGACCTCCACCGACGAGGCGTACGCACAGATCGTGCGCCGGCCGTGGTCGAACGCGATCAGGCGCTCCACGCGCAGCCACACTTCCTGCGGGAGGACATCGGCCACGCCGAACGCAGGGGCGCCGGCGCGCGCTGCTGCGTCATCGTACCCCGTCCAGCCCACCCACCCGCCGCGGAAGGGGCTCTCGCCACCGCCGGAGGGTGCGGCGGTGCATGTCGTCGCCCTCACGTGCTCCGGCTCGTCCCGGGAGCCCGCTCCGATCCAGCTCCATCCCTCGCGCGCGTCGGGTCCGGCATCCAACCAGAAGCAGTCGGGCTCACCCTGGAAGAAGGCGGCGAAGACGGATGCCGGATCCACCCAGTTCGGGACGACCGCGGCGGCGAGGGGCTCCGTCATGTTCCCAGGTTAGAGCGGCGCGCAGACCTCTAGGCTCATGGCGTGAACGAGTTCCTGACGTGGCTGCTCGACGCCGTGCAGAGCGTCGACCCGATCGTCAGGACGCTGCTCGCCGGATTCGCGATCATGCTGGAGACGAGCGTGCTCATCGGACTCGTGGTACCCGGGGACACGATCGTGATCGTCGCGGGCACCGCCGTCTCGTCGGTGCTGGAGGGCGTGATCCTCGGCGTCGCCGTGGTGCTCGGCGCCCTCATCGGCGAGAGCATCGGCTTCTGGCTCGGGCGCTTCCTGGGCCCCCGCATCCAGCACTCCCGGCTGGGGCGCCGCATCGGCGAAGAGAACTGGGAGCGTTCCGAGCGGTATCTGCGGCGGCGCGGCGGGCCGGCGATCTTCATCTCCCGCTTCCTGCCGGTGCTGCACTCGCTGGTGCCGCTGACCGTCGGGATGAGCGGCTACCCGTACCGCCGGTTCCTCGCGTGGACGATCCCGGCGTGCGTGATCTGGTCGACGCTCTACATCTCGGTCGCCGCGGTCGCCGCGGGAACCTACCGCGAGCTCGCCGACCGGCTCCACTACGCGGGCTACGTCTTCGTGGGCGTCATCGTGCTGTTCCTGGTGCTCGTGTTCGTGAGCAAGAAGGTGATCGAACGGGCGGAGCGCAAGCACCTCGAGCACGGCGGTCCAGACGAGTCGTCTGTGACGGACGTGAAAGACTGAAGGGGTGCCCCACACCGACCCCCAGAACGTGCGCGCCAAGATCCTGTGGCTCGCCCGCCTGGAGTACCGGTTCCACGCGTGGCGCGAACGGCGTGCCCGCCGCCGTGGGCAGAGGCCCACCGTCGCACCCTTTCCGGGCTACGGCGGACCCGACTGGGTGCGAGTCCTCGGCCGGGTGATGATCGTCCCGCCGGCGAAGGAGACCACGTCCGGCGAATACGCCGGCGTGCGCGGCTGGCGCAGCTTCGCGGCGGTCCCCATCGGCTACGCGGCGGTCACGGTGACCATCGCGGGCGTTGATCACGAGGTCGTGGCCGACCGTGGCGGCGTGATCGACACGCGGCTCCCCGCCGATCTCGAGCCGGGCTGGCAGACGTTCACGATGACGGTGGAGGGGGGCGAACCGGTCGAGACGCGGGCGTTCATCGTCGGTCCCGATGTCCCCTTCGGCATCGTCTCGGACGTGGACGACACAGTCATGGTCACGGCCATCCCCCGCCCGCTCCTCGCCGCCTGGAACTCGTTCGTGGTCAACGAGCACGCCCGCCAGCCCGTCCCCGGCATGGCGGTGCTCATGGAGCGCGTCGTCCGGGAGAACCCCGGTGCACCGCTCGTATACCTCTCCACCGGAGCGTGGAATATCGCGCCGACGCTCATCCGCTTCCTCAGCCGCCATGTCTTCCCGCCGGGCGCCCTCCTCCTGACCGACTGGGGTCCGACGCACGATCGCTGGTTCCGCAGCGGCAAGGCGCACAAGCTCTCGAATCTGCGCCGTCTGGCCGAGGAGTTCCCGCACGTGCGGTGGCTGCTCATCGGCGACGACGGGCAGCACGACGACGCGATCTACACCACCTTCACCGATGAGCACCCCTCCCGTGTCGTGGCTGTCGCGATCCGGCGCCTGTCCCCCGCCGAGGCGGTGCTGGCCGGCGGCCGCACTGCCGTCAACGACCACGCGGCGGCCTCGGTGCCGTGGGTGAGCGACAACGACGGCGCAGGCCTGCTGGAACGGCTGGAGGATGTCGGCGTCCTCGGTGCCGCCGGAGCGCTCGAAGCCTGAGCCTCTGTTTCCGCGCCCACGTCGGAGGCCACGCGTAGGCTGGCCGCATGTGCGGACGCTTCGTGGTGGCCAGTGCAGGTTCCGATCTCGTCGGGGTGCTGCGCGTCGATGTCGAGGGCGACGACCTTCCCGAGCCGTCCTACAACGTGGCTCCGACCAGCAGCGCTGCGATCGTGCTCGACTCGGCGAAGACCGAGCCCCCCACGCGCCGTCTCGAGGCCGCCCGCTGGGGGCTCATCCCGTCATGGGCGAAAGACACCAAGATCGGCGCGCGGGCGTTCAACGCCCGGGCCGAGGAGCTGGAAGACAAGCCGATGTTCCGCGGCGCGCTCGAGAAGCGCCGCGCCGTGGTGCCCGCGTCGGGCTACTACGAGTGGAAGAATGTCGACGGCGTGAAGATCCCGCACTACATCCACCCCGCCGACGGCGAGCCCCTGTTCCTCGCCGGGCTCTACGAGTGGTGGCGCGACAAGACGAAGGGCGACGACGACCCGGAGCGGTGGCTGCTGAGCTTCACGATCCTCACGCGTGACTCCATCGGGCACCTCGGCTCGATCCACGACCGCATGCCGCTCTTCCTCGATCCCGACCACGCCGACGCGTGGCTCGAACCCACGACCGACAACGTGCGCGACGTGCTCGACGCGGCGATCGACGCCGCCCCTGCCCTGGCCGATACGCTCGACGACCACGAGGTCTCGAAGGCCGTCGGCAACGTGCGCAACAACTCGCCGGAGCTCATCGAGCCTGTCGAGACGTGATCCCGCGCTGACGGCGCGCGGAGGCGTCCCGCGTATCCTCGAACGGTGACGATCGCGCCTCCTGAGGCCCCAGTGCTGGCCCGCGCCGTATGGCGAGAGCGCGAGGCTGTCCACAAGGAGCGTGCTCGGGCCCTGACGGCGGCGCATCGTGCCCGCGCCGCACGTCACGAGACGCACCCGGTCGAGGACTTCCTCTTCACGTACTACTCGTACAAGCCGGCGGTGCTGCACCGCTGGCATCCCGGCGAGGGCGTGGAGCTGTCGGATGCCGCCGCCGACGCCCGCGCCGCATGGCGCTGGTATCGTCCGGGTGGCGGGGCCGGGGCTCTCGCCGTCGACGGCGAGGGCTTCCGCGCCGAGCGGGGCGCGCTCGTCGGGAACGTCGCGAGGATTCTTCGCGCGACCGCCGGCCGAGCCCCCGGCTTCGGGTGCTTCGGTCTGCACGAGTGGGCCATGGTGTACCGGCAGCCGGAGCACCGGCATCCCGTCCCGCTGCGGCTGGGCCAGGACGCGACCGACGCCGTGGTCGAGGAGCACGACCTCCGCTGCACGCACTTCGACGCATTCCGGTTCTTCACACCAGAGGCCGTCCCGCGCAATCGGGAGATGCTCACGCGCGAAGGTCAGCCTGAGCTGGAGCAACCCGGCTGCCTCCACGCCGGCATGGACCTGTACAAGTGGGCGGTGAAGCTCGGGCCTCTCGTGCCGGGCGAGGTGCTGCTCGATGCATTCGAGCTGGCCCGGGACATCCGCGTGCTCGACATGCGCGCGTCGCCCTACGACCTCGCGGACTGGGGCTATGACGCTGTTCCGATCGAGACTGCGGAGGGCAAGGCCGCCTATGTGCGGGCGCAGCGCGGCTTCGCCGAGCGCGGACACGTCCTCCGCGCCGGCCTCGTCGAGATCGCCGGCGGCTGACTCATTCGGCGGGATCCGCGCACGTCGTGCACGAAAGCTCGCCCTCTCCAGCCTCGGCGACGGCGAGTCGCAGCTCCATCACGCGTGTTGCCGCCTCTTCCAGTCGCTCGGCGGGCACCGCGCCCGACTCCACCGCGGTGACGATCCCGTCGACGATCTGCGGCGCGGTCTCGGGCGTCGAGTAGACCACGGTGAGCACCATGTCGTTGCCCGCCGCGAGGGCGGCGACGGCGTTCGCGACGGGGTCGGCGTACGCGGGCAGACCCGAGCCTTCCAACATGCCGAGATCGTCCGTGACCGCCACGCCGTCGAAGCCGAGCTCGTCGCGCGCGATGCGGTGCCATTGCGGTGAGAGGCTCGCGGGCGCCGGATCGACGGCGGTGTACGCCAGGTGACCGAACATGAGCAGCTCGGCGCCGGCGTCGACCCCGGCCTGGAACGGCAACGCGTCGGTGGTGCGCCACTGATCGAGCGTCATCGTCGTCGACGGGATCGACGAGTGGGAGTCCCCCGGCGCCGCGCCGTGGCCCGGGAAATGCTTGAGGGTCGAGAAGACGCTGCCCTTCTCGCCGACGACGGCCGCAGCCACGTGCGCCGCGGCGGTATCGGGCGTCGTACCCAGGACCCGCCGATGGATGAACGAGTCCGGGTCGGCGGTGACGTCCGCGACGATGCCGAAGTTCACGGGAATGCCGGCCTGGCGGACGAGCGCGCCGCGGCCGGCATACGCCGCCTCCACGGTGGCGGCATCGGCCTGCTGCAGCTCGAGCGGGGAAGGAAGGTCGTCCCACGCGAGCCGCGACACGTCACCACCCTCCTGGTCGACGGCGATCAGCGGCGGCTGCGCCGGGTCGACCGTGAGCGCGGCGGTGAGCCCTGCGAGCGCGGCCTCGTCGGCGGGGATGTTCGCCCCCAGGAGAAGGAAGCCGCCGACGTCGGTGGATGCCATGTACGAACGCAGGGCGACAGCATCCGTCGTCGGAATGTGGCCCATCACGACGCTCGCCGCGCGCTCCCGCAGCGGCATCGTGGAGACCACCTGCTCGGCCGGTGTGAGATCGGCGACCTCGGGTGTCGGTGCGGCGGTGGCCGTTGGCGACGAGATCGCTGACGGCTTCGCTGACGGGGCCGCTGCGCACGACGCGCAGACGATCGCCGCGGCTGCGACGACCGCGGCGAGCAGGATGGATCGTCGCGCTGCAGTCACTCCCACAGCCTAGGCGCGGCTCGACGGTCAGTGGCGCGCGACGATGGCGGCGGCATCCGTCCCCGAAGGCAGCACGCCGTACTGCGCTCCGCGCTCCTCGCCCAGCCGGGCGGCGATGAACGTGTCGGCGTCGACTCCGGGGGCGTGCCGCAGCATCAGGGATGCCTGGAACGCCAGGGCGAGATCTTCGCTGAGCCGGCGAGCCTGAGACGGGGCCTCGTCCGGAGCGGTCACAAGGCGCTCCAGCAGGGCGAGCGTGCGTTCCACGTGCCGATCGAGGATCGCCGAGGCCCCCGCCGTGGTCGCGAGCTCGTCGGCGAAAGCCGCGCCCGACTCGCGGTCGCGCGTGAGCGCCCGCAGCACGTCGAGAGCGATGACGTTGCCCGAGCCCTCCCAGATCGCCATGACGGGCTGCTCGCGATAGCGCCGGGCCAGCGGGAAGGCCTCGGTGTAGCCGTTCCCGCCGAGGCACTCGAGCGCCTCGTAGGAGTGATGCGGCCCGCGCTTGCACACCCAGTACTTCGACACCGGGGTGGCGAGGCGGCGCAGAGCGACATCGCGATCGGATGCTTCGGCCTCGAAGAGCTGCGCGAGGCGCAGGCCGGTGAGCATCGCGGCCTCGTATTCGAGGGCGAGGTCGGCGAGCACGCCGGTCATCGCGGGCTGGTCGACGAGGAGTGCACCGAACGCCTCGCGTCCGCGTGCGTGCCACACCGCTTCGGCCACCGACTGCCGCATGCCCGCGGCCGTGCCGAGCACGCAGTCGAGGCGCGTGCGCTGGACCATCTCGATGATCGCCCTGACTCCGCGTCCGGGCTCGCCGACGAGGAAGCCGACCGTGCCGTCGAACTCGACCTCTGCCGACGCGTTCGCGCGGTTGCCGAGCTTGTCTTTCAGCCGCTGGATGCGGAACACGTTCCGCATGTCGTGCGGCAGCATGCGGGGCACGAACACACAGGTGAGTCCCTCGTCGACGCCGCGGCTGCGGGTGTGGGCGAGCACGAGGAAGCCGTCCGACATGGGCGCCGAGCAGAACCACTTGTGGCCGGTGAGCTGGTAGGCGTGCCCGCCCATCGACTCGCCCACGGTCGTGCCCGCGCGCACGTCGGAGCCTCCCTGCTTCTCGGTCATCGCCATCCCGATGAGGGCGCTCGACTTGCCGCCGTCGACGGCGAGTCGTGGTTCGTACTCCCGCGAGTAGAGGCGTGGAAGCCACTCGTCGGCGACCCACGGCGATCCTTCGATCGAGGCGACCGCGGCGTGGGTCATCGAGACCGGGCACGCGTGCCCCGGTTCGACCTGCGCGAACAGCATGAACATCGCCGCGCGTGCGACGTGTGCTCCGGCACGGGGGGTGGCCCACGCCGAGGTGTGTGCACCCCGGGAGACCGATTCGGCGATCACCCGGTGATACGACGGGTCGTACTCGACCTCGTCCAGGCGATAGCCCCAGCGGTCGTGGGCGTGCGCAACGGGGGTGTGCACGTTCGCGAGGTGGGCGTCCCGCTGGAACGAGCCGGACCCGACCAGCAGACCCGCTTCCCGGAGCCCCTCCTCGGCCCACCCCGCCCCGAACGCGCCGACCGCTGCGGCGAGCGGCGCGTTGAGCGTGTACTCGTCGACCTCGACGCGCCAGGACGGTTGGTTCTCGACGTAGTGCGTCGCCGCACCGATCACCCGCTGTCCCCGCGCGAATGACGTCATGACGTCTCCGTCTCCCCCGCGCCGCCGCCGGCCATCGCGAGGGTGTACTGCTCCCCCGGGCTGAGCGGCGCGCGCGTCACGATGTCGTGGACGAAGGCGAGCTTGTGCCGCACCGGCGTCACGATCGTGAACGGGTACAGGTCGCCGAAGCCCATCGACCTGTTGATGCGGTTGAACGCCTGCGACAGCCACTCCCAGTCGGTGAGGAGCCGCTGGATCGGCTCGTTCTCGTACGACTCGAGCGGAACGACGTCCGTGTCCCGGAGATTCGTCACGGAGGCGTCGAGATGGATCCCGATGACCGCTGCGGTCTGCAGCGTGCCGGTGATGTGGAGGTAATGGGCGAACGTCTCGGCGAAGTCCTCCCACGGGTGCATCGTCGCGTACTCCGAGATGAACGCCGCGTGCCACTCGGACGGGGCGCCGAATCTGTAGTGGCGCTTCAGCGCGTCCCGGTAGCTCGCGCGCTCGTCACCGAACAGCTCGCGGCACCGCGCCCAGAGCTCGTCGTCGGTGAGGAGGACGTTCTGGTAGTAGTGCCCGACCTCGTGGCGGAGGTGCCCGAGGATCGTGCGGTACGGCTCCCCGAGCCGCACCCGAAGGGCCTCCCGCCGATCGTCGAGGTTCTCAGCCAGGTCGATCGTGATGATGCCGTTGGCGTGCCCGATGGTCACCGGCTTGCCGTCGGAGAGGCTCGAGATCAGGTCGAACCCGAGGCCGCCCTTCTCGACGTCCCAGCCGACGATCGGCAGGCCGAGGTCGGCGAGCTGCAGGAGGAGCCTTCGCTTGGCCTCCTCGGTCTTCGCGAGTTTCTCGAGGGCGACGGTGTCGTCGGCGGCTGGACGGCGTCGAGTGAGCCGGCAGGAGAAGCACCGGCCGGCGGGAGCGTTCTCCCACACGAGCCAGTTGCACGCCCACTCACGGTTCGAGCAGGTGTACCAGGTCTCGCCGCCGATGATAGCCTGCCCGTGGCGGATTCCGTAGAATTCACGCGTCGGGATGTGGTAGCCGATCGCGGCTTCGCAGTTCGGACACTGCAGCGTGTCCAGGTAGACGAAGCGGCGACAATGCGGACAGCGGGGCTGCGAGGTCACGGTCTCACCGTAGCGTGCTGCAGAGCGCCACGATTCACGGGGCCGGAACGACCTCTACGCGCAGGAGGAGATCGTCGCCTGGTCGCGGCGAACCTCGCCCGTCGGTGTTGTTCGTCAGCAGCCACAGCGACCCGTCTGGCAGCGCGACGACGTCTCGCAGTCGTCCGTGCTCGCCCACGAACGCGGCGACGGGCTCATCGCGCATCTTCCCCGCGTCGGTGTCGATCTGCCAGAGCCGCTCGCCGCGGAGCCCCGCCATGAATATCGTGTCGCCGCGGGCGGCGATGCCGCTGGGGCTCGCAGCGCTCGTCGGCCACTGGGCCACCGGATCCGTGAACTCCCCCCGCCCGGAGATCCCCTCGACCACGGGCCAGCCGTAGTCTCCCCCCGGTTCGATGCGGTTGAGCTCGTCCCAGGTGTTCTGACCGAATTCGCTGGCCCACATCGTGCCGTCGGCCGTCCACGCGATCCCCTGCACGTTGCGATGCCCCATCGACCACACGCGCGTGCCCCACGGATTGCCGGGGGCAGGATCGCCGTCGGCGGTCACGCGCAGGATCTTGCCGTTGAGGCTGTCGCGGTCCTGCGGGGCGTCGCGTTGCTGCGCGTCTCCCGTCGTGATGTACAGGTAACCGTCCGGGCCGAAGGCGAGGCGCCCGCCGTCGTGGGTGCTCGCCCGCGCGATGCCCTCGAGGATCACCTCAGGCTCGCCCAGCTCGAAGGATCCCGGCTCGCCGAGCAGCGGCATCCGTGCCACGCGATTGTCGTCGGCCGCACCCGAATAGGCGAAGAGCGTGGGGGCGCCGTCAGTCCGGAGGAGCGCGAGCCCGTGGAGGCCGGACTCGCCGCCTGACACCACACCGGGGATCACGCCGACTGTGCGGACCTCGCCGTCGGGGGTGAGTTCGAGAACCGTGCCGTCACCGCGTTCGGAGATGAGGGCTCCCCCGCCGTCGAGCGGCACGACCGACCACGGTGCGACGAGCGCCGACGCGAGGGTCCCGGTGACGGAGCCGGCGCGCCACCAGGTCTGGGTAGCCGCAGTGGTGCTCGGACCGATCGTGGGTGCCGGCGAAGACGGTGTCGGCTGGGGCGCCGGAGCGCTGCACCCGGATGTCGCGGTCAGCACCAGGACGAGGCATCCGACCGCCGCCAACCGGGCGTCGCGCCTCATCCGTCCGCCACGGCCGCCTCGAGGACCGCGAGGTCGATGCGCCGCATCCGGAGCATCGCCTGCACGGCGCGGTGGGCGACCTCGGGGTCGGGGTGGCGGATCAACTCGACGAGCCGGTCCGGGATGATCTGCCACGACAGGCCCCAGCGGTCCTTGAGCCACCCACAGGGCTGCTCCTGACCGCCGTCCGCCGTGAGCGCGTCCCAGTATCGGTCGACCTCCGCCTGATCGCGGCACGCGACGTACAGCGAGACCGCCTCGGTGAACGGGAACTGCGGACCGGCATCCATCCCGAAGTAGTCCCGGCCGCCGAGCCGGAAGTGCACGTGCATGACCTTCCCTCCCATGCCCGGCACCGCCTCGGGGTAGCGGTCGATCGTCACGAGCTCGGAGTCCGGGATCAGCCCCGTGTAGAACGTGACGGCCTCCTCCGCGGCATCGTCGAACCAGAGGAACGGGGTCACTGCGCTCATGCGTTCCACCCTTGTCGACGCATCGCACCCGCGCAATGGCCGGGATCGCGGATGCCGCGCGCCGAGCCGCACCGCGATCCGCAGGCCCGCGTCCGCCCGAGCCGTGAACGACCCTGCTCGGCCCGGCTGAGCACCAGCAGCGCCCCGGTGAGCTCGATCGCACGGGTGACGTGGAGTGCCGCGATGCAGCGGCAAAGCGAAAGGCCGCCCTCATCGGGCGGCCTTCTCGGTGGACCTGAGGGGACTCGAACCCCTGACCCCCTGCATGCCATGCAGGTGCGCTACCAGCTGCGCCACAGGCCCGGACGCTGTTCCCGCTCTCGCGGGGCAACCCGTCTAGCTTACAACACTCCGAGGGGTGATCCGTACCAGGATCACTCTTCGGCGGTCGCTCGCGCGGGAAGGGTGATCGGAACCACGGGGCAGTCCTTCCACAGCCGCTCGAGGCCGTAGTAGACGCGTTCCTGCTCGTGGAACACGTGGACGACGAGGTCGCCGAAGTCGATGAGGATCCACCGGGACTCCTCACGACCTTCGCGACGCAGTCGCTTGTGGCCCGCTTCGAGCAGCTTGTCCTCGATCTCGTCGGCGATCGCCGCGACGTTGCGCTCGCTGCGGCCCGTGACGAGCAGGAAGATGTCGACCAGCGGGAGCGGCTGCGACACGTCGAGGGCGACGAGATCCTCGCCGCCCTTCGCGTCGGCCGCTGCCGCAGCGGTCTGGAGCATGTCGTGCGACTGCGCGCTCGCCACCATCAGAAGACTCCTGTCACGAAGGCGAGGATCAGAACGCCCACGAGGGCGAGGGCCAGTACGCCCGCGGTGATCGCGAGCGACATCATGAGCTTGCCGCCCTTCTCAGGCACCGGTGGCTTGATGACGTCGCCAGGTGCCTTCGCGGTGCTGACGGCGGAGCTCGCGGCGATCGGCGTCGGCGAGGAGTGCGAGGGCAGTTCGCCGTCGACGAGCGTCGCGTCGATCTCCTTGCCGTCGGCGGTGCCCTTGGCATGACCGGTGGAGCCGAGGCCCTCGGGCAGGTTGAACGTGCCCGTGACGATGACCTCGCCCGTCGCGGTGACGGGCGCCACCAGCGGCGCGACCTCGGGGGCCTGCGACACGATCAGTGCGTTGGGGATCGCGATGGCGCCGGTGGTGCGGGTCAGCAGCTGGTCGAACGACGGCGGGAACTCGATCGCAGCTGGCTGGCCGGCGGCCGGTTCCTCGTCGAGCAGGCTCGCGCCCAAAAGCGGGTTGACGGCCTTCGGCGCCGCGGCGGGCGCTTCGGCGCCGTCGGTCCCAGTGGTGCCGGACCCGTTGTCGAACGAGCTCTCCTCGACCTCGGGTGCCGCAGGCTCCGCCGCGAAGGCGGGAACCGGGACCGGTGCCGCGGGCACGCCTTGCTGCCAGCTCGGCGGAGCTGCCGGCGCGGCTTCGGACTCGCGCGGAATACCGAAAAGCGCGTGCACGCCGCTGTCGGTCGACACCTGCGTGTCGTCCTGAGGGGGCGTGAAGCGCGACGGTGCGGGCTCGTCGAACGGCGCCACGGGCGGTGGGGCGGCGGGGAACGCGAACGTCGGGGCGCTGCCGCCCGTGGCGGCGGCGTGTGCGGCGACGACCTCCGGCGTGATCACGGGGACCGACGCGGTGCGGATGCGCTCCTGCTGGCGAGCCTGGCGACGCGTGAGCGGCGACACGCCCAGGTCGACGGCGGAGTCGGGACCCGGTGCCGGCGCCACGGCGGCGGGTTCGGACGGGCGAGGGAACGGCGCGGAGGCCACCGGCATCGGCGGCGGGGTCGACTGCATGGCATCGGCCGGGGGCGCCGCGACAGGCGCCGGAGCCTCGGGGGCCTCGCCGTCGCCCGGCGTCGCGGTGATGACGGGTGTCGATCCCGTGTTCCGCAGCTCGCGGATCTGCTTACGTGTGAGGGCTGGCGTCGCCGGGTGCTCGGGTGTACTCATTCCTTGCTCCGGTAGAGATGGTGCTTCGCAATGTATTGGACGACTCCGTCGGGCACGAGGTACCACACGGGGTGTCCTCGCTGAACTCGGTCACGGCAATCCGTCGATGAGATCGCGAGGGCGGGGATCTCGAGCTGGCTGACGTCGTCGCTCGGCAGACCATCGGTGTTCAGAACGTGACCGGGCCTGGATACCGCGACGAAATGGGCGAGGTCCCACAACTCATCATGGTCCCTCCAACTGAGAATTTGCGCTATGGCGTCGGCACCGGTGATGAAGAACAGCTCCGCGTCCGGGCGCTGGGCCTTCAGATCGCGGAGCGTGTCGATGGTGTAGGTGGGACCGTCGCGGTCGATGTCGACGCGGCTGACCGTGAACCGCGGATTGGATGCCGTGGCGATGACCGTCATGAGATAGCGATGCTCGCTCGGCGAGACGTCGGCCTTCTGCCAGGGCTCGCCGGTGGGCACGAAGACGACCTCATCGAGGTCGAACCACTGCGCCACTTCGCTGGCGGCGACCAGGTGCCCGTGATGGACCGGGTCGAACGTGCCGCCCATGACCCCGACCCTCGGAGCTGTCGCCAAGGACATGCAGCAGCCTTAGTGGCCGTGCCCCGCTCTCTGGACGTCGTTCGCGTGAGCCTTGGCGTACGCCTCGGCCTTGTGCGCGTGGCGGTTCGCCACATTGCGGTACGACAGCGTCACGATCGCCAGCGCGGCGAAGACCACGATCGCGGTGATGCCGTACCCGACGGTCTCGAGGGCGACGTTGCCGTGGTGCTCCGACTCTTCGGCGGCGAGGGCGATGATCGTGACGAGTGTCATTCGGGCTCCGTTCGGGTTCGCCTCTGGGGCGCGGGACTGGACAAGTCTATTCCGTCACGCGCGGACCTGCCCGGCACCCCGCGCGAGCCACTTCGAGCTCGTGAGCTCAGCGAGCCCCATGGGGCCGCGCGCGTGCAGCTTCTGCGTGGAGATGCCGACCTCTGCGCCGAAGCCGAACTCGCCGCCGTCGGTGAACCGCGTCGACGTGTTGGCCATCACCACGGCGGAATCGACCTCGGCGAGGAAACGTGCTTCGTTGGCGGCATCCTGCGTCACGATCGACTCGGTGTGGTGGGTCGAATAGCGGCGGATGTGCTCGAGCGCGTCGTCCAGGTCGTCGACGACACGCATCGCGAGATCGAGGCTGAGGTACTCGGTCGCCCAGTCCTCGTCGGTCGCAGGGGTGACGCCGACCGCGAGGCGTTCGACGGTCTCGTCGCCATGGACGGTGACCCCGCTCTGCTGCAGGGCCGCCACGACCGGTCCGATGAGGCGGTCGGCGGCGCCCCGGTGCACGAGGACGGTCTCGACGGCGTTGCACACGCTCGGCCGCTGAGTCTTGGCGTTGACGACGATGTCGCGCGCCCAGTCGAGGGGCGCCGTCTCGTCGAGGACGATGTGCACGACGCCGGCGCCCGTCTCGATGACGGGGACCGAGGACTCGGTCACGACCGTCTCGATCAGCTGCGCGCTGCCGCGTGGCACGAGCACGTCGACGACCCCCCGTGCGTGCATCAGCTCGCGGGCTCCCTCGCGGCCGAACTCGTCCACCGTCTGGATGGCTTCCGGGTCGATGCCCCGCTCGGCCAGCGCGCCGCGCATCGTGCGGACGAGGGCCGCGTTCGTGTGCTCGGCGGCGGTGCCGCCCCGCAGTACGACGGCGTTGCCCGAGCGCAGGGCGAGGGCGGCGATGTCGACGGTGACGTTGGGGCGTGCTTCGTAGATGGAGCCCACCACGCCGAACGGCACGGCGACCTTTGTGAGCGACACCCCGTTCCCCAGCGTCCGCTCGTCGAGAACCCGGCCGACGGGGTCCGGCAGTGCGGCGATCTCGCGCACCGCCGCGGCGAGAGAGGCGACCCGTGGCTCGTCGAGCCGCAGACGGTCCTGCAGTGCGGTTGAGAGCCCGGTCTCGGTGCCGCGGCGGAGGTCTTCCACGTTGGCCGCCACGATCTCCGGCGCCGCGGCCTCGATCGCGTCGGCGATCGAGAGGAGCGCATCGCGCTTCGCGTCGTCGCCGAGGAGGCCGATGCTGCGCGCGGCGTCCTTGGCGAGCAGCATCCGTTCGCGTGCCGTCGTGGCGGTCGTGGTCATCCGCCCAGTGTATCGACCGCGGTCCGCAATGGACCCGTCGCGGCGGGCGCGGTCGGCTCCGGGTTGGGCTGGAACCAGGTGCCGATCTCGTCGCCCGACAGTGCTTCGCCCACGAGGTCCGCGCTGGTGACGAGGACCCCGATGCCGGATGATGCGGCCAGCCGCGCGGCCGAGACCTTGGTCGCCGCTCCCCCGGTGCCGACGCTGTTGACGACGACCGAGCCGAACTCGAAGCCGTGCAGGTCGTCGCCGTAGATCACGTGCGGGATCGGCAGGGCGCCGGGCTCGTCGGGTGGACGCGTGTACAGGCACTCGATATCGCTCAGCAGCACCAGGGCGTCCGCCCCGATCAGCTGCGCGACCAGGGCCGCGAGGCGGTCGTTGTCACCGAAGCGGATCTCGTGGGTCGCGACGGTGTCGTTCTCGTTGACGATCGGGAGGATGCGCAGGCCCAGGAGCCGCTCCATGGCGCGGCGCGCATTGGAGCGGTGCGTGGCGTTCTCGAGGTCGCCGGCGGTCAGGAGCACCTGGCCTGCGACGATGCGGAACGGACGAAGCGCCTCCTGGTAGCGGTAGATGAGCACGTTCTGGCCCACCGCGGCCGCCGCCTGCTGGGTCGCGAGGTCACTCGGACGCTCGTCGAGCAGCAGGTAGGGCATGCCCGTCGCGATGGCGCCGGACGACACGAGCACCACCTCGGTGCCGCGTCCGTGCGCAGCGGCGAGGGCGTCGACGATCGGCTTGATCTTGTGTGCGTTCTCCCCGCTGATCGAGGAGGACCCGACCTTCACGACGACGCGGCGGGCGAACGGGAGATCGCTGCGCTCGCGTGCGCTCACTCCGCATCCTCCTGCTCGCGGTAGCGCTCGGCGATCCGCTCGGCCTCCAGTTCGGCGCGTGCCTCCGACTTGGCGTCCATCATGTCGTGGTAACGCTCGCGGCGCTCCGACGTCGTGCGGCGGTTGTCGCGCAGCAGGCGCGGATCGGTGCCGCGCGGCGCCGTCATCAGTTCCGCGTTCGAAGAGATCGAGGGCTCCCAGTCGAACACGATGCCGTCACCTTCGCCGATCACGACGGTCGCGCCGGGCGTGGCACCCGCACGGAACAGCTCGTCCTCGACGCCGAGCTTCTCGAGACGGTCGCCGAGGTACCCGACGGCCTCCTCGTTCTGGAAGTCGGTCTGCTGCACCCATTTGAGGGGCTTGTCGCCGAGAATGCGGTAGATGTTGCCGTAGGTGCCGCCTTCGACGCGGACCGAGAAGTCCTTCTCCGAGCCCTTCGGCCGGATGACGATGCGCTCGGGCGCGGGAGCTGCGGCCTGCGCGGCGCGATGCTTCGCGACGATGTCGCCGAGCGCGAAGGTGAGCTGACGCAGTCCTTCATGGCTCACGGTCGAGATTTCGAACACGCGGAACCCGCGGGCCTCGAGGTCGGGGCGGACGAGATCCGCGAGATCCTTCGCCTCGGGGACGTCGACCTTGTTGAGCGCCACCAGCTGCGGGCGCTCGAGCAGCGGGAGCTGACCGTCGGGCACCGGATAGGCGGCGAGTTCGGCCAGGATGACATCGAGGTCGCTCAGCGGGTCCCGACCAGGCTCGAGCGTGGCGCAGTCCAGGACGTGGACGAGTGCCGTGCAGCGCTCGACGTGACGGAGGAACTCCAGGCCCAGGCCCTTGCCCTCGCTCGCGCCCTCGATGAGCCCGGGCACGTCGGCGACGGTGAAGCGCTGCTCTCCCGCCTGCACGACGCCCAGGTTCGGGTGGAGTGTGGTGAAGGGGTAGTCGGCGATCTTCGGCCGTGCGGCGGAGATCGCCGCGATGAGGCTCGACTTGCCCGCCGAAGGGAAGCCGACGAGGGCGACATCGGCGACGGTCTTGAGCTCGAGGAGGACGTCGCCCTCCCAGCCGGGCGTGCCGAGCAGTGCGAAGCCCGGCGCCTTGCGCTTGGGGTTGGCGAGAGCGGCGTTGCCGAGCCCGCCGAGGCCTCCGGGGGCCGCGACGAATCGCATGCCCGGTTCGATCATGTCGACGAGGACCTCGCCCGTGGCGTCCTTCACGACCGTGCCGACCGGGACGGGCAGTTCGAGCGGATCACCCGCTGCCCCCGATCGGTGGTCGCCCATGCCGAAGCCGCCGTTCCCGCTGGAGCGGTGCGGCGAGTGGTGGTATGACAGCAGCGTCGTGACCTGCGGGTCGGCGACGAGCACGACGTCGCCACCATGGCCACCGTTGCCGCCATCGGGTCCCGCGAGCGGCTTGAACTTCTCGCGCTTGACCGACACGCAGCCGTTGCCGCCCTTGCCGGCGCGCAGGTGAAGCGTCACCCGGTCGACGAACGTGACCATGCGGTCCCCCTCAGGTGTGGATGCTTCCCGGCGTGCCGGGAAGGCGATAAAGGGAAGGGGCGAGCCGAAGCCCGCCCCTTCCGGAAGTCTGTGCGACTCGCTGGATTACTCCGCGACCGCCACGACGTTGACGACCTTGCGGCCGCCCTTGTGGCCGAACTCGACCGCGCCCGCGGCCAGTGCGAACAGCGTGTCGTCGCCACCGCGGCCGACGTTGGCGCCCGGGTGGAAGTGAGTGCCACGCTGGCGGACGAGGATCTCGCCGGCGTTGACGGCCTGGCCGCCGAAACGCTTCACGCCGAGGCGCTGAGCGTTGGAGTCACGACCGTTACGGGTGGAGCTTGCGCCCTTTTTGTGTGCCATCTCTGCGTCTCCTGTGGCTTACTTGATGCCGGTGACCTTGACGCGCGTGAGGTCCTGACGGTGCCCCTGGCGCTTCTTGTAGCCGGTCTTGTTCTTGAACTTCTGGATCACGATCTTCGGGCCGCGCTCCTCACCGAGCACCTCGGCGGTCACGGTGACCTTCGCGAGCTTGTCGGCATCGGTCGTGACGGTGTCACCGTCGACGAAGAGCACCGCGGGGAGCTCGATCTTGTCGCCGACCTTCGCGGCCTGACGGTCGAGAACGACGATCGTGCCGACCTCGACCTTCTCCTGCCGGCCGCCGGCGCGCACAACTGCGTAAACCACTTCACACCTGTTTCTTCTGGGAGCGCGCGCACGCACTCGGGGACGTCAACGAAGACTTGGTGCGGATATCTCGACGCACCAAGGGTCTACTTTACCAGATGCCCGAACACTCCGCGAAAGCGGGCAGCGCGGCATCCGGTGCGTAGGATCTGGTCGTGGCGATCCTGATCGACGATCCTCTCTGGCCGGCGCACGGTCGGCTGTGGGCGCACCTGGTGACCGACACCGACCTCGCGGAGCTCCACGCGTTCGCCGCGGCGAACGGGATCCCCGCACGGGGATTCGACCTCGACCACTACGACGTGCCCGAAGAGGCGCACGCGCGCCTGGTCGCCGCCGGCGCCCTTCATGTCAGCGGACACGAGCTGGTGCGACGGCTCATCGCGTCCGGGCTCAGGGTACGGGGGCGCGACCGCCGCTGACCTCACCGCCCGGCCGCGGCCGACAGTTCGAGCACGTCCGCCGCGCGACCGGGTCCGTCGAGCGTGCGGATCGCATCGCCCAGCCGGCGTGCGCGATCCCGCATGGCATGGTCGGCCAGCGTCCGCGTGATCGCATGGCGGATCGTCGCGGCATCCGTGCGGCGCGACATCTTCGCCCCCGCGCCCGCACGCGCCACTGCTCGCGCGATGCGCGGCTGATCCGACGTTCGATCGAGCGGCAGCACCAGCACCGGCACGCCATGCGCGAGCGCCGCGAGCGTCGTGCCGTGCCCGCCGTGGCCCACGAGGAGCGAGGCCTGGGGGAACAATTCGTCGTGCGGCATCCATTCGTGCACTTCGATGCCGCCGGGTACCTGCACCTCCCCCCTCGCGACGGCCGGACCCAGCGTGGCGACCACACGCACGTCGAGGCCATCGACGGCGTCGAGCACGCGCTGCCAGGTCGAGACGAGGTCGGCGAAGCGGAAGGTGCTGAGGCTCAGCACCACCGTGGGTGCGACGGGTCGTGCGGGGACGGCGCGTGTCATCGCGCCCGCGTAGACCACCTCGCCGGGCACTGCGGAAAGGTCGCGCTGAGAAGGGAACGGCACCTCGAAGCCCGGCACAGATGCCACCAGGATCGGGGCGGCGTGTCGGCGGGGCGCCCGCACGCGTATCCCCCTCGTCCACAGCACCGGCCCTGCCACGCGCGCGCCCGAGGCCAGGAAGTCGTGCAGTGTGTGCTCGAGCACCGCGAAGCGCTGGTCGATCCGATCAAGCACGTCGAGGACCGCGAACAGTGTGCAGTCGACCACCACGACGTCGGCGGGGAACGCCGCGATCAGTGCCACGGTGTCGTCGGCGAGGCCGGGGTCGGAGAACAGCCGCAGCAGGCCCGCTGGGCGCGGATCGAGCACGAAACCGGGTGCGCTCGCGTAGGCCGTGAACCGCAGCCCGGCCGCCCGGTAGGCGTCCGCCTGGGAGTCGTGCCCGAGGATGCGCACATCGTGTCCGCGGTCCGCCAGCGTTCGCGCGATCGTGATGGTGGGCATGCGGTTGCCGCCGCCGTCCCACGTCACGAAGACGTAGCGCGCCATGGCACCCCCGTTTCCGCAACTCCCCGGGGCTCACACTAGCGACGGGCCGCGACGGCCGACAGTGAGGTCACGGCGCCCCGGCCGGAGCCGGGACGGCGTGAGCGCTCAGTCCTCTGAGGGCGTGTGCGGCACCGGGGTGCCCGTGAGCGCCGCCGTCGTCACGCGACGACGGGAGCGACCCTGCCCCGGAGCCTTGGGTTCGGGAAGCGCGTTCAGCACCGAGTCGAGGAGGACGTCCTTCTCGGTGCGGTTCTCCTTCTTCCCGCCGGAATCCGGACGCTTCTTGCGCGGCTTCTTCGGACGCTCGACGGGAGTCTGCTCGACGACGGGCTCGGCCTCGACGTGCGGAGCCTCGTCGCTGTGGTGGATCGTGGACGCTGCGATCTGCGCGAGCGCCGACTTGACGCCCTCGGTGATCACGTGCGTGCCGTTCGAGCCGCTGCCGCTTGCAGGCGTCGATGCTCCACCCCGCGGGCGACGGCCGGATGACGGCGCACCGCCGGCAGCGGCGGGCACACGGTGCTTGACGACCGGGTCATGGTGCACGATCAGACCGCGCCCCGCGCAGACCTCGCACGCCTCGCTGAAGGTCTCGAGCAGGCCCAGTCCGAGCTTCTTGCGCGTCATCTGGACGAGGCCGAGCGAGGTGACCTCCGCGACCTGGTGCTTCGTCCGGTCGCGGCTGAGGCACTCGACGAGGCGGCGCAGGACGAGGTCGCGGTTGGACTCGAGCACCATGTCGATGAAGTCGACGACGATGATGCCGCCGATGTCGCGCAGGCGCAGCTGGCGGACGATCTCCTCCGCGGCTTCGAGGTTGTTCTTCGTGACGGTCTCTTCGAGGTTGCCGCCCGAGCCGACGAACTTGCCGGTGTTGACGTCGACGACCGTCATCGCCTCGGTGCGGTCGATGACCAGCGATCCGCCGGAGGGCAGCCACACCTTGCGGTCGAGGGCCTTCTCGATCTGCTCGGTGACGCGGAAGACGTCGAACGGGTCGTGCTCGCCTTCGTAGCGCTCGACGCGCTCGAGGAGGTCGGGTGCCACGGACTCGAGGTACTTCGAGATGGTGTGGTGCGCATCGTCGCCCTGGATGAGCATCTTCGAGAAGTCCTCGTTGAAGACGTCGCGGACGATCTTGACGAGGAGGTCCGGCTCGGAGTGCAGCAGCGCGGGCGCCTGGATCGTCTCGATCTGCTTCGAGATGTGCTCCCACTGGTTGGTGAGGCGCTGCACGTCGCGCGTCAGCTGGTCCTCGGTGGCGCCTTCGGCGGCGGTGCGGACGATGACGCCGGACGACTCGGGCAGCACCTCCTTGAGGATCTTCTTGAGGCGGGCGCGCTCCGTGTCGGGGAGCTTGCGCGAGATGCCGTTCATGTTGCCGCCCGGCACATACACGAGGTAGCGACCGGGGAGCGAGATCTGGCTCGTGAGGCGCGCGCCCTTGTGTCCGACCGGATCCTTCGTGACCTGGACGAGCACGCGGTCGCCGGTCTTGAGCGCGAGCTCGATCCGGCGGGGCTGGTTGCCGGTCTCGACGGCATCCCAATCGACCTCGCCCGAGTACAGCACGGCGTTGCGCCCCCGGCCGATGTCGACGAAGGCGGCCTCCATGCTCGGCAGGACGTTCTGCACGCGGCCGAGGTAGACGTTGCCGATGAGGGACGCGTCCTGGTTGCGCGCGACGTAGTGCTCGACGAGCACATTGTCTTCGAGCACCGCGATCTGGATGCGGCCGTTGCGCGAGCGCACGATCATGTCACGGTCGACCGCCTCACGACGAGCGAGGAACTCCGCCTCGGTGACGACGGCGCGGCGGCGGCCGGCCTCCCGGCCGTCACGGCGGCGCTGCTTCTTCGCCTCGAGGCGGGTCGACCCCTTGATGCGCTGGGGCTCGGTGATGAGCTCGACGGCACGCTGGCGCGGCTGCGACGGCTCCGAAGGAGCGGACGCCTCGTCCCGGCCCTCGCCGCGGCGACGGCTGCGCCGGCGCGACGTGCTGGACGATGCCGCGGCCTCGGGCTCCGCCTCCGGCTGCGAGCGGCCCGGGCGCGCCGGAAGCGGCGTGATCTCGGGCGCGTAGAACATGAGCTGCGTCGACACCGCCGACACGAAGACCTCGGGCAGCAGCCCCAGGCCCACCGCGGTGAGGGCGTCGGGCTCCACGGGAGTCTCCGGCTCTGCGGCCTCGACTGCCGGAGTCGCCTCGTCCTCGGAGACCGCTCCGGTGGGGTCGGGGGTCGCCTCGGCAGCAGGCTGCGCGGCACCGGCGGCGTCCGGGTCTGCGGGAGTCGTCTCGGTGTCGGTGGCCGCCTCAGGAGCCTCGACCCCCGTCTCGGCGGCGCTCTCCACGGCCGGCTCGGAGACCTCCGCGGTCTCCTGCGGCCCCTCGACCGGCGAATCCGCGTCAGCCGCGGAGGTCGCCTCGTCGCCCGCTGATGTCAGCGGTGCGTCCGGTTCGGTCTGAGGGGTGAATTCTGCATCGGTTCCATCAGCCATCACTGGCGTACTCCTAGCGGGGCGACACCGCGCGTCGCCCGGCGAAATCTCGTGCGGCGCCGCCCATGCCCCGCTGGACGGGGCGGTGCCGCGAACTCACTCGGTCTGCAGCGGTCGTCCGGCGCTAAGCGGATGCTCGCGCTGCCAAGGGCATTCGTCGCCCTGAAGTCTTCTGGTGATGATCGTCACGGCGCGGCCGTGAGTCATCGCCCCCCATTATCGCACTTCCTCCGCCAGAATGCCCATTCGCCCGCCAGCCACGCCCTCCCCACGCCGAGGACCGGCGATTTGCCACGGCCCGAGGGTGCGGCATCCGTGCAGATCCCGATGTCATAATCCGAGGCATGCCCGAGCAGCAGACCCGCACCCGTCCCACCGGACTCGCCGCATGGCTCGTGATCGCGGGTGTGGTCGGTTGGTGGGCGGCCTTCTCGCTGACGATCGAGAAGTTCGAGAAGCTCGCCAACCCCGACGCGATCGCGTCGTGCGATCTGAGCGTGCTGGTGCAGTGCAGCGCGAACCTCGATTCCTGGCAGGGAAGCGTGTTCGGGTTCCCGAACCCGGTCCTCGGGCTCACCGGCTGGGTCGCCCCGATCGTCGTGGGCATGGCGATCCTTGCTCGCGCTCGGTTCGCCCGCTGGTTCTGGTGGTCTTTCTGGGCCGGCATCACGTTCGCGTTCGCGTTCGTGATCTGGCTCATCAGCCAGAGCATCTACGCGCCCAACCTGCACACGCTGTGCCCGTGGTGCATGGCGACGTGGGCGGTCACGATCCCGACCTTCTACGCGGTGACTCTGCACATGCTGCGCGCCGGACCGTTTCCGGCATCCGACAAGCTGCGCCACGTCGCAGACCGCCTGATGGTGTGGGTGCCGCTGGCAGCGATCATCAGCTACGCGATCATCCTGCTGCTGGCGCAGCTGGAGATGAATGCCGTCGTCAACATCTGGCAGACGCTGTTCGGCTGACCTTCCCGAGCATCCCGGCAGGCTCAGCCGAGCGAGCGATCAGCTGAACCAGATGTCGAGCTCGCGCGCGGCGGACTCGGGGCTGTCGGAGCCGTGCACCAGGTTCTGCTGCACCTTCAGGCCCCAGTCGCGGCCGTAGTCGCCGCGGACCGTGCCGGGAGCGGCCGTCGTCGGGTCCGTCGTGCCCGCGAGCGAGCGGAAGCCCTCGATGACGCGGTTGCCGGCGAGGCGGATCGCGACCGATGGGCCCGACATCATGAACTCGAGCAGCGGCTCGTAGAACGGCTTGCCCTCGTGCTCGGCGTAGTGCCGCTCGAGGGTCTCGCGGTCGGGCTCGACCAGTCGGATGTCGACGAGCGCGTACCCTTTCGCCTCGATGCGGGCGAGGATCGCGCCGGTGAGGCCGCGGGCGACGCCGTCGGGCTTGACGAGGACGAGGGTCTCTTCGATGGGCATGCGGGACCTTTCGTTACGGATCAGGCGTGGGGAGGAGTCAGTGCTCTTCGGCAGATTGGGCTGCGAGGCGCGCGTTGCGCCGGTCGAGAGCGGCCCCCTTGATCGTCGCATACCCGTACATGCCGCCGAAAATGAGCGCGACGATCGCGAGTGCCGGCACGAGGAGGGCGCCGAGCAGGACGATCGCCTGCAGCACCCACCCGAGCGCGATGCCCCATCGATAGCGCACCAGGCGCGTCGTGGCGATCATCAGCGCCGCGAGCACGGCCCCCGCAACGATTCCCGACCAGGGCTCGATCGAGGCGGGCAGCGCCTTCAGGCCGTAGACGACGAGGCCCCCGAGGAACACCACGATCGACTCGAAGCCGAGCACGATCGTGGCCAGCGACTCCGCCGCACCGCGCGGGCGGCGGGGCTTCGGCTGCTTCGCGTCGCTCACGCGTTCCACCCGGCCTTCCAGTCCTCGTCGGCCGCGAGGGCGAGGGCCTCGCCCGCGAGCACGACCGATCCCGCGATGACGACGGCGCGCCGATCGGATGCCGCGGCCCACGCGCGCGCCGCCTCTGCGGCGTCGGGCAGGTCGCGGTGCACGGAGACCCGCAGATCGTGCGCTTCGGCGAGGTCGGCGATGGCGTCGGCGTCCTCCGCGCGCTCGGAGTCGGGAGCGGTGGCGAACACGTGCGCCGCCACGGGGGCGATCTCCGCGACGATCCCGGCGGCATCCTTGTCGGAGAGCAGGCCGAGCACGACGCCCCACTCGTCGAAGTCGAACGACTCGCGCAACGCCGTCACGAGGGCGCGGGCGCCGTGCGGGTTGTGGGCAGCGTCGACGAGCACGGTCGGCGCGGCGCCGACGAGCTGGAGGCGTCCGGGCGAGGTCACTCCGCCGAGGCCGTCCGCCAGCACGTCTCCGGCGATCGGCTGGGATGCGCCGCCCACGAGCGACTCGACCGCGGCGATCGCGAGCGCGGCGTTGAAGCCCTGGTGGGCACCGTACAGCGGCAGGTACTCGTCCTCGTACGTGCCGGCGAGGCCCCGCACGGTGATCTGCTGTCCGCCGACCGCGAGTCGCTGCTGTGCGAGCGCGAACTCGGCGCCCTCGAATGCGATCGACGCCGCGCGGGCGGCGGCCGCTTCGCGGAGCACCGCCTCGGCGGCAGCATCCTGCCGCGCCGAGACGACCGCGGCGCCGTCCTTGATGATGCCCGCCTTCACGCTCGCGATCTCGGCGACGGTGTCGCCGAGACGGTCTGCGTGGTCGAGGTCGATCGGCGCGAACACCGCCACATCGCCGTCGGCCGTGTTGGTCGAGTCCCACGACCCGCCCATGCCGACCTCCAGCACGAGCACGTCGATCGGCGCATCGGCGAAGGCGACGAACGCCAGCACCGTGAGCAGTTCGAAGAACGTGAGCGCGGCATCGCCGTTCGCGGCGAGCTCGGCGTCGACCAGCTCGACGAAGGGTGCGATCTCGTCCCACGCGTCGGCGACCGCGACATCGTCGATCGGCTCGCCGTCGACCATGATCCGCTCGGTGAAGCGCTCGAGGTGAGGACTGGTGAACAGACCGGTGCGCAGCCCGTGGGCGCGCACGAGGCTCTCGATCATGCGGCTGGTCGACGTCTTCCCGTTGGTGCCCGTGACGTGGACGACGCGGTACGTCTTCTGTGGGTCGTCCAACAGCTCGAGCACCCGCTTCGTGCGCTCCACGCGGGGCTGCACCCACCGCTCCCCCTGGCGCTCGAGGAGGGCCTCGTAGACGGCGTCGGCGCGCCGCCGGTCGCGATCGCTCATGCCTGGACTCCCGTCCTGCCGACCGAGACGGTGAAGGCGCCGCGGTTGGCATAGGTTCCCGCGTCGACCACCGCCTCGTACTCGATCGCGGTCTCGGAATCACCGGATGCTGCGAGCTCGGTCGCTCGCGTCCGCACGGTGTGTGCGAGGGCGAGCGTCTCGCCCGCCACGTCGGCGACGTCGAAGGCGGCGGCGACGGCCTCGCCGTCCGCGTCGTCGTCGAAGAGGAGGCCGAGGCGGATGCGGTCGCTGACGTCGAAGCCGGCGGACTTGCGGGTGTCCTGGACGGCGCGGATCACGTCACGAGCCAGACCCTCCGCCTCGAGCTCAGGCGTCGTGGTGGTGTCGAGCAGCACGAAGCCGTCGCCTGCCAGGAGTGAGATCGCCGTGCCCCCGGCGACGCCGCCTGCCTCGAGCGTGAGGTCGTACTCCCCCGGCTCCAGGGCGATGCCGTCGACGACCACGATGCCGTCGCGCTCCTCCCACACGCCCGCCTTCGCGCCCGAGATCACATGCTGGACCTGCTTGCCCAGGCGCGGTCCCGCGGCGCGCGCGTTCACGGTGAGGCGCTTGCTGATGCCGTAGCGCTCCGAGACGTCGTCGCCGAGCTCGATGAGCTCGACCGACTTCACGTTGAGCTCGTCGCGCAGGATGCCCTCGAACTGCGCGAGGGACGCAGCATCCGGAACCGCCACCGTCAGGGTAGGAAGCGGCAGGCGCACGCGACGGCCCTCTTTCTTGCGCAGCGCGTTGGCCACGCTGGATGCCTCGCGGACGGCGTCCATCGCGGCGCGGATGTCGTCGGCAGCCGGGAAGGCGTCGGCGTCGGGCCAGTCCTGCAGGTGGACGCTGCGTCCGCCGGTGAGGCCCTGCCAGACCTTCTCGGAGACCAGCGGGATGAGGGGCGCTGCCACGCGGGTGAGGGTCTCGAGCACCGTGTACAGCGTGTCGAAAGCCTCGCGGCTCTTCGGATCGGCGGACACGCCGACCCAGAACCGGTCGCGTGAGCGGCGGATGTACCAGTTGGTCAGCGCCTCCGCGAAGTCACGCAGCTTCGCCGCCGCCAGCGTCGAGTCGAGCACCTCGAGGTCGGCGGCCACGTCGCGCACCAGGTCGCCCGTGAGCGCCAGGATGTAGCGGTCGAGCACGTCGGTCGAGTCGGTGCGCCATGACGCCTGGTAGCCGTCGCCGCCGGCGCCGCCTGCGGCGTTGGCGTAGGTCGCGAAGAAGTACCACGCGTTCCAGACCGGCAGCAGGAACTCGCGGACGCCCGCGCGGATGCCCTCCTCGGTGACGATGAGGTTGCCGCCGCGCAGCACGGAGCTCGACATCAGGAACCAGCGCATCGCGTCGGATCCGTCGCGGTCGAAGACCTCGCTGACGTCGGGGTAGTTGCGCAGCGACTTGGACATCTTCAGGCCGTCGCTGCCGAGCACGATGCCGTGGCACGACACCCCGGTGAAGGCGGGGCGATCGAACAGCGCCGTCGAGAGTACGTGCATGACGTAGAACCAGCCGCGCGTCTGCCCGATGTACTCGACGATGAAGTCCGCCGGGGAGTGCTCGTCGAACCACTGCTGGTTCTCGAACGGGTAGTGCACCTGCGCGTACGGCATGGAGCCCGAGTCGAACCACACGTCGAAGACGTCCTCGATGCGGCGCATCGTGCTCTTGCCCGTCGGGTCGTCCGGGTTCGTGCGGGTGAGGTCGTCGATGTACGGGCGGTGGAGGTCGACCTCGCCCTCCGCGTTGCGCGGGAGGCGCCCGAAGTCGCGCTCGAGCTCCTCGAGGGAGCCGTAGACGTCGACACGCGGGTGCTCCGGGTCGTCGCTCTTCCACACCGGGATCGGCGAGCCCCAGTAGCGGTTGCGGCTGATCGACCAGTCGCGCGCGCCCTCGAGCCACTTGCCGAACTGGCCGTGCTTGACGTTCTCGGGCACCCAGGTGATCTGCTCGTTGCCCGCGAGCATGCGGTCCTTGATGTCGGTGACGCGCACGAACCAGCTCGAGACGGCGCGGTAGATGAGGGGGTTCCGGCAGCGCCAGCAGTGCGGGTACGAGTGCTCGTAGCTCGCCTCCCGCAAGAGGCGCCCGTCCTGCTTCAGCAGGCGGATGAGCGGACGGTTGGCATCCATCCAGAGCTCGCCGGCGACGTCCGTCACCTGCGGGAGGAAGCGCCCGCCGTCGTCGAGGCTCATGATGAGCGGGATGCCCGCGGCCTCGGTCACCCGCTGGTCGTCCTCACCGAAGGCCGGAGCCTGGTGGACGATGCCGGTGCCGTCGCCGGTCGTGACGTAGTCGTCGACGAGGATGCGCCAGGCGTTCTGCGTGCGCCAGATCGAGGCATCCGCGTAGTAGTCGAACAGGCGGTCGTAGGCGACGTCCTCGAGTTCGGAGCCGACGACCGTCTGTTCGACGGCCTCACGCGCGGCCTCGGCCGAGGCGTAGCCGAGGTCCTTGGCGTAGCCGGCGAGCAGCTCCTCGGCGAGGAGGTAGCGGTGCGACTCGGCCTCGGCCCTCTCGTCGTCGCGATGCACATCGGCGGCGCCGTTCGGCCCGCCCGGCACCACCACGTAGCGGATGTCGGGTCCGACGACGAGAGCGAAGTTCGTGGGCAGCGTCCACGGGGTCGTGGTCCATGCGAGGGCGCGCACCGCGGTGAGGCCGAGCGCCTCCGCCTTCGCCCCCACCAGCGGGAAGGTGATCGTGACAGACGGGTCTTGGCGCATCTTGTAGACGTCGTCGTCCATGCGCAGCTCGTGCGCCGATAACGGCGTCTCGTCGCGCCAGCAGTACGGCAGCACGCGGTGACCCTCGTACGCGAGGCCCTTGTCGTAGATCGTCTTGAACGCCCACAGCACGGATTCCATGTACGTGAGGTCGAGCGTCTTGTAGCCGCGCTCGAAGTCGACCCACCGTGCCTGACGCGTGACGTAGTCCTCCCACTCACGGGTGTAGGCCAGCACCGACTCCCGCGACTTCGCGTTGAACGTGGCGATGCCCATCGCCTCGATCTCGCTCTTCTCGGTGATGCCGAGCTGCTTCATGGCCTCGAGCTCGGCGGGAAGACCGTGAGTGTCCCAGCCGAAGACGCGGTCGACCTTCTTGCCGCGCATCGTCTGGAAGCGAGGGAAGACGTCCTTCGCGTAGCCGGTGAGGAGGTGACCGTAGTGCGGGAGGCCGTTCGCGAAGGGAGGGCCGTCGTAGAACACCCACTCCTCGGCGCCCTCGCGCTGATCGATCGACGCACGGAACGTGCGGTCGGCCTCCCAGAACGCGAGCGTCTCCTGCTCGATCTCCGGGAAGCGGGGGCTCGGAACGACGGGGGCCGGCGCGGTGTCGGCCGCGGGCCCGAAGGCGGAGGGGCGGGGGTAGGTCATCTTCTCTCGCAGGTGCTCGCTCGTGTGCTTCCTGCGGGGACGACACTGCCTGGATCCATGACCAGACGTACCGCGGTACCACCCTGCATTGACGGCGCCGAGGCGACCGCCCGCTTTCACTGCGGCTGTGACGGGCCTGCCCCGCTCGGTTCTAGTGGGAACGCCGCGTGCGTCGCGTCCTGTTCTTCCGAGAGCTCCCCGGTGATGGCCGGATCCGCGCTGGTCCGACGATTCTACCCTGGCCGTGCAAAGGGGGAATGCGGAAGCGGCCGCCGAGGTTTCTGGACCCGTGCCAAGATCGACTCCCGTGACCGCAGCAGCCCCCGATACCGCGCTCGCCCTCGAGACCTCCCCGACGCGTCGCGTCGCGTGGGCGTCGATGGTGGGAACCTCCCTCGAATCCTTCGACTTCTACCTGTTCGCCTACTTCTCGGCGTTCTTCGTCGGGCCGCTGTTCTTCGACCCGCTGGGCGAGTTCGGCGCGACCAGCGCGGCGTTCCTCACCATCGCCCTCGCATTCGTCGTCCGCCCGATCGGCGCCGTCATCTTCGGCTACATGGGCGACCGCCTGGGCCGGCGCGCGACACTGCTGTGGACCGTCGCCATCATGGGCGTCGCCACCGGCCTCATCGGCCTCCTCCCGACGTACGCCCAGGCGGGTTGGCTCGGCGCCGCCCTGCTGATCCTCCTGCGCATCGTGCAGGGCCTGTCGCTCGGCGGCGAATGGGGCGGCTCCATCCTCATCGCGACCGAGAACTCCGGCCCGGTCAAGCGCGCCTTCTACGCGGCGGTCCCCCAGCTCGGCTCGCCCGTGGGCTCGATCCTCTCCGCGACCGTGTTCATCGTGCTGACCGCCGTCCTTCCGGCGGAGCAGATCGCCGAATGGGGATGGCGCATTCCGTTCCTCCTCGCGCTCCCGCTGCTGCTCGTGTCGCTGTACCTGCGGTGGTCGATCACCGAGACGCCGGTGTTCGAACGCGTCGTCGCCGAGGGGCGCCGCGACCGCGTCCCGTTCCTCACGATGTTCGCGAAGCGCCCCGGCGCCATGGCCATCGCCATCGGCGCGGCACTGCTCGGCATCGGGTCGTACTCGCTGATGAACACCTACACGGTCAACTACGGCGTGGAGCAGCTCGGCTTCAGCTTCCAGGACCTGCTCCTCGCGACCACGATCGGCGGTCTGCTGCAGCTCGTCACCATCCCGCTGTTCGGCGCCTGGGCGAGTCGGGTCGGCTCGGCGAACGTCGTGGTGTGGGGCGCGCTGGGCACGCTCCTCATCACGTTCCCGATGTACTTCCTGCTCCAGTTCGCGACCTTCCCGATCCTCGTCGCGACCATGCTCGTCGGCGGCATCCTGCCGACGATGGCGTGGGCGGCGCTCGGTGGCCTGATGAACGACCTCTTCCCCGACCGGTTCCGCTACTCCGCGCTGTCGTTCGCGTATGCCCTGGCCGCGACGATCAGCGGTTTCGTGCCTTACCTGACGTTCGAGCTCGGCATTGCGACGGGCTTCGCGTGGTGGCACCCCGGCGTCATCCTCGCGATCATGTCCGTCATCACGCTCGTCTCCGCGTGGTTCGCATCACGCCGCGCCGTCGAACCGGAGCTCGCGACCGACCCCGCCACCGCGACAGCGAACGCGTGATCGGGGGACGGATGCTGCGGTCCGCAGCATCCGTCCCGCGATCGGGGTGTATTGCACCCGGGTAGAATCGAGCGACATCCCACACTCAGGCACGCTCACACAGTGCCGCACATATCGCCTCGAGGAGACGCCATGACCGACGCCCGCCCCGCACAGGGTCAGATCCCGGACAAGCCCGCGCTCGAGGGACTCGAAGCGAAGTGGGACGCCGCGTGGTCCGGTCAGGGCACGTATCTGTTCGACCGCGCTCGCGCCGTCGAGGTCGGCCGTGAGGGCGTGTACTCGGTCGACACTCCCCCGCCCACCGCGTCGGGGAGCCTGCACATCGGGCACGTCTTCTCGTTCACGCACACCGATCTCAAGGTGCGCTACGAGCGCATGCGCGGCAAGGCCGTGTTCTATCCGATGGGCTGGGACGACAACGGCCTTCCCACCGAACGCCGCGTGCAGAACTACTACGGCGTGCGGTGCGATCCGTCGCTGCCGTACGACGCCGACTTCACGCCGCCGTTCGAGGGCGGCGACAACAAGTCGAGCCGTGCCGCCGACCAGGTGCCCGTCAGCCGCCGCAACTTCATCGAGCTCTGCGAGAGGCTCACCGTCGAGGATGAGAAGCACTTCGAGGCGCTCTTCCGTCAGCTGGGCCTGAGCGTCGACTGGACGCAGACCTACCGCACCATCTCCGACGACACGATCCGCACCAGCCAGCTCGCGTTCCTGCGCAACCTCGATCGCGGCGAGGCCTACCAGGACCTCGCGCCGACGATGTGGGATATCGACTTCCGCACCGCGATCGCCCAGGCCGAGCTCGAGGAGCGCGAGCAGCCCGCCGCGTTCCACCGGGTCGCTTTCCACCGGACCGACGGTGCCGGCGACGTGCACATCGAGACCACCCGCCCCGAGCTGCTGCCCGCCTGCGTCGCGCTGGTCGCCCACCCCGACGACGAGCGCTACCAGCCCCTCTTCGGCACGACGGTGCGTACGCCGCTCTTCGACGTCGAGGTGCCGGTGCTGGCTCACCCGCTGGCACAGCCCGACAAGGGCTCGGGCATCGCGATGATCTGCACGTTCGGCGACGTCACCGACGTCGTGTGGTGGCGTGAGCTGCAGCTGCCGAACCGCACGATCCTGGGTCTCGACGGACGCGTGCTGGCAGATGCCCCGCAGGCGATCGAGACGGATGCCGGCAAGGCGGCGTACGCGGAGCTCGCGGGCAAGACGGTGTTCAGCGCCAAGAAGCGCGTCGTGGAACTGCTGCAGGAGTCCGGCGAGCTGATCGGCGACCCGAAGCCCTTCACGCACGTCGTGAAGTTCTACGAGAAGGGCGATCGCCCGATGGAGATCGTCTCGACGCGTCAGTGGTACATCCGCAACGGCGCGCGCGACGAGGCGCTGCGCGACAAGCTCATCGCGCTGGGCAAGGACATGTCGTGGCATCCCGACTTCATGCGGGTGCGCTTCGAGAACTGGACCAACGGCCTCACCGGCGACTGGCTCGTCTCCCGCCAGCGCTTCTTCGGCGTGCCGATCCCCGTCTGGTACCCGCTCGACGAGAACGGCGAGCGGGACTACGACCGCGTGCTCACCCCCGACCACGCCTCGCTGCCGATCGACCCGTCCATCGACGTGCCGGCCGGTTACACCGCCGACCAGCGCGGCCTGCCCGGCGGCTTCGAGGGCGAGAACGACATCTTCGACACCTGGGCGACCTCGTCGCTGACCCCGCAGCTCGCGGGCGGCTGGGAGCGCGACCCGGAGCTGTGGAACCTCGTCGCCCCGTTCGACATGCGCCCGCAGGGTCAGGACATCATCCGCACGTGGCTGTTCTCGACGCTGCTGCGAAGCGCCCTCGAGGACGACCGTGCGCCGTGGACGGATGCTGCCATCTCCGGCTTCATCGTCGACCCCGACCGCAAGAAGATGTCGAAGTCGAAGGGCAACGTCGTCACTCCCGCCGACATCCTCTCGCAGCACGGCTCGGACGCGGTGCGTTACTGGGCCGCCTCGAGCCGTCTCGGCACCGACGCGGCGTTCGACCCGCAGAACCCCACGCAGGTGAAGATCGGCCGTCGCCTGGCGATCAAGGTGCTCAACGCTGCCAAGTTCGTGCTGTCGTTCCCGGTGCCCGAGGGCGCCGAGGTGACCCACGCGCTCGACGCGTCGATGCTCGCCACCCTGCACGGCGTGGTGCGCGAGGCCACCAAGGCTCTCGACAACTACGACCACGCGCGCGCGCTCGAGCTGACCGAGTCGTTCTTCTGGACGTTCTGCGACGACTACCTCGAGCTCGTCAAGGAGCGCGCCTACAACCAGACCGACGCGGGGCAGGCTTCCGCCGCACTCGCGCTGCGTCTGGCGATGTCGGCGCTGCTGCGGCTTCTGGCTCCCGTGCTCGCGTTTGCGACGGAAGAGGCCTGGTCGTGGTTCAACAACGGATCGGTGCACACGGCGGACTGGCCCGTCGCGCCGGAGGAGGAGTGGGGCGACCCCGCCGTTCTCACGGCGGTGAGTGCGGCGCTGATCGGCATCCGCCGCGCGAAGACGGAGGCGAAGGCCTCGCAGAAGACCCCGGTGGCGTCCCTCACGCTTCGAGCCGACGACGTCACGATCGCAAACCTGCGTCTCGCGGAGGGCGACCTGCGGGCCGTCGGTCGCATCGAGACGCTGGATCTGATCGACGGGTCGGACGAGCTCCTCATCGAGGGCGTCGAACTCGCTCCCCAGGAGGTGTGACATGCAGCTCGGAACACGCTGGACCTCGGGCGACGAACCGCCCAAGGCCGTCCCGGACGCGCTGGTGCGCGGCATCCGTTCCGTCGACGAGACGATCCCCGGTGATCAGCTCGGTCAGCCGCGTCCGCGCTGGACGCTCACGTGGCTGGAGGGGAAGCCGATCGCCGAGCTCGACACGGGCGTGATCGTGTCGCTGGACGCCGACGGCGAAGCCGTCGTCCGGCACGATCCGGACGACGGCTTCGCATAAGCCTCGGGCTCATTCCTCCGGTGCGTCGTGCTGCGACGCCGACAAGAGCAGTCGCGCGGCGAACAGGGTCGCGACGAGCGTCACACCCGCGGCGATGAGGAACGGCAGGCGCAGGTCGATGCGGGCGACCCACCCGCCGAGGAGCGTCGCGAACGGGAAGATGCCCCACGTGAGGGTGCGGCTGATCCCCAGCACGCGGCCGAACATGTGGCCGGGCACGATCGTCTGACGCAGCGCGCCCCATGGGACGTTCCACACCGACACGGCGGCCGCCATGAGACCGTAGGCGATCGTCCCCGTGATCGCCTCGGGAGCTGCCCAGACGGCGGCGAGGCTGAGCGCGGCGACGACGTTGGCCCCGAGCATGACCACGCCCCGGCCGAACTTCGCGACGAGCGACGAGGCGACCAGCGAGCCGGCGAGCCCACCGAGCCCGATCCCGGCCGTGACCACGCCGATCGCGGCCGCCGGCACGTGCTGCACGTCGAGGAAGTACAGGAACACCGGCGCCTGGGCGAAAGCGAACGCCGACCCGACGATCGAGGTGAAGATCACCATCGAGCGCAGGAACCGGTGGTTCCAGAGGTACACGAAGGCATCGCGCGCCGAGACGTTCGGACGCGCCGCGGGCGCAGCATCCGTCTCCGCGGTCTTCTCGGCTGCTTCCTCGGAAGCGGCCAGCGGGTCACCGGCGGCCACTGCTGCCTCGGCCCGCACCGATGTGGCGTGCACATCGAGGAGGGGACGGGCCGCGGACAGCGGAAGCATCACCGCGAGCGCGATCGGGATGAGGTAACCGGCTGCGCCCACCCAGAGCGGGAGCGCGAGGGAGATCGCGAACAGCACACCGCCGATCGGCGACGAGATGAAGCTGTCGATCGTGATCTGCGCGGCCTGCAGCCAGCCGTTCGCGCGATCGAGGGCAGGGCGCTTCACCACGTTCGGCACGATCGCGTTGGTCGCGTTGTCGAACAAGGTCTCACCGAGGCCGAACACCAGCACGCCGGCGAACAGCCACCAGATGTCGAGCGCCCCCGTGACGGTGAGGACGGCGAGCCCGACGGCCGCGAGGCCGCGGATGCCGTTCGCGATCGCCATGATCCAGCGGCGGTCGAAGCGGTCGATGATCACGCCCGCGGGCAGGCCGAAGACGAGCCATGGCAGGAACGCCAGCGCCCCGATCGCCGCGATCGCGAGCGGGTCTCGCGTGAGCGTGGTGGCGATGAGCGGCACCGCCACACGCCCGAGGCCGTCGGCCAGGTTGCTGAAGGCGGCCGCGGTCCACAGCTTGCCGAAATCGCGGCCGAGCGGGACCGTGCGTGCCCGCCCGGCCGTCGATCCGGCGCGCTGCGCCGTATCGACGCTCTCGCTCATCGCGGGAGCATCCCCATCGCGGCGCGCGCCTCGGCTTCGCGCCGTGCGCCGCCCGCGGCGGCCTGTGCGGTCAGTGCGCGGCGCTCCTGGGCGTCGTCTCGCTTCTCGACGCGTGCGACGACGTACGCGTCGAGGGCGGATGCCGCGCGCAGCAGCACGCGGTCGAATCGGGTGGCGGATGCCCGGAACCCCCGTGCCGCGAGTTCGTCTGCCGTGATGGCGGTCATGACTGTCCTCCTCTTTGCGGGAGCGGGAAGAGGTCGGCCCGGATGGTGACGGGGCGGACGTTCTCGCCGGTCTGATTGCGGTAGTTGTCGACGGTCTCGTCGATGAGCGCCATGATCTTCAGCGCCAGGTCTTTGCTCTGCTCGGGCGTGAGGCGGGCGGTGGCGGTGGAGATCAGCGTGCCCTCCTGCCACATCAGGTCCTCGCCGCCGATCCCCCGGTTGACGAAGTCGAGTAGCTGGTCGTTGCGGTTGCGTAGGAACTCGTTCATCACGACCTGCGTCGCGGCACGGCCTGCGGGCGTCGCCATCGCGTCGGGGTTGGCGAACGACACGCCCCCGACGGGACGCTCCCACCAGCGCTCACGGCCGGTGCCGCGGTCCTCGGCCTCGCGGATGAGGTCCTGCTTGGCGAGCGCGCGAAGGTGGTAGCTCGTCGAGCCACTGGACTCCCCCAGGCGCTCCGCGAGCGAGCTCGCCGTCTGCGGACCGTACTGGCTGAGGATGTCGTAGATCTTCACGCGAAGCGGGTGCGCCAGGGCCCGGAGGGCGCCGGAGTCCAGGACGCGGTCCGGGTTGTGGCGCTCCTCGGTGCGGGCGGCGGCCTCGTCCGCCTCCGGGGTCTCGTTCTCTGCCATGCCTTCAGATTAGCGATGCAAAGCCTTCTTTGCAAGTGATGCTTTGCAATAGATTGTTTGCAAGCTTGTCTTTGCAAAAGACTCTCGGCATGCCCCGTCGTCGTGACTAGGCTGGACGCCATGCCGAACGACAACCCGCTCCTGTCCCCCAGCACGCTGCCGTACGGGCTTCCCGAGTACGCAGCCATCCGCCCCGAGCACTACCTGCCGGCGTTCGGGCAGGCGTTCGAAGCTCACACCCGAGAGGTGTCGGCGATCACGCGCGTGCGATCGATGCCGACCTTCGAGAACACCTTGGTGCCGCTGGAAGAGAGCGGACGACTCCTGGGCGACATCGCGCGGACTTTCTACACGGTGTCTTCGGCCGACGCGACACCCGAGATCCAGGAGATCGAAGAGCAGCTGGCGCCGCTCATGTCGGCGCACCAGGATTCGATCCAGCTGGACTCCGCGCTGTTCTGGCGAATCAAGACGATCCACGATCAGCTCGACGAACTCGAGCTGACACCCGAGCAGCGTTACCTCGTGGAGCGGCACCACACCGAGATGGCCCATGCCGGCGCCGGGCTGGACGATGAAGCGAAGAAGCGCCTCACGGAGCTCAACCAGCGTCTGTCCACCCTGACGACGCAGTTCGAGAAGAACCTGCTCGCCGACACGAACGACCTGGCGATCGTTTTCGACGATGCGTCCGCGCTCGATGGGCTCGCGGAGGGCGAACTCTCCGCGGCCGCGCAGGCCGCCGCGGATCGCGGGCTCGAGGGCAAGTGGGTCGTGACCCTCACGCTGTTCACCGGCCACCCCTACCTGTCGAGCCTGACCGATCGGGAGTCGCGCGCTCGCCTGCTCGCGGCATCCCGCTCCCGCGGATCGCGCGGCAACGACAACGACAACCGTGCGACGCTGCTCGAGATCGTGCGCCTGCGCGCCGAGCGCGCCGCCCTCCTGGGCTACGACTCGCACGCTGCGTACATCACGTCCGACGAGACGGCCGGCTCGCCCGCGGCCGTTCACGACCTGCTGCGGCAGCTCGCCGCTCCGGCGGCTCGCAACGCCCGTCGCGAGCAGGCGAAGCTGCAGGCCATCGTCGACGCCGGCCCCGAGCCCTTCGCTCTGGAGGCACACGACTGGGCGTTCTACACCGAGAAGGTGCGGGCCGCCGAGTACGACCTCGACCGATCCGCGCTCCGGCCGTGGTTCGAGGCTGAACGCGTGCTCCAGGACGGTGTGTTCCGCGCCGCGACGGACCTGTACGGCATCACGTTCACCGAGCGCCCCGACCTCGGCGGCTACCACCCCGACACACGCGTCTTCGAGGTCCACAACGCGGACTCCTCGACGCTCGGCCTCTACATCCTCGACCTCTACACGCGCGACACGAAGCGTGGCGGCGCGTGGATGAATTCGATCGTGCTGCAGTCGGGGTTGCGCGGCACCCAGCCGATCGTTGTCAACAACCTCAACGTGCCGAAGCCGGCCGAGGGGCGCCCGACGCTGCTCAGCCTCGACGAGGTGACCACGCTGTTCCACGAGTTCGGCCACGCCCTGCACGGCCTGTTCGCGACCGTCACGTACCCGCACTTCGCGGGGACCAACGTCTACCGCGACTTCGTCGAGTTCCCGAGCCAGGTCAACGAGATGTGGATCTACTGGCCCGAGATCCTCGCGTCGTACGCCCGCCACATCGACACCGACGAGCCGCTCCCCGCCGAGATCGTCGAAAAGCTCCACGCGTCGGAGGCGTTCAACCAGGGCTTCGCGACGAGCGAGTACCTCGCGGCGGCATGGCTCGACCAGGCGTGGCACTCGCTGTCGGTGGACGGCGCCGCGGCGGATCTCGACGTCGCGGACTTCGAGGCGAAGGCTCTCGCGGACATCGGCCTCGACAGCCCGGTCGTGCCCACCCGGTACTCGTCGACGTACTTCGCCCACGTGTTCTCGGGCGGCTACAGCGCCGGCTACTACTCGTACATCTGGAGCGAGGTGCTCGACGCGGACACGGTGGAGTGGTTCCGCGAGAACGGCGGATTGCGCCGCGAGAATGGCGACCGGTTCCGCGGGCGGCTGCTGGGCGTGGGCGGGTCGAAGGACCCGCTCGAGGCCTACCGCGACTTCCGCGGGCGGGACGCCGAGATCGAGCCGCTGCTCGAACGACGGGGTCTGCTCGCCTAGGACCCACCGCTGCGAGCGGCCGCCCACGCGGCGGCGGCCGCTCGCGACGGCACGCCGAGCTTCGTCCTCGCATTCGCCACGTGGCGGTGCACGGTATGGACGCTGAGGAAGAGTTCGGCGGCGATCTGAGCATCGGTCATCCCCCGCGCGACGAGGTGCAGCACTTGCAGCTCGCGGGGCGAGATCGGCGCCGCCGACGAGACGAGGGAGGCGTGCTCCCCCGGCGAGGCTGAGGGCGGCAGGCCCCTCGCCAGGATCCCGGCGGGGACGCCGTCGAATGCCAGCGCGCGGCGGAGAAACTCCGCTGCGTCGCCGTGCCAGGGATGGTGGTCGGCGCCGTCGAGCACCTCGAGGCGCGCGCCCGGAATGGCGGATGCGGCCGCCACCCCCAGCGCCAGCCGGATCGCGCGGTCTCCTCGCCGGTGCAGCACCAGGGTGGGCGCGCGCACCTGTGCCGCCGCCGGGGTGGCGTTGAAGGAGTACACCGCCTCCAGCCCGGCGGCCGCCGCCTCGGCGGTCGCCGTGGAGCGCTGGTGGCGTGCGTAAGCCCGGCGCTGCTCGGGCGTCGCATCGGGGTAGAAGATGTCCGACATGACACGGGAGCTCAGACCCCAGCTACTCCGCACCAGCTCGACGAGGGCTGCCCGATCGCCAGCCGGCGCGATCGCCGACCCGTCGAGGTAGGCCCCGGCGAGCACCAGCCGACGCACGCGCTCCGGGTAGCGGGCCGCGAACTCCACGGCGATGGCGCACCCGGACGATCCCGCGAAGAGCGTCGCCGCGGGCGCGCCGGCGGCGTCGAGAACCGCCCTCATCGCGTCGACGTGCGGGTCGAGGCGTTCGGGCATCGCTCCCCGGGATCGTGACATCCCGCTGCCGGGTGCGTCCAGGCGGATCACCCGGCGATGGAGCGCCATCTCCTCGACGAATGCCCGGAACGGCGGGTACTCCCAGTCACGTACCAGATGACTCATCCACCAGCCGCCGACGAGCACGGGCTCTCCGCTGCCGGTCTCCGACCACGCGACGTCATCGGAACCCGACCAGGCGTACTGCACGCGCACAGGGCTGGACACGACAACAGTATGGGTCACGGTCCGGCCGGAAGGGAGTGCGCGGGATCCGGGGCCGAAACCGGCCGGGTGCGCGAGATCGTCACGAATCCAGCCGAGAGAACGACCAGGTGGGGTGATCGTTCGCGAGGCGCGCCGCTCGGCGGAAGCCCGCGCAAGGGGTCCACGCCTCGTGTCTCGCCGTCAACGAAGCCATCGCATCGTCCCGAGGGCGCGCTGGTGCTTGAGTGCCACCCAGGTCGCGTCGGCGCGTGCGACAAGGCCGCCTGCCGCGTCGACCATCGCGGCCGAGGTCTCGAAGCGCCTCCCGTGCTGCTCACGGGTCCAGCTGTGGACGACAAGCTGTTCGCCCACGCGTGGGCGCCTCTCGACGTACGCCGTCATCGTGCCGAGGAGGCACACGGTCCCGTCGACCAGCGCGCGTGCGGGGTAGCTCGGGCAGTCCAGTGCGGCCCACACTGCCGGATAGCGGGCGAGACCGGCATGCGCGAACCGGACGTCGACGGTCCACGGAGCCACGAGGCGATCGGAGGCACCCGGCACGAACCCCGGCGTGACATGCATCCCGTCGGTGCGGTCCGGTCCGCAGACGACGCAGTCGGAGAGCAGATGCCGCACGCCGATGAGCGGATGCCGCGCGCGGGCCAGGAGCGCGTCGGCGAAGGATGGCGCGGGCGGGGCCGGGTGGTCGGTGAGCCGGCCGGGGCGTGCGCGGGCGACGACGCGACGACCGTCCCAGACGATGGCGCCGTCTCTGTCTTCTCGGACCTCGAGCTGCCGCGCGAGCGGGATCGGTCGCTCGAGGACGACGGTCACGCTGTCGGCGTCGACGTGCTGCGCGATCGACCCCGCCGCGAATCCGCCGTTGGCGTGGCGGCGAGGGCCGTTGAGCGCCCGTTCCATGAATAGGTCGCCGACGCGGGCGCCGACTTTCGCACCGGCTGTGGCAGGTGGTGTCGCGTGGGCGGACGATGCATCGCGAGTCGTCGATGCCGCGGGCGCGGGCGATACGGCATCGCGGAGTGACGGTGACGTGGAAGTGGATGTGGATATCGACATGCTCCGAGTTCACCGGCTGGGGCGCATCGGCGCGTCGCCCGGAGTCGCCATTCGGTGGGTGGCCCGATCGGGCCACCCGCCTCGGCGATGCCTTCGCTGTCAGCGACTCGGGTGTGCCCCGAGAGGTGCCTCAGACACGCCCGCCGCCGCCGCGACTCAGGGCGCTCCGATCGTCTGCGCGAATGCCCGCACGCGGTCGGCCATGGCGGAGGGTACTTCGGCGACAGCGAAGTGCCCTCCTTCGTCGAGCCGCTCGAATGTGCGCAGGTCGCGGTAGAAGCGCCTGGCGAGAGACTCGGGGTAGTCGCCCTCGTGTCGTTGGATGTGGACGGATGCCGGAACCTCCACGGGCGGCATCGCATCGGGCTGGTCGGCGCCCTCGTAGTACGGCCGGAACGACGTGGCGATGCTCTGGGTGGTCCAGTAGATCATCGCCTCGGTGAGGATGCGGTCGCGGGAGATGCGCCGCTCCAGGTGACGCGGGTCACCCGCGGGCGTATCGCTCCACTCGACCAGCTTCTCCGTCAGGTATGCCAGGAGACCCGCCGGCGAGTCGTTCAGCGCGGCCGCAAGAGTGTCGGGTCGGGTGGCCTGGACGTGCCCGTAGGCGCCGTTCGCGCCGCCCCATCGCTCCAGCCTCGCGAAGAACGCGACCTCATCGGGCGCGGTCAGCTCGGCGCGCTCGGCCGAGGACGGGAAGTGCGAGTGCGTCGCGATGACTCCCGCCACCGTGTCGCCGTAGGTGCCGGCGATCAGATCGTTGACGCTCGCCGAGACGTCCTCGCCGTACGTCAGGTACCGGTCGTACCCGAGCACCTCGGTCATGAGCGCGTGCATCGTCGCGGCCAGCCGCGTCTCGGTCATCGGGCCGTCGGCGTACGCAGTCGAGTACGCGAAGCCGGGGAAGCTCGGCACGACCACGTGGAAGTCGGGCAGCAGATCGGCGAAATCGAGCTGCAGCGCGAAGGTGTGCGGCCAGCCGTGCATCACGAGAAGTGCGGGAGCGTCGGCGCGTGCCGAGCGAAGGTGCGCGAAGTGGATCGTGGTGTCGCCGATGTCGGCGAGGAACTGTGGGTGGTCGTTCAGCCACTCCTCACGCGCGCGCCAATCCCATGCGCGCCAGGTCTCGACGAGCTCCGCGAGGTACTCCCCGCTCATGCCCGAGGTCGGCCGCCGCGGTGAGTCCGGGAGCGGTCGAAACCGGGCGAGACGCTCCCGCAGATCGGCGAGGTCTGCCTCGGGCACGTGGATAGAGAAGGGAAGGACCGTGGGCATGGCCCGAAACTACTCGGCGGGTACGACACCGTCGCTCTTGACCGCGCGCATCAGCTCGCGGATGCGGGCGAAGGTCGGCACCTCGACATTCGCGAGGCCGGTGACCGTGGTCGCGGTCGACGGATGATGCCGGCTCACCGCCACGACGCCGTGGTCGCCACCCACGATGATGAGGTCGTCGTCATCGAGCCACACTCCCCGGCTGTACCCGAGTCCGTCTCCGGCGTCGTCGATGACCCGCTCGGTGAGCAGTGCCACCAGCGAGGGATCGACGATGCGCCCGGCGAGGAGCGCCCGCCAGAAGCGGTGGAGATCGCCGGCCGTGGAGTGCGCTCCTCCGTCCCCCGATCCGACGACCGGGAGCTCGAACACGTTGGTGCGGCCGTCCTCCTTGTAGCCGGTGGCGGTGCCGGGCGGTAGCCGGTCGGAGCGCGGGAAGCCCGATGCGCCCATGCCCGCCGGCTCGAAGACGCGTTTCCGCACGAGGTCGGCGAACGGAATGCCCGCGACGCGCTCGGCGATGATCGCGAGCACGACGTAGCCCCCGTTGCAGTACGAGAACCGTTCGCCTGCCGGGAACTTCGTCGGGAACCCCTCCAGCATCGGCAGGTAGGCGGGCGTGGAGTCGAGCTGCTGCACGGGCACGCTCAGAGGCGCCAGCGCGTCGATCTCTTCATCGAGGTAATCCCCGATACCGGAGGTGTGGCTCAGCAGGTGGTCGATGGTGACATCGTCGGCGATCAGCGGCAGGTCGTTCTCGAGGAGCTCTCGCGCGCGGATGTCCAGACGCAGGACGCCGTCGCCGATGAGGGAGAGGGTTGTGAGGGCCGTGAAGGTCTTCGTGCCGCTCGCCAGTCCGAAGCGTGTCTCGGGGGTGTTCGGCGCACCCGCTGTGCGGTCGGCGAGACCGACGGACCACTCGCCGAGCACCTGGTCGCCACGCCGGGCACTGACGACACCGCAGAATCCCTCGAGATCGGGGACGACGTCACTCATGCGCAGAGCTCCCGCGGCGGTGGAACCGAATCAGGCGCTCTTGCGCTTCTCCCGCAGCACGAGCGTCGGCGGAGCGCCTTCGTCGACGGCCGCGCGGGTGACGATGACCTTGTCGACGTCGTTGGTCGAGGGGATCTCGAACATGATCGGGCCCAGGACGTCCTCGAGGATCGCCCGAAGGCCGCGCGCACCGGTCTTGCGTGCGACCGCGAGGTCGGCGATCGCCTCGAGCGCCTCACGGTCGAACTCGAGCGTCACGCCGTCGAGCTCGAACATGCGGTGGTACTGCTTGACCAGAGCGTTCTTGGGTTCGGTGAGGATCTCCATGAGCGCCTCGCGGTCGAGCGGCGACACCGAGGCGACGACCGGCAGGCGGCCGATGAACTCCGGGATCAGGCCGAACTTGTGCAGGTCTTCGGGCTGCACGTCTCCGAAGAGGTTGAGGTCCTCGTCCTTTCGGTGCAGTGAGGCGCCGAAGCCGACGCCGTGCTTGCCGACGCGGGAGGAGATGATGTCTTCCAGCCCGGCGAAGGCGCCGGCCACGATGAACAGCACGTTCGTCGTGTCGATCTGGATGAATTCCTGATGGGGGTGCTTGCGGCCGCCCTGCGGGGGAACTGAGGCGACGGTGCCTTCGAGGATCTTCAGCAGTGCCTGCTGGACGCCCTCGCCCGAGACGTCGCGCGTGATCGACGGGTTCTCAGCCTTGCGCGCGATCTTGTCGACCTCGTCGATGTAGATGATGCCGGTCTCTGCGCGCTTCGTGTCGAAGTCAGCGGCCTGCAGCAGCTTGAGGAGGATGTTCTCCACGTCTTCACCGACATAGCCGGCCTCGGTCAGCGCGGTGGCGTCCGCGACGGCGAACGGCACGTTGAGGCGCTTTGCGAGCGTCTGCGCGAGATAGGTCTTGCCGCAGCCCGTCGGGCCGAGGAGGAGGATGTTGCTCTTGGCGATCTCGATCTCGTCGGCTCGCTGCTCGGCCGACTGGATCGTGCCGTGGGCGCGCACGCGCTTGTAATGGTTGTACACGGCGACGGAGAGCGCGCGCTTGGCGTCGGTCTGCCCGACGACGTACTCCTCGAGGAACGCGAAGATCTCGCGGGGCTTCGGCAAGTCGAAGTCGGCGACGACGCCTGACGACGACTCCGCCATGCGCTCTTCGATGATCTCGTTGCACAGCTCGACGCACTCGTCGCAGATGTAGACGCCGGGCCCGGCGATCAACTGCTGGACCTGCTTCTGACTCTTGCCGCAGAAGGAGCACTTGAACAAGTCGGCGCTCTCACCGATGCGTGCCATGCCGCTCCTCCTCGTACGTCGGGGCCGAGCCCCCCAGATGTTCTCCGAGCCTAATAGCTGAGCCCGACATGCGGCGGCATTGCGACGCACGTTGTGGACGACCCGGGGTTCGCGGAGAGAGAACCCGCGCCTCGGACGCCGGCGCCCCGCCGCCCGGCTGGCCGGGGGCGGGGCGCTGATCTGTGCGCAGGTCGGTGCGGAGCGACTACTTCGTCAGGGCCTGCTGGCCGCGCTTGCGCGTGGTGAGCACCTGGTCGACGAGGCCGTAGGTGACCGCTTCCTCCGCGGAGAGGATCTTGTCTCGGTCGATGTCCTTGTTGACCTCGGCCTGCGTCTTGTTCGAGTGCTTCGCGAGCGTCTCCTCGAGCCAGGTTCGCATGCGCAGGATCTCGGCCGCCTGGATCTCGATGTCCGATGCCTGACCGTGGCCGGCCTCGCCGACGGCGGGCTGGTGGATCAGGATGCGCGCGTTCGGAAGCGCCAGGCGCTTGCCGGGCGCGCCGGCTGCCAGCAGCACGGCGGCCGCCGACGCGGCCTGGCCGAGCACCACGGTCTGGATCTGCGGCGACACGTACTGCATGGTGTCGTAGATCGCCGTCATGGCCGTGAACGAGCCGCCGGGCGAGTTGATGTACATGATGATGTCGCGGTCGGGGTCCTGCGACTCGAGCACGAGCAACTGGGCCATGACGTCATCCGCCGAGGCATCGTCGACCTGGACGCCCAGGAAGATGACGCGGTCCTCGAACAGCTTGTTGTACGGGTCCTGTCGCTTGTAGCCGTACGCGGTGCGCTCCTCGAACTGCGGCAGGATGTAGCGGCTGCCGGGCATCTGGAGGGCCTGAGGCGCCGCTGCTCCGAAGGTGGGGGTTTGCATTCCGGGTTCTCTCTCTTTCGCCTTCGGTCTCAGCTGTCGGAGGCGGTGCCACCGCCGCCGATGACGTCCGTCGCGGACTCGCGGATGTGGTCGACGAAGCCGTACTCGAGCGCCTCCTCGGCGCCGAACCAGCGGTCCCGGTCGCCGTCAGCGTTGATCTGCTCGACGCTCTTGCCCGTCTGCTTGGCCGTGATCTCGGCCAGACGCTTCTTCATGTCGAGGATGAGCTGCGCCTGCGTCTGGATGTCGCTCGCGGTGCCGCCGAACCCGCCGTGGGGCTGGTGCAGCAGCACGCGGGCGTTGGGCGTGATGTAGCGCTTGCCCTTCGTACCCGCCGTCAGCAGGAGCTGGCCCATCGAGGCGGCCATGCCGATGCCGACCGTGACGATGTCGTTGGGGACGAACTGCATCGTGTCGTAGATCGCCATGCCGGCCGTGATCGAGCCACCGGGCGAGTTGATGTAGAGGTAGATGTCCTTCTCGGAGTCCTCGGCGGCGAGAAGCAGGATCTTCGCGCAGATCTCGTTGGCGTTGTCGTCACGCACCTCCGACCCCAGCCAGATGATGCGGTCCTTCAGCAGCCTGTCGAAGACGCTGGTCGCGACAAGTGGTTCGGCCATGTGTACTCCTGTTTCCTTGGGTCGCCATCGAATCTACCGGCGCGTCACGAGCGACCCGCCCGTGTTCGCCCTGGGCAGATCAGGCGGTGTCCTCCCCCAGCTCCTCGGCGTACGAGGCGACCGAGCACGTGTATCGGCTGAGGTGCGGGGCGAGGGTTCGCAGGGCGACGGAGGCCGCCTCCCGCTCGCGCCCGACCGACACCAGCGCGAGGGCCAGGAAGGCCGACGCCTCGTCGTGGAGCGGAGAAGCCGGCCGGCGGGCGAGCTCGGCCCGCAGCATCCCGACCGCTTCGTCCGCGAGCCCGAGATTGCGCAGCGTGCTGGCGAGCTGGATCACGGCCTGCGGCCGGTGCACGTCGTCCAGTCCCCCGTCCAGGGCGGCGCGGTACAGGGGTGCGGCGTCCGCCTCGAGCCCCGCGGCGTCTCGGGCACCACCACGCTCGAACAGCGCCAGCGGGTCGCCGGCCGGCCGCTCGGCAGCGACGGCGTCGATCCGCTCGAGCCTGGACTCGTCGCTCAGCGCGTCATCGTCCCAGATGGCCTCGATGCGCGCGGCCCAGTCGTCGTGCACGGTTCCTCCTCGATGAAGAAGGGGACGGATGCCGCGGCATCCGTCCCCGATCACTGCTGTCGCAGTGCTTACTCCTTGTCTGCGGCCTTCTCAGCGGGAGCCTTCTTGGCCGGTGCCTTCTTGGCGGCGGGCTTGCGGGCGGGCGCCTTCTTCGCGGGCGCGGCCTCTTCCGCCTCGATCACGGCGTCGGCGTCGGCCGCGGCATCCGCGATCTCCTGCGCCTCCTCGACGACATCCTCCTCGTCCGCAGCCTCGTCCTCGGTGGCGACGAAGCCGCTGAGGTCGACGGGGTTGCCCTTGGTGTCGACGACCGTGACCTTGCCGAGCGCGACGGCCAGGGCCTTGTTGCGGGCGACCTCGCCGATCATGGCGGGGAGCTGGTTGCCCTCCTGCAGCGCGTTCACGAACTCCTGCGGAGCCATGCCGTACTGGGCGGCCGACTGCACAAGGTACTGCGTGAGCTCGTCCTGCGACACCTGCACGTTGAGCGTCTCGGCGATCTTGTCGAGCAGCATCTGCGTCTTGAACTGCTTCTCGCTCGCCTCGGCGACCTCGGCGCGGTGCACGTCGTCCTCGAGGCGGCCTTCGCCCTCGAGGTGATTGTGCACCTCGTCCTCGATGAGCTGCGGCGGAACGGGGATCTCGACCTTCTCGAGCAGCACCTCGATGAGCTTGTCGCGTGCGGCCGAGCCCTGGGTGAAGGCACCCTGCTGACCGACGCGCTCCTTGAGGCTGTCGCGCAGCTCGCCGATGGTGTCGAACTCGCTCGCGATCTGGGCGAAGTCGTCGTCGGCCTCGGGAAGCTCGCGCTCCTTGACGGCCTTGACGACGACCGAGACCTCGGCCTCCTCGCCGGCGTGGTCGCCGCCGACGAGCTTCGAGCGGAATGTGGTGTCCTCACCGGCGGTGAGGGAGTCGATGGCCTCGTCGATGCCCTCGAGCAGCTCGCCCGACCCGACCTCGTACGACACGCCCTCGGCGCGGTCGATCTCGGCGTCGTCGATCGTCGCGACGAGGTCCAGCTCGACGAAGTCGCCGTTGGCGGCCGGACGGTCGACCGTCACGAGCGTGCCGAAGCGGCCGCGGAGGCGGTCCAGCTCCTCGTCGATCGCGGCCTCGTCGACCTCGACAGCGTCGACCTCGACGGTCGTGCCCTCGAAGGACGGCAGGTCGAACTCGGGGCGGACGTCGACCTCGACGGTGACCTCGAGGTCACCCGAGAAGTCCTTCTCGTTCGGCCACTCGGTGACCTCGGCCGACGGGCGGCCGAGCACACGCAGCTCGTGCGCGGCTGCCGCCTCGCGATAGAAGGTGTCGAGGCCTTCGCTTACGGCGTGCTCGAGCACCGCGACACGGCCGATGCGCTGGTCGATGATCGGCGCGGGCACCTTGCCCTTGCGGAAGCCGGGGATCTGCACGTCCTGCGCGATGTGCTCGTACGCGTGCTTGATCGACGGCTTGAGCTCGTCGGGGCTGACCGTGATGTGCAGCTTCACCCGGGTCGGGCTGAGCTTCTCGACGGTGCTGTTCACCATGCCTGTAGTTCTCCTCTTTCGGACCGCGCGAGGCCGCGGCGGTTGAAGGTCTGGGTTCGGAATTCCGAATGTCGGGGCGACAGGATTTGAACCTGCGGCCTCCCGCTCCCAAAGCGGGCGCTCTACCAAGCTGAGCTACGCCCCGGGCGGGTTCGCACGCGTGCGTGCGCCTTTCGGCCCCGAGAAGTCTAGCCGACCTGCCCGAGACGTTCCTGCGCCGCCCTACATCCGCTCGACCCAGCCCGCGCGCCAGTCGGGCGCAGGGAACGGCTTCGTCCAATACGCGGTCTCTTTGGAGATGAGTCCGTCGCGCAGCTCGAACACGAACACCGTCTGATAAGGATCGCCGTCGCCGTAGTCGAGATCAGCCTCCAGCACCCACAGGTCTCCGGCACCCGTGAGGCGCCGCGGCGAGATGGCAGGAAGCTGCGGGAACGCGCCATAGATCGCGCGTCGGTTGTCGGCGCCGACGATGCGCTCCCCCGACTGCGGCCACTCGATGACGGCGTCGTCGCGGAAGATGTCGTCCATGCCGGCGACCTCGCCCGCGTTCAGCGTGGCGACGAGCGCCTCCACGACCTGCCTGCCCGTGCGTTCCATCGCCGGCTCCTTCGCTCGGCCGTGCGTCCGGACCGCGGGTGGGAACGGAAGACCTTCGCGATGTAATACGATTGGTCGGTGCCCGTCCGCGGGCGCACGGGGATGTAGCTCAATGGTAGAGCCTCAGTCTTCCAAACTGATGGTGCGGGTTCGATTCCCGTCATCCCCTCCCATACGAGAAAGCCCCGACGAATCGGGGCTTTCTTCATGCCTGGACGCCGCCGCGACGTCCCGCCGCCGCGCATACGATCGAGGGGTGACCGAATCGCTCCTCGTTCTCGTGGCCAATGCCGGCGACGGCAGCATCAGCACCTTCCGACTCGCAGACGGTTCCCTCGAACGGCTGGCGGTGATGGAAGGACTCGACGGATGCTCCACCTTCGTGGTGGACGCGGGGCGCGACTTCGTCTACGCGGGCGTCAAGGGTGAACCCGCCGCCATCGTCTCGCTGCGGCTCGATCGTGAGACCGGGCGGCTTTCGCAGGTCTCGCGCGCCGATCTGGTCGGAGGCGGCATGAACTACCTCGCGCTCACGCGCGATGGTTCAGGTCTGCTCGGGGTGTCGTATGGGGGCGGGTACGGGATCGTCGCTCGGGTGACCGACGGGGCCGTCAGCGAGCCGGTGTCGCGGATCGAATTCCCCAATCTGCACTCGGTGCTGCCGAGCCACGACGGCCGGTTCGCGTATTTCGTCTCGCTCGGGGCCGATCTGGTGGCGCAGTACGCCATCGGCGACGATCTTTCGCTGGAACCTCTCGAGCCGGCGACGGTCGCCGCGCCGGAGGGCAGCGGTCCCCGGCATCTCGTGCTCAACGATGCCCAGGACGCGGTGTACATCATGACGGAGTTCTCGGGCGAAGTGCTGCACTTCGCCCGCGACACCTCTGACGGGACCCTGGAGCTCGTGGGCGCGGCATCCGTCTTCGATCCGTCGAAGGGACTCACGCACAGCCGGTTCGGCGCGGATCCGCGGGCCGAACACCTTATCTGGGGTGCGGACATGCACTTCGGTGCGGGTGGCCGGTGGCTCTGGGCCACCGAGCGCACGGAGAGCACGCTGGGTGCGGCCCCCGTGTCGGCCGATGGGTCGGTGTCGGCGGCGACGAGCTTCACGGTGACCGAGACGCAGCCGCGCGGATTCGCGATCAGTCCGGACGGCGCGTACCTCGTCGCGGCGGGCGAGCGATCGACCGAGGTCGCCCTCTACGCGGTGGACGAGGATCGGCTCGAGCGGCTGCAGCGCGTCGAGACCGGCGGCGGGGCGAACTGGGTGCGGTTCGTCTGAGACGAGGGCCGCCTCCCGACGACGGATTTCGTTCAGATCGCGCGAAGTTCTCCCGCGTGCCCTACTGTTCCCGGGTCGTCCTGTCGCGGCAGACTGAGTCTGGAACCGTTCCATGCCCTGCAGGAGCCCGCGATGAGCAGCAGCAAGCCCACACCCGAGCCGGGCGAGCGCAAGGTCCCTCGTCGGCCCGCGTCGACGCTCGCCGAGAAGTGGACGCGCATCGACGGCGTCGACGTCTTCTATCGGGAGTCGCCGAATCCGACGAAGGACGAGCGCGTCATGGCGCACGTGCACGGATTCGGGCTCTCCGGTCGTTACCTCCTGCCGACGGCCGAGCGGCTCGCCGACGAGTTCCACACCTACGTGCCCGACCTTCCCGGCTTCGGGCGCAGCGGCAAGCGCCGAGACATGCTCGACATCCCCGACCTCGCGCGCGCCGCGGTCGACTTCTTCGACGACCGCGGCGTCGAGAAGGCGACGCTTGTCGGCAACTCGATGGGATGCCCCGTCATCATCGAGTTCGCGCACCGCTACCCCGAGCGCATCGACCGAGCGGTGCTGGTGTCTCCCGCGGGCGGCCTGTTCAACCAGCCGCTGCGCCGCGCGATCAAGCAGCTCTCGCAGGACGCGCCGCGCGAGCCCGTCAAGATGGCACGCGTCGCCGTGCCCGACTACGTGCGCTTCGGCGTCCCGAGCACGATGCGCATGTTCCGCTCGCTCACGCAGTACCCGTCACTGCAGCGACTGCTCGAGATGCGCATCCCCACGCTTGTGGTGCTGGGCCAGCGCGACCCCCTGCTCCCCCACGCACACCGCGTCGACGAGATCGCCAGCCAGACCGACAGCCATGTGCTGGTCGTGATGCTGGAGGGCGCCGCCCACGCGATCAACTTCAGCCATCCGGGGCAGCTGGCCCACGTCATCCGTCATTTCATGGACGACCTGCCGATCGAGAACGACCCGGCGTGGCCCGGCCACGTGCGCCTGTACGAGGTGCACCGTGGCAAGCATCACCCTCCGGCGCAGCCGCGCGGTTGAGGCCACCGAGCCGCGGCTCAGCCGGGGGGCGCTGCGTCGCGATGCTCGTCGATGTGCGCGAGGTAGTGCTCGGCGTTGCGCAGCAGTCCGGCGCGTTCCTCATCGGTCAGCTCGCGGCGCACCTTCGCCGGCACGCCGGCGACGAGGGAGCCGTCCGGGATCTCTGACCCCTCGAGCACGACTGCGCCGCCGGCGACGAGGCATCCGGATCCGATCTTCGCGCCGTTGAGCACGACGGCGCCCATGCCGATGAGCGAGCCGTCGCCGATCGTGCAACCATGCACGACGGCGTTGTGCCCGACCGAGACGTTCTCGCCGATGACGACGGGCCTGCCCGCGTCGACGTGGACGGAGACGTTGTCCTGCAGGTTGCTGTTCGCCCCGACCGTGATGGTGTCGCCGTCGGCGCGGAGCACCGCGTTGTACCAGACGCTGGCACCGGGGCCGAGGGTCACACCCCCGACGACGCGGGCGCCGTCTGCGATGAACGACGTCGGATCGAGCGAGGGCGTCCTGCCCGCGGCGGTGAGGACCGATGCTCCGGGTGCGATCGTCATGAGGCGACTCTATTGGCCAGCGCCACCTCGATGGCTTCGGTGTACCACGGGGCCAGCGTGTCGGCGAAGGTGACCGTCAGGTGGTCCTGGTCGCGATAGATGTTCGCCCCGCCCACCACCGGCGCGCACGTCTCGGTGCCGCAGAAGACGTCGGTGAAGTCGAGCAGAGTGACCGAATCGAGACCGGATGCTGCGGCCCGCAGCGGATCGTCCTCCACGAGCACATCCGACCGGGCGCCCTCGCACTCCGAGACGTCGCGCGTGCGCAGGCACTTGTTCGGATCCGTCTCCCACACCGGGTTGTCGACCACGGTGATCACGGGGATGCCGCGCTCCGTGACCGTGCTCCACGCATCACGGTAGCCGGCCACGGCCGCGTCGTACGACGAGTCGTACCCCGCGGACGAGTACGGCGTGGTCGCTATCGCCGCCGTGAAAACGCCGTCGAGGTCGGCGTCGTCGATCGCGTTCTGCACGCGGTCGCGCCACTCGGTGCAGGCGGCGCCGAACGCCCCCGGTGTCGACAGCGGCGTCGTGTTCCAGGGGCATGCGCCCTTGAACCAGGTCACCAGCTGCCAGCCGTTCTCGTCGGCCATGCGCTGGAACGTGGACAGCAGCTGGTAGGCGTGGCTGTCGCCGATGAGCGCGATGCGCGGTGCGTCGGGGTCATCCGAGCCGAAGGTGCATGAGACGGGTCGCGAATCGGTGAGCTGCACGAAGCAGTCCGGACTCTCGGGCCGGTCGATGCCGGCGAAGCCGGGTGCAGGCAGGATCGTGTCGCCGAAGTCCGCGCCGCCACAGGCGGAGTCGAGCACGGATGCCGCACCGAAGCACTCCGGCGGGTTCTGCTGCAGCTCGGCGATGTCGCGCGTGCCCTGGTTGTACAACGGCGCGTTGACGAACCACGCGGAGGCCGCGACGAGTCCCACCACGACCATCGCCGCGAGCGACGACCACAGCGTCACGCGGGCGGGCCGCGAGGTGAGCACCTTCCAGCCCCGGGCCGGATCCTCCACGAACCGCTTCGTGAGCCACCCGAGCACGAAGCACAAAACCAGGAGCGCCACGCGATGGTAGATCGTGAGGCCCCAGAACGGCACCGAGGGCGCGATGACGATCAACGGCCAGTGCCAGAGATACAGCGAGTACGAGATGTCTCCGACGAACTGCGCCGGACGGATCGCGAGGACGCGCGTCGGGTACCACCAGCGTGCGGTGTTCGACGCAGCGATGACCGCGGCCGCGCCTAAGGTCGGCAGCGCGGCCATGTAACCGGGGAACGGCGTCTGACCGTCGAACGTGAAGGCGACGTACAGAAGCAGCAGGATGCCGCCCCAGCCGAGCACGAAGCTGCCGATCGCGTGACGTATGCGCAGCACCGGCACCAGCGCGATGAGGGCTCCGACTCCGAATTGCCACATTCGGCCGAATGTGACGAAGTAGGCGGGCGCCGGATTCGTGATCGTGAAGACGACGCAGAACACGAAGGAGACCACGGTCACGATGCCGAGGGCCATGATGATCGTCCGCCGACGCGCGCCGCGGAAGAACTTCACGCCGATCCACGCGGCCAGCAGCATGATGAGCGGCCACATCACGTAGAACTGCTCTTCCAGCGACAGGGACCAGTAGTGCTGCACCGTGGTGGGCGAACCGGAGTGGTTGAGGTAGTCGGCGGAATTGAGAGCCAGGTACCAGTTCTCGACGTAGAACGTCGACGCCAGGATCTCGCGCACCTCGTTTGGCAATGCCGACGTGGGCATGAGGTAGGGCGACATCACGACGACCGCGCAGAAGAGCAGGACGAGGAGGGACGCAGGGAGAAGGCGTCGTGCGCGGCGCGCCCAGAACTGGCCCAGCCGCACCGTGCCGGTCGCTGTGAGCTCGCGCATCAGGTGCGCCGTGATGAGGAAGCCCGAGATCACGAAGAAGATGTCGACGCCGATGTAACCGCCGGTGAGCCGGCCGGGCCAGAAGTGGTAGAGCACGACGCACAGGACGGCGATCGCGCGCAGGCCCTGCACGTGCGGGATGAAGCGCGAGGGCTCCGCGTGTTCGGGTGAGCGATCGCGGGGCTCGCGGGTCACGGTCTTGGCGGGAGCGCCCAGATGCTGCGGTCCGAGGTCGTGATCGGCGGAAGGCACGAATCGACGTTAGCCGCTGTCGCGCGGCTCGCCCGCACGGACGGCGCGGATTCCCCGGTTTAGCCCAGCCTTCTCTTGCTTGCGGAATGACTCCTCGTGAGTAGCGTTGCAGTCACTGGAGGAAGACCGCTGAGCTGAGCGACCCTCCGAACGATGGAGGCGAGAGACATGACGAACACCCAGACCACCCCCGCTACCGCAGCGAACCCCGACGTCGCCGCCGCGACGGCGCAGTTCCTCACCCCCGTTGTCCTGGGCCTTCAGGCGCTGGCCGTGAACGGAAAGCAGGCGCACTGGAACGTGCGGGGCGCGAACTTCATCGCCATCCACGAACTGCTGGACTCGGTGGTGCTCCACGCACAGGCCGGCGCCGACCAGGCGGCTGAGCGCATCGTGGCCCTCGGACTCCCGATCGACGCCCGTGTCGGAACGGTCGCGCAGAAGACCTCTACGGCGGTCCCTGCAGGCTTCACCCAGTGGGACGCGCTGATCCGCAACGTGATCTCCGACATGGACACCGCCATCGCCGACACGCAGGCCGCGATCGACGGGCTCGACGAGTTCGACCTCACGAGCCAGGACATCGCGATCGGCATCAAGGAGTCGCTCGAGAAGGACCGCTGGTTCCTCTTCGCGCACCTCGCCGAGTGATGCCTGTCCTCGCTCGTTGAGCGAGCCCGCGCGTCGAAACGCCCTCAACCTCATCACGAGGCTGAGGGCGTTTCGACGCGCTCGTGCCTCGCTGACGGAACGAGCGGCGGGCGTCACGGATGCTGCAGAAAGGCGAGCACTGCCAGGACCCTGCGATGCTCGGTGCCCGACTCTTCAAGACCGAGCTTCGCGAAGATGGCGCTGATGTTCTTCTCCACCGCTCCGACGCCGATGAACAGCCGTTGCGCGATGCTCGCGTTGCTGCGTCCCTCCGCCATGAGGGTGAGCACGTCGCGTTCGCGCGGTGTGAGCGTGGAGAGCGGATCGGGTCGCGCTGAGAGCAGCCCCTGCACGACGAGTGGATCGAGCACCGTCCCGCGCTCGCGGACACGGCGGACGGCATCCGTGAATTCTTCCAGGGATGTGACGCGGTCCTTCAGGAGGTAGCCGACGCCGCCCTCTCCGCCCGCGAGAAGCTCCTTCGCGTAGACCCCCTCGACGTACTGGCTGAGCACGAGGATTCCGACGGCGGGAAGCGCGGCGCGCACTGCCAGGGCCGCGCGGATGCCCTCGTCGCGGAAGCCCGGGGGCAGGCGGACGTCGAGGATCGCAACGTCGGCCCGGGCTTCACGAACGCGGCCCACCACATCCTCGGCGTCGCCCCAGGCGCCGGCCGTCGTGTATCCGGCCTCGTCGAACAGCCGGACGAGCCCCTCCCGCAGGAGGACGGAGTCCTCGAACAGGACGACGCGCAGCGGCGCGGAATCGGACGAGGCGGACATCCCCTCAGGATAGGCGCGTGTCACGGCGCGACCGTAAGAGGGATGTGGGCTCCGACCGACGTCGGCCCGCCGACCGGGCTCGTCACGACCAGCACTCCGCGGAGCCCGGCGACCCGCTCGTGCAGGCCCTCGAGCCCGTGGCCCGGCGTGATCGCCGCGCCCCCGCCGCCGTTGTCCACGACCCAGACGTCGAGGTGCGTCGCCGTCCCGGCCGCACTGCGACGCAATGAGGCGCGCAGGGTCGCCGCGGTGGCTCCGGAGTGCTTGACGGCGTTCGTCATGAGCTCGGCGACCACGAAGTAGACGGTGCGCGCCGCCTCCTGGCTGACGGCGCGGTCGATCGAGGGGTCGACGTCGACTTGCACCCACAGCGGCGACGCGGTCGCCACGGCGTCCAGGGCGGCAGCGAGACCGCGGTCCTGCAGCAGCGGCGGTGCGACCCCGCTGGACAGCGCCCGCAGCTCATCCAGCGCCGCCTTCGCGTGACCTCGCGCCTCCCGCGCGAGGTCGGCGGCAGCATCCGTGTCTCCGGACTCGGCGCGCCGCTCCAGCGCGGCGAGGTCCATCTGCAGCCGCACCAGGCGCTGCTGCGGGCCGTCGTGGATGTCGCGCTCGAGGCGACGCAGTGCGAGGTCCTCGGCGTGCACCGCGGCGCCGCGCGCCGCGGCTTCGGCGCGGACCTCGGCGGCCAGCTCGTCCGACTCCCACCGGCCGAGCATGCCCTTCGCGATCGCGTGGTGGCCGCGCGCGAGGGCGCCGAGCACCCACGGCATCGTGAAGGTGAAGACGATTCCGGCGATGAGATAGAGCGCGACCTCCACGGCCCAGCTCGACCAGCCGCCGAAGAGCCACGGTATGAAGTCTGCGACGTAGTGCCCCCACTCCCCACCCGAGCCGTCGGCATTCCAGCTGCGAGGCAGGAAGAGCCCCCAGAACCAGTAGGTGAGACCGCCGAGGCCGACGCTCAGCCATACGACCGTGAGGGTGAACGAGATGGTGCTGACGATCGGGTTCACGATCATGCCGTGCACGAGGTACAGCCAATAGTGCGCATTGCGGATCGGGCGGGTCAGCGTCATCCAGAAGCCCGTCGTCTCCGGCTTGTCGCGATTCCACTCCGGCTCGGGGATCTCGGTCTGGCCGGTCAGCAGGAGGAGGAACCTGTCGACGACGCCGAAGCCGCGCGCGATGAGCAGCGTCAGCACGATGAGCGGCAGCCCGATCACGAGGATCAGCAACCCGACGCCCGTCCAGAACAGGGAGGCGAGCACGCTCACCGACACCATCGCGAGGACGAACACCGCGAGCAGGTACAACGCACTTCCGGGGGTGCGGACCCACGCCTGCCCGTAGGACGTCCAGAACCCGGAGGCAGGGCGGGACGCGACGGGTTGGAGCGGAGCCGGCTCAGTGGTGGCGGCGGTCATCGGTGTCTCCCTCGGAACTCATGTTCCCAGCTTCGCGACGCCGACGACGGCGCGGCATCCGATGTGCTCCCAGACCGATACGGGGGCAGACCCCCGCAGAGGCCCGCGCCTCAGTCCACGTGGGTGAGGCGTCCCGCCAGCATCGTCGCGGCCACCTTCATCCCGCGCAGCGCCGGCTCGCCGACGGCGAGGGGGTCGTGCTCGCAGATCGCGAGGTCGGCGGCGTCGCCGGGATCGATGCGCGCGGGCTCGGCGGAGCCGTCCCGCGTCGAGGCGGCCAGCGCCGTCGCGGCGTCGACGCGCTGCGCCGGCTGCCACGGCTCCCGGCCCCCGCGGGTGCGGAACACGGCGGCCGCCATCGCCGCCCACGGATCGAGCGGCGAGACGGGCGCATCGGAGCCGAAGAGCAGGTTCGCACCCGTATCGGCGAGAGCCCGCAGCGGATACGGCTGCGCGGTCTGACCCGCCCATACGGTGTCGGTCAGGTCGCGGTCGTCGAGGGCATGTTCGGGCTGGACGCTCGCGCCGATCCCCAGCCGCGCGAACCGCGGGATGTCGGCGTGGGCGACGAGCTGCGCGTGCTCGATGGTGCCCCATGCGCCCGTCGCGGCGAAGGCATCGAGCGCGTGCGAGTTCGCGACGTCGCCGATCGCGTGGATCGCCGATGCGATGCCCGCCGCCGTGGCCCGCGTCATGAGGTCGACGAGCGTCGCGAGGTCGACCGTGATCAGGCCGTGGTTGTGCGGATCGTCCGGATATGCGTGGGAGCACGCGGCGGTGCGGGTGCCGAGCGAGCCATCGGTGATCACCTTGAGGGGGCCGACGCGGACGAGATCGGATGCTGCGCCCTTGACCGCGTCCCCCGTCTGGAGTCCGTCGGCGATGGCCCGGTCGAGGAATTGTGGGTAGATCCCGAAGGAGACCCGCAGGGCGTCGAACCCGGCGGCGAGCCGCCGCGCCCACGCGTGCTCGTTCCACGACATGTCGAGATCGACGATCCCCACGACGCCGCGGGATGCCGCATCCTGCGCCATGCGCGTCACGAGCGGATCGGACACCGACGCGTCGACGTCGTTGAGGCGGCGCGAGATCTCGAACGCCGGCTCCTCACGGAGGAGGCCGGACCCGTCCGGCTCGAACCCCTCGCGGCGCAGGGCCGCCGAGTTCAGCCACACGCTGTGCACGTCGGCGTTGATGAGGTAGGTCGGAATCTCGCCTGTCGCGGCATCCAGGAGGGCGAGGTCGGGCGTGTCGGCCCAGAAGGCGTCCCGGAAGCCGGTGCCCACGCGGCGTCCGTCGGGCAGTGCCTCGGCCACGGCCATGAGCGCCGCCGCGTGCGCCGCCGACGCCGCCTCTCCGAGGGCGACCCGCTGGGCGGAGAGCGCCCACTGCACGATGTGGACGTGGTGGTCCCAGAGACCGGGGATGACCCACCCGCCGTCGGCGTCCAGCACGTGCCCGTGACGCGGCAGCGCCCCCGCGGGCGCGATGTCGACCACGAGCCCCTCGGCGAGGTGCACGTCGACCGGGTCAGCGCCGAACGGATCGGTGCGGTCGGAACCGGTGAGCCGCGCGTTCGCGATGACGTCGAGGGCTTCGCCGCGTGTGGCCGTCACCGGGCGGCCTTGCGGGTCTCGAGATCGCGGCGCATCTCGGCCGCCAGCCGCGGATCGGCGTAGGGGCTCGTGCCGGACTCGAGTTCCACGAGGACGGTCTCGACCGTCTCATCGGGCTTGTTCTGGCTCAGCTTGCGCTTGCCGACGACCTTGGTCGGCGTGAGCCGGAAGCCGACCGTGCCCTTCTCGAGCCTGCGCACGTACTCCGGATCGTTCGGTGGCTCCCACATGAGGCGCGGCTGCGGCAGGCCGCTCTCGAAGCGCGCGACGAGGCGCTCGAGCACCTGGAGGTTCTCCTCCGGGCTCAGCAGCTCGGGGACGCCGGTCAGGTGCGCCGTCACGAAGTTCCACGTCGGCACGCTGGGGACGTCGCCGTACCACCCCGGCGAGATGTATCCATGCGGGCCCTGCACCACCACGAGCAGCTCACGCTCTCCGAGACCGTGGATGAGGTCGTCGGGCTTGCCGACGTGCCCCACGATCGTGAGATCATCGCGATCCCCGTGGTGGACGTCACTGTCCAGCAGCACGGCGTAGTGCGACGCGACCAGCCCGGTGTCGGTCGACGAGACGATCGTGACCCACGGATTCTGCTCGATGAGCCGGCGGATCTCGCCGGCATCCGACATCGCGAAGCTCGGGTTCTGACGCATGCGCCCAGCCTATTCGCGGGTTCGGGCCCCGGCGGCACCGTCAGGCCTGGCAGAACGGGCACCAGTAGAGCTTCCGCCCCGCGGCCTCCTCGACCACGATCGCGGTGCCGCACACCCGGCACGGGAGACCCGCGCGGTGGTAGACCCAGTGGCGGTCGTCGCGACTGGCCATCGCCGCACGATACGCCTCGGGGTCGAGGTCGTCCATCGTCATCATCTGGCCGGTCTCGACGCCGATCGCCAGGAGTCGCACCCAGTCCCGCCAGATGTCGCGGACGACCTCCTCGGGGACGTCGCGCCCCGGCGTGTGGGGGTTCTGGCGCGCCCGGAACAGCAGCTCGGCGCGGTACACGTTGCCGATGCCGCTCACCACGTTCTGGTCCATGAGCAGCAGGCCGATGGAGGTCGGCTTGCGACGCACGACCGACGTGAACCGCTCCTCCCCCTCCACGACGTCATCGACCAGCGGGTCCGGTCCGAGCTTCGCGATGGTCGCGGCGACCTCTTCCGGCGTCTGCAGCTCGCAGGCCGTCGGGCCGCGCAGGTCGGCACACGTCACCTCCGTGAGCAGGCGGAGCCGCACCTGACCGACCACGGGCGGCGGCCACTCGTCCCCCTCGTCGGCGAGCCCGGTGGTCTGCTCCGACATGCGCACGTGGACGCGCGTGCGGCGGGGGGCTCCGATCGAGGTCAGCGAGTTCTCGCCGGCGGTGTCGAGGATCGGGTCATCGAGGTCGGCGCCTCGCTGGTTCGTCTGGCCCATGCGCCCGTTGGCCGATGCGATGGTCGGATCCACGAGGATCTCGCCCGCGAAGTCCCACGCACCGTACATGCCGAGGTGCACGCGCAGCCACCAGTCGTCGTCGAACTCGAGGAACATCTGCTTGCCGACGGCCCGTACCGACGTCGCGGTGCGCCCGCTCAGGATCGCGGAGCCCTCGACGAAGCGTCCCTGCGGGCTCGACGCCGCGACGGAGCGGCCGACGAAGTTGCGGTCGAACTGGCGGGCGATGCGATGGACGGAATGCCCCTCCGGCACGGCTCAGCCGGCTTCGGGGTCGAATGAGCTGTCGTCGGCGGCGAGGACGTCGGGCTGCCCGGCGACAGCTCGCGGGTCGGGCTCGAGGGTGCCGTCCTCCTCATAGGCGGCGAGCTGGGCGATGCGGCGCGCATGGCGCTCCTCGCCGGAGAACGGCGTCGCGATGAAGCGGTCGATGAAGCTCGCGGCCTCTTCGAACGTGTGCTGGCGTGCACCGATCGCGATGACGTTCGCGTCGTTGTGCTCGCGAGCGAGCTCCGCCGTGGCGATGCTCCACGCGAGTGCGGCGCGCACGCCCACGACCTTGTTCGCGGCGATCTGCTCGCCGTTGCCCGAGCCGCCGAAGACGACGCCGAGCGCCTCGATGCCGGCGGCCTGGTCGCGCACGACGGCCTGGGCCGCGCGGATGCAGAACGCCGGGTAGTCATCGAGCGGGTCGTATTCGATCGGGCCGTGGTCGACGACCTCGTGGCCTGCGGCCGCGAGATGGTGCTGCAGCTGCGTCGAGAACTCGAGGCCGGCGTGGTCGGTCGCGATGTGGATGCGCATGGGCTCAATCCTAGAGAGGGCTGGTGGAGGGGGAAGAAGGATGCTGCGGCCGCAGCACGCGGTCCGCTCAGGCAGTTCGCTCGCTCAGGGCGCGATGCCCGCGGCGGCCGGCTTGAAGCCTGCGCGCACGTTCTCGCAGCAGGCGGGACGGCAGACGTCGAACCAGGGTCCGAGGTCGGTCGCGTGGGGCCGCTCCCCCGCGGGCGTGCCGTTCAGGCGCTCCTCGACGAGGTCGACGAGGCCGGCCACGAAGACCGGGTCGACGCCCGGCGTCGGCGTGCGCACCGCGCGGATGCCGACCTCGGCGGCAGCCTCCATCGCCTCGGTGTCGAGGTCCCACAGGACCTCCATGTGGTCGCTCATGAAGCCGACCGGCACGATCGCGAGCGCTTCCACGCCGGCGCCCGGAAGCTCCGCGATGACATCGTTGATGTCGGGCTCGAGCCACGGCTGGCTCGGCGGTCCGGAACGCGACTGGTAGACGAGGTCCCACGCGACGCGGTCGGCGCCGGCGATCTCGGCGGCGACGGTCGCCATGACGACCTCGGCGACGGCGATGTGCTGTGCAGCGTACGCGCCGCCCTCGCCCAGTGCGCGGTGCAGCTCGTCGCCCTCTCGCGGACCGGAGCGCTCAGCATCCGCCGTCGGAATGCTGTGGGTCGAGAACAGCACCCGCACGCCCTCGGGGGCGATGCCGTCGGCGAGGAACCCGGCCACGGCATCGCGCACGCCGTCGACAAAGGGCTGCACGAAGCCGGGATGGTCGAAGAACTGCCGCACCTTGTCGATCGTCACAGCGCCGGCCAGTCCGGTCTCGGTGAGAACACGGGCGAAGTCCTCGCGGTACTGACGGCAGCTCGAGAACGACGAATAGGCGCTGGTGGCGAGTGCCAGCAGATTCGTGTGACCGGCGGCTGCGGCATCCGTCACCGCCTCGCCGAGGTACGGTGCCCAGTTGCGGTTGCCCCAGTACACCGGCAGGTCGAGGCCCCGGCGCCCGAGTTCGGCCTCGAGAGCCGTCTTGAGCGCGCGGTTCTGTGCGTTGATCGGGCTCACGCCGCCGAAGTGACGGTAGTGGTGCGCGACCTCTTCGAGGCGCTCGTCAGGGATCCCGCGGCCGCGCGTGACGTTACGGAGGAACGGGATGACGTCGTCCTGGCCCTCCGGCCCGCCGAAGCCCGCGAGGAGGATGCCGTCGTACGCGACGGGCTCGTCGACGTACGACGCGCCGGGGGCGGCGGCGGGAGAGGCGAAGGGGACGACGTGCTGCTCGGGGGAGGTCACCCCTCCATCCTGACATCGCGTCGCCGCCGGATCCGGCGATATGATGATTTCATCATGCCATTAACACGAGCGCAGCGACCGCTGTACGAAGTCAAGGCCGGCCTCTTCAAGGGGCTGTCGCACCCGTTCCGGATCCGCATCCTGGAGCTGCTCTCGGCCGCCGACGAGCTGAGCGTGGCCGAGCTCCAGACGGAGACCGGCCTCGAGGCATCCCACCTCTCCCAGCATCTCGCCGTGCTGCGCCGGCACCGCCTGGTCGCCTCCGAGCGGCGCGCGAGCCATGTGTACTACCGGCTCGCCGACGCCAAGGTGGCCGAGCTGCTCGCCGTTGCGCGCGCGCTGCTGCTCGACGTCCTGTCGTCCGATCGAGACCTTCTCGCCGGCGCGGACTCGCTCCCGGCGCTCCCCACGCGATGAGCGGGAAGGATGCCGCCGCACGGGCGAGCCGGACGCGCCGTGCGTTTGCGTACGCGCGGAATCTTCTCCCCTCGCCCGAGGACTATCGCGGACTGCGCCGGACGTGGCGGGCGGACCTCGTCGCCGGGGTCACGGTCGGGATCGTCGCCCTCCCCCTCGCGCTCGGGTTCGGGGTGAGTTCGGGGCTGACAGCGGAGGCAGGGCTCGTGACCGCGATCGTCGCGGGTGTGCTCGCGGCCGTCTTCGGCGGATCACATGTGCAGGTGTCGGGGCCGACGGGCGCGATGGTCGTCGTCCTCGTGCCCATCGTCGCCTCACAGGGACCAGGCGCGGTCGCGGTCGTCAGCATGCTCGCCGGGATCCTCGTGCTCGTCGCCGGACTGCTGCGACTCGGCCGCGCGGTGTCGATCATCCCCTGGCCCGTCATCGAGGGATTCACCCTCGGCATCGCCGTGATCATCTTCCTGCAGCAGGTGCCCCTGCTCGTCTCGCCGACGCTCAGCCCCGCGGGCGAGCACAGCTCTCACGCGGTCATCGCAGCGGCGCAGGCGATCGCGGAGGCCGACTGGGCCTATGTGCCGTGGGCGCTCGCGGCCGCCGGCACGGTGGTCGCCTGCATGCTCGCGGCTCCGCGCATCCATCCCGCGATCCCAGGATCGCTGATCGGGATCGCCGTCGTCACGCTGCTCGCCCTGGTGGTGCCCGATCCGCTGGCAGTGATCGGTCCGCTCCCCGCGACGCTGCCCGCACCCGTGCTTGCGTCACTCGACCCCGCCGAACTCGGGGCTCTGGCGCTGCCCGCGGTGACGGTGGCCGCCCTGGCGGCCATCGAGTCGCTGCTCTCGGCGCGCGTCGCCGCCTCGCTCGCCGACACCGGCAGCTACGACCCCGATCGCGAGCTGGTCGGTCAAGGGATCGCGTCCATCGGCTCCGGACTGTTCGCAGGTATGCCGGCCACCGGCGCGATCGCACGCACCGCGGTCAACGTTCGCTCAGGCGGACGCTCGCGGCTGGCGGCAATCGTGCACGCCGCCGTGCTGCTCGGGTTCGTCGTGGTCGCCGCGGGTCCGGTGAGCGCGATCCCGTTGGCGGCGCTCGCCGGCGTGCTGATGCTCACCGCGGTGCGCATGGTCCACCTCGCGACCGTCCGTTCGATTCTGGGCTCCACGCGCTCGGACGCCGCCGCGTTCCTCCTCACGGCCGTCGTGACCGTGTCGTTCGATCTCATCGTCGCCGTCGTGATCGGGGTCGCCTGCGCGGGGTTCTTCGCGTTGCGCAACATCTCGCGGGCGACGTCGGTGCACCGCGAACCGCCCTCGGGCGAACCGGCGGCGGAAGACGTGCACATCGCGATCGTGCGTGTGGACGGTCCGCTCTTCTTCGCGGCGGCGGACCGGGTGTTCGACGCGGTGACCGGTCTCACGGGCATCTCGGTGGTGATCCTGCGCATGTCCCGGCTCGAACTGGTCGACGCGACCGGTGCGCGTGTGCTCACCGAGATCGTGCAGACCATGGAGCGTCGAGGCGTCACCGTGCTCATCAAGGGCGTCCAACCCGGACACGAGGAACTCTTCCGAACCGTCGGCGTGCTCGGCTCGCTCCGTCATCAGAACCACCTGTTCGCCGATCTCCCCTCGGCGATGGAGCACGCCCGCAGCCATGTCCGACGACAATCCAGCACCCGCACCACATAGGCTGGGACGGTTGTCATCGGTGCCAGCAGCGCTGGTGGCGGCCGCCGGATCGAACGCTCGCGCGACGAGCCGATCGACCACCTCCGTCATCCTCACCCATGGGAGCCACAGCAGTGCCTGGAGAGAACCTCACCCGCATCGAGGCGCAGGAGCGCCGCGCGATCGTCGACACGCAGTCGTACGAAGTCGCTCTCGACGTGACGAAGGGCGCCGAGGTCTTCGGATCCCGCTCCGTCGTCCGCTTCACCGCGACGCCCGGTGCCTCGACGTTCATCGACCTGATCGCGCGCGAGGTGCGCGAGATCACGCTCAACGGCCGCTCGATCGACCCCGCGACGGTGTTCGCGGACTCGCGCATCGCGCTGGACGACCTGGCCGCCGACAACGAGCTCGTGATCGACGCGGACTGCCTGTACACGAACACGGGCGAGGGCCTGCACCGTTTCGTCGACCCTGTCGACGGAGAGGTGTACCTCTACTCGCAGTTCGAGGTGCCCGACTCGCGCCGCGTCTTCGCGGTGTTCGAGCAGCCCGACCTGAAGGCCACGTTCGCCTTCACGGTCACGGCGCCCGAGCCGTGGAAGGTCGTCTCGAACTCCCCCACCCCCGAGCCGAAGAAGCACGGTGACGGCACCGCGACCTGGCGCTTCGAGCCCACGCCGCGCATCTCGTCGTACATCACGGCCCTCATCGCAGGACCCTACGAGGCGACGTTCTCGGAGCTGACCAGCGCGTCGGGCCGGGTCATTCCGCTCGGGGTCTACGGCCGCAAGAGCCTCTGGCAGTTCCTCGACGCCGACTACATCTTCGACAAGACGCGCCAGGGCTTCACGTACTTCGAGGAGAAGTTCGACTACGCCTACCCGTTCGCCAAGTACGACCAGCTCTTCGTGCCGGAATTCAACGCGGGTGCGATGGAGAACGCGGGCGCGGTCACCTTCACCGAGACGTACGTCTTCCGCTCGAAGGTGACGGATGCCGTCAAGGAGCGCCGCGTCGTCACGATCCTGCACGAGCTCGCCCACATGTGGTTCGGTGACCTCGTCACGATGAAGTGGTGGAACGACCTGTGGCTCAACGAGTCGTTCGCCGAGTGGGCGTCGACGATCGCCACCGCCGAGGCCACCGAGTGGACCGAGGCGTGGACCACGTTCAACGCGATGGAGAAGACCTGGGCGTACCGCCAGGACCAGCTCCCCTCGACACACCCCGTCGTCGCGCAGATCAACGACCTCGAGGACGTCCAGGTCAACTTCGACGGCATCACGTACGCCAAGGGCGGCTCGGTGCTCAAGCAGCTCGCCGCGTGGGTCGGCATCGAGGCGTTCTTCGCTGGCGTCGCCGCCTACTTCAAGAAGCACGAGTGGTCGAACACCGAGCTTTCGGACCTGCTCACCGAGCTCGAGGTCACCAGCGGCCGTGAGCTGTCGACGTGGTCGAAGAAGTGGCTCGAGACGGCGGGCGTGAACACCCTGTCGCCCGAGATCGTGACGGATGTCGACGGCGCCATCACGCGCTTCGCGATCGTGCAGACGGCGCCCGCCGACTACCCCACGATCCGGCCGCACCGCCTCGGCGTCGGCTTCTACGACCTCGACGGCGGTGTGCTCGTACGCGTGCACCACGTCGAGCTCGACGTGGACGGCGACCTCACCGAGGTGCCCGAGCTGAAGGGTCTGAAGCGTCCCGCTCTCGTGCTCCTGAACGACGAAGACCTCGCGTACGCGAAGATCCGCCTCGACGACCGGTCGCTCGAGACGGCCATCGACCACCTGGGCAAGATCAGCGACCCGCTCGCCCGTTCGCTGGTCTGGGGTGCCGCGTGGGACCAGACGCGCGATGCCGAGGCATCCGCTTCCGACTACGTGGATCTGGTTCTGCGCAACATCGGCGCCGAGACGGAGTCGACCACGGTCCGCACGACCCTCGCGCAGTTGCAGCTCGCGGCGAACTCGTACGTCGCGCCCGAGAAGCGCGACGTCACCCGCGCGAAGGTCGCCGAAGCGCTGTGGGACCTCGCGCAGGAGGCTGAGGCCGGAAGCGACAGCCAGCTGCAGTTCGTCACCGCGTTCGCCTCGGCCGCATCGACCCCCGGCCAGTGGGAGAAGGTCCGTCAGGTCCGCGATGGCGAGGTCACCTTCAAGGGGCTGGCGATCGACACCGACCTGTCGTGGCAGCTGCTGGTGTCGCTCGCCGCGGGCGGCGTCGTCACGGCGGCCGACATCGACGAGGCCCTCGACGCCGACAACACCGCCAAGGGCGGCGAGTTCGCGGCGCAGGCCAAGGCGGCACTGCCGTCGGTCGAGGCGAAGGCTGCCGCGTGGTCGTCGCTCGTCGACAGCGATGACCAGCCGAACACCATCGTCCGCGCTGCGGCGCTCGGGTTCGTGCACCCGGCGGGCCGCGACCTCCTCGGCGGCTTCGTCGCGCGCTACTTCGAGTCGCTGCTGCCCATCTGGGACTCGCGCACCTACCAGATCGCGCAGTACCTCATCGTCGGCCTCTACCCCGCTCCGCTCGCCGACGTCGCGCTCCGCGACGCCACGCGCGCGTGGCTCGAGGCGAACGCCGATGCGGCTCCGGCCCTGCGCCGCCTGGTCGCCGAGAACCTCGCCGGCGTCGAGCGCGCGCTCTCCGTGCAGGACCGCGACGCTCAGTGATCGGCCGCGACGGATGCCTCGACCCGGCCAGGGTCGAGGCATCCGTCGTTTCCGGCACCGTGGTACCACTCGGTCGCCCGTGTTTCATCCCGAAGGCTGACGCGCTCGGGCGCAGCTGACTCATAGCGTGGTGGGCATGATCGTTGCAGAACAGCTCACGAAGCGCTTCGGAGACAGAACAGCGGTGTCCGATGTGTCGTTCACCGTACAGGCGGGGAAGGTCACCGGGTTCCTCGGCCCGAACGGAGCCGGCAAGTCGACCACGATGCGGATGATCGTCGGCCTCGACCGGCCCACGTCCGGCACCGTGACCGTCGCGGGTCAGAATTATGCGCGCCTGCGCTCACCGCTGACCGAGGTCGGCGTGCTGCTCGACGCCAAGGCGGTGCACACCGGCCGCTCGGCGCGCGCCCACCTTCGGGCGATGGCGGCGACGCACGGGATCGGCCGCGCCCGCGTCGACGAGGTGATCGAGCTCACCGGCATCCAGTCGGTCGCTGGCAAGCGGGCGGGCAAGTTCTCGCTCGGAATGGGTCAGCGGCTCGGCATCGCCGCTGCGCTGCTCGGAGACCCGCGCACCCTCATCCTCGACGAGCCGGTGAACGGTCTCGACCCCGAAGGCGTGAGGTGGGTGCGCCAGTTCGTGCGGCACCTCGCGGCGGAGGGGCGCACCGTGCTCCTCTCCAGCCATCTCATGAGCGAGATGGCGCAGACCGCCGATCACGTGATCGTCCTCGGTCGTGGTGAGGTGCTCGCGGATGCCGAGCTGTCGGAGCTCGTCCAGGCCTGGACCACCAACAACGTCATGGTGCGCTCGCCCCGCGTGGCTGAGCTCGTCGCCGCCCTCGCGGGGCCCGATGTCACCGTCACCGCGTCGGCACCCGGCGTCGCCGAGATCTCCGGCGTCACCGCCGCATCCATCGGAGATCTGGCCGCCTCGCTCGGCATCGCCGTCCACGAGCTCACCTCTCGCACCGGATCGCTGGAAGACGCCTACCTCGCCCTCACCGGCGACGCCGTCGAGTACACCTCGAAGGAGATCGCATGACCGCCCTCGCCCCCGCCACGCGTGCCGACGCAGGCGCCCGCCCCGCCTCGCCGCACCGGCTGAGCTTCGTCCATCTGCTGCACAGCGAATGGATCAAGGTCACGACGCTGCGTTCGACGTGGTGGTCGCTCGGGATCACCGCCCTGCTTTCCATCGGCATCTCGATGATGATCGCCTCTGCCTCCGCCCAGTTCGGTGGCGGCTTTCCCGCGGTCAGCGCGATCCTCTCGCCCACGCAGTTCACGATGCTCGTCGCCGGCATTCTCGGCGCGATCGTCATCACCGGCGAGTACTCGACGGGGATGATCCGCTCCACGCTCACCGCCGAGCCGCGTCGCGGTGCCGTCGTGGCCGCGAAGGCGGTCGTCGTCGGCGTGCTGATCGCGGTGACGACAGTGGTGATCTATGCCGTGGCGATCGCGGCGACCGCCCCCTTGGTCGCCGAGGGGATCGACTGGTCGGCGCCGGACGAGTCGATCGTGCCGCTCGCGCTGGGCGTTCTCTCGATGGTGGTCTTCACCCTCATCGGCCTCGGGTTCGGGTTCATCCTGCGCAACGGCGCCGGAGCGATCGCGGTGACCGTGGGCGTGCTGTTCGTGCTGCCGATCGTGTTCAGCCTGTTCGCGATGTTCGGTGAGAGCTGGAGCTGGATCGCCGACCTCGCAGAGTACCTCCCGATGAACGCCGCGGCCGAGGTGACTGCCCCCGGCGCCGAGGACCTCGCCGTCCCGCTGCTGACGCTGGCGGCCTGGGGCCTCGTCCCCCTCGTCGGCGGCTGGGCGGTGCTGCGCGGCCGCGACGCGTAGAGTCGACCGAATGCCGCGATCCGCCAGCCAGGTCGTCGTCGGCGCCGCCCCCGGCGCCGACGACGGCCTCCTGCTGCCTCGCCCTCCGGGCGTCTTCCGGCGCTTCTGGGCCCGGCATCCGCGGTTCGCCGACGTGATCGTCACCGTCGTCGCGTTCCTGCTGTCGGTGCCCACTGCGGCGATCCGCTCCGAATACCCCGTGCCCCCGACGGGGGCGCAGACCGTGTTCGCGATCGTCGTCGTGACCGGCGCGTGCGTCGCCCTGCTGTTCCGGCGCTCTCGGCCGCTGCTCGTCTTCGCCGTGGCCGCCCTGCCCTTGGTGATCCTGCCGCCGAGCCTGGTCCCGGTATCCCATGTCCTTCCCGCCTTCGGGATCTACGCGGTCGCCGTCTATCGATCGGTGCGGTCGTGCTGGATCGCGTTCGCCTCGGTGACCGCCCTGATGGCCGTTTACACGCTCATCGCCGGATTCGCGGACCCCGCGACGTGGAGCTACCTCCTCACCTCGCTGGTATCGGCGACGATCGCCCTGCTGATCGGCGCCCTGATCGGGATCAACGTCGGCAACCGCCGCCGGTATCTGGAAGCGCTCATCGACCGCTCGCGGCAACTGCTGGTCGAACGGGACCAGCAGGCGCGCCTGGGCGCCGCGGCCGAGCGGACGCGCATCGCGCGCGAGATGCACGACATCGTCTCGCACAACCTGACCGTCGTCGTCGCCCTCGCGGAGGGGGCGACCGCGACATCCGACATCACGCGCGCCCGCGCTGCCACCGAGCAGATCGCCGCCACGGCTCGGGGTGCGCTGACCGAGATGCGCGCGATGCTCGGGGTGCTGCGCGACCCCGATCTCTCCCCCGACGCGCCGCTCGCGCCGATAGAGTCGGCGTCCGTCGCCGATGCGGTCGAATCCGCCCAGCGGGCGGGGTTCCCCGTCGTGCTGCAGGTGGAGGGTCGCCTCGACGGCTTGCCGGCGGAAGTGCGGTTCGCGGTGGCGCGCATCGTGCAGGAGTCGCTCACCAACGCGATGCGGCACGCACCGCTCGCGGCCGCGATCGAGGTGCGGATCACCGCTCGGGCAGACACCGTCGACCTCACCATCGTCAACGACGGGGTGCGACCGCGCACGGATGCTGCGGACCCGCCGGCGCGCGCCGGGTTCGGTCTTCCCGGACTCCGCGAGCGCGCGGCGCACGTGGGAGGGACGCTGGAGGCCGGAGCGGTCGACGGCAGGCGGTGGGCGGTGCAGGCCTCGCTGCCCCTGCCGGCGCACGCGAGTGCGACGACCGCAGTGGAGGAGAACGGACCATGACCACCCCCATCCGCGTCCTCCTGGTCGACGATCAGGAGCTGATCCGGCTCGGTTTCCGCCTCGTGCTCGAGGCGGAGCCGGACGTCGCCGTCGTGGGCGAAGCGGCCGACGGCGACGAGGCGGTGCGCGCCGCCGCCGCGCACGCCCCCGACATCGTGCTGATGGACATACGGATGCCGCGTACCGACGGCATTGCCGCCACCCGATCGATCGTCGCCGCTCACCCGCAGACGCGCGTGCTCGCCCTGACCACGTTCGACCTCGACGAGTACGCGCTGGGCGCCCTCGATGCCGGCGCGAGCGGGTTCCTCCTGAAGGATGCGCAGCGCTCCGAGCTGACCGCCGCGATCCGCGCGGTGCATCGCGGCGACGCGGTGCTGGCGCCCTCGGTCACACGGCGACTCATCGACAGGCTCCATGCGGCGCCCCGGGCGGCGGCACCGCATGCCTCATCCGCGGACGACCCGACGACGGAACTCACCGAACGCGAGAAGGACGTCTTCATCGCGATCGCCCAGGGGATGAACAACGCCGAGATCGCGCGCCACCTGTTCCTGAGCGAATCCACCGTGAAGACGCATGTCGGCCGGGTGCTGGCCAAGATCAGGGCACGCGACCGCGTGCACGCGGTGATCCTCGCCCACCGGCACCGACTCGTGGATGCGTCTGCGCCCCTGCCTTCCGCTGGTGACGAGTCACCCACACCCTGAGCGCCGCCCAGGCTGAGCGCAGCTGGACGTCGTTAGGATCGTGACGATGATCCGCGTGCCCGTCCAATCCACTCCCGCCCCGGAAGCCCCCGACCTCACCGACGTCGAGCTCTGGCGGGATGTCGGCGAGTTCTTCGTCAAGGCAGGCTGGAACCTCCTGTCGGTGGCCGGCATCATCGTCGGCGCGGTGCTCGTCGTGTGGATCCTGCGCTTCGTCATCCACCGCGTCGTCGGGCGCATCGTCAACGGAGCCAAGAACAAAGCGAACGTCGACGACACCCAGGCGCTCGAGAGGTCGCCTCTGGCGTCGGTGCGGCTCGTCCAGCGCACGCGCACCCTCGGGTCGATCCTCAGCAACATCGTCAACGTGACCGTCGTGATCATCGCTCTGCTGCTGATCATCAACGTGCTGGCGCCGACCGCGCTCGGCTCGCTCACGCTCCTGACCGCCGCCATCGGCGCAGGCCTCGGCTTCGGTGCGCAGAACATCGTGAAGGACGTGCTCAACGGCATCTTCATCGTCGCCGAGGACCAGGTGGGGATCGGCGACGTGGTCGACCTCGGCCTGGCGACCGGCATCGTCGAGTATGTGAGCGTCCGCGTCACGCACGTGCGCGACGTCAACGGCACCCTCTGGTACGTGCGCAACGGCGAGATCCTGCGCATCGGCAACCTGTCGCAGGGCTGGTCGCGAGTCATCCTCGACCTCTCGGTGGCGACCGACTCCGACATCAGCGAGGTCGAGAGGGTGATGCTCGACACCGCGAAGGCGCTCGCGAAGGATCCGAAGTGGCGCACACGCATCCTCGAGCAGCCCGAGGTGTGGGGCCTCGAGTCGATCTCGGGAGATGCGCTCGTGATCCGTCTGGTCATGAAGACGCGCGCGAACGCCAAGGACGACGTCGCCCGCGAGCTGCGAATGCGCCTCAAGCACGCCATCGACGAGATGGGGATCACGCTCCCAGCCCTCGCCGCGGTCATGCCGAGCGGGCTCGAGGGTGCCCAGCGCGTGCGCGGTGCCAACCCGCCGAAGACGAAGCCCACGCCTGTCGCCTCCGCGCCCGAGCGCGCGGTGTGGAAGCCGAAGCGAACCCCCAAGAAACCGTCGGCAGCGCCTGCGGGCGACGAATCCGGCACGACCACCGGAGGAACTCCATGACCGACCCGGCCAGCCCGCTGAGCTTCTTCGACGAGGTCGGCGGTCACGACACGTTCGTGCGGCTCGTCGACGTGTTCTACCGCGGCGTCGCCGCCGACGAGGTGCTGAAGCCCATGTATCCCGAGGAGGACCTGGGACCCGCGAGAGAGCGCCTCACGCTGTTCCTCGAGCAGTACTGGGGCGGTCCGACGACGTACAGCCAGGAGCGGGGCCACCCCCGGCTGCGCATGCGGCACGCGGCGTTCCACGTCGACCCCGACGCGCGCGACCGGTGGCTCGGGCACATGCGCGTCGCTGTGGACGAGCTCCACCTCCCGCCGCTCCACGAGGCGACGCTCTGGGATTACCTCCAGCGCGCCGCGTATGCCATGGTGAATACCTTCGAGCCCGCGGGCATCGGACCCGCCGCAGGCCCCCGGGCTGCAGCATCCCTCCCCATCACGGCGGCACCGCCGGCCGACCCCGACCCCGCCCGCTGAGTCAGCCGACACGGTTCCACCCGCCGCCGACGAAGGAGTCGACATGCCCTCCCACCACACCGACATCCTCGTCATCGGATGGGGGCTCGCGGGCCTCGTCGCCACCGCGGAGGCGGTCGCCGCGGGCAAGCGCGTGACGATCGTCGACCAGGAGCCGCGGTCGAACCTCGGTGGGCAGGCGTGGTGGTCGTTCGGCGGGCTGTTCTTCATCGATTCGCCCGAGCAGCGCCGGCTGGGCATCCGGGATTCGCTCGAGCTGGCGCGACAGGACTGGTTCGGCAACGCGGGATTCGACCGTGACGAAGACCTCTGGCCGCGGAGGTGGGCCGAGGCCTACCTGCAGTTCGCGCACGAGGAGAAGCGGGCATGGCTGCGCGAGAAGGGCGTCGGCTTCTTCCCGATCGTCGGCTGGGCGGAGCGCGGCGGGTACACCGCGACCGGACCGGGTAACTCGGTGCCGCGCTTCCACATCACATGGGGAACCGGCCCGGGGATCGTCGCACCGTTCCAGGCCGCGGTGGAGGACGGTGAAGCCAACGGGCGCGTGACGATCCTGCCCCGTCACCGGGTCACGTCGCTCACCGTCGACCGCGGTGTCGTCACGGGCGCGGCCGGCGACGTCCTGGCGCCCTCCGGAGCCGCACGCGGCGTCGCGAGCTCGCGGGAGGCGGTCGACACGTTCACCGTCACCGCAGCCGCGACGATCGTGTCGTCGGGGGGAATCGGCGGCAACCATGACCTCGTGCGTCAGTGGTGGCCGGAGCGCCTCGGCACTCCCCCGGCAACGATGGTGACGGGCGTGCCCGCCTACGTGGACGGGTCGATGCAGCCGGTGTCGGCGGCGGCCGGTGCCCGGCTGATCAATGGCGACCGCATGTGGCACTACGTCGAGGGGATCCAGAACTGGGATCCGATCTGGCCGGATCACGGCATCCGCATCCTCCCCGGTCCCTCGTCGGTGTGGCTCGACGCGACCGGCAGCCGGCTGCCGGTGCCCCTGTTCCCCGGCTTCGACACGCTCGGCACGCTCGCGCACCTGCGGGCGACCGGCCACGACCACTCCTGGTTCGTGCTGTCGCAGAAGATCATCGAGAAGGAGTTCACGCTCTCGGGCAGTGAGCAGAACCCCGACCTCACCGGGAAGGACATCACGCTCCTCGCGAAGTCTCGCCTGGGCAAGGGCGCCGCCGGTCCCGTGCAGGCCTTCATGGATCGCGGCGCCGACTTCGTCGTGCGCGACAGCCTCGACGACCTGATCGCGGGCATGCAGGCGCTGCCCGGCGGCGACGTTCTCGACGCCGACCGGGTGCGGTTCGAGGTCGAGTCCCGCGACCGGGAGATCGACAACGACTTCACCAAGGACGCTCAGATCGCCATGCTGCGCTCAGCGCGCGCGTTCCGCGGCGATCGGCTCATCCGCACTGCGAGCCCGCACCGGATCCTCGACCCGAAGTCGGGTCCGCTCATCGCCGTGAAGCTGCGCGTGCTCACCCGAAAGTCCCTCGGTGGCATCGAGACCGACCTGTCAGGACGCGCGCTCGGCGCCGGGGGCGAGCCCGTAGCGGGACTGTACGCCGCGGGCGAAGCGAGCGGTTTCGGCGGTGGTGGCGTCCACGGCTATCGCGCACTCGAGGGAACGTTCGTGGGCGGATGCCTCTTCTCGGGACGGATCGCCGGGCGCGCGGCGGCCACGGCCGTTTAGGACGGGTTCGTTCATCGTCCGCTCGATCCGGCCGCCGACTCAGTTCGCCGGTGATCCCGTGCGCCGGACGGGCGTGAGGCCGGTCGCCACCGGACCGCGAACCAGAACGTGCCCTCGGGACAGGCTGACACGGGTCCACGGCCCGCTCGCGAACACCCGGGCGGTCTCGCTGCCGCTGATGAAGCCGAGGCTCAGTGCCGCGAACGCGACGCCGAGCGGGAGGCCTCCCAGCTCTTCGTCGGGCGCGCCCCACACCGCGGCGCGGACCGTGCGCACCACGTCCTCACCGGCATCTGTCGGCACCGCGTCGGCGACGCGGGCGATCCCGCCCTGCGCCTTGGCCGCGAGGGTCGACGCCTCCAGGCCGGGCCGTGCATCCCAGCCGCTGCGCGGCGGGGTGATCCCGGCCCACGCGGGCGACAGGGCGGTCTCGGGGAGCATGAGAGCTCGCGGATCGTCGGTCGTGGCGGACAGAGCGGATGCCTCGACCACGAGGTCGCACACGAGCTCAGGGTCTGCGCCGAGCGAGCGGAGCGCGAGGACGGTCGGCGTCGGATCACCGAAGCCACGCGGCGCCAGCGGGGCGGCGGTCATGGCCAGGACCCCGCCCGACGCCTGCAGCCGGACGCCCTCGACGGTGAAGCGCGCTGCCCTACCCGCGAAGGTGAGGGCGTCGGCGGCGGACTCGGGATCGGCGAGCAAGAGGCGCGGTGACATCGCCCTCTAAGCTACCAAGCGGACCTACGGGCGGCCGCCGCCCCGGGAGAGGAGCACCCGTGGATGCCGAGCCGAACGCCGAGACGGCGCCGGAGAAGGACCCGGTCGCGTCGATGCTGTCGGTCATCGATCTGAGCGCGTCCGACGCGCGCACCACGGAAGACATCTTCACCGGCAGATCGCAGTCGATGCCGCTCGGTCGCGTGTACGGCGGGCAGGTGCTCGCGCAGTCGATCGTCGCGGCGTCGCGCACGATCCCGGAGGAGCGGATCGTGCACTCGATGCACGGCTACTTCCTGCGTCCGGGCGACTCTGCGAAGGGCATCACCTTCTCCGTCGATCGCATCCACGACGGACGCTCGTTCTCGACCCGGCGCACGCAGGCGTTCCAGGAAGGCGTCCCGATCTTCTCGATGATCGCGTCGTTCCAAGACGAGGACCCTGGACTGGACCATCAGGCGGTCATGCCCGAAGGGGTTCCTGCGCCGGAGGACCTTCCCGACATCGAGGCGCACCTCGGGGGCCTCCACCCGATGTCGAAGCGGCTCTTCACCGACCGGCCGGTGGATCTGCGGCACATACCATCGCCCATCTACCTCACCGCCGACGCCGAGAAGGCACCGCACCAGGCGGTTTGGATGCGCGCGCGCCGACCGATCCCGGACGACGCAGCGGTCCACCGGGCCGCGCTCGCATACCTCAGCGACCTGACGATCCAGGAGTCCATCCTCCGAGCCCACGGCGTCTCATGGGCGACGCCTGGACTGAAGGTCGCGAGCCTCGACCACGCGATGTGGTGGCATCGCTTCGGACGCGTCGACGAATGGATGCTGTACGTCCAGGAATCACCGAGCGCCCGCGGTGGCCGCGGCCTCGCGTCAGGGCGGATCTATGCCGCAGACGGGACGCTGATGGCCAGTGTGGCGCAGGAGATCATGATCCGCGTCCCCGGTGCAGGCGACGACGCCGGCTGAATGGCGCCGGTGGGCGGGTTCAGCGACGGTGGGCGTAGTCGATCGGCTCGCCGACGTAGGGCGCCCACGCCGCGCGCTCCTCGCTGGTGAGTCTAAGCGGACGACCGGTCTCGGCGTCGACCTTCACGATCACGGTGGTGGCGCGTGCGTACAGGGTTCGCCCCCCTGCCGCAGACTCGACCGGGCTGTACACCTCGTAGCAGACTTCGATGCTCGACCCGCCCAGTTTCCCGAACCACATCTGCACATCGAGCGGATGCCGCTGGTACGGCACCGGGGCCAGGTATTCGATCTCCTGACGGGCGATGAGCGTCAACATCCCGCTGAAGATGCTCGAGTCGAGCACTGCCGTGGCCGGCGCATCCTCGCCGGGCTCGGGCAGCCAGAACGCCCGGACGCGCGCCTCTTCGAGGAGCTTGAGCATCGACGTGTTGTTGACGTGGTTGAACGCGTCGAGGTCTCCCCATCTCAGGTGGATGGGAATGTGCAGGCGGCGGTCGCCTTCCGCGGCTGCTGCGACCGCCCCGTCGCCCGTCTCAGTCACGCGTGAGCTTGCGGTACGCGGTGCGGTGCGGACGCGCCGCCTCCGCTCCGAGGCGTTCGATCTTGTTCGCCTCGTACGCCTCGAAGTTGCCCTCGAACCAGTACCACCGGTCGGGGTTCTCGTCGGTGCCCTCATACGCGAGGATGTGGGTCGCGATTCGATCGAGGAACCAGCGGTCGTGCGTGATGACCACCGCGCAGCCGGGGAACTCGAGCAGCGCGTTCTCCAGCGACTGGAGCGTCTCGACATCGAGGTCGTTGGTGGGCTCGTCGAGGAGCAGCAGGTTGCCGCCCTCCTTGAGCGTCAGCGCGAGGTTGAGGCGATTGCGCTCACCACCGGAGAGCACGCCGGCCTTCTTCTGCTGGTCCGGTCCCTTGAAACCGAACTTCGACACGTACGCGCGCGAGGGGATCTCGGTCTTGCCGACCGTGATGATGTCGAGCCCGTCCGAGACGACCTCCCACAGGCTCTTCTGCGGGTCGATGCTCGCGCGCGACTGGTCGACGTAGCTGATCTTGACCGTCTCGCCGATCTTGAGGTCACCGCCATCGAGGGACTCGAGGCCGACGATGGTCTTGAAGAGCGTGGTCTTGCCGACACCGTTCGGGCCGATCACGCCGACGATGCCGTTCGGCGGGAGCGTGAAGCTCAGCCCGTCGATCAGCGACCGGCCGTCGAAGCCCTTCTGCAGCTTCTTCGCCTCGATCACGACGCTGCCCAGGCGCGGACCCGGCGGGATCGTGATCTCCTCGAAGTCGAGTTTGCGGGTCCGGTCGGCCTCGGCCGCCATCTCCTCGTAGCGGGCGAGTCGAGCCTTGGACTTGGCCTGGCGCCCCTTCTGGTTCGAGCGGACCCAGTCCAGCTCCTCGGCGAGGCGCTTGGCGAGCTTGGCGTCCTTCTTGCCCTGGATCGCCAGACGCTCCGCCTTCTTCTCGAGGTAGGTCGAGTAGTTGCCCTCATATCCGATGAGGCGGCCGCGGTCGACCTCGGCGATCCACTCGGCCACGTTGTCGAGGAAGTACCGGTCGTGCGTGATGGCGATCACCGCGCCGGGGTACTTCTGCAGGTGCTGCTCGAGCCAGAGCACGCTCTCTGCGTCGAGGTGGTTGGTGGGCTCGTCGAGGAGCAGCAGGTCGGGCTTCTGCAGCAGGAGCTTGGTGAGGGCGACGCGGCGCTTCTCACCACCCGAGAGCGGCCCGATCTGCGCGTCGCCCTGCGGAGTGCGCAGAGCGTCCATCGCCTGCTCCAGCTGGGAGTCGAGGTCCCACGCGTCGGCGGCGTCGATCTCCTCCTGGAGGACGCCCATCTCCGCGAGCAGCGCGTCGAAGTCGGCGTCGGGGTCGGCCATGAGGCCGGAGATCTCGTTGAACCGGTCGACCTTGGCCTTGATGGCGATGCCGTCCTGGATGTTCTCGAGAACCGTCTTGGTCTCGTCGAGCTCCGGCTCCTGCATGAGGATTCCGACGGTGAAGCCCGGGCTGAGCTTCGCCTCGCCGTTCGAAGGGGTGTCGAGACCGGCCATGATCTTGAGGATCGTCGACTTTCCGGCGCCGTTCGGGCCCACCATGCCGATCTTCGCGCCAGGGAGGAACGCCATCGTGACGTCGTCGAGGATCAGTTTCTCGCCGACGGCCTTACGGGCTCGGACCATCGAGTAGATGTACTCAGCCATGCGGGTTTCTGCTCTCCTTGGACTTCAGACGTCAGCGTCCCAGCCTACCGGGCGGCGCGGCGAGCGGCGTGAGCGCGTCCCGCATCCGCCACGGCGCGTCGGGTGGTCCGAGCTCACCAGTCGATCGGGCGGGTCTGCCCCACGAGGCAGTTTCCCTCCGCGAGTACCGGAACCACGACAGTGACGGGATCCCCCGTCGCGGGGCCGACCTGGCCGATGAGGCACTGATCGTTCCAGCGCACCGAGAACTGGATGCTCTCGGCGGGATTGCCCACCGTCGACGTGTCCTGCGTGACCTGCATCGCGGCCTTGTCGAACCCCGCCGCCGTGAGCGCATCGACGTACGCGCGCCCGGTGACGCGGGCATCGGTCGCCCACACGGCAGCGGTGACCGACGAGAACAGCGGGAGGTTGTCCTCTGCCGTGCCGTCAGGCACGAGCGTGGGTGCGGCCGGCGCAGTCGGCGTACCGCTCGGGCTCGGTGCACTTTCCGCGGTCGTGATCGTGGGCGCCGGCGTCGGCTCCGGTCCGTCAGGGCTACAGGCGGTGAGCGCGCCGACGAGCGCGATGACGGCGATCACCCGTGGGGCGCGCATCGAACGGACGTCGGAGCGAGCGCGGGGCGGGAGGTCTCGGGCCACGGGGAGAGTTTAGGCCGCCGGCCCCGCGCATGCTGAACGCCTCAGAACGGCGTCTCCACATCGACACCAGCGGTGTCGGAACCAGATCCGACTGCCACGAGCACGGGCTTCACGACTTCTTCCTCCTCTCCGGACTCGTGCGCTCCGTCGACGCCGGGCGCCGCCCAGACGTCGCCGGCAGGCTCCGTCGACCAGGTCTGCGATCTGTCGGTCGTCGTGGCCCGCGAGTCCTTCTGGAACGTCGTCGTCCCCCAGCGCAGATCGTGCCCGATCGCGTCGACGTCGATCTCGATGGCCGTGCCCCGGCGGGTGCCGTTATCCCATTCGCGCAGTCGCAGGCGACCCGTGAGGATCACGCGATCGCCCTTCTGGAGCGATCGGTAGGCGTGCTCGGCCAGCGTGCGGAACACCGAGACGGTGTACCAGTTCGTTCCGGCATCGGTCCATCCTCCGGCTTCCCGGCTATACCGCCGCTGACCGCTCGCCACCCGGAACGTGACGATCGCGACGCCGGTCGGTGTCTGCTTCAGTTCGGGTGGTGTCGCCACGTTGCCGGTGATCGTGATCGTGTCGCCTGTGTCGCTCATGACTCATCCTTCCTGTCGTCCCGAGGACCGTCCCCGGTACTGCCGGCGCCCCGTGCCCGAGGACGCCGGCAGTGGACTCAGCCTCGCCGCGTTCGGGTCTTCGGCGCGCAGCGGACGAGCGATCTGTGGACAGCGGTCACACCTGAGCCGCTGGGGAGGAAACGCCGGAAGAACCCCGGAGGCGGAATGTCGGAGCCCGGATATATGTTCGAATGACAGGGAGGCAACATGTCAGCTGTCATCGGAGCCCGCACATCGGGCACGCCGCTCCTCGCCCCGCGCACCCGTATGCGTCTCGTCGCCGCGGCGCCCGCCCTCTGGCGGGTGTTGGAGCCGGGTGGGCGCGTGATCGGTCATCTCCAGACGGTCACCCAGGCGGGCGGCATCCGATTCCGTGCGCGACGCTACAACCCAGCGACTCATGCCTTCCGCGATCTCGGCGATTTCTGGAGCGCTGACGATGCGGTCGAAAGCCTGATGTCCGCCCGCTGAGACACGCCTGGCCAGGATCTCCACCGTGGTCTCAGATGACCGCGCCGACCTGCTCCACGGTCGTCGATGGCGCGCCCGCCCGCACCGACGACCAGGCGTCCGCGAGCACTTCCGCGGCGCGCACCATCTCCTCGGGGGGTGCGGTGAAGGGCACCCGGAGGTGTCGTTCATGCCCACCATCGACGGAGAAGCGCGGTCCCGCACTCAGCAGCACACCTCGTGATCGGGATTCGATGACCAGGGCCGAGCTGAGTGGGGCGCCGAGCTCGATCCAGAGGGAGACGCCGCCGTGAGCATCCGGCAGATCCCACGCGGGCAACCGCTCCCGCAGCGCCCGTACGAGCGCGTCGCGTCCCGAGCGCAGCAACTCCGAACGCTGGACGACGATGTCGTCGAACTGCGACAGGAGGCGGGTGGCGATGGCCTGCTCGAACTCGGGGGTGCCGAGGTCGTGCGCAGGTCGCGCCGCCACGAGCCTGCGGATGAGATCCCCGTCGGCGCGCACCCACCCGATCCGCAGCCCACCCCACACCGTCTTGCCCAGGGAACCGATCCGCACCACTGTGCCGGGCTCGGATGCCGCGAAGCCCGGCGCGAAACATCCGCGGTCGATGTCGAGATCCGCGGTCGTCTCGTCGAGGACCAGCACGGACCCCGACCGCTCCCCTGCGGCGAGCATCACCTCGCGCTCCTGGACGCTCATGCTCCGGCCCGTCGGATTCTGGAAGTCGGGCATCAGGTACGCCATCACCGGGAGAGTCCGGGCGAACGCCTGCTCGGCCCGATCGAGATCCCAGCCTTCCTCGGTGGTCACTGGCACTCCCACGAGACGGGCCCCAGCCCGGCGCAGCGCGTCCGCCGCGTGCGGATATGTCGGCGTCTCCACGAGCACGCGGTCTCCTCGCCCGATGAGCAGTGTCGACACGAGGTGGATCGCGCTCTGTGCCCCGGTCGTGACGAGCACCTCGTCCGGATGCGTCGGAACCCCCCGCGCGGTGTACCGCTCGGCGATCGCTTCACGCAGCTCGATCCGACCCAGAACGTCGTATCCCACGCGCGAGACCAGCGCAGATGCGCCGCCGGCGGTCTCGGCCATGATTCCCGCCAGCCCCGGCCAGGCGGGTGGGCTCGCCTGCTGAAGGTCGATCATCCCCTCCCCGGCGTCGGCGCGTCCCGGATCTCGGCGCCCGAGCGGGAGAGTGACGCTGCCCGATCCGCGCAGACTCGCGATGTGCTCGGTCTCGCGCAGGCTCCGGTAGGCGGCGGCGACGGTGCTGCGGCTCACGTGCAGCGCGGCAGCGAACTCTCGCTCGGCCGGCAGCGCCGTGCGCGGCGCGAGCCTGTTGTCGAGACAGAGCAGTCGGATGCCGTCGGCCAGCGCTTCGTACGCCGGCTCGCGCGTGCGCCAGCCGCCAAGGGCCGCGGCGAGGGCGCGCGCGGAAATGCGGGAGTCCATAAGGCCAGCGTACTCATATTGGACTGCAGTCAACGGGCCAATCATGAGATTGGATGGACCTCATGCCACGCCGAATCGTCCAATTGCTCGTCGGTCTCTTCCTCTACGGAGCCGGTTGCGCGCTCACCGTCGAAGCCGGACTGGGCGTCGATCCCTGGACCGTCTTCGCGCAGGGCCTGTCCGTGCGCACGGGCATCGGCATCGGCTGGATCACCAACATCGTGGGATTCTTCGTGCTGCTGCTCTGGATCCCCCTCCGCCAGAAGCCGGGCATCGGCACGATCGCCAACATCCTCCTCGTCGGCACGAGTATGCAGATCGTGCTCGCCGTCGTGCCGCCCGTGTCGGGTTTCGCCGCCCAGCTCGCGACGCTCCTCGGCGGCATCGTCCTGGTGGCGGTCGCGTCAGGGCTCTACATCGGCGCCCACTTCGGCCCGGGCCCGCGCGACGGGCTCATGACCGGCATGAACGCCCGCCTCGGCTGGCCGATCTGGGTGTGCCGGGCCCTCGTCGAGGTCTCGGTGCTGGTCGTGGGCTGGCTGCTCGGTGGCACGGTCGGCATCGGCACAGTGCTCTTCGCCGTCCTGATCGGCCCGCTGGTGCATGTCTCGCTGCCCCTGCTCGACACGCGGCGGACACCGGCGCGCGTCGCCGCCGAGCGATCGGCGTGACGCGTGCCGCCCCGTGACGCGCCCCAAGGCTGGGTGCGCCGCGCGGATCAGTGCTCGCGGAACATGGGCCAGTCGCTGCCTGGCGTCATGTGCGCGTGGAGCGCGCTCTTCGCGATCTCCATCGTCGGGTACGTGCCTGTCGCCTCGCTCGCCCCGGCCATGGTGACCGTATAGCCGTCGTCGTCCTTGCGGATGCTTCCGGCGACGCCGGATGCTCCATAGGCGACCCAGAGAGGGTGGTGCGTCTCCGTGGTGCTCATCGGTGAACTCCTTTCGATGCCTCCGGTGCTGACGCTACGCCGAGAGTCCGTCGTTCGCCAGCGTCCGCGACGGCGTGGTGCGACCCGGTAGTGTGGAAGAACCCTTCCCTCCGTAGCTCAGGGGACAGAGCGAGCGGTTTCTACCCGCCAGGTCGGGGGTTCGAATCCTCCCGGAGGGGCGAACGGGGCCGGCGTGGGAGTCGGCACCCTGGTCCAGGCCCGTGGGATGTCTGGACTTCCGATAAGGATGGAGCACATGGTGGGTGCATCCGAGAACGACCGCCTGGTGTGGATCGACTGCGAGATGACCGGGCTCGACCTCGGCGTGGACGAGCTGGTGGAGATCGCCGTGGTCATCACCGACTTCGAGCTGCGCACACTCGGCCCGGGCTTCTCCGTCGTGATCAAGCCGGACGACTCGGCGCTTGCGAATATGAACGAGTTCGTCACGAACATGCATCGCACTTCCGGGCTGCTCGACGAGATTCCGCAGGGCGTGAGCCTGGCGGACGCCGAGTTCCAGGTGCTCGAGTACATCCAGCGATTCGTCCCGCTCGAGGGCAAGGCTCCCCTCGCCGGGAACACCATCGGCACCGACCGTATGTTCCTCGCGAAGTACATGCCGCGCGTGGACCGGTGGCTGCACTACCGCAACGTCGACGTATCGAGCATCAAGGAGCTCTCGCGCCGCTGGTACCCCCGTGCGTACATCCACGCACCCGCGAAAGACGGCGGTCACCGCGCCCTCGCCGACATCCTCGAGTCGATTCGCGAACTCGCGTACTACCGCCAGGCGGTGTTCGTTCCGGAGCCGGGGCCGACGAGCGACGGCGCGCGCGCAGCCGCTGCTGCCGTCGTGTCGTCGTTTGCTCCGGAGGTGTGAGAGAATCGTCTGGTTGCCCGCGCGAGCGGGAGACATGGTGGGTATAGCTCAGTTGGTAGAGCACCTGGTTGTGGTCCAGGGGGTCGCGGGTTCAAGTCCCGTTACTCACCCCAGATCAATCGAATGGGGCGCGTCTCACGCGTCCCATTCGTGTAGAAGCGGGGCATCATGATGGAGATGGATGCCGCGACCTTCGAGACGCTCGTGATCGACGAGCTGGATGCCCTCCCCGACGACATGGTCGAGGGCCTCGACAACGTCGTGTTCGTCGTCGAGGACCGGCCCGAGGACGGCAGCCTCGACCTGCTGGGGCTGTACGACGGCTGGGCATTGACCGAGCGGGAGCGCTACGGGATCGGCGAGCTGCCGGACCGCATCATCGTGTACCGCGAACCGCACCTGGCGGTGTGCGACGACGAGGGCGACCTGCGCGACGAAGTGCACACGACGCTGGTGCACGAGATCGCGCACTTCTACGGAATCGACGACGATCGCCTGCACGAGCTGGGGTGGGCATGATGGCGGCGCTCGCCACACCCTCCGTCGACGAGGACGTCGAGGTCTCCGACCGCGTCGATCCCGCGCGCCCCTGGCAGACGGTCGTCTGGGACGATCCCGTCAACCTCATGAGCTACGTCACCCACGTCTTCCGCGAGTACTTCGGCCTGGCGCGCGCCGACGCGGAACGGCTGATGCTTGCCGTGCACAACGAGGGGCACGCGGTCGTCTCGCAGGGCCCCCGGGAGCAGATGGAGATGCACGCCCAGGCTATGCACGATTACGGCCTGTGGGCGACAGTGAGGCAGGAGCCCCGATGACGGGCGGGATCGTCGTGATCGAGGTCGCCCGCCTCGAGGCCGCCCATCTGGCAGGGCTCGTCGGCCAATTCGCCGAGCTGCTGCGCGAGTCCGCACCCGACGACGATGACCCGGCGATCGCCCGGCTGGTGCCGTCCGCGTACGCGGACGATGAGGAGGCGGCACGGGAGTTCCGGGCGTTGACACGGGCCGATCTGCTGGGTCGGCGGGAGTCCGACGCGGGCCTCGTGCTGGTCTCCCTCCAGGACGCGGCTCAGATCCCCGAGGACCCCGACGACCCGGATCTGCGGGAACAGGTCGAGATCAGGCTGGACCCCGAAACGACGCAGGCGTGGCTGCGCACGCTCGCGGCCGTCCGTCTGGTGCTTGCGACGCGGCTGGGCGTCGACGAAGAGGACGACCACGACCACGACGACCCGCGCTTCGGTGTCTACGACTGGATCGGGTACCGGCTCGACGGCCTCGTGGCCGCCCTCGACCGCGAGGAATGATCCGCGGTCACGTCAGGGCACAGGGATCACAAGGTTCGCGAGGCGGATCGGATCGTCGCGGGTGACGTGCCGGTGCTCCTGGCGCGCCCATCGGTCCCAGTGCGGACGGTACGTCTCGCCATCGCGGGCCAGCGCGCGCTGCTTGCGCGACGCCGCCGGCGACTCGAGCCAGACGCGTACGTCGGCAAGGCGAGCGGTTGCGGGCGTGAGGATTCCGGCGCCCTCGACGATGAGCGGCAGGGCCGGGTCGACGGCGTGCGCCTCGGCGGGTTCTCCGAGCGTCCAGTCCCACCGCTGCCACACCCCCACGAGCCCCTTGGCGTGCGGGGTCAGGATCAGATCCTTCGCGAACTCGACGCCGTCGTCCAAACCGTCCCAGCCCGGGTAGATCGAATCGAGCGCCACCAGCTGCACGCGGCCGCGCATCGGCCATCGTGCGACGAGATTGCGCGCCAGCGTCGTCTTGCCGGCACCGCTTCGTCCGTCGATGAGGACGACCGGATTGGATGCCGCGACCTGCGCGATCGCCGCGATGATCTGGTCGACCGCGATCCCGAGCGAGTTGCCGACGGCGTCCGGGCTACTTCTTGAGGGTGCGAATGACACGGCTGAGCGCGCGACCGGCGAAGAAGACGAACGGAATCGCGACCGTCAGGAGCGCGATGATGTTCGGCTCGAACCGCAGGCCGTCGCCCTGCCGGATGTATGCGCCGACCGGGATGGCCCAGCCGCCTCCGCCACCACCGCCGTTGCCGGCCTCGTCCGATCCCCCTCCGAAACCGGACCACGTCAGCGCGACGGGGATCATGCGGACGCCGTCGACGTCCTGCTGCTCGCCGTATGCGCTCTTCACGCCGAAGGACGCGGACTGCTTGCCGAGTTCGAGTGCGATGTTGGGCATGCGTCCAACGTACCCGCCGCCGCGCCCCTGTGACAGCGCGCCGATGAAGACCAGGGGTGTGACCGCCCCGGTGCCGTGCCTCAGCCCTGGTCGAGTGGCGGCGGCGGCGGGCTCGACGGGAGAGTTCCGCCGCCGCGTGTGCCGAGCAGGGTCGCGCGGGTGACCGCCCCGCGCCCGAATCTCGCCGTCGCGCCGTCCAACGCATCCTCGATGCGTCGCCATCCTTCGTCGTCGTCCCACAGCGCCGGTGTCGCCGCCGCTGCCGGGCGCAGCTTCTCCGCCCGCACGCCGATGAGCCGAACGGGCAGCGTTCGATCCACCGAGGCGAACAGGTCATGAGCAGCGTCGCCGATCCGCTGCCCGACCGCGGTGGGCTCGGGAAGCGTCTGCGATCGGGAGATCGTCGTGAAGTCCGCGTAGCGCACCTTGATCGCGACGGTCGACGCCTCCCATCCGCTGCTGCGCAGCCGCGCGCCCACCCGATCTGCCAGGCGGCGCAACTCCGAGCGCAGGATCGCCATGTCGCGGATGTCCTCATGGAAGGTCTCTTCGTGCCCCACGCTCCTCTCGACCCGGCTCGTGTCGACCTCGCGTGCGTCGATCCCTCGCGCGAGGTGCCAGATCCTGCCCCCCATCGCGACACCCAGAGCGCGCTCGAGCAGGTCGCGGGGCGTGTCGATCACGTCGGCGATGGTGCGGATGCCGCGTGCCTCGAGCGCCTCTGATGTCTTCGGTCCGACGCCCCACAGGGCGCGCACCGATCGCGGGGCGAGGAACGCGGCGGTGTCCGCCTCCGCGACGATCAGAAGACCGTCGGGCTTGCTCAAGGTGGAGGCCATCTTCGCGACGTGCTTCGTCGCGGCGACGCCGATGCTGCAGGTGAGGCCGGTCTCCTCGAGGACGCGGTGGCGCAGCATCCGTGCGATCCGTCCGGGACTGCCCCAGAGCCGGCGCGCTCCGCTGACGTCGAGGAACGCCTCGTCGATCGACAGCGGTTCGACGAGCGGCGTCACGTCGCGGAAGATGCGCATGACCTGCGACGACATCTCGAGATACCGTTCGAAGTGCGGGCGGACGACGATCGCGTGCGGGCACAGTCGCAATGCCTGGGCGACCGGCATCGCGGATCGCACGCCGAAGCGCCGAGCCTCGTACGACGCGCTCGAGACGACCGAGCGGCTCTCGGGCGCGCCGACGATGATCGCCTTGCCGCGCAGCGAGGGATCGTCGAGCTGTTCGACCGACGCATAGAACGCGTCCATGTCGACGTGCAGGATGCCGGCGCCGGTGTCGTCGGCATCCTCCGGGGAGACGACCCTGCCGGTTCCGTCACCGCGCCCCATGCGTCGATCCTCCCAGCAACCGCGGACATCGTCACCTGAGGGCGGACCCCGTCCGGGATCCGCCCTCAGGTCGAGCTCGAACGCCCGCGGCGTTCGAGGATCGGCTTATGCGCCGGTCGAGCCGGCGCGCTCGAGCACGAGCTCGCGCACGCGTGCGGCATCCGCCTGGCCCTTCATCGCCTTCATGACCGCGCCGATGACGGCACCGGCGGCCTGCACCTTGCCGTCGCGGATCTTCTCGAGCACGCCGGGCTGAGCGGCCAGCGCCTCGTCGATCGCTGCGATGAGCGCACCGTCGTCCGAGACGACGGCGAGCCCACGGGCGTCGACGATCTCCTGAGGCGTGCCCTCACCGGCGATCATGCCCTCGAGAACCTGGCGCGCGAGCTTGTCGGTCAGGGTCCCGGCGTCGACGAGCGCCTGCAGCGCGGCCACGTCCGCGGGGGTCGCCAGCTCGGCCGGTTCGCGACCCTCGGCGTTCGCGATGCGCAGGAGCTCGCCCGTCCACCACTTGCGCGCCGAGGCGGGAGATGTACCCGCAGCGATCGTGGCTTCCACCTCGGCGAGCAGTCCTGCGTTCACGACGCCCTGGAAGTCGATGTCGGCGAAGCCCCAGTCGGCTTTGAGGCGACGCCGGCGAGCCGCAGGCGGCTCAGGCAGCGCGGCTCGGAGCTGCTCGATCAACTCGAGCGACGGCGCGACCGGCAGCAGGTCGGGCTCCGGGAAGTAGCGGTAGTCGTCGGCGTCCGACTTGGGTCGACCAGGCGACGTGGTGCCGGTGTCCTCGTGCCAGTGACGCGTCTCCTGCGTGATCGTCCCGCCGGCGGCGAGGATCGCCGCCTGGCGCTGGATCTCGTACCGCACCGCACGCTCGACCGAGCGCATCGAGTTGACGTTCTTCGTCTCGGTGCGCGTGCCGAGCTTCTCCTGGCCGCGCGGGCGCAGCGACACATTGGCGTCGCAGCGGAGGTTGCCGCGCTCCATGCGCGCCTCCGAGATGCCGAGCGCGATCACGATGTCGCGGATCGTCGCGACGTACGCCTTCGCGATCTCCGGCGCGCGGTGCTCGGCGCCGAAGATCGGCTTCGTGACGATCTCGACGAGCGGGACACCGGCACGGTTGTAGTCGACCAGCGAGTACTCCGCGCCCTGGATGCGTCCGGTCGAGCCGCCGACGTGGGTGAGCTTGCCGGCATCCTCCTCCATGTGCGCGCGTTCGATCGGCACGGTGACGATCTTCCCGTCGGCGAGCTCGATGTCGACCGACCCCTCGAACGCGATCGGCTCGTCGTACTGCGAGATCTGGTAGTTCTTGCCGAGGTCGGGGTAGAAGTAGTTCTTGCGCGCGAACCGGCTCGACGGCGCGATCGAGCAGCCGAGCGCGAGGCCCAGGCTGATCGAGTAGCGGACCGCGGTCTCGTTGACGACGGGCAACGCGCCCGGCAGGCCCATGTCGACCGGCGCGACGAGCGTGTTCGCTTCGGCGCCGTGGTTCGCGGAGTTCGCGGGGTTCGCCGCCGCCGAGAACATCTTGGTCTCGGTGTTCAGCTCGACGTGCACCTCGAAGCCGAGCACCGGCTCGTAGAGCTCGAGCGCCTTGTCGAAGTCCATCAGCTTGTCCTTCGCCATCAGCGGGCACCTCCGTTCGCGCCGAGGGCCGGCGCCCTGTCGAGGAGCGGACCGCCCCACGAGTCGACGAGCAGGGACTCCAGCGCCGCACCGACGCGGTACAGACGCGCGTCCTCGTGCGCGGGGGCGAGGAACTGGATCCCGACAGGCAGGCCGTCCTCCGACGCGAGACCCGACGGGATCGAGATCCCCGGCACGCCCGCGAGGTTCGCCGGGATCGTCGTCACGTCGTTGAGGTACATCTGCAGCGGGTCGTCGATCTTCTCGCCGAGCTTGAACGCGGTGGTCGGTGCCGACGGTGTCGCGATGACATCCACCTGCGAGAATGCGTCCGCGAAATCGCGCTGGATCAGCGTGCGCACCTTCTGGGCCGAGCCGTAATAGGCGTCGTAATAGCCCGCCGACAGGGCGTACGTGCCGAGGATGATGCGGCGCTTCACCTCGTCGCCGAAGCCGGCATCGCGGGTCTTGGCCATGACATCCTCCACGGTGCCGCCCGGGACGTCGACGCGCAGGCCGAAGCGCACAGAGTCGAACTTCGCCAGATTGCTGGATGCCTCGGCCGGAAGGATCAGATAGTACGCGGCGACGCCGTACTCGAAGTGCGGTGCACTGATCTCGACGATCTCGGCGCCCTGTGCCTCCATCGCGGCCAGGGCCGCGCGGAACGACTCCGACACACCGGCCTGGAAGCCGCTGTCGGGGAGTTCGCGGATGACGCCGACCTTGAGGCCCCTGAGCACCTCGCCGTTCGCACCCTCGCGTGCGGCGGCGGCGAACGACGGCCACTCGTGAGCGAGCGACGTGGAGTCGTGCGGGTCGTGCCCGCCGATCACGTCGTGAAGGAGTCCCGCGTCGAGCACCGTGCGAGTCACGGGGCCGACCTGATCGAGGCTCGATGCCAGTGCGATCGCGCCGTAGCGGCTGACGCCGCCGTAGGTCGGCTTGATGCCCACCGTTCCCGTGACGTGCGCGGGCTGGCGGATCGAGCCACCCGTGTCGGAGCCGAGCGCCAGGGGAGCTTCGAATGCGGCGACAGCAGCCGCGGAACCACCGCCGGAGCCGCCCGGAATCCGCGTGAGGTCCCACGGGTTGCGGGTGGGCCCGTACGCCGAGTGCTCGGTCGACGAGCCCATCGCGAACTCGTCCATGTTCGTCTTGCCGAGCGGCACCAGACCCGCGGCGCGCGAGCGCGCGACGACGGTCGCGTCGTACGGCGACATGTAGCCCTCGAGGATCTTCGAGCCGCTGGTCGACGGCATGTCCGTCGTCACCAGCACGTCCTTGATCGCCAGAGGCACCCCCGCGAGGGGACTGAGGTCTTCTCCGGCCGCGCGCCGGCGGTCGATGGCGGCCGCCACGTCGAGCGCGTGCTGGCTGACGTGGAGGAAGGCGTGCACGTCGGCATCCACCGCGGCGATGCGGTCGAGGTGGGCCTGCGTGGCCTCCACGCTCGACACCTCGCCGACGGAGAGCTTGTCTGCGAGCGCGGCGGCGCTCAGCTTCGTGAGATCGGTCACGTCGGGTCCTTACTGCTCTTCGCCGAGGATCGCGGTCACGCGGAACCGACCGTCGGCGGAATCCGGGGCGTTCTGCAGCACCTGAGCGGGCGTGAGCAGATCGCCGGGGACGTCCGAACGGAATACGTTCTCGAGGGCGATCGGGTGGCTGGTGGCGGGGACGTCGGGCGTGGCGACCTCAGAGACCTTGGCGATGTTGTCGACGATCGCGTCGAGCTGGCCGGTGAGGCGCTCGACCTCGCCGTCGCTCAGCTGGATCCGGGCGAGCACACCGAGATGGCGCACGAGATCGGGGGTGATTTCAGACACCAGACAAGACTACCGGGGCCGCACCACTGGCCCGTGGCCTGCCCGGCGTAGGCTGTGGCCGTGACGACCTACGACCCGCCGCGCCCCTGGATCGCCAGCTACGCCGAGGGCGTCCCGGAGGACCTCGCCCCGGTGACCGGTTCCCTCGTCGACATCGTCGCTGCGTCGGCTCGCGATTACCCGGATGCCGCGGCCCTGCAGTTCTTCGGACGCGAGACGTCGTACCGCTCGCTCCACGAGCAGATCGAGCGCGCGGCGGCAGGACTGCGCGATCTCGGCGTGAGGGCGGGCGACCCCGTCGCCCTCGTGCTGCCGAACTGCCCGCAACACATCGTCGCGTTCTACGCGATCCTGCGCCTCGGTGCCGTCGTGGTCGAGCACAACCCGCTGTACACCCCCCGTGAGCTGCGCAAGCAGTTCGAAGACCACGGCGCGAAGCATGCGATCGTGTGGACGAAGGTCGTCGCGACCGTGCAGGACTTCCCGGCCGACCTCGCGGTGACGAACCTCATCTCGGTCGACGTCATCACGGCGATGCCGTTCGGCACCCGCCTCGCCCTCAGGCTCCCCATCGCGAAGGCCCGCGAGGCGCGCGAGGCGCTCTCCGAACGAGTTTCCGGCACGGTGCCGTGGGAGCAGGTCGTGGGATCGTCGCCGCTGCCGGCATCCCACCCGAGCCCGGCCACCGACGATCTCGCGCTCATCCAATACACGAGCGGCACGACCGGCACCCCGAAGGGCGCCTCGCTCACGCACCGCAACCTGCTCTCGAACGCAGCGCAGGCGCGGGCGTGGGTGCCTTCTATCGTGCGCGGAGACGGCTGCGTCGTCTACGCGGTGCTCCCGATGTTCCACGCCTACGGACTCACCCTCTGCCTCACGTTCGCGATGTCGATGGGCGCGCGGCTGGTGCTCTTCCCGCGCTTCGACCCCGACATGGTGCTGGACGTGACGAAGAAGCACCCCGCGACGTTCCTGCCGCTGGTCCCGCCGATCGCCGACCGCCTTCTCAAGGCGGCGCGCGAGAAGGGCGTATCGCTCGTCGGCACCGAGGTCGCGATCTCAGGCGCCATGGCGCTGCCGCACGAGCTCGTGGTGCCCTTCGAGGCGGCATCCGGCGGGTTCCTCGTCGAGGGCTACGGGCTCAGCGAGTGCTCCCCTGTGCTGATGGCCAACCCGGTCGCAGGGAACCGCGTACCGGGCACCGTCGGCCTGCCCCTGCCCGGCACGGAGTGCCGGGTCGTCGATCCCGACGACCCCACGCAGGACGTCCCGGCCGGCGAGCGCGGCGAACTCGTCGTGCGCGGACCGCAGGTCTTCGGCGGCTACTACGGCAAGCCCGAAGAGACCGAGGCGGTCTTCAGCGAGGGATGGTTCCGCACCGGCGACATCGTCACGATCGACGACGCCGGGTTCGTGCGCATCGTCGACCGCATCAAGGAGCTCATCATCACGGGCGGATTCAACGTCGCGCCGACCGAGGTCGAGAACGCGCTCCGCCAGCACCCGCAGGTCGAGGACGCGGCCGTCGTCGGGCTCCCGAGCGCGCACTCCGGCGAAGAGGTCGTGGCGGCGATCGTCGTCGCACCCGGCCAGGAGGTCGACATCGAGGCCGTCCGGGATTCCGCCCGCGGCATCCTCACGCCGTACAAGGTGCCCCGCCGCATCTACGTCGTCGACGAGCTCCCGAAGTCCCTCATCGGCAAGGTGCTGCGCCGCCAGGTGCGGGACCGCCTGCTCGCGCTCAACACCGGCGCCTGACCGCTCAGTCCTCGAGCCCGTCCCGGGCGACCGCGATCCGATAGGGGTGCAGCGACGCGACGAAGACGCCGGCCGCAACGGCGGGATCGGCGCGCATGATCGCGCGAGCCGCCGCCTCGTCGTCGGCGTCGAAGATCGTGATACCGAACGTGCCTTCGGCCTCTTGGGTGCGGCCGGCGAGGACGAGAGTGCCGCGATCTCGCAGATCGACCAAGTAGTCGAAGTGCGCGCCGACGATGCGCTGCTCGTCCGGCGTCGCGTCGGCGACCATCCCGGGCCGCGAGGGGACGATGCGATAGAGCCATTGCGCCATGCGATCATCATCCCAGCCGACGCGCGCCGACGCATCGTTCGACGACGACGAAGAATCAGCCCGCGTCCCGGACGAGGGCGTCGAGTTCCTCGGGTCCTTGGGTGACCAGGATGTGGAACTGCGCCGCGTCGAGGATGCGGATGCCGAGCTCCTCCGCCTTCGCAAGCTTCGAACCGGCACCCGGCCCCGCCGCGACGAAGTCGGTCTTCTTCGACACGCTCGACGCCGCCTTGCCGCCGGCCTTGAGGATCGCCTCCTGCGCTCCCTCGCGGCTGTAGCCCTCGAGAGAGCCGGTCGCGACGACGGTGAGTCCGTCCAGCACACCCCCCGCAGTGACCGCTGCGCCGGGGCCGGGGTGTCCTGGGGTGGCGAGCTGAGCGCCTGCCGCGGCCCAGCGGTCGACGATGTCGCGATGCCAGTCCCCTTCGAACCATTCACGGAGCGAGTCGGCGATGATGCCACCGACTCCCTCGACCGCGGCGAGTTCGTCGCGGGATGCATCGCGGATCGCCTCGACCGAACCGAACCACTGCGCCAGGGCGCGAGCGGCCACCGGTCCGACGTGACGGATGTTGAGAGCCACCAGGAAGCGCCACAGCTCCTTGGTCTTCGCGCGCTCCAACTGATCGATCAGCGTCAGCGCCTGTGCGGACGGCTGCGGCTCGGTGATCCCCGCCTTCTTCTCGGCCGGCGTCGGATTGCGCCGGAACGGCGCCCGCCGCACCATCTCGCCGGACTTCTCGTCGATTCGGGGCTCGCCCGTCTCGGCGTCGCGCACGATCACTTCGATCGGCACGAGCTGGTCGACGGTGAGCTCGAAGAGCGTCGCCTCGGTCTCGAGCGGAGGGACCTCCGGCACGGAGGGCTGCGTCAGCGCGGCCGCGGTGACCTCGCCCAGCGCCTCGATGTCGAGGGCACCCCGCGAGCCGATGTGCTCCACGCGTCCGCGCACCTGGGCGGGGCACGCCCGCGTGTTCGGGCAGCGCAGGTCGATGTCGCCTTCCTTCGCCGGCGCGAGCGGGAACCCGCACTCCGGGCAGTCGGCCGGCATGACGAACTCGCGTTCTGTGCCGTCTCGGAGCTCGACCACGGGGCCGAGGATCTCGGGGATCACGTCGCCCGCCTTGCGGAGCACGACCGTGTCGCCGATCAGCACCCCCTTCGCCCGCACGACGTCCTGGTTGTGCAGGGTCGCCTGACGCACCACCGATCCGGCGACACGCGCAGGAGCCATGACGGCGAACGGAGTCGCACGCCCGGTCCGCCCGACCGACACGACGATGTCGAGCAGCTTGGTGTTGACCTGCTCGGGCGGGTACTTGTACGCGATCGCCCACCGCGGCGCGCGGCTGGTCGCGCCGAGCTCATCGTGCAGCGCGAGCTCGTCGACCTTGACGACGACGCCGTCGATCTCGTGCTCGACGTCGTGGCGGTGCTCGCCGTAGTGGGCGACGAAGTCGAGCACACCGTCGATCTCGTCGGCCGTCCGGAAGTAGGGGCTCGTCGGAAGGCCCCACTCGGCGAGCAAGCCGTAGGTCTCGCTCTGCGAATCCACCGGCGGATTGCTCCACGCGCCGATTCCGTGGACGAACAGTCGGAGGGAGTCGAGCCGCGCCTGCCCTGCCTCGCGCTCGAGGCCGTCCTTCTTGTCGAGCTGTTGGCGCAGGCCCCCCGAGGCCGCGTTCCGCGGGTTGGCGAAGGACGGGAACCGCCTCTCGGCGCTCACGCGGGCCTTGGCCTCGTCGAACGCCCGAGTGCGGGCCCGCGTCTCTTCGACCGCACGGTCACGCATGTCGGCCTGCAGTGCGTTGAGCGCCTCGAACGCCGCGACCGGGATGAACACCTCGCCCCGAACCTCGACGAGGTCGGGATGCCCGCTGCCTTCGAGCCGCTGCGGGATGCCCGCGACACGGACGGCATTGACGGTCACGTCCTCGCCGGTGCGACCGTCTCCGCGCGTCGCCGCCGAAGTCAGCACGCCGCGTTCGTAACGGAGGCTGATGGCGAGCCCGTCGATCTTGAGCTCGGTGAGCCATCGCACTCTGCGGCCGGCCGCCGACTCGGTCTTGACACACCAATCCCGCAGCTCGTCGAGGCTGAAGACGTTGTCGAGGCTCAGCATCCGCTCGGCATGCTCGACCGGCGCGAACATCGAGCTCTCCGCGGCGCCGACGGTCTGGGTGGGCGAGTCCTGGCCCTGCAGTTCGGGGTGCAGGCGCTCGAGCTCTTCCAGCCGATGCATCCACCCGTCGTAGGTTGCGTCGTCGACGAGCTCGGCGTTGCGACCGTAATAGGCGTCGCGGGCGTGGAGGATGCGGTCCGTCAGTTCCTGCGCTTCGGTGCGCGAGGCCTCCGGACCGGGGTCGGAGGGAAGAGGTGCCGCCGCGTCGAGCGGCGCGGAGGCTGGCGTACCGAGGTCATCCGTCACCGCACCAGTCTAGGAGCGGGGTCCGACACCGCCGCGGCGGCCGACCGCCGCGCGGAGACGCAGCATCCGTCTATGCGTCGACCGGGACGGCGGACACCGTGCGATCGATCGTGAACTGCCCGATCACGCGCGTGCCGTCGTAGAGCACCGCGGTCTGCCCCGGTGCGACGCCGTCGAACGGCTCGGCCGGGACGACCGTGAGCACGCCGTCGGCCAGCGTCGCGATCGCCGAAACCGGCTCGGCGTGTGCGCGGATCTGCACGTGGCAGGCGAACTCGCCCGGGCGCTGCGGGCGTCCCGCCCAGGAGTACCGCTCCCCCGCGATCTCGGCGGTGGCGAGAGCCTCCTTGGGACCGACCACGACCGTGTTGGACACGGGCCGCACCTCGAGCACGAAGCGGGGCTTGCCGTCCGGCGCAGGAACGCCGAGCTGCAGACCGCGGCGCTGGCCGACCGTGAAGGCGTGGGCGCCCTCGTGCGCGCCCACCACGGCGCCGGTCCGATCGACGATGTCGCCGCGCTCCGTGCCGACCTTCTCGGCGAGCCAGCCGCGCGTGTCGCCGTCGGGGATGAAGCAGATGTCATGGCTGTCGGGCTTGTGGGCGACGGTCAGGCCGCGCTCCTCGGCCTCGGCGCGCACCAGGGCCTTCGACGGCGTCGCGCCGAGCGGGAAGTACGTGTGCGCGAGCTGTTCGGCGTTCAGGACGCCGAGCACGTACGACTGGTCCTTCGCGGCGTCCGATGCCCGATGCAGTTCGAGCCCCTCCGCGCCGTCGATCAGCGTGGCGTAATGGCCCGTGCACACCGCGTCGAAGCCGAGCTCGAGCGCGCGCTCCAGCAGGGCGGCGAACTTGATCTTCTCGTTGCACCGCATGCACGGGTTCGGGGTGCGGCCCGCACGGTACTCGGCGACGAAGTCGTCGATCACGTCATCGCGGAATCGCTCGGAGAAGTCCCACACATAGAAGGGGATGCCGAGCCGGTCGGCGGCCCTGCGGGCGTCCATCGCGTCCTCGATGGTGCAGCAGCCGCGGCTGCCGGTGCGCAGCGTTCCGCCCGCGCGCGAGAGCGCCAGGTGCACGCCGACGACGTCGTGACCCGCCTCGACGGCCCGTGCGGCCGCGACGGCCGAGTCCACTCCACCGCTCATGGCCGCAAGGATCCGCATGGGTCCAGTCTACGAAGCCCTGCCTGACCGTGGCCCGGACGCCGCTCTCGCGCGCTCGACGAGCTCTGGCAGCACTGCGAGCACAGTGTCGACGTCGTCATCGCCGGTGGTGCGACCGAGCGTGAACCGCAGCACCTGACGTGCCTCGGCATCCGTCCGTCCCATCGCGAGGACGACATGCGACGGCTCCGGCACGCCCGCCTGGCACGCCGACCCGGTGGATACCTCGACGCCGGCCATATCGAGCAGGAAGAGCAGCGTCTCTCCCGACGCCCCGGGGAAGAGCAGGTGCGCGTTGCCGGGCAGGCGGTCGATCGGGTCTCCCAGCAGCTCGGCATCGGGGACGGAGTTCCGGATGCCGCGCACCAGACGCTCCCGCAGGGCTGCAAGTCGCCGCGCCTCGGACACGCGCTCGGCCCCCGCGAGTTCGGCCGCGACGGCGAAAGCCGCCGCGCCTGGCACGTCCTGCGTGCCGGCGCGCAGCCGCCGCTGCTGACCACCGCCGTGCAGGAGCGCGGTGAGGTCCGCGCTGCGTGCGACGACGAGCGCGCCGACGCCGGTCGGGCCGCCGATCTTGTGGGCCGACACGCTCATGGCCACGAGGCCCGCGCGGCCGCGAGCCTCGCCTCGCCAGCCGCGGAACGACACCGGCAGGTGGCCGAACGCTGCGACCGCGTCCAGATGCAGGGGCACGCCGGCCCCCGCGGCGCCGGCCGACAGTGCGGCCGCGTCGTTCACCGTGCCGGCTTCGTTGTTCGCGACGAGCGCGGTGGCCAGGGCGGCGCCGGACAGGGCCGCAGTGAACTCGTCGACACGGATGCGGGCGCTGTCGTCGGTGCCGACGTGCCGCACGACCGCGCCCTGCGCGTCGAGCCATTCGACCGCGTCGAGCGTCGCGTGGTGTTCGCCGTCCGGCAGCACCACGGCGTCGGCGTCTGGTCGCCTGGCCCACCACAGGCCCTTCACGGCGAGGTTGACTGCCTCGGTGCCGCCCGACGTGAACACGACTTCGATCGGGTCGGCGTCGACCACCGCGGCGAGGCGCTCGCGCGCCTCCTCGAGCACCCGGCGCGCGTGCTGGCCCGCGCCGTGGATGGATGAGGCGTTGCCCACCGCCGACGCGGCGTCGATCCAGGCGTCGCGCGCCTCGGGTCGCAGCGGCGCTGTCGCGGCGTGATCGAGATATATCCGTGCATCGCTCATGACCGGTCCGCCTCCTGCGCGATCGGAAGCGGCGGGCCGCGGCATCCGAGATCCGTGTCCGGTGGGACCCGGTGCCGTAACACCGTCGACTCGGACCATGGTTATGGTAGTCCGCATGATCAGCCCGGTCTCCGTCATCTCGCCCCCTGACGCGGGTCTGCTCGACCCCGCACTCGACGGACTGGGGGTCGTGCTCCTCGACGGACAGGCACGCCTGCGGGTCTGGTCTGACACGGCGGACGCGATCGAGCTCGTCGTCTTCGACGACACAGACCTCGACTGGATCACCGCCACCGAGCCGCTCGTCGCCATCGGCGGCGGCGTGTGGGAGATCACGACGCCGCTTCTGCGCCCCGGCACGCGCTACGCGATCCGTGTCGACGGGCCGCACGGCCCGGGCAACACCTTCAACGGCGGAACGCTCCTGCTCGAGCCCTACTCACGGGGACTCGTCCGCACCGGGTATGACGGCTGGCGCTCGGAGGTGGTCGACGGATCGTTCGACTGGGGCGGCGTCGCCAAGCCCGCCATCCCGATGGACCGGACGGTGCTCTACGAGGGCCATCTGAAGGGCCTGTCGAAGCGCCATCCCGACGTCCCCGGCGCCCTCCGCGGGACGTACGCCGGTCTCGCGCACCCGGCCATGGTGCAGCATCTCCTCGACCTCGGCGTCACGAGCATCGAGCTGCTGCCGGTGCATGCGTTCACGACCGAACCGCGGCTGCTCCAGCACGGGCTCGCCAACTACTGGGGTTACAACTCGCTGAACTTCTTCACCCCCCATGCCGCGTACGCGACCGAGGAGGCCCGCCGGCAGGGTCCCGAGGCGATCCTGCGTGAGTTCAAGGGCATGGTGAAGCTGCTGCACGAGGCCGGGCTCGAGGTCATCCTCGACGTCGTCTACAACCACACGGCCGAGGAGGGCATCGGCGGTCCGCGCTCGAGCCTGCGCGGCATCGACAACCGCGCCTACTACCGCCAGCAGGAGGACGGCGCGTACATCGACGTCACGGGCTGCGGCAACGCGGTGGACACGTCGACGGATGCTGCGGCCCGCCTGGTGCTGGATTCCCTCCGCTACTGGGCGAACGACGTGCAGATCGACGGCTTCCGGTTCGACCTCGCCGCGACGCTCGGACGCGATGCGGGGCACGTGTTCACACCGGAGCACCCGCTGCTGCGCGCCATCCTCGACGATCCCGCGCTCGCGGGCGTGAAGATGATCGCGGAGCCGTGGGACGTCGGCATGGGCGGGTGGCAGACGGGCAACTTCGGCGACGGCTGGAGCGAGTGGAACGACCGCTATCGCGATCGCGTCCGCAATTTCTGGCTGAGCGACGTGGACTACGCACGTCGCGCGTCGACCTCGCCGGTCGGCATCGGCGGCTTCGCGAACCGCCTCGCGGGATCCGCGAACACCTTCGCCGACGCCCGCGGTCCGCTCGCGAGCGTCAACTTCGTGACCGCCCACGACGGTTTCACGCTGCGCGATCTGGTGTCGTACGACGTCAAGCACAACCTCGGCAACGGCGAGCAGAACCGCGACGGAGCCGACACCAACCGCTCCTTCAACCACGGCGCCGAGGGCCCGACCGACGACGAGCGCATCCTCGCGACGCGGCGCAAGGCGATGCGCAACCTCCTGGGCACGCTGCTCCTGTCGGCGGGTGTGCCCATGCTGACCGCCGGTGACGAATTCGCCCGCACACAGCGCGGGAACAACAACGCGTACTGCCACGACTCGGTCCTGACGTGGCTGACGTGGGAGCACGCGCCGTGGCAGCAGGATCTGTACGCCCACGTGCGCCACCTGCTGCGCCTGCGTCGTGAGAACCCGGCGCTGCGGCCGAGCCGCTTCGCGCGGCTCGGCGAACGCACGCCCTCGGCGTCTGTCATGGAGTGGTACGACGAGCACGGCGAGACCATGTCGATCGAGCGGTGGACCGATCCGTCCCACCGCACACTGCAGTACGTGGCCGCATCCACGCCCGAGTTCGAGGGCTTCAACCGGGTGCTGCTCATGGTGCACGGCACCGAGCGGCCGATCGAGGTCACGCTTCCCGACGTGGAGGGCGTCACGCGCTTCGTCTCGCTCTGGTCGAGCGCCGACGAGACGCCGTCGGAGAGTGCGGAGGTCTTCGTCCCCGGCGACACCGTCGCACTCGCAGGCACGTCGATGCGTCTCTTCCGTGCCGAGTAGCCCGGATCCTTCGCCGAAATCGCGGCACCGCGTCACGTCGCTGTCTTCCCGGTCGGGCGCGCGATAGGTTCGAGACGTGGTCACGAAGACGCGCTCCGTGCGCTCCCATCCGTGGCGGAGCGCCTCTGCCCTCCCTGTCCGCAGGACCCGTGCCGGGCGGACTGAGCCCGACACCGCAGCGCAGCGCATTCCGCTCGCCAAGCCCACACCCGCCGTCCCGTGGGGTGACTACAGGCCCAAGGCGTTCGTCGGCGAGGTCGTGCCGTTCGGGGTGACGTCGTTCCGTGAGGGGCACGACCGCATCGGCGTGCAGGTGCGGCTGGTCTCGCCCTCGGGCGACGAATCGCTGCACCGCCTCGAGCCGCTCGAGGACGGCTTGGACCGGTGGCGCACCGAGGTGGCTCTGCTCGAACAGGGCGTCTGGCGCTTCCGCTTCGAGTCGTTCGGCGATGACTTCGCCACGTGGGAGCACGCCGCATCCCTCAAGATCGCGGCAGGGGTGGATGCGTCTCTCATGCGTGAGATGGGCGCCCGCCTGTTCGAACGGGCGAGTGCCGAGCGGGGGCGTCCCGTGACGGAGCGCCGGGTGCTCGCCGACGCGGCCGCATCGCTGCGTGACTCCGAGGTCGACGACGCCGGGGCGCTGTCGATCGTCGAGGATCCGGCGATCGCACGATACTTCCACCAGCGACCGTTGATGTCGCTGGTCACCATCGGCGACGACATGGAACTTCTCGTCGAACGCGAACGCGCGGGTGTCGGGGCGTGGTACGAGTTCTTCCCCCGCTCCGAGGGCGCCCGTCGACTCAAGGACGGCACGATCAAGAGCGGCACCTTCCGCACGGCCGCCAAACGCCTGCCCGCGGTGGCGGAGATGGGGTTCGACGTCGCCTACCTTCCGCCCATCCATCCGATCGGGCAGACGAACCGGAAGGGGCGCAACAACACGCTGGATGCGGTGCCCGGCGATCCCGGATCCCCGTATGCGATCGGGGCACCGGAAGGGGGCCACGACGCCATCCATCCCGAGCTCGGCTCGCCCGCCGACTTCCGCGCGTTCGTGCGCGCCGCGCAGCAGCACGGCCTCGAGGTCGCCCTCGACCTCGCCCTCCAGGCCTCGCCCGATCATCCCTGGGTGACAGAGCACCCGGAATGGTTCACGACACTCCCCGACGGCTCGATCGCTTACGCGGAGAACCCGCCGAAGAAGTATCAGGACATCTACCCGATCAACTTCGACATCGATCCGGCGGGTATCTACGCCGAGGTGCTCCGGGTGGTGCGGCACTGGATCTCGCAGGGCGTGAAGATCTTCCGAGTCGACAACCCGCACACCAAGCCTCTGCAGTTCTGGGAGTGGCTCATCACCACCGTGAACGCCGAGCATCCCGACGCGATCTTCCTCTCCGAGGCATTCACGCGACCCGCCGTGATGCAGAGTCTGGCGGCTGTCGGGTTCCAGCAGAGCTACTCGTACTTCACGTGGCGCAACACCAAGCGCGAACTGGAAGAGTTCCTCTCTTCGGTGGCGCATGAGACCGCGGACTTCATGCGGCCCAACCTCTTCGTGAACACCCACGACATCCTCACCGAGTTCCTGCAGTTCGGAGGCCGGCCGGCGTATGCGATCCGCGCGGCGATCGCAGCGACGGCGGCCCCGACGTACGGCGTGTACGCGGGGTACGAGCTCTACGAGAACGTGGCGCGCCCGGGGTCGGAAGAGAACATCGACAACGAGAAGTACGAGTACAAGTTCCGGGACTGGGCCGGCGCGATCGAGCGGGGCGACTCACTCGCCCCGTTCCTGACGCGCCTCAACGAGATCCGGCGCGCGCATCCGGCGCTGAGGCAGCTTCGCAACCTCAGCGTCCACTGGAGCGACGACGACGCGATCCTGGTGTACGCCAAGCATCTCGATGCGGCTCTTTCGCCCGACGGCCGCAGCGACACGATCATCGTCGTCGTCAACACCGATCCCCACTCGGTGCGTCAGACGATGGTCCACCTCGACACCCGCGTGTGGGGCGTCGAGCCGGGTACGCCGTACGAGGTCGAGGACCTCGTCACCGGGGCGCGATGGACGTGGTCGGATCACAACTACGTGATGCTCGACGCGTTCACCGACCCGGTCCACATCCTCCACGTGAAGGAGTCCCGATGACGCCCGCCGACCAGATCCTCGATGCCGTCGCGACGGGCTCGCACCACGACCCCCACTCCGTTCTCGGCATACATCCCGACACCGATGCCGAGGGCACCGCGACCTGGATCGTGCGCGCCCGGCGGCCGTTGGCACGCAGCGTCACCGCCGTGTTCGCCGACGGCACCCGCGTGCCGCTGGAGCACGTGCGCGCAGGGATCTGGGAGGGCACGCGTGCGGGAGGAATCAGCCCGTACGAGCTGCTGACCACCTACCCCCACGGGCCTGACTTCACCGCGGACGATCCGTACCGTCACTCCCCCACGATCGGCGAGCTCGACCTCCATCTGATCGGCGAGGGGCGCCACGAGGAGCTGTGGCGCGTGCTCGGCGCGCATGAGCGCGAGCACGACGGCTCCCTGGGCACCGCCTTCACCGTGTGGGCGCCGAATGCTCGCGCCGTGCGCGTGGTGGGCGACTTCAACGGCTGGGACGGCCAGGGCCACGCGATGCGCTCGATGGGCGGGAGCGGCGTGTGGGAGCTCTTCGTTCCCGGAGTCGGTCACGGCGCGACCTACAAGTTCGAGCTTCGGGCGCGGGGCGGCGACTGGGTGCTCAAGGCCGACCCGATGGCCCGGTTCGCCGAGGTGCCGCCGGCTACGGCATCGGTGGTCGTCCGCTCCTCGTACTCGTGGGGCGATGCCACCTGGCTCGCGCAGCGCGCCAAGTCGACCCCCGTGTCGCAGCCGATGTCGGTCTACGAGCTGCATCTCGGCTCCTGGCGCCAGGGCCTGTCGTACCGTGAGGCCGCCGACCAGATCATCGATTGCGTGGGCGCACAGGGGTTCACGCACGTCGAGTTCCTCCCGCTCGCCGAGCATCCGTTCGGTGGTTCGTGGGGATACCAGGTCACGGGCTACTACGCGCCCACCAGCCGCTTCGGGCACCCCGACGATCTCCGGTACCTCATCGACCGGCTCCACCAGGCCGGCATCGGCGTCATCATGGACTGGGTCCCTGGGCATTTCCCCAAGGACGCCTTCGCCCTCGCGCGCTTCGATGGCGAGCCGCTGTACGAGCACGCCGACCCGCGGCGCGGTGAACACCGCGACTGGGGCACGTACATCTTCGACTACGGCCGCAACGAAGTGCGGAACTTCCTTGTCGCGAACGCGCTGTACTGGTTCGAGGAGTTCCACGTCGACGGCCTGCGCGTGGACGCCGTGGCATCGATGCTTTACCTCGACTACTCGCGCGAGGACGGCGAGTGGGCGCCGAACGTGCACGGCGGACGAGAGAACCTCGAGGCGATCCACTTCCTGCAGGAGGTCAACGCCACCGCGTACAAGCGCTACCCCGGCATCGCCATGATCGCCGAGGAGTCCACGAGCTTCCCCGGGGTCACCGCCCCCACCAACCAGGCCGGTCTCGGGTTCGGGTTCAAGTGGAACATGGGCTGGATGAACGACTCGCTCCAGTACGTCAAGCGCGATCCGATCTATCGATCGCACCACGAGGGCGAACTGTCGTTCTCGTTCGTCTACGCGTTCAGCGAGAACTACGTGCTGCCGATCAGCCACGACGAGGTCGTCCACGGGAAGGGGAGCCTCTTCTCCCGGATGCCCGGCGACCACTGGCAGAAGCTCGCGAACATGCGTGCCTTCCTCGCCTACATGTGGGGGCACCCGGGCAAGCAGCTGCTGTTCATGGGCCAGGAGTTCGGACAGCTCTCCGAGTGGTCCGAGGGACGCTCCCTCGACTGGTGGCTGCTCGATCAGCCCACCCACGCACAGCTCCAGCAGTTCGTCGGAGCGCTCAACCGGATCTATCGGGAGCATTCCGCGCTGTGGGCGCGCGACAGCGACGGCGCGGCGTTCACCCGACTCGGCGCTCCGAAGTGGAATCCCAATGTGATCGCGTTCGCGCGACGGGACTGGCACGGCAACACGATCGTCGTCGCCGCGAACTTCTCCGGGAACCCGATCTCGTATGAGCTCGACCTGCCCGAGACCGGAGTCTGGGATGAGATCCTCAATACCGACGCGCAGGTGTACGGCGGGTCGGGTGTCGGCAACCTCGGCGTCGTCCACGCGGGCGCCGGCGGACGCGCAGTCCTCGTGCTGCCGCCGCTGGGAGTGCTCTGGCTGCGCCACCGGACGGGCGCGCACATCCCGTCGCCGACCCAGGGCTGAGGATCGTCAGAGCCGAGGAGGGCTCCGGGTGCACCCGGAGCCCTCGTCGGCGAGAGGACCGCGTCTTCGGGTGCGGGGCCGCTCAGAAAAGCAGCGAAGCGAGGCGACCGCGGGCCGCGATCACACGGGGGTCCGCATCGCCGACGAGCGCGAACAGCTCGACGAGCCGCTCGCGCACCGGGGTGCGCTCGTCGGCCGGAAGCTGGGCGAACAGATCCAGCAAGCGCCCGAAGGCGTCCTCCACATGCCCGCCCGCGAGATCGAGATCGGCGACGGCGAACTGCGCGGTCACGTCCTGGGGGGCGGATGCTGCGGCGGCACGCGCCGCCTGCAGATCGACGCCCTGCACACGGTCGAGCAGGCGCACCTGGCCGAGCCCGGCACGCGCCTCGGCGTCTCGGGGGTTCTCGACGAGAGCCTTCTCGTAGGCCGCGATCGCACGGGCGTAGTCCCCGTCCTCGATCGCCGCGAACGCCTCCGCGTGCAGCGGCGGGAGGGGCGGCTCAGCGGGGTCCTCCTGCGGGACTTCCCCGTCGACCGAGGCGGAGCCGGCCACGCCGTTCTGGGCCGCGAGCTGAAGGAGCTGTGCGAACACCTCGCGCACCTGCTGCTCGGGCACCGCGCCGGTGAACATCGGCACAGGCTGGCCCGCGACGAGGGCCACGACCATCGGAATCGACTGCGCACGGAACGCCTGCGAGAGCTGGGGGTTCGCGTCGACGTCGACCTTGGCCAGCACGACGCGTCCGCCGAGCTCGATCACGACCTTCTCGAGGATCGGGCTCAGCTGCTTGCATGGTCCGCACCACTCGGCCCAGAGGTCCACGACCACGGGAACGGTGCGCGACAGCTCGAGCACCTGCGGGAACGTGTCGTCGGTGACATCCAGGACGAGCGACGGAACGGCCACGCCGGCGCCGGCCGGCGCCTCCTCACCCGGAGCGGCGGGCGCGGGGCGATTGCGGAGGGAGGAGAGGTCGACGGCGCCGCGAAGCGAGGCGCCCAGAGTGGGATCGGTCACTACAGAATCTTCGCATCGAGGATGTCGGACGAGTAACCGAGCAGACGGATCTTCTCGTTCGAACCCGGACCGGGCACGTAGAAGAACACCTGGTCGCTGAAGGTGGTCGCGAATCCGCTCTGCGACTGGTCGACACCAGCCAGTGTCTTGACCGTGCGGTTGTCGTTGACCTTGATCACGGCATCCGCGTTGGTGGGCTTCACTGTGTCGATCTCATTGATGTTCACTGCGACGATCGCGCCGCTCTCGACCGTCTGCAGGGCGAACGGCGCCTGGACCCCCGCCGCCGAGCTGAACTCCAGGGTTCCGGTCGACGACGCCGTCTTGTTGAACTCGTCGAGTCGCCGCTGACGGTCCGCTGTGATGCTGGCTCGGAGCTGGTCGCCATCGGCCTCGAAGAGGTCGTAGTACTCGCTCTGCTCGCCCTTGTTGACGACGTCCGCGTACGCGGCCGCGACCTCGTTCGGAGGCAGCAGAAGGAACGGCGAGTCCGGCTCGACCTGGGGCGCGCCGATGTAGGCCGGCGCGAGGTCGGGAAGCGAAGTCGAGGCCTCGAGACTTCCGACATACGACAGCTTGTAGTCCGACCACTGATCCTGCTGGGTCAGCACCATGATGCTCGACGTCTTGGACTCCTCATCGTCCGCGACCGCGATGACCGAGCGCGGCCAGCCGTCGTATGCCTGCGGGAGGATGATCTCCAGCGGCTTCGCCAGGATCGGCGCCGGCGCCGGGTAGTCGCCGAGTGCGCCGCGGAGCTTGTAGTTCGTGTCGCGCGCCGCGAGCGCCGCCCCCTCGAGGCGGGTGTCGGCGAGGTCGCCGTCCATCGCGGCGTCGGCGTCGGCCACCGTGGCGGCGATGCGCGTGAGGATGCGCTCGGCCTGCGCCTTCGTCACCGCCGGAGCCTGCTGCCCGTCGGGGGCGATCACGGTCGCCGTGGGCGACGGGGTCGGCGATGAGCCGAGCGGCGGCCACGCGTCGGCCGAGCAGCCCGAGAACAGCAGCGCCGAGACGGCCACCACCGGAAGCACGGCGAACGCACGTCGCCCGCCGCTCGAGACGGCGCGACGCGTCGGCTTCGAACTGCTGATCACGCCCTTGTCGTCGTCGTGATCGATCGCGATGTCGATGGGCTCGGTGACCGGCAGCGGCAGGCCCTTGCGGCGAGGACCGCGCTTGCGCCGCGCGTGGCGGATACCGAGGATGTACAGGAACACGCCGACGGCCATCAGGATGCCGCCGGCGACGATCAGCGGCCCAGCCCAGGGCGTCGACGTCTGCAGCGGCCACGAGATCGTCACCCTGCTCGGCGCGGGCGCGGTGCCATCCGCGGCGACCAGCACGCTCATCCCCTCCGGCAGCTGAAGCGGCGCGATGAGGAGGTCGGTCTGCTGGTACTCGTCTAGCCACAGGTCGGATCCGACGGGGGTGCGGCCGGTGGTCTCGGCGGCATCCTCCCCGCCGGTCGCATCATCCGCGGCGGCGTCGCCCGCCGCGGGGTCGTCGGATGGGGCCTCTGCGGCGGGATCCGCGGTCGCATCGACCTCGGGCTCAACGACGGCGGTCTCGAGTCCGCCCTCGTCGTCGAGCGTGACGTGGGTGTACGTGGAGTCGGAGAGCCAGGCCTCCATGTCGGCCGTGCGGCCGTACGAGGCGAAGATGTCGCCTTCGGTCTGGGCCCGCAGCGTCTGCGTGCCGGGCATCTGATTGAGCACGGCGCCGTCGATGAGGAGATACGGAGTCTGCTCTTCGACCGAGATCGCCGTGGTCTCGGTCTTGGGTCCCTGGAAGATCGTCCGCTGGGCGATGCCCGCACCGATCATCACGGTGGCGAGAACGAACGCCGCCACGGCCCACACGAAACGCACGAAGAACACCTTTCCCGGGCGCGCGGACACGGCGCACCCTTCGATTCAACAGTTCAGGGTAGCGAACACGACCTGTGAGGCGCGTGGGAGGCGGCATTCACGGGGCTGGACGTCTCTGATGCGTATCCTGGGCGGACAGATGGATCGACAGGGCGCCGATCTGAGGGGGACTCGATGAAGCTGCACAACCCGTTCCGCACCGCGCTTCTCGCGACGCTGGGTGTCGGCCTCGGGCTGCTGCTCATCGGGGGCATCCAGAACCTCCAGACGATCCTGCTCTACGTCGGCACGGCGCTCTTCCTCTCGCTGGGCCTCGACCCGATCGTCGCATGGCTCGAGCGCCGCAAGCTGCCGCGCTGGGCGGCGGTGCTGATCACGATCCTCGGGGTGCTTGCTGTCTTCGCAGGCATCATCCTCATGGTCGTCCCGATCATCGTCCAGCAGATCGGCCAGCTCGTCACGACCATCCAGGACCTGGCCGAGAAGGGCGAGTTCGACGACCCGGTGGGCGCGATACAGGACTGGCTGCACGCGGTCTTCCCCGCGCTCAACGTCGATGAGGTGTGGGGCTACATCGAAGACTGGTACGCCTCGCTCGATGTCGGCGCGATCGGCTCCGAGGTCGGCGGCAGCATCATCGCGATCATGGGTGCGCTCATCGCGGGATTCGCCGGCGCGTTCATCGTGCTGATCCTCACGATCTATTTCACGGCGTCGACGCCGAACCTGAAGCGCGCCGTCTACCAGCTGGTCCCGGCATCCAAGCGTGCCCGATTCATGGATCTCGGCGAGCAGATCACCGACTCGGTCGGCTATTACGTCATCGGCCAGGTCACGCTCGGCCTCATCAACGGCGTGCTCAGCGCGATCTTCCTCACGATCATCAAGGCGCCCTTCCCCGCGGTGCTCGCGGTGATCGCCTTCTTCTTCTCGCTCATCCCTCTCGTCGGCACGCTCACCGGCTCGATCATCATCGTGTTCACGTGCCTGGTGGTGGGTTCCCCGACGACCGCACTGATCGCCGCGATCTATTACCTGATCTATATGCAGATCGAGGCGTACGTCATCTCGCCGCGCATCATGGGGCGCGCCGTGGCGGTCCCCGGAGCGGTGGTCGTGATCGCGGCCCTCGCCGGCGGTTCGCTGCTGGGCCTCCTCGGCGCCCTGGTGGCGATCCCGGTGGCGGCCAGCATCCTGATCATCTACCGCCAGGTCGTGATCCCACGCCAGAACGAACGGTGACGCTCACACTGCGGCAGCGGGTCCGTGCCATTCCACCGGCAGCGGAAGCGCGTCGGGATTGACGGCCGCAACGATCTCGGTCAGCACGCGCCGCGTCTGGTTCTCCCCCACCCACAGGTGCTTTCCGCCCTCGACCGGGATCAGGACGGCCTCGGGAACGCTCGCAAAGCGCTGGGTCGCAGCATCCGGTCGGAGATAGTCATCGAATTCCGGGACGAGCACGATCAGCCGGCGCTCATCGCCGGCCCACGCCGCGACTTCTTCGTCCGTCGCACGATGCAGCGGCGGCGACAGCAGCACCGCGCCCTCGACGCTGTGGTCGCGACCGTATTTGAGTGCCAGCTCCGTCCCGAACGACCAGCCGACGAACCACGGGCGCGGGAGTCCGCGCTCGCGCACGAAGTCCATCGCCGCGGCGACGTCGAACGCCTCGGCGCGGCCGCCGTCGAACGAGCCTTCGCTGGTGCCCCGTGGCGACGTCGTCCCACGCGTGTTGAACCGCAGCACCGCGAGATCGGCGAGTGCAGGCAGTCGGCCCGCGGCCTTGCGGAGGATGTGCGAGTCCATGAACCCGCCGGCGGTGGGGAGCGGATGCAGCGTCACGAGGGTCGCGACCGGGTCGCGGGTTTCGGGGAGGGCGAGCTCTCCGACGAGGGTCAGCCCGTCCAGCGTGTCGAGCTGGATGTCCTCGCGGCGCGCGGGCAGCTGCATCGGTCCGCGGATCTCCATGTCAAGCCACCTTCCAGCAGTGCTGATGCCAGTGCCGGCGAGCGGCGAGGTCGGCGGCGTCGCCCAGAACGCCGTCCGCACGCCACGCCACGAGATGTGCGACGCCGACGTCGATCTGACGTCCGCATCCGGGGCACGTGTACGGCTTCTGGGCCTGCGCCGCCGAGACCGGCTGCACGGTCCACTCGATGCCGCGCCGCATCTCGGTGCGCTTCCAGCCCGCCAGGAGGCGCTCGAAGGAGTCGTCGCCGCTCGAGTCCTGACGGCGGCGGTTCGACCGCGGCACAGGTCAGTACCAGCCCGTGCGCTGCGAGTGGTCCCACGCGCCGCACGGCGTGCCGTAGCGCCCGCCGATGTAACCGAGACCCCACGTGATCTGCGTCGCGGGGTTCGTCTCCCAGTCGGCGCCGGCGGTGGCCATCTTGCTTCCGGGAAGCGCCTGCGGGATGCCGTAGGCGCCGCTGCTCGCGTTGTACGCGTTGACGCGCCAACCCGACTCCTTCTTCCAGAGCGCGACGAGGCACGCGAACTGGTCGTCGCCCCACCCGCGCGCCAGCACCATGTCGTAGGCGATGGCCTGGGCGCTGCCGGGGTCCGGCGTCACGAACGGAGGACGCCATCCTCCCGATGACGTCGAGGTCGATGCCTGGACGGTCGGCGTGGGCTTGGGCTTCACATACACCGTGTAATTGCCGCGGTCGAGTGCCGCGGGCTCCGGGTCGGCCGCGTCCTCGTCGCCGGCGCGGGACTGCACGTCATCGAGCCCGCTGGCGTAGAGCGAGACCCGGGACGATTCCTCGTCGGAGCTGACCTGTGCCAGCGCGAGCCCGGTCGGACCGATGTAGGCGACGACGAAGCCGAGCACCGCGAAGGCGGCGAACGCGCCGACCACTCCGCGACGACGCGACCAGCGCGGGGCGGCTCTGGTGGCCGGGGAGGAGGAGACCGAAGGAGTGGATCCCGTCACGGCGACCGGCCTCGCAGGCCGGGTCGCCACCTCGTGACGTCGGGCGCGTCTGGTGGGGTGCAGCTCGTTTCCAGAAGTCACAGTGTCCTGATTCTCGCACAGGCGCCCGAGGGCATGCCATCTGCGGAACTCGCGCGCCTCACTTGACGGCGAGCATCACCTCGACGACGGCATCGAGGACCGCGTCGACCTGCGTTTCGCGATACCCCCCGCGTTGCATGCGGAACGCGACCGACCGCACCTGTTCGACGGTGACGGAGTCGCCGGTCTCCAGGAAGCGCGCGAGCTTGTCGGTGACGAGGTCGACCTCCGCGATGCGGTAGCCGTAACGCAAGGGCGAGACCCGATCGAAACGGCGCTTGACCGGGCGCGAGAGACGGTCGAGGACCTCCTGGGCGAGCTCGCGTGTGTGGCCGACCCACGCTTTCGCACCCGAGGCCGCCACCGCCGAGGAGCGCTCGCGAGCCGCGAAGGCGTCCTCGATGCGGCCGAGAGCGGCATCGACCGACGCGATGGCGTAACCGTGCCGCACCAGCGGGAACGCGACCTGCCGGATGTCGGCCGACGTCAATGCGTCCGTTCCGCGCTCGAACGAGGCGCGTGCCCGCGCGAGGAACTCGTCGACGGGCTGCTTGTCGTAGCCCTTCTCGCGTCCGCGCGCTTCGGGGAAGGATGTCCGGGCGATCGTCTGCGATGTCGTCATGATGCCACCAGCGGAGTGAAGAGATAGTAGAGGGTCAGCGCTGCGACGACGGACAGCAGGATCGAGTCGAGTCGATCCAGCACGCCGCCGTGGCCCGGAAGCCAGGAGCTCATGTCCTTGATGCCGAGGTCGCGCTTGATCATCGATTCTCCCAGATCGCCGACCGTGGCCGTGGCGAGGATGAGGATGCCGAAGATGGCACCCATCCACCACTCGAGACCGAGCATGAAAAGCCCGACGAGAACGCCGGCGAGGATCGCGGCAGCTCCGGCACCCGCGAAGCCCTCCCACGTCTTCTTCGGGCTGATGCGGGGCGCCATGGGGTGCTTGCCCATCGTGATGCCCGCAGCGTACGCGCCCGTGTCCACCGCGACGGCGACGATGATGAACGACAGGACCCACCACTCGCCGCCGTCCTTCGCCAGCAGGACGAGGGTGAGGCTTCCGAGGAAGGCAACATACAGCTGCAAGAACGTCGAGATGAGCACGTCGCCCAGGACGAGGCCGTACGCGCGGCCGTCGTGCGCTGCCATCTGACCGACCAGTCGCCACACCACGACGAACGCCAGCGCGACGAACAGCAACACCCAGTGCAGCCAGGAATCGACGAAGTACGCCGACAGCACCATCACCGTGGCTGCGATGAGCTGCGGGATCAGATCGACCCGACGACCGCTGGCGATCAGCGCGCGCGCGAACTCGAAGATCGCGAGCAGCGCTACGGCGACGGCGAACGGCACGAACGCCCATTTCACGAACAGCAGCGATCCGAGCAGCACGACACCGATCGCGAGGCCGATGAGGATCGCGACGATGAGGTCGCGACCGGTGCGCTCCTTGATGCGCTCGTTCGCCTCCTCGAAGTCTGCCCGCGCCTGGGCCACGTGGCCCTCCAACTCGCTGCGCGCCGCGCGCAGATGCGACTGCAGCGCGGGGCCGGTCTCGTGGACCTCCGCGGCGCGCCGCGCCTCCCCCGCCTCGCGCCGCGTCTGCGGTGAGGAGGGCACGTCGCTCCGCGGCGGGTCGGATGCGTCGGTCATGGCCAGACCTCAGACCTCGAGGAGTTCGGCCTCTTTGCGCTTGAGCGCCTCGTCGATGGCGTCGACGTGCGCGCGCGTGAGCGCGTCGAGCTCCTTCTCGCCACGGGCGAGCTCGTCTTCGCCGACTTCGCCCTTCAGCGCGTCGATGTCGTCCTTCGCCTTGCGACGGATGCCGCGAACGTGGACCTTGGCGTCCTCGCCCTTGGTGCGCGTGAGCTTCACGTATTCCTTGCGGCGCTCCTCGGTGAGCTCGGGCATCGTGACGCGCACGAGGTTGCCGTCGTTCGTCGGGTTGACGCCCAGGTTCGGAATGTCGCGGATCGCCTGCTCGATCGCCTTCAGCGCCGACTTGTCGTACGGCGTGATGAGGAGCGTGCGCGCCTCGGGGTTGTTGATCGACGCGAGCTGCGCAAGCGGCGTCGGGCTGCCGTAGTAGTCGACGAGGACCTTCTGGAACAGCTGCGGGTTCGCGCGTCCGGTGCGCACCGTGGCGAAGTCCTCCTTCGCTGCCTCGACGGCGCGGTCCATGCGCACTCCGGCATCGGCCAAGACGTCCGCGATCACAGTGTCTCCTTCGCGTAGATGGGGCTGGTCAAGTCTATCGACGCGCGGCGCGTCACGCCGTGACCAGCGTGCCGATGGTCTCCCCCAGGAGAGCCTTCGTCACATTGCCCGCGGGTTCCATGCCGAACACGCGCATGTCCATCCGGTTGTCCATGCAGAGGCTGAACGCGGTCGAGTCGACGACCTTCAGACCGCGCTGCAGCGCGTCGAGGTACGTGATGCGATCGATGAGGGTGGCCGAGGCATCCTTCTTCGGGTCCGCGGTGTACACGCCGTCCACCCCGTTCTTCGCGACGAGCACCTCCTGCGCGTCGATCTCGAGCGCGCGCTGCGCGGCGACGGTGTCGGTGGAGAAGTACGGCAGACCGGCGCCGGCGCCGAAGATCACCACGCGGCCCTTCTCCATGTGACGCTCCGCGCGGCGTGGGATGTAGGGCTCGGCGACCTGCGTCATCGAGATCGCCGACTGCACGCGCGTGGCGGCGCCGGCCTGCTCGAGGAAGTCCTGCAGCGCGAGGGCGTTCATGACGGTGCCGAGCATGCCCATGTAGTCAGCTCGCCCGCGGTCCATGCCGCGCTGACTCAACTCCGCGCCGCGGAAGAAGTTGCCGCCGCCGACGACCACAGCGATCTCGACCCGGTCGACCGCTGCCGCGATCTCCTGGGCGATCTGGCTGACCACGTCGGGGTTCACACCCAGCTGGCCTCCGCCGAACGCTTCGCCGGACAGCTTCAGAAGGACGCGGCGGCGCCCGGTGTTCTCGTTGATCACTGTGGTCCTCTCGTCTACGACAAACTATCGAAGGGCATGCGAAAAGGCCCGCATCGGATTGCCGATGCGGGCCTTCTCAGAAGGTCAGGCGCCGACCTTGTAACGGGCGAAGCCCGTCAGGGTGAGACCGGCGTCCTTCGCGACCTGCGCGACGGACTGCTTGTTGTCCTTCGCGTAATCCTGATCGAGGAGCGAGACCTGCTTGAAGAACGCGTTCACGCGGCCCTCGACGATCTTCGGCAGGGCGGCCTCGGGCTTGCCCTCGTTGCGGGAGATCTCTGTGACGATCTCGCGCTCCTTTTCGACCTCGGCCTCGGGGACCTCGTCGCGCGACAGGTAGGACGGGTTCGCGAACGAGATGTGCTGTGCGAGGCTGCGCGCCGTCTCGGCGTCGTCACCCGAGTAGGCGAGGACGACACCGACCTGCGGCGGCAGGTCCTTGCTGGTCTTGTGGAGGTAGATCTCGAACTTGTCGCCCGAGAGCGTGTTCACACGGCGCAGTTCCACCTTCTCGCCGATGATCGCGGCCTCGTCCGAGATGAGCTCGGCGACCGTCTGGCTGCCGGCGGGCGCGGCGAGTGCGGCCTCGGCAGAGTCGGCGTGGGCCGCGGCGGCGGCGTCGAGCACCTTGTCCGCGAGGGCGAGGAAGCGGTCGTTCTTCGCGACGAAGTCGGTCTCGGTGTTGAGCTCGATGATGGTGACCTGACCGTCGACCTCCTTGGCCGCGACGAGGCCCTCGCTCGTGGAGCGGTCGGCACGCTTGGCGTTGCCCTTCGCACCCTTGAGGCGCAGGATCTCGACGGCCTTCTCGAGGTCGCCGTCGGCCTCCTCGAGAGCCTTCTTGGTGTCGACCATGCCCGTGCCGAGCTGCTCACGCAGCGTCTTGATGTCGGCGATCGTGAAGTTTGCCATGGGTGGCGGCTCCTTGATTTGTGTGAGTTCTCGTGGGATGCCTCGGCGGGACCGTCCGGACCGCTCGGTCTGGTCGATCCCGCCGCGGCGGAGTGTGTGAGCCTTACTCGGCGGGGGTCGCCTCAGCGGCCTCTGCGACCTCAGCGGCCTCAGCACCGGCCTCATCGGCAGCCGACTCGGTGGCGATGGTCTCGACCTCGGCGACGTCGGTCACGACGGGCGCGCCCTGCTCGAGCAGCTCGCGCTCCCAGTCGGCGAGGGGCTCCGCGTCAGCGGCCTCGTCGGTGGGCTGGTGGCGCTGGATCAGGCCCTCGGCGGCGGCGTCGGCGATGATGCGGGTGAGCAGGCCCACCGAGCGGATCGCGTCGTCGTTGCCCGGGATCGGGTACTGGAACTCGTCCGGATCGGCGTTGGTGTCGAGGATGCCGATCACCGGGATGCCGAGCTTCGACGCCTCGTCGATCGCGAGGTGCTCGCGCTTGGCGTCGACGACCCAGATGGCCGAGGGGGTCTTCTGCAGGTTGCGGATACCGCCGAGCGACTTGTGGAGCTTGTCGAGCTCGCGCTTCTTGAGGAGGAGCTCCTTCTTGGTGAAGCCGCTCGCAGCCGGGTCCTCGAAGTCGAGCTCCTCGAGCTCCTTCATGCGCGCGAGACGCTTGGACACGGTCGAGAAGTTGGTGAGCAGACCGCCCAGCCAGCGCTGGTTGACGTAGGGCTGGCCCACGCGGGTCGCCTGCTCGGCGATGACTTCCTGAGCCTGCTTCTTGGTGCCGACGAAGAGGATGGTGCCGCCGTGCGCGACGGTCTCCTTGACGAACTCGTACGCCTTGTCGATGTACGTCAGCGACTGCTGCAGGTCGATGATGTGGATGCCGCTGCGCTCCGTGAGGATGAAGCGCTTGACCTTCGGATTCCACCGGCGGGTCTGGTGTCCGAAGTGGACGCCGCTGTCGAGCAGCTGGCGAATGGTGACGACGGCCATGGCCGTTCTCCTGTTCCGGCGCGTGCGCGCCTGTTGCGGTTGTTCTCGCGCCGGCTCGTGGCCGGCGTGGCCTGGCGCCCGGCTCATTCCCGCCCTGCGCTCGCTCGAAAGCGCTCGCGGGGACCGTTGGGGATGGATGCCGCGCCTCACCCTTCGTCAGACTCGGGGTTTGCGGCGCTCTGGGCACGCGGAGTCACCCCGACATGCGGAGTGCGCACTCAGTGTATCAGGAGCGGCCGGACCGCTCCTCCTCCCCCGACGGCAGATCGCGACGCTTGTCCACGTCGTTCCGTCGCTTCCATCCGCCGCCGCCTCGGGCGGGTCAGGGTGGTGCCATGCCGAAGCGCGCGCTCATCCGCCAGCACCGATTCAGCCGGCCGCCTGCCCACCTCGGCGCCGTCATCGCCGTGGGCGTCGTGCTCGCTCTTTCGCCGGGCACGAAGGCGCACGCCGATGTCACGGAGCCGGGCCCGGTCGTCGACGGCGGAACGGTGTCGCTCGCGCGCGACTGGCAGTGGCCCGTGCATCCGTTCCGGCTGGCGCACCCCTTCGTCGCGCCGCCCCACGAGTACGGACCAGGACACCGGGGCGTCGACCTCCTACCGGTCGGCGAGGGCGTCGTACTCGCCCCCGCCGCGGGCGTCGTCGCGTTCTCAGGTCAGGTCGCCGGACGCGACGTGATCACCGTGGACCACGGCGACGGTCTCGTGTCGACACTCGAGCCCATCCACTCAGCCCTCCGCGCAGGAACACCGGTCGGCGAGGGCGCGACACTGGGAACGGTGTCGGAGGGCGGGCACGCCGAGACCGGTACGGTGCACTTCGGTGTCCGGCTCGACGGCGTCTACATCAACCCGCTCGTCCTCCTGGGCGGGGTGCCCCGCGCGGTGCTGCTCCCCTGCTGCTGACGGAGATCAAGCCCGCGGGTGCGCGAGGCGGTACGACGCCGCCAGTCTCTCGCTGGAGACGTGGGTGTAGATCTGCGTGGTGCCCAGACTCGCATGGCCCAGGATCTCCTGGACAGCGCGCAGGTCTGCGCCGCCGTCGAGGAGGTGGGTCGCCGCCGAGTGGCGCAGCGCGTGCGGTCCCACCTGGGCGCCGAGCTCGGGTCCGAGCCGCCGCGATACGAGAGCGTAGACGGCGCGCGGCCCGATCCGCCCGCCCCGGGCACCCAGGAAGAGCGCGGGAACGGACGTGTCGTCCGCTCGTCGGGCGAGAAGCGCCGGCCGGCCGCGGACGACGTAGGCGTCGATCGCCCTGAGCGCGGGGAGCCCGAAAGGTACGACCCTCTCCTTCGATCCCTTGCCCAGCAGGCGGGCCGTGCGGCGGTCGTGATCCAGATCGTCGACGTCGAGCCCGCACAGCTCGGAGACGCGCACCGCTGCGCCGTACAGCAGCTCGAGCATCGCATGATCGCGCAGCGCGACGGGATCGCCGTCTGCGGCCGCCGATGCGAGGCGATCGAGCATGTCGCTCAGCGTGTCGGCGGTGGCGACCTTGGGCAGAGTCTTCCCGCGCTTCGGGGCGACCAGCCGAAGGCTCGGGTCAGCGGCGATCGCGCCAGTCTCGGTCACCCACGCGAAGAAGCCCCGGACGGCTGCAGTGCGCCGCGCGATCGTGGCGCGGCTGTCGCCGCGCTGGACGGCGTGCCACAGCCAATCGCGGAGGCTCTCGAGATCGACGGCGGCGAGTTCGACGTCGCCGCAGGCATCGACCAGTCCGTCCAGGTCGGACCGGTAGGCCCGCACAGTGGCGGGCGAGAGGCGGCGCACCTCCGCGAGATGACGCAGATACACGGTCGCCGCCTCCCCGATCTCCATGGTTCCAGCATGGGCCAGGCGGTTCCCTCGAGCGCCCTGCGACGCGCACTCGCGTGCCCAGTCATCCGTCGATCACCCTCCGATGCGGAGCAGCCGCCAGCCCTCGACCCCCGACTCGACAGCTCCTTCGAGTCGCAGCAGCCCGAGGATGCCCTCGACGACGTCGGCCGCCATGCCCGCGCGCCGCGCGATGTCGCGGGCATCCCGCCAGACGCGGGTGCTCATGGCGTCCTTCACCCGGGTCGCGTCGCCGGTGTAGGTCCCGCGCGGGGCGGCGGCAGCATCCGTTCCGCCATCCATCCCCAGCAGCTCTCGCACGTCGTCGGCGCTCGTGATGCACTGCGCCCCGTACTCGCGGATGAGCCGGTGCGTGCCCGCCGACGTCGCCGAGGTGATCTGTCCGGGCACGGCACCGAGCGGACGTGACAGGGCGGCCGCGTGGCCGGCAGTGTTGAGCGAGCCGCTGCGCCACCCCGCCTCGACCACGACGGTAGCGGCCGAGAGCGCGGCGATCAGCCGGTTTCGCTGCAGGAAGCGCCATTTCGTGGGCGCAGAGCCGCATGCGACCTCGCTCACCACGACCCCGCGTCGGGCGATGTCGTCGATCAGCTGGGTGTGGCCGGCGGGATACGCGCGATCAGCGCCGCCAGCGAGCAGTGCGACCGTGAGACCGCTCGCCATCAGCGCCGCGCGGTGCGCAGAGCCGTCGATGCCGTAGGCGCCGCCTGAGACCACCGCCACGCCGCTGCCCGCCAGATCGGCCGCGAGCTCCCGCGCCACGTGGTCGCCGTAGTGGGTCGCCGCCCTGGCGCCGACGATGGCGACCGATGCGTGGACGCGTGGGAGCGCGGACGCATCGCCCCGGACCCACAGACACAGTGGCGCGTGTGCTCCGAGGTCGTCCAGCTGCACGGGCCATTCGGGATCGGCCCGCGTCACCAACCTCACGCCGCGGGCCGCCGCCGCGGTCAGGGAGTCGGCAACGCCGCCGGCGGACAACCGCGGCAGCCAACGCTTACGGCCCTCCGCCGCTTCTCTGGGCGAGAGCTCGGCGAGTTCGTCGCCCGCCACGACCGCCTCCAGGCTCGCGACCGGACCGCGGGCGCCGATGATGCGCCCCGCGACCGAGTCGCCTGGCTCGGTGAGCAGGCACCAGACCGCCGTCGCATACCGCTCCCGGGCCGCATCAGCGTCGTACTCGACACCCGCGGGCGAGAGTGCGCGCCGGGCGGCGTCGGCGCTCAGATCGAACGCGATCACAGCGCGATCCCCTTCTTCAGGTAGAGCGCGCGGCCGACGTGCTCCGCCCCGAGCTGGCCGCGCCCCTCGATGTCGGCCAACGACCACGCGACGCGCAGCACCCTGTCGTACCCGCGCAGAGTGAGCGCGCCGCGGTGCAGGGCCGCATCGAGCGGACGTCGCACGACCGGGGACGGTGCGGCGGGGCCTTCGCGGAGCCAGGTGCCGGGCACGTCGGCGTTCACCGTCCACGGCGTCTCGGCGAGGCGATGGCTCGCGCGTGCCCGCGCAACGGCGACCTGCTCCCGGGCGGTCGCCGTCGAGACGGTCGGCCCCGCGCCTCGCTGCGCGACGCCGACGCGCGTCAAGGTCAGCTCGATGTCCATGCGGTCCAGGAGCGGCCCCGATAGCCGGCCGAGGTAACGACGGATCGCCGCCGGCGGACAGGTGCAGGTGCCTCCCCGGATCCCGTAGTCGCCGCAGGGACAGGGGTTGGTGGCGAGAACGAGCTGGAACCGCGCGGGATACTCGGCGCGGGCGCCCGCACGGTCGATTGTGATCGCTCCGGACTCGAGCGGCTGCCGGAGCGCGTCGAGCGCGCTCGCGGCGAACTCCCCCGCCTCGTCGAGGAACAGCACGCCCTCGCTGGCACGTGCGATCGCGCCGGGGCGCACCAACCGCGTGCCGCCGCCCACGAGAGCGGCCACGCTCGCGCTGTGGTGCGGCGCGACGAAGGGCGGGGTACGCGACAGTTCCACGACCCGTGAACCTGCGAGGCTCCGTATCGAGGCAGCGACCAGCGCGGCACGATCGTCGAGTTCGGGGAGGATCCCGGGCAGCCGCCGGGCGAGCATCGTCTTGCCCGCGCCCGGCGGTCCGCACATCAGCAGATGATGGCCGCCGGCGGCGGCGACGACCAGCGCCTCGACGGCGTCGCGCTGCCCGATCACCTCCGCGAGATCGAGGACGGGTTCGGATGGGGCCCCATCATCCGGCAACACCACCGGATCGACATCGGCGACCTCGACGTCACCTCCGTGCCACGCGATCACCTGCGCGAGACTGACGGCGGCGAGTACCTCGATGCCCTCGACGAGCGCCGCCTCGGGACCGTTGGCATGCGGCACGACGACGCGGCGATGCCCCGCCCGACGTGCAGCGACCACTGCGGGAAGGACCCCCGGCACGGGTCGGAGTCGGCCGTCGAGCCCGAGCTCTCCGATGTGGACTGCGGACGCCACCGAGGCCGCGTCCATGGAGGTCTCGGTCGCAAGGGACGCCACTGCGATGGCGACGTCGAATCCGGACCCGTGCTTGGGGAGGCTGGCGGGCGACAGGTTCACCGTGAGGCGTCGCCGCGTGAGCGGCATGCCGCTGTTCGCGCAGGCGTTGTGCACGCGCTGGACCGATTCGCCGAGCGCTTTGTCGGGAAGCCCGATGATGCGGAAGTCCGGCTGCTGATTCGAGAGGTCCGCTTCGACCTCGACGCACTCGCCCTCCGCCCCGACGAGGGCGACGGCCCACGTGCGCGCGACCCTCACGGCACCTCCACGTCGACGAGGTGCTCCAGGCGCGCTGTGCGAGGGTCGGGGCCGACGATGCCGATCGCGTCGATGCGGAGCCGCCGCCCCTGGACGAGTTCGCGGTGCGCACTCGCCCACGCGATCGTGAGTCGCCAGAGTCGGCCGCGCTTGCGTGCGTCGAGAGCCTCGAACGGATGCCCGAACTCCTCGCCCCGGCGCGTCTTGACCTCCACGACGACAAGCGCGGACCGGTCGCCGACCACGAGGTCGATCTCGCCCTCCCGGCATCGCCAGTTGCGGGCGAGGACGGTGAAACCCTGCGCCTCGAAATACCGGGCGGCGCGTTCCTCGCCTGCGCGCCCGAGAACGTCTTTGTCTGCCATTCCGGCATCGTCGCGCGCGCGGGCATCCGCGCGGGCGCGGGGTCGCGTCATCCGTTCAGAACTCGGTCAGAGTCCCTGGACGAGCGCCCTGGGGAGGAGGCGCCGCGCCCGCTCAGGTGTCGAGCGAGAGCTCTTCCGGGAGGTGGAAGTCGCGTCGCGAGAGCTCCTCGACGTTGACGTCCTTGAACGTCAGCACCCGCACCGCCTTCACGAAGCGGTCGGCGCGGTAGATGTCCCAGACCCAGACGTCGGACATCGAGATCTCGAAGTAGAAGTCGTGCTCGGTGTCGCGGCGCACGACGTTGACCTCGTTCGCGAGGTAGAAGCGCCGCTCCGTCTCGATCACGTACTGGAACTGCGAGACGACATCGCGGTACTCGCGGTACAGAGCGAGTTCGAGCTCGCGGTCGTAGTCTTCGAAGACCTCGTCATCCATGGTGATCCCATCCTATGGGCGCGAGCGTATGCCCGGAGTCCGGGTCCGCGGGTGGCGAACGCTCAGAACAGCGTGGGCGCGTCGGCGATCGACCACGACGCGCGGTGGTGCCGGCTGATGCCGTGCTCACGGATCGCTTCGCGATGGTCCGCGCTCGCGTATCCCTTGTTGCGGGCCCAGCGGTACGCGGGAAGCTCGTCGTGCAGCTCCGTCATGAGGCGGTCGCGCGCGACCTTGGCGATGACGGATGCCGCGGCCGCCGATGCGCAGTCGCGGTCGGCCTTGATCACCGGACGCACCGTGAGTCCCGATTCCCCGGCGGGACGGATGTAGTCGTAGTTGCCGTCGAGGATCACGATGGCGTCCTCCGGCACGACGCCGTGCGCGCGGAGATCCGCGATCGCGCGGATCGAGGCGAGCCCGAGGGCGCGCATGATGCCGATCTCGTCGATCTCCTCGGAGCTCGCCCATCCGACGGCGCTGGCGGCGACCCACGACGCGGCGCGCGCCGCGACGTCGGCGCGTCGGAGTTCCGGCACCAGCTTCGAGTCGCGCAGGCCCTGTGGGATGCGCTTGCGCGATCGCGGGGCGTCGACGACCGCCGCCCCGACCGCGACCGGCCCGGCCAGCGCTCCTCGCCCCACCTCGTCGCACGCGATGACGAGCGTGTGCTCTCGCAGGAGCCGGCGCTCGAGCGTGAGGCGGGGCTCGGCGACGGTCACTGCCCGCCGCCCTCCGGCTCCGCGTCGGGGACACCGGCGAACACGTCGTGGTGGAAATCGAGGAGCCCGAAGCGGTCGAAGGGCCACGTCACGAGGAACGCGCGGCCGACGAGGTTGTCGATCGGGACGAAGCCCTTGCCCGGTTGGTCGGTGTTGTACCGCGAGTCTTTGGAGCGATAGCGGTTGTCGCCGAGCACCCAGAGGCTGCCGACCGGAACCGTCACGTCGAAGGAATCGCCCGACGCCGCCGTCTCGCCCGCGGGAAGCTTCAAGTAGGCGGACTCATCGATCGGCACATCATTGACCGTGATCTGGCCGATGGCGTTGCAGCACACGACGTGGTCACCGGGCAGCCCGATGATGCGCTTGACGAGATGGTCGTCGCTGTCGGGCGCGGCCAGGCCGACAAGAGACAGCAGCCACTCAACGCCCTCGACGAGGGGCGGACGCGCGGGATCGGTGCTCGGAGGAAGCCAGCCTCCCGGGTCCTGGAAGACCACGATGTCGCCGCGCTCGTAGGCGCCGAACCGCGGGGTGATCTCGTCGACGAGGATGCGGTCCTTGACGTGGAGGGTGTCCTCCATCGATCCCGAGGGGATGTAGAACGACCGCACGAGGAACGTCTTGACCACGAGGGAGACGAGCACCGCGATCAAGATGATCACGACCACGTCGCGCAGGAACACCAGCCAGCTCCGACGACGCGGCTGGATGGTCGCGGCGGGCTCGGGCCCGGGCGCCGGCTCGGCCGGAGCCGATTTCTCGGTCGTCATGAGTTCCTTCGCGGGTGCCGACGGTCGCGGCGACCCCGCCTTCAAGGGTCGCACACTCCGGCCCTTCCGGAGTACGACGAGGCCCCGGACCTCTGTGGTCCGGGGCCTCGCGAAAACGCTGCGAGAGGAGCGTCAGTTGCTCTCGCGCTTCTCCTTGATCTTGGCCTTCTTGCCACGGAGGTTGCGCAGGTAGTACAGCTTCGCGCGACGCACGTCACCGCGGGTCACGACCTCGATGTGGTCGATGACCGGGGAGTGCACCGGGAAGGTGCGCTCGACGCCGACCTGGAAGCTGATCTTGCGGACCGTGAAGGTCTCGCGCACGCCGTCGCCCGAGCGGCCGATGACGACGCCCTGGAAGACCTGGATACGCGAGCGGTTGCCCTCGGTGATGTTGACGTGCACCTTCACGGTGTCGCCGGCGTTGAACGCGGGGATGTCGGAGCGGAGCGAAGCCGCGTCGACGGCGTCGAGGATCTGCATGATCGTCTCTCTCTGCGGCCGCCACAGGTCGACCGCGGGAAGGATGGTAAAGGACTAGAGCGTGCCGCAGGCCTCCGGCATGAAGCCGTCCAGCTGGTTCCCCTGAGGCAGAACCGGTCAGGGCACAAACATCCATTCTGCCATGGATGCCGCACCCGGCCAAAACGCGTCAGTTCGCGGGCGGCGTCTGCTTCTCCGTGATGACGATGACCTCGCGCGGAGGCGCCTCGGGCGCGTCCGACGGGGCCGGGATGTACGCGACCCCCTCCGACGCGCGCAAGACGAACCGCGAGGGTCGCGCCTCACTCCACAGCTGCCACAGCTCGAGCCAGAACAGACCGACGCCGGCGAGGATCGCGACGACCATCACGGGTGCCCACCACGCTTCCGCGAAGAAGCCGAGTGAGATCACGAGGAGGTGCCAGACCGTGAAGCCCAGGGCGTCCCACCAGGAGACGGCGCGGTGCGCACGAACCGTGCCCCGCGCACGCACCAGGAGCGTGAGGAGGAGCTGCCACAGGAACACGCCCGGGATGGCGAGGAACAGCACCCACAGGAAGGCCCATCCTCCGGCGTTGAACACGGCCCATCCGACGAGGAGCCACAGCGGCAGCAGGAAGGCGGCCGGGATCAGCCAGCCGAAGAATGCGCGACGCAGCCACATGCCACTGATGGTACGCCCGCGGACGACGCCGTGGTCCGCTTCCGCGTGCCGCAGAACATCCTCCCGGCGCTGCGCCGACCGGTCAGACAGAATGGAGGGGAACGAGAGGATCCCCCACATGATCGAGTTGCGCACGCCTGCCGAGATCGAGGCGATGAAGCCCGCCGGGCGGTTCGTCGCCGAGACCCTCGCGACGCTGCGCGACGAGACCAAGGTGGGGACGAACCTGCTCGCGATCGACCGTCGAGCGCACGACCTCATCCGCCGCGCCGGGGCCGAGTCCTGCTACATCGACTACCACCCGTCGTTCGGGGCCCGCCCGTTCGGGAAGGTCATCTGCACGTCCGTCAACGATGCGGTGCTGCACGGCCTCCCCTTCGACTACACCCTGCGCGACGGCGACCTCGTCTCGCTCGACTTCGCTGTGTCGGTGAACGGCTGGGTCGCTGACTCGGCTGTCTCGTTCGTCGTCGGCACACCACGCGACGAGGACCTCTCGCTCATCGACACGACCGAACGCGCGCTGGCCGCCGCCATCGACGCGGCGGCGGTGGGAAATCGCATCGGCGACATCTCGGCGTCGATCGCCGCGATCGCGCACGCCGACGGCTACTCGATCAACACCGACTTCGGCGGCCACGGCGTCGGTCGCGAGATGCACGGCGATCCGCACGTCGCGAACGACGGCAAGGCGGGCCGCGGCTACCCTCTCCGCGCGGGTCTCGTCCTCGCACTGGAGCCGTGGTTCCTGCAGACGACCGACGAGCTCGTCACCGACCCCGACGGCTGGACGCTCCGATCGGCCGACGGCTCCCGAGGCGCTCACTCCGAGCACACCGTCGCGATCACCGACGGCGGCCCGATCGTCCTCACCGACCGATCGTGGCTCGGCGTCGCCTGATCTCACCGGCCTCGGTCCGCGAGGACAACGGCTGACCGCGCCGGCAGCGCCGCCGTCCCGTCGACCACGTACGCGTCCGGGTCGGTGGCCAGGTGCACGTCGGTGGCCTCCGGAGCGGGAACCATGACCGGCTCGTCGGCGAAGTTCACCAGAACCTCGGTCCTGCCACGGCGCAGCCGGAACCAGCGCTGCTCTTCGTCCGCCTCGGCCGTGAAGTCACGCAGGTCCGGTTCCGTCAGGTCGGCATGCCCCCGGCGGAGCCGGAGGAGGGATCGATAGAGCGCGAGGATCCGGGCGTGGACACCGGCATCCGTCTCCGACCACCGCAGCTTGGAGCGCTGGAACGTCTCAGGATCCTGTGGATCGGGCACCACCGACTCGTCCCACCCCATCGCCGCGAACTCGGCCTTGCGCCCGCGCGCCGTCGCTTCGCCGAGTTCCGGCTCCGGGTGCGACGTGAAGAACTGCCACGGCGTCGACGCAGCCCACTCCTCCCCCATGAACAGCATCGGTGTGAAGGGGGTGAGGACGGTGAGGACCGCGGCGATCGCGAGACCGCCCTCGTCCAGCGTCTGCGAGAGCCGGTCGCCCGCCGCGCGATTGCCGATCTGGTCGTGGTCCTGTGAGAACGTGACCAGTCGCCAGGCCGGGATACGGGGATCGATGGGATGCCCGTGCTCACGCCCCCGGAACGACGACCAGGTGCCGTCGTGGAAGAACCCTCGCGTCGAAGCCTTGACGAGAGCGGCCAGGGGGGCGAAGTCGGCGTAATAGCCCGCGGTCTCGCCGGTCAGCGCGACGTGCAGCGCGTGGTGGTAGTCATCGCTCCACTGCGCCGTCAGGCCGTAGCCGTCGGCCTCACGCGCAGCGATCAGCCGCGCATCGTTCAAGTCGGACTCCGCAATGAGGGTGAGCGGCCTCCCCAGATGCGCGCTCAGCGCGTCGACCGCCTCGGCCAGCTCCTGCAGGATGTGGATGGGCGAGCGATCCTTGAGCGCGTGGACGGCGTCGAGGCGCAGACCGTCGACGTGGTGGTCGCGGAGCCACATCAGCGCGTTCTCGACGATGAAGCGGCGCACCTCGGGCTCGTCGAGGTCGACGGATGAGCCCCACGTGTTCGACTCGGCGTCACGCAGGTACGGGCCGAACTCGGGCAGATAGTTGCCGCTGGGGCCGAGGTGGTTGTACACGACGTCCTGGATGACGGCGATGCCGTGGGCATGGCACGCGTCGACGAAGCGCTGGTAGGCGGCAGGCCCGCCGTAGGGCTCGTGCACGGCGTACCAGAGCACGCCGTCGTAGCCCCAGTTGTGGACGCCGTTGAAGCCGTTCACCGGCAGCAGCTCCACGAAGTCGATGCCCAGCTCCACGAGGTGCCCGAGCCGGTCGATCGCGGCATCCAGCGTCCCCTCCGGTGTGAAGGTGCCGACATGCAGCTCGTAGACGACTCCGCCCGCGAGCTGGCGTCCTGTCCAGGTCGCGTCCGCCCACTCGTGCGCCGCGGGATCGAAGACGGCACTGAGTTCATGGACGCCACGCGGCTGCCTGCGCGAGCGCGGATCCGGGCGGGCATGGTCCGCGCCGTCGAGGACGAACCCGTACTCGTCTCCATCGTGGAGTTCGGTTTCGGCGCGCCACCATCCGCCCCCGACGGGTGCCATCACACAATCGTCACCGCGCCCGGCCACACGGAGTGCCACGCTGTCGGCGCGCGGCGCCCACACCTCGGGGATCACGGGAGCTCTCCCGCGACGAGGAGGGCTACGGGATAGAGGTCCAGCAGCTCCGCCAGCAGGACGTGTCCGGAGTACACGCGTCCCGTCAGCACATCGGTCGTGGGCCCCGCATGGCGCAGCAGCATCGTGTCCTCCCAGGGTGAGCCGGTGGCTTCGCCCCGCTCCGCCAAGCCGACGGGCAGCCGTGTGGCCACCGCTACCGCACCGCCACGATCGACGGCGATCGCGTGATCCGCCGCGGCGCCGACGACCGTCATGGGTGTGTATCGGGTGAAGAGCTCGGGCCGGTCTCGACGCAGTCGCAGCGCGCGGGCGGTGACGAGCAGCTTCGCCGCGCCGGTCCTGTCGACGACAGGCTGTGCTCCTGCGTCGATGAGCGACAGGAGGCGACGGCGCTCGTCGAAGTCCACGGGTCGACGATTGTCGGGGTCGACCAGGCTCTGCTCCCAGAGCTCGCTCCCTTGGTAGACGTCGGGCACGCCGGGTCCCGTGAGCTGCAGCAGCTTCGCCGAGAGAGAGTTCGACCATCCGGCGCCCTCGATCTCCGACACGAACGACTCCAGCCGCGCAGCGACGTCGTGGTCGTCGAACGCCCCGTCGACCACGACGTGCATGCGGCGCTCGAACGCCTCGTCCGGTGCGAGCCACGACGTTGCCTCGGCGGCCTCGCGCGCAGCCTTCTCGGCGTAGGCGTGCAGGCGCTCCCGGGAGGCCGGCCACGCACCCACGATCGCCTGCCAGAGCAGCGCGTCGAAAGGACCGTGACCGGTGGTGGCAGCATCCGTCAGCTCTTCGAGGACCTGCGCCCAGCGTGCCGGGATCTCCGCCAGCACCGCGAGCCGCGCGCGCACGTCCTCCCCCCGCTTGGTGTCGTGGGTCGACAGCGTCGTCATGGAATGGGGCCATGCTGCGTGCCGCGCCGCCTGCGCAGCGTGGAAGCGGTCGACAGGCAGCGCGAAAACCGACGGATCCGCGCCGACTTCGGTCAAGGTGCCGAGGCGAGTCGCGCGGTAGAACGCGGTGTCCTCGACGCCCTTGGCCATCACCATGCCGCTCGTCTGCTGAAATCGCAGGGCGGCAGGATGCTGCGGATCGGCCAGGGCCGGAAGCACGGCGTCGAGCGCACCGGCCAGATCCGGACGGTGCATCCGCGCCGCCGCGGCCGCCTCGTCGAGGTGCTCGCGTCCGGCGGGCAGGTAGGAACGGTACACGGGGAAGCGTGCGAGCAGCTCGACGAGCGCGTCCTGCGTGGCGGGCTCGTCCGGCACACCCAGGTCGCGCGCGAGCCGGCGCACCTCTGAGCGCAGGATGCCCTCGCCGACGGCGCGCTTGGTGCCGGCTATCACCTCCGCCCACGGGAGCGCAGCCGGCAGATCGGATGCCGCGCGCAGCCGTTCGTCGAGCGTGCCCAGTCCCGGCTCGCCGGACGGATCCACCAGAACGCGGTCGATGTCGGCGAGCGTCTCGTAGCCCGTCGTGCCCTCGGCGGCGAAGAACTGCGGGAGGTCCTCGCCGTGCTCGAGGATCTTCTCGACCGCCACGTATGCGCCGCCCGTGAGCTCCTGCAGCCGCTCGAGGTACTCGACGGGAGCGCGCAGGCCGTCCGGATGGTCGACTCGCAGGCCGTCCACCAGCCCCTCGGCGAACCAGTTGCCGACCTCCGCGTGGGTCTCGTCGAACACGGCGCGATCTTCGACCCGCACGGCCGCCAGGCTCGACACCCCGAAGAAGCGGCGGTAGTTCAGGTCGTACGCCTCTCTCCGCCAGTCCATGAGCTCGTAATGCTGTCGATCGTGCACATCCAGGACATCGTCACCGACGGCGGCACTGCCCGGCGCGAGCGGGTACCGGTGGTCGTAGTAGCGGAGCTCGCCGCCCTCGACGCGCAGCGCTCCCGAGGAGGCGGCGGCACCGACATCCTCGCCGAGGACCGGGAGGCGCACCCTGCCGCCGCCGAACGCCCAGTCGATATCGAATGCGGCCGCGTGACGCGACGCGGGCCCGTGGGCAAGGACGTCCCACCACCAGGCGTTCTGCTCGGCGCGCGCCACGCCGACGTGGTTCGGGACGATGTCGACGAGGATGCCGAGCCCCGCGTCGTGGAAGACACGCGAAGCGCGCTCGAGCGCGCGGCGGCCCCCCCGAGCCGGGTCGACGGTGGTGGGGTCCACGACGTCGTAGCCGTGGTCCGAGCCCTCCGACGCCGTGAGGATGGGTGACAAGTACACCCAGTCCGCCCCGAGATCGCTCAGGTACTGCTGCAGGACAGCGGCGTCGTCGAGGGTGAACGACTGTCGGATCTGGAGGCGGTACGTGGATCTCGGTCGAGGCGTCGGCACGGCGGTCCTCTCAGCGGGAGAGCTCGGGACGGGGGGCGGCGCCCGGAACCTCGTCGATGCCGGCGACGCTCGTCACGGCAAGCGACGCGGCGACCGAGTGATCGATCTCGGGCTCGGGCAGCTCATGCTCGCGGAGCACCATGAGGGAACGCCCCGGCACCAACAGCGTGGAGCCGGGCTCCACCGGCGCGGTGTTCGCGTGCAGACCGGCGGTGTCGACGATGACATCCCATTCAGGGCTGAACTCCACGTCGGGGATGACGAAGTCGACCACGTCGTCGCCCGCGTTGAACAGCACGATGAAGTGGTCGTCGGTGATCGGGTCTCCGCGGCGATCCCGCTCCCGGATGCCGTCGCCGTTGAGGAACACGGCCACCGCGCGCCCGAAGCCCGAGTCCCAGTCCTCGGGCTGCATCTGCGACCCGTCCGGACGCGCCCAGGCGATGTCGGGGATGGGCGCGCCCTCCTCGCGGCGCACAGGACGGCCGTCGAAGAAGCGACGCCGGCGGAAGGTCGGGTGCTCGCGGCGCAGGCGTGCCAAGGCGGCCGTGAACTCGACCAGCGGCTGATCCGGGGCCGACCAGTCCACCCACGTGATCTCGTTGTCCTGTGCGTAGCCGTTGTTGTTCCCCTGCTGGGTTCGGCCGAGCTCGTCGCCGTGCAGCAGCATCGGCACCCCCTGCGACAGCAGCAGCGTTGCGATGAAGTTGCGCTGTTGGCGCGCGCGCAGCGCCAGGACGTCCGGGTCGTCCGTCGGTCCTTCGACGCCGCCGTTCCAGGAACGGTTGTCGTCGGCACCGTCGCGGTTGTCTTCCCCGTTGGCCTCGTTGTGCTTCTCGTCGTAAGAGACGAGATCGCGCAGCGTGAACCCGTCGTGCGCCGTGACGAAGTTGATGGATGCCACCGGACGCCGGCCGGAATGCTCATAGAGATCGGACGAGCCGGTGAGCCGCGAGGCGAACTCCCCCAGCGTCGCAGGTTCACCCCGCCAGAAGTCTCGGACGGTGTCGCGGTACTTGCCGTTCCACTCGGTCCACTGAGGGGGGAAGTTGCCGACCTGGTAGCCGCCCGGCCCGACGTCCCACGGCTCCGCGATGAGCTTGACCTGCGACACCACCGGGTCCTGCTGCACGAGTTCGAAGAACGCCGCCAGGCGGTCGACTTCGTAGAACTCGCGCGCAAGCGTCGATGCGAGGTCGAACCGGAAGCCGTCCACGTGCATCTCGAGCACCCAGTAGCGCAGCGAGTCCATGATGAGTTGCAACGTGTGCGGGTTGCCGACGTTGAGGCTGTTCCCGGTGCCGGTGTAGTCCGTGTAGTAGCGCTTGTCGTCGTCTTCCAGCCGGTAGTAGGCCTCGTTGTCGATGCCCCGCATCGACAGAGTGGGTCCCAGATGGTTGCCTTCGGCCGTGTGGTTGTACACGACGTCGAGGATCACCTCGATGCCGGCGGCGTGGAGCGCCTTGACCATCGCCTTGAACTCCTGCACCTGCTGGCCGCGCTGTCCGCTCGACGAGTAGGTGTTCTGAGGGGCGAGGAAGGCGATCGTGTTGTAGCCCCAGTAGTTCGAGAGTCCCTTCTGCTCCAACACCGAGTCGTCGACGAACTGGTGCACCGGCATCAGCTCGATCGCCGTCACGCCGAGCTTCTGAAGGTGCTCGATGATGGCGGGGTGCGCGATGGCGCTGTACGTCCCGCGGATGTCCTCCGGGATCGACGGATGCAGCTGGGTGAGCCCTCGGACATGCGCCTCATAGATGAAGGACTCGGCGTACGGCGTCTTCGGTTGCCGGTCTCCGCTCCAGTCGAAGTACGGATTCACGACGACGCCCATCATCTGCTGCGCGGCGGAGTCCTCGTCGTTGCGTGAGTCCGGATCGCCGAATTCATAGCCGAACACGGACTGACCCCACTGGATCTGCCCCTCGACGGCCTTGGCATACGGATCGAGCAGGAGCTTGTTCGGGTTGAACCTCTTGCCCTGCGAGGGGTCGTAGTCGCCGTGGACGCGGTAGCCGTAGCGCTGGCCGGGCTGCACGGACGGAACGTATCCGTGATGGACGAAGGCGTCCACGTCAACGAGCTCGACGCGGGTCTCGCCGCCGTCATCGTCGAACAGGCACAGCTCGACGCGTTCGGCCCCCTCGCTGTACAGAGCGAAGTTGGTGCCGCTTCCATCGAAGGTCGCACCAAGCGGGTAGGGGGATCCGGGCCAGATCTGCATGCACGCTCCATTTCGGCGGGGCCTTCACCCTAGCGGGAGACGGTGACAGGCCTCCCGGGGTGGCGCGTGCGGCAGAGACACGGTAGGCGCCCCGCTTTTCACAACACTGCGCAGAACGGTGTGAGAGAAACGTTCGCTCGAGGTAATCGCCGCCCACGGGAGGCGAAACACCGCCCTCGTAGCGTCAACGTGACCGAGACGTCCGCCCCAGAGGAGGAGCCATGGCCCACCGCGACCGCGTCAACAGCCGGAAACACGACGCTGACGCTGCTGCAACATCACCCGCGTACGGTGACGGCATGAGTGAGACCCCTGCCCTCGGCACCCACGTGGTGATCGTCGGCGCGGGCATGGTCGCCCACCGCTTCGTCGAGAGCCTGCTCAGCCGGGCCGGCGAGGAGTGGCGCATCACGCTCATCGGCGAGGAGGAGCGCCACCCCTACGACCGGGTGGGACTGACCGGGTTCTTCGCGGGCGCCTCCCCCGAAGACCTGGAGCTCGAACGCGCAGTGCTCGACGACGAGCGCGTGCGGTTCCTCCGCGGCGAGGCCGTCACCCGCATCGACCGCGGCGCGCGTCGCGTGACGACGCGCAGCGGCACGAGCGTCGCCTACGACCGTCTCGTCCTCGCGACAGGCTCCTACGCCGCACGTCTGGCCGTCGACGGCTTCGGCCTCGAAGGCTGTTTCGTGTACCGCACCCTCGACGACGTCGAGGAGCTCGAGGAGTTCGTGCAGCGCCGCTCGGCCGAGCTCGGGCGTCCGCTCGTCGGCACCGTCATCGGCGGCGGACTCCTCGGACTCGAGGCCGCGGGCGCCCTGCAGGGCCTCGACGTCGACTGCACGGTGGTCCAGTCCTCCGACCGGCTGATGTCGGCGCAGCTGGATCTCCCCGCAGGCAACGCCCTGCGGCGCCTCATCGAATCGCGCGGCATCGCGGTCAAGACCGAGGCGGTCACGACCCGCCTCGACCCCGACCGTTCCGGGCAGGTGACGGGCCTCGAGTTCCGCGACGGCACCTACGCGCGCACCGACGTCGTGGTCTTCACTGTCGGCGTGCGGCCTCGCGACGAGCTCGCGCGCACCGCGGGCCTCGACGTGCACCCTCGCGGCGGCGTGCTGATCGACGCCGGCTGCCAGACGTCCGATCCCCGCGTGCTGGCGATCGGCGAGGTCGCCAATTACGACGGAATGTGCGTCGGCCTCGTTGCTCCCGGCTATGCCATGGCCGAGGTCGCCGCGACGCGCCTGCTCGGTGGCGAGGCATCCTTCCCCGGTTACGACCTGTCGACGAAGCTCAAGCTGTCGGGCGTGGATGTTGCCAGCTTCGGCGACGCCTTCGCCGAGACGCCTGGCGCGCTGGACGTCACCTACGCCGATCCCGTGGCCGGCGTCTACAAGAAGCTCGTGCTCTCGGACGACGCGAAAACGCTGCTCGGCGGCATCCTCGTCGGCGACGCATCGGCGTACGGGTCGCTCCGGCCGCTCGTCGGCGGCGCGCTGGGCGGTGACCCTGCCGCCTATCTCATGCCCGAGGGCGGCGTCGCCGCACCGACCGGCGACCTTCCCGACGAGGCGCTCGTGTGCTCGTGCAACAGCGTCACGGCGGGGGCCATCCGCCACGCGGTGCACGAGGAGGGCTGCACGGATGTCGCGGCCATCAAGTTCTGCACGAAGGCCGGGGCCGCGTGCGGTTCGTGCGTGATGATGGTCAAGAAGATCGTCGGCACCGAGCTCGCGAAGTCCGGAGCGGCGCTCAGCAACGCGATCTGCGAGCACTTCGACATGTCGCGTCGCCAGCTGTTCGACGCCGTGCGGGTGTCGGGTCTTGAGACCTTCAGCGCCGTCATCGAGCGCTTCGGCACCGGTCGCGGCTGCGACATCTGCAAGCCGGCCCTCGCCAGCATCCTGTCGACGCTCGTGCGGGGCCACGTGCTCGAGGGCGAGAACGCCACTCTGCAGGACACCAACGACCACGTGATGGCGAACCTCCAGAAGGACGGCAGCTACTCGGTGGTCCCCCGCATCCCCGGCGGCGAGATCACGCCAGAGGGGCTGCTGGTCATCGGCCAGGTCGCGAAGGACTTCGGTCTCTACACGAAGATCACGGGCGGCCAGCGGATCGATATGTTCGGCGCCCGCCTCGAGCAGCTGCCCGAGATCTGGAAGCAGCTCGTGGACGCCGGCTTCGAGTCCGGCCACGCGTACGGCAAGTCGCTGCGCACGGTGAAGTCGTGCGTCGGCTCGACGTGGTGCCGCTATGGCGTGCAGGACTCGGTCGGCATGGCGGTGCAGCTCGAGCTGCGCTACCGGGGGCTCCGCTCGCCGCACAAGCTGAAGCTCGGCGTCTCGGGCTGCGCCCGGGAGTGCGCGGAGGCGCGCGGCAAGGACGTCGGCGTGATCGCCACCGAGGCGGGCTGGAACATGTACGTCGGTGGCAACGGCGGCTTCACGCCCCGCCACGCGGTCCTGCTCGCCGAGGGACTCAGCGACGATGAGCTCCTCACGGCCATCGACCGGTTCCTGATGTACTACATCTTCACCGCCGACCGCCTGCAGCGCACTGCGCCGTGGTTCGAGGACCTGGACGGCGGCATCCAGGGTCTGCGCGACGTCATCTTCGAGGACAGTCTCGGCATCTGCGCCGACCTCGACGCTGCGATGGCGGCCCACCTCGACTCGTACGAGGACGAGTGGAAGGCGACCCTCGAAGACCCTGAGAAGCTCCGCCGGTTCGCGTCGTTCGTCAACGCGCCGACCACGCCCGACCCCTCGCTGGCCTACACCGCCGAGCGCGGCCAGCCCCGACCCGCCACCGAGGATGAGCGCGCCGACTCGCGCGTCCTCATCGCCGGAACGACCCTGGAGGTGCGCCGATGACCCTCGTCGAGCCGCAGACGGACGAGTACACCGCCCCGGACGGATGGGTGCGCGTGTGCGCTCTGGACGACCTCGAGGTGGAGCGCGGCCGCGCCGCGCTCCTCGGTGGCACGCAGATCGCGCTCTTCCTCCTGCACGGCCCCGACGGGTCGGCGGGCCGCGTCCACGCCGTCTCGAACCTTGACCCCTACAGCCACGCGCACGTCATCTCGCGCGGCATCGTCGGCACCCGGCAGGACGTTCCCACGGTCGCCTCGCCGATGTACAAGCAGGTGTTCGACCTGCGCACCGGCGTCTGCCTCGACACGCAGGGCAAGGAGCCGAAGAGCCTGCACGTCTGGCCGGTGACCGTCGACGCCGGGCACGTCCTGGTCCGCTGGGACGAGTGATGACCGGGCGAGCGAAGAGCACCGTCGGGCGCGTCGACCTCATTGGTGGCGGCCCGGGTCCCATCGATCTGCTCACACTGCGAGCCTGGCGCCTGCTGACGCGGGCGGAGGTCGTCGTCATGGACAGGCTCGGTCCGACCGACATCCGCGACCACGTGGGTCCCGACGTCGAGATCATCGACGTGGGCAAGCTGCCCGGCCACCACCCGGTCCCGCAGGACGAGATCAACGAGCTCCTCGTCGACCGCGCCCGCGCGGGCAAGCGCGTGGTGCGCCTCAAAGGTGGAGACCCGTTCGTCTTCGGCCGCGGCGGCGAGGAGGTGGCCGCGTGTCTCGCGGCGGGCATTCCCGTCGACGTCGTGCCCGGCATCTCGAGCGCCGTCGCCGTACCCCAGGCCGCCGGCATCCCGATCACCCATCGCGGTGTCGCGGGGGCGGTGCACATCATGAACGGTCCCTCGGAGGTGACCGAGGCCACGCTCGCGGCTCTCCGTGACGACTCCGTGACGACGGTCATCCTCATGGGCGTCGGCGCCCTGCCGCGCATCGTGTCGGACGCCTTGCACGCCGGGGTGCCGGCCGATCGCCCCGTCGCGATCGTCGAGCGCGGCCACCACCGCGATCAGCGCACGACCCGCAGTACCCTGGGGTGTGTCGTGGTCGACGCGGGCCTCGCCGGCGTGCGCAATCCCGCGGTCATCGTGGTCGGCGAGGTCGCTCGCGCCGGGCTGCTGCTTCCCGACCCCCAACTGGCAGGTGACATCGTCCTTTGAGCTCCACCCCCCGCCCCACCCTCTCGGCCGCACTCGACGGCTGCACGATCGTCATCGCTGTCGATCGTCGCTCCTCGGAGCTTGCCGCCGCGCTCGAGCGTCACGGCGCGCAGGTGCGCCACGCGCCCGCGCTGACGATCGTGCCGCACATCGACGATGACGCACTGATCGCCGCGACGCGCAAGCTCATCGCGCTGCAGCCCGACGTGGTCGTCGCGACGACCGGCGTGGGCTTCCGCGGCTGGATGGAGGCCGCCGACGAAGCCGGGCTCCTCGACGACCTCCACCTCGCCCTGTCGCGCGCCCAGATCGTCGCGCGCGGGCCCAAGGCTCGCGGCGCGATCCAGCAGGCGGGCCTCACCGCCGACTGGGTGGCGGAGTCCGAGACCTCGGCCGAGCTGGGAGAGTTCCTCCTCGCCGAGGGCGTCGCGGGCAAGCGCGTAGCGGTCCAGCACCACGGCTCCGGGGCCGATGGCCTCGATGAGCTGTTCGAGGGCGCGGGCGCGGAGGTCGTGAGCCTCACCGTGTACCGCTGGGGTCCTCCTCCCGACCCCGCCGCGGTGTCGCGCTCCGTCGTCGCGGCGGCGCAGGGCGAGGTCGACGCGGTCCTGTTCACGTCCGCCCCCGGCGCCGCGGAGTGGATCGCTGCCGCGCGGGGCGAGGGCGTGCACGACGAGATCGTCGACCGCGAGGCGGAGGGACGCCTTCTCATGGCCGCCGTCGGACCGATCACCGCCGGGCCGCTGCAGGATGCGGGCCTTCACCCGCTGATCGCCGAGCGTGGCCGCCTCGGCTCGCTGGTGCGGGCTGTCGTCACGCACTTCGGCGGGGGTGGCGCGGCGTCACTGGCGACCTCGGCGGGACGCCTCGAACTGCGCAGCACGGGCATCGTGCTCGACGGCCGCCACATCCCCCTGTCGCGAAGCGCCACCGACATCGTCGCCGCGCTGTTCGACGCCCATGGCGGCGTCGTGTCGCGACCTCGCCTGCAGGCGGCGCTTCCGCGATCGGGTGAGAACACCCACGCCGTGGAGATGGCCGTCGCACGGCTCCGCGAGTCGCTGGGGGTCCCCGACCTGGTGAAGACCGTGGTCAAGCGCGGCTACCGGCTCAACGTCATCGAATCTGCTTGACGCCGCCAGTCGGACCCTCAGCGCTTGCGGCATCCGGCCGTCCTCAGGCGGCGGGATCCCGATCCGGCAGCAGGTCGGGCCGGTGCGCCCGGGTGCGCTCCAGACTCTGCTCGTGCCGCCACGAGGCGATCGCACCGTGGTTGCCGCTGAGCAGCACCGGCGGCACCTCGTGCCCGCGCCACTCGGCGGGCTTCGTGTAGCTCGGGTACTCGAGCAGGCCGAGCTCGTGCGATTCCTCCACGAGGCTCTCAGGGTTGCCGACGACGCCGGGGATGAGGCGCGACACGGCCTCGATCACCGCCATCGCGGCCACCTCTCCCCCGTTGAGCACATAGTCGCCGAGGCTCACGAGCCGCACTCGCCCGCGCGCCGAGTAGTGGTCGACGACGCGCTGATCGATCCCTTCGTAGCGTCCGCAGGCGAACACGAGGTGCTCCTCGCCGGCGAGCTCGCGCGCCATCGGCTGGGAGAACAGCTCGCCGGCGGGCGACGGCACCAGCAGCACGGCGTCGTCGCTCAGCACCTGGTCGAGGGCCTCACCCCAGGGTTCCGGCTTCATCACCATGCCGGCGCCGCCTCCGTAGGGGGTGTCGTCGACGGTGCGGTGCCGATCGTGTGTCCAGTCCCGCAGGTCGTGGACGTGCATGTCGAGGATGCCCCGATCACGGGCCTTCCCGATCAGCGAGACGCCGAGCACGTCGAAGAACGTCGGGAAGATCGTGACGATGTCGACGCGCATGCCTTCGAGTCTAGGAGCCTGGCGTGTTTCCGACGTGTGACGGGGCGTCCACCTCGGGCCGCGGCGTCCGTGATCGAGAAGTGACGGAGAGGTAACCGGGTGGGCAGACGGGCCGAAACACGGGGTCCCTAACGTGGAGACACACTCACCCCCAAGTGTCTGCTCACCTCAGGGAGGCGCCATGACCACGACCGATACGCCGTCGATGACGGATACCGCTGATCCATCCCGCACCATCGCCCCGGCCGATGCGCCGGTCACCCTCACCCATCGCCCGGGCCGCTGGATCGACGGCTGGAATGCGGAGAACTCCACGTTCTGGGCGGCCTCGGGCCGCGCCATCGCGCGGCGCAACCTCGGCTGGTCCATCTTCGCCGAGTTCCTCGGGTTCATCATCTGGCAGCTGTGGAGCATCGTCGTCGTGATGCTGCCGGCCGCCGGCTTCCAGCTCACCAGCTCGGAGTCGTTCTGGCTCATCTCGCTGCCGAGCCTCGTCGGCGCCACGCTGCGCTTCCCGTACACGTTCATGGTCGCGATCTTCGGCGGCCGCAACTGGACGATCGTGTCGGCGGGCCTGCTGCTCATCCCGGCCGTGCTCCTCGGCATCGTCGTCGCGAACCCCGAGACCCCGTTCGGCGTGCTGCTGCTCGTCGCGGCCCTCGGCGGCGTCGGCGGCGGCAACTTCGCGAGTTCGATGGCCAACATCACCTACTTCTTCCCGCAGAAGGAGAAGGGCTGGGCCCTCGGCCTGAACGCCGCCGGCGGCAACCTCGGTACCTCGGTCGCGCAGTTCGCCGTGCCGATCGCGGTGACCATCGGCGCCGGCGCGACCCTCAATATCTCGCTCGCCGGCTGGATGTGGATCCCGCTCATCCTCGTCGCGATGTGGGGCGCATGGCGCTACATGGACAACCTGTCGTCGGCCAAGGCGGACTTCGGCGGCTCCGCCGCGGCGCTGCGCGAACCTCACCTGTGGATCATGGCGGTGCTCTACATCGGCACCTTCGGCTCGTTCATCGGCTTCGCGAGCGTCTTCCCGAAGCTCATCGCCGACCAGTTCCCCGAGTTCTCGACGATCCAGGTCGGACAGGCGGCCGTCTCGCTGGCCTTCCTCGGCGCGCTCGTCGGCTCGCTCGCCCGCCCGTATGGCGGAAAGCTCGCCGATCGGTTCGGCGGCGCACGCGTCACCGTCGGCGCCTTCTCGATCATGGCTCTCGGCGCGCTGGCGCTCGTCTGGACGCTGCCGATGCACAACTTCGTGGTGTTCCTCGCGTGCTTCCTCGTGCTGTTCGCGGCCACCGGAATGGGCAACGGCTCGACCTACCGCATGATCCCGAGCATCTTCGCCGCGCGCTCTCAGGCGCGGGGGTACGAGCCGGGCACGCCGGAGTCGACGAAGATGATCCGCAAGGCGGCCGCAGCTCTCGGACTCATCTCGGCGATCGGCGCCTACGGCGGCTTCCTCGTGCCGCAGGTGCTCAACGCCTCGCAGCTCGCCACGGGCGGCTACCAGGCCGCGTTCTACGGCTTCGTCGCCGCATACGTCGGGCTGCTGCTGCTCACGGTGTTCGTGTACGTGATCCCGCGCACCTCGCTGGCCAAGCAGCGCATCTGACGCGCGTGCTCAGCAGAAGAGCGGATGCCTCGACCAGAGGCATCCGCTCTTCTCATGTGTGAGCGATGATGGCCGCGCGCCGCGACCCTCCCGGCGGGCATGTCCCGCGCTCGCTCGCAAGACCCGGCACGCGCAGCGGGACTCGGGACAGGAGGGCGAGGCATCGGGACATGCCTGCCCTGGGGTTCTGCCCTGTCAGCGCGATCCGGGTGGGCGGGACGGCGCTCGCGCGGCCGACGACGGCCGGCGCTGCGGACTCAGTACACGTCGCGGACGTAGCGCTCATCCGCGGCGAGGCCCCGCACATACTCGGCGGCGGCCTCCTCGGAGAGCTTGCCGTGCTGCTGCGCGATCGCGACGAGGGTCGCGTCGACGTCCTTGGCCATGCGCATGGCGTCGCCGCACACGTAGACATGGGCGCCGTCGTCCTGGAGCCAGCGCCACAGGTGGGCGCCGTGCTCGATCATGCGGTCCTGCACGTAGATCTTCTGCCGCTGGTCGCGCGAGAACGCCACGTCGAGCCGCGTGAGGAACCCGTCCTCGCGCATCTCGTCGAGCTCGTCGCGGTAGTAGAAGTCGCTCGCGGCGTGCTGCTCGCCGAAGAACAGCCAGTTGCGCCCGGTGTGACCGTCGGCGCGGCGGTCGTGCAGGAACGCGCGGAACGGCGCAATGCCCGTGCCGGGCCCGATCATGATCATGGGAGTGTCGCCGGTCTTCGGCGGCCGGAACGCCGGCGATCGCTGCAGATAGACGGGCGGCGCGAGCGCGTCGCCGTCCGCCAGGAACGTCGAGCACACGCCGCCGCGGGCGCGTCCGGAGTCGGTCTGGAAGCGCACCACCGACACCGTGAGCTCCACGGTGTCGGGGTCTGTCTTGGGGCTCGACGAGATCGAGTACTGGCGGGGCTGCAGCCGCTTGAGCACGCCGGCCCAGTCAGCGGCGGTGGCCTGCACCGGGAAGTCGCGCACGAGGTCGACGGCCTGCTGGCTCCACAGGAACTGCTCGAGGCGGCCTTTGTTCTCGCGCCGCAGCAGCCCCGCGAGCATGCTGTCGCCGCTGCGCTCCGCGACGAAGCGCACCAGGTCGACCGGCGTCTTCGTGATATCGAGCCGCGTCCTCAGAGCGTCGGCGAAGGTGCGCTCCTCGCCGTCGATCTCCACGATCTCCAGCGCAGCGATGCCGGTCGCGTCGAGCCATTCCGCGACGACCGCCGGAGCGTTGGCGCACACGACGCCCAGCGAATCGCCGGCCTCGTACGTCGCGCCCGAGTCGGAGAGGTCGAAGGCGAAGCGCCGAACCTCCTTCTGGGACCCCGGCCCGCTCAGCAGATCGTTGCGCACGAGCGCCGCCTGCACCGGGTTGGCCCGGCTGAACAGCCGCTTGGCCGGTGGAGCCTGAAGGGAGACGGATGCCGCACCCGTCGTCCCCTCCGCGGCCAGCGTGTCGAGGATCTGGGTCAGCCACGCCTCCCGCGGTTCCTCGGCATCGGGCTCGAGATCGACCCGGTCGAGGAGCGCCGTCGCGCCGAGCTCGCCCAGGCGCGCGTCGAGGCGGCGGCCGTGGCCGCAGAAATCGTCGTAGTTCGAGTCGCCGAGCGCGAGCACGGCATAGCGCAGGCCGGACAACTCGGGCGCGCCGTCTGCGTTGAGTTCGTGCCACAGGGCGGCCGCGTTATCGGGTGGGCCGCCGTCGCCGAACGTGGAGGTGACCACGAGCAGCCGCTTCACCGCCGTGAGGTCCGTCGCGCGCAGTTCGGCCATGCTGCGGGCACGCGCGGGGATGCCACGTGCACCCAGGGCAGCGCTCGCCGCCGTGGCGAACTCCTCGGCGTTGCCGGTCTGCGAACCCCACAGCACCACGACCTCGTCGAGCGCCTCCGCCGTGGTCACCCCGATCGAGGTCCGCGAGAACGCGCCGGCGAGGACGCCGTCGAACCACGCCCGCGCGATTGCTCTCAGGGGGGCCTCCGCCGGCAGCACCGGCACCTCGCCGGGTGCCAGCACCACCGATCTGACCGTCGAGAGGAAACCGGCGAGGTACGCACCCTCGAGATCGCTGAGCTGAGGCGGAGCGAGGGCCACCCCGGCGCTCGCGAGCGCCTCGTCGGCGGACGTCGTCGACGAGCCGCCGCCGACCGCGGGGCCGACGCGGCGCAGCGATACCGCCGCGAACTTGAACTCGGGCTGCGACGACAGCGGGTCGACGGCGTCGCTGGTCACCGCGTTGACCGTCACGTACTCGCCGTGCTCGTCGTTCCAGTGGAAGGGTGCGAACACGCCCCCTGGCTGCACGCGGTCGGTGAGCACGGCGGGCACGACGAACCGCCCGCGGCGCGACGCGACCTCGACGTGGTCGCCCGCGGCGATCCCGAGCCGCTCCGCATCGACGGGATGCACCTCGACGAACGGTCCAGGGTGCAGCTTGGTGAGCTTCGCGACACGGCCTGTCTTGGTGAGCGTGTGCCAGTGATGTGGGAGACGCCCCGTGTTCAGAACCCACGGGTAGTCGTCGTCGGGCAGCTCAGCCGGCGCGAGGTGGGGTCGCGCGAGGAACTGCGCGCGCCGCGACGGCGTCGCGAATGCCAGGCGCGGCACCGTCCCGTCGTCCTCTACGTGCAGCGACTGGCTCATCCCGTCGTTGAGGTACCGGATCGGATGCCGCGTCGCGGAGTCGTCCGGAGGGGCCGGCCACTGCACCGGCGTCTCACGCAGCCGCTCGTACGTCACGCCGCGCAGGTCCCACCCCGTCTGCGGGTTCCAGAACCGGCGGATCTCGTCGAACACCTCGGCGCTGGAGACGAAGTCGAACCCGTCGAAACCCATCGCCCGGGCGATCTGACAGATCGTGAGCCAGTCCGGCTGCGCCTCGCCCGGCGCCGCGACGACGTCGCGGACGAGCGTGAGGGTGCGGTCGCTGTTGACCGTGACGCCGTCGGCCTCCACCCACAGCGTGGCCGGCAGCAGGATGTCGGCATAGGCAGTGGTGGCTGTCTCGGTGTAGACGTCCTGCGCGATGACGAGCTCGGCGGTCTCGAGCGCCTGAATCACCGTCTTGCGATTCGCGACCGACGCGACCGGGTTGCTGCAGATGATCCAGACGGCCTTGATCTCGCCGTCGGCCGCGCGCCGGAACATGTCGATCGTGCCCGAGCCCGACTCCGCACGGATCGCACCGGACTCGAGCCCCCAGACGTCCTCGACGAACGCACGGTCGGGTGCGCTGAACACTGCGCGCTGGCCGGGAAGTCCGGGCCCCATGTAGCCCATCTCCCGCCCGCCCATCGCGTTCGGCTGGCCGGTGAGAGAGAACGGGCCGCTGCCGGGGCGGCAGATCGCGCCGGTGGCGAGGTGCAGGTTGCAGATCGCGTTCGTGGACCAGGTGCCGTGGGTCGACTGGTTGAGTCCCATCGTCCACAGCGTCATCCACTCGCCGGCCTCGCCGATCCAGCGGGCGGCGGTGCGGATGTCCGCCTCGGCGAGTCCCGTCAGTTCGGCGACGCGCGCCGGCGGGTACTCGGCGAGGAGCTCCGCCATGTGTTCCCACCCCTCGGTGTGCGCGGCGATGAACTCGTCGTCGATGTCCCCGGCCTCCACCAGCAGGTGCAGCAGGCCGTTCAGCAGGGCGAGGTCCGTCCCCGGCGCGATCTGCAGGAAGAGGTCCGCGCGATCCGCGGTCGTCGTGCGACGAGGGTCGACGACGATGAGCTTCGCACCCTGCTTCAGCCGGTCGGCCATGCGCAGGAACAGGATCGGGTGGCAGTCGGCCGTGTTGGACCCGATGACGAAGAAGAGGTCGGCGCGGTCGAAGTCCTCGTACGATCCCGGCGGACCGTCGGCTCCGAGCGATTGCTTGTAGCCGGTCCCGGCCGACGCCATGCACAGCCTCGAGTTCGACTCGATGTGGATCCCGCGCAGATACCCCTTGACGAGCTTGTTCGAGAGGTACTGCGCCTCCATGCTCATCTGTCCCGATACGTACAGGGCGATCGCATCGGGCCCGTGCTCGTCGAGGATCGCGCGAAGGCGGGCCGCGGCATCCGTCACCGCATCAGCGACCGGAACCGGCGCCGCCGGTTCGCCGCGAGAGGGCCGAACGTGCGCGGTCGTCATCCGGCCCGGAGCCTGCATGAGCTCGGCGTGGGTCGCTCCCTTGGTGCACAGCCGGCCGGCGTTCGTGGGGTGCGCGCGGTCCCCCGCAACCTTGGCGATGGTGAGCGGATGCCCCGCCCCGGCGTCCGAAGTCGTCACCGAGATACCGCAGCCGACGCCGCAGTAGGAGCACACGGTGCGCACTTCGCCCATGCCTTCGATGGTCCCGGACGGAGGTTCCGGGCCGTTTCCCGTCGTGTTTCCCGCAGGTCACATCTGCCGCACGGTTCCCCGAGAGGGGTCGTGAAGTGGCGTCAGGCGGAGGGGCCCTCCGAGGCGTCCGGCGACGTCGGAGGCGTCTCGTCGGCCTCGTCGGGGATCTCTTCGAAGAGGCCGGCCGGCGGCGTCACGATCACGCGGCCGCTCGCGATGTCGACTTCGGGCACGATGGCCTTGACGAAGGGCACCAGCACCTCTTCATCGCGGACCTTCACAATGAGCAGGTCCTGCGCGGGAAGGTGGTCGACGCGCGCGACCTTGCCGACGGTCTCACCGTCGCGGACGACGTCGAGACCCACGAGCTGGTGGTCGAACCAGGCATCCTCCTCGGCGGGCGAGGCCTGCATGTCTTCGTCGACCCAGAGGATCGCGCGGATGAGCTCCTCCGCCGCGTCGCGGTCCTCGACACCCTCGAAGAAGGCGACGGGGTGGCTGTTCATCCACCTGAACTCGCGAACCGTGAGCGGCTTGCCGTGCCACGGTGACGACTCGGGCACCTGAAGGGTGAAGGTGGCGCCGGGGACGAAGCGACCCTCGGGGTCGTCGGTGTACAGCTCGAGCTTGATCGCGCCCTTCAGACCGTGCGCCTTCACGAGGCGACCGACCCGGAGCTGCGTCTTGCCCGTCGGGGGAACTGCGTTCACGGGCTTGCGGGCGTCTGCGCCCGGCCCCGTGGTCTCTTCGCCTGACACCTCAGTCGTCCGCCACGTCGACGCGCACGCGGCGTCCGTCGGCGAGGGCGGAGATGAGGGTGCGCAGGGCTTTGGCCGTGCGGCCGCCACGCCCGATCACGCGACCCCGGTCTTCGGGGTGGACGTGCACCTCGAGCACGTCGCCTCGCGGCGAGGTGCTCGAGTCGATGCGGACATCGTCCGGGTGATCGACGATCCCCTTGACGACGTGTTCGAGCGCGGCGGCGAGCAACGGATTACTCGGCGGACTCGGCGGCGTCGTCGGCCGCGTCGGTCGCCTCGTCGGCGGGAGCCTCGGCGGGCTCCTCGGCCTTCTTCTCAGTCTTCGGCTTGATGACCGACTTCTTGGACGTGTCGGCCTCGTAAGCGGCCTTGTCCTCGCGGGTCTTCACGGTCGAGACCGCGTTCTTGTCACCCTTGAACTGACCCCAGTCGCCGGTCAGCTTGAGGATGGCGAGCACTTGCTCGGTCGGCTGGGCGCCGACCGACAGCCAGTACTGCGCACGGTCGGAGTCGACCTCGATGAACGAGGGCTCCTCGGTCGGGTGGTACTTGCCGATCTCCTCGATGACACGACCGTCGCGCTTGGTGCGCGAGTCGGCCACGACGATGCGGTAGTAGGGCGCACGGATCTTGCCGAGGCGCTTGAGACGAATCTTGACAGCCACGATTCTCCTGAATGTGTGGAAAGTGATTGAACCGGTCGCCTGGAGCGTGGGGTGCACACCCGGCGGAAGCTCTGAAGGAGGATCTCCGCGCTGGATAGAGGGTCGAGCGGGTGATCCAGCCCTCTATTCTGCCAGAACGCAGGAGCTCCCGCGAACGCCCCGCCACCAGATGTCTTCGCGTGCCGTGACCAGAGGGACCCGGCGCGGCGCCGTGTCAGACTGTGCCCATGACGGTGCCCTTCGCGACATCCGCCCGTTCGTCCGTGGGGCTCGAGTGGGAGCTCATGCTCGCCGACACCGCCACCGGAGACCTCATCCCCCGCGGTCCCGAGCTGCTCGCCGCCCTCGAGGACCACTCGTCGCTCGAGCGCTACACCGTCACCGGCGAGCTGCTGACCAACACCGTGGAGGTGACCAGCGGCACCGGCGGCACCGTCGCTGCCGCGGTCGACGACATCGCCGATGCGATCGCCGAGGTGCGCACGTACACCGATCCGCACGGGATCGACCTGCTCTGCGCCGGCAGTCACCCATTCGCCCAGTGGTACGACCAGAGCGTCACCGACAAGACCCGCTACCACAAGCTGATCCAGCGCACCCAGTGGTGGGGGCGCAACATGATGATCTGGGGCATCCACGTGCACGTCGGCGTCGAGGACGTCGCGAAGGTGTTCCCGATCATCAACGCCCTCGCGGTCTACCTGCCCCACCTGCAGGCGCTGTCGGCGTCCAGCCCGTTCTGGGCAGGCGAGCGCACCGGGTACGCCTCCAACCGCGCCCTCGTCTTCCAGCAGCTGCCGACCGCCGGTCTTCCGTGGCCGCTCCGCGACTGGCGCGAGTTCGAGGGATACCTCCACGACATGGTGAAGACCGGGGTGATGGAGGACGCCACCGAGGTGCGATGGGACATCCGCCCGGCACCGCGCTGGGGCACCATCGAGGTGCGGGCGTGCGACGGCATGTCGACCCTGCCCGAACTGGCGGCGATCGCCGCGCTGGTCCAGGTGCTCGTGGAGCACTTCTCACGGCGCCTCGACGAGAGGCTCCCCCTCGAGACGATCCAGCCCTGGTTCATGCGCGAGAACAAGTGGCGCGCCGCCCGTTACGGCCTCGACGCGCGCGTGATCGTGGACCATCTCGGCACACAGCGCCCCGTCGTCGAGCACCTGCGCGAGACCCTGGAACAGGTCGGCGACATCGCCGTGGAGCTCGAGTGCGCTCGCGAACTGGCCGGGATCGAGACGATCCTCTCCGACGGTGCGAGCTACTCGCGGCAGCTCGCGATCGCCGACGCATCCGACGGAGACCTGCGTGAGGTCGTCCGTCACCTGGTCGGCGAGTTCCGTTCAGGTCCGACGCTCCGCGAGCACCTCGCCGCACTCGGCCACTGACCCTCGAGCGCCGGGAGGACGGATGCTGGGGCCGGCAGCATCCGATCCGACCGACGTCAGCCGCGGCCGAGCATCTTCTGCAGCTCGGCCAGGTCGGCCTCGGTGGGCGCACCCTTCGCGCCGCCGCCGAGACCGAAGCCGGAACCGGTGGGCGCCTCGGCGGCCTGAGCTGCGATGCCGGCGTTCTCAGCAGCCCGCTTGGCCGGGTTGCCCGAGCGCGAGCCCTTGGTCTTCTGCTGCTTGCCACGCTTGGACGACGAGCCCGGGCGCCCTGCACCCGGAACCGGACCCATGCCAGGGATGTTCGGCACGCCGCCGCGGGCGACGGTCTTCATCATCTTCGCGGCCTGGTCGAACCGCTGCACGAGCTGGTTGACGTCGGTCACGGTCATACCGGAGCCGCGCGCGATGCGCAGGCGGCGGGAGCCGTTGAGGAGCTTCGTGTTGCGCCGCTCGGCCGGGGTCATCGAACGGATGATCGCCTCGGTGCGGTCGATCTCGCGCTCGTCGAAGTCGTCGAGCTGCTGCTTCATCTGCCCCATGCCCGGCAGCATCCCGAGCATCTTCTTCATCGAGCCCATCTTGCGCATCTGCTGCATCTGCTCGAGGAAGTCCTCGAGCGTGAACTGCTCGGTCGCGAGCTTCTCGGCGACCTTGAGCGCCTCGGCCTCGTCGAACGCCTGCTGCGCCTGCTCGATGAGGGTGAGGATGTCACCGAGGTCGAGGATGCGCGACGCCATGCGGTCGGGGTGGAACGCCTCGAGGTCGTCGAGACCCTCGCCCGTCGACGCGAAGATGATCGGACGCCCGGTCACCGACGCGACCGACAGCGCGGCGCCACCGCGCGCGTCGCCGTCGAGCTTGGAGAGCACGACGCCGGTGAAGTCGACGCCGTCCTGGAAGGCCTTCGCCGTGTTGACGGCATCCTGACCGATCATCGCGTCGATGACGAACAGCACCTCGTCGGGATCGGTCGCCTTGCGGATGTCGGCGGCCTGCTTCATGAGCTCGGCGTCGACGCCGAGACGGCCGGCGGTGTCGATGATGACGATGTCGTGCTGCTGGCGGCGAGCGACCTCGACACCGTCCCTCGCGACCTTGACCGGGTCGCCGACGCCGTTGCCCGGCTCGGGCGCGTAGATCGCGGCGCCCGCGCGCTGGGCGACGACCTGCAGCTGGTTGACGGCGTTCGGGCGCTGAAGGTCGGCGGCGATGAGGAGCGGCGTGTGGCCGTCCTTCTCGAGCATCTTCGCCAGCTTCCCGGCGAACGTCGTCTTGCCCGAACCCTGAAGGCCGGCGAGCATGATCACCGTCGGCGGGTTCTTCGCGAACTGCAGCCGGCGCTGCTCGCCGCCGAGGATCGCGATGAGCTCCTCGTTGACGATCTGCACGACCTGCTGCGCAGGGTTCAGCGCCTTGTTGACCTCGTCGCCGAGGGCGCGCTCGCGCACCTTGCCGGTGAACTCCTTGACGACGGGCAGCGCCACGTCGGCGTCGAGCAGGGCTCGCCGGATCTCGCGGACCGTGCCGTCGACGTCCGCGGGCGTGAGCTTGCCCTTGGTGCGGAGGTTGCGGAAGGTCTCGGTGAGCCGGTCGGAGAGAGTGCCGAAAGTCGCCATGATCCCCCGATTCTACGGGAGCGCATTGCATGCTTCGCCGTGCGCTCCCGCCGTGATTTCACGCGCGGGCGCCCTCCGGCGCACGCTCGTAGCCGTAGGGCGTGAGCGTCAGCTCCGCCTGACCGCCCGTGAGTGCGCGCAGGTCGAGCACGTAGCGCGCGAGCTCCGCGTCAGGGACGGTGGCCATGACGCGGGTGCGTCCATCCGCGTCCGTTTCCGTCCCGACCACCCGGCCGCGCCTTCCCGACAGGTCCGTCAGCACCTGCCCCTGACCTGCGGCCGGCACGGTCACGACGACGGTGGACACCGGTTCGAGCAGCACGGCGCCGGCTTGCGCGAGCGCGGTCTTGACCCCCATCGCCGCGGCCGTGCGGAAGGCCATCTCCGACGAGTCGACCGAGTGCGACTTGCCGTCGAAGAGCTCGACACGTACGTCGACGACAGGATGCCCGAGGGTCCCCCCGGCCGCGAGGGCGTCGCGCACGCCCTTCTCGACGGCGGGGATGTACGAGCGCGGCACGGCGCCGCCGACGACGGAGTCGACGAACTCGAAGCCCCCACCTGGAGGAAGCGGGGCGACCCTCAGCATGACCACGGCGAACTGCCCGTGTCCGCCCGACTGCTTCTTGAGTTTCCCCTCCGCCGCCGCCCCGTGCGCGATCGTCTCGCGGTAAGCGACGGGCGCCGGGCCGGTCGTGACGTGCACGCCGAGCACGCGAGCAAGCCGCTCGACGGCGACCGCCACGTGCGTGTCGCCGAGACCGCGGAGGATCGTGTCGGGGCCCGCGCGATCCACGACGAGCGTCGGGTCCTCGGCGAGGAGGCGGCCGAGCGCCGTCGTGAGCTTCGTGTCGTCGGACTGCGACACCGGCTGCAGGCTCATCGCGAACACGGGCGGCCGAGAGGGCAGTCGCGCAGGACGGGCATTCGTCTGCGTCCGACTCCACAGCAGCGAGCCCGACGGCGTGCCGGCGAGCTTGGCGACGGCGCCGATCTCGCCGGCGCGCAGCGCGTCGACCGGCAGGTGGTCGGCGCCCCGCAGCCGGAACAGCCCCGGCATCCGCTCCTCGACGCCTGTCGTCGCGTTGCGCAGGCGATCGCCGGGGCGTAGGACCCCGGACAGCACCTTCAGCATCGCGATCTGCCCCACGAACGGGTCGGCCACGGTGCGGAACACGTGCACCAGCTTGTCGCCCGCGGGGTCGGGAGCGACGTCGTGCTCGCTGCCTCCTCCACCGTCCGAATCCACGCCGAGCACGATGCGAGTGTCATGGTCCGCCACGGCGGGTGCGAGCTCGCACACGAGATCCAGAACGCGGTCGACTCCTGCCCCCGTCGTCGCGGAGCACACCACGACCGGCACGCCCTCGCCGGCGGCGACGGTGCGCGCGAGGGTGCGCCCGAGTTCGGCCGGCGGCGGTTCGCGCCCCTCGAGGTACGCCTCGAGCTGCTCGTCGTCGCGCGACACGATCTCCTCGGTGACCGCCTGGTGCAGACGGTGCTCCTCCTCGGCGAGGTCGGCCGGCACGGGCTCTTCGTGGTGGCCGCCGTCGGCGTCGTAGAGCACGGCCTGCTCGCTCAGCACGTCGGCGATGCCGTGGAAGGACTGGGCCTCTCCCACCGGCAGTTCGAGCGCCCAGATGCGGTCTCCGAATTCCTCGCGGAGCTGATCGAGCACGGCGCGGAACGACGCACGCGCGCGGTCCTCCTGTGTCACGACGACGACGCGCGCGACGCCGGCGGCCTCCGCAGCGGACCAAGCGGCGCGGGCGCCCGCCGTCACGCCGTCGATGGCGCTGACCACGAGCACCGCCACATCCGCCACCGCGAGCGCCGCATCGACGGCGCCCACGAAATCCGGGTGCCCCGGCGTGTCCATGAGCGTGACGCCATAGTCCGCGTCGTCGGCACGCCATGACAGCCACGCCGGCGACAGTCCGAGCGTGGTGTGGCGAGCGATCTCCTCGGGTTCGTGATCGCACACGGTGGTCCCCTGCTCGATCGAGCCCCGCCGGGAGATCGCCCCGGCGCGGTGGAGCAGCGCCTCGGCCAGCATCGTCTTCCCCGATCCCGTCGCTCCGATGAGGGCGACGGAGCAGTGCAAGGAGAGTGCGGATGCCGATTCCACGGTGACCTCCCACGACGATGTGCGCTGGGCACCATCGTGCACCGTCTCGGAGGCCGCTGCCAGAGGCGTCCGGCGGAACGGCGTCGAGCGCGTCGGACGTCAGTCCTCGGGCCCGAGCTCCTGGAAGAGCGTCAGCTGCAGGCCGGCGGGGCCGCGGAGGCGCGCGTTGATGGAACGCCAGGGGGTTTCACGAGCGGATGCCTCGATCTCGGCGCCCGCGTTCGCCAGCCGCGCTGTGGCACTCGTCGTATCGGCCACCTCGAGGGCCAGGCGGATCCGGTCGCTCGGCGAATCGCCGTCGGTCTCGACGCGGTCGATGAACTCGACCTGCGCCGGATTGGCGATCTCGAGGGTCGCGCGGCCGGCCGCGAGAATCGCGACGCGGGCGCCGCCATCCGCCTCGTACGCCTCGACCTGAGGCATCCCGACGACGTCGCGATAGAACGCGAGGGTCTGCTCGAAGGCGGCAGCCTGCACCACGACCCGGAGCTGGGCGACCTCCGCCATCGGGGGCGCGGACCACACCGGCGCGGCCGCATCGGCGGCGAGGGAGAGGAAGCGCGCCAGCGAAGTACGACCGGCCCCGTCGTGGGCCCACGCCTCGATGGCGGCGAGGACCGCTCCACCCCACGCCGCTCCCGCGACCTCCGCACGCACGCGGTCGGCGCCGCCGCCCAGAAGGCGGCCGGCGACCGCTCGCGCCACCCGCGCACGCCGCAGCGCGGCATCGCGCTCGTACTCCGTCTCGAGACTCATCGCGGTCGCGTTGACGATGCCCAGCGCGAGGCTGTCGGGGGCGAAGGAATCGGCGATCGCCAGCGTCGCGGCGCGCACGGAGGCGGCCGCATCCTTCCCATCCGGTTCTTCGAGCCGGTGCTCGAAGGCCGCGAGCCTCTCGTCGAGTCCCGCCCAGAGCACGTCGGATTTGGACGAGAAGTAATTGAAGAAGCTCGATCGGCTGACTCCGGCACGCCGGGCGATGTCGACGATCGACGTCTGCTCGTACCCCTGCTCGAGGAAGAGCTCGCAGGCGGCCTCGGCGATCGTCTCTCGCGACGACGCCTTGGGGCGTCCGGCGCGCGGCTCGGTGGACATGAGCCCACCCTATTGGCCGCCTTCCGCACGCGCCCCGGCGATGCCGCGCGTACGACATCCTCACCCGTTGCGGATGTATTGTTGGACGCGATCCAGCAATCGCCACGAGCGAAGGAGCACGATGCTCGACATCCAGACCGTCGGCCTGTCCCCCGACTACGTGCCGTATCTCGACGGATGGGCACTGCAGCGCAGCATCCACGCAGACGTCGTCGCGGGGACCCGCCCCGACACACTCCTGCTGCTCGAACACGAGCCGGTGTACACGGCAGGCGCGCGCACCGCCCGCCATGAGCGGCCCACCGACGGCACGCCCGTGGTCGACGTCGACCGGGGCGGCAAGATCACATGGCACGGACCCGGCCAGCTGGTCGGGTACCCGATTTTCCGCCTCGCCGAGCCAGTCGACGTGATCGCGCACGTGCGCCGCCTCGAGCAGCTCCTGATCGACGCACTGCACGAGTTCGACGTCGACGGGTACCGCGTCGAGGGCCGCAGCGGCGTGTGGGTTCGACGACCGCTCGGCGAGGACAAAGTGGCGGCCATCGGGGTGCGCGTGCAGCGCGGCGTCACGATGCACGGCTTCGCGCTGAACTGCGACAACACGCTGGCCGGCTTCCGAGGGATCATCCCGTGCGGGATCACGGATGCCGGGGTCACGACCGTGAGCGAGATCGCCGGCGCCGACATCTCCCCCAGCGACGTGATCGACACCGTCTCGCGGGTTTTCGCCGACGACTTCGCGGGGGTGGCGGCATGAGCGCCTGTGGCACGCCGGCTGCGGCATCCGCGCCGTCCTCCACTCCCGACGGCCGCAAGCTCCTGCGTCTGGAGGTCCGCAACGCGCAGACCCCGATCGAGCGCAAGCCCGAGTGGATCAAGACGAGGGCCAAGATGGGGCCTGAGTACCAGGCGCTGCAGTCGCTCGTGAAGACGGAGGAGCTGCACACCGTCTGCCAGGAGGCCGGCTGCCCCAACATCTACGAGTGCTGGGAGGACCGCGAGGCCACGTTCCTGATCGGCGGCTCGCAATGCACGCGCCGCTGCGACTTCTGCCAGATCGACACCGGCAAGCCCGCCGACTACGACACCGACGAGCCACGCCGTGTCGCCGAGAGCGTCGTGCGCATGAACCTCCGCTACGCCACCGTCACGGGGGTCGCGCGCGACGACCTGGCCGACGGCGGAGCGTGGCTGCACGCCGAGACCGTGCGGGCGATCCACGCGGCGAACCCGAACACCGGTGTCGAGATCCTCGCGACGGACTTCAACGGAGACCCGGCGCTGCTCGGCGAGGTGTTCGACAGCCGCCCCGAGGTCTTCGCCCACAACGTGGAGACAGTGCCGCGCATCTTCAAGCGCATCCGCCCCGCGTTCCGCTATGAGCGCTCGCTCGACGTCCTGACGCAGGCGCGTGACGCCGGGCTCATCACCAAGTCGAACCTCATCCTCGGCATGGGCGAGGAGCCGGAGGAGGTCGTGCAGGCGCTCGAGGATCTGCACGGGGCCGGCACCGACATCATCACCATCACGCAGTACCTGCGCCCCTCGCCGCGGCACCTTCCGGTGGCTCGCTGGGTGAAGCCGCAGGAGTTCGTCGAGTTCAAGGAGGCGGCCGAGCGGATCGGGTTCCTCGGTGTGCTGGCCGGCCCGCTCGTGCGCTCGTCGTACCGCGCCGGGCGCCTGTGGGCGCAGTCGATGATCTCGAAGGGGCGGGAGATCCCGCCGCACCTGGCGCACATCGCCGAGGACGTGCACGTCGAACGCGGGTTCGCCCAGGCGGTCTGAACCCGAGGACGCTAGTCGGCGCTCGTCACCGACAGCACGCCACCGTCGGAGTCGAGGTTCACGAGCAGCACGTCGTCGGTGGCGTCGGGGTCGAGCGCGTACTCGAGCACGGCGAAGGGGTCGGCACCTCCGTGCTCGTCGGCGAGGATCGTCATGCTCATCAGCTGCAGCGAGCGGATCACGTCGATGTGCACGTCGCCCGAGATGTCGACGAGCGTGTCTTCGAGGGCGTCGCCGAGAGCCTCCTGCTGCTGCAGGATGTACTCGGTCACCTCGCTGGTGCGGTCGCTCAGCTCGTTGACCATCGCGTTGCGGGCGCTGCGATCGATGTCCTCGATCGACGAGATGAGCGCGGCGGCCACATCGAGGGCCGCCTCCGACACGTCGTCCTGGTCGGGTGCCGTGAGATCCACCGTGACGGACTGGTCTCCCAGTTCGACGTTCTCCGACCAGAAGATCGATCCGTCAGGCCCCGATTCGAGGAGTCCGAAGTAGTCGTGCTCGATCGCCATGACCCCATGAAACCGCAACGAGCGCGTCGGCGATAGCCCGAACCCGGCATGGCGCGGATTCGGTTCGAAGAGGCCCCGGGTTCAATCGACGAGGGACGCCGCGAACACGTGCGGCGTGAAGCCGGTGAGGTCTCCGATGCCCTCGCCCTGACCGAGCAGCTTGACCGGAATTCCGGTCCGCTCCTGCACCGCCAGGACGAATCCGCCCTTCGCGGAACCGTCGAGCTTCGTGAGGACGAGGCCGGTGACGCCCGCGTGCTCGAGGAAGGCCTGGGCCTGCATCACGCCGTTCTGCCCTGTCGTGGCGTCGAGGACGAGCAGCACCTCGCTGATGGGCGCCTGCTTCTCGATGACGCGACGGATCTTGGTGAGCTCGTCCATCAGGCCACCCTTGGTGTGCAGGCGTCCTGCGGTGTCGACGAGGACGATCTCCGTGCCGGTGTTCTTGGCGTACTCGATGGTCTGGAAGGCGACGGATGCCGGATCCTGACCCTCCTGCTGCGGCCGGACGATCGTCGCGCCACCGCGCTCTGCCCACGTCGCGAGCTGGTCGACCGCCGCGGCTCGGAACGTGTCGGCCGCGCCGACAACCACCGAGCGTCCGTAGCGCTGCAGGAACTTCGCGAACTTGCCGATCGTGGTCGTCTTGCCGACGCCGTTGACACCGACGACCAGCACGACCGCGGGCCGCTCGGTGAGGCGCAGCGTCGTGTCGAACTTCGCGAAGTGCTCCTCGAGGGTCTCCTTCAGCATCCGCTGCAGATCCCTCGGGTCGGTGGTGCGGTAGCGCTCCACCTTCTCGCGCAGCTCGTCGACGATGCGCTCGGTGATATCGGGGCCGAAGTCCGCGGTGAGCAGCGCAGTCTCGAGGTCGTCCCACGTCGTCTCGTCGATCGTGGGCTTGACGAACATGCCACGCAGTGCGCGACCGAGCGACCAGGAGCTCTCTGCCATGCGTCTAAGCCTAGGGTCGGTCAGGAGGCGGCGCGTTCGGCGATGCGCTGGCCCACCACGGCCGAGACGCCGTCCTGGCGCATCGACACGCCGTACAGCGCGTCGGCGATCTCCATCGTGCGCTTCTGATGGGTGATGACGATGAGCTGGCTGGAGGCGCGCAGCTGCTCGAAGACGCCGAGGAGGCGCCCGAGGTTGGCATCGTCGAGCGCAGCCTCGACCTCGTCGAGGATGTAGAACGGGCTCGGGCGCGCCTTGAAGATCGCGGTCAGCAGCGCCACCGCCGCGAGCGAGCGCTCCCCGCCCGACAGCAGGGAGAGACGCTCGATCTTCTTGCCGACCGGCCGGACTGCCACTTCGATCCCCGTGGTGAGCGGGGACTCCGGGTCTGTGAGCGCGATCGATCCGGTTCCCCCCGGGAACAGGATCGGGAACACCTCTCCGAACGCGATCTTCGTGTCCTCGAACGCCGCGAGGAAGATGATCTGCATGCGCTCGTCGAGTTCTTCGATGATCGTCAGCAGGTCCCTGCGGGTCTGGGTGAGATCGGCGAGTTGCTCGGTCATGAACTTGTGACGCTGCTCGAGCGCTTCGAACTCCTCGAGGGCGAGCGGGTTCACCCGGCCCAGCTGAGCCAGCTTTCGCTCGGCATCCTGCAGGCGTCGGCGCTGCTGGGGGCGGTCATATGCGACGGATGCCGCCTCCCCGGCCGCGTCGTCATCATCGGGCGCGGGCTCAGCGGCCGGATCCAACGGAACGGGCTGATCCGGTCCATATTCCGAAACAAGAATGTCTTCGTCCAGGCCGAGTTCGGACTTCACACGCTCGAGCAGTCCCGTCACGTGGAGGCGCTTCTCGTGGATCTGCAGCTCGAGGCTATGGACGCTCTCGGTCAGCCCGGCGAGCCGCTCTCGCACGGCGTTCTCCTGGGTCCGCAACTCGCCGAGTTCGGCGGTGACGGCGGTGCGCTCGGATTCCGCGGCGGCGAGCTCGGCGCGGGCCTGCGCGAGGGAGCGGTCGACGGAGTCGATCAGCGCGGGCAGCTGACCGGCGACGCCGGCGGCGATCTCGCGCTGCGCGCGGCGGACCACGGCTCGACGCGCCGCCTCGGCGGCGGCCTCGCGTTCGCGCTCGCGCTGGCGCTCGAGCGCGACGACACGCGCTTCACCGGCCCGGATGCGTTCGCGGAGCGTCTCGACGTCGAGGCGAGAGCGCATCTCACCATCGCGGGCCTCCTCGAGCGCGGCGAGGATGCCCTCGCGCGCGGAGGCATCGAGGATCGGGCGGGGAGCTTCGAGTGCCGAGGTGAGCTGATCCTCCGCGGACCGTGCCGACCCCTCGGCCTCCTCGACGGCCGCGGCCGCCTGGGCCAGCCCGGCCGCGAGTCGCTCGCACTCGGCGACGGCGGCTTCGTGCCGCACCGAGGCCCGGTTGACCTGCTCCGCGTGTGCGGCGAGGGCCGCGTCATGCTCGCGAAGGGTCGCGAGCGTCGTCTTCGTGCGGAGGCGTGCCGACTCGAGTTCTCGGGTCGCCTCCGTCAGCGCTTCGCGCAGCGAGTCGGCCACGACGACGATCTCGTCGCGGCGGTCGGCCGCAGCATCCCGTTCCGCCGCGAGCTCCAGTCGCGATCGCGAGGCTCCCGCGCCCGCACGCAGAGAATACTCGGTGTACACCTCGCCGCGGCGTGTCACGAGGGTGAGGGGGCCGCCGAGCTCGGCATCCGCCAGCGACGGGCCGGCGTCGCGAGCGGTGTCGAGGTCGTCGGCGACGACGACGTGCGTGAGCAGCCCGAGCACGCCCTCGGGAGCCGTCACGACCTCGTGCGCCGGCACGATTCCCCGCAGTGCGGGGAGTTCCGGGTACCTCACGCCAGCCGATGCGATCACGATGTCGACGACACCCGCTTCGGCGTCGCGCGCGGCGTCGGCGACGGCGAACGCGCTGTCGCGGTCCTCGACGAGCACGCCCTCGGCGATCGGTCCGAGCACCGCCGCGATCGCGGCCTCGAAGCCCGGCTTGACCTGGACCGCGTCGCCTACCAGTCCGCGGACGCCGTCGCGACCCTCCGCGATGAGCGACGAGGCGCCGTTCTTCACATCGAGGGCCCGACTCAGTGCTGCTGTCTGCGCAGTCAGTGCGTCGCGCTCACGCTCGGCGGCGTGAAGGCGCTCCCGGAGCGAGGAGACGGTCGACTCGGACTCGGTGGCGTCGCGCTGCGCCCGCTCATAGGCGGCGGCAAGGTCCGCCGACGACTCTTCAGGCACGAGATCGGGGCCCACGCCGGCGAGGATCTGTTCGGCTTCCGCCCGGCGTGCGAGCGCGGCATCGAGCGCCTTCTGCTGACGTTCGACGGCGGTGCGCACGGCTGCAAGGGCGGATGCCGCGGCCTCTGCGGTACCACGCAGCGCCGTGATGCGCATGTCGTGCTCCGAGACCAGTGCGCTCTGCGCGGCGATGTCGACGTCGAGCGCGTCGAGCTCGGCCCGCGCACGCACGACGCCGCGAGCGGCCTCGGCTGCGGCATCCTGCGCGGCGCCGAGTCCGTCAGAGACGTCGTCGATCTCCGCGCGAGCCTCATCGATCATCGCCTGCGAGACGTTCGTCAGCTCGATGCGGTCGTCGTCCTCGGCGTCGCCGAGAAGGGCGAGCCGCTGACCGGCGAGGGCGTACAGGCCACGCAGGCGCTCCTGCACCCGTTCGAGCCCGAACGCCACGCGGCGCGCGCGGTCCACGTTCTCGGAGCGCTGGTCGCCCTCGAGCTGTTCGATGCGCACTCGTGCATTGTCGAGCCGCTCCTGCAGCACCATGCGCTCGGCGTGGCGCTCGTGCTCGCTCTGCGCGTGCGAGGCGAGTTCGGCACGCAGGCCCACGATCTCGTCGGCGAGAAGGCGCGCCTTCGCGTCCCGCACGACAGCGGCGATCGTCGCCGCCTCGCGGGCGATCTCAGCCTGGCGGCCGAGCGGCTTCAGCTGCCGGCGCAACTCCCCGGCGAGGTCGCTCAGACGCGTGAGGTTGGCTTCCATGGCGTCGAGCTTGCGGAGGGTCTTCTCCTTGCGCCGGCGGTGCTTGAGGATGCCGGCCGCCTCCTCGATGAAACCCCTGCGGTCTTCGGGCGTCGCCTGCAGCACGCTGTCGAGGCGGCCCTGCCCGACGATCACGTGCATCTCTCGACCGAGTCCCGAATCGCTCAGCAGCTCCTGCACGTCGAGCAGCCGGCAGGACTCGCCGTTGATCGCGTACTCGCTCGAGCCGTTTCGGAACAGCGTGCGGCTGATCGTCGCCTCGGAGTACTCGATCGGGAGCGCACCGTCGCTGTTGTCGATGGTGAGCTGCACCTCGGCGCGGCCGAGCGGCCCGCGCGTGGCGGTGCCCGCGAAGATGACGTCCTCCATCTTGCCGCCGCGAAGGGTCTTGGCACCCTGCTCCCCCATCACCCACGCCAGCGCGTCGACGACGTTGGACTTGCCGGAGCCGTTGGGACCGACGATGCATGTCACCCCGGGTTCGAGGGCGAACGTCGTCGGCTGGGCGAACGACTTGAACCCTTTGAGCGTCACGCTCTTCAGGTGCATGGATTCGCCCTCCACCCCGTTCGCTTCACCCGCCTACGCTACCTGAGCACAGCACGGCTGCCGGGAAGACCGGCCGTGGCGCAGGCGGATCCCGCGACACGCCATGGAATCACCGAATCTGCGAGAAAGCTTGACGCGGGTATCCCGCACCCGCTAGCGTCACTCTCTGCGTCTGAAGTCGAGAAAGGAGGTCCCCCGATGATGCTGATGACTCCAACTGGAATCGCCGCCCGTGATGGCGGAGCGATTCGTGCCGTCGCGTCGGGGACCGTCTCCTTCGGCGCTGTGCTGAGCGGCCGCTTCCCCGCCGCCATCTGATCCCCGCAGGGGACGAGTCTGCCCGCTTCCGGGCGGAGAACGTCTGCTGTGCCGCACCCGCTTCATGGTGCTGAGCGCGCTCCCCTGCGATCTCGTCCCGTCGTGCTGCGGCACGGCATCCCCGCCTCCGAGCGACCGCTCGAGGCATCACTCCCATCTGGAAAGAGCAATCATGAATACTCTCCTTGCGCCGCAGCGCCCCTCGGGCCTTCCCGATACGCTGCGGCTCCCGAGCCGCGCCACCCGGACCTCGCTCCTGGCCCGCCTCGCCCTTCACCTGGGCCTGCGGCTCCTGCTGTGGAGCACCCGGACCCCGCGGTCCGCGGACGACCGCCGCCGGCACGCTCAGGCGTTCCGGCACCAGGAGGCCACCGCGCAGCGTGAACGCGACTACCTCCGCGAGGCCAGCCTCGCACCCCGGCTGTGACGGCCACCGGGTCCGCCGCCCCTACGCGGGCGGCGGACCGCACACTCCTCACCCTCATGCATCGACACCGCAAGGACGCAGCGACATGACCACCATCACGGGGCTGGAGTTCCGCCCCCTCGTCGTACCCGCCTCCATCGACGCACCCGACGCCACCGACTTCGTCGAGATGGTGCGCGTGCGCAACCTCATCTACCGTGAGATCTCGGGGCACGACGACCACCGCATCACCGCCGACGAACTGCTTCCGCACTACCGGCCCTCCGAGTACGAGACCCGGCTCAGTTGGGTGATCGTCGACGACGGCGCGATCGTCGGCCGCATCGGCGTCGACTTCCCCCTCGAGGAAGGCTCGACCACGGCATTCTGGCTCATCGAGCTGCTCCGCGAGACGTGGAGCCGCGGCATCGGCTCGGCGGCCTACGAGCTCGTCGAGCGCACCGCACGCGAGCACGGCCGCACGGTGCTGCAGTCCTGGGCCGAGCACCCCGCCGTGCCCGGGCCGCAGCTCGCACCGCCGACCGGATTCGGCGAGATCCCCGAGGACCATGTCGCGCGATTCTATCTCCGCCGCGGCTACGAGCTCGAGCAGGTCGAGCGCAACAGCGCCTTCGACCTCACCGGATCGTTCGACGGCGTCGAGCGACTCCTCGCGGAGGCGCGGGCGTCATCGTCTGCCTATCGCGTCGTCCAGTGGTCGGCACCGACCCCCGAGGAGTACGTCGCCGGCTACGCGTGGATGAAGTCTCGCATGTCGACCGATGCACCCGCTGCTGCGCTCGAGTTCGACGAGGAGACGTGGGATGCCGCACGGATCGCCGAGCACGACGCACGATACACATCATCGGGGCGGACGATCCAGGTCACGGCCGCCCAGCACATCGAGACCGGTGAGCTGTGCGCCTTCAACGAACTGGTGATCGGCAAGGATCGCACCGAGGCGAGTCACCAGGAGGACACGCTGGTCCTCAAAGAGCACCGCGGGCACAAGCTCGGGACGCTCGTGAAATGCGTAGGGCTCCTGTCCTGGCGCGAGATCGCGCCGGATTCGGCGCGCGTCATCACCTACAACGCAGAGGAGAACCGGCCGATGCTCGACATCAACGAGGCGATCGGCTTCGCGCCGATCGCGTACGAGGGGGCATGGAAGAAGGTGCTCGATGACTGACCTGGCCGATACCGGCGTGGTGACCGTCCAGCGGATCGTCGTCCCCGAGATGGCGGACCGGCCCGACGCCCGTGTGTTCCTCGAGATGGTACGGATCGCCAATGCGGTCTGCCTCGAGGACGCCGGACACGACTACCTGCACGAGGAGCCCGACGAGATGCTCGGACTCTGGCAGGACCAGACCGACTGGACGCAGCTCGGATTCGCCGCGCTGCGCGGTGACGAGGTGCTCGCGGCCGTGACGCTGATGATCTCGAACGAGGCGGAGGCGAGCACGGTCGAGTTCGACCTCATGGTCGACCCGCCGCACCGCGGTCGTGGTCTCGAAGAGCTGCTGCTCGCCGAGGTCGAACGGGAGGCGCGCGAGCGCGGACTCGCCACGATCCAGACATGGACGCTTCATCGACCGGATGCCGCAGGCCCCCGCTTGCAGCCGTCCACAGGGTGGGGGGCGATCCCGGCCGACGACGCGCAGACCAGATTCCAGCTCGCGAGCGGCTTCACACTCGAGCAGGTGGAGCGCAACAGCGTGTTCGATCTGACCGGCGGCTTCGCCCCCGTCGAGCAGATGCTCGCGGACGCCGTCGCGGTGGCCGGGGACGAGTACCGACCCATCCAGTGGACGTCACCGACTCCGCCTGAATACATCGACGGGTTCGCCTACGCGCTCTCGCGCATGTCGACCGACGTCCCGGCCGGTGGCCTCGTCATCGACGAGCAGCACTGGGACGCCGCGCGGGTCGAGCGGCGAGATGCCCGCCTGAAGGCGCAGGGGCTCACCGTCTCGGTGGCGGCCGTGCTGCACGTGCCGACGGGTCGGGTCGCCGCGTACAACGAGCTCGTGATAGGCGAGGATCGTTCCGGCGCCACGCAGCAGTACGGCACGCTGGTCGTGAAAGAGCACCGTGGCCACCGCCTCGGCACGATCGTCAAATGCGCGAATCTGCTGCGCTGGCGCGATCTGGTACCGGACTCGCCGCGTGTCTCGACGTTCAACGCCGAGGAGAACCGCCACATGCTCGACATCAACGAGACCATCGGCTTCGTGCCGGTCTCCTACGCCGGCGCGTGGAAGAAGGTGCTCGAACTCTGAGCTCCAGCTTGCGCCCGAGAGGGCTCAGACGTGTGCCGCGCTCGCTCCGTCCACACCCGGGCGCGGCACTCGCTGGCAGTGCGCGCAGAAGTGACTCGAGCGATTCGCGAACGACACGCGAACGATCGGACGGCCGCATCGGGGGCACGGCTCCCCGGTCCGGCCGTATGCGTTGAGCGAGTGGGCGAAGTAGCCGGCCTGACCGTTCACATTGACGTACTGCGCGTCGAAGCTCGTGCCGCCTTCCGCCAGCGCCTTGTCGAGCACGTGGCGCACCTCGGCGAGCAGGCGGTTCACCGTGCGGGTCGGCAGTGCGCGAGCGGACGTCTCGGGGTGGATCCGCGCGGCCCACAGCGACTCGTCGGCGTAGATGTTGCCCACTCCGCTGACGACCGTCTGATCGAGCAGAACGCGCTTGATCGCCGAGTCCTTGCGCGCGAGGAGTCGGCGAAACCCGGCATCCGAGAACGCCGGATCGAGCGGGTCGCGTGCGATGTGCGCCACCTGCGCCGGGACGGATGCCTCGTCCCACCCGTGGCCGCCGGGCGCGCCGTCGGGTGTGGCGATCAGGTCGTCGAACGCGAGCGAGCCGAAGGTGCGCTGATCGGCGAAGACGACGGAGAGCTCTCCGTGCACCGGATGCGCGAGGTCGATGCGCACACGTTCGTGCCGCTCGCGCGCCGCACCCGGAGCACGCAGCAGCATCTGCCCGCTCATGCCGAGGTGGCCGATCACCGCCTCTTCGGAGGAGCAGCCGAGGGAGTGCGACCGCAACGGAAGCCACAGGAACTTTCCGCGCCGCACGGCCGCGCTCACGACGCGACCGGTCAGGCGCGACTCGAAGTCCGCACCGTGACCGACGTGCCGCGTCAGTGCGCGCTCGTCGAGCACGGTGACGCCGACCACGAGTGCGCCGCTGACCGCGGGGGCGAGGCCTGCGCGGACGACCTCGACCTCGGGAAGCTCAGGCACGCCCGCTGAGCTCGCGCCACGCCGTGAGCGCGGCGGCCATCTCGGCGTGCTTCTTGCTGGTGCCCGCGCCCTGTGCCGACAGTTCACCCACCGTCACGATCGCCGTGAAGCGGCGGTCGTGATCGGGTCCGGTCGAGGTCACGTCGTACACGGGGGGCAGCAACCCGCCGTGCGCGGCGAGCTCTTGCAGCGCGGTCTTCGGGTCCATCGCCGCCCCGTAGCGTTCCGGGTTGGCGAGGAGCGGCTCCACGAGTCGCAGCACCAGGCCGGTCGCGGCATCCGATCCCGCCGACAGGTAGGTCGCGCCGAAGATCGCCTCCATGGTATCGGCGAGGATCGAGTCCTTGTCACGCCCGCCGGTGAGGATCTCGCCCCGACCCAGCTTGAGGTGCGCGCCGAGACCGATGCCCCGGGCGATCTCGGCGAGGGCCACCGTCGAGACGACACTGGCACGCCGCTTCGCCAGGGCGCCCTCTTCGAGTTCGGGGTGACCGGTGAAGAGGCGCACCGTCACGGCGAGGCCCAGCACGGAGTCGCCGAGGAACTCGAGACGCTCGTTGTGCGGAACCTGCCCGTTCTCATACGCCCACGAGCGATGCGTCAGCGCCAGCGACAGAAGCTCGGCGTCGATAACGACTCCGAGCTTCTGTGTGAGGTCTGAGAGCGAGGTGTGCTCCGCTGCGACGTCTGTCACGTCAGACCGTGCACGACGATCAGACGTCGGCGACCTTGCGGCCCTTGTACTCGAGGAACAGCTCGGTGCCCTGCGAGTCGGTGACGACCTTCGCCTGGTGCGGACGGCTGTAGACGGTCTTGCCGTTCTCAACGGTCTTGACGAGCGTGGGGGCCTCGGCCTTCCACTGCGCGCGACGCGAGCGAGTGTTGGAGCGGGAGACCTTCCGCTTCGGGGGGTTACCTGCCATGGCTAGCTCTCTTCTGTGTTCTCGACGCCGCTGTCAGCCGCGGGGGCGCGGTGCATCGTCGTCGTGGCTCGTGGTGAAGTCCTGGAGCGCGGCCCATCGTGGATCGAGAGGCTCGCTCTGCGGCGTTCCGGCGTTCTCGGCCAGTCGCTCACCCGTGATCGGATCTAATCCGGGGCAATCCGGCTGGCACACCGGCTGAAACGGAAGCGACAGGACGACCGCTTCCCTGACCAGAGTTTCAAGATCCACGTGGTCGTCTTGAACCTCGAAGTCAGTTTCTTCCTCCCCAGGATACGCGAAAAGCTCCTGAAACTCGACTTTGAACCCCTCTGCGATGTCGATGAGGCACCGGCTGCAGATGCCGGTGTACTCGGTGTCGACTTCTCCGGATACGAGAATGCCCTCGTGCACCGACTCGAGGCGTGCCTCGATGACGACGGGCTCACCCTCGGCGACGGCCACGAGCCCCTCCCCCCACTTGTCGGGAGCGGGAACCTCGAGGGTATGCTCGCGCATCTCTCCGGCGCGGTGGGCGATGTCGCGGATCGGGAGGACGAACGGACCCGTCACATGCTTTCTGACCACGGTTCCAGCCTAGCCGCGGTTGCGGGTCAGAGGCCGCGCGCGCCCGTGTCGAGGAACCGGGCCACCGCCGGCGGCACGAACGGGGACACGTCGCCGCCGAGGGACGCGACCTGACGCACCAGCGAGCTCGATACGAGCGCGTGCGCAGGATCGGGCAGCAGGAAGACCGTCTCGACATGCGCGAGGTGCCGGTTCACGATCGCCATCGGCGTCTCGTACGCGACATCGACCTGCGAGCGGATGCCCTTCACGAGGACGCCGGCGCCGACATCCGTCGCGTAGTCGACCAGCAGGCCCATGCTCCACGAGGCGACGATCACGTCGCCTTCGATCTCGCTGTCGGCGATCGACTGCTCCAGCAGCGACTGACGCTGCGCGATCGGCAGCATCGCCTCCTTGCCAGGGTTGTGCACGACGAGCACGTGGAGCTGGTCGTAGAGGGACGCGGCGCGGCGGATCACGTCGAGATGACCGAGGGTCGGCGGATCGAACGATCCCGGGACGACGGCGATCCGGCTGCTCATGCGATTCAGCCTAGTGGGACGGAAGAGGCGCCCGGACGCCTCAGTTCTTGGCGAGGGCCGCGCGCTCGGCCATCCCGACGTTGCGCTCGAGCGCTGCCGTGAGCCCGGGATGTCGCAGCAGCGCCGGGTCGTCCGCCAGCACCTGCTCGGCCGCCACCCGCGCCTCGGAGATGATGTCGGCGTCCTTCACGACCCGCAGCAGCCGCAACGACGACCGCGCCCCGGACTGCGCGTCGCCGAGCACGTCGCCCTCGCCGCGGAGCTCGAGGTCGACCTCCGCCAATGCGAAGCCGTCGAGCGTGGAGGCAACGGCTTCCACGCGCTCGCGGGCGGGTGTGCCGAGTGGCGCCTCGGTCACGAGGAGGCACAGCCCGGGGATCCCGCCGCGCCCGACGCGTCCGCGCAGCTGGTGCAGCTGTGACACGCCGAACCGGTCGGCCTCGAGGATCGCCATGGTCGACGCGTTCGGCACGTCGACGCCCACTTCGACGACGGTCGTCGCCACGAGCACATCGACATCGCCGCGGGCGAAGGCCTGCATGACGGCGTCCTTCTCGTCGGACGGCATCTTGCCGTGCAGGATCTCGACCCGGATGTTCGAGAACGACGGATGCCGCGACAACAGGTCGGCGACCTGCACGACGCCCCAGCGGGTGCGGGTCGCCTCGCCGCCGGTGTCGCCGGCGGGCTCGTCGGCGGTGTCGTCCTTGGTGAGCTTCTCCGCGTCGATGGCGGCGCAGACGACGAAGGCCTGACGCCCCTGTGCGACCTCTTCGGCGATGCGCTCCCAGACGCGCGCGAACCAGCTCGAGCGCTCGGCCAGCGGCGCGACGTAGGTCTCGATGCCGGCGCGGCCGGCGGGCATCGTGCGAATCGTCGAGACGTCGAGGTCGCCGAAGACGGTCATCGCCACCGTGCGCGGGATGGGGGTCGCGGTCAGCACCAGAGCGTGCGGCGAGGACCCCTTGGCGCGCAGTGACTCGCGCTGCTCGACGCCGAAGCGGTGCTGCTCGTCGACCACCACGAGGCCGAGGTCGGCGAAGGTCGTGGTCTCGCTCAGGAGCGCGTGGGTGCCGACGACGATGAGAGCCTGCCCCGACGCGGCACGCAGCGCGGCCTTGCGGCGCTCCGCCGCCGGGAGCTGCCCGGTGAGGAGCGTGGGCATGAGCTCGGGGGCGAGCTGGGGACCGAGCATCCGTGCGATCGACCGCACATGCTGCGCCGCCAGGACTTCGGTCGGCGCGATGAGGGCGGACTGACCGCCGGACTGCGCGACCTGGAGCATGGCGCGCAACGCGACCAGCGTCTTGCCCGAGCCGACCTCGCCCTGGACGAGGCGGTTCATGGGCCAGTCGCCCATGAGGTCGCGCGCGACGTCGTCGCCGACCGTGATCTGGTCGGGCGTCCGCGGGAACGGCAGGGCCGCGTCGAACCGCTCGAGCAGCGCGCCAGGCGCGCGCTTGGTCGCCGACAGGGCGCGGACGAACTGGCGCTGCTGCAGCAGCGCGACCTGGAGGACGAAGGCCTCCTGCATGCGCAGCGTCGCACGTGCGGGCTCGATCTGGTCGAAGTCGGTCGGACGGTGGATGTGCTCGATCGCGGTGCGGGCGTCGATGAGACCGTGCCGCGCGCGCACCTCCTCGGTGAGCGGCTCGGGGACGTCGCCGAGGCCGTCGAGGACGAGTTCCACCGTCTTCTGCAGCTGCCAGCTGGCGACCGTGCTGGTGGCCGGATAGATCGGGATGGGCAGGTTGGCGTTCGCCTGCACCTTCAGCCGCGCCGTGTCGGCGTCGTCGAAGAGCTCGTAATCGGGGTGGGCGAGCTGCTGCGCGCCCTTGTAGATGCCCACCTTGCCCGCGAAGATGCCCTGCCTGCCGGGCTGCAGGTCGCGCACCCGCCACGACTGGTTGAAGAAGGTCAGCGACATCTCGCCGTTGCCGTCGCTGATCACGACCTCGAGCAGCGACCCGTTCCGGTTCTTCATGCGTCGTTCGCTGACGCGGCGCACCTCGGCGACGATCGTCACCGGCTCGCCCAGCGGCAGCGTCGAGATCGGCGTCAGCTCGCCGTGACGGGCGTAGCGGCGGGGATAGTGAACGAGCAGATCGCCGACCGTGGTCATGCCGAAAGCACGCTCGAGCGCGGCCGCCGTCTTGCCGCCGATCGCGCCACCGAGGCTCGAGTCGAGGGTGAAGGCGGCCACGCCACGAGTCTAAGAGTGACCGGGGACGTCCCGCTGCTCAGGCGAAGATGGAGGAGACGATCTCCGAGAGGAATGCGCGCCCGTTTCGGTTCACCGTGGAGAGGTAGATCCACACCCCGTCGCGAGCGACGATCATCTCCTCGGTGTCGGTTCCCTGCCCGGGAAGCACGCAGAAGTCGGCGCCGAAGTCGTCCGACACCTGGCACGTGTATCCCTCCGCGGGGAGGTCCGCCACCGCGGCGCCGACGGCGTCCGGTGTGGCGGTGCTGATGAGCAGCAGCATCCCGGTCGCATCGCCGACGATCCAGTCGCAGCCCAGCACGAGGGTGGAGCCCTCGGGAGCCGGCCGCACGAAGCCCTCGCCGTTGCTCTGCAGCGTCATGTCGCCGACAGCCGCCTGCCACGTCTCGGGCGTCGCCAGGTTGTTGCAGTCAGTGGGAAGCGTGACGGACGCGGACTCGGTCGGTGACGGCGTCGGCGACGCGGACGGCGACTCCGAAGCCGATACCGATGCCGTCGGCGATGTGGTCGGCGAGCCGCCCCCGCCTGCGCACCCCGCGAGCACGAGGCCAGCCGCGACGAACGCGGTCACCGCCGACGAAACCCTGATCCCACTGCGATCCATGTCGACCCCCATCGATTCCGTACTCCCCCACCCGTGATCATAGGGGGCGGCCCCCGCGGGACCGCACTGCCGCCGACCGTTATCGTGAGAGGGTGACGCGCATCATCGCCGGCCGTGCGGGCTCGCTCATGCTCGATGTGCCGGACGCCGGCACCCGCCCCACGAGCGATCGTGTACGCGAGTCCCTCTTCGGGGCGCTGGAGTCCGCCGACGCGCTGCGCGGCGCTGCTGTTCTCGACCTCTATGCGGGCTCGGGTGCTCTGGGGCTCGAGGCGGTGAGTCGCGGTGCGGCATCCGCCGACCTCGTCGAGAAGGCGCCGCGCGCGGCGACCGTCGTGCAGCGCAACGCGGGCCGCGTCGCGAAGGCCGTGGGGACGGATGCCGCGATCCGCGTGCATCGCATGTCCTCCGACACGTTCCTCCGTTCGGCGCGCGGCCCGTTCGATCTGGTCTTCCTCGACCCGCCCTACGACGTCGGCGAGACGGAGCTGTCATCGACGCTCGCGCTGCTCGTCCCGGTCCTCTCGCCCGGGGCTGACGTCGTGATCGAACGCGCATCGCGCTCCCCCGAGCCGAGCCTGCCCGACGGACTCGTCGGCACGCGCTCGAAGCGCTACGGCGACACCGCGATGTGGTGGGCGACCACGGCCGGATGACCCGGCGGATCGCCCTCCCGGGCCCCGGCGACACCGGGTCATCCCGTGCCGGCGTCCCAGTCGCGGTAGGGGTCCCAGCCGGCGCGGCCGTCGTGGGGCCGGCCGTCGACGAGCACCGCGTCGTCGCCGGGCGGCTGCACCATCCCCACGCGGACGAACCCGTGCGGCAGTGGCCGGTTCGCCGGGAACGTGGCGAGCAGCGCGTGATCCTCACCGCCAGCGAGGGCCGAGGCGATATCGGCTCCGAGCGACGCCGATTCGAGGGCGATGGTGACATCGGATGCCGCGGCCATGCGCGACGCGTCGAGCACGAGGCCGTCGGACACGTCCATCATCGCCGTGGCGCCCGCTTCCGCCGCCTCCGGCCCCAGCCACACCGGCGGTGACGGACGCAGCTGAGCCGCGAGGTCCGTGAGCTGCGCCTGGTCGAGGAGACTCTCGTCGACCGCGATCGGGTGTCCCGCGGCATCCGTGAACCGCTCGAAGAGGATGCCGAGCCCGCGCGCCGCGCGCCCCAGCTCGCCGGCCACGGCGACCAGATCGCCGGGTTCTGCCCCTGAGCGCAGCACCGGCGCACGGCCCGCGAGAGCCCCGAGCGCGGTGACCGCGATCGTGAGCGTGTCGGAGACGGTGAGATCGCCGCCCTCGACGCGGCAGCCGGGGGCGAGGTCGCGACACGCGGCGCGCAGGCCGTCGGCGATGCCCGTGACGAAAGAGAGGCGTGTCGCGTCAGGCATCGCGAGGGCCACGAGCAGTGCCGTGGGCGTCGCGCCCATGGCCGCCACGTCCGCCAGGTTGACGGCGGCCGCCTTGTAGCCGAGATCGAACGCGCCCGACCACGCGAGTCGGAAGTCAGGACCGTGGACGAGCGTGTCGACGGTCGCGACGACCCGGCCGTCCGCAGCGGCGATCACCGCGGCGTCATCGCCCGGCCCGACGAGGGCGTTCGAGTCCCCCAGACGCTCGAGGATCCGGCGCAGGATGCGCCCCTCGCTGAGCTCTCCCACCGTCGGATCCCTGCGTTCGTCGACCACGCGTCCACGCTACCGGTGCGGACGATCCGGGCCGCGCCGCCGGGTTAGCCTGGGATGGTGCGTGCTCTCCCCTCCCTGGTTGCGTTCGGCCTCACGATGGTGGCCGCTGTCGGGCTGACGGGATGCACCACGACGGTCGACCTCGATCCGGCGGAGGCCGCGAACGACCCGCTCTGCGCGCAGATCACCTCGAGCCTTCCGGGCATGGTGAGCGGGCAGCCCCGGCGGTGGACCGACGCCCAGGCGACCGGCGCGTGGGGCGAGCCGGCGAAGGTGCTGCTCACGTGCGGCCTCGAGCCTCCGGGACCCACGACCCTGCGCTGCGAGACCGTGGCCGGCGTCGACTGGATCATCGACGACTCCGATGCGCCGCGCTTCCTCGTGACCACGTTCGGCCGCACCCCCGCCGTGGAGATCTACCTCGACACGACCGCCGACGACAACGGCGACGGGGTGTCGAGCCGCGACGTGCTCGACGCACTGTCGCCGATCGTGAGCGTGCTCCCCGTCGACGGCCAGTGCCTTGATCGGGGCGACGCGACGCCCGCCTCCTGAGCCGCGGGGATCGCAGCGCTCAGCGAGCCGCGTGAGCCCCCACGGTCGCGCCGGCGCGCTCGAGCGCGGTGTCGACGAGCTCGGTGATGAGCTCGGGGTAGGACATGCCCGACGCGATCCAGCACTTCGGGAACATCGAGATCGGGGTGAACCCGGGCATCGTGTTGAGCTCGTTGACGTAGAGCCCGTCGGCGGTGAGGAAGAAGTCCACGCGCGCGAGGCCCTTCCCGTCGACGGCCTGGAAGGCACGGATGCCGAGTTCCTGGATCGCCGAGATCTCGTCGGCGGTCACGTCCGCCGGGCACACCACGTCGGCGCCGTCACCGCCGAGGTACTTGCCCTCGAAGTCGTAGAACTCGCGGGTCGTGAGCACGATCTCACCGGGCAGAGACGCCCGCGGCGCCGCACCGCCGCGGCCTTCGAGGATCGCGACCTCGACCTCGCGGCCGACGATCGCCGGCTCGATGAGCACCTTGTCGTCCTCGGCGAACGCGAGGGCCAGGGCCGCATCGAGCTCACCCGGCTCGTGCACCTTCGAAACCCCGACGCTCGATCCCGCGCGCGCGGGCTTGACGAAAGACGGCTCACCGAGCGCCGCAGCATCCGCTCGCACGCCCTCCGGGTCGCTCTCCCAGCGCTCCTGCGTCACCGTGACCCAGGGAGCCACCGGCACGCCCGCGGCCTGCAGGACGATCTTCATGAAGTGCTTGTCCATGCACAGCGCCGAATCGAGCACGCCGCCGCCCGCGTACGGGATCTCGAGCGTGTCGAAGAAGCCCTGGATGGTGCCGTCCTCGCCGTGCACGCCGTGGAGGATCGGCAGCACGACGTCGAGCGCGCCCAGGTCGTCGACCGTTCCGTCGGCGCGGCGCACGCGGAGTTCGCGCTCGCCGACTTCGGGCCACAGGATGCGGGTGCCGTTGTCGGCGACCTCCGGAAGCCTCTCGGCGTCGAGCGCGAACTTGCCGGGGTCGTCGTCCTCGAGGACGAACACGCCGTCGCGCGTGATCCCGACGGGGATCACGCGGTAGCTGTCACGGTCGATCGCCCGCAGCACCCCGCCCGCCGTTGCGGAACTGATCGAGTGCTCGCTGGATCGACCGCCAAAGAGCACCGCCACCGCCGGCTTGTCCATTCGTCGTCCTCTCGCCCTGGGGGGTGTCGTCGTCGGTCGTAAGGTGCGGCGCGATGTCACGAGGGTTCATGGTGCCGTCGAGCACCATCTTCACCTGCTCGACGATGGGCATCTGCACGCCCACCTCCCGCGCCAGCTGCAGGATGGGCGCGACGGACGCGAGCCCCTCCGCCGTCTGATTCATCTGCTTGACGACGTCGTCGAAGCGATACCCCTGGCCGAGCAGTCTCCCGGCGGTGTTGTTGCGGCTGAGCGGCGACTGGCACGTCGCGATGAGGTCGCCGAGCCCGGCGAGGCCCTGCAGCGTCTCGTGCTGCGCCCCGAACGCGACGGCGAAGTCCGTCATCTCGACGAGACCGCGCGTGATGATCGACGCCTTCGTGTTCTCGCCGTAGCCGACGCCGTCGACGATGCCGATGGCGACGGCGATGAGGTTCTTGAGCACTCCGCCGAACTCGGTGCCGATCACATCGGTGTTGACGAACGTGCGGAAGTACGTGTTGCGCGCGCGGCGCGCGACCGCCTCGGCGGTCTCCTGGCTCGTCGAGGAGATGACGGCGGCGGTCGGCTGCTCGCGCGCGATCTCCAGGGCGAGGTTCGGCCCGGATGCGACGGCGATGCGCGCGGGGTCGCAGTGCAGCTCCTGCTCGATCACCTGGCTCATGCGCAGGCCGGTGCGCCGTTCGACGCCCTTCATGAGCGACACGATGGGGGCGTCGTTCTGCGAGATCAGCGGGCGCACCGCCTTGAGATTCTGGCGCACCGCCTGACTCGGGATCGAGAGGTAGATCTGCTCGGCGCCCTCGAGCGCCTCAGACAGATGGTGCGTGGCGTGCATATCGCGCGGCAGGTTGATCCCAGGGAGGTACTCGCTGTTGCGCTTGCCCTCCTGGATCTCGCTCGCCAGCTCAGGGCGGCGCGCCCACATCGTGACGTGGGCGCCGCCGTCGGCGAGGATCTTGCCGAACGTCGTGCCCCAGCTGCCCGCGCCCACGACGGCGACGCGCGGGCGCGCGGCATCCTGCCTACGGCTCAAGGCGACCCGTCTCCTTCTGGCCGTGATCGGCCGGGTTCCACCGCTGGGCGGGAGCGGGCTCGTCGCGCAGCTGGGAGAGGAGGCCGGAGATGTCGGCCATCACAGCGTCCGTCGCCTCGATGAGCGCGGTCTGCGACGAGGCCGCGCCGACGAAGCGCGTGAGGTTCACGGGGTCGCCCACGATCACGCGCACGCGGCGACGCAGCGGCCACAGCTTGAGCTTGCCGTAGCGCGGAAGCACCTGCTGAGAACCCCAGTGGGCCATCGGGATGACCGGGATGCCGCCCGCCAGCGCGAGACGGACCGCGCCGGTCTTGCCGCGCATGGGCCAGAGGTTGGGCTCGCGGGTGAGCGAGCCCTCCGGGTAGACGATCACACCGCGACCGTGCTGCACGAGCGTCTGCGAGGCCTCGAGCGTGGCGCGAGCCGCCGCGGCCGACGTCGCGCGCGCGACCGGAACCATCCCGGTGGCGCGCAGCACCCATCCGAGCACCGGCACCCGGAACAGGCTCTCCTTGGCCATGAACCGGGGCGCGCGGCCCAGTCGCCACACGGCGAGGGCGACCACGAGCGGGTCGATCTCGCTCATGTGGTTCGGCGCGAGCACGTAGGCGCCGTCACGAGGCAGCTTGCGGCCGTCCTCGATCTCGAGCTTGAAGAGGAGGCTCAGGAGCGGCACGAGAAGCCCCGCCAGGGGCCAGAACACGCTCGGTCGTGTCTTCTCGGCCGAGGCGTGCGGACGATCGGTGGCCACCGGGTTATCCGATGACGTCGAAGTCGGCGCCGAGCTGGTCGAGCTTGGCGAAGAACTTCTCGTATCCGCGACGGATGATCCCGACGTTGCGGACGACCGACTCCCCCTCGGCGGCCAGCGCCGCGATCACATAGCTGTAGCCGCCGCGCAGGTCGGGGACGACGACATCGGCGCCGTGGAGCGGTGTCGGGCCGTTGATGACGGCCGCTTGCTCGAGGGCTCGGCGGGGAACCCGGCGGCCGGGTGCGTCGATCCCGTCACGGTGCACGACGATGTCGGCGCCCATGAGGTTGAGCGCCTCGGTGAACCCGAGCCGGTTCTCATACACGGTCTCATGCACCGTCGACTCCCCCTCGGCCTGCGTGAGGGCGACGATGAGCGGCTGCTGCCAGTCGGTCATGAATCCGGGGTGCACATCCGTCTCGACGACGACGGGCTTCAGCGCCCCGCCGCGGCGGAACTGGATGCCGTCCTCGCGGACGTCGAACCAGCCGCCGGCCTTGCGGAACACGTTGAGGAAGGTCAGCATCTCCTGCTGGCGCGCCCCGCCGACGAAGATGTCGCCGTCGGTCGCGAGCGCCGCGCATGCCCACGAGGCGGCTTCATTGCGATCGAAGATCGCGCGGTGGTCGTAACCGCGCAGCGAATCGACGCCCTCGATGAAGATGACGCGGTTCGGCTCGTAGGAGATGATCGCGCCCATCTTCTGAAGCACGGCGATGAGATCCATGATCTCCGGCTCGATGGCGGCGTTGCGCAGCTCGGTGACGCCCTTTGCCCGCACAGCGGTGAGCAGAACCTGCTCGGTCGCGCCGACGCTCGGGTAGGGCAGCTCGATGTTCGCGCCGTGCAGCCCGCTGGGGGCGGTGATGCGGATGCCCTCGTAGCTCTTGTCGACGACGGCTCCGAACGCGCGCAGCGCATCCATGTGGAAGTTGATCGGACGGTCGCCGATGCGGCAGCCGCCCAGGTCGGGGATGAGCGCCTCGCCGAGCAGATGAAGCAGCGGGCCGCAGAACAGGATCGGGATGCGGGATGCCCCGGCGTGCGCGTCGATCTCCTCGAAGTGCGCCGCCACGGCGCCGCTCGGGTCGAGGTGGATCGTGCCCTCCTCGTCGCCGTCCACGACGCGCACGCCGTGGACCTCGAGAAGCGAGCGGACCACCTGCACGTCGCTGATGTCGGGGACGTCACGCAGCGTGCTGGCCGTCTCTCCGAGGAGAGCAGCGACCATCGCCTTGGTGACGAGGTTCTTCGCACCCTTGACCTCGACGCGACCGGTCAGCGGGCGCCCGCCCCGGATCGCGAGGACTTCACCGGTCAGTTCCTGCTCCCCCGCTTCGGCAGTGGTGCTTTCGCCGGCGGCGACGTTCAGGAGCGGCTTCATCGGGTGGTCCTCACTTGGTGTGCAGAGGGGGCTTGCGACGGTCGGGCACCCGGGTTCTGGGCGCCCGGCCCGGCTTACGGAACGGGAAGTGTCCGCGGCCGCCACGCCTCTCGGCGAGCCTCGAACTGCGCGATCTTGTCTGCGTCGCGCAGCGTGAGCCCGATGTCGTCGAGCCCTTCGAGAAGCCGCCACCTAGTGTAATCATCGATCTCGAAAGCAAGCTCCAGCGCGCCGATGCGCGCCGTGCGAGCCTCGAGGTCGACCGTCATCGACACGCCCGGATCGGCCTCGATCGCGGCCCACGCGGCCTTGAGATCCGCATCCGAGATCACACCGGCGACGAGTCCCTGCTTTCCCGCATTGCCGCGGAAGATGTCGGCGAAACGCGGGCTCAGCACGACTTTGAAGCCGAAGTCGCGCAGCGCCCACACCGCGTGCTCACGGCTGGACCCGGTGCCGAAGTCGGGGCCCGCGACGAGGATGCTGGCACCCGCGTACGCCGGCTGGTTGAGCACGAACTCGGGGTCCTGCCGCCAGTTGGCGAACAGGGCGTCCTCGAAGCCGGTCTTGGTGACCCGCTTCAGGTAGACGGCCGGGATGATCTGATCGGTATCGACGGCCGAACGCTTCAGCGGCGCGGCGATGCCGGTGTGCGTCGTGAACTTCTCCATGTCAGACCTCCGTGCCCTCGGCTGCGGCCGCGACGGGCGCGGAGAGATCGCCCGGGCTCGCCAGGCGGCCCATGACGGCGGTCGCCGCCGCGACCAGCGGCGAGACGAGGTGCGTACGGCCGCCCTTGCCCTGACGGCCCTCGAAGTTGCGGTTGCTCGTGGAGGCGCACCGCTCCCCCGGCGCGAGCTGGTCGGGGTTCATACCCAGGCACATCGAGCACCCCGCGAAGCGCCACTCGGCGCCGAACTCCTCGAAGACCTTGTCCAGGCCCTCAGCCTCGGCCTCCAGACGCACCCGAGCCGACCCCGGCACCACCATGACACGCACGCCGTCCGCCTTCTTACGGCCTTCGATGACCGAGGCGAACGCCCGGAGGTCCTCGATGCGGCTGTTCGTGCACGAGCCCATGAACACCGCGTCGACCGGCACCGCCTTGAGCGGGGTCCCCGGCACCAGGTCCATGTATTCGAGCGCCCGCTCGGCTGCCGCACGCTCATTCGGGTCGGCGAAGTCGTCCGGCGACGGCACGGACGCGCTCAGCGAGACACCCTGACCCGGGTTGGTGCCCCACGTCACGAACGGCTCGAGCTCGGCGGCGTCGAGGAACACCTCCGCGTCGTAGACGGCGCCCTCGTCGCTGGGCAGCGTCCGCCAGTACGCGACCGCGTCCTCCCAATCCTGACCGGTCGGCGCGTGCGCACGGCCCTTGACGTACGCGAACGTGGTCTCGTCCGGCGCGACCATCCCGGCCCGGGCGCCCGCCTCGATCGACATGTTGCTCATCGTCATGCGGCCCTCCATCGACAGCGACCGGATGGCGCTGCCGCGGTACTCGAGCACGTAACCCTGCCCGCCGTTCGCCCCGATCTTGGCGATGACAGCGAGGATGATGTCCTTGGCGGTGACACCGGGCCGCAGCTCGCCCTCGACCGTGATCGCCATCGTCTTGAAGGGCTTCAGCGGCAGCGTCTGCGTGGCCAGCACGTGCTCGATCTCGCTGGTGCCGATGCCGAACGCCATCGCACCGAACGCGCCATGCGTCGAGGTGTGCGAGTCACCGCACACCACCGTGATGCCCGGCATGGTCAGGCCCAGCTGCGGCCCGACGACGTGGACGATGCCTTGCTCCTTATCGCCCAGCGAATGCAGGCGCACACCGAACTCGGCGGCGTTGCGGCGCAACGTCTCGATCTGCGTACGGCTGGTGAGGTCCGCGATCGGCTTGTCGATGTCGAGCGTCGGGGTGTTGTGGTCCTCTGTCGCGATCGTCAGATCCAGGCGCCGCACCGGGCGCCCCTCCGCCCTCAGGCCGTCGAAGGCCTGAGGGCTCGTGACCTCGTGCACCAAGTGCAAGTCGATGTAGATCAGGTCCGGCTGACCGTCCTCGCCTCGGACGACCACATGGTCATCCCACACCTTCTCAGCCAGAGTACGGGGACGATCGGGAATGCCGGATGCATCGGTCATGCTCATTGCTAGTCGTTCTCCTCTATGGGGACTGCGCCCGCATCGGGGTGGGGCCCGCGACGAAACTCCGCGACGAGGGAGGCCTGGGACTAGGACTCGTCGCGGCCGCTAAGGAGAAGGCGAGCGATCCGCACGTGCCCAGGTTACCATCGCGCGAACGACGGTCCGCGCCACCGCCGTCATCTGCCGTCTCTCGTCGGCCGCCCTGACGCCTCGAGCCTGCGTCATCTGCCGTCTCTCGCTCGCCCCTGACTCCTCGGGCGGCCGACGACGGTCGGCGGCCCGAGGCGAAGCGTCTCGCAGGACGAGGTCAGCGACCGCCGTCCGAGTGCGGGTTGTCGACCGTGGGCGGCGTGCCCTTCTCATCCGCGACGACAGCTGCCGCAGCATCCGCGCTCTGCGCCCTCTTCTCACGCGCGGAGGCGACGAGGCTCGCGACAGTCGCGACGAGCATCGAGACGACGATGACGCCGAGCGACATCCACGTCGAAATCTCGGGAGCCCACTCGATCGGTTCGCCGTTGTTGATGAACGGGAGCTCGTTCACGTGCATGGCGTGGAAGACGAGCTTGAGACCGATGAACGCGAGGATGAAAGCGATGCCGTAATGCAGGTAGCGCAGGCGATCGAGGAGGTCGCCCAGCAGGAAGTAGAGCTGGCGCAGACCCATGAGGGCGAAGATGTTCGCCGTGAAGACGATGAACGCGCTCTGCGTGATGCCGAAGATCGCGGGGATCGAGTCGATCGCGAACAGCAGGTCGGTGACGCCGATCGCCGCGAAGACGATGATCATGGGCGTCCACATCTTCTTGCCGTCGACGACGGTGCGGATCTTCGCGCCGTCGTAGTGATCGCTGATGTCGATCGTGCGGCGCAGCATGCGCACGACGAAGTTCTCCTGCTTCACGTCGGAGTCGTGGTCGCCGCCGGGGAAGGCTTGGCGCCACGCGGTCCAGACGAGGAACGCGCCGAAGATGTAGAACACCCAGCTGAACTGCTCGATCACCGCGGCGCCGACCAGGATGAAGATTCCGCGCAGCACGAGGGCGATGATGATGCCCACCATCAGCACCTCCTGCTGATAACGCCGCGGCACCGCGAACTGAGCCATGATCAGCACGAAGACGAAGAGATTGTCGATCGACAGGCTGTACTCGGTGAGCCAGCCGGCCACGAACTGGCCGGCATACTCCGGCCCCGCGACGATCCACATGATGCCGGCGAAGATGAGCGCGAGAGTCACATAGAAGACCACCCACAGCGTCGACTCACGCGTCGAGGGGATGTGGGGCCGCTTCAGGATGAGAAGCAGATCTGCGACAAGGATCAGGGTGAGGATCACGAGGGATCCGATTTCGAACCAGAGCGGGAGTTCGAGGTCCATGGAGGGCCTTTCGAGGGGATGTACGAGGGGTCGGCGGAATCCGAAAGTCTCTCCCCCGCCGACTTGACCGCCAGCAGCGCGCACCCGGGGTCGCTCTGTCGGGACCCGTGATGACGGATGCGCGTATCGGGATACTCCCTCTCGCTCGCAACAGGATACAGGGTCGACAGGGTCCGCCTGTTTGCGCGTGAGACGATCCGGTCGATGCGGACACTGACACCGTGAGAGACAATTCGGAGGATGGGGATGGCCGACGACGATCTGCCGGGCGACGCCGAGCTCGTGGCGCGGGCTGCGGGCGGGAGCGAGCACGCCTTCCGCACGCTGTACCGGGCGTACGTGCGCCCGGTTTACTGGCTGGCGCACGGCCTCGTCGGTAATCCGGCGGACGCAGAGGAAGTCACACAGGAGACGTTCCTCGTCGCCTGGCGCAAGCTCCCCGGCCTCGACCTCGCCGGCGAATCGCTGCTGCCCTGGCTCGCGACGATCTGCCGGTTCCAGTCCGCGAACCGCATCCGCCGGCAGCGCCGCGACCGCGAGCACACCGCCGCAGCCGCCGATGAGACGCTGCCGTCGACGGTCGACGTCGAACAGCAGGTGATCGACGACCGCCTGGCGGAGGCGATCCTGAACGCGGTCGCGGGCCTCGGTGAACTCGACCGCGCCATCTTCCGGCTGTGCGCGACGGAGGGGTACGCCTACCAGGCGGCCGCCGACGAGCTCGGCGTCGCCCACGGTGTCGTCCGCAATCGTCTCTCCCGTATCCGCACCCGTCTGCGGACCGTAGTGAAGGAGAGCACATGAGCGTCCAGCCCCCGGACTCCGGGATCCCCGCACCCCTCCCCGAGCTCAGCTCCGAGCGGATCGACGAGATCGAGCACGCGCTCTTCGCCGACATCGCGCGTGAGCGCACACGCCAGTCCGCCCGGCGTGCCCGTCGGGGCCGCCTGTGGATCGCCGGCGGCGCCGCAGCGGCGGTGATCATCGTCGCCGCCGTGATCGCACCCTCGGTCGGATCGATCGTCGGTGGTGTCGGCGGGGTGAGCGAGGAATCCGCCGTCGCGCCGGTCGCCCCCGCCGACTCCGGAGCCGACTCGTCCACCACGGACTCGTCGGGCGCCGTCACCCGCGAATCGGGGCCCCTCACGGTCGCGCCGGGAGCGGAAGACGACACGGCGGGGGCCGCCGGAGCCGCAGACCGCGACATCATCACCACGGCCTCGGCCACGGTCACCGCAGACGAGGTCGACGCGGCCGCGCGTGCCATCGCGAACTCCGCCGTCGCCCACGGCGGCTACGTCGAGTCGATGAGCGTCGGCAGCGACGGCACGGTGTACCCGGTCACCCCCACCGACGGGGGTGTCGTCTATGACACGCTGCCCTACCCGTATCCGACCGACGGCGCCTGGATCACCGTGCGCGTCCCCGCCGACCAGCTGCAGAGCGTCGTCGACGAACTCGACGATGTCGGCGAAGTGACGGCGAGCACCCTGTCGCGTCAGGACGTCACAGAGCAGACAGTGGACCTCGAGGCCCGCATCGACGCCGCGCAGGCGTCCGTGGACCGCCTCACCGAGCTCATGGCCCAGGCGCAGAGCGTCGCGGACCTCATCGCCGCTGAGGCGGCCCTGGCGGAGCGCCAGGCCACGCTGGAGTCCTACCAGCAGCAGCTGGAGATGCTCGATGACCAGGTCGCGATGTCGACGCTGTCCGTCACGGTCGTCCCCGATGTCGAGCCTGTGACCGCCGACCCTGCCGGGTTCGGCGACGGCCTCGCCGCGGGCTGGAATGGCCTCGTCGCCACCCTCAACGGCATCGTCGTCGCACTCGGCTTCCTCCTCCCATGGCTCGCCGTGGCCGCCGTCGCCGCCCTGATCGTCTGGGGCATCGTTCGGCTCGTCCGCAGTCGTCGGCGTGGCCGGACGGATGCTGCGACCCCGGCTCCTCCGACCGTCGACGCGGACCGCTCCACCGACGTGTCCGCCTGACGCTCGTCACGCGGTCCACGCCTTCACGGAGTCGTGTTCACGGTGACGAGGGGTTCACCTGCGACGGCGGAAACCGGGGGCTTCACCGCTCTGCCCCGCCTGGTCCGAGCGGAGCACACAAGACGCCCCGGTCCTCGTGGACCGGGGCGTCGATTGTGACCCCAGCGGGATTCGAACCCGCGTTACCGCCGTGAGAGGGCGGCGTACTAGGCCGCTATACGATGGGGCCGTACAGCGCGCCGCAACCGAGATCGCGACGTTGTTGCCTGACTGGTGACCCCAGCGGGATTCGAACCCGCGTTACCGCCGTGAGAGGGCGGCGTACTAGGCCGCTATACGATGGGGCCGTTCAGGCAACCGTTCGATTATGCCACGGGCGTCATGTCCACTCCAAATCGCGGCGGGTGTCGGCGCGCCGACCCCGGTCGCTTGCCTCGGCGACGCCGGAACGCTTGACTCGACGCATGCGAGTCACGAAGTTCGAGCACGCCACCCTGACGCTGGTCGACTCCGGCCGCACGCTGGTCATCGATCCGGGGTCGTTCACTGCTCCGCTGGGAGAACTCGAGGGCGTCGTCGCGATCGTCATCACGCATGAGCACCCGGACCATTGGACGCCCGACCACCTGGACCGCATTCTCGGCATCTTTCCGGGGACACCGATCTTCGCTCCCGAAGGCGTGTCCAAGGCGGCCGCCGGCTACGACATCACGATCGTGCGCCCGGGCGACGTCGTCGAGGTCGAACCGTTCCGCCTGGAGTTCTTCGGTGGCCTCCACGCGGTGATCCACGAGACGATCCCGGTCGTCGACAACGTCGGAGTTCTCGTGAACGACGAGTTCTACTACCCCGGCGACTCGTACGCGGTGCCGAAGGGCCGCGAGGTGAAGCTGCTGGCGTCGCCGGTCGGCGCACCGTGGCTCAAGATCGGCGAGGCGATGGACTTCGTGCTCGCCGTCGCGCCGCGGCGCGTGTTCGGCACGCACGACATGGGGCTGTCGGTCGCCGGCCGCGATATGGGGCGGATGCGTCTCGGCTGGGCCGCCGAGCAGCACGGCGGCGAGCTCGTGGAGCTGAACCCCGGAGACAGCACCGACATCTGAGCGGGGCGCGGAAGCCCGGCAGAACGCGGACGACGGATGCCGCAGCGGCTTCGACCCGCGGCATCCGTCGCTCCTGTGCGGACTCAACCGCACGATCCTCTGCTACTGGGCGTCGAGGTCCGTCTCCAGCAGCGCGACCAGGGCGTCGAGCGCCTCCTCGGCCCCGTCGCCGTCGGCCTTGAGGGTCACGACGGTGCCCTGCGAGGCACCGAGGCCCATCAGCGACAGGATGCTGCCGGCGTTGAGGTCGGCACCGCCCTCGACCGCGATCGTGACCGGGACGGGCTGCGCCTGCACCGCCTGCACGAAGAGCTTGGCGGGGCGGGCGTGGAGTCCCGAGCTGCTGGCGATGGTGGCCTGACGTTCTGCCATGGTTCTCTCCTGTCTGCGTCGGACCTCAGCGGTCGACGACTCCGATTCTGGCGGACGAATGCCTCAGGCCGCCACGGCCACGCGCGCTTCGGCCTCGGCGAGCTCCTTCGGGGCGATCCACTTCTTGAGGGCGATCACCGTCAGGGCCGACACGACCGTGCCCGCCACGAGGGCGACCAGGAAGCCCCAGATCGGGCTGATCGCGAACAGGACGAAGATGCCGCCGTGGGGCGCCAGGGACTGGACGGCGAAGGCCATGCTCAGGGCGCCCGTGACGGCACCGCCCAGCATCATCGAGGGGATGACGCGCAGCGGGTCTGCAGCAGCGAACGGGATCGCACCCTCACTGATGAACGCCGCGCCGAGCAGCCAGGCGGCCTTGCCGTTCTCGCGCTCGACCGGCGGGAACATGTTGCGTGCCAGAACGGTCGACGCGAGGGCCATGGCGAGCGGCGGGACCATGCCGGCGGCCATGACGGCGGCCATGATGAGATACGGCGTCGGGTTCTCGGCCGATCCGGCACTGAGCCCGGCGACGGCGAACGCGTAGGCGACCTTGTTGACCGGGCCGCCGAGGTCGAAGCACATCATGAGGCCGAGGATGACGCCGACCAGGATGATCGCGTCGGTCGCGGCGAGACCGGTGAGCCAGGCGTTGAGACCCTCCATGAGGGTGGCGATCGGCCGGCCGAGGAACAGGATCATCAGTCCCGAGGCCACGATCGACGCCGCGAGCGGGATGATCACGACCGGCATGAGGCCGCGCAGCCATCGCGGCGCGTTGAGACGCCCGATCCACCAGGCCACGAAGCCTGCGAGCAGACCGCCGATGATGCCGCCGATGAAGCCCGCGTTCATGATGACCGCGACGGCGCCCGCGACGAATCCGGGCGCGATGCCGGGACGGTCGGCGATCGCGAACGCGATGTAGCCGGCCAGCGCCGAGACCAGGAATCCCATCGATGTCACGCCGATCACGAACAGCACGGAGCCGAGGTACTGGGCGAGCCCGCCAGCCGGGAGCGCCCACAGGGCGTTGTCGACGATGACGCTGAACGCCTCGTCGCCGACATTCACCCCGCCGATGAGGAAGCCGAGGGCGATCAGCAGACCGCCGCCCGCGACGAACGGGATCATGTAGCTGACGCCGGTGAGGAGGATGCGCTGGATGCGGGCGCCCCACGACAGGGTCTCGGCAGGAGCCGCCGTGGCACCAGTCGCCTCGCCTCCCACGCGGGTGGCGGAGGGGTTGTTCGCCGCGGCGACGGCCTCCACGATGAGCTGGTCGGGCTGCTCGATGCCGCGCTTGACGCCCGAGCGCACGACCGGCTTGCCTGCGAACCGCTGCGGCTCCCGGACGTCGACGTCGGTCGCGAAGATGACGGCGTCGGCGTTGCGGATGACGTCGACGGGGAGCGCCTGGTACCCGCTCGAGCCCTGCGGCTCGACCACCAGGTCGATTCCGGCCTTCTTGCCCGCGGCGGTGAGTGCGTCGGCCGCCATGAACGTGTGCGCGATGCCGGTCGCGCACGAGGTCACCGCGACCACCCGGGCCGGCCGCCCGTCGACGTCGAGTCCCGTGGAGGCAGGTGCGGCTGCCGCGGCCGGAGCCGCAGGCGCGGCGGCTTCCCGTTCGCCGATCGCCGCCTGCACGATCGCGACCACATCTTCGTCGGACTTCGCGGCGCGCAGACCGGAGGTGAAGTCCTCCTGCATAAGGCTCCGCGCGAGCTTGGAGAGCACTGCGAGGTGCGCCTCTGCGGCGTCCGCCGGCGCGGCGATGAGGAATACGAGGTCGGCAGCGCCGTCCGGCGCGCCGAAGTCGACGCCCGGCGTGAGGCGCGCGAAGGCGAGGGACGGCGTCGTGACCGCGGCGCTCTTGGCGTGCGGAATGGCGATGCCGCCGGGGAGCCCGGTCTCATCCTTCTCTTCGCGCGCCCACGCGTCGGCATAGAGCGCCTCGGCGTCGGTCGCGCGACCCTGCGCGACCACGCGTGCGGCGAGGGAGCGGATCACGGCGGCTTTGTCGGCGCCCAGTGGCGCGTCGAGGCTCACCAGGCCTGTGGTGATGGTGTCGGACACGGTGACCTCCTGCGGTCGTTGGGTGGGTGGGTGCTCAATCGAGACGTGTGACGGGCACGTCGCCGGTGGGAAGATCTGCGGGAGCCGGCGCTTTCGTGCCGGGAAGGGATGCTGCGGCCGCTCCGTAGCGGACGGCCAGACGCAGCCGCTCGCCCTGGTCGGCACCACGCGTGGCAGCGAGCACGTAGCCGGCCAGCGAGCTGTCGCCCGCGCCCACAGTGCTCACGACTTGGATCGGCGGCGGAGAAGCCGCCCAAGCTCCTTCGGCATCGACGAGAAGGGCGCCGCGCGAACCGAGGGTGACGAGTGCGGCCCGCACCCGTGCGGGGACGAGCGCGCGGGCGACCTGCAGCACCGACTGCGGGTCCTTGCCGTCGATGGCCACGCCCACGAGCTCGGCGAGCTCGTCATCGTTCGGCTTGATGAGGTCGGCTGCGCCGGCGGCGACGACCGCGGCCAGCGCGGGGCCGGAGGTGTCCACCGCGATGAGCGGAGCGTCCGCTCCGCGCGCGGTGCGGACGGCGGTGATGACGCGCACGTAGAAGTCGTCGGGGACGCCGGGGGGCAGCGAGCCCGCCAGCACCAGCCAACGAGCGTCGACGGATGCTGCGACGACCGCATCGACGACGGCGGAGACCTCGTCCGCCGACAGTTCGGCGCCCGGCAGGTTGAGCTTGGTGGTGACGCCGGCGGGGTCGGTGATCGCGATGTTCGCGCGGACGTTCCCGCGTACGGCGACGCGGCGCGCGTCGACGTCCGCCGCGTGCAGTGCCGCGTCGTACGGGTCGCCCGGCGCGAGGGGCAGCACCGCGGCGCAGTCCTCGCCGGCTGCTCTGATCGCGCGGGCGACGTTGATGCCCTTCCCGCCCGCGTCCTCGCGCGTCGAAGCCGCGCTCTGCACGTCGCCGACCTGCAGCGGAGCGGGAAGCATCACCGTGCGGTCGAGGGACGGGTTGGCGGTGAGCGTCACGATCATGCGAGCCAGACCTCCACGTCGGCGTCCGCGAGCGCGGACGCGAGTTCTTCGTCGGGTGCGGAATCCGTCACCAGCACGTCGATGTCGCGAAGCGGCGCGAAGCCGACGAGCAGTTCGGCGCCGAGCTTCTCGGCATCGGCCACGACGACCACGCGCCGGGCCGACTCGACGATTGCGCGCTTGACGGCGGCCTCGTCGGGGTCGGGCGTGCTGAGGCCGAACGTCGCCGAGACGCCGTTGGTGCCGATGAAGGCGACATCCGGACGAAGCGCGCCGATCGTCCGGACGGTGTCGGCGCCGACGGCCGCGGCGGTAAGACCGCGCACGCGCCCGCCGACCAGCGAGAGAGACGCGCCCGGAACGCCGGCGAGCGTGTTGCCGAGCGCCAGCGAGTGCGTGACGACCTCGATTCGCGCGATGGAGAGGCGCGGAATGAGCGCCGAGGCGACGGCTGCCGTGGTCGTGCCGGCGTCGAGGAAGACGGACCCGGTGAATTCGGCACCGAGGGCGTCGAGGGCCCGCAGGCCGATGGCGGCCTTGGCGCCGCCGTGGTGCTCGAAGCGCTCGGCGAGCGACGGCTCTCGCGTGCTCGCGCGCTCCCGGCTGACCGCGCCCCCGTGCACGCGGCGCAGAGCGCCGGCCGACTCGAGGTGGTCGAGGTCGCGGCGGATCGTTTCGGTGGTGACCTCGAATCGGTCGGCGAGTTCGACCACGCTGACCCGGCTCCGCTCGGACAGCAGGAGCTCGATCTGCTCGTGGCGCTCCGTCGCGTACATGTGGGACAACCTCCGTTGGATTCCCACACAATACAACACATTCCCACACGAACACAAGAGTCTAAGTTCGTAGGGTGCCCGACAAGCCCGCCTCCGAGATCTCGATCGGCCCTGCCCTCATTCGCGAACTGCTCGCCGACCAAGCAGGCGCAACAATCCCGGGGGCCACCGTCCTGCCTCTGCGGAAGGTTGCCGAAGGCTGGGACAGCGAGGTGTGGCGATTGGGCGACGACTACGCGGTGCGCCTTCCCCGGCGTGCGATCGCCGCGCCCCTCGTGCTCCACGAGCAGCTCGTGCTCCCCGAGATCGCGCGGCGACTCGAGCCGACCGGCGTCGGGGTGCCCAACCCCGTCGTCGCCGGCGCTCCGGCGGCCGGATACCCGTGGCGCTGGTCCGTGGTGCGATGGATCCAGGGCGAGCGAGCCATGGACGCACCCGTCGCCGATCGTGGCGAATGGGCGACGACGCTCGCCGACGTCCTCGGCGCGCTGCATGCTGAGGCACCCGAGGATCACCCCGTCAATCCCTTCCGGGGCGCTCCCCTGGCGACGCGCGCGGATGCCGTCGCCGTCCGCCTCGCCGCACTGCGCGACTCCGGAGCGCTGGACGCCTCGGACGCCACGGCGCTGGGCGATGTCTGGCACGCCGGTCTCACCGTCGCCGCGTGGAGCCGGCCCCCGCTCTGGATTCACGGCGACCTGCATCCCGGCAACCTCGTGACGCGCGACGGAAGGCTGGCCGGCATCATCGACTTCGGCGACGTCACGGCCGGCGACCCCGCTTACGACCTGGCGGTCGCCTGGCTCGCATTCGACGCCGACGGCCGGGGGCGCTTCATCGTCGCGACCGGGTCCCGCTACGACGCGGCCACCTGGCGACGCGCGCACGCCTGGGCGGCCGCCGTCGTGATGATGCTCCTCGTGCACAACGACGACAACCCGGCTTACGTCGCGCTGGGACGGGATGCTGCCGCCGAGGTGATCGCAGACGCGTCCGGCTGAGGCATCCGTTTCGTTTCGACGCCTGGAACCGCCTCATCCGTCGGGAGACGACGATCGCGGGCCGCGGGCGCACAGTCCGCAGCCCGCGATCGAGGCATGCATGACGCTTCACAGGGGCATACCAATCGTCGAGTAGGCCGGTCGCGTCAGCGGCCGGTCACTTTGCCGAACAGGCGGGCGATCGGCGCCAGCACGAGCGGGCGCGCGGCGACCCAGGCGGCGGCGATCACGATGAGCGAGGCGGCGAAGAACCAGAAGCCGGTCCAGTTGTCGGTGTACGCGTCCGGGTCGATCGAGCCCTGCGCGGCGTACATGTGGTTCAGGTTGCGCAGCGCCCCGGTCGCGAACACCAGGAACACGTGCACGGCGATGAACGCGACGAAGTACAGCATCACCGGGAAGTGCACCGCGCGGGCCCACTCGAGCGGGTACGCCCTGTTCAGCCCGGCCGCGTTCTTCGGCCACACGTGGCTCATCCGCACGCCGGTCGCGATCGCGAGCGGCGCGGCCAGGAACACGGTCGCGAAGTACGCGAGCTGCTGCAGCGAGTTGTAGTTCACCCAGCCGTTCTCGGTGGGCCAGTCCAGCGACACGTACTGCAGCCCCGCCGAGACCGCGTTGGGGAACACCTCCCACGACGTGGGCACGATCTTCATCCACTGCCCGGTCACGAACAGCAGCACCACGAAGATCACGCCGTTCACGATCCACAGGATGTCGAGCGACTGGTGGAACCACAGGCTCAGGCTCATCTTGCGCCGGCCGTTGCTGCGCGGCGACCAGAACACGCTCGGCCGCTTGTCGGTGCGGACCTGCAGACCGGTGCGGATGATCAGCACCATCAGGAACACGTTGAAGAAGTGCTGCCACCCGAGCCACGCGGGGACACCGACCGGGGCCCCTTCGGGCAGGTGATACTCGCCCGGGTAGGCGGCGAGGAAGTCCACACCCCACTCGGTCGACAGCAGCCAGCGCACCGCGAACACCGCCATGCCCGCCGCGTACAGCACCCCGGCGCCACCCACGATCACCGCCCCGGCCCACTGGCCACGGGTGAACGGGCCGATGCGCTTCGGCTCCGGCCTGGCCGCCGGTCGGGTGCGCGCGGCCCTGCCCGCCCACACGGTGCGGTGAAACGGCAGCGGCTGAGACAGCGGGACTCCGGTGGCGGTGGCGGGCGCAGCGGGGGCGACGACCTCGGCAATTCGGGTCTCCGCAATGGCGCGAGTCCGGGCTGTCTCGACGGATGCCTCGACCGCGGCCGCGACGACGGGAGTCGGCGCGGCAGTGGCCGGGCGCGGAAGACCGGCGCGCACCACGCGCTCCGCCGGCGCTTCCGCAGCCGGCACGGGCGCAGCATCCGTCACCGCAGCGGCGGTCGCGGTCGGCGCGAACCCAGCCGGCGGCCACGGCTCACCACCGACGACCCGCGGAAGCCCGCGGCGGAGCGCCTTCGCACCCTCACCCGCAGCCGAAGGTGTCACCTGTTGCCCGGCCTCCGCGCCCGCGGCGACCACAGGTGGCACCTTGACGGGGGTCACCGCCTCCGAAGGTGTCGCTTCTGTTCGCGTGGCGGTCTCGGTGGCGACGACGGCTGCCACGTCCGTGGTGGCACCGGCCGCAGCGGCCGGGACAACGCCCGCCGGCGGCCACGGCTCACCACCCGACACCCGCGGCAGGCCACGGCGAATCGCGCGCCCAGCCGACGCCACCGCAGCGACCTCGGGAGTCACGACACGCGGGGTCGACGCATCGGCTCCCGCGTGTTCCGCCACCGGAACCTCAGCCGACGCAACCGCAGCGACCTCGGGAGTCGCGAGGCGCGGGGTCGACGCGTCGGCTCCCGCGTGTTCCGCCACCGGAGCCTCAGCCGACGCCACCGCAGCGACCTCGGGAGTCACGACACGCGGGGTCGACGCGTCGGCTCCCGCGGGTCGTGCCACCACCTCGACGAGGGGCGCCTCCGCGGGCGCGACACCGTTGCCGTTCGTGCCGGGCGCGGCGCCCGCCGGAGGCCAGGGCTCACCGCCCGGCACACGCGGCAGACCCCGCCGCACCGAGGAACCGAACGTCGCCATAACGGGCTACGCCTTCTTCGCCTCGAGCGCGGCGATCAGCTGCGGCACCACCGTGAACAGATCGCCGACGACGCCGAAGTCCGCGATCTCGAAGATCGGGGCGTCCGCGTCCTTGTTGATCGCGACGATCGTCTTCGCGGTCTGCATACCGGCCTTGTGCTGGATCGCACCCGAGATGCCCAACGCCACATACAGCTGCGGCGCCACCGACACCCCCGTCTGACCCACCTGATACGAATACGGCACGAAGCCCGCGTCGACCGCGGCACGCGACGCGCCCACCGCCGCACCCAGCACGTCAGCCAGCTGCTCGACAAGCACGAACTTCTCCCCCGACCCGAGACCCCGCCCGCCCGACACCACCCTCGCCGCCCCACGCAACTCCGGACGCGACGACGACACCACGGCCTCATCCACCGACGTCACCGTCGCCGCCTTCCGGCCGGAGGCGCGCACCTCGAGCGGCTCAGCCTCCACGCCCGCGACCGCCTCGGCACGAGCATCGACCGAACCCTGCCGGATCGTGATCACCGGCGCACCCCACGTGACCGCCGAATCGACGTTATACGCCCCGCCGTAGACCGAGTGGTGCGCGACCACGCCCTCCGCATCGCGCGACACCCCGACGGCATCGACCGCGACACCCGAACGGGTGCGGGCGGCGTACCGGCCCGCGACCTCACGACCCTCCACCGAGTTCGCCACCAGGATCGCGTCCGGCCGCACCAGATCCGCAGCCTCCGTCAGCGCGTCCACCCGCGGAACCGTCAGAGAGTCACCGGCCGGCGCGACCAGCACCACCGCAGCACCCACAGCCGCAGCATCCGCCGCCAACGCCGCATCGCCGACGATCACCGCGACCGGCGTACCCACCTGCGCGGCCGCACCCAAAAGCTCAGCCGCCGACTTCGCCAGCACGCCCGAGGGCGTGGTGTCGAGCAGCACCAGGATCGAGTCATCCGCAAAAGCCATGTGCACGTCCCCTCACGCGAGCCGGTTCTGGATGAGGAAGTCCGCGAGCCTCAGCCCCGCATCCCCCTCGTCCACGATCTTCACACCGGCCGCACGCGGCGGCCTCTCACTCAGTCCGATCACGATCGACCGCGACGCACCCGGATCGTGCGGATCGATCTCCAACTCAGCGAGCGACAGCGTCTCGAACGGCTTCTTCTTCGCCGCCATGATGCCCTTGAAATTCGGGAACCGCGCATCAGGCAACGCCTCAGTGACCGAGATCACCGCCGGCAGCACCGCCGCCACCTGCAACACCGCCCCGTCGGAAACCCGCGTGCCCGACACCCCACCCTCGCCGATCTCGACCGCGCTCAAATACGTCGCCGACGGCACATCAAGGATCTCAGCCACCATCGCCGGAACGACCCCGCCCACCCCGTCCGTCGACAAGTTCCCACCGATCACCAGATCGAACCCGATACGCTGCAACGCCGCCGCCAGCACCTCCGCCGTCAACCCCACATCCGCCCCCAGAAGACCATCGTCAACGACCTGCACCGCCGACGCGGCACCCATCGCGAGCCCCTTACGCACCGTCCCCGCCGCCGACCCCGGCGTCATCGACAACACCACCACCTCGGTGCCCGGCGTCCCGTCCGCATACGACAACGCCACCTCAAGCGCCCGCTCGCCGATCTCATCGATCACGGTCTCGCTCGCGCCGCGATCGGCCAGACCGGTCTCCAGCGACAGCTTGCGATCCCCGTACGTATCCGGGACTTCCTTGACCAGGACGACGATCCTCATGACACGACCTCGGCGATGCGCGCCCGAAGCTCGGCTTTGCGGACCTTGCCCGAGGCGGTGCGCGGCAGTTCCTCGACGACGACCACCGCCTTCGGCAGCTTGTAGCGCGCGAGATGTGTTTGCAGGTGTGCGCGCACGGCCTCGAGAGTGATGGAGGTGCCCTGCCGCACGGTGAGTACCGCCACCGGCACCTCGCCCCAGCGATCGTCCTGTGCGCCAACAACCGCAGCCCCCGTGACGCCGTCCATGCTGTAAAGGAGGTTCTCGATCTCGGCGGGGTAGATGTTCTCTCCACCCGAGATGATCAGGTCCTTCAATCGGTCGGCGATAAAGAGGTAGCCGTCCTCGTCGAGATATCCGACGTCCCCCGAACGGAACCATCCGTCGGCAGTGAACACCGCGGCAGAGGCCTCTGCCAAGTTGTGGTAGCCGACGAACACGTTGGGACCCGCGATCTGGATCTCCCCCAGGATTCCGCTCGGGACGAGATCACCGGCCTCGTCCACGACTCGGACATCGGCGAAGAAGTGTGGGAGCCCAACGCTTCCTTGCTTCACGCGCGTCATCGTGGCCGAGAGGGAAGTCGCTCCGGGCGCGGTCTCCGTCAGGCCGTAGCCCTGAGAGAACGACAGACCTCGCTCCTCAAATGCATCGAGCACGCGGGAGGGGACGGCCGACCCTCCACACGTGATCGTTCGCAGTGACGTGAGATCGGTGTCCGCCCAGTGTGGGTGCTCTGCGAGGAGCTGGAACGTGGTCGGAACTCCGCTCACCATCGTTACGCCGAGCGTTTCGATGAGATTCAGCACCAGGGGTGCGTCGAATGCTCTCTCGAGGACGAGCGTTGCGCCCTTGAGGATGGCTGGGAGCGCGCCCATCCCGAGAGCCGCCGCGTGAAACAGCGGGGAGATCAGAAGTGTCACGTCGGAGGCGGTGATGTCGTAGTCGACGATGCAGTTCAGCGAGTTCCACGTGAGGTTCGCATGCGAGAGAACAGCGCCTTTGGGCCTACCGGTGGTCCCCGAGGTGTACAGGATGACGGCCGGATCGTCGCCACCCGCCACCCCATCGGCCGCGCGAGGCGCGGGGACGAGCAACCGCCCCAGTCCTGGCCGGCCCGGCGTTCCTTGACCCAATCCGATGACATGCTCGACAGCCGGCAGCTCGAGCGTTCGCACCTTGGTGTCGAACTCGGGATCGTGGAACAGCACCCTCGCGCCGGAGTCGTGTAGGACATGCGAGATCTCCGGGACAGCAAGCCGAACATTCACGGGAACAAGAACGGCACCGATCCGCAACACCCCGAACATCAGAATGAGGAACTCGGCACTGTTGTTGCCCAGGATCGCGACGCGATCGCCCTTGACGATTCCCAGTTCTGTGAGGAGCGTCGCCACACCGTCTGCGGAGTCGGCGAATTCGCGATATGTCAGCGCCCGTCCGGAGACGACGAGCGCGGTCTTCTCTGGGGATTTCAGTCTTCGTTTGACGAGCCAGTCGCCGATACTACCCACGCACATTTGCCTGGGATCCTTTCTGGAGTGTGAGCAAGCTTCGAGGCGACAGTCACGCCGGGCTGGTCAGTCCAGCATCGGAAGCGCGACTCGCTCCCGCCGATAGGCCAGGGGCACGTTCGGGTCTGGCCCATCGATCTCGCGGGCCAGCCGCTGTCCGTCGAAGATCGAGTCGGCCGCCAGCCGAGGGGCAACGGCATCCCCGATGCGGTAGATGGCCGAGACTTCGGCCTCGTCCCACTCCTCCTGCCGTTCGCGCAGCTCGTGATAGAGGTGATCAACCGACACTCGTCGGGTGACGAGGATGACGGCGTCGCACGGAAGCGTGCGCTCCTCGCCGAATTCATTCGCAACGCTGACCTCGTGCGGGTCGATCTTCGTCACAACGCTGCCGGTGACGAAGGTCACGCCGAGCTTGTGGAGATTCTGCCGCACGAGGGGGCCCTCGATCGTCTGGTCGCTGACGACCGCAACTTGGGGGAACGGCGTGACGATATGAACCTCGTGGCCCTCGCGCGCCAACCGCTCCGCGAGACCAGACGCGACGACGTACCCCTCGACGTCGAAGACCGTGACGCGCCGCCCTGCCGGCTTCGCACCCGCGACCATGAGGTCTTCCGGTGTCAGTACGTGAGGGCTGTCACTGCCCGGGATAGGCGTGTGATTGAAGCCGGTCATCCCATCCCGTGCCCAGCGCGCCCCTGTCGCCAGCACCACAAGTTCCGCGCCGTAGCTCAGGATCTCATCGGCCGTCAGGGATCGCTGCAGAAGGATCTCGACGTTGGGGTGGTTCTGCAGTTGCAGCTGCCGCCACTCGATAAGCCGGCCCCATTCGGAAAGCCCTGGGAGTTGTGAAACCCAGCGTATGTGCCCTCCGAGTTCATCAGCCGCATCGATGAGATGCACGAGGAAGCCTCGTTTGGCGAGCGTCAGTGCGCACTCCATGCCAGCCGGACCGGCACCGACGACGAGGGCCGCGGTCCCTTCCCGAGGGGACGTGTCGAATCGCTCCGGATGCCATCCACGCCGGAATTCTTCACCAGCCGTCGCGTTCTGCGTGCAACCGAGGTGTCGGCCCGTTTCGGACTTCAGGACGCAGACGTTGCAGCCGATGCACTCACGGACGTCGCTGTAGCGACCATCAGAGATCTTGGATGGGAGGAACGGGTCAGCGATGGACGGTCGCGCTCCGCCGATGAAGTCAAGCCGACCAGAGGAGACGAGGGACGCCATCGTGTCGGGGTTGGTGTATCGTCCGACGCCGACCAGTGGCTTCTTCGTTGCCTGGCGCACCAGCGCTGTCGGCTCCAGCTGATAGCCCTCCTTGAAGAACCGTGATGTCCCGGAGTCCTTGGTGCCGTCCTCGGTCGACTCCATGTTGACGTCCCATAGATCGACGAGAGGGTCGGCGAGCGACACGAACTCCAGAATCTGCTCGTCAGAGAGACCCCGCCCGCGCAACGCTTCCATACTCAAACGCACCGCCACCGCGCAGTCAGATCCTACGGCGCCGTTGACAGCCTCGAGGGTTTCGATCCAGAACCGTGCTCGATTCTCCAGCGAACCACCGTAACGGTCGGTGCGGTGGTTGTAGAACGACGAAAGGAACTGCAGCGTCAGGTCTGAGCCGCCGTAGACATAGACGATGTCGAAGCCGATGTCGCGAGCGTTGCGTGCGGCTCTGACCCAGTCGTCCTGCACGCGACGGATGTCGGAGTCCTCCATGGCTTTCGCGGTCGCGAGGATGTCGAAGTCGCTCGGGAACTGGGATGGGGCGATCGCCGGCCACCGGGATTCGTGGCGCCAGGCGTACCCGCCGAGGTGGGTGAGTTCGATGCCCGCAAGCGCTCCGTGCTTGTGAACGGCGTCGACCATCAGCGAGAGCGCACGACCGTCGTCGGTGTCCCACAGTCGTGCGGATGCTGACGGAGATTCGTCCGCGTCCGGGCTGATCGGTGCATACTCGGTGCACACGACGCCCCACCCTCCCTCCGCCTTCATTCCTCTGAAGGCTGCCTGGGACAGTGGCTTGTCTGAACCCATCCCTGCGCTGTGGGGAACGGCGTAGAAGCGGTTCGGGGCGGTCTTGGGTCCGATCCGGACCGGCTCGAAGAGTACGTCGTGTCGAGGGTCGCGAGTCATCAGTTCACCTTTCTTTCGGTGCGCGCGGTTTCGCGGGCGAGCAGCCTTCGTCGATCAGGAGGTCGGGTGCGGCAGCTGCATGTACACAAGTCGCGATGGACGGTCGGGTGAGGTGAGGAGCTGCTGTCTGCTCACCGAAGAGGTCTGCGTCAGCCACCGGTTGCCGTCGACACCTGGATCGTGGAGAAAGGTCGGGCTTTCACTGCTCGCGACGTGCATGCGGAGGCGGTGACCTGGTTGCAGACGATAGGCGATGTGTCCGAGCTCCATCGAGGTCGTCACGGCCGACTCGTTGACGCGGGAGACGGTGATCTGGTCACTCAGGAGGCGACGTGCGGTTCCATCGGGTTCCACGTCGAAGAGTTTGACGAAGACATCCATTGACGGCCGGGACGAGGCGACCGTGAGCTCCAACTCGACGGGGCCCACGATGTCGACGGCATGCTCGGCGACGGGGCCGTCGAAAGCCAGCACATCCTGTCGACGTCCCGTGTCTGATTCGTCGGGCCACGTCTCGAGGATGGCCAGAGAGTCGCCGATGTCGGGGACGGGCTTGCGCGGGTCATGGTTCCAGCGCCCGACGGACGCCTGTGTGGGTGGGTGTGGGGTGAGCAGCCCGACATCTTCCCGAGACTGTTCAAGGCCGTCGAGGAAGAGCTCCGCCTGGACTGCCTCGCGCGGTGGCCACTGATCGCCGTCGAAATCGCCGACGTGGCCGAGGGTCCATCGCACCCGAGGGAGGGTATCCGGTGACGCAGTGCCGGCTAGGTAGACGTCGAAGAAATCGAGGGCTGGACCGAGGTAGCGGGGCAGCAATCGCGCCAATGCCTCGTCGTCGGTCCCGTGATCGTTGCCATCGCGGGCCGGCGCGTCCGAGAGCTGGTAGTTCTCATGGTCGGTGGCGTCCGCGCTCAGGTGCTGCAGAGGCGCCCATGCCGGGTGAGCCGTGAGCTTCAGATAGGTTTCCATCCCCGCCTTCGCGACCGGGTCGAACCATCCCAAGACGTGCAGTGTTGGTACTGCACGATGCTGAACGGGATGACCATCGGGGAATGGGAACCGGGACACTGCGCGAGGGAACACGGAGTCGAACGCGGATGACCGCTTGCCGATCCGGGTGAAGAACTCCTCGAACGCGGCCATTGGCGGGTCCGAGAGCTCCATGGGCGGCATGTGCTCGTCGTTGTCGAGCCAGTACCCGGCCAGGTACCTGGCCCAGGCAGCGGACGGTGGCCGGCCGATGCCGTCGTCCCGAGCAGGGTTGGGCCCGCTTGCACCGGTGCCCGTCTGCTGCGCCTCGGCATCCTGGTCTTCGTCAGTCGGAATCCTCAGCGAAGACATCCTTGGAACGATGGCGCGCAGCGCTTCATGACCGCTGGCGAGGGCAGCCCACTGGGTGTAGGCGTAATAGGAGTCGCCGAACATGCCGACCGCCCCGTTGGACCACCCAGAGCGGACGATCCACTCCAGCGTGTCGTAACCGTCCGGCACCTCGTGAACGATGTGGTCGGTAGACCCTTCGGATTCTCCCTTGCCTCTGACGTCCTGGACCACGAACGCGTAGCCGCGGTCGTTGAACCACGGCGCGCACTGCGGCATGAAGGTGTAGCGGTCGCGCTTGCCGTACGGCAGTCTTACCAGGACCGTCGGGCCTCGGTCCCAGCCATCGGGCAGGTACACGTCCGTTGCCAGCCTGACGCCGTCGCGCATGCGAACAGTCGTGGAGATGGGTTCACCGACGGGCAGCATCACTGCGCCTCCGCGACAGGATTCCGGGGCGTGAAGATACCCACGCGCGACTCGACTGCGGCGGCCGCGGCCAGCGCACGGTCCTCCTGGAATCGCCATCCAGCGATCTGCACGGCCTGCGGCATGCCGCTGGCGCCCACGCCGACGGGGAGGGTAGCGGTGGCGAGCCCCAACAGGCTTCCGGCCAAGTTGAGGGTGTACCGGTCGCGCAGTGCGACGACCGCCGCCTCCACGTCGCCGGTGCGATCGTAGGAGACGTCCCACGCAATCCCCGTATCGACAGGTCCAAGGATGAGCGGAGCAGACGACATCAGCTGCGACCACTCGGCGGCGATCCACGCGCGCTCCGCGATAGCGAGCACGTAGCCGCGCGTGTCGAGCACGTTACTGGTGCTGATGCTGGACTTCACCCACCGCTGCGCGTCCTCGCCGAACAGCTCGAGGAAGTCAGAAGTGAGCAGCGCGCTGAGTTCCGTCGCCACGATGTCTCGCCACAGCTCCGCCGCACGCTGAAGTGATGGCACCTCGCCTTCACGCACCGTGTACCCGGCGTCGCGAAGCGCGTCCGCAGCCACCTCCAGACCCTGGAGAACCTCCGGATCGGGTTCCGAGCCGGCGGTGTCGCGCAACAACACGACTTCGCAGGGATCCACGGGGCCCCGGGGTGCGTCTTCCCAGAACGGGTCCCGGGCATCCTCTTGACGGAGCACGTCGAACGCCAGCTGGACGTCGCGCACGGAGCGCGCGATCGGTCCGTCGGTGTAGAAGAACATCACGCCCATCCCGCGGTCCTCTGGCGACTCGGGGGCGTACGGGATTCGACCGGGCGTCGGACGCAACCCCACCACGCCGTTGTACGCGGCCGGAAGCCGTATCGAGCCGCCGAAGTCATTGCCCAGTCCGATGGGCGTCATGCCGGTCGCAACGGCCGCGGCGTCGCCCCCGCTGGACCCACCCGGGGTTCTGGTGGGGTCCCACGGATTGCGCGTGGGACCGTACAGCGGATTGTCCGTGTTCCACCGCATTCCGAGATCGGGCATGTTGGTGCGCCCGTGGAAGATCGCGCCCGCCCGCCGCAGAAGGCCGACCGGCGGGGAGTCTTCATCCGCCAGGTTGTCGGCGAATGCCGCGTTGCTTTCGTCAGTCACCTGGCCACGAACACCGAGATTCGTTTTCACCGTGACGGGAACGCCGTGCAACGGGCCAACGTGCTCTCCGGCGGCCAAGGCCGCGTCGGCGTCTTCCGCTGCCTCGAGGGCGTCGTCTTCCAACTCCCGCACAACGGCGTTGGTGATGGGGTTGACTGCTCTGATGCGGTCCAGGTGTGATTGCACGACTTCACGTGCGGTGACGCGGCCTTCACGGATCGCTGCGGCTTGATCGGTTGCGTCCAGGCGCCAAAGTTCGTCTATCGACATCGGGATTTCCTTCTGGCCACCAATGTGGCTCGGATGCTGGCGAGGGTGGTCAGGAGGTCGCCCCGAGCAGGGCAGCCCAGGGATAGCTCACGTAGGCCTGGGTTGCGGGGACGCCCGTCAGACCGTCACGCAGGTACAGACGCTCGTACTGGGTGGCCACCGGCACGGTGAGGAATGCGTCCTGCCAGATGTCCTGCCCAGCGATGTAGCTCTGCGCGGACTGCTCGGGGTCGGTTGCCGTCAGCGCATCGTGAAGCTTCGCGGTAGCGTCGGGGTCGTCGTAACCGATGAAGTTGACGAGACCGTCAGGATTGACGAACGTGCCGGTGTAGCTCAGGAAGATGGGCGTCTCGTAGTAGCCCGAGGTCGCGAGGAGGTCGACATCCTTACGGGCGTCCGGGTTGAAGAAGAGATCGAAGATCTGCGTGTCCTGCAACTGCTCGATCGTCATGTCCAGGCCGATCTCGGTTCCCGCTGCCTGCATCAGGGTCGCAGCGGCCAGTGCAGTCTGGTCTCCAGCGGTGATGGCGATGGTGAGCGAGGTGTCTGAGAGGTCCGCTTCCTCGATCAGCTTGGTCGCGGCGTCGATGTCGGGTGCGGCGTTCCCAGGCAGCTTGTCGTAGGCAGACAAGAGCGCGGCGCTGGCGGGGTTGCCGGCGAACGCGAACGGGGGGACGAATCCCTTCATCGGCGCGCCCGCTCCGCCGAGCACACGGTCAACGAAGCTTGACTTGTCCATCGCGAGGTTGAGTGCCTGACGGACACGGACGTCGCTGGCGGGGCCGCTGGAGTCCACGGGTCCGAAGAGGAAGTACTGCGTGCTGTTTCCGAAGTACAACGTGCCCTCCCCTTTGGAGAGCGCGTTGATGCCTGCCGGAGGCACCGCGTATGCGCCGTCCAGGTCACCGCTGAGGAGGGCGCTGGTCAGCGTGTTGTTGTTCACGATCGCATCGAAGTGGATGGTGCTGGTGTGCGGCGTGAGATCGGTGTTCCAGTAGTCGTCGTTGGCGACGATCTCGATTCCCTGTCCGGACGTCCACTGCCCGAGCTCGTATGGCCCCGTGCACTGGAGTCCGCCTGCGGGGGTGCCGTAGTCCGCTCCCGCAGCTTCGACCGCACTCCTCTGACTGACTGCGCCACTGAGCCCGGCCAGGATGGCGAGGATGTCTGCGTTCGGTTCGCTCAGGGTGACCGTGACATCAAGTGGGCCGGTTGCTTCGATCGACTGAACGGGGGCGTACTGGTAGCCGTTCACGGCGCCGGAGGCGGGATCGAGGTTCCTGTTGAGGCTGAAGGCGACGTCATCCGCGGTGAGCGCCTGGCCGTTCCAGAAGTGAACGTCCGGTCGGATGTGGAAGACGTAGACCTCCGGGGACGGCTGGTCGTATGACTCGGCGAGCCCGAGATCGACAGAGAAGTCGGGCTGGACTTGCATGAGTCCTTCGCAGAGGTTGCTCACAACCGTGTTCTGCCCGATGGTGCCCACCAAGATCGGGTCGAGCGTGGTGGGTTCGTTGCCGGAAAGCCCCCAGGTGACCGAGTCCACGTCGCCGGTGGCCTCGGGGGTGAGCACGGTCAGATCGGTGGGTGTGGAAGTGGGTGAGGGCTGGGGCGATGCTGCGCAGCCCGTGAGAGCGACTGCGAGGATGGCGATCGGCACCGCAGCGGCGCCGTGTTGGCGAATGTTCATGAAACTCTCCTGATGGGGCGTCGGCTAACCGCCAGGCGGATAGCGAAGGGGGAATGCTGGGCTTCTTTGCTGCCTCCGTGCGGCGCTGCACGGAAGTCGACCTATCGGGTTCGCGGGACCTTAGGTCGACGCGAGTATCGGGATCGCGTCACACCCCCTCTCGGGACGCCGCGATGACATGCCTGCGAGGAATCCAACCGGGACGTGGAACGGAATCGATGAGCCGCTTGGTGTAGGGATGCTGCGGATCGCGGAGCACCTCATGAACAGGGCCCCGCTCGACGATGGAGCCTTGAAGCATGACCACGACGTCGTCACACACTTCCTCGACGACGGCGAGGTCATGACTGATGAACAGAAGGGCGATGCCCTGTTCCGTGCGGATCCGCGCCAACAGATTGAGGATCTGCGCCTGAATCGAGACGTCGAGTGCTGCGACGGCCTCGTCGAGCACGAGCACCTGCGGCTGCGCGGCAAGGGATTTGGCGATCGCGACCCGTTGGCGCTCACCCCCGGACATCCCGCGAGGTGTCACGGCCAGGTGTCGTTCATCCAGTCCCACATCGCGGACAAGCGACCTCACGCGCGCGTGAAGTTCCTTCGTGCCGAGGCTGAAGTGCAGCTTCACGCACTCTGCAAGGGCGGCCTCTACGGTTTGCCTGGGATCCAGAGAACTGTACGGGTCTTGGAACACCATCTGGATCTGCCGTGCCCTACGTCGCCGCCCGGGGCCTTCGCCGTCCGGGACCCCGGCCAGGTCGATCGTTCCGGCTGTCGGTCGTTCAAGACCCATCACCATGCGCGCGCACGTGGACTTTCCAGACCCGGACTCGCCAACAATCGCCAACGATCCGCCGGCGGCGAGCTCGAACGACACATCGTCGACCGCGACGAACGTCTCCTTGCCGACGCGGGTAGATGACAGGACGCGAAACTCCTTGCGCAGGTGCCTCGCAGTGAGCACGGTCGTCTCGTTCATTCCTCCTCCTTGGATCGTCGCTGGTCTGGCGCGGCTTCCTGGATCGGAAGGACGGGATGATGGCACGCTGCGACGGAGACGCCTTGGCTCCGCAGCGCAGGACGTTCGACACGGCAGACCTCCGTCGCGCGGGGGCATCGTGGATGGAACGGGCAGCCTGACGGAGCTTGGAATGCCGCGACCGGCTGGCCGGGGATGGGTTGAGAGCGCGCTGCCGTGGAGCCGATGCCGGGTCTCGCTGCCAGGAGGGCTTTGGTGTAGGGGTGCGTGGCGGAGCTGTGAAGGCCTCGGGCAGGCAGGGTCTCCACTATCGACCCTGCGTACATGACGGCGATACGATCGCAGCCGGCTGCTGCCAGGTCGAGATCGTGGGTCACGAAGATCATCGCCAAGCCTCGACGTTGACGCTGTTCGTTGAGGATCGCCATGACCTCCTCCTGCGTCGTGACATCCAGTGCAGTCGTCGGTTCATCTGCCAGGAGTAGACGGGGCTCGGACACGAGAGCTTGGGAGATCATGACGCGCTGAAGCAGTCCCCCCGACAGTTCGTGCGGATACTGATTCATTCGGCGGGCAGCGTCGCTCACACCCACTGACTCCAGCGTGGCGACCGCACGATCGTACGCGGCGCGACGGCTAAGCCCCCTGGCCGCGATCAGGGACTCGCATACGAAGTCCCCGATCCGGGCCAACGGGTTGATGGAGGCCTGTGGATTCTGGAACACCGAAGCGACATCGCGGGAGAGGAACGCCCGAAGCTCGCGACCGCGGAGACCGAGCACGTCGACTCCGTCGAAACGGATCATCCCCGTAACGGTCGCGGTCGAGGGCAAGAGCCCGAGTATCGCCTTGAGCGTCATCGACTTCCCGGACCCGGACTCACCGACAAGGCTGAGGGATTCACCGTGCTCCACAGCCAGGGACACGTCGCGCACGATCACCCGGCCTTCTCCCCCGACCGTGACGGAGATGCCGATCGAGTCGATTTCGAGGAGGGTCATGCGAACTCGTCAATCTGGAAGCGGCGCGCAATCCTGTCGCCGAGTGCGTTGAAGGCGACGACAGTGCCGATCACGGCGAGCGCAGCGTAGAGCGATTGCTGCGGGTACCCCGCGGTAATGGAGGCCTGCCCGTCTGCGGCCATGGCTCCCCACTCTGGGATCGGAGGCTGCACGCCAAGACCGAGGAAGGAGATCGCCGCCAGGTCGAGCATCGCGTAGCCGTAGAGGATCGCCGCCTGGACCACGATCAGAGGAGCAATGTTGGGGAGCAGGTGCGCGATCCAGATGCGCAGTGTGGGCGCACCCTGGGTTTCCAACGCCGCCACGTATGCCAGACTCCGCTCGCGGCGGATCACCGGCCGGATCACCCGAGCGACGCTGGGGGTGTAACTGACGGCGAGGGCCAGCACCGGCGGGAAGTACCCAGCGCCGAAGATCGCGACGACCGCGATGGCGAGAACCAAGCCGGGGAACGAGAGCATGACGTCGACGCAGCGCCCGACTGCAACGTCCAGCGCTCCTCCGTACCAGGCGGCGATCAGCGCCAGTGCAACGCCGGCGACAACCCCGATGACGACCACGATCGCGGGTGCCGAAAGCGTAAGGCGCGCGCCGTAGAGCAGCCGAGAGTAGATGTCTCGACCGAACTCGTCGGTTCCTAGGGGGTGAGCCCATGACGAGCCGGCATAGGCATCCAGTGGGTCCAGCGCCAAGGGGTCGTACGGCGCCAACCACGGCGCGAGAACCGCTGCGAGCACGATCAACGCACACGCCAGACCCGCCCCGCCGAAGAACCATCCGCCGGCGGACATGCGGGACTTGATCCCGGGGCGAAGGGCGATGCGCTGAGTGCTGAGGCTGGGGCTTGTCACGAGGCTGAACCCTCCGTCCGCGGGTCGATGCCCGCCACGATGACGTCGACGATGGTGTTGACGACCACGAACACCGTGACCACGATCATGGAGACGCCGAGTACGACGGGGATGTCCTGTTGCGTCGCGGCGGTGACGAGCAGGGAACCGATTCCGCTGACGCCGAACGCCTGCTCAGCGACGGCCGTCCCAGCGACAAGGCCGGCCACTGTGAGCCCGACAAGAGTGATCACGGGGGGCGCCGCGTTCCTCAGCACGTGTCGCCTGACCACCAGCGAGCGAGGGATGCCGCGGCTACGGGCGACTGCGACATGCTCCGAATGCAGCTCGGACCGTATGGCCGATTGAGTCACCCTGGCCACGTAAGCGATGTACATCAGCGACAGCGAGATGGCGGGCAGTGTGAGATGCCAGAGTCTGTCGAAGAACCCGGTTCCTGTGCCGTAGATGGGGAACCAATCGAGCTGTGTCGAGAAGAGCCAGATGAGCAGCACCGCTACCGCGAAGGCCGGCGCTCCCATCGCGATGGTCGTCCCCGTGTTGATCCATGTCGCAGTCCACTTTCCACGAAGCGCTGCGATGATCCCGAGTCCTACACCGAAGACGGAGATGAGGACGGATGCGTATCCGACCAGCATCACGGTCGTCAGTCCTCGATCAAGGATGAGCGATACCACGTCGGTCCGGAAGGCGGTCGAACGCCCGAGATCTCCCTGCAGCGCCCCGACCAGCCACAGCCAGTACTGGACGAGGAACGGCTGATCGAGGTGGTACTCGGCTCGGATGAGCGCCAAAGTCTCGGGGTCAGGGTTCGGCCCTGCCAGCAGTTCCGCCGCATCACCCGGAGCGACATGCACTGCGGCGAAGATCGCAAACGACGAGATGAGGAGGGTTACACCAAGCGCGACCAGACCCTTGATGAGAACGCGAATCTGCTTCATGTGCGCCTCCGGGAGCCGTCACGTGCGGGTAGAGACAACATCTTCATCGCGACGCTCCTTTCTCGTGTACCGACGTCGAGATCTTGGTGAGTGACCGGGTCACCGGGGCTCACGGGGATCGTGGAAGGCGAAGGACGCTCTCGAACGAGCCGCCGGACAACACAGTCCAGGTCCCGTCGTTCCGCAGCGACTCGTGGAGGATCTGCAGCGGCGGCACACCGGACTCAGTGACTCGTTTCTGGAAGTCGCGACCTTGAATGGTCAGTCTCAGCGTCTCCCCGGCATGGAAGACGGTTCCACTCGCCCAGATCTCGATGTCCAGCCTGACCGGGTCACCCGGCACGAGCGGTTCCTCATTCGTGTGCGGGTGGTGCGGCACCAGAGGGGTGGACTGATCGTCCGTTTCTCGATGGCTGGCGCGCAGCCACCCGAGTGCGACCGGTCCGTCGCTGAAGATCGAGCCCGTCGGGAACGCCACCTCGGCGCCTGCGGGATCGAACTTGCGCAGGATGACGAAGACGTCTGCGTCCGTAGAATGATCGGCAGCGAGCCAGAGCGTAAGGGAGGCGGGGCCGACGATGTCGGTCTCACGGTCGAACGTGTACTCGAGGCTGATGCTGTCGTTCGTGGCGTCGAAGCTCTCGCTGCTCTGTGGCGCGACGGCGCTCGGTTCCAGAGCCATCGCGGACAGGTCGAGATAGAGCGGGAACACGTCGGTCGAGAACTTCGCGTCGTCGAAGTTCTTCCAGATCGAGTCGTCGCTTCGCCCGTTGTCCCGGATCTCCGCCGACACACGCGGCCAGTGCTCGAGCCCGACCTCCATACCCTTGAGGTAGGTGTCGAAGAACTGGCGTTGCCGTTCGACGCTGTCGGGGTGGTAGAAGTACATCCACTTCTTCTGGCCGTGTACCTCGAGCCATTTGTCGGTCGAACCGATCTGATCGAAAGCGTTCAAGGTTCCCCGAGTGTGCAGACCGTGATCACCCCACGATGCGACCATGTAGGTGGGGATGGTGATCTGGTCGATTGCGCCGTACTTCTCGGCGTAGTACCAGTCGTCAAAGGGGTGCGCCCACATGTTGGCAGCCGGATCCTCAGTGCGCCCGCGACTGTAAGAGACGTTGGTCGAGACCCGCGGCCTGAAACCGGTTTCGGGAATTCCGCCGTGTGTTGCGAACTCTCGGTACCAGTCCGAGAAGCACTCCCAAGGGCTGATCGCCTTCAGTGAGGGCGGCGCGGCGGAAGCTGCCTGGTACTGACTGCCCGCAAGGTAGGAGACGCCCAGCATCCCCACGTTTCCGCTCGACCACGGCCGCGCGGCCAGCCATTCGATCGTGTCGTAAAGGTCCTCACGTTCCTGAGGACCGTTGTGCGAGAAGTCGCCCTCGGAGTTCCAGAGACCCCGAGGGTCGGCGACGACGACGGCGTAGCCGTGCGAGGTCCAATAGATCGGGTCGGGCGCCTCGAACGCCGTCAGATCGGAGATCCACGCCGGGTCCACCCCGGACCCGGGATACATCTGGTTGGTGAGCCAGTGTTTGCCGTAGGGACCCCAGGCGAGCAGTATCGGGGCGGCGCCGCTCGACTGATGAGGCCGGTAGACATCGACGTAGATTCGCACGCCGTCGCGCATGGGCACGGCGGTGTCGTACTCGACGACCATCCCGCGCATCTCGATGGTCCTGCGGTCAACGGGCCCAGGGGCGGGCTTGCCGACGACTTGGGTGGGATCCACGCCGAGGCGCATGATCTTGAACTGCAGTTGCGTGCCAGTCATGGTGCGAATGTCTTCCGGGTTTTCAGAAGAGGACGGTCGGACGCGGGATGCCGAGCTGGTCACGGAGCGTGCTCCCTTCATACTCAGTGCGGAAGAGGCCCCGGCTCTGCAGCTCGGGCACGAGCTTCGTGCAGATCCGTTCGAATCCTTCAGGGTTGTAGGGCGCGTTGAGATTGAATCCATCGCACGCGGGTGCCTCGAACCACGCTTGCATCTGATCGGCGATGCTTGACGCGGTGCCGGCGATCCATTGGTGACCGGTGGAACGCGCTCGCTTCACGATGAGCTCGCGCAGGGTGAGACCCTGCTCCACGGACATCCGACGGTAGATCGCCTGCCGACTGGTCATCTGGGCGATCTGATCGAACCGCTCCCCCGGAACGGACTCGTGCAGGTCGATGTCGGAGAGGTCCACCCTCAGGTCTCCAGCGAGTTCGAGTCGGCCCTGCTCGATGTCGAGGAAGGACGCGAGCTCTGCAGCAATCTCGTCGGCTTCCTTCGCAGTGTCCGCGACAACCGGAACGATCCCTGGAATGACCTTCGGCGGCAGCGCCGATCGCCGCACCCCGTCCGCTTGAGCAACACCCGCCTGCCGGCGGACATCGGCGTAGAACTTGACGGCCTCGTCGAAGTCTGGCTGAGCCGTGTAGATCGCGTCTGCGACGCTGGTTCCCAGTTCGAGTCCGGGTCCCGAGGATCCCGCCTGGACAAGAACGGGGCGTCCCTGGGGCGAGCGCGGAAGGTTGATCGGCCCTTCGACGGAGAAGAACTCCCCCTTGTGATCGATCGGGCGGAGCTTCTTCGTGTCCAACCACTTTCCGGCGGCCCGGTCAGCGATGACCGCGTCGTCCGACCAGCTGTCCCACAGCTGCTCGACGACACGCACGAACTCTGTGGCTCGGCGATACCGGTCGATCGCCGCGGGGGCCTCGGCAATGCCGAAGTTGCGGAACCCATCGGAGGAAGTGACGATGTTCCATCCCGCTCTGCCTGCTGAAAGGTGATCCAGCGAGGAAAGCTGCCGGGCCACATTGTACGGCTCGGAGAGGGAGGTGGACAGGGTCCCGATCAAGCCGATGTTCGTGGTGCAGGCGGCGATCGCCGCGAGCGTCGTCATCGGTTCGTAGAACCCGTTCATCATGGTGTCGCCGCGCATTGTGGGGCCCGCGTGCACGATGTCGCCAAAGAAGACCGCGTCCAGCTTCGCGTGTTCCGCCATGCGTGCGATGTCCCGGACGAACGCGAGGCCGGGCACCTCGTCGGCGCGGCTGTCATCACGGCGCCAGCTATTGCGGTGGTAGCCGAGCGGCATCACAAAGGTCGTGAGGATCATCTTTCTCATTGTCAGGCTCCGTTCGAAGTGAGGCGTGGAACGGCTTAGATGGCCCCGGGACGGCCGGCGCCGCCCAACACACGACCCTCTTCGCCCGCCGCGACGAACTCCTCGTCGTGGTCCGGAGCGTGCACACGGAACCACAGCTTGGAGATCTTCCATTCACCGTCCACACGGCGGTACTCGGTCACATAGGTGCCTTCAGACCAAGGACCCCACACCCGCATGAGACCCCAGGTGGTGCGGAAGTCGGCCTGCAACCGGTGCCACGTCCACACTCCGGACGCGGAGTCGCCGTCATCTGAGACCGTGATGTCGGGAGACGACAGGATGTACCCGTCCCGTGCGAGCACGACGCCCTCCAGTTCCGCGCCGAACATCTCCCGAATCGCCTGACGGCCAATGTGCACGCCGTGGTGCCTGATGTCGCAGACAGCGTCCTCTGTGTAGGCCTCCGCCACCGCGTCCCAGTTCCTGGCGGCGAGGTCGCGCACGTAGTTCTGGTGGAGTCGCCCAATCGCAGTGGCGGACTCCAGACGGTCTATCCGCTTCGAGAGCTCCTCGAGCGACATACCCGCTTGCATCGTGTGCATCTCTTCCTATCTCTCGCGGCCAGCTCGGGTGAGCGGCGCATGAACGGCTTCGTTGAGCGAATCGAGCGAGGGCGATCGTCGTTCGCGAGGGTCAAACAGGACCCGACGGGCGATGGAGCCACGGTAGATGATTTTCTCTCTATAGTCCAGAGCTGAACTACTTTTCTCGACGAAACGTCGAAACTCTCGACCCACGGTGCCGGAATCTGATGCAGGTCTTCACTAAATGCTTGATTGTGGCTATCGTGCGAGGGGGCAACCCAGCTGGCTCAACCGCCTCGACCAAAGGAGCTACAGGTGAGCACCACGCCAACTCCGCCCGAGCAGTCGACCGCCCTCGGGGCCGACGACTTCAGGGCCGTCTTCGGCCACTTCGCTTCGGGAGTGACCGTGATCACGACCGAGCTTGAGGGGGAGCCGTTCGGAACGACAGCATCCGCCGTATCGTCACTCTCGTTGGATCCACCGATGATGCTGGTGTGCTTGAACCGATCGAGCTCGACGCACGACGCTCTGGTCAAGGCCAAGCACTACGCGATCAATATCCTGGCCGCTGAGCAGGCGGACGTCGCCGCGCGCTTCGGGCGGAAAGGCGCCGACAAGTTCGCCGGGACGCCGTACCGGATCAGCTCCAACGGGTTGCCCCTCATCGACGGCGCGCTCGCGACGATCGAGTGCGAGATATCCGACACCGCCACGGGCGGCACTCACACGATCTTCATCGGCAGGGCGCTGCGGGCCAGCGCGCGCGCGGGCGATCCATTGGCCTACTACCGAGGGCGGATGGACCGTCTGGAGCGGACCGTCGAGGCCGAGACCGATGCCGCCGTCCGCAGCTGGATCCTCCGCAGGCCAGTCCCGGCGGGAACCGCTATTGATGTTTCGCGGCTCGCGGCGGCGCTGGACACGGGGCCTTCCTTCGTCTACAACGCTCTCGTTCGGCTCGGTGCGCAGGGTCTGGTCGAGCGCAACCAGAGCGGCGCCTTCACTCCCACCTCGATCACCGCCGAGTTCGTGGACAATCTCTATGCCGCTCGGCAGGCCATCGAGATCGGAGTCATCGAGGGATACCTCGAACATGCGCCGGGTGACGCGCTTGAACACATCACTGAGCTGGGGGTCGCTCTTGCCGAGTTGCCCACGGACACATCGGCGGAGCTCGACGCCTTCCTCGAAGCCAACCTCGACTTCCATTGCGCGATCATCGGCCTGGCCGGCTCCCGCCAGCTCACGGCGCAGTTCCGTCAGCTCTCGATCGCACCGCTCTGGCGCGACACGTACGCCTCCGACATGTGGAAGAAGCAGATGGGGCATCCCCTGATCCAGCGTCTCACCGAAGCGCTCTCAGCACGCGATGCGCCGTCGTCCCGCAGCATCATCCAGTCGCAGGCTGAATTCATCCGGAACGCTGCGCGAGCAGTAATCGAACAGCGTGGTGGTGCCATGTAGAGCCTCCATCCACGCCGGGGCGTTTGCCTCCGGCGGTCCGATCCCTGAGGCCACCCTCTCCCCGCACGTGGAGAGGTGGCCTTGGCCCCGTACTAGCCTGAGCTTCTGATGCCGCGAGGTGCCGAAGCCCGCCACGGACTGTGGCTCTAGACCCGTCTCAGTGAGAGGTGCGAACCCTTGAATCAGGTACTCCGATCCGACACACCCGACGAAAGCTTCCTGACGTTTGTCGACATGGCGTCGGAGCGGTCGCGAACCGCTCTGGGGAGGGACGGGTCAGGGCTGGCGACGCCCATCAGTCTGCTCATTCGACGACTCAACCGTCGATTGGCCGCCGACAGTGAGAGCCTGCTACCTGATGGTCTCAGCATGGCCAATTTCCGCGTGTGCTTCACGCTCTGGGCAGCCGGCCCGCTCGAACCTCACCGCGTGGCGCACGCATCGTTGATGAGCCGTGCTGCCGTATCCGCGGCGCGGAAGATGTTGGAAGCGCAGGAACTGGTCACTGCGGAGACCTCAGCAGCCGATCAACGTTCCATCGTGCTCTCGCTGACTCCCAAGGGCGTCGCGCTGACAGAGGAGATTCACGCCAAGAATCTCGCAATAACGGAACGCTATTTGGCCGTACTGTCACGCTCGGAACAGCACATCCTCATGGGACTCCTGGGGAAGGTGGCCGACAGCAGCGGTTCGTCATCATCGTGGTCAGACCCGTCTTCAACGACTTGATCCGCTGCAGGGGTGCGCTCGTCGCCTCGTCGAACGGCTGATGCGCCTCGCATGGTCTCCGCGGGGTGACGCGCCACCAGCAGGGCGAGAAGCTCCGCCGCTGCGAGGAACCTCATTCCGCTCACGGCGCCCGCTACGGGGGTTCACGTGAAGACTCTCACTCGCCGGTACCCGGCCACCACACACCTCCACGACACCCACGGCGGTCGCCGGTTCTTCGGAGTACCCACAAGATCGGATCGGACACACCCGACGGGCAGTCAGCGGTCGAGTTGCCGTCTCGACCAGGGTGCAGCGGCCCGCATCCGCGGCGGGAGATGATCGCACATTCGTCCGGTGCGCGTGGACCTCTTGCACCGCTGTACTCCTTACGAATCGGAGACGAGCGCGCGGATGATGGACAGCGGCCCCTCGCGGCGGAATATCGTTCAGACGGGGTCACACTCCCCCGCCCCTCCCGGAGGTCGGATGAACATCGCGAAACGCACGGCTTCGGCAGCGCTACTGACCGTGGCATTGGCACTCGCAGGCTGCACAACTGCAGCGGACGCACGATCGGCAACAGCGTTGCCGCCTCCGACGACCGCTCCCGCCGACCCCTCCGCCGCACCGAGTCCCCCGCCGAGCAGCCCTCCCACGTCGGCGTCGACATCGGCCGTGGGGGCCTATGTGGACTTCAGTGATGGCGCGATCGAGGCAACGGCGGGACCTAAGGCTCTCTTCTTCCACGCCGCGTGGTGTCCGCAGTGCCGGACGCTCGACGAGGATCTGCGCGCGGAGGGCGCACCCGACGGACTCACCGTGTTCAAGGTCGACTACGACGCGCGCACCGATCTCCGCCAGAAGTACGGGGTGACGCTGCAGACCACGGTGGTTTTCGTTGATGACGCCGGTGAGCTCATCTCGAGTTCCGTGCTCTACGACGACCCGTCGGTGGCGTCGCTCGCAGCGGCCGTTCCGTGACGATGCCGTGACAGCGTCGCTGCTGCTGAGCTTCGCCGCCGGCATCCTCACCGTCGCGGCTCCGTGCGTGCTGCCGCTGCTGCCGGTGATCGTGGGAGGCGCGATGGTGCGAGACGGTGCCCGCGTCTCGCGCTCCCGGCCTTACATCATCGCGGCATCCCTCGCCGTCAGCGTCGTCGTGTTCACACTGCTGCTGAAGGCCACGACCGCTCTGCTCGGCATTCCCCCGCAGGTCTGGCAGGTGATCTCCGGCTCCATCGTGATTCTCCTCGGCGTCAACCTGCTCGTCCCGTCGCTGTGGGACCGGCTGTCGGCGCGCCTGCGTCTGCAGTCGACGAGCGACGCGATGCTGAGTCGATCGGCTTCGCACGGCGGCGTCGCCGGAGACGTGCTCACCGGTGCAGCCCTCGGCCCGGTGTTCTCGAGCTGCAGTCCGACCTACGCGTTGATCGTGGCGACGGTGCTCCCCGTGTCGTTCGTCGAGGGCGTGACGTACGTGTTCGCCTACGCACTCGGCCTCGCTGCGATGCTGCTGCTGATCGCCCTGCTCGGAAGGGGCCTCGTGCGGAGACTCGGCTGGCTCGCCGATCCGCGCGGATGGTTCCGCCGGATCGTGGGGATGCTCTTCGTCCTCGTCGGCCTCGCCGTGATCACCGGCTTCGACAAGCAGCTCCAGATATGGATCCTCGACGCGGGCCTCTACGGCCCCATCGAGCGCCTCGAACAGATCCTCGGCACCGGCTGATCGCCCGAGGCGATCCCCACTGGGCGCCCGAGAGTCACGCGACGGCGGCGCGAGGGAGCACGACGTCGAACCGGCACCCGCCCGGCACGTTCGTCGCCGAGATGTCGCCCGCGTGAGCCTTGACGATCCCGTGCGCGATCGCAAGACCCAGTCCTGAACCGCCGCCGGTGGCGACCGCGGGCGGCGTCCGCGAAGCGTCGGCGCGCCAGCCGGCGATGAACACCTTGGTCAAGTCGGTTGCCGCGATCCCCCCGCCCGCATCGACCACCGAGAGCGTCGCCGTCCCGTCGCCGCTCGCGCGCGTGGTGACCGAGATCTCACCTCCCGCCGGCGAGTGCTGAATCGCATTGATGAGCAGGTTCGCGATGACGCGGGAGAGCTCGCGCGCGTCTCCCAGGACGACGTGCTCGGGGCTCGGCGACTCGCGGATGGTGATGCGGTGGGCGCGCGCCAGCACACTCAGCTCGGCTACGGCGTCGCTGACGAGGTCGTAGAGCGACACCGGCTCGAGCGTCAGATCGAGACGCCCCGACTGGATCTTCGACAGCTCGAACAGCTCGTCCACCAGAGACGTGAGATGGGCGACCTGCAGCCGCATCTGCCGGTGGAATCGCTGCGGGTCGTCGGCCAGCCCGTCCTCCAGCGCCTCTGCCATGGCCCTCAGGCCCGCCAGCGGCGTGCGCAGGTCGTGCGAGATCCACGCCACCAGCTCGCGGCGCGACGCGTCGAGCGCCTGCACCTCCGCCCGCGCATCGTCCAGACGCCGACTGGCGAGCGCGAGCTCGCTCTGCAGCTGCGCCAGCTCCGAACGATCCGGGGATGCCGGCGGCTCGACCGGTGCGCCGTCGCCGATGTCACGGGCGAACCCGCGCACGCGTGCGACCTGACGGGTGAATGCGCGCCCGACGATGACGGCCGCGCCGAGTGAGACCAAGCCGGCGCTCGCGGAGACCCAGACGCCGACGAGGAGGTCGTGCGGTGACAGGTACATCGCTTGAGCGACTGCGACCATGCCTGCGGTCACCGACAGTGTCGCTGTCGCGACGACGACGAGCAGCTGCACCATCATGGGCGATCGCCGCGCGATGCGCAGGGCGATCAGGCCCAGCGCCCCGACGATCACCGCGCACAGCACCGCGATCCCGACGATCGCCGCGAGGTCGGGCAGAGGAATCATGACGTACCCTCGGGGTCGAGCCGGTACCCGACTCCCCACACGGTGTTGAGGATCCGCGGTTGGGAGACATCCCCTTCGATCTTCTCGCGCAGGCGCCGGACCGTGACCGTCACCGTCGAGAGGTCGCCGAACTCCCATCCCCACACCGCGCGCAGCAGCTCCTCGCGCGTGAAGGCGCGACGAGGATGCTTGAGCAGGAACGCGAACAGATCGAACTCCCGTGCCGACAGAGTCAGTTCGGCGCCGTCCTTGCGCGCGACGCGTGCCGACGCATCCAGGTGGAACGGTCCGAGGTCGAAGGGTGCCTCCGGCGTGAACTCGCGCAGGCTGCGGCGCAGCACCGCTTGCACCCGCAGCACCAGCTCGCGGGGCGAGAAGGGCTTCGTGAGGTAGTCGTCGGCGCCGGCCTCCAGTCCCGCGACTCGGTCCTCCGGGGCGCCGAGGGCGGTCAGCAGGATGACCGGCACGGCGCTGCCCTCCCGGATGCGCCGGCATACCTCGGCGCCGTCGATGCCGGGAAGCATCCGGTCGAGGACGACGAGATCGGGCCGACGGATCTCGATCGCATCGAGCGCCGCGAAGCCGTCGGATGCCACGTCGACGATGAAGCCGTCCGCCTGGAGGTACGTCTCGACGACCTCGCGGACAGTGGGATCGTCCTCGACGACGAGGACGCGCCGATCGGCGAGGTCTCCCCCGTGCGCGGGCATCCGTGCGGTGGACATGCCGTAAGAATAGGCCGCTTCGGCTGGGTGAGGACGGCGGGACGACGGAGGGACGGCCTTGTCCGCACTTCGTAATTCTCTGCGGCTCATGGCCCGCGGCCGCCGTCCTACCGTCGGAGCATGTCTGGTGCGATCGATGTCGTGCTCCCCTGCCTCGACGAGGCGGCGGCGCTCCCCCGCGTGCTGGCCGCGCTGCCGGCGGGCGCTCGAGCGATCGTCGTCGATAACGGCTCGACCGACTGCTCGGCATCCGTCGCCCGAGAGAACGGCGCGACGGTCGTGCACGAGCCGCGCCGCGGGTTCGGCGCAGCTGTCCACGCCGGCGTCTCGGCGGCGACGGCCGAGGTGGTCGCGATCTGCGACGCCGACGGCTCGTTCGACCTCGGCGAGCTCGAGCGCGTCACCGACCCCGTCCTGACTGGAGAGTTCGACCTGGTCCTCGGCAGGCGCGCAGCGGTGCCGTGGAGCAGCTGGCCGCCCCATGCCCGCCTCGCCAACGCATACCTCGCACGGCGGCTGCGCACCCGTGCGGGGATCTCCGTGCACGACCTCGGGCCGATGCGCGCCGCCCGACGGGAAGGCCTGCTGGCGCTGGGCCTGCGCGATCGGCGCAGCGGATATCCGCTCGAGATGGTGATGGCGGCCGCTCGAGAAGGGTGGCGGATCGGAGAGGTGGAGGTGACGTACCGCCCGCGGGTCGGTCGTTCGAAGGTGACGGGCACGGTGCGCGGAACGGCGATCGCGATCGCCGACATGAGCAGGCTGCTTCGGGAGCGGGTGTGACATGACGACCCTGGTGGTGATGGCTAAGGAGTGCGTGCCGGGCAGGGTGAAGACGCGGCTGCATCCGCCGTTCAGCCTCGAGGACGCTGCCCGGATCGCCGAAGCGAGCCTGAGCGACACACTTGCCCTCGGCCGTGCCATCCCGGTCGAGCGACGCGTGCTGTGCTTCGCGGGCGAGCATCTGCCCGTCGATGCCGATGGCTGGGAGATCGTGCCGCAATCGGAGGGCGGGCTCGACGAGCGCATCGCGACGGCGCTCGATGACTGCGCGGGCCCCACCCTCCTCATCGGCATGGATACGCCCCAGGTGCGCGCGGAGCACGTCTCTCGAGCCCTCGCATCGACGCCGCCGTTCGATGCGTGGCTCGGCCTCGCGTCCGACGGCGGCTTCTGGGCGCTCGGGCTGCGCGAACCCGACGGTGATCTGGTGCGCGGCGTGCCCATGTCGCGTGCCGATACCGGCGACCGCCAGCTTCGCCGCCTCAGGGCGGCCGGACTCCGCGTCGAGGCACTGCCGGTGCTGACCGACATCGACACCGCCGAGAGCCTGGCGGCCGTGGCGGGCCTTCTGCCCGACGGCCAGCTGCGGCGGCTCCTCGCGAGGGCGGCATGAGCGTCGCCGGCACTGACGGCGCCCTCGGCGCTCCGTACGAGCGGGCGCTTCGAACGCCGACCGGGCCACTGATGCTGCACGACGTAGGCCGCGCCCGCAGCGTGCGCATGGATGTGGACCGGTTCCTCGCCGCCCCCGACGAGATCGACAGCGCTCTCGCCCGCACCGTCGACGGTCCCGTGCTCGACGTGGGCTGCGGCCCCGGACGAATGGTGCGAGCGGCACTGGATGCCGGGCACGCCGCGCTCGGTGTCGACGTGTCACGCGCTGCCGTGTCGATCGCTCGTCGCCGCGGCCTGCCCGTCCTGCGTCGCTCTGTCTTCGACACGCTCCCGGCAGAGGGTGAATGGGGGACGGCGCTGCTGCTCGACGGCAACATCGGCATCGGCGGCGATCCCGCCGCCTTGCTTGGCCGCTGCGCCGGCCTCCTGCGGTCGACGGGGCGACTCGTCGTCGAGACGCACCCCGCGGCGAGACGCGACCATCGATTCCATGGGATGCTGCGCGACGATGTCGGCCCGTCCGGCACGCCGTTCCCGTGGGCCGAGGTCGGGCGGCTCGCCCTCCGAGCGCATGCCGCAGGTGCCGGGCTCGAGCTCGTGCGAGAGTGGCGGACCGACGCTCGCCGATTCGCAGAGTACACGCGTCCGGGCTCGCTCGACCCGGTCGTCAGCGACGGGATCGGCGGGTGACCACGCGCACCACGATGAGCACGGTCGCGGCGATCAGCGCCCACACGAGCGTCAGCCGCAGCGCGTAGTCGCCCACGAGGATGGTGGGGTTCGGGTTCCCCCTCGCCTGGGCCCAGATCTCGGGCACCACGAACAGGGTGAGCACGCCGCCGACCACGAAGCCGACGTGGACGACGGTTGTCACGACGGTCGCCCGCGCCTCTGCTCTGCGATACCACCGCGCGCGCAGCGAGGACATGAGCGGCGCCAGCACCGCGTCGTGCACGGCGATCACCGCGACCAGCCAGACCATGAGCGCGAGCAGCCGGCTGGGCGACGACGTGGTCACGAGCAGGAAAACACCGTATCCCGCGACGGCGACGCCGAGCGCCAGCAGGAGGGGGCGGAGAATGGTCACGCGGACTCCTCCCGGATCGCAGAGAGCCATTTCGTCTGGAGCACGCCTGGCCGGCCGGGCGCGATGATGCGCGCGGGGTACCCGTGATCCGCGTCGAGTGTCTGCCCGTTGAGCTCGAGCGCGACGAGGGTCAGCGGATCCCACGCGTAGTGCGGGGGCATCGTCGTCTCCCTATATGCTCCGCGCGGCTGCAGACTCACCACACGCACCGTGTGCTCGGGGTTTGTTCCAGCGAGGGCGAGGAGGTCTCCCAGTGGCACGCCGCGCCAGTGAGCCGTCGTGCTCCATCCCTCGACGCACGCGATCGGCAGAACAGCCTCGGCCTGCGGCATCCGTTCCAGATCCTCTCTCGAGAGCTCGATCGCGTCGCGTGCGCTCGTCACGCGCAGGCGCCAGCCCGGATCGGCGGCCAGGCCTGCGACGCCGGCCTGCTTCGCCGTGCGGTTGATCGGCACTCCCTGGGGCCCGTCGCCTTTGACGCGAGGCCCGAACAGATTGACGGGGGCGAGCGGGTCGAACGTCTGCCCGGCGGTGAGACCCACGAGCGCGACCGCCGACGCGCCTGCCCCGACGAGGAAGGTGCGCCGACTCTGCCGTTCAGTGCCCATCGTCCGCCCCGCGGAGCCCGCGCCAGTGCGCCACGATGACCGGCAGCTTCACGCCGATGTGCACCACGATCGCGCCGACGAGGACCCACGCCAGGGCCCAGTGGGTGCGCACGAACGAGAACGGCCATGGGTACCACTGGAAGGTGTTGAGCACCCCCATCACGATCTGCAGCAGAGATGTCGAGACGAGCACCGCGACCGACACGCGCTCGACGACGTCGACGGGCCGCCGCACCGGCGGCCACGCGAAGAGCCGGGGATAGACCACCCAGAGCTTTGCGAGGACGAGAGGAAGCAGAGCGGTGCCCACTGCCACGTGGATCCCTTGTGTCCACTGGTACAGCTCGACCGGACGCGTGGGGAGGGGGAGCCAGCTGAGCGGATGCTGCTGAAGATGGCTGTAGATCCCGGTGAGAAAGCAGACCGCGAACCCCGCGCCGACGATCCGGCCGAGGACCACCGCGGTGCGGGGCGTCCGTTCGGGGGCATCGAGCGCCTGGCGCACGGCCGCGGCGCGTGCACCCGCGGCGTTACTCAGTCGTTCGGTGAGCGAGCCCATGCCGCCAGTTTCGTCTCGCACCGTGCGCCGGGCATCGGCGAGAGATGACGAACCGCGAACAACCGGTCGTCACCGAACCGTAAGGATTGTCCGCAGACTCCCCCGCTCGACATCGTCAGAGTGGTCTCGTGACGGAATCGGACGACGCGCACGGCGCGCGCATCGGCATCATCGGCGGCTCGGGTCTTTAACGAGCTCATCGACGAGCCCGTCTCGATCGACGTGCCCACACCCTACGGCCCGCCATCGTCGCCCATCACGGTCGGGGTGTTCGGGGGCACGCACGTCGCCTTCCTCGCCCGGCACGGCGCCGGCCACACGATTCCCCCGCACCGGGTCAACTACCGTGCGAACCTGTGGGCGCTCGCGTCGCTCGGCGTCAGCGCCGTCATTGGCTCGAGTGCCGTCGGCAGCCTCACGCCCGACCTGCCGCCCGACACGTTCGTGGTCCCCGATCAGCTGATCGACCGCACCCGCGCCCGCGCGGACACGTTCTTCGACGGCAGCGGCGTGCAGCATCTGGCTTTCGCGGACCCCTTCGATGCCGACATCCGTCGACTGCTCGTGGACGCCCTCACCGCCAGGGACGAGCGCTTCGCACCCACCGGCACGACCGTCGTCATCGCCGGTCCGCGCTTCTCGACGCGCGCGGAGGCGCGCGGATGGCGGATGCTGGGCGCCGACATCGTCAACATGACGCAGTACCCCGAGGCCGCGCTCGCCGCGGAGCTCAACCTCGGTTACGCGAGCCTGTCGTTCGTGACGGATGCCGACACCGGCCACGGCGCGGACGACGAGGCCGTGACCGCGGAGGTCGTCTTCCGGCGCCTCTCCGCGGCGCGCGAGCGGATCACGGGCACTCTCGCCGACGCCGTCGCCACGCTGCCCGAGGACTACGCCGCACCGAGACGCATCGCTGCGAACGTCGTCGCCCGTGTGCTGGCGGGCGAGATCCCGGCGCGATGACCGGCACGCTCCTGGTCACCGGCGGTGCCGGCTTCATCGGCTCGCACGTGGTTGCGACCGCACTCAGCCGGGGATGGCGGGTGAAGGTGCTGGACAGCCTGCGCCCGGACGTGCACCCGGCCTCGGCGCGCATGCCCGCGGGTGCCGAGTCCGTGGTCGCCGAGATGACGGACGCTTCCGTCGTTGCCGCTGCGCTGTCGGGCGTCGACGTCGTGTGCCATCAGGCAGCCAAGGTAGGGCTGGGGGTCGGCGTCGCGGACGCGCCCGACTATGTGCGCAGCAACGACCTGGGCACGGCCGTGCTGATCTCGGCGATGGCGGGCGCCGGAGTGCATCGCCTCGTGCTCGCATCGTCGATGGTCGTGTACGGCGAGGGACGCTACCGCGATGCGCTCGGGCAGATCGGCGCGCCGCCGCGGAGCGAGGGCGATCTCGCGGCCGGCCACTGGGAACCCCGCTCGCCGCGAACCGGCGAGCCGCTCGATCCGGAGCTCATCGACGAGACCGCGCCACTGGATCCGCGCAATGTCTACGCCGCCACGAAGGTGGCGCAGGAGCATCTCGTAGCGGCCTGGGCGCGCGAGACCGGGGGGCGGGTCGCGATCCTGCGCTACCACAACGTCTACGGACCGGGGATGCCGCACGGGACACCCTACGCCGGAGTCGCATCGTTGTTTCGCTCGGCGCTCGAGGCCGGTCGCGCGCCGGTCGTGTTCGAGGATGGCGGCCAGCGGCGCGACTTCATCCACGTCGATGACGTCGCCGCTGCGAACTTCGCGGCGATCGGCTGGACGGCGAATGCCTCCGCCGGTGAGGCGCGGCCCTTCAACGTCGCGTCCGGCGAGGTCCGCACGGTGGGAGATATGGCCGAAGCTCTCGCGGCGGCCCTCGGGGGTCCGCAGCCCGAGCTGAACGGTGCGTACCGGCTCGGAGACGTACGCCACATCACCGCCTCCGCCGAGCGCCTCCGGACCGAGCTCGGCTGGCGACCCGCGGTCCTGTTCGACGATGGGATGAAGGAGTTCGCCAACGCACCGTTGCGTCCTCGCGCCGAGGCGGCATCATCGTGACCTTCTCACCGACCCGATCCCGCGTGCCGGCCACACGCACCACTGCGGCGACGATCGGCCTCGTGTCGACGCTCGCACTGATCATCGCGTCGATGGTCATCCCCGCCGTCACAAACTGGAACGTGCGCGCCGGGCAGTTCCCGCCACTGCACTCGATCTGGGTTCCGCGGATCGGGCCGGGCACACCGATCGCGATCCTCCTCGGCGTCCTGACGTGCGTATGGACGCCGCGAGCGGTGGCGTGGTCATGGCCGCGCCTGCTCGTCGCCGTCTATGTCACGGGCGTGGGCTGGATGCTGGCGCTCGCCACCGTGGACGGCCTGGAGGGTATCGGCGGCATCCTCGACGCCAAGACCGAGTATCTCCAGACAGCGCGCTCCGTGACCGACGTCGGCGAGATGCTTCGGATGTATATAGACCGCATTCCGCTCGACAGTGACGAGAACTGGCCGGTGCACCTCGCGGGCCACCCGCCCGGCGCGGTGCTCTTCTTCATCGGGCTAGTGCGTGTCGGGCTCAGCAGCGCCCTGTCCGCGGGTCTGGTGGTCACTCTGATCGCCGGAACTACCGCGATCGCCGTGATGCTCGTGGTCCGGCGTCTCGGCGCCGAACGATTCGCCCGCGCTGCGGCCCCCTTCCTCGTCATCGGCCCGGCGGCGATCTGGATGTGCGTGTCCGCCGATGCAGTGTTCGCGGCGGCCGGCGCCTGGGCCACCCTGCTGCTGACCATCGCCGCGACGAGCCACCGGCGCGGTGTGCGGGTGGCGACAGGTGTCTCATCGGGTGTGGTGTACGGCGTCTGCGTCATGTTCTCGTACGGGCTCCCGTTGCTCGCGGTGCTTGCTGGCACGGTGCTCGTACTCGCCCGGTCGTGGCGTCCGATGGTCTGGGCCGCGCTCGGCTCCGCGGGTGTGGTCTTCCTCTTCGCTGCGCTCGGATTCGCGTGGTGGGAGGCGCTGCCCGTCCTCCGCGACCGCTATTGGGCCGGCATCGCGCACGAACGGCCCGGCCTCTACTGGACGTGGGCGGACCTCGCCGCAGTTGCAGTGAGCGCCGGACCGATGGTCGGTGCCGGGCTCGCCGTGGCCTTCTCCGATGCGAAGTCGGGGAATCCGACGCGACGCACCACAGCATGGCTTGCCCTCGCCGGGGTCGGGATGTGCGTCGCGGCGGCGATCTCGCAAATGAGCCGCGCCGAGGTGGAGCGCATCTGGCTGCCCTTCATCCCTTGGATGCTGCTCGCGACGGCACTGCTTCCCTCCCGCTGGCGACGGGCAGGCCTCATCGCGCAGATGGTCTTCGCGGTGATCGTGCAGCACCTGCTGTTCACACGTTGGTGACGGCCGGGTTCAAATCTCGGGCGCGCTGGGCAGCGGCTGCCCCCATGATGAGGGTGGGGCCCGCTCGTATCGACGGCGCCGCGCCGTCCCGCGACGAGCTCGGTCATCGATCGTGTCGCCCTTCGCGCCGGCGCTCGTCGCGGCGCAGTTCTCCGCGCCGACGAACAACCTCCCTGTAGGCGCTCAGATCCCCGAGAGTCCGCGGTCGGCGAGGGCACGATCGTTTCGAACCCGATAACAGTCGCGGGCGCGGGACGATGCGCCCGGGCGTCCCGGTGACTCACGGCGACGCAGCGGGAGCAGCGCGCGAGAGCGTAAGCGTCCAGATGTTCTGGAGGTCGCTGCGGCGATAGTCGAAGTCATCGACGAGGGCGTTGATGAGCGCGATGCCACGGCCGGATTCAGCGAGCGGGTCGGGCATCTCACGTGGGCGCATGTCAATGTCGGGCTCATCGGCGGAGTCGGTCAGCACGGCTCGGAGCGCGTCGGCGTCCGCGACGACGTGCAGACTGCAGAGGATTGCCGCGTGAGACGAGGCGTGTTGCAGCACGTTGGAGGCGAGTTCGATGACGGCGGTCTCGAAAGCCCAGCGATCAGGGCCGGCGACCGTCGGTTCGTTCCGCCACAACGCGTCGAGCCCCGCGTGGACGACATCGACGCTGTCGGGCGGTGCGCGGAACGTGATCGTCAGTTCAGACACCGTATGCCTCGTCCGGCGAGGCATAGCTCGCGAGCACCCGATCCAGGCTCGATAGGCGAAGCACCATCAATACCTGATCGGTCGGCCGCGCGATCCGGAGGTCCCCGTCGGCCTGCCGCGCCGCCTTCAGGCATCCCACCAGTGCGCCGAGCCCCGACGAGTCGATGAACTCCACCCCGGCCAGGTCGACGACGATGCGATTCCCGTGGTCGGCGATAGCCCGCGTCACGACCGACCGGAGTACCGGTGCGCTGATCAGATTGAGTTTGCCGACCGCGCGCACGATCGCGACCCCTGATCCTCTGTCCTCAACCTCGAACTGCATCGACGGCCCCCTTCTCTTCATCGGTCTCCGGCTCGAAGCCGGTGTAGGTCACCGCGCTCAAGAGCACGCTCAGGATCACGAGGTCGAAGACCGCCCACCCCACGTTGACGAGCGTGCCGACCGGATCCGCCCCGCTGAAGATCATGTGGAGCGTCCCGACGACGATCGCGAGCACGAGTATCGCCATCACGATCAGTTGCACACGGATCAGGTGCCACTGCGGTCCGTTCATCTGCGGGCGTGTCTTCGGCGTCACGGCGAAGCCGAGCGGGATGCGCAGCACGACGTTGTCGAACGCCGTTCGGCACGCCTTGATCCAGACGGGGAACAGCGCGAGGCTGTACTGCTGTCCGCGCCACGTCGGCGTGCCTTTCGCCGCCACGAGGAAGAGCAGCTGGTTCACCAGCATGAAAGGGATGAACCGCACGAAGAACTCGAAAGCGGTCGTCGATACTGGAAGGATGCCGAGCACGAGGTAGATGATCGGCGCGGAGATGTACACGACCGACGCATAGCCGCTCAAGTAGCTCCACATGGTGGCGAAGTACATGAGGCGCTGCGGCACCGACAGGGCGCGCTGAACGAGGGGGTTCTCGCGCAGGAACACCTGCATCGTCCCCTGCGCCCATCGCAGCCGCTGCGTGAGCATGGTTCCGAGGTCTTCCGGGGCCAGGCCGTCGGCGAGGAGCTCGTGGTGGTACACACTCTTCCAGCCGAGGCCGTGCAGGCGCATACAGGTCGCCATGTCCTCCGTGACCGAGATCGTCGCGAGCGGCATCACGGGCTGTGCTTCACCGGGCCGGTCGACGGCGATCGTCTGCAGGATCGCCTGAACGGACTCGAGTGCGTTGAGCGGGGAGAGGTCCCGCTCGGACAGTGCCATGACGATGTCTTCGACGTAAGTCTGTGCGGCATCCGACTGGTCCCCGCCGCGCAGCCGGGCGAGTTCGCGGATCTCCGCTAGGTCGGCTTCGACCCCCGCGACATCGGAAGCAACGAGCGAGTAGCCGGCGGCGTCGACACGGGAGTGCAGGTCGTAGGTGATCGACGCGACGGACGCCCCCGACTCGAGCTCCGCGCGCGCCTGTGCGAGTGCCGCAGCGACGTCGTCTAGTGCGGTACGGACTGCGGGATCTTTCGCCGCTGGGTGTGCCACGGCTTTCGTGACGGCGCGGGATCCTGCCCGCAGCGCGGCGGCGAGGCGCTTGTCGAGATCGCGCACGTAACCCACGATGCCGAGCTGCATCAGGGCCTCGCGGCGCAGCACAGCATTGGATCCGCAGAAGAACGCCGCATTCCAGCCGTCCTTGCCCTGCTGGATCGGCCCGTAGAAAAGCGGGGCCTGGCTGCCGAGTGGGTCGCCGGTCGCGACGTTGGAGAAGACCTGCGGCGTCTGCACGAGCGCGACCTTTTCGTCGCGGAAGTAGCCCAGCGTGTGCTCCAGGATCTCCGCATGCGGGATCTGATCGGCGTCGAGGATGAGGATGAACTCACTCGTCGTCTGCTCGAGCGCGTTGTTGAGGTTGCCGGCCTTGGCATGCCGAGGGACGTCTTCCGTCCAGACTTCAGAGCGCGTGATGTAGCCGATCCCCGCCTCTTCCGCTGCGGCGCGCATCCCCGGGCGGTCACCGTCGTCGAGCACCCAGGTGCTGTGCGGGAAGCGCACCGCCTTGGCGGCGAGGGCCGTCGTCATGACGAGGTCGATCGGCTCGTTGTAGGTCGTGATGAAGACGTCCACCGTCGCGTCGGGATCGGGAGCAGGAGGCGCGGGGCGGCCCCGCGCGCGCCACATCGTCATGCCGAACAGGCCCACGTCGACGAGGCTGTAGGTCTCTGCGATCACGAGCGGCACGGCGATCCACCACGCGCTCCAGTTGAGTGAGTCGAGCCACCGCCACGCCACGTAGTTGATGCCGAGCACAAGCGTGAGCACGACGATGACACGAAGCAGGAGCATGCGCCCCGGCGATGCGAGGGTGCTCTGTGTGTCGACCTCTGCGGGCCCCTCGAAGGCGCTCACCGGGGCACCACCACGAAGAGGAAGCGCGTCTTGACCATGACCCACAGCAGGGCGAGCACGACGAGGTACGCGAGCGTGTCGATGAGGACATTCCCTTCGTGGAGGACGGGGACGTTGGCCACCAGCAGGACGAAGAACACGTGCATGATGAACACGTACAGCGTGGCCTGCCCAAGGGGGAGGAAGAACCAGCCGAACAGTCGATTCACCGGCTTCCACAGCACGCTCAGCAGCGCGTACGCCGTGATCGTCACGAGGAAGACGTTGAGGAGCCGTCCGGGCTCCAGCGTCGTCCGCTCGAACAGGCTCGAGTATATGGAGGCGTAGGCGTTGGACGGGACGAGTCCGAGGCGCATATCGTACGCGCTCGAGAGGTATGGGTTGTTCCACGAGAAGACGGCCAGCGCCACCGTCGCCAGGACGCACAGGCCCAATGCGATCGAGCCGATCCTCGTCTGGAACCAGACGAGGATCTCCCGTCGGTGGAACCCGGCGACGGTACCGGTGACGAACAGCACCTGCCAGGTGAGCAGAGGGAACGAGTCCTCGAATTGCGAGGGGAGGACGCGGATCGAGAGGAATCGTTCGATCACATAGACGGCCCAGCTGACAGCGAGTACGAGCGCCCAATTGCGCCTCGAGAGCGCCCACAGGATCAGCGGTGAGAGCGCGAGCATCACCACGTAGAGGCCGAGCACGTTGACCTGCCAGGGGCCGAGCCGGAGCAGCGCGATGTCGACGACGATCGAGGGGTCCACGGGGTAGCGCAGGAGCGTCTCGAAGTTGGCGTAGAGCTCGTAGATGCGCCCCGTCGCCTCGCTGCCGGCAGCGCCCGTACCCTGATCGGTGAATGTCGTCACAGGTGTGGTGTTGAGGAAAGGCAGCAGGCTCAACGCGCCGATTATCATCACGACGACGAGCGCCGTCACGTACAGTTTCCACGCCCGTTGCGTCGTGCGGACCGTCACCTCCCCGACTCCGCCAGCCACGAGCTTCGGGCGATACACCATACCGAGAACGGCGCCCGAGAGCAGGACGAACAGCTCCGCACCGGACACGACGCCGATCGCCTCCTGTGTCGCGTTCTGCAGGAGCGATGTCAGCGCGAGGTGATTGACGACGACGAAGACGATCGCGACACCGCGCAGCAGATCGATGCGAAGGTCGCGGTTAGGGGGCCCAATGTAGGCGAGACTCCCGACTCTGCCGCGCCGCAGCCCCCACACGAGCAGGAACGCCGTTGCGGCGAGCACGATGACGACGACGGCCCAGGCCGGCGCGCCCGAGATCGTCAGGCCGTTCGCCGTCGCCGTGCGGACGCCCGAGGGTGTGTAAACGGGGCCGAACACGAGCGGCCCGCGCTCCACGTCGGCCCGGAACGCGGCCGCGACAGCGGGATCGCTCGAGATGCTCCAATCGATGACCACCTCCCCCACCGCGACGCGCCGTGACGAGGAGTCCCGCCACAGCGCGACGTCGATCAGCGGGTAGTCGCCGCTGGTGAGAGCGTCGATGCTCTGCTGCCACCACGCTCGTTTGATCGCGAGAGCGGTCGCACCTCCGCTGCCGGGTGAGTACAGCGCCGCGGTCTCAAGGAGCATAGGCGTCCGGGTCGCGGCGGCGAACCGTCCGTAGAAGTCGAGAGCCCCTCGGCCCGACAGGTCGGAGAGGAGCGTGCCCTCTGCCGGGATCGCGTTGACGGGCGGTCCACCGCCGCTGGCGTCGTGATACGCGGCGAGACCGACCCAGTCGACGTACGAACGCCCCGGGTAATACGGGCCGTAGGGGTCGTCGCCGAAGCCGAGGCGCCCGTCAGCGTTCGTATCAAGGCCTGCCTCGTGAACTGCGCGCGGATCGGCGAACGGGTACGACTCGCCCGCGAGTGGCGACCAGACGAGTGCAGCATCGGGCAGGGATGCGTGCAGAGTGTCGGCGAACAGCCGGAACGCTGCGACATACGCCGCGGGCTCCTGACCCCACGGGACCCAGCTCGCGTTCATGTCGGGCGCAAACCGGACGTAGAAGGGCTGGTCGCCCTTCCCACTTGCGGCGAGCGAGTCGACGGCTTCTTGAGCCGCCTCCCGATCGAAGTCCGCGAGGCCGCCGGCAGGCTGCAGCGTGACGATCGGGATCGATCCCTCGGCGTGGCTCTGGCGGAAGAACTCGCCGAGGTACCGTTCCTCGTCGTCAGTGATGGGGAGTGTGGTGGTGTGCTCATATGCCGCCGGAGTGAGCCCGAGCCGATCCGCCTCCAGCCCTGCGTTGTCGATGCTCCAGTCGAGCGTGACCCCGAAGTACGCTCCTGACGACGGCGAGAGTGGCGCCTGCTCGGCGGGGACGACCGGAGGGGTCGGAGCGACAGCAGCCGCGGGGGAGGCTGCCAAGGCTGTCGACAGGAGCACGATTGCCGCAGCCCCCGCCAGGATCCTTCCCAGAGCGGCGCGCGACAGAACGTCCGTCAGTCGGCGAGCAGCCACTGTGCTCCTTCCTTGTGGCGACTACACAAAGATCGGCGCAAGACCGCGTCGTCGAGCCTGGACGATCAGAAGCATATTGCACACGCGGCGCACGGTGCTGAGGTGCGGGACGTCACGGGCAGGACACATCGCATCGCTAGGGTGGGGCGCGTGATGGAAGGCAGCGAATCAGACCGGCTCATGAGTTTGCGCGAGCTGCAGATCTTCGGCACGCCTCCCGAGGAGCGGTTCGACCGCATCACCCGCCTCGCTCGAGAGGTATTTGACGTCCCCGTCGCCGAGATCAACTTCATCGACGCGGAGCGTCAGTTCACGAAATCGCCACAGCCGCCCGGCGCGGAGGTTTACACACCGCTCGACGTGTCGTTCTGTGACGTCGCAGTGAGATCGCCCGGGATCCTCGTCGTCCCCGACGCCGCAGACGACGACCGTTTCTCCTGGAAGGAGAGCGTGACGGGCGAACGGCACGTGCGGTTCTATGCGGGCCGCCCGCTCAGCGTCGCGGGAGGCCCGCTCGTCGGCACACTGTGTCTCGTCGACACGAAGCCTCGCGACTTCGGCACCGACCAGCAGCTCCTTCTCGACCAGATGGGCACGTGGGTCGAGCGCGAGCTGCACGCGAACGCCGAGATGGAGCTCGCCGCCCGCGTGCAGGGAGCTCTCTTGCCCGCCAGCCGGAAGCTCGCTCACGGATTCTCGATCGCAGCCCACTCTCGCCCGATCGGGGTCGTGGGCGGCGATTTCTACGCATGGCACGACGACGGCTCTCATGTGACCCTGCTGCTCGCAGACGCGATGGGCAAGGGTGTCGCAGGAGCCATCATCGCCGCGACGGTTCGTGCGGTGGCGCTAGGTCACCTCGACGTCGATCCGGTCGCTCTCCTCCGGTCCATCGATCGGCGTCTCGATGACGATTTCCGCCGCACTCAGACCTTCGCGACGGCGTTCGCGGCACGGGTCGAGCTGTCATCAGGAGAAATCGAGTACGCGGATGCCGGCCACGGTCTCTCCGCGGTGCTTCGCGCCGACGGCACCATCGAGCCCCTCCCGGCGACCGGCATGCCTCTCGGACTCTCATTGCACGCCGAATGGACTGTCCGTCGATCCCGCCTCGCTTCGGGAGACTCAATGATCTCCGTAACCGACGGCGCCCTGGATCTGGGTGACGGGACCGTCCACGCGCTCAATCAGGTCTTCGCAGCGATCGACCGTGAGGGCGACGCCGGCGCACGGCTCGCACCGCTACTCGCCAGCCTGGACGCCGTCACGCTCACCGACGACGTAGCGGCTGTCGTGCTGACCCGCACGTAGCTCGCCACCTCAGGTGACGACGTTCGATACCCGCATCAGGCTGGGCACCGATCCACAAGCCATGCTGCGGCCGCCCGTCACCGACGACGGAGACTCGTCGCAGTGGCGGAAGATCCTCGCCGACGCTGGCGTGCCTCGCACCCGCCGCGACACGTCGCGGCGCACGGCAGCGTCAGTCCTTATCGGGCACGGCGCCGACCCGGCGCCGGGGGCCGCGATCCTCGGGCACGGCGACCCCGGGTTCACCCTGCACACCTTCGTGCACGGCATCTACGAGAGAGGTGCACGCGGCGGTGTCCGTGCTGGAGAGGGTGCTGGATGAGATGCACGCCCCAGGCAAAGCTCGACGGAACGACAAGAAACCCCCGCCTGAGCGGGGGTTTTCGTATGGCTGGGGTACCTGGACTCGAACCAAGAACAACTGAACCAGAATCAGCCGTGTTGCCAATTACACCATACCCCAAGGCTGTCAGCCGAAGCCGTGCCGAGGATAGAGTCTACGCGACGCCGGCACGTGCTCCAAACCGAGCAGTCACCCGCGCGCGTCGAGCAATGCTCCGAGCCGGCGGATCGACTTCGACTTGCCGAGCAGCTCCATCGACTCGAACAGTGGCGGCGACACCCGGCGGCCGCTCAGCGCGACGCGCAGAGGGCCGTAGGCGACGCGAGGCTTCAGGCCGAGTCCGCCCTCCTCCACCGGCGAGATGAGGGCGCCGGCGAGGGCGTCCTGCACGGCCGCGGCCGTGAACTCCGTGTCGGGAACGACCTCGAGCGCGCCGACGGAGGCGACCAGCACCTCGTTCGCGTTCGCGGGAAGCGACGCGAGGGCGTCGTCCTGGTAGGCGACCACGTCGGAGAACAGGAAGCCGAGCAGTCCCGGGGCGTCCCCGAGCAGCTGCATGCGCTCCTGCACGAGCGGCGCAGCGGCGGCGAGCATGGCCCGCTGCGCCGCCGTCGGGTCCTCGTCGACCACACCAGCCGCGGCCAGGTACGGCACCAGGCGGTCGGCGAAATCGCCGGGCTGCAGCATCCGGATGTGGTCGCCGTTGATCGACTCTGCCTTCTTCTGGTCGAAGCGAGCCGGATTCGGGTTGACGTCGACGATGTCGAAGGCGGCGACGAGCTCATCGAGCGAGAACACGTCGCGGTCCGGACCGATGGACCAGCCGAGCAGGGCGAGGTAGTTGAGCAGACCCTCGTGGATGAAGCCCTTGTCGCGCTGCAGGAACAGATCGGCTTTCGGGTCGCGCTTGGAGAGCTTCTTGTTGCCCTCTTCGCCGAGCACGAGCGGCATGTGCGCGAAGCGCGGAACGAAGGTCGTGACGCCGGCATCCACCAGCGCGCGGTACAGCGCCAGCTGTCGAGCGGTCGAGGGCATGAGGTCCTCGCCGCGGATGACGTGCGTGATACCCATCAGCGCGTCGTCGACGGGGTTCACGAACGGATAGAGCGGCACTCCGCCCGCACGCACGAGCACGAAGTCCGGGAACGAGCCCGCCGGGAAGGTGACCTCGCCACGGATGAGGTCGACGTAGGTGAGGTCCTCATCCGGCACGCGCAGCCGCCAGGCGGGCTCGCGACCCTCGGCACGGAAGTCGGCCTTCTGCTGATCGGTGAGGTCGCGGTCGTGGTTGTCGTAGCCGAGCTGCTTCGCGCGGCCGTTCGCCTCGTTGCGGGCGTCGATCTCTTCGGGCGTCGAGTAGCTCTCGTACACGGCGCCGGAGGCGATGAGCCTGTCGAGCACTTCGCGGTAGATGTGGTGGCGCTGCGACTGGCGGTACGGCCCGTGCGGACCGCCGACCTCGACGCCCTCGTCCCAGTCGATCTTGAGCCAGCGCAGGGCGTCGAGAAGCTGGTGATAGCTGTCCTCGCTGTCGCGCGCCGCGTCGGTGTCTTCGATGCGGAACACGAGCTTGCCGCCCGTGTGACGCGCATACGCCCAGTTGAACAGCACCGTGCGGATGAGTCCGACGTGCGGAAGACCGGTCGGCGAGGGGCAGAAGCGGACGCGGACGTCGGTGCCGGTGGCGGTCGTGGTGCGGGGATCAGGCGAAGAAGACATCGCCCTCAAGTCTAGTTGCGGGATGCTGCGGGACCCGGCTCGTCCGCGGGCTCGGCGATCAGCCGCGCGAGGGCGTTCAGCGTCGCCCGCACAGCCGGCACGCGATCCGCGCCGCGCGCCGTGACGGTGTGGATGCGGCGCTGCTCCCCGGCCGGCAGCGGCACGACGGCCACCCCGGGCAGCTGGGGGAAGGACTCGACCGCCATCCGCGGCAGTGTCGCGACACCGATCCCCTGTGCGACGAGCCCTTCGACGGCGACGAAGTTGTCTGTCTCGAACGCGATGCGCGGCGCGAACCCGGCGCGCCCGCACAGCTCGAGCAGGTGCCCCCGGCAGCGTGGACAGCCGGCGATCCAGTCGTCGTTCTCGAGGGTCGCGACGTCGATGATGTCCGCGGTCGCCGCAGGATGCTCAGCCGGGAGTACCGCGAGCAGCTCGTCGGCGCCCACGGTGTGCACGGCGAGGCCGCGGGCGCTCGACCCGTGCGGGTCGTCGCGGTCGCCCGGGTAGCTGAACGTGAGGGCGATGTCGGTGCGGTCTTCGCGGACCGCCTCGACCGCCTCGGGCGGTTCGGCCTCGACGTACGTGAGGGAGATTCCCGGATGGCGCTGCGCGAGGTCCGCGAGCAGGCGCGGCACGATCGTGGGCGACGCGGAGGGGAACCCGACGAGCCGCACCCGTGCGGAGCGCAGGCCGCGGAGCTCGGCGAGTTCGCCGGCGGCGGCATCCAATGCCGTCGTCACGGCCGGGGCGTGGCGCGCGAGGATGCGACCCGCGTCGGTGAGGCGGACGCTGCGACCGACGCGTTCGACGATCGCCACTGCGAGGCGCTGCTCGAGTCGCTTGAGCTGCTGGCTCACCGCGGGCTGGCTGTATCCGAGGGCGAGGGCGGCGCCCGTGATGGAACCCTCGTCGGCGATCGCTTTCACGACGCGGAGTTCGCGGGCGTCGAAGCCGGGGTCGTCATCCCAAGGATCAGCCATGCTTGAATCATAAGCGCCCGTTATGCGATGCATGTGACACCTGTCGTAGACGCAAGCAATCACCACCCTCCACTCTGGATCCATGACCGCGATCGCTCCTTGCCCCCCTCTCGATGTCGCCCGGCGAGAGTTCGCGGGCGGCCGCGACTACCTCGCGGCGTGCACGGTGGGCCTGCCCAGCCGCGCGACGCGACGCGCCGTGCTCGCCGACCTCGACGCCTCTGCCTCCGGGCGCCCGGACCTCGCCGCGTACTGCGCGGCGGTGGAACGCTCGCGCACGCTGTTCGCGTCGCTCGTCGGCGTCGGTGCCGAGCGGGTGGCCATCGGCTCGCAGACCTCGGTCGCGGCGGGGATGGTGGCGTCCGCGCTCCCGCAGGGAGCGGAGGTGCTCGTGCCCGACGGCGAATTCTCGTCCCTCGTGCTGCCGTTCATCCACGCCGGGCGTGAGCTCGTCGTGCGCACCGCACCGCTCGCCGACCTGGCGGCGCATGTTCGTCCGACCACGGCCCTGGTGGCCTTCTCGGTGGTGCAGTCCGCGACCGGCGAGGTGGCGGACGCCGCGGCCATCGCGGCTGCCGCGGCGGCGCACGACGCGCTCACGCTGTGTGACGCGACCCAGGCTGTCGGATGGCTGCGGGTCGAGGCATCCGTCTTCGATGCCGTCGTCTGCCACGCGTACAAGTGGCTGTGCGCGCCGCGCGGCGTGTCGTTCCTCACGGTGTCGCACCGCCTGGGCGCGCGGATGACGCCGCTGAACGCCGGCTGGTACGCCGGAGACGACCCGTGGTCGTCGTGCTACGGCGGGGAGGTGGCCCTGGCCGCCGACGCCCGCCGCTTCGACGTGTCGCCGGCCTGGCAGGCGTTCGTCGGCGCGGCGCCCGCTCTCGAGCTGTTCGCCTCGCTCGATCCCGCCGAACTCCACGAGCACGCGACCGGGCTCGCCGCGGCGTTCCGCACCGGGCTCGGCCTCGCACAGCCCGAGCGTGCGTCGGCGATCGTCACGTGGGACGATCCAGAGGGGTGGGATCTCGCACGTCTCGCGACCGCGGAGATCACCGCATCCGGTCGGTCTGGCCGCGCTCGCGTGGCGTTCCACGTGTTCAACGACGCCGATGACGTCGACCTCGCGCTCGCGGCGCTGGGCCACTGACGACACGCCCTCGAGGCACCCGGACGACTGCGCAGACCGCCGACGCGGGTCAGCCAGGCCATGCACGACGGAGGCCGCATGACCGGCCACCTCGGCCGCACGCCGCCGGGCGGATGCCGCCGCCGCGTCCCGAGATGACCAAGCTCGGCGACGACCTCGAGTCAGCCATCGTCACGGACCTCGTCGAGGGCGCGGTTCTGCGCCTCGCGTCGGGCGGCGGTCAGGCACCCGACGCGGTGTCCGATGCCCTCGCGGCCGACGCCCGCCAACCGAGCGGCGAGAGCAGCACCGACGCGGCGACGAGCACCAGGACGACAAGGGCGAGGCCGCCGTAGCCGATCCAGCCCAGCAGCGCGCCGGCGGCGATCGCGCCGACGCCGCCGACGATGCTCATGGTGAAGTCGCTGATGCCCTGGCGCCTGGTCCGCAGCGCCTCTGACGAGGATTCGGTCAGCAGCGTGGACCCGGCGACCGTCGTGGCGCTCCAGCCGAGGCCGAGCAGAACGAGGGCGACGGTGACCGCCGTGGTCGACGCCTGACCGAACGACGCAGTCAGCAGCGCAGCGGCTAGCAGCACCTGTCCGATGAGGATCGTGGGAACTCGACCCGCCTTGTCGGCGAGGATGCCGAAGACCGGTGACAGCACGTACATGCCGGCGATGTGCAGGCTGATCGTGAGGCCGATGATCGACAGCGTCGCCGCCTCCGACGCCTCGTGCGTCAGATGCGCCAGGTGCACGGGCGTCATCGCCATGACCGACACCATCGTGCCGTGCGCCGCGGCGACCGCGAAGATCGCGTACCGAGCGGCCACCGGACTATCCGCCTTGGCGATCGCGCGGCTTCCCGCCTTCGCGGAGGCCACCACGCGCTGCGCGAGCAGTAGCGGATCGGGACGCATCGCGACCAGATACAGGATGATGGCGAGCCCCTGCGCGATGACGGTGAACAGGTACGCTCCCGTCAGCGGGGGCATTCCGATCGCCCCGCCGATCACCTCGCCGGGGCCGGTGAGGTTGGGGCCGAGGACCGCGCCCACAGTGGTGGCCCACACCACGATCGACAGATCGCGCCCACGCGAGGCATCCGTCGCCAGATCCGCCGCGGCGAAGCGGGACTGCAGATTCGCGGCCTGACCCGAGCCGATGATGAGGAAGCCGCCGAGCAGCACCGGAAACGACCGCAGGGCGACGGCGAGGATGACGAGGCCGACGCCGATGAGCGCGACCGCCATACCGGTCGTGAGCGAGCGCCGGCGACCGCGGCGGTGGGCGATCGCCGCCAGCGGCACGGCCGTGAGCGCCGTGCCGAACGTGACCGCTGCCGCTGCCAGGCCGGAGAACGCGTCCTCGCCCGACAGCTCGGCCGCGAGCACAGCGCCGAGCGACAGCGTCGCACCGAATGCGAGGCCGCCCAGTACCTGCCCGCCCGACAGCACCCATACCGTGCGTCGCTGGACGCGGGCGATCTCTTCGGCGGTCGGCGCGAGGTCGACCGCCGGTTCTGACCCGGTCTCAGGCATCGCGGGCGGGATTGCGGAGCGTCCCGAGCCCGGTGATCTCGACCTCGACGGTGTCGCCCGCGCTGATCTGGCCGACGCCGGCAGGTGTGCCGGTCAGGATCACGTCGCCCGGGAGCAGTGTGAAGGCGGCGGAGGCGAAGGCGATGACGTCCGCGAGGGAGAAGACCATGTCGCTGATCGGACCCTGCTGGCGGACCTCGCCGTTGAGTCGCGTCGTGATCACGGCGGGGCCGGTCACGTCGAAGTCGGTCTCGATCGCCGGGCCCAGTGGGCACGACGTGTCGAACCCCTTGGCCCGCGCCCACTGACCATCGGACTTCTGCCAGTCGCGAGCGGTGAGGTCGTTGGCGATCGTGTAGCCGAACACGTAGTCGAGCGCGTTCTCGGCGGACACGTTCTTCGCGATGCGGCCGATGACCGCGGCGAGCTCGCCCTCGAAGCTGATGAAGTCCGACCCCTTCGGCAGAACCACGGCGTCGCCGGGGCCGATCACCGAGGTGTTCGGCTTGAAGAACAGCATCGGCGACGCGGGCACGTCGTTGCCGAGCTCGGCCGCGTGGTCGCGGTAGTTGCGGCCGACCGCCACGATCTTGGAGCGCGGGATCACCGGCGCGAGCAGCGCGACGTCGGCGAGCGGCACGCGCTCCCCCGTGGTCTCGTAGCCGGCGAACATGGGGTCGCCCGCGAGGACGACCAGCTCGCCCTCGTCGACGATCCCGAATCTGATGGCGTCGTTGTGGCTGAAGCGCGCGATCCTCACGGGCTCAGCCTAGCCACCTGCTCCGACGAACGAAGGCCCGCGGTCTCCCGCGGGCCTTCGTTCGAGATCGGTCAGGCGTCGAGGCGCACGAGCCAGCCGTGCTTGTCTTCACGGCGCCCGTACTGGATGTCGGTGAGCTCCTCGCGCAGCGACAGCGCGAGCGGGCCGGTCGGCTGCTCGTCGAGGAAGTCCTTCCCCTTGAGCACGCCGATGGGGGTGAGCACGGCAGCGGTGCCGCACGCGAACACCTCGACGATGTCGCCGGAGGCGACGCCCTGGCGCCACTCGTCGAACGACACGGCGCGGCCCTCGACCTTGTGGCCGCGGTCGGTCGCGAGCTGCAGGATCGAGTCGCGGGTGATGCCCTCGAGGATCGAGTCGGACTGCGGGGTGACGATCGTGCCGTCCTTGTAGACGAACACGACGTTCATGCCGCCCAGCTCCTCGACGTTGCGGTCCTGGTCGAGGAACACGACCTGGTCGCACTCGTTCTCGTACGCCTCGGACTGCGGCAGCAGGCTGGCGGCGTAGTTGCCGCCGGTCTTGGCCGCACCCGTGCCGCCCTTACCGGCGCGCGCGTAGTCCTCACTGAGCCAGATCGACACCGGCTGCACGCCACCCTTGAAGTAAGCGCCGGCGGGTGAGGCGATCACGTAGTAGCCGACCTTGTGCGCGGGACGCACGCCGAGGAACGCCTCCTTGGCGAACATGAACGGACGCAGGTACAGGCTCTGGTCGTCACCGGACGGCACCCAGGCGCCGTCGACGGCGATGAGCTCGCGCAGCGACTGGATGAAGTAGGACACCGGCAGCTCGGGCAGCGCGAGGCGACGTGCGGAGCGCTGAAGGCGCCGGCCGTTCTGGTCGGGGCGGAACGTGTGGATCGAGCCGTCGGCGTGGCGGTAGGCCTTGATGCCCTCGAAGATCTCCTGACCGTAGTGCAGGACCGCCGCGGCGGGATCGAGCGAGAGCGGGCCGTACGGCTGGACGCGCGGGCGGTGCCAGCCACCGCCGACGGACCAGCAGATGTCGACCATGTGGTCGGTGAAGCTGGTGCCGAAGCCGGGGTTCGCGAGGATCTCCTCGCGTTGCTGCGTGGTCTTCGCCTGCAGGTTGCGGTTGACGGTGAACTCGAGCGGCGCGAGTCCGGTGTCGGGGTCGGAATCGATGAGGGTCATGACGGCCTGTGCTTTCGTGCGGACGGATCCGCGAGGGTGGAGGCGCTTGCGGGATCCAGGTTACGCCTGGAGTCGGGCGGCGATGGCGTCGCCGATCTGCGCGGTGGTGCGCGATGCCGTGCCCCGGCTCGCGATGTCCTCCTCGACAGCCGTGGTGACGCGCTGTGCCTCGTCGGTGAGCCCGAGGTGATCGAGCAGCAGTGAGACGGAGAGGATCGCGGCCGTGGGATCGGCCTTCTGCTGTCCTGCGATGTCGGGCGCCGATCCGTGCACGGGCTCGAACATCGAGGGGAACGCGCCGTCGGGGTTGATGTTGCCCGAGGCTGCGAGGCCGATGCCACCGGTGACGGCGCCGGCCAGGTCGGTGAGGATGTCGCCGAAGAGGTTGTCGGTGACGATCACGTCGAAACGACCTGGGTTCGTGACCAGATAGATGGTGGCCGCGTCGACGTGCACATAGTCTACGGTCACGTCCGGGTGCTCCCGCGCCACCTCGTCCACGAGGCGCTTCCAGATGCCGCCGGCGTGCACGAGCACGTTGGTCTTGTGCACGAGCGTGAGCTTCTTGCGGCGGCGCTCGGCGAGATCGAAGGCGTAGCGCACGACGCGCTCCACCCCGAAGGCGGTGTTCACCGAGGTCTCGTTCGCGACCTCGTGCGGCGTGCCCGTGCGGATCGAGCCGCCGTTCCCGACGTACGGCCCCTCGGTGCCCTCGCGGACGACGACGAAGTCGATATCACCCGGCTCGGCCAGCGGCCCCGGCACACCCGGGTACAGCTTCGACGGCCGCAGGTTGACGTAGTGGTCCAGCTCGAAGCGCAGCTTCAGCAGCAGTCCGCGCTCGATGTTCGCGTTCTTCAGCCGCGGGTCACCCGGCACTCCCCCGACGGCGCCCAGCAGGATCGCATCGTGGTGCTTGATCGCGTCGAGGTCGTCGTCCGTGAGCGTGTCGCCGGTCTCGAGGAAGCGCCCGGCACCGAGCGAGTACCGCGTCTTCTCGAAACGGATGCCACTGCCCGCGGTCGCGGCGTCGAGCACCTTCTCCGCTTCGGCGATGACCTCCGGACCGATGCCGTCACCCGGGATGACGGCCAGTTTCACGACGCGCGACATGGTGCTCCTATGACTTCTGGCGGGACCCTCCCAGGGTAGTGGCCGCGATGACCCCCGCGCCGACCACGAGGGCCGCCCCGATGAGGGCCGTGACGGTCACGCCCGCGTCGAACGCGGTCGCCGCCGCCTCGAAGAGCGCCTGGCCGGTCGCCCCGCCGATCTGGTCTGCGGCGTGCACCGCACCGGCGAGGGTCTCGGACGCGGACGCGGCCGCGGCATCCGTCACGCCGTCCGGCACCACGAGATTCGACCGGTAGAGCGCGGTCAGGATGCCGCCCAGCACTGTTGTGCCGAGAACAGCACCCAGCTCGTACGCGGTCTCGGAGACGGCGCTGGCAGCACCGGCCTTCGCCGGCGGTGCACTCGAGAGGACCAGCTCGTTCGAGACGGTCTCGGCTGCGCCGATGCCGATGCCGAGCGAGATGAACGCCACGGCAAGCGTGCCCACACTGTCGGGGCCGGTGGCGAATGCCACGGCGATGTAGCCCGCGACCGAGAACACGAGCGCAGCCGGCACCACGACGCGGGCAGGCCACTTCTTCGAGATCGGCACGACCGCGAGGCCCGCCAGGATCATCATCGCGAGTCCGGGGACGAGTGCCAGCCCTGCCTGCATGGGCGACAGACCCACGATGAGCTGCAGGTGCTGCGCGACGAAGAACAGGAAGCCGACAAGCGCGATCACGCTGAGCAGGTTCACCAGCAGCGCACCGCTGAAGGTGCCGAGGCCGAACAGGCGCATGTCGAGCATCGGACTCGTGGCACGCAGCTGCCGGCGGACGAAGAGCACCCCGAAGCCGAGACCGACGAGCATCGGCAGCCACGCCGCGACCGCGAACCCGTGCACCGCGAGCTCCTTCATTCCATAGACGATCGGGATCATCGTGGCCATCGACAGCACGATGCTCAGCGGATCGATGCGGCCCGGCCTCGGGTCGCGGCTCTCGGGCACGAGAAGCGGCGCGAGCACCAGCAGCGGGATGAGCACGGGGACCGAGAGGAGGAACACCGAGCCCCACGAGAAGTGCTCGAGCAGCAGTCCGCCGACGATCGGGCCGAGCGCCGCACCGGCGGAGAACATCGACGCCCACACCGCGATCGCGAGGCGCCGCTGATCACGGTCGGTGAAGATGCTGCGCAGCAGCGAGAGCGTCGACGGCATCAGCATCGCGCCGAACACGCCCATCGCCGCGCGAGCGGCGATGAGCCACGCGGCGCTCGGCGCGAAAGCCGCGAGCACGGAGACGGCGGCGAAGCCGGTCGCGCCGATGAGCAGCATCCGTCGCCGCCCGAACCTGTCGCCGAGCGTGCCCATCGTGACGAGCAGGCCCGCCAGAACGAGCGGATACGCGTCGATGATCCACAGCTGCTGGGCGCTCGAGGGCCCCAGCTCGAGGGCGATCGACGGCAGCGCGAAACTCAGCACCGTGTTGTCGACCGAGACGAGCAGCACCGGCAGCATGAGCACGACCAGCGCCGCCCAACCGCGCCAGCCGACCTTCCGGGCCTGTGCGTCGGCGAGCGAGAGTTCTTGAGTGAGAGTCATCATTTCTATACCGTCCAGCCGGTATAGTAACAGGATGCTGCGACACATGTCGATACCATCGAGGCCATGAGCCGCCCTCCCCTCGCCCGCGAGAAGGTGCTCGACGCCTTCGAGCAGATCCTCATCGAGGAGGGCGAGCGAGCGGCCACCATGGACGCCACTGCCAAGGCCGCGGGCGTGTCGAAAGGCGGCCTGCTCTACCATTTCGGCACGAAGGAGGCACTCGCGGCCGCGCTGATCGAGCGGCTGCGCGCGCTGGTCCAGGAGGACGCCGACCTCATGGCGGCGGCGCCTGAAGGCCCCATCGCCTACTTCCTGCACACGTCGGTCATGGCGAACGACCCGATCGACCGCGCGATCCTCGCGACCTCGCGTCTCGCTCAGGGCGGCGACGCCTCAGCGAGCGATGCGCTGCGGCAGACCCGCGATGACTGGGCGGCCGTGCTCGAGCCCCACACGAAGGACGCGACGGCCCTCGACCTCGTGATGCTCGTGAGCGATGGCCTCTACTTCAACAACGCTCTGTCGGGCGGGTCGATCCCCGGCCCGGTCCCGCGCGGCGAGGCGCTCGACGCCCTCGTCGCGCTCGTCGAGCGCGCCACCCGCCCCTGAACGGGCCCGTCGGGCCGGCCGTCGGCGGATGGCAGACGGATGCCGCAACCCCGGCCCCTCCGGGGGCTCAGAGACGCAGCATCCATCCTGGAATCAGGACTCGGTGATCTCGATCTGGCGGAACAGATCGGCCTGGATCGCCGTGCTCACCTCGTCGAGGAGGGCGTCGGGCACGGGCGAGTCGACCGTGAGCACCGAGAGCGCCTGGCCGCCGGCCGTCTGGCGCGCGATCTGCATGCCGGCGATGTTGATGCCCGCCTCGCCGAACTTCTGGCCGTAGATCGCCACGATGCCGGGGCGGTCGGTGTAGAGCATGACGACGTGGTTGGTCTCGATCGGCAGCTCGATCGCATAGTCGTTGATGCCCACGAGCTTCTCGACCTGCTTCGGCCCCGTGAGCGTGCCCGAGATCGCGAGTTGCGAGCCGTCCGACAGGGCGCCGCGCAGTGTGATGACATTGCGGTACTCGGGGCTGTCGTCGTCGACGAGCAGACGCACCTCGACGCCGCGCTGCTCGGCGAGCAGCGGCGCGTTCACATACGACACCGTCTCGCTGACGATGTTCGTGAAGACGCCCTTGAGCGCGGCGAGCTTGAGCACGCTGACGTCGTAGGCCTGCAGCTCGCCGTGCACCTCGACGTCGAGGCTCGTGAGGGGCGACCGGGCGAGCGCCGAGAAGATCTGGCCGAGCTTCTCGACCAGCGGTATGCCGGGGCGCACGTACGGGTCGATGACGCCGCCCGCGACGTTGACGGCATCCGGAACCAGCTCTCCGCCGAGAGCGAGACGCACCGACTTCGCGACCGAGACACCCGCCTTCTCCTGAGCCTCCTCGGTGGAGGCACCGAGGTGCGGCGTGACGACGACATTGGGCAGGTCCAGCAGGGCCGCCGCGGTGCCGCCGTCCGCCGGCGGCTCCGATGTGAAGACGTCGAGACCCGCACCGGCGATCTCGCCCGCGGTCAGGGCGGCGTGCAGCGCCTCCTCGTCGATGAGTCCGCCGCGCGCGACGTTCACGACGTACGCGGTCGGCTTCATGATCTTGAACTGCTCGGCGCCGATCATGCCCGTCGTCTCGGGGGTCTTCGGCATGTGGATCGTGACGAAGTCGCTCTGCGCGAGCAGCTCGTCGAGCGTGACCAGCTGCACGCCCAGCTGCTGCGCGCGAGCGCTCGTGACGTAGGGGTCGTACGCGATGACGCGGACGTCGAACGCCTGGAGGCGGGCGGTGATCAGGGCGCCGATGCGGCCCAGGCCGATGATGCCGACCGTCTTCTCGAACAGCTCGGTGCCGGTGTACGAGCTACGCTTCCACGCGCCGCCTGCGAGCGAGGCGTGCGCGGCGGGGATCCGGCGCGCGAGGCTCAGGATGTGGCCGACGGTCAGCTCGGCCGCCGAGATGATGTTGGAAGTCGGGGCGTTCACGACCATGACACCGGCGGTGGTGGCCGTCTTGATGTCGACGTTGTCGAGCCCGACGCCGGCGCGGGCGACGACCTTGAGGACGGGCGCCGCGGCGATCGCCTCGGCGTCGATCTTCGTCGCCGAGCGGATCAGCACCGCGTTGGCGTCGGCGAGAGCCTCGAGCAGCGCGGGACGGTCGGTGCCGTCGACGTTGCGCACGTCGAAGTCGGGCCCGAGGGCGTCGATCGTGGCGGGAGAGAGCTCTTCGGCGATGAGGACGACAGGCTTCGGCACGGGTGTTCCTTAGTGGGGCGGTGCGCGAACGCGCGGAGCAGAACCGGATGCCGCGCCGCACGCCGTCGGGGGGCGAGGCCTGTGCCAGCCTACCGCCCGCGCGGCGACGTGCCCGACCGTGTGACGGCAGCCGGCGGCTCAGCCCAGGAACGACGCAGAGTCGAGGGTCGTGTACGCGACGACGTTCAGCCAGAAGACGGCCACGAGCGCGAGGCCGGTGAGCATCACGAGCAGCAGTTCGTGCGGGGAGCGCCGGTATCCGATCGCGAAGGCTCCGCCCCACACCAGGAGCGGGAACACGGCGGCGAAGATCCAGATGAACCACCCGAGAGCATTGAGGGTGAGGCCGGCGTCGGCGAACACGCCGAGCGTGGCGACGAGGTTGCCCACCGCGTTCCAGACGGCGTACGCGTAGAACAGCCCGACGACACCCGAGATCGCGGCCACGAGCCAGGTGGGCGTCTTGCCGCGTCTCGCGACCGGGGGCGCAGCATCCGTCATCTCATCGCTCATTGTCCGATCGCCCCGATCATCACGAAGGGCCATGGCAGGAGCAGCACCACTCCCGCCGCGAGCCACGCGAACCGCACCCAGGCGCGCGACGAGCGGGTGAGCAGCAGGGTCGTGGCGAACCACAGCAGCGGGGCGAGCACCGCGAGCCACAGACTCCCCTGGTACATCACGTCCATCACGAGGTACTGCGCCTTGCCCTGCAGGCGCAGGCCGCCGATCAGCCAGCCGATCGCGTAGAGGGTGTACACGCCGCCGAGCACGCCGAACGCGATCAGCGCGCCGTTGCCCATCGGCTGGCGGTCGCGCGTTGCCGCCGGAGCGTGGGAAGGCGTCTTTGAGACGGATGCTGCGACCGGCGCGTCCGCGGAGCCCAGCGTCTCGCTGCCCTTGCCGACGGCGGTGAAACCCTTCGGGAGTTCAGCCGGGGAGGAGTGGGCCGAAGTCTCGGACCCGTCCCCCTCATCGCTGGCCGCGCCGTGGTCGAGCGTGGGATCGTCGTCGCCGTCCCAGGTGAGGGCGTCGTCGTCGCGTCCGGTCGTCACGTTCTCAGCGTAGTGCCGCGGCTCCGCACGCCCGGGCGCCACCCGCGCAGGGAGCGGCACCCGGGCCTGCGTCGGTCATTCGAAGAGCCGCAGCATCAGCGTGTGCCAGGTCACCGGACCCACGATCCCGTCGACGGGCGGCGCGAACAGCTGCTGGAACTCGCGGACGGCGGCGTCGGTGGCCGGGCCGAAATCACCGTCGACGGTGAGCCCGGCGAGGAGCGTCTGCACCGCCCGCACGGCCTCGCCCTCAGCCCCGCCGGGGCCATCGCCCTGCTTCACGGCGAGGATGAGGCTCGGCCAGTCGAGCTGGCCGAGAGTGGTCGAGATCTCGACGGCGCGCAGCGTCTGCTGGAAGGTCTTCACCGCCTGCCCGCTCTCTGGACCGAACGCGCCGTCCGCGGCGATGGTCGCACCGCGCGCACGCAACAGGTGCTGCGCAGCGAGGACGCGCCAGTTCGTGGCCTGCGACGAACCCTGCTTCACGAGGGCCCACGGGCGCTCGCCCGGCAGGAACGTGCTGAAGAACGACCAGGTCTCGCGGCCGGCGATACCGTCGATGGTGAGGCCCCACGACTCCTGGAAGAACTCGACGCGCTCTTTCGTGATCGGGCCGAAGTCCCCGTCCACGACCAGCGGGTCCTCCCCCGGCGATCGCACGAGTCCGAACTGCTGCACGGCGCGCACCGCGTCGCCGGTCGACCCCTGCTGCACCGCGATGACGAGCTCGGGCCACGTCACGGGTCCGACGATGCCGTCTGCCGGCACGCCCTGCGCGGTCTGGAATGCCGTGACCGCCGCAGTGGTCGCGGGATCGTACGTTCCGGTGACGGCCACGGCATGGCCGTGCGCTCGCAGGAGGTACTGGATGCCGGGGACGATCGCTGCCGACGATCCCGGTCCGACGGTGCTCCACGGCTCGACGTTCATGACGGCTCCTCTGCTCTGGGTCGATCGGGGCTCTGCGCCCCTCACGCTTTCGAGGCGTGCCGCTCGTGCCCTGATACCTCAGCCGTGCACGAGGGTGACGGCATCCGTCTCCACCGCCTTCGAGTGCTGGAGCGCCAGCTGCACGGCGAACGCATCGTCCTCCTCGGTGTAGCGGTGCTGCAGCCCCTGCGCAAGGATCCGCCACGGTCGTTCGTTCGACGGGGTCGCCGCAGCGCCGTCGTCGGGAAGGAACTGCGTGTAGTCGTACGGATGGCTCGCGGTCGCGCCGAGCGGCACCGAGAAGGTGTCGACGGCCAGCACACCGGCGGCGAGATCGAGCTGAAGCAGCCGCTGGAACCCCGTCGCCCGCTCCCCCGTCGGGGTGCGGAACTCCTGGTAGTCACCGAGCGCCTCGAGCACGGTGTGTCCGGGGATGCCCCCGGCGTTCTCGGTGACGATCGCGCCGAGCCCGTGGAAGTGCCCTGACAGCACGAGCACGACGTTGCGGTTCGGCGCGACGACCTGTTCCCAGAGCAGATCGCCGTGAGAGACCCACCGTGACGTGGTCGAACGCTCCGCGTCGTCCTCGGCGGACGCTGGCGTGAGGTGCTCGTGCGTCGAGATGACGATGTTCGCGTCCCGGTGAGCCGCCACCACGTCTTCGGCCCACGCGATCTCGCGTTCGCCGTATGCGTACGGCAGCGAGATCATCACGAACCTCGCACCGCCCGCCTCGAACGACGACCAGTTCGCACTGTTGTCGTCGGCCGTGAGCGATCCGCCGAACCACGGCTGCTCCCGGTAGCGCTCGGGGCCGAAGTACTCGTTGAACAGATCGTTGCTCACGCCGCGCTTGTTGTCGTGGTTGCCCGGGAGCACGCTGTTGGCGATGCCGTTGTCATCGAGCACGCCCTGCAGCCGCGACGCCACCTCGTACTCGCGGCGGGCACGCTCCTCTGTCTGGCCCGGATCGACCCAGTTCTGGATGAGGTCGCCCGTGTGCGTGACGAAGGCGAGTTTGCGCGCCTCGGCGTTCTGGGCGAGCCACGCCACCTCGCCGGCGTACACCTCGGGGTACGCCTCCGAGTAGTACTGCGTGTCGGTGATGTGCCCGAGTGCGAGGTCGTAGTCCGAGGGGTCCGCCAGTCCTTCCGCTGTGACGGCCCGCGACTCCGCGGCCGGCACGACCTGCACCAGCAGGTCGGCGGCGCCGTCGACGATCTCCTCCGCACGTACGAGGCCCTCGAGCCTCACTGCGGCGGTGGCGGCGGCATCCGTCCCCGTCGCCGCGCCCGCGGCGTGGTCGAGTGCCCGCCAACCCGCCTGGCGTGCCGTTCCCGACTCCGGCACCCACACCGAAAGACGCACCTCCGCGCGCCCGACGGTGCGACCTCTCCACGAGACGGCGCCGCCGCCCTCGGGAAGTCGAACCCGCATCCGCACATAAGGCAGGTCGTATGCGTCGTCGCGCGCGGTCGGCTCCGTTGCGGGAACCTCCCGCTCGCCTGGTGCGCTGCGGCTCGTGAGGGGCGAGAGCGAAGACCCGGCATGGGCCGCGATCACCTCCAGGGGCACCCCGTCCCCGCCCTGTGGAGTGGATACGGATGCTGCGGCCCGGCCGATCGCGGACTCTCCCGCGTCCGAACGGGCCCGCTCGAGCGCGCGCTCGATCACCTCGTCCGCGGACACCGCGCGGGTTCCGGCGAGGACGCCGGGACTCGCGGCGGCGGGCACGAAGTCGCTCGCGTCGTCGCCGGTGAACGCGGCGCGCTGCAGCGTCTCTCCCCGCAGTCGGTCGACCGCGAACGTCGACAGGGCGAGTCCCTTCGTGCACGGGCTCTCCCGGTCCACGCTGCTGTCCATTTCGTTGCGGTGGTAGACGCCGACGCTGTCGACGCGGCGTCCGGAGGCGTCCTGCACCCAGACCCCCGCTCCCGCCAGCTCGAGCGCATCGTCATAGGCGGCATCCGCGGTGTCGGCGGCGGGGGTGCCCGCGAGGGCGGCCGTCCACGTCTCGTCGGGACCGAGCACCGTTCCGGACGGCACCACGGCGAGGTCGGCGAACCGCCGGAACCCGTCGGCCCCGCACGCGATGAGCGTCCACCCCGAGATGTCCACCTCACTCGCGTCGAAGTTCGCGAGCTCGACGAAGTTGCGTCGCGGCATCCCGGCGATCTCCGGGTCCGTCGCGATCTCGCTGACCGCGACGCCTGGCCGGTCGCCGTACGCGGACGCCGCGCTGGCTGCCGCGCCGGCAGCAGAGCGCAGTGCGTTCGGTTCGCCGGGCGTGCGGACCGCGATCGTGAATCCACCGTCCGCCCGTCGCTGCCAGCTCTGACCGGTGCGGTAGTCCAGCGTCGAAGGGAGCTTGTCGCGACCGGTCTGGCAGGCGGTGTCCTCCCAGGACGACACCCCGATCCCGTCGACCCGGCGCCCGTCCGCGGCGACGAGGAGGGCGCCGTATGCGGTGTCGGCGAGAGAGGTGGCCACGCGGACGTGCGGCTGTCCCGCGAACGCGGGACCCCCGACCACGAGGCGCCCGCCCGGCGCCAGCGCCGTGTCTGCGCCGAACACGTGCTGGAGCGCCGCGGTCGGCGCGGCTCCGGTCGCGGTGCAGCGGTACAGCCGCCAGCCGCCGAGGTCCACGGCGGTCATGCCGTCGTTGACGAGTTCGACGAAGTCGTCGCCATGGCCGGCCGGCCCCGCCGCGGCGATCTCGGAGACCCTCACCGATGCTCCCGAGGCCTCCGCGAGCCGGTTCGGTTCGCCGGGGGTCCCGACCGCGCGCACCCATCGTCCGTCGCCGGACGATCCGGCACGCTGCCAGCTCTCGCCCAGCGCCGCGGCGGTGGTGACGGGAAGCTCGACACCCCCGCCGCACTCCGACATGGTCGGCGCGGGGTCATCCGAGTAGGCCGCGAGCGCGTCGACGGTCTCGCCCGATGGGGCGATGAGGATGAGCCCGTATCCGCGCTCCGCGAGGCGCGCAGTGGGGAACGCGCGCCGCTCCCCCGCGGCGAGGATGATGCCGCCGAGATCGGCCTCGGGATCCGACGGGCGGGAGCGCAGCCCCTCCTCGTCGCAGTGGAACACCGTGTATCCGGTGAGGTCGACGGGGTGGTCGCCTGGATTCGCCAGCTCGAAGAATCCGGAGGCCGGCCCTCGGGCGCCCGCAGGCGACACCTCGTCGATGGTGACGGCGCCCGTCGACGAAACGCCCCGCGGTGTCTCCGGCGCACCGGTGGGGCCACCCGTCGAAGCAGCGGTCCCGACGAGGATGAAGGATGCCGAAAGGAATGTGATCACACGGTTCGTGACGCGCACAAGCCGACCGTGACCGGGCGAGGTGAACCGGCGCGGGCACCCCGGTGCTCATCCGGTGTACGGCTGCGGGACGGTTGTCTCAGCCGGCGGCGGCGACGGCCTCCGCCACGAGCGCAGGGTCCGTCACGTCGTGCCCGGCTGAGCCGCCGCCCGGGCCGGATGGCGCACCGTGGCCGGCGCGCGATCGCGCGGAAAGGTGCACCGCGTCGACGCCGGCCGCGAACAGCGCCGGGATGTCGGCCGGCTGCACGCCGCCGCCCGCCATCACCTCGACGCCGCCCGAACGCGACGCGAACGCCGCCAGCGTCGCGAGGCCGTCGATGGAGCGCGGCGCTCCGCCCGAGGTGAGCACGCGGTCGACGTGCTCGGCCACCAGCGCGTCGAAGACGGCCGACGGTTCGGCGGCGGCGTCGACGGCGCGGTGGAAGACGAGGGTCGCCGGGCCCGCAGCCTCCCGCCATCGGCGCAGAGCGTCGACATCGAGACCGCCCGTGGAAGTCAGCGCGCCCACGACCACGCCGCCTGCGCCGCGATCGACGCACGCGCGGATGTCGGCCGACACGATGGCGACCTCTTCGGGTCCGTAGACGAACCCGCCGCCGCGCGGACGCACCAGCACGTTCACGGTCGAGGGGTCGACGGCGGACAGCACCGTCTCGAGCGTCGCGAGCGACGGCGTCAGCCCCCCGACGTCCAGTGCCTGGCACAGCTCGAGGCGCGCAGCTCCGGCGCCGATCGCGGCGCGAGCTCCGGCGGGGTCTTGGACGGCGATCTCGACGGGGCGCGGTGCAGGCATGTCGTGAGCCTAGTCCGGGCGCGCGCCGCGCCGCAGACACGGTGAGACCCGCCGTTCTCCCGGGCGGCGGGTCTCTACGGTTCACGAGAATCGCAGCTGCGGTGGTCTCGTGAAGAGGTGCCGGAACCACACGCCGAGGCCTGCGATGACGTGCGACGCCGGGCTCTCCGGCGTGATCGTCGCGCCGCGATCGGCGATGCTGTCGAGAATCTCGTTCTCGCGATCCAGGGCGGCCGCCCGCTCGCGATCGAGCCGGTCGGCCGTGAAGGTCAGGGTGTTCCCGTCCATGGCCGTTCCTTTCGTGATGCTCGCCCGGGTTGGCGAGGCTGTGTGATGTGAGTTGCGGTCGCGGTGCGGTGATACCCCGAGGGCGTGAACACCACGTCGCGGCGTCCGGTATCGGTATCGGGTGCGTCCGGTACGGATCCGGTACCGATGAGAGACGGATGCCGCCGACGCTCGTTTCCGCGGAGATCACGCTGCATCCATGCGGTGGCTTCATCGCGTGAGCGTTGAACGCTGCGTCCGCCCGCCCGAGAGGGGAATGACCGAAGGCCCGGCCCCGCGAACGGGAACCGGGCCTTCGGGTGAAGCGAGGATCAGCGCGCGGCAGACCCCTCGACGTAGTCCGCGTCCTGCTGCTTCCAGGCGAAGAGCGAACGCAGGTCCTTGCCGACCGACTCGATCGGGTGCGCGGCGGCCTTCTCGCGCAGTTCGAGGAACTCGACGGCGCCGTTGTCCTGGTCGTCGATGAAGCGCTTGGCGAACGCGCCCGACTGGATGTCGGCGAGCACCGCCTGCATGTTCTCCTTGACGTGCGGGTCGATGACGCGCGGGCCCGAGACGTAGTCGCCGTACTCGGCCGTGTCGGACACCGACCACCGCTGCTTGGCGATGCCGCCCTCCCACATGAGGTCGACGATGAGCTTCAGCTCGTGCAGCACCTCGAAGTACGCGATCTGCGGCTGGTAGCCCGCCTCGGTCAGGGTCTCGAAGCCGTACTGGACGAGCTGCGATACCCCGCCGCAGAGGACGGCCTGCTCGCCGAACAGGTCGGTCTCGGTCTCCTCGGTGAAGGTCGTCTTGATGACGCCGGCACGCGTGCCGCCGATGGCCTTCGCGTACGACAGCGCGGTCGCCCACGCGTTGCCGGTGGCGTCGCGCTCCACGGCGATGATGTCGGGGATGCCGCGGCCCGCGACGTACTCACGGCGCACCGTGTGGCCCGGGGCCTTCGGCGCGACGAGGATGACATCGACGCCCTCGGGTGCGTCGATGTAGCCGAAGCGGATGTTGAAGCCGTGCGCGAATGCGAGCGTCTTGCCCGGCGTCAGCTTGTCCTTGATGCTGTCGTTGTAGATCCCGCGCTGATGCTGGTCGGGTGCGAGGATCATGATGACGTCCGCCCACTCGGCCGCGTCGGCGACGGACTTCACCTCGAAGCCCTCGTCCTGCGCCTTCTCGATCGACTTCGAGCCGTCCTTGAGGGCGATGACGACCTCGACCCCCGAGTCGCGAAGGTTCTGGGCGTGCGCGTGACCCTGCGAGCCGTAGCCCACGATCGCCACCTTCTTGCCCTGGATGATGCTCAGGTCGGCATCGGCGTCGTAGAAGATCTCAGCCATCTTCGTGTTTCTCCTTGATTGATCGGTTCTGGAAGATACGGATGCGGCGACTCAGCCGCGCAGCACACGCTCGGTGATGCTCTTGCCGCCGCGGCCGATCGCGACGAGGCCGGACTGTGCCAGCTCCTTGATGCCGAACGGCTCGAGCGCGCGCAGGAACGCGTCGACCTTGCCCTTGTCGCCCGTCACCTCGACCACCAGCGCGTCGGGCGCGTAGTCGACGATCTGGCCGCGGAAGAGGTTCACGACCTCGAGCACGTTCGAGCGCGTCTGGTTGTCGGCGCGCACCTTCACGAGCATGTGCTCGCGCTGGACGGATGCCGCGGGGTCGAGTTCGACGATCTTGATGACGTTGATGAGCTTGTTGAGCTGCTTCGTGACCTGCTCGAGGGGAAGCTCATCGACGTCCACGACCACCGTGATGCGCGAGAGGCCGGGCACCTCGGTGACACCCACCGCGAGCGACTCGATGTTGAAGCCGCGCCGGGCGAACAGGCCGGCGACGCGGGTCAGCAGACCGGGCTTGTCCTCCACGAGGAGGCTCAGCACGTGACTCGTCATGTCTCAGTCCTCCTGCTCGTCGAAGGCGGGCGAGTGGTCCCGCGCGTACTGGACGAAACTGTTGCTCACGCCCTGCGGCACCATCGGCCACACCATCGCGTCGGCGCTCACGACGAAGTCGATGACGACGGGACGGTCGTTGGTCTCGAGCGCTGTCTGGATCGCAGCATCCACGTCCTCTTCCTTCTCGACGCGGATCGCGAGGCAGCCGTACGCCTCCGCCAGCTTCACGAAGTCGGGGATGCGCACCGTGCCGTGGCCGGTGTTGAGGTCGGTGTTCGAGTGGCGGCCGTCGTAGAACAGCGTCTGCCACTGGCGCACCATGCCCAGCGACGAGTTGTTGATGATCGCGACCTTGATCGGGATGTTGTTGATCGCGCAGGTGGCGAGCTCCTGATTGGTCATCTGGAAGCAGCCGTCGCCGTCGATCGCCCACACGACGCGGTCGGGCTCGGCGACCTTCGCGCCCATCGCCGCGGGCACCGAGTAGCCCATCGTGCCCGCACCGCCGGAGTTCAGCCAGGCGTTGGGGCGCTCGTACTTGATGAACTGCGCGGCCCACATCTGGTGCTGGCCGACTCCCGCGGCGTAGACGCCCTCGGGGCCGGTGAGCTCGCCGATGCGCTGGATCACGTACTGCGGCGCCATGTGGCCGTCGGTCGGCTGCGTGTACCCGAGCGGGAACTCGTCGCGCAGGCCGTCGAGGAACGACCACCACTCGGAGATGTCGGGCGCCGTGCCGCCGCTGACCGCACGGAACGCGACGTCGAGGTCGACGAGCACATCCTTGAGGTCGCCCACGATCGGCACGTCGGCGGTGCGGATCTTCGAGATCTCGGCGGGGTCGATGTCGACGTGCACGACCTTCGCGTGGGGCGCGAACAGCGCGGCCTTGCCCGTGACGCGGTCGTCGAAGCGGGCGCCGAGGGCGACGATGAGGTCGGCCTCCTGCAGCGCGAGCACCGCCGGCACCGTGCCGTGCATGCCGGGCATGCCCAGGTGCTGCGCGTGCGAGTCCGGGAAAGCGCCGCGGGCCATGAGGGTCGTGACCACCGGCGCGCCCGTCGTCTCGGCGAGCGAACGGAGCTCGTCGGAGGCGCGAGCACGGATCACTCCGCCGCCGACGTACAGCACGGGCTTCTTGGCGTCGGCGATGAGCTGAGCCGCGGCCTGGATCTGCTTGCCGTGCGCCTTGGTCACGGGGCGGTAGCCCGGCAGGTCGATGTTCGGGGGCCACACGAACGGCACCTCGGCCTGCTGCGCATCCTTCGTGATGTCGACGAGCACGGGGCCGGGACGCCCGGTCGACGCGATCTCGAACGCGGCAGCGATCGCGCCGGGGATGTCCTCCGCGCGCTTGACCAGGAACGAGTGCTTGGTGATCGGCATCGTGATTCCCACGATGTCGGCCTCCTGGAACGCGTCGGTCCCCATGAGGGTGGAGAAGACCTGGCCGGTGATGCACACGATCGGCACGGAGTCCATGTACGCGTCGGCGATGGCGGTGACGAGGTTCGTGGCGCCAGGGCCGGACGTCGCGAGCGCGACGCCGACACGACCGGATGCCGCGGCGTACCCCTCGGCGGCGTGACCGGCGCCCTGCTCGTGACGGACAAGGATGTGGCGCACGGATTCGTCATCCATGAGCGGGTCGTAGACGGGCATGATCGCCCCGCCGGGAAGACCGAAGACGTCGGTCACCCCGAGCAGGTCGAGCGATCGGACGACCGCTTCCGCGCCCGTGAGCACGGGCGTCGAGGCGGTGCGGGCTGGCGGCCGGGGAACGGCCGCGGCGGTGTCGGCTGACATGGTGAATTCCTCTGAAGTGGGCCGGAGGGGATGTCGGAAGCCAGGCTCAACCGGTGGTCGCGCCCTCCGCAGCGGAGCGCACGAGTCGGGAGTACTTGGCAAGGACGCCACGGGTATAGCGCGGGGGAAGCGGCTCCCAGCCAGAGCGGCGGGAGTCAAGCTCGGACTCGTCGACGAGTAGGTCGAGAGTGCGAGCCGCGATATCGACCCGTATCAGATCACCATCGCGCACGAAGGCGATCGGACCTGCGTCCACCGCTTCGGGAGCTATGTGGCCGATGCACAGGCCGGTTGTGCCGCCTGAGAATCTGCCGTCCGTCAAGAGTAGTACATCTTTTCCCAGCCCAGCGCCCTTGATGGCCGCGGTGATCGCGAGCATCTCGCGCATGCCCGGCCCGCCCTTGGGGCCCTCGTAACGGATGACCACGACGTCGCCCGCCGCGATCTCACCGGCCTCGAGGGCGTCCATCGCGGCACGCTCCCGCTCGAACACGCGCGCGGGGCCTTCGAAGACGTCGGCGTCGAACCCGGCGGACTTGACGACGGCGCCCTCGGGAGCGATCGAGCCGTGCAGGATCGTGATGCCCCCCTTGGCGTGTATCGGGTCGTCGAACGAGTGGATGACGGTGCCGTCGACCGGGTCGGGGTCCAGGTCGGCGAGGTTCTCGGCGAGCGTCTTGCCCGTGACGGTCAGCGCATCGCCGTGCAGCAGGCCCTCGTCGAGCATCGCCTTCATGATGACCGGGATGCCGCCATGGCGGTCGACGTCGTTCATGACGTACTTGCCGAACGGCTTCATGTCGGCCACGTGCGGCACCCTGTCGCCGATGCGGTTGAAGTCGTGCAGGCTGAGGTCGACGTCGGCCTCGCGCGCGATCGCGAGCAGGTGCAGAACGACATTGGTCGAGCCGCCCAGCGCCATCGCCAGGGCGATCGCGTTCTCGAACGCCTCCTTGGTGAGGATGTCGCGCGTCGTGATCCCCTGTCGCAGCAGGTTGACGACCGCCTCGCCGGAGCGATGCGCGAAATAGTCGCGGCGACGGTCGGCCGAAGGCGGTGCGGCCGAGCCCGGCAGGCTGAGGCCGAGCGCCTCGGCGACGGAGGCCATCGTGTTGGCCGTGTACATGCCGCCGCACGCACCCTCGCCGGGAGCGATCGCGCACTCGATCCGCTTGAGGTCGGCTTCGCTCATCTTGCCTGCGAGGCACGCGCCCACCGCCTCGAACGAGTCGATGATGGTGACGTCCTTCTCGGTGCCGTCCGAGAGCTTGACCCAGCCGGGCGCGATCGAGCCGGCGTAGAGGAAGACACTGGACAGGTCGAGGCGCGCCGATGCCATCAGCATGCCGGGGATCGACTTGTCGCAGCCGGCGAGCAGCACCGAGCCGTCGAGGCGCTCGGCCATGATGACGGTCTCGACCGAGTCGGCGATCACCTCGCGCGAGACGAGCGAGAAGTGCATGCCCTCGTGGCCCATCGAGATGCCGTCCGACACCGAGATGGTGCCGAACTGGAGGGGGTATCCGCCGCCGGCGTGAACGCCCTCCTTGGCGCCCTGCGCGAGCCGGTCGAGACTCAGGTTGCAGGGGGTGATCTCGTTCCAGCTCGACGCGATGCCGATCTGCGGCTTGTCCCAGTCCGCGTCGCCCATGCCGACGGCGCGGAGCATGCCGCGCGATGTCGTCGCTTCGATGCCGTCGGTGACGACGCGACTGCGGGGCTTGATGTCGATGGAGTTGTCAGCAAGCGAATCGGGCTGGGCCATTGGTTCAGTGTATTCCCGCACAGCGACTCGCTCGCCCCGAGTGACGGAGCCGGGGCCCCCGACCTATGCCCGGCTCAGCGAACGCGCGGCTGCGAGCTGCTGCAACAGGGCCGCGAGAGCCGTGATGTCGGCTACCCGCACCCTGGCGGAGGTCTGCCCCTCCCCCACGCGCACACCGACGTCTCCCTCTCCGAGGCTCGCCAGCGCGTCCTCGTCCGTGACGTCGTCGCCGGCGAAGAGCACGGCGGTCGCGGCGACGCGCTCGCGCAGTTCGGCGATCGCGGAGTCCTTGCCCTCGTGCCGGAACGCGAACTCGACGATGCTGTGCCCGGTGCGGCGGCGCCAGTGCGGCGCCTCGGCCGCGACGATCTCGTCGACGAGGCGATTCGCCTCGGCGGCCGCTTCGGCCGTGGCGCGCCGTGTGTGCACGCCGAACCCGAAGGTCTTCGGCTCGATCCAGACGCCCTCCAGGTGCCGGGTGGCGTCTTCCGCGTGGCCCCGCAGCGCGTCGCGCAGGGCGACACCCGCCTCGTCTTCGCCGTGGCTCGCGATGCCCTCGCCCGGAATCCAGAACTCCGCGCCGTGCGACCCGGCGAGCAGCACCCTCGAACCGTCGTCGTGCTCGGCGATGACCCGGAGATCCACGAGGCTCCGCCCCGACACGAACGCGACGATCGTGTCAGGCGTCGCGACCAGCGCGTCCACGGCGTCGCGGGCGGCGGGCAGCATCCGCGCATCCATCGGCTCGTCCTCGAGCGGCGACAGCGTGCCGTCGAAATCGAGGGCGACGAGCAGGCGATCGGCTGCTGCGAGCCGGGCGATCGCGTCGTCCGCTGCGGTCATGCGTCGGCCTTCACGGGCTTGCTCGCACGCGCGGCGTCGAGCGCGTCGAGGAAGGACCGCGACCAGCTGGCCACGTCGCTTTCGACGACCTTCTTGCGCAGCGCCCGCATGCGGCGGCCCTGCTCGGCGGCCGGCATCTCGATCGCGCGCATGATCGCCTCCTTCATCCCGTGGATGTCGTGCGGATTGATGCGTATGGCGCTCGGAAGCTCGTCGGCGGCGCCGGCGAACTCGCTCAGCACCAGTACGCCGCGATTGTCGGTGCGCGCTGCGACGTACTCCTTGGCGACGAGGTTCATCCCGTCACGCAATGCCGTCACGAGCATGACGTCGGCGGCGCGGAACAGCGCCACCATCTCTTCGCGCGGGTACGCCTGGTGCAGGTAGCGGATGGCGGTGTGCCCCATCGTGTCGTGGTCGCCGTTGATACGGCCGACGGTGAGCTCGATCTCATCACGCAGCTGCATGTACGCCTCGACGCGTTCACGGCTCGGGCTCGCGACCTGCACGAGGGTGACGTCCTCGACGTCGATCCGGCCGTCCTCGAGGAGCTCGCCGAACGCCTTCAGACGGTGGCGGATGCCCTTCGTATAGTCGAGCCGGTCGACACCGAGCAGGATCTTCTTCGGATTTCCGAGGCTCTCGCGGATCTCGGCCGCGCGGGCCATGATGTCGGGGCGCCCGGCGAGCTCGATGTACGAGCCGGTGTCGATCGAGATCGGGAACGCCTTCGCGAGCGCGTTCCGGGTCGAGCCGTCCGGCTCGGGAACCGCGATACCGGTCGCCTTCGTCTGGTAACGAAGCTGCCGGCGCACGGCGCGCGCGAAGTTGCCGGCGTCCGCCACGCGCTGGAAGCCGATGACGTCGGCGCCCAGCAGGCCCTCGAGCACCTGACGTCGCCATGGCAGCTGCGAGTAGAGCCCGTATGCCGGGAAGGGAATGTGGTGGAAGTAGCCGATGGTGAGGTCGGGGCGGGCTTCGCGCAGCATCTGGGGCACCAACTGCAGCTGGTAGTCCTGCACCCACACCGTGCCCCCCTCGGCGGCGACGCCTGCAGCTGCCTCGGCGAAGCGGCGGTTCACTTTGACGTACGCATCCCACCACAGACGCCGGTACCGCGGCGCCGCGATCACGTCGTGGTAGAGAGGCCAGAACGTGTCGTTCGACATGCCTTCGTAGTAGAGCTCGACCTCTTCCGCGCTCAGCGACACCGGGACCAGTTGCGTGCCTTCGAACTCGAACGGCTCGACCTCGATGTCGGGCTGGCCGGGCCAGCCCACCCAGGCTCCGTCGGCGCGCCGCATCACCGGCTCGAGGGCCGTCACGAGCCCTCCGGGCGACCGACGCCAGTCCTGCTCATCAGCGGCGTCGACGACCCGGTCGACGGGGAGGCGGTTGGCGACGACGACGAGTTGGGCGGCGGGCGGGACGGGCTCTGTCACGCGGTCTCCTGACGGTTTCGTGGACTCGGCACGCCCAGGCTAACAGCGCCGCTCTCGCCCCCGGCGCGCCTTGACGAGGCGCACGGCGCTGTGTCAAGGGGCGCGATGCCGGGATGCGTCGCGCTAACGTGGGCCCATGCGCAAGTACCTCTTCGGCACCGGCATCCTTACCGCGATCACGGGCGGGCTGACGCTGATGAGAGGGCTCCGCGAGAACGAGCCGTTCACCTGGCGCATGGCGCTCGCGTGGCTCAGCTGGGGCATCTCCCTGGCGCTCGCGATCGGCGCGATCGTCGACGTCCGCCGCGCCTCGCGCGGCGAGCTCATCGCGAACGACTCCCCCGTCCACGGACGCGAGAAGAAGCTGCTCCGGCGCCGCATCGAGTCCTGAGCCAGGAGCGCCACGAGACCGGCCGGGTCTCGTGGCGCTTCCGCATCACGTGCTCTCAGCGCGTGAGGATGAGCGCGTCTCCCTGACCGCCGCCACCGCAGAGCGCGACCGCCGCCGTGCCACCGCCGCGGCGGACCAGCTCGTGCACGGCGTGCACGACGAGGCGGTTGCCGGATGCGCCGATCGGGTGTCCGATCGCGATGCCGCCGCCGTGCGGGTTGACCACGTCGTCGGGCAGGCCGAGCTCCGCCTGCGAGCGCACCACCACCGCTGCGAACGCCTCGTTGATCTCCACGATGTCGAGGTCGCCCGCGGCGATGCCCTGCTTGGCCAGTGCCTTCTCGATCGCGCGCGCGGGCTGCGAGTGCAGCGAGTTGTCGGGGCCGGCGACCTGACCGGACGCACCGACGACCGCGAGCACGTCCCAGCCGTTCTCATCGGCGTGCGAGCGCGTGGTCAGGACGACTGCGGACGCGCCGTCCGAGATCTGCGACGAGTTGCCCGCCGTGATCGACCCGCCGGATGTGAAGGCAGGCCGAAGGCCCGCGAGCGTTTCGACGGTGGTCTCCGGGCGGACCCCCTCGTCCTTCGTCACGACGACCGGGGCGCCCTTGCGCTGCGGGATCTCGACAGGGACGATCTCGGCGTCGAACACGCCCTCGGTCTGCGCGGTCGCCGCACGCTGGTGCGACCTGGCGGCGACAGCATCCTGAGCTTCTCTCGTCACTTCGAGCCGATCGTTGTGCCGCTCGGTCGACGCGCCCATGCTCTCGCGGTCGTACGCGTCGGTGAGGCCGTCATAGGCCATATGGTCGAGCACCTCGATCGAGCCGTACGCCCAGCCGTCGCGCGAGCCCATGAGCAGGTGCGGGGCGCGGGTCATCGACTCCATTCCGGCGGCGACCACGACGGTCGCGTCGCCCACGGCGAGCATGCGCGCGCCGTCGATGATGGCCGTGAGCCCGGAGAGGCACACCTTGTTGACCGATCCGGAGTGGACGTCCCAGGCGATTCCGGCGCCCACCGCCGCCTGGCGCGCGGGATTCTGCCCGGATCCGGCCGGGAGCACCTGGCCGACGAGCACCGCGTCCACGGCGTCGGCGGGGATGCCGCCCTTCTCCAGTGCGCCCTTGATCGCGGCGCTGCCCAGCTGCACCGCGGTGAGCGGAGCCAGCTGCCCCTTCAGCCGCCCCTGCGGTGTGCGCGCAGCGGCGACGATGACGACGTCGTCGTGGTTCATGCTTCGATTCTCTCTCCGACGGCGACCGTCAGCTCCGGTTCGGTCGCCGCGATGACCTCTTCCACCGTGACGCCGGGGGCCGTCTCGACCAGCACGAGTCCGGCATCCGTCACATCGATGACCGCCAGGTCCGTGATGATGCGGTCGACGACGCCGCGCCCGGTGAGGGGCAGCGAGCACTCGTTCACGATCTTGGCCGAGCCGTCTTTCGCGACGTGCTCCATGAGCACGATGAGCTTCGCGGCGCCGTGCACCAGGTCCATTGCGCCGCCGGGGCCCTTCACCATCTTCCCGGGGATCATCCAGTTCGCGAGGTCGCCCGTGGCCGACACCTGCATCGCGCCGAGGATCGCGGCGTCGATCTTGCCGCCGCGGATCATGCCGAAGCTCGTCGCCGAGTCGAAGAAGGCGGAACCCGGCAGCGTCGTCACCGTCTCCTTGCCGGCGTTGATGAGATCGGGGTCGACCTTCTCCTCGGTCGGGTACGGGCCGACGCCGAGGATGCCGTTCTCCGACTGCAGCACGACCGTCACGTCGTCGGGCACGAAGTTGGGCACCAGTGTCGGCAGGCCGATGCCCAAGTTCACGTACGCGCCGTCGGCGAGCTCCCGGGCCGCGCGCGCGGCCATCTCGTTGCGGGTGAGGGGCACGTCAGGCTCCTTCCGGCATCTCGCGCGATGCGGCCTGCGCGACGCTGACCGTGCGCCGTTCGATGCGCTTCTCGATGTCGGGTCCGACCTCCACGATGCGGTGCACGTAGATGCCGGGGAGATGGATGCTGTCGGCATCGAGTTCGCCCGGTTCGACGAGCTCCTCGACCTGGGCGATGCAGACGCGACCCGCCATGGCGGCGAGCGGGTTGAAGTTGCGGGCGGCCTTGTTGAAGACGAGGTTGCCGTGGCGGTCGCCCTTCCACGCGTGCACGAGGGCGAAGTCCGTGACGATCGCCTCCTCCAGCACGTAGTCGCGCGGGGCGCCCGACACGTCGAAGGTGCGCACGTCCTTGACCGGGGACGCGACCGCGATGCTGCCGTCGGCGGCATAGCGGCGCGGTAGCCCGCCCTCGGCGACCTGCGTGCCGACACCGGTCTGCGTGTAGAACGCGGCGATGCCCGAGCCGCCGGCCCGGAGCTTCTCGGCGAGCGTGCCCTGCGGCGTCAGCTCGAGCTCGAGCTCCCCCGACAGGAACTGCCGCTCGAACTCCTTGTTCTCCCCGACATACGACGAGGTCATCTTGCGGATCCGCTTGGCGTTCAGCAGGATGCCGAGCCCCCAGTCGTCGACGCCGCAGTTGTTGCTGACGATGCTGAGGTCGCTCGTGCCCTGCGCGAGCAGCGCCTCGATGAGTGCGATGGGGTTGCCGGAGAGCCCGAACCCTCCCACCGCGAGGGACGCGCCGTCGGGGATGTCGGCGACGGCCTCGGCCGCCGATCCCCAGGTCTTGTCGATCATTCTGCTCCTTTGCATTCCGGTCGCTCGATGTCCATCCTGCGGCTCCGAGGGCGACCGCACCACTTCCCCGCTTGCCATGTGGCCGCCCAGCCCCGTAGCGTCCATATTGTGGACACCACCGCCCAGCGCAGCGTTCCCGGAGCCCAGTCGGTCGCTCGCGCGGCCCAGCTCCTGCGCCTGGTGACGTCAGGAGGAAACGACGGGATGCCGGTGGCCGAGCTCGCTCGCCGCGCCGGTCTCACGCGCCCCACGACGCACCGCCTGCTCACCGCGCTGCGCCACGAAGGCCTGGTCGATCAGGATGAGCGCAGCGGGCGATGGATGCCCGGGCCCGAGCTGTATCTGATGGGCACGGTCGCGGCATCCCGCTACGACATCACCGCGGTCGCGCGCGACATCGTGCGCTCGCTGGCGGTGCGCACCGAAGAGAGCGCGTTCCTCTCGGTGCGCCGCGGCGACGAGACGGTGTGCCTCCTGCGCGAGGAGGGGAGCTTTCCGATCCGCTCATTCGTGCTCTCGGAGGGCGTGCGGTTCCCACTCGGCGTCGCCTCGGCCGGTCTCGCGATCCTGTCGTTCCTGCCACCCCACGATGTGGACGCCTACTTCGAGCGTCACCCCGACCTTCCGCGCGAATGGGGTGTCGCCCACAGCGTGCAACGCCTGCGCACCCGCCTGCGCGACACGCAGGAGCGCGGCTACGCCGTGAATCCCGGGCTCATCGTCGAGGGCTCCTACGGCATAGGCGCCGCGGTCTTCACGCGCGAGGGCCACCCGCAGTGGGCGCTGAGCCTCACCGGCGTCGAGTTCCGCTTCGGTCCGGACCGCCTCCCCGAGCTCGGCCGCACGCTGCTCGCGCACGCGCACCAGCTCACCACCCGCATCGCCGCATCGCGCTGACCGGTTCCCTCGGCGTCTTCGCTCACCTGTCACAAAGCGCTGCCCACCACGACAGATCGTGACAGGTGAGCATCAGCGACCCAACCCCGGATTTCGCTCACCTGTCACAAAGCGCTGCGCGCTACGACAAATCGCGACAGGTGAGCATCACTGGGCGGGAACCGCCGAGAGCTCCTCGCGGATCGCGGCGGCGACCACGTCGGCACCTGCGGGAGACATGACGATCGTGTAGTGGTTGAATCCCTCGACCCGCTCGTGCTCGACCGCGGGGTGCTCCGCGAGCAGCCGGTCCAGGTGCTCCGGGGCGTACAGGCCGGGCGGCTCGTTCTGCAGGCCGCGCGGCACGGTGATGAGGCGGGTCGGATGCTGCAGCCCGGCCAGCGCTGCCGGCAGCGACGTGCCTGTGTTCATGTCGACGGTGTCGTCCGCGGTCGTCGTGTAGCTGGTCGCCGGGCGGAACCCACCGGCGCCGTCGTCCACCAGGTCGTAGGCGAGGTAGCGCTCGAGTTCGGGCGTCCATACGCCGGTGAACGCCGGATGCTGCCGCCAGAAGTCGAGGTACTCCCCCGTGCCCGCGAACCTCATCGACAGACGCGCCGCCGTGGGACCGAGAATGCCCGCGACGAGTTCGTCGGTGCTGAGCCCAGCCGGGACATCGAGCGGCAGCCCGCCGTCGACGAGCAGCAGCCGCGACACGCACTCGGGGTTCAGGTGCGCGAACACGACGGACACGAACCCGCCCATCGAGTGCCCCACGACCACCGTGCGCTCGATCCCGAGCGCATCCAGCAGCGCTGCGAGGTCTGCGGCGTGAGCGGCCATCCCCGCGGCGCCCTCGATGCCGTTGCTGCGTCCGCGTCCTCGGAGGTCGGGTGCGACGACGCGGACCCTCGGCAGGCGGTCCACGACGAACGGCCACGCGAGGTGCGACGCCGTGACGCCGTGCACCAGCAGCACGGTAGGAGCGTCGGCTGCAGCATCCGCAGGCTCCCACACACCTGCGCGGAGCGCGCCGCCGTCGACGGGGACATCGATCGTCCGATACGCGTGGCTCATCGCGCGGTCCATCCGCCGTCCATCGTGTACGAGGCGCCCGTGACCATGCCGGCCCTGTCCGACACGAGCCACCCCGCGAGAGAGGCGACCTCGTCGGCCTCCACGAGCCGCTTCACGGCACTCTCGGTGAGCATGATCTTCTCGACGACCTCGCTCTCGGCGATGCCGTGGACCTTGGCTTGATCGGTGATCTGCTTCTCGACGAGCGGGGTTCGCACGTAGGCAGGGTTGATGCAGTTGCTCGTCACACCGTGCGGTGCTCCTTCGAGGGCGGTCACCTTCGACAGCCCCTCGAGTCCGTGCTTCGCCGAGACGTACGCCGACTTGAAGGCGCTCGCCCGCAGGCCGTGCGCGCTCGAGATGTTGACGACGCGTCCCCAGCCCCGCTCGTACATCGCCGGCAGCGCCGCGCGGATGAGCAGGAACGGCGACTCGAGCATGAGCCGCACGATGAGCCGGAACACGTCCGGGTCGAACTCGGCGATCGGCGCGACGCGCTGGATCCCGGCGTTGTTCACGAGGATGTCGACGTCGAGCGTCAGGTCGTCGAGTGCGGCGGTGTCGGCGAGGTCGACGACCCACGGCTCACCGCCGACGGCGGTGGCAGCATCCGTCGCGGCATCGGCGTTCAGATCCGCGATGACGACGTGCGCGCCGCGCGCAGCGAATTCGTGGGCGCACGCGAGGCCGATGCCGCTCGCCCCACCGGTGACCATCGCGCGCTTGCCCGCGAGATCCTTCTCCACCGTCACTCCGTCTCTCCCGCTCGCGGCGCGAGCGCGTTGTCGATGAACCGGGTCATGCCGGCGAACACGACCGGGTCGAGCTGTGCAGGCGGCTTGCCGTCGGCGTCACGCTCCCAGAGCAGGAATCGCATGCCGATGAGCTCGCCCATGCCCATGAGGGCCCAGGCCGTCGTCTCGGGGTCCAGGGCGCGGTCGACGTCACCGGTCGCCTGCGCGGCGCGCAGTCCGGCCTCGTAACCCTCGACGATGCGCGTGTAGTGCGTGCGCAGCACCTCGGGCGAGACGAACTCGGCTTCGCGCACGACGCGATACAGAGCCGGGTGCGCCGCCGTGAACCGGAAGAAACCTGCGAAGCCCGCACGCTCCGCCTCGAGGCGACCGGATGCCCCGGCCATCGCCTCCGACATCGAGTGGCGCACGCGGCGGTTGAGGTCGAGCACGAGCGCCTCGAAGATCGCCTGCTTGCTGTCGAAGTACAGGTAGAACGTGCCGAGACCGATTCCCGCGCGCTCGGTGATCTTGACGATGGATGCCTCGTGGTAGCCCTGCTCGGCGAACACGAGCTCCGCTGCCTCGAGCAGGCGGCGCCTCGTCGCCTCGCCCCGCTTGGTGAGCGGGCGCCCCGTGGCGGACGACACCAGCTCCTCTTCCCGGTCGACGATTTCATCGGACATGCTCATCGGGATTCCCCCTTCGTACGCTCGCGCACCACTGCGGGCGCGCGCTCCCCAGCACGATCTTCCTGGTCCCGGAGCGGTTCGACCAGCAGCCTCGCCTCGTCGCGAAGACGCGATCGTGCGAGCTTCTCGATCGTCGACCGCGGCAGCGTGTCGACGATCGCCACATGGACCGGGATCTTGAAGGCCGCAAGGTTGCGCCGCGCGTGCGCGAGCACCTCGTCTGCCGAGAGCGCGGCTCCGCCGGCGGGCACCACGAACGCGACCCCGCGCTCGCCCCACACCGCGTCCGGCACGCCCACGACGGCGGCCGCCTCCACAAGCGGGTGCAGGCAGAGGGCGTGTTCGACCTCCGCCGGGGCGACGTTCTCGCCACCCGAGATGAAGATGTCCTTGAGTCGGTCGACGATGCGGTAGACGCCGGACGCGTCGCGCGATGCGAGATCGCCGGTGCGCAGCCACTCGCCGCTCATCGCGCGGGCGGTCGCGTCGTCGTCGCCGAGGTAGCCGGCGAAGACGCTCGGACCACGCACCCACAGCTCGCCGGTGGCCTCGCCCTCCAGCGCGAGCTCCGACGCCGGGTCGACGATGCGCACCGACACGTGGGGGTAGGGCCGGCCGACCGCGCCCGGCGCCCCGGCCGCTTCCGCGGCGGGCAGGTGCAGAACATTGGGCGCCGCCTCAGTGAGCCCGTAGCCCTGCGTCAGCGGGACGCCCCGCGCCGTCCACGCCTCCTGCAGCGATGCCGGCATCGTGGCGCCGCCGACCAGGGCGAGGCGCAGGGATGAGGCATCCGTCTGCCGCCACTCGCGGTCTCCCGCGAGCAGCGCGTACTGCGTCGGCACGCCCATCATCGCGGTGACCTGCCTGTCCTCGATCAGCCGCAGTACGCGCGCCGGCTGGAACGAGCGCTCGAGCACGACGGTCGCTCCGACCCACCACGCCAGGAGCGGCTGGCAGTTCCACGCGGCGACGTGGAACTGCGGGAGCATCGCGAGCACGACGTCGTCCTGCGTGAGCGGCAGCGCCTGCGCGAGGGCGAGATTGTTCCAGAAGCAGTTGGCGTTCGTCAGCACGACGCCCTTGGGCGCGGCCTCGCTGCCCGACGTGAAGATGACGAGCAGCGGGTCGTCGTCGCGCACCGGCCGGCGCGCCATGGGGCTCACCGCGCGAGGAACGGATGCTTCGACCCCTGTGGTTCCGAGCGCCGCGGCGCGCGGCATCCCGTCCGCGAGGCGCAGCGCCTCGCCGGCGAGCGCTGCGTGCTCGTCCTCGATCAGCACCAGAGCCGGAGCGGACCGGGTGAGCACCTCGGCGAGCTCGCGCGGAGTGAGCCGCCACGACAGCGGCACGAAGGCGACGCCCGCGATCGCGCACGCGAAGAACGCCACGACGTGGTCGGTGGAGTTGCCCGACACCGTCGCCACGCGAGCGCCGGGCCCGTAGCCCGCCTGCCGCAGCGCCTCGGCCAGTTCCGTCGCGCGGGCCGCCAGCGTCGCATAGTCCACCGTCACGCCGCGGTCGTCGATGGCGATGCGCCCCGGCGAGCGCGTCGCCCGGTCGACGATCCACCGGCCGATCGTGTGCGGTCCGTCGTCGAGGTCGGGGTCGGCGGTCCGGCTCATGCGCGCACCTCCGCCGGCGCGTCGGCCGTCTCGGGTGCCAGCTCGGCGTCGTCGAGCTGCCGCAGCGACCCGCGCACCTTCTCGCCGCGGCGGCGCCGGACCGCAGCGTCGAGCGTTCCCGCGATACCGCCCGGGAGGAACATCACCACGACGATGAAGAGCACTCCGAAAAGGAACAGCGGCTCCGACAGCGGAATCCGCAGCACGTCGGGAAGCCCGGCGATGGCGTCGGAGCCGGCGAACACCGTGAGTCGCTGATCGAGCAGCGTGTAAAGCACACCGCCCACGATGGCACCCCAGCGGAATCCGACGCCACCCAGCACCACCATCACCAGGACGGTGATCGTGAGGTCGGCCGACACGGACCGCGGGACGGTGCCCGACTGCAGCAGCATGTACGCCACGCCGGCGAGACTGGCGAGCCCCGCGGCGATGACGAACACGATGAGTCGCACGCGGTACGGCGAGAGCCCGAGCACGCGCACGCGCCGCTCGTTCTCGCGCGTCGCCCGGGCGAGGTGCCCCAGACGCGAGGTGTCGACCCACAGCACCACGAGATACACCACCACGAGCACGACAAGCGTGAACCAGTACAGGTTGCGCGTGTTCACGACCCCGATGAGGAAGTCGGGCACCTGCGCCGTGTTGAGGCTGAGCCCCTCCTCGCCGCCGGTGACCTGCGAGTTGCGGCGCACGAGCACCGAGCCGGCCTGCGCGAACGCCAGCGTCACCATCGCGAACGGGATGCCCGAGACCCGCATCGACACGGCGCCGGTCACGAGCGCGATCACCATGCCGCCGATCAACGCGATGAAGACGCCGGGCCAGAGCGGCACGCCGAAGTGCTCGAGCGCGATGCCCAGCCCGTAGGCGCCGGCGCCGAAGTAGAGAGCGTGGCCGAAGGACAGCATCCCTCCTGAGCCGAGCAGCAGGTTGTACGACAGCGCGAGCGCCGCGAACACCATGCACAGCGAGAGCAGCGCGAGCGTTCCCGGCATGTACGTCGGTGTGGGCAGGATGCCCGGCAGCGAGAGGTTGAGCAGCGGCAGCGCCGCCATGAAAGCGACGAGCAGGACGCCGACAACGGCGGGAATGAAGCGACGGATGCTGCGCGAGGAGGCGGCATGCGGGCCCTGAGCCTGTCGAAGGGTCATGCCTTCCTCCCGAGGAGTCCGGTCGGGCGCACCAGCAGCACGAGCGCCAGCAGGATGACGACGATGAAGTCGCCGGTGCCGCCGAGGTAGAAATTGGCGAACTGCTGCAGCACCGCGACCAGCACGGATGCGACCGCGGCACCGGTGAGCGAGCCGAGGCCGCCGACGACGGTGACGATGAACGCGAAGATGAGGAGCGTCTGTCCGAGGTGCGCCGACACGAATGTCGAGTAGTGCATCGCGAGCACCCCGCCGATTCCCGCCGCCGCGCCGCCGATCGCGAAGACCAGGGTGAACGAGCGCCGCACGTCGATGCCGAGCGCCGTCACCATCGAGCGGTTCTCGACGCCGGCGCGGATGATCATGCCGTAGCGCGTCTTCTGCAGGAACAGCACGAGGGCGGCCAGCACGAGCACCGCGGCGATCATCAGCACCCAGTAGGTGTTCGGGATGCGGGCGCCGAGCACGTTCGTCGTCTGCGTGAGCCACGGGGGTCCGCCGATGTGGATGGGGTCGGTGCCCCAGATCCCCTCGAAGAGCGCGACGGAGGCGAACGACAGGCCGACCGTCACCAGCACCTGCTCGATATGCCGCTCGTAGAGCGGGCGGATGAGCACGAACTCGGTGAGCGTCGCGAACACGGCGCCCACGCCCGCGCCGACGACGACGGACAGCAGGAACGATCCCCACGATTCGGTGCCGAGCGCCTGCGCGACCATGAAGCCCATGAACGCGCTCAGCGTGAGGAACGCGCCGTGCGCGAAGTTGAGCACGTGCATGAGTCCGTAGATGAGGCTCAGCCCGCTCGCGACCAGGAAGTAGAGGGCGCCCAGACCGACGCCGGTGATGAGGGTGAGGACGAGGGTGCTCATGCAGCGTGCTCCACGTGGACGCCGAGGAGGCGGCGGGTGAGGTCCTCATCGTCGAGGATGTCGCGCGCCTTGCCGACGTGCGCGACGCGCCCGCCGGCGATGACGACGGCGTCGTCGGCCAGGCGGCGCACGACCTCCAGGTTCTGTTCGACCAGGAGGATCGGAACGGACGTCGACGCCTCCTGGAGGGCCTCGGCGACCTCGGCGACGATCTTCGGGGCGAGGCCCTTGGTGGGCTCGTCGACGAGCAGCAGCCGGTTGTCGTTGAGCAGTGCCCGCGCGACCGACACCATCTGCTGCTGGCCGCCGGAGAGCGTGCCGGCCTGCTGATCGCGACGGGCGACGAGGTCGGGGAAGAGGTGCGCCACGAACTCGTGTCGCGGGTTGCGCTGTCGCTCCGCGAGAGCAAGGTTCTCGGCGACGGTGAGCTTCGAGAAGACCTCGCGGTCCTCAGGGACGTACCCGACGCCGCGCCGCACGATGCGGTGCGTCGGCAGGCCGTCGATGCGCTCGCCGGCGAGCGTCACCTCACCGCGACGCGCCATGAGCCCGAGGATGCCGCGCAGCGACGACGTCTTGCCGACACCGTTGCGGCCGAGCACCGCCGTGATGCCGGTGGCGGGCACGTCGAACGAGACGTCCTCCACGACCTGCTGACCCGCGATGGTGCACCGAAGGTTCCGTACGGTGAGAATGGCGGCGCTGGCCGCGCCGCCCCTGGCATCGATGCTGCTCATGCCGCCTCCCCCGCCGATCCGGTGCCGAGGTACGCGCTCTGCACGAGAGGGTCGTCCATGATCCGCTGCGGCGTGTCATAGGCGATGATCGTGCCGAAATACATGACTGCGACCTTCTCGACGAGCCCCATGAGGACGTCGATATGGTGTTCCACCATCAGCAGGGTGCAGCCCTTCTCGCGCTGCATCTGGCGGATGTTGTCGACGAGCCCGGCGACGTCGCCCGAGGCGACGCCCGCCATGGGCTCGTCGAGCAGCACGATGCTCGCCTCGGTGGCCAGCAGCACCGCGATCTCGAGCTTGCGCTTGTCGCCGTGCGAGATGTCGCCCGCGAGCGCGCCACGCTTGTGACTGAGCCCGACGGCCTCGAGCTTGTCCAGCGCGACCTCCGTGGCGGCATCCGTCCGCTTCGGGAAATGCAGGAGCGAGCCCGAGCCGCCGAGCGGCACCTGGGCGGCCACACGCACATTCTCGAGCACGGACAGCTTGGGGAACAGGCTCGAGGTCTGGAAGGTGCGCCCCAGTCCCGCCCGCGCCCGCGCGGGCACCGACGCCGTCGTGATGTCTCGGTCGTCGAGCACGACGCGGCCGGCAGTGGGCTTCATGAGCCCGGAGATCACATTGAAGAGCGTGGTCTTGCCGGCGCCGTTCGGACCGATGACGCCCACGAGGGAGCCCGCGTCGACGTCGAGTTCGACGTCCTTCAGGATCGTCGCGCCGCCGATCTGCAGGCCGAGGCCCTCGATCTTCAGCGGAGATCCGCGGCGTGCGGACTCCGCGACGGGTGCGGACGGGACTGTGGTGTTCATCGTTTCGCGAAGCCCCTGATCAGTCGGCTTCGGCGGGAGCGACGTCGTCCGCCGAGACGGTGTCGACGAGTTCGGGCACGAAGGTGCCGCCGTCGGCGACGAGCTTCACCTGGTACATCTCCTGGATGAGGGCGTGGTCGCCCTCCCGCACCGCCATCGTGCCCTTCGGGCCCTCGAACTCGAAGCCCTCGAGCGCCGAGACCATCGCGTCGACGTCGCCCTGGCCCTCCTGGATCGCGTGGACGATCATGATCGCCGCGTTGAAGCCGTCGGGGCTGAACAGGTCGGGCGTGCCCCCTGCGTCCTCGATCGCCTCGACCATGGCGGAGTTGACGTCGTTGTCGGGCGCCTCGGGGAAGTAGTGGTTGAGGAAGTTGATCTTCTCGGATGCCTCGCCGTAGGCGCCGAACGTCGCCGAGTCGCCGAGGCCGGTCACGACCGGGATCTCGTCGAGGACGCCCTGCTGGCTCATCGCCTGCCACATCGCGCCGGAAGTCGCACCCGCCCACGCGACGAACACGAGGTCGGGCGCGCCGGCGAGCACCTGCTGCGCGAACGGCGTGAACTCGGTGGCGTCCTCGGCGACGAGCACGGAGTTCACGGACGCACCCTGTCCGCCGAGGATCGCCTCGACCGCCGCCACGTTGCCCTGGCCGAACGCGTTGTCCTGTGCGAACACGGTCACCGTCTTGCCCTCGATGTCGTCGAGGAACGTGCCCGCCGTCGCGACGTCCTGCGCGCTCTGGCGGCCCGAGCGGAACGTGTAGTCGTTGATGCCCGTAATCGCGTCGGCAGCGGCGGGGCCGGAGATGTAGAGCACCTTGTTCTGCTCGGCCTGCTCGGCGACGGCCAGAGCGACACCAGATGAGGCGGTGCCGGCGATGATGTCGACGCCCGAGCCGATGAGCTCCTTGACGGCGGTGACCGCCTTGTCGGGATCGCCCGCGTCGTCGCGGTACTCGACGTTGATCGTCGTGCCGTCGATCTCGCCGGTGCCGTCGGTGGCGTAGTCGAGCCCCGCCTTGAACGCGTCGAGGTACTGCTTGCCGTAGCCGGCGAGCGGACCGGACTCGCTGGTGACGATGCCGACGGTGACCTCGGACGGTCCGCCGTCGGTCACCTCGCCGGACGGCGTCTCGGTGGTCGGCGCGCAGGCCGCCAGGGCGAGCGCTGCCGTGACGACCACGGAGCCCAGGAGCAACTTCTTCGTAACCCGCATGTGCGTGCCTTTCCCCATTGGAAGGATCTGGTGCGTGAACCGGTGCGTCGAACTCAAACATGAGATCCGATTCAGGTTCTTGCAATCTACGAAGGCAAGGGCGTCGAGGTCAAGTCGGCGACCCTGTTCCCCGACCGTCGTTACCGAATCGCGACGGTGGGGTGGGGCATCCACTTACTTCATACCTTTGGTATATATCAAAGGTATGCTTTTTCCGTGACCCACGATCAGGACATCGAGACCCTCATCGTCGCCGCCCACGCGCTCACCCGCGTCGCGGCGCTCGAGACCGCCAGCGAGACCCCCGCCGCGCAGTGGCGGACGCTCACGATCCTGCGGGACCACGGCGCGCTGCGCGTCGGTGAGCTCGCCCGCCTCAGCCGCGTGACCCAGCCCGGCATGACGCGGCTGATCGGTCACATGACCGACCACGGGCTGGTGTTGAGGACGACGGATGCCGCGGACTCGCGGGCGACGGTCGTCGAGGTGACCGCGCTCGGCCTCGAAGCGCTCCAGACGTGGCTGCTGCAGCTCACCGCCGCGCTCGCCCCGCACTTCGAGGACCTGGAACCCGATGAGTGGGAAGCCCTCCGGACGACCGCTTCCGTCCTCACGCGCACGCTCGACCGCACGCGCACCGCGTCGGCCGCCGGCACGGCCGAGGCCACCCGATGAGCGCGCACGGGCACAGCACCGACTCACAATGGCGCCAGCCCGCCCAGGTGTGGGCGGTGGCGTTCGCGTGCGTCGTCGCGTTCATGGGCATCGGGCTCGTCGACCCGATCCTGCCCGCGATCGCAGAGTCGCTCGAGGCCAGCCCGGTGCAGACCGAGCTCCTCTTCACCAGCTATCTGCTGGTCACGGGTCTCGCGATGCTCGTCACGAGCTGGATATCGAGCCGCATCGGCGCGAAGGCGACCCTGCTCATCGGCCTGGCGCTCATCGTGGTGTTCGCGCTGCTCTGCTCGCTGAGCGGCAGCGTCGACGCGATCATCGGCTTCCGCGCCGGGTGGGGCCTCGGCAACGCCCTGTTCATCTCGACAGCGCTCGCGACGATCGTCGGGGCCGCGTCCGGCGGCAGCGGTGCAGCGATCGTGCTCTACGAGGCCGCACTGGGTCTCGGCATCGCGGTCGGTCCGCTCCTGGGCGGCCTGCTCGGCGAGATCAGCTGGCGCGGACCGTTCTTCGGCGTCGTGGCGCTGATGGCGATCGCGTTCGTCGCCGTGCTCGTGCTGTTGCGCGGGCCGATCGAGAAGCCGGTGCCTGTGCCGCTCTCGGCGCCCTTCACAGCGCTCCGCATTCCGTCGCTGGCCGTACTCGCCGTCGCAGCGCTGTTCTACAACATCGGCTTCTTCGTGCTGCTCGCGTTCTCGCCGTTCCCGCTCGGCTTCGGAGCGATGGGCATCGGCTTCACGTTCTTCGGCTGGGGCGTCGCCCTCGCGATCACGAGCGTGTGGGTCGCACCGCTGCTGCTGCGCTTCATGGCCCGCACCACCGTCATGCTCCTGACACTGCCGCTGCTCGCGATCGACCTGGTCGTCGCCGGAGTCGTCGTCGATGACGCTGCGGCGCTCGTCGCTTCGATCATCGTCGGCGGACTCCTCCTCGGTGTGATGAACACCGTGCTCACCGAGTCGGTGATGGAGGCGACCGACCTCCCCCGCTCGGTCGCCTCCTCGTCGTACTCGGCCGTCCGCTTCCTCGGCGGTGCCGCCGCTCCCCCGCTCGCCGCCCTGCTCTGGCACCTGTACGGCCCGACCGTGCCGTATCTGTTCGCCGCCGCATCCGTCGTCGCCGCGACGGGCACGATCCTCTTGGGCCGGCGCGCGCTCGCGCGCATAGACGAGCGCGAAGCGGATGCCGCGGAGGAGGCCGCGGCGGTCCTCGTGGGCGACGCGGGCTGAGTCGCCGGAGACGGCAGAAGGGCGGTCCTTGCGGACCGCCCTTCTCAGTTGTGCACCCCCTGGGACTCGAACCCAGAACCCACTGATTAAGAGTCAGTTGCTCTGCCGATTGAGCTAGAGGTGCGTTGTTCACGACGAGGCGAACGAGGATCAACATTAGCATCACGATCGCGTCTCGTGAAATCGAGGCGGGAGGGCCTCCGGCTATCCTTGATCCGTGACCTCCCCCTCCCCCGTTTCGACGTTCGACACGCCGTTCGAGGGAGATCTCCGGGCCGATCTCGATCTCGCCCTGCGTCTGGCCGATGCGGCGGATGCGGCATCCATGTCCCGCTTCGATGCGGCCGATCTCGACGTCCACCTGAAGGCCGACGCGAGCCACGTCACCGAGGCCGATCTCGCCACGGAGCGCGCCCTGCGCGACCTGCTCGAGTTCGAACGCCCGGGTGACGGCGTGTTCGGCGAGGAGTACGGCGTCACGGGCGATTCGGCGCGGCAGTGGATCATCGACCCGATCGACGGCACCGCGAACTACCTCAAGGGCATCCCTATGTGGACGACCCTCATCGCCCTCGCGATCGACGGCGTGCCGCGCGTGGGGGTGGCCAGCCAGCCCGCCATCGGCCGGCGCTGGTGGGCGGCGACCGGACTCGGCGCCTGGACCAACACGCCGACGGGTGCGACGAAGCGCCTCGCGGTGTCGACGGTGGATGCGATCGCCGACTCCAGCGTGAGCTTCCAGAGCATCGGGCAGTGGCGCCATGCCGGCAAGCTCGACGCGCTCGAGCGGCTGACCTCGTCGGTGTGGCGCGATCGCGGCTACGGCGACGCCTGGCCGTACATGCTGCTGGCCGAGGGGCGCCTCGAGTTCGTCGCCGAGTTCGACGTCAAGGAGTACGACATCGCCGCGCTCGTGCCGATCGTGACCGAGGCCGGCGGCAAGTTCACATCGTTCGACGGCGACGACTCGATCTCCGGGCGTTCCTCGCTCGCGACCAACCGCGTGCTCCATTCCGCCTATCTCGACCTGCTCCACTCCGCCTGATCCCGTACCGCCTGACACCCGACCGCCTCCTATCCCCCACGGAGTCTCTCTGATGCCTGCCACTCGCATCCTCGGCGCAGCCGCCGCCCTCGCCCTCTCGGCGCTCGTTCTGACGGCCTGCGCCGGCGCACCCGAGCCGGTGCCGGAAGAGACGGGCAACGGCCAGACGCCCACCGCGGCCGCGCCCGAGCCTTCGGCGACGCCCGAGCCCGCGCCCGCCTCGACCGAGGATCCGACCTGCACCACGATCATCGGTGAGTCGGTCGTGGCGAACTTCGAGAACCTCGGGTGGAGCTCGCAGGCGTCGCCGCTGTACATCGGCAGCACGGAGATCGAGGACGGCCTCCAGTGCATGTGGGCGGACTTCGAGGGTCCCGCCGGCGACCATGGGCAGATGTTCGGCTGGGCACCTCTCGCAGACGACCAGGCCGCGGACCTGCAGGAAGAGCTCGAGGCCCAGGGCTGGGTGCGCGAAGAGGACGCCGCAGGCGTGTACATCACGGAGAGCGCCGACACCGCGATCGCGACGGATGCCGAGGGCTACGGCATGACGTACCTCTTCACGTCCGGCCAGGTGAAGGTGGCCGACACGAAGCAGGGCCTCCTCCTGATCGAGTGGCCCAAGAGCTGATCCACGCTCAGCGCGCGCCCACCAGCGAGAGCAGGCTGCCGAGTCCCTCCGGCGTCCCCGGCCACCAGCGCTCGATGGCGGGTGTCCCGGCTGTTCGGATCGCGTACCGCAGCGCGATCGCGACGATGATCGCATCGTCCGCGTATCCGAGCACCGGGATGAAGTCCGGCACCAGGTCGATCGGCAGCAGCAGGTACGCCAGCAGCCCGCCGAGCCACCACCGGGTGGCCCGCGGCACCTCGGGATCGACGATCAGGCGCTTCAGCAGCACGACGACGTCGGCGACGAGTCGTATGATCTGGCGCCAGTCAACGTTGCGACCCGCTCGGCGCTGCTGCACCCACAGGATGAGCAGCAGCACCAGCCAGACGATGATGAGCCCGCCGACCGCGGAGATGACGGCGACGGCCCAGTCCGGCATCCGTCGACTGTAACACCCTGCCCCGACGGCACACCGTAGGCTCGATTCCCATGGCGATCGGCGTGACGATGTACACCTTCGATATCCAGCTGGCCGACGTCGATCGGAGCGTCTACGAGGATCTCTCGGTGCGGGTGGCGCGGCATCCGTCCGAGACCGACGCGTTCATGCTGACGCGCGTGCTCGCGTACGCGCTCGAATACGAGGAGGGCATCGGGTTCAGTGAGGGGATCTCCGCGACGGATGAACCTGCCGTGCTCGTACGCGATCTCACCGGCGCGCTCGTCGCCTGGATAGAGGTGGGCGCCCCGGACGCCGCCCGCCTGCACACGGGCAGCCTCGCGGGCGCGCGCGTCGCCGTGTACACGCACCGCGATCCGGTGAAGGTGGCCGCTCCGTGGGCGGGCAAGAAGATCCATCGCGCCGACGAGGTGAAGCTCTACAGCTTCGACCCCGGCTTCTTCGATTCGGCCACCTCAGCGCTCGAGCGGCGTAACACGATGATCCTCTCGATCACGGAGAGGCGCCTCTACCTCGACCTCAACGGCTCGTCCTTCGAGTCCGACATCCACGAGATCACGGCCGGCTGAGCCTGATCAAGCCGGCAGGAAGTTCTCCCGCGCCAGCGGCGCGATCTCCAGGTGCTGCGCATCGGCACGGGAGACCCACCGCAGCTCCTCGATCTCGGCGTCGATCACCGGCACCTGATCGCCGATGTCAGCGACGAACACGTCCGCCACCACGAGGAAGCCCGGTTCGTTCGCCGCGGCCGCCGTGAACAGGCCCAGCGAATCCAGCCGATCGGGCTCCACCGAAAGCCCCAGCTCCTCGAACAGTTCTCGGCTCAGCGTCTCGGCCGCCGTCTCGTCCGGTTCGGGTTTGCCTCCCGGCTGCATGAACGCCGTCGTGCCGGCCTTGCGCACCAGCAGGAGCTCATCGCGGTCGTTCAGGATGACAGCGGCTGACACACGGATGCTGCGCGTCGACGTCGATGCCGGGTTCGAGGTGCTCACGAAGGCACGCTAACAGGAACCGCCGAATCGGCCTGGCGTAGAATCACGTGTGCTTCCCGATTCCCCCGCGCCCTCCGACCTGCCGCCGAGCGGCATCGACCCGGACGATCTGGCGACCACCCTGCGGGTGCTCGCGATCATGCCGGGTGTCGACGAGTCGCACCCCGATTACGTGGCCGTCCGCCGGGCGACCGCCGCGATGTTCAAGGCGGTCAAGAAGGTGCGGCGCCGCGAGATCCGCGAGGCGATCGCCTCCGCCGACCGCGCTGTCGTCGCCGCAACGGCCACAGGGGCGCCGGACCGCATCGACGACGAGACCCGCGGCATCCCGATCAGCTCGTCCACGACCGCGCCCACCGCCGGCACTCTCCTCAAGCCGCGCGCCTGCTACATCTGCAAGCAGCCGTACACGATCGTCGACGCGTTCTACCACCAGCTCTGCCCGACGTGCGCGGCGATGAGCCACGCGAAGCGCAACGCGCGCACCGATCTCACCGGCAAGCGCGCGCTGCTCACCGGCGGCCGCGCGAAGATCGGCATGTACATCGCGCTGCGCCTCCTGCGCGACGGCGCGCACACCACGATCACGACGCGCTTCCCCCGCGACGCCGTGCGCCGTTTCAGCGGCCTCCCCGACGCCCCGGAATGGATCGATCGCCTGAAGGTGGTGGGCATCGACCTGCGCGATCCCGCCCAGGTGATCGGGCTGGCGGAGGACGTCGCGGCTGCAGGTCCGCTCGACATCCTGATCAACAACGCGACCCAGACCGTGCGCCGCTCGCCCGGTGCGTACCAGCCGCTCGTCGACGCCGAACTCGCACCGCTCCCCGATGGGCCTCTGCCGGAGCTGGTCACATTCGGCCACACGAACGACCGCCACCCGCAGGCACTGGAGCGCTCGGTCACCGCTCATCCGATCCTCGCCGCGGCCGCTGCGCGTGCCGACGAGCTGACCGAGCAGGCCATGGCTGCCGGTTCCAGCTCGCTCGAGCGCCTCGCGGCCGGCACCGCCATCGATGCCGGCGGGCTGATCCCCGACCTCGATCACACCAATTCGTGGGTGCAGAGCGTCGACGAGGTCGACCCGCTCGAGATGCTCGAGGTGCAGCTCGCGAACACGACAGCACCGTTCCTGCTCGTGTCGAAGCTGCGGGCATCGCTGGCCGCGAGCCCGGCCCGCAGGACGTACGTGGTCAATGTCAGCGCCATGGAGGGCGTCTTCAATCGCGGGTACAAGGGGCCGGGGCATCCGCACACCAACATGGCCAAGGCGGCCGTCAACATGCTGACGCGCACGAGCGCGCGCGAGCTCTTCGAGACCGATCGCATCCTCATGACGAGCGTCGACACCGGCTGGATCACCGACGAGCGCCCGCACCCGACGAAGGTGCGCCTCGCGGAGGAAGGCTTCCACGCGCCGCTGGACCTCGTCGACGGCGCCGCCCGCGTCTATGATCCGATCGTGCGCGGTGAGGCGGGCGAAGACCTGTTCGGCGTCTTCCTCAAGGACTACGCGCCCGGGCAATGGTGAACCTGCCTGGGCCGGGTCGGCGGGTGGTGGTGCGCTACATCCTGCCCACGGGCCAGGCGACGGATGCCCTCGGCGAGCTCCTGAGCACCGACGAGGATTACGTCGTGGTCGACGGCAAACGCGGTGTCGAGCGCATCCCGCGCGGCGCGATCATCGCCGCGAAGGAGGTGCCGCCCCCGCCCGCACCTCGTGCGCCGCGGCGCCCTGTTCCGCCGATCGAATGAGCGGTTGATCGGGAAGAACCTCGTCCCGCTCTTGGTTCGGAAGTCCGATGAGCACCGTCGCAGGACTCCTCCGCATCCACAACGGTGCGATCACGTCGTCTACCGTGCTCCTCGCCGAAAGGTGAGGCGGGCAGGCCGCGACCGGCACGACCTGCCCGGGAAGGCCCTCAGAAGCGCAGCAGCACCTTGCCGTCGCGCCCCGGCACCGCGCTGGCGGCGGCGGCCCGGCGCGCCTGGTCGAACGGGAACACCGCGTCGACCGGAAGTGACACCTCACCCGACCCGATGCGCTGCACCAGCTCGGCGAAAAGCGCACCGCGGGTGGCAGCATCCATCGTCTGACTGACCTTGCTGCCCCAGAAACCCTTCACCGTCGCCTGCTTGAAGATGAGGTCGCCCGCCGAGAGCTGCAGCGTGCCCGACGCCATCGATCCGAACGACACGAGGGTGCCGCCATCGCCGAGCAGCGACAGCAGGTCGCCGGCGGCCTCGCCGCCGACGGAGTCCACCGCCGCACGCGGCGCGTTCCCGCCGAGGATCGCCGCCGCGCGTTCCCGCCAGTCATCCGATGCAGTCGACACGACATCACGGATGCCGAGCCCGGCCAGTTCATCGACGCCGGCATCGCGGCGCACCAGGCCGAGAACGCGTACGCCACGTGCTGCGGCGAACTGGGCGACGAGCCTGCCGACGGCGCCGTTCGCGGTGTTCTGCACGATCCAGTCGGCCGGCTGCACATCGAGGAAGTCGAGCAGGCTCAGCGCGCTGAACGGCATCGAGATGAGCTGTGCGGCCGTCTCGTCGCTCACCGCGTCCGGCACGGGAACGAGCCCGGCCGCATTCGCGACGAAGTACTCGCTCCACACCCCGAACGTGCCGCCGGTGGCGACCCGCTGCCCGACCTTCAGCGACTCGACACCGTCGCCGAGAGCGTCCACGACTCCGACGGCCTCGGTGCCGGAGGCCGCAGGAAGCTCGGGCTTATAGCCGTATGTGCCGCGGATCGTCCAGAGGTCGTGATTGTGGATGGGCGAGAGCACCGTCCGCACCCTCACTTGTCCTGCGCCCGGCTCGGGCAGCGGTCTCTCCGCGACCTCGAGGACCTCGGTCGGGTCGCCGAATGCGGAGCGGATGAGTGCGTGCACGGTGGTGCTCCTTGGTAAGTCCCGGGCCGCGGGTGCGCAGCCCCTCGAAGGTAAGCCCTCCACCGGCCGCTCGCATTCCCCTGCCTCGCGGAGCGCGCGGCTGTCGCCGCCCTGCGGGTCGAGCGGGTGGTGAGAGCGCAGGGTGTCTATGCGGACCTGGCACGTCTGAGTTGGTCGAGCAGGAGCCGGTTGGGTCCGCGCCATCGTCGTTGCGGGTCGATCCAGCCGGGTGGTCGCAGCTGCGGCATGCCGTCGACCATGCGGATCGAGCACCCGCTGCTCCGCCTCATCCGAAGCGTCCCCGGCGGCAGCCTCCGGTCAGAGGTCACTCTGAGGACAAGTCCCGAGACCCGAACGATCCCTACATGGGGAGGAGAGCCCCTGGTACGGTCAACCAGTGCCCGCCCGACCGACCAGACGTCGTCGAGCGGATTGCTGACGAAGACCGGCGTGCCGCGCGGAGGGGTCCGCGCGCCCTCTGGCACACGGATCCCTCCATATCCTGCGATCAGCTGCGCGGAGGGTTCGCCGGCAGCCATTCCCCCAACGTCGTCTCGAACACCTGCGCCCCGCCCACGGGCATGAGTGTGCGCTCCTCCATGAGCGCGCCGAAGTACGGCGCCTCGGGGTCGGTCACGACCTCACGTGCATCGCCACGGAACGTCAGCCCACGACGCACCATCTCATCGAGTCCCATGACCTCGGGCCCGGCGATCTCGGCGTCGGCGTTCAGCGGGGCGCCCGCGGCGGTACGCGCGACGGCGGTCGCGACATCCTCCGCGGCGATCGGCTGCACGAGGTTGCCCGGCAGGTGGATCGCGTCACCGTTCCCCGACACCCCCGCGATGCCGGTGATGAACTCGAAGAACTGGGTAGCGTGCACGATCGAGTACGGGATGCCCGAGTCGCGGATCAGCTCCTCCTGCGCGGTCTTCGCCGCGAAGTACGAGATCGTGTTCGGACGGTTCGTGCCCACCACGGTGAGCGCGACGAAGTGCCCGACGCCCGCCTCGCGCGCTCCCGCGATGAGGTTCCGCGTCGACGTCGTGAAGAACTCCATCACGTCCGCCGGCGCGAACGACGGCGAGTTCGACACGTCGACCACGACATCCGCCCCCTTCAGCGCGTCGGCGAGGCCCTCGCCGGTGATGGTGTTGACGCCCGAGTTCGGAGAGGCCGGAACAGCGTCGTGGCCGTGCGCGGTGAGCTTCGCGACGACCTTCGAGCCGACGAGCCCGGAGCCGCCGATGACGATGATCTTTGCCATGATGTGCCTTTCGTTCGAGGAGCGCGTGGGGCGGCGCTCACCATCCATGACCGGGTCGGCGCCGGAAGTGTGACAGCCCGGCGTCAGCAGTTCCAGTGCGTCAGCTTCTCCGGGTTGAGGACGAGCCACGCCTCGAGAATCAGCCGGCCCCGAACACGGATGCTGAGCACCCCGGTCACGTGTCCTGCTCGGCACAGGACGACGCCCGGCATGCCGTTCACCGACTCCACCCGCTGCGACTCGACCGCCGCGATCAGCATCTCGCCGAGATACTCCCCGACGATCGACGCGCCCTCGAGCGCCCGAGCCGGAGCCGCCACGGCCCCACCGCCGTCGACGGTAAGAACGACGCGGGGGTGCAGCATCCGTTCCAGTCCGCGGGAATCACCCGCCCGTGCAGCGGCGACCAACGCCAGAACGACGCGTTCGTGCTGCGCAGTGCTCGCGGTCGAGCGCCGCGCGGAGCGGTGCAGCCACTCGCCAGGACGCCTGGTCACGCCCCGACCTGGGCGACGTGCCCGAGCTTGTCGGGGCTCATGACCCAGAGCAGGCGACGGATGCCGTCCTCCCCCGCCGTGACGGTGACGAGAGTGGTGACCTCCCCGTCCTCCGAGAGGGTGGCCGCGGGCTGCCCGTTGACCTCGACCCAGTCGATCTGCTTGCCGGTCCAGAAGTGGCTGGAGAACGCGGCGACGAACTTCGCGACGCGACGTCGCCCGGCCACGGGGACGCGCGCGGCGAGCTTGACGCCGTTGCCGTCGCTGTAGCTGACGACGTCCTCCGCGAACAGCCGCTCGAGGTCGCTCACGTCGCCCTTCTGCGCGGCGACGAGGAACGCCTCGAGCAGGCGGCGCTGCTCGGCGGCGGCCACCTCCGCCTTGCGTGCCGACGCCAGATGCTTGCGAGCACGGCTGACGAGCTGGCGGGCACTCGCGACGGTCGCGCCCACGACGTCGGCGATCCGCTCGTACGGATAGTCGAGCGCTTCGCGGAGGATGTACGCGGCACGCTCAGTGGGCGTCAGCTTCTCGAGCATGAGCAGCATCGCGTACTGCAACGCTTCGCCGCGCTCGGCGCCGAGCGCGGGGTCGGCATCCGTGTTGACCGGCTCGGGCAGCCACGGTCCGATGTACGTCTCGCGGCGCGCGTGCGCCGACTGGGTGGCGTTGATCGAGAGTCGCGTCGCGACGGTCGCGAGGAACGCACCCGGCTCCCGGATGTCGCTGCGGTCGGCGTTCTGCCAGCGGATCCAGGTCTCCTGCACGATGTCTTCCGCATCGGCGACGGTGCCGAGCATGCGATACGCGATGCCGAAGATCCGCCTCCGGTGCTCGTCGAAGACCGTGACCGCGAGGGCGATGTCGTCCCGATCGTTCATGCGCTCCGTGGTCTCGCCCATTGCGTCTGCTTCTCCCATCGCCGCGCTCAGCGTACGCCCGCGACCGATGGCAGGAGCGCGTCGTCGCGCCCGGAAACGCGCGCGTCTCCAGCTGAGACCGGACACGACCGCGATCTGTGACAGATCGGCGGAAAGTCTGTGAGAGCTCAGCCGGCGTGTGGCTTCGGAGGGTTGTGCATGAACTCGATACGGATGCCGTTGTCGTCCTCCACGAACGACGCGTAGTACCGCTCGTTGAACCGCGGGTACAGCTTCGGCTCGCGCACCGGACTCCATCCCGCGGCGAGCGCGATGGCATGCAGCCGGTCGACCTCGTCGCGGGAGTCCACCGCGAAAGCCAGGTGCTGCCAGCCGACGGAGCCGTGACGGTGCGGCCGGGTCCCAGTTTCCCGCGCCGGGAAGAGGATCAGTTCCGTCTCGTCCTCGACGTACCACGCGACCCCGGTGTCACTGTCGGTGCGCTCCATTCCGAGCGCCGTGAGCACGGGGTCGAACTGCGCGACGGCGCGGGGCAGGTCTTCGACGGTGACGCCGAGGTGATCGAAGAGAGGCATCTCGCCAGTGTCTTGGACGACGCGCCCACGGATCCGTTCGACGCGCCGTCGGCCGACCTGTGGGGCAGACTTGACGAGTGCCTCGGCGAGCGGAAGGGTGCCCGTGAAGATCAGCGAACTGCAGCGATTCGTCGCCGTCGTCGACGAGGGCATGCATGTGCCGCGTGCGGCGGACGCGCTCGGCGTGCCGCTGGCGTCGCTCTACTCCACGATCGACAAGCTCGAGACCGACGTCGGGCACCCGCTGTTCACACGAAGCAAGCCGAACTGGTCGCTGACCCAGGCGGGCGCGCTCCTGCTCGAAGAGGCCAGGACTCGGATCGCGCAAGCCCCGCCTCCGGCCGCGAAGCCGAAGGCTCCTGCGGGCGGCAAGGCGAAGGCGTCCAAGGGCAAGGGCCGCGCGCCGATCGTGAAGGGCCAGCCGAAGCCGTACAAGAAGCGTCAGGGACGCTAAGCGTCCGTCGGCTTCGCGAGACTACAGTTCGGTGACGCGCCCGGCGGCGACGCGCCAGTGGCGGTCGAGGTTCACGGCGTCGAGCATCCGGCGGTCGTGCGTCACCAGCAGCAGGGTCCCCCGATAGGACTCGAGTGCCTCCTCGAGCTGCTCGATCGCGGGCAGATCGAGGTGGTTGGTCGGCTCGTCGAGCACCAGCACGTTCACGCCACGCGCCTGCAGAAGCGCCAGGGCCGCCCTTGTGCGCTCGCCCGGCGAGAGCTCGTCGACCGGTCGGCGCACGTGGTCCGCTTTCAGGCCGAACTTGGCGAGCAGGGTCCTCACCTCGCCGGACTCCATGTCCGGCACGAGTTCTCCGAACGCCGCAGCGAGCGGCTGTGACCCCACCAGCAACGACCGAGCTTGATCGATCTCGCCGATCTCGACGTTGGCCCCGACGCCCGCTGTGCCCGCGGTCGGTGTTTGGCGACCGAGCAGTGCACGCAGCAGCGTGGACTTGCCGGCGCCGTTGTGCCCCGTGATGCCGATCCGCTCCCCGGCGTTGACTTGCAGCGACACCGGTCCGAGCGTGAACGAACCCTGCTCGAACACGGCGGCGCTGAGCGTCGAGACGACGGTGCTCGAGCGCGGCGCCGCGCCGATCGTGAACTCGAGCTGCCACTCCTTGCGCGGCTCCTCGACCTCCTCCAGCCGCGCGATGCGACTCTCCATCTGCCGGACCTTCTGCGCCTGCTTCTCGCTGGACTCGGTATTGGCCTTGCGCCGGATCTTGTCGTTGTCGGGCGACTTCTTCATCGCGTTGCGCACCCCCTGGCTCGACCACTCCCGCTGCGTGCGCGCCCGCGCCACCAGGTCGGCCTTCTTCTCCGCGAACTCGTCGTACTTCTCCCGCGCGTGCCGGCGAAGCGTCGCGCGCTCCTCGAGGTAGGCGTCGTAGCCCCCGCCGTAGACGCGATTCGAGTGCTGTGCGAGGTCGAGTTCGAGTACGCGGGTCACGCAGCGCGCGAGGAACTCGCGATCGTGACTGACCAGCACGACACCGCCACGGATGCCGCGCACGAACGTCTCGAGCCGCTCCAGCCCGCCGAGATCGAGGTCGTTCGTGGGCTCGTCGAGCAACACGACGTCGAACCGCGAAAGCAGCAGGGCTGCGAGCCCGACACGGGCGGCCTGGCCGCCGGACAGCGACGTCATCCTCGCTTGGTCGGCAGGCGTGCCGTCGAGGTCGAGCCCCAGGTCGGCGAGCACGGCGGGAACCCGCTCCTCGAGGTCGGCGGCGCCGCTCGCCAGCCAGCGGTCGAGCGCGGTCGAGTACGCGTCGGCGGGGTCGACGCCGAGCGGAGCGAGCGTGGCGTCGCCGAGGGCGGCGGCCGCAGCATCCATGTCCCTCGTCGCCTGCGCGCAGCCCGTACAACGTGCGATGTATGCCGCAACCGTCTCGCCTTCGACGCGTTCGTGCTCCTGGGGCAGCCAGCCGACGAACGCGTCGGCGGGTGAAAGGCTGATCGAACCCGCTTGCGGCTCGTCGATGCCGGCGAGCAGGCGTAGCAGCGTCGACTTGCCGGCGCCGTTGGCGCCGACCACACCGACGACATCACCCGGAGCCACGGTCAGGTCGAGCGAGTCGAACAGCGTGCGGTGGCCGTATCCGCCGGCCACGCCGCGCGCCACGAGTGTTGCGGTCATCGGACCATCCTCTCAGCGCGGGAGCGCACCGCCCGCCCCGGCGAGCGCCGGGACGGACGGCGGTCGTGCTCACGCCGGAGAGTTCAGCCCGATCCTGTTGCCCTCGGTGTCCTCGATGTAGGCGTAGACGCCGCGGCCGCCGGTGATCTCTGTCTTCGGCACGAGGATGCGCCCGCCGGCCGGCTCGACGCGCGCCAGCCACTCATCGATCGACGGACTCGCGTCGAAGTAGACGCGCGATCCGAAGTGCGACGGCTCGTCCTCGGGAGCGGCGAAGAGGCAGCCGGCGGCTCCCCCGTCTGCCGCGGCGAAGATCGCGGTCTCCTTGCCGGGCCCGACGGGGAGCCTGATGAGCTTCTCGGCGGTGAGCTTCTCATAGAACGCGATCGCGCGCGTCATGTCGGCAACCGGGATGTCGAACCACACGACTTTGGACATTGCTTCGTCCTCCTTCGGACGTCTGCTGTGCGGACACCGCGATTTCCCGCACAACGAGGACGTATCCCGTCCGCGATGCGTATCCGGGCGGTATCGGCGGACTTGTGCGTCCTCGAGCGCGAGGTCTACCGTCACGCCCAGGAGATGCCCGTGCGCGCCTGGGGACGATGGGTGGTGACACTGCTGGGGGCGGTACTGCTTCTGGTGGGCTGCAGCGCGCCCTCCTCCGGGATTCCGCCGTCGCCGACCAGGCAATCGCGCATCGCGGCGCCGCCGTCTGCGGAACCGGTGACGCCCGCGCATCCGACAGCCGACGTGTCGGATTTCGTCACCATCGACCCGATCGGCTTCGGAATGAGACCCGGCACCGGTCCCGCACGTCTGTCGGCGTGGGCGACACAGTACTGCGAAGTCAGCGGCCGTTCACCGTGCACCGGGATCGCGGACCGCGCCGTGCGGCTCTGCATCGAGCGAGTGGACTGCCACCCGGCGCTGCCCGTGCCCTTCAACGAGGGCACAGCGGCGTTCGTCTCCGGCGGGCGGTTCACTGTACCGATCGTCTACGCCGTCTGGCTCTCGGAAGAGGACCCGCTGCTCGCACCGTTCGGCAGCACCCGGAGCCTCCTCCAGTCGTACCTGCTCACCGTAGGGGTGTGTCCGGACCAGGGAGGCGGGTACCCGCGCGGGCCGGCCTGCCCTCCGGAGGAGCTGCGCGCACGTTCTCCCTAGGTGCTATGCCCGATCGACGTGCGTCCGGCGGAGTGTGACAGTGAGGCAGGCTCCCCGCGCCTGAACCTCAGAACCCCACTGCGAGGTTGATCATGAACACTCGTCGATCCATCGCCATCATCGCGGCCGCGCTCATCGCGTCGGTCTCACTCGGAGCCGCCGGCGCGTCGGCCGCGCCGCCGATAGAGGCGGACGCGACGGCCGTCGTCCACTGGAACGAAGTGGCGGTGAACACGCTCGTCGCCATTCCCGGGCCGAACGGCGGGGCGCCGCCCGCCTACCAGATCAACGTGGCCATGACGCAGGGTGCCGTCTACGACGCCGTCACCGCGATCGGGCCGAAGCAGTATCAGCCGTATCTGCTCACTCAGCGGTTCGGGGCGAAGGCCTCGACGGATGCCGCCGTCGCGACGGCGGCATACGACGTGCTCACGAATCTGGTCTCCACGGCGCCCGAGCGCGCACCGTTCCCCGGCCGAGCGGGCCTGCTGGCTTCGCTCGACACGCAGTACGCGGCGTCACTCGACGCGATCGACGACGACTCCTTCAAGAAGCAGGGCATCGCCGCAGGCCACGCTGCCGCCGACGCGATGCTGCACGCCCGACAGAACGATGGACGCTTCGGCCCGTCTCAGTGGGTGCGTGATCCCCGCCCGGGCCACTGGTCGCCGCTGCTCAATGCCGCCGGGGCCGAGGTCCTCGACCCGACACCCTGGGTCGGAGGCGTCGAACCGTTCCTGGTCGAGAGCGCCGAGCAGTTCCGCTCGGCGCCGCCGCTCGCGCTCGACAGTCCGGAGTATGCCGCCGAGGTCAACGAGGTGCAGGCCATCGGCCGGGCGACCGGGTCCACCCGGACGGCCGACCAGACCTACATCGCGCAGTGGTGGCAGTGGCCACCGATCCTCGCGTGGAATGAGGTCGCCCGACAGCTGATCGTCGCCGACGATCTCGGCGCCGCCGACGCCGCCCGGCTTCTCGTGCTGCAGAACCTGAGCGGGGCCGACGCCCTCATCACCTGCTGGGCCGACAAGTACTACTACGACTTCTGGCGGCCGTGGAACGCCATCCCCAGGGCCGGGGAGGACGGCAACGCTGCGACGATCGCCGAGCCGGGCTGGACCGCACTCCTGACCGCGCCGTACCCGGATCACCCGTCGGGACACAACTGCAACGACGGCGCGCACGCCGCGGTCCTCCGCATGTTCTTCGGAGATGTGATCGCGGGCGGCTTCCAGATGACCAGCACGTCCGCAGCCCTGCCCGCAGGCGCACCGACGGTCCGGACCTTCGACACCTTCTCGCAGCCGCTGAGCGAACTGATCGATGCGCGCATCTGGGCCGGCCTGCACTTCCGCTTCGCGGACGTCGAGGGCCAGCGACTCGGTGTGAACGTCGCCCAGTATGGCGCCGCTCACTACTTCCAGGCGGTGGGCCGCTGACAGCGGGTCAGCTGGCCACGACGAACCGGGGCAGATCGAGAACGCCCGTGCGCGCCGCCTCGACGGCGGCGCGGACGGCGCCGACCGACACGATGTCGGCGCCCAGTTCGGAGGCGACGATCTCGGGGGCCGGCAGGTCGAGCTCCTGCGGCAAGGCGTCCGCCGCGGCATCGATGACCGGCCCGGCTCCTGCAGCGACCGCGCCTGAGACGATGATGCGGCGGGAGTCGAACAGACTGCCCAGCACGCCGGCGATCACCGCGAGCGTCTCTCCGACCTGCCGAGCGACGACGAGTGCGCCGGGGTCGCCGTCGGCCGCGAGCGTCAGCACCGTCTTGCCGTCGATCTCCGTCGCATCGAGGAGGCGCAACGCACTCGCCGACGGGAGTGAGCCCTTCGCCAGCGCGCGACGTGCCACCTCGGCTGCTCGGTACCCGAGTCCCCACGCCCCTTCGACCCCCGTGACGTGATCGAAGGCGACCATCTCAGCGGCCCCGCCATGGGCACCGCGCAGCGGGGTGCCGTCGACCCAGACACCCGCGCCGAGGCGCTCTCCCGCGAGCAGCGTCACGAAGTCGTCGTAGCCGACCGCGGCGCCCACTGCTCGCTCGGCCACCGCCGCGAGCGACGCATCGTTCTCGACCCGCACGATCGGCGCCCACTCGCCGAACAGCTCACGAAGCGACGGGTTCATCCGGCGCCAGAATCCGTCGCGGTGCGGGGGCGACGATCCAATGCGGTCGACGGGCGCCGGAACGCCGACGCACAGTGCCGTGACGTCCGCGCGCGCGATCGCCGCTGCCGCGAGCGCATCGTCCACCACGCGCACGGCGTCCCGGCGCCGATCTTCGGGCGAGTCCTGCGACGCGTCCGCCGCCAGGTGACGGACCGACCGAGTCTCACCTCGCAGATCCGCGACCGTCGCGGTGAGACGCGCGCGCCCGGCGTCCACTCCGACCACGTATCCGGCGTCGGCTCGAAAGGCGAATCGTCGAGCCGGCCGCCCTTTCCGGTAGTCCCCCGCTGCTCGGGCGTTGGGCAGCTCCGTGAGAAGTCCCCGGGCCACGAGCTCGTCGATGACGTCGATGGCGGTCGATCGTGTGAGCCCCACCGCGTCGAGCACGTCCGACGCAGTGAAGACCTCGACATCCCAGGCGAACCCCAGCACGGCGTCGAGGCTCGCTCGGCGCAGTGCCATCGGGGTGAGCAGCGATTGTGACATCAAGCCTCTTGCCTGTCGCGGGTACTTACGTCATTATGATGGACACAGTTGATTCGGTGGCTAAATCTACTCACCGAAGCAACCAGTCGCCACACGCCATACGGAAATGGACAACGTCGTGCCTGAAGCATCCGTCACCCTCCGCCGCGCCTGCGCAGCGGCCGCCGCCCTCGTGCTCGTCGGCAGCGCGCTCGTCGCGTGCGCCGGCGCATCGTCCGGGCCCGCCGAGGTGAGGTTCCACCTCAGCAAGCCCGAGGCGATCCCCTACTTCCGCGATCTCATCAAGGAGTACAACGCCGGCCAGGACGACGTCGAGGTCGTCTTCGACACGTCCTCGAACCTGCAGGCCGGCTTCCTCCGCGGAAACCCGCCCGACCTCGGGCTGCTGAACTACAACATGGAGATGGCCCGCTTCATGGAGCGCGGCGCCCTCAGCGACCTGAGCGATATGCCCGAGGCTGACCGCATCCTCCCCGAGGTGCAGGACCTCGTCGACCAGTACGCCACCTACCCCGGCCGCACGAGCGTGCTGCCGTACTCGGTGATGGCGGCATCCGTTATCTACAACAAGCAGATCTTCGAGGAGCAGGGCCTCGAGGTCCCCACCACGTGGGACGAGCTCATCGAGGTCTGCGAAGCTCTCACGGCAGCGGGCATCACCCCGTTCTACGCCACATTCAAAGACCCGTGGACCGTCGGTCAGGGCTGGTTCGACTACACCGTCGGCGGCGAGGTGGACGTGGCCGCCTTCTACGACGAGATGAACGACCTCGGCACCGAGGTCGGTCCCGATTCCCCGGTGTCGTTCCAGACGACGATGGCCGACCCCGTCGATCAGATGGTCGAGCTCACGGACAACTACGTGAACGAGGATGCCGCGAGCCGCGGCTACGGCGACGGCAATCTCGCCTTCGCCAAGGAAGAAGCGGCGATGTACCTGCAGGGGCCGTGGGCATTCGGTGAGATCGACAAGACGAACCCCGACCTCGACCTCGGCACGTTCCCGCTGCCGATGACCGACGACCCCGATGACAACAAGGTGCGCGTCAACATCGACCTGGCCGCGTGGATCCCCGAGGCCTCCGACCAGAAGGAGGGGGCGCGCGACTTCCTCCGCTACCTCTTCCAGAAGGACGTGATGGACGAGTACAACGCCGCATTCCTCGGCTACGGCACCACGACCGACTCGGCTCCCGTCACCGACGAGCGCATCCTCGGAATGAAGGAGTACTACGACTCCGCGAAGTTCTACCAGGGCGCCTCGAAGGCGATCCCGCTGACCATCCCCACCGACAACTACATGCAGGGCATCGTCACCGGCGACGACCCCGAGCGCACGCTCGCGAGGCTCGACGCCGACTGGGCCCGACTGGCGCTGCGCCAATAGCGCGATACGAGAGGAAACGCACTCATGGCAACCACCACGGCCGCCGTCACGGCGCCGAAGACGGGCCGGCGCACCGGTGCGGCGACGATGCCGCAGACGCGGCGGCGGGTAGACGGGGTCTACTACCTCTACCTTCTGCCCGCACTGATCCTGTTCACGCTGGCGATCACGATCCCCGCGGTCATCGGCATCTTCTTCAGCTTCACCAACTCCATCGGGTTCGGCGACTGGCAGTTCGTCGGGTTCATCAACTACATCGCCGTCTTCACCGACCCCGCGATCCTGCAGAGTTACCTCTTCACCTTCTGGTTGGCCTTCGTCGTGGTGATCGTGGTCAACGTGCTCGCCTTCTTGCTGGCCGTGGGCCTGGTATCCCGGGTACGCCTGAAGACGGGGCTGCGAACGATCTTCGTGATTCCGATGGTGATCTCGGGCATCATCATCGCCTACGTCTTCAACTTCCTTTTCTCCAACTCCGTGCCGGCGCTGGGACAGCTGTGGGGCATCGGCTGGATGAGCGAGAGCATCCTCGCCAACCCCGACCTCGCCTGGGTCGCGATCGCGATCGTCACCGCGTGGCAGGCGATTCCCGGAACGCTGCTCATCTACATCGCTGGCCTCCTGTCGATCCCCGGTGAAGTGTACGAGGCGGCCGACATCGACGGTGCCGGCAAGATTCAGCAGCTGACCCGCATCACCCTGCCGCTGGTCTCGGGCTACGTGGTGATCAACGTGATCATCGGTTTCAAGGACTATCTCAACGCGTACGACATCATCGTCGGCCTCACCAACGGCGGACCCGGCACGGCCACCCGCTCCATCGCCATGACGATCTTCACCGGCTTCTCGGGCGGGGACTACGCCTATCAGATGGCCAATGCGACGATCTTCTTCCTCATCGCGCTCACCCTCGCCCTGCTCCAACTCCGTCTCACTCGCGGAAGGAACGTGTTCTGATGACCACGCAGCCCGCCCTCGCTATCGAGGACATGACCGCCGAGCGCGTGCTCGCCGGCGAAAACGCTCGGGGGCCCGCTCGCTCGCGCTTCGCCATGGAGCGGGTCAACTGGCCCGGAACGATCGTGCTCGCCCTCTGCACGCTCACGGTGCTGGTGCCGCTGTATGTCACCATCACGATGGCGTTCAAGACCCAGTCGCAGGCCGTGGACGGCAACGCCTTCACCTGGCCCACTCCGTGGAGCCTCGAGGGATTCGCGGCGGCGTGGGAGCTGACGAACTTCCCGCGGGCCTTCACGGTCTCGCTGCTGATCACCGTCTTCACCGTCGCCGGCACCATCGTGCTGGCGGCGCTGGCGGCCTTCGCCATCTCCCGCAATTGGGATCGCAAGCTCTTCCGCTACTCGTTCTACTACCTGCTCGCGGCCCTGTTCCTACCGTTCCCGGTGGTGGCGCTGCCGCAGATCCAGCTGACCGGCCTGACGGGACTCGACAACCCCGTCGGCGTGATCATCTTGAAGATCATGTTCGGCCTCAGCTTCAGCATCCTGTTGTTCACGGCTTTCCTGCGCTCGATTCCGGCCGAGCTGGAAGAGAGCGCGCGGATCGACGGCGCCAGTACCAACCAGACGTTCTGGCGGCTGATCTTTCCGCTCCTCGCACCGATGAGCGCCACAGTCGGCATCTTCGCCTTCCTGGCCTCGTGGAACGACTTCATGATGCCTTCGCTGATCATCTCCGACCCCGCGCTGCAGACGCTGCCGGTGGTGCAGAACATCTTCCAGACGCAGTTCAGCAACAACTACAACGTGTCGTTCGCCTCGTACCTCATGGCGATGGCACCGGCCATCATCGTCTACCTCTTCACCCAGCGATGGGTCGTGGAAGGCGTCACCCAGGGAGCCGTGAAGGGCTGAGGCCCGCGGCGTCCCGTTGCCCACCGAAAGTACGACCTCGAAAGGAAACGCGTCCCCGTGACGACTGTGCACTCCGCACCTCTGACCTCCCAGCTCAACGACCTCGAGCTGCCCGCCTGGTGGCGGCAGGCCGTGGTCTACCAGGTGTATCCGCGGAGCTTCGCGGATGCCGACGGCGACGGCATCGGCGACATCCGAGGCGTGACCTCGCGGGTGCCGTATCTGAAGGAGCTCGGCGTCGACGCGGTCTGGCTGAGCCCGTTCTACCCGTCCGCCCTGGCGGACGGCGGATATGACGTCGCGGACTACCGCAACGTCGACCCCCGGCTCGGCACGCTCGACGATTTCGACGAGATGCTCGAAACCCTCCACGGCGAGGGCATCAAGGTGGTCGTCGACATCGTGCCGAACCACACGTCGGACCAGCACGCCTGGTTCCAGGAGGCGCTGGCAGCCGGCCCGGGCTCGGCCGCGCGCGCCCGGTACATCTTCCGCGACGGTACAGGCCCCGGCGGCTCCCAGCCGCCCGCGGACTGGGTGTCGGTATTCGGCGGGTCGGCGTGGGAGCGGGTGGCCGACGGACAATGGTACTTCCACAACTTCGCGGTGGAGCAGCCCGACCTCGACTGGTCGAACCCGGAGGTGCGCGCCGACTTTGCCAGGACGTTGCGCTTCTGGTCGGACCGCGGCGTCGACGGCTTCCGCATCGACGTGGCGCACATGCTCACGAAGGACTTCGTCGACCCGCTCCCCACGCAGGCCGAGCTCGACGCCATGCCCCGCGACGGCAACCACCCGATGATCGACCGTGACGACGTGCACGAGGTCTACGCGGAGTGGCGGGAGGTGTTCGACTCGTACGACCCGCCGCGCACCGCCGTTGCAGAGGCATGGGTCGAGCCGTCGCGCATCCCGCTCTACGCGCGGGCCGAGAGTCTCGGACAGGCGTTCAACTTCGACCTGCTCGAGGCCGACTTCAACGCCGCGCAGTTCCGCCGCATCGTGGGCGACAATCTCGCGCTCGCCGCTCAGTCGGGCTCGTCGACGACATGGGTGCTGTCGAATCACGACGTCGTCCGCCACGCCACGCGTTATGGCCTGCCCGACGCCGATCGCGACGAGAATGGGCGCCCGACGCGCAAGCACGGCAACGAGTGGCTGCTGTCGGGCGGGAAGACGCCGGTGCTCGATCGCGAGCGCGGCCTGCGTCGCGCGCGCGCCGCCTCCCTGTTCGTTCTCGGCCTTCCGGGGTCCGCTTACATGTACCAGGGCGAGGAGCTCGGCCTTCACGAGGTCGCGTCGATCCCGGACTCGGCGCGCCAAGACCCCACCTTCTTCCGCAGTCCCGGTGAGGACATCGGACGGGACGGATGCCGCGTCCCCCTGCCGTGGTCGGCTGACGGGGCTTCCTACGGATTCGGTGACGGTGGCGCGCACCTGCCGCAGCCGTCGTGGTTCGCGGAGTGCGCGGTGTCGGTCGAGGACGGCGACCCGCGGTCGACACTGGCGCTGTACCGCCAGGCGCTGGCGCTGCGTCGGCTGCTGCAGACCGGTGAGTCGCTGGAGTGGATCAAGACCGGGCGGGACGACGTCTTGGGATTCCGCCGCCCGAACGGGTGGACGGTCTTCACCAATTTCGGTGAGACGCCGTACGAGCTGCCGCACGACGGAGCGAGGTCGCTCTCGAGCCAGCACTTCGAGGGGCGCGAACTCCCGGGCGAGACGACCGTCTGGGTCTCGGGGGCGTGATCGCTGCGCCGTGATCGCACAGCGCGGATGCCGCGGCCGGCGAGGGCCGCGGCATCCGTTTCCCGTTTCGCGCTCCCGTGACCCTCTTGCCAGACGCTGACGCCGGGAGGACACTGAAACGCGTTGTTGCAGGGTACGCGGGTTCCACGGCCGCGCGCACCCGAACCGGAAGGCGTCCTCCCGCTCGGAGCGCCTTTGCGCCGGCCAGTGAGAGGCCGTTACGTGGATCCGACAGACCTCGCCCGCCTGCAATTCGCCTCGACGAGCATCTATCACTTCTTCTTCGTGCCCGTCACGATCGGCCTCGCGTTCCTGACGGCCATCCTTCACACGCGGTGGTACCGGACCCGGGCGAGCCGCCATGAGCGTCTGACGCGCTTCTTCGGGACGCTGCTGCTGATCAACGTCGCCATCGGCGTGGTCACGGGGCTGGTTCAGGAGTTCCAGTTCGGCATGAACTGGTCGGCGTACTCGGTGTTCGTCGGCGATGTCTTCGGCGCCCCGCTGGCCATGGAGGGGCTCGCCGCGTTCTTCCTGGAATCCACGTTCCTCGGGCTGTGGGTGTTCGGGTGGAAGGTGCTCCCCCGCAGGCTCCATCTCCTCTCAGCGTGGCTCGTCGCGGCGGGTGCCGCGCTCTCGGCGGCGTTCATCATGGCCGCGAACTCGTGGATGCAGCATCCTGTCGGCTACACCGCTGATCCCGAAACAGGTCGCCCGACGCTGTCCTCCATCGGCGACCTGTTCACCAACCCGGTTTTCATCTGGAGCTACATCCACGTCATCCTGGCGGCTCTGGTGACCGGAGCCGTCGTGATGCTCGCGGTGTCGGCATGGCAGCTCCGCCGCGGACACCCGCTGTTCAAGACGTCCGCCCTGCTGTCGCTCGCCGTGCTCGTGCCGTCGACCCTGCTGCAGCTGGGGGTGGGAAGCCAGCTGGGCGTGATCGAGACGACGTACCAGCCGATGAAGATCGCGGCGGCCGAGGCCCAGTGGGAGACGTGCCAGCCGTGTTCGTTCTCGCTGTTCCAGGTCGGCGGATTCGAGAGCTCCGATCAGGAGCCGATCAAGATCATCCAGGTGCCGCATCTGCTGTCGTTGCTGGCCACCCTCTCGTGGGACGGCGAGGTCGTCGGTCTCGATGAGCTGCAGGCGCAGGATGGGGCGGAGTACGGGACGGGCGACTACGTGCCGGATGTGCGGATGCAGTACTGGTCCATGCGGGTGATGGCGTACCTCGGGACGCTGTTCTTCCTGTTCTCGCTGTGGGGCGTGTGGCTGGCGGCGCGGCGGACGCTGCCGGTATCCCGCGTCTTCCTGTTCCTGGCGACGTGGTCGGTCCCCCTTCTGTTCCTCATGAACACGGCTGGGTGGATGCTCACCGAGAGCGGGCGCCAGCCATGGGTCGTGCAGGGGCTCATGAAGACGGCCGACGGGGTATCGAGCTCGGTGTCCGCCGCCGAGGTGGTCATCAGCCTCGTCGCCTTCTACGCGGTGTTCCTGCTCCTGCTCGTGCTCGATATCGTCCTGATGCTCCGCTTCGCGCGGCGCGACCTGGATGCCTCGGAGGCCGAGTCCCCATCCGACAGCCTCGACGCTCCGGCGCTGACCTACTGATTCGATGTGATCAGGGGACACGCATGAATCTCGCCGAGGTGTGGTTCGCGATCATCGATCCATCCGAGAGGGAGCGCAATGACCACGTCGACAACCCAGGCGAGTTCCCCGCCGCCGGCACCTGACCAGGGGTCGGCTGTCGCCGACGTCCTCGTCGTCTTCGGGATCACCGGCGACCTCGCAAGGGTGATGACATTCCGCTCCCTCTACCGGCTGGAGCGGCGCGAGTTGCTGCACTGTCCGATCGTGGGGGTCGCGGTGGACGACTGGTCGCTCGAGCAGCTGGTGCAGCGCGCTCGCGACTCGATCGTCGCGACGGGCGAACCGCTCGATGAGGAGGTGTTCTCGCGATTCGCCGGAAGACTCGCCTACGTCGCCGGCGATTTCGGCGATGCGGCCACGTATCAGCGGGTCAGCGACGCGATCAGCGGCAGCCGGCATCCGGTGTTCTATCTCGAAATCCCGCCGTTCCTGTTCGGAAGGGTCGTCGAAGGGCTCGCCCGAGCCGGACTGACGCAGGGCGGACGAGTCGTCGTTGAGAAGCCGTTCGGTCACGATCTGGAGTCGGCGAAGGAACTCGCGGCCGACCTGCACCGATCCGTCGACGAGTCGCAGCTTTATCGAATCGACCACTATCTCGGGAAGATGGGCTACGAGGAGATCCTCTACCTCCGATTCGCCAACACCATCCTCGAGCCGCTGTGGAACCGCAGCTACGTCGAATGCGTGGAGATCACGATGGCCGAGAGCTTCGGGGTGGAGGATCGGGGTCATTTCTACGACCCAGTCGGCGCGCTGCGGGATGTCATCGTCAATCACCTCATGCAGGTACTCGCCGCAGCCGCGATGGAGCCACCATCCGCGCAGGGCACGGAGGCGCTGCGGGATGCCGCGGTGACGCTGTTCCGCGCCGTGAAGGCCGCGGACCCCGCCCACTATGTGCGGGGACAGTACGACGGCTATCAGGAGATCGCCGGCGTCGCACCGGGATCGACGACCGAGACGTACGCCGCCCTCAGACTCGAGATCGACAACTGGCGCTGGCAGGGCGTCCCCTTCTACATCCGAACCGGCAAGCGGCTCCCTGTCACACAGACAGAGCTTCGGGTCGTGTTCCGCGAGCCGCCGCCCGTGCACCTCGGGCTGGGAGGCGGCGAAGACCGGCGCCCGGTGCGCGACGAGTTCGTGGTGAAGCTGGATCCGTCGACCGGCGCCCGTCTGATCGTCGACGCCCACCGCGCCGACGGGAAGGGACCACAGGCGATCACCCTCGACGCCGAGTTCGCCGACGAAGGCGGCGAGGGCGCGACGCCCTACGAAGTCCTGCTGCATGCGGCCATCGTCGGCGACTCCGGCCGCTTCAAGCGCCAGGACATCGTGGAGGAGAACTGGCGCATCATGGGCCCGCTCATCGAGAATCCGCCGCCCGTCCATCCGTACGCCCCGGGAAGCTGGGGCCCGGCCATCGCGTCGACGCTCGTGGCCGATCACGGCGGATGGCAGGGGCCGTGGATCGTCGAACCCCCGAAGAAGGACACGCCGTGAGCCTCGACCACTCCCCCTTCCCACCCATCGCCGACTACGCGTTCCTCTCGGATTGCCACACCGGCGCCCTCGTCGCCCCCGACGGCTCGGTCGATTGGCTCTGCATCCCCGCGTTCGACGCGCCCAGCGTGTTCGGCAACCTTCTCGACCGCGGCGCGGGCTCGTTCCGGTTCGGCCCGTACGGCATCAATGTGCCGAACCACCGCTCATACGTGCCCGGCACGAACGTCTTGACCACCACCTGGCACACACCCACTGGCTGGCTGCTGGTGCATGACGCGCTCACCCTCGGGCCCCGCACAGGTCCTGATCTCGTCACTCCGCACACCAGACCACCGTCCGATGTCGACGCGGAGCACGTCCTCGTGCGCCTGGTCGAGTGTCTGGAGGGTTCGGTCGAGATCGAGCTGGTGTGCGAGCCGGTCTTCGACTACGGCCGCCAGTCGGCGGACTGGTCGATGGTCGACGAGGAATGGCACGCCGCCGACGCCGCCGGTGCCGGTCGGTCGTTCCGGTTGAGCACGGGGCTGTCCATCGGGCTCGAGGGCAGCGCTGCGCGCGCGCGGCACACGCTGACGAAGGGTGAGAAGGCCTTCTGCGCGATCTCGTGGGCCGATGGTCTCGCGTCCCCCTCGGATGCGGAGGATGCCGCTGCACGGATCGAGCGCACCGTGCTCTTCTGGCGGCGCTGGCTCGCGCGCGCCCGCATCCCCGACCACTCGCTGCGTCCGTTCCTGGAACGGTCGGCGTTGACGATCAAGGGGCTCACCTACATGCCGACAGGGGCGACGGTCGCAGCCCTCACGACATCCCTTCCCGAGACGCCCGGCGGCGAACGCAACTGGGACTACCGCTACACCTGGATGCGCGACACCACCTTCACCCTGCAGGCCCTGCACTACTTGAATCTGGACTGGGAGGCGGACGAGTTCATGCAGTTCATCGCCGATCTGGAGCCCAACCCCGACGGCGGTCTGCAGATCATGTACGGTATCGACGGCCGGCGCGATCTCACCGAGTCCACGCGAGACGATCTGTCGGGATACGAGGGCGCCCGTCCGGTGAGGATCGGCAACGGCGCGTTCGACCAGCGTCAGAACGACGTCTACGGCGCGGTGCTCGATTCGCTCTTGCTGCACACGCGTCGCAACGAGCATCTGCCTCGGCGATTGTGGCCGCTGGTCAAATCCCAAGCCGAGGGCGCTCTGGCGGCATGGCGTGAGCCGGACCAAGGCATCTGGGAGGCCCGCGGCGCTCCTCAGCACTACGTGTCCTCGAAGCTCATGGGGTGGGTCGCACTCGACCGGGCATCGAAGCTGGCCGCGATCCGCGGCGACGAGGCACTTCACCAGACCTGGTCGCAGGCTGCCGACGAGATCCGCGCCGACATCCTGGCTCACGGCGTCAGCGACCGCGGCGTGCTCCGCCAGCACTACGACACCGACGCCCTCGACGCCTCGACGCTCCTCGCTGCGGTCTTCGGCTTCCTCCCTGGCACCGACGAACGCATCCGCGCGACCGTCGAGGCCATTGCCTCCGAGTTGACGGAGCATGGCTTCGTGCTGCGGTACGTCACCGGAGAGACCGACGACGGGCTCTCCGGCAAGGAAGGCACCTTCCTGATCTGCTCGTTCTGGCTGGTCTCGGCGTTCTCGATCATCGGGGAGCGCGCCAAGGCCGCGAATCTGCTGGAACGACTTCTGCGGATCGCATCGCCCCTCGGCCTCTACGCCGAAGAATTCGAAGTGGGCCGCTCACGCCACCTGGGAAACTTCCCGCAGGCGTTCTCCCACCTGGCGCTCATCGAGGCGGCAGCCCGCATCATCCTCGCCGAGCGCCTCGAGGAGCTGTCGCTGTGACCGCCCCCTGCTGACGAGAGGGAACGATGAGCGATGACTGAGCGGGTCCTACATCGAACAACAGCGCTATCGCGGCGGCGAATTGATGGTCACACCCCTCTGCCACGGATCGAGCGGCACTCACGCAGACCCGGTCGAGAAGGTGTGCAGTGAAAGCGTCGAGCGCGTGCCCGATGCGTGCGACATCCTTTGGCGTGACTGCACCGTGTCGACGGGCGTGCGCGATTTCCTCCGCGGCGAGCCGTGACAGGTGGGACCGAAGCGCGGCGGCGGCGGCCGCGGACCAGCCCTCACGCGCAGGGTGCCGCTCGACCGGCCGCTCGGATCTGATCCTCATCGTTTCCGGTTCCCTTGTCAGATCGAGAGTCTCTGCGGACGACGTGAGTAGCGCGGCGACGCGAAAATCGACGGGTGTTCAGCGAGTCCATGCTGTCCCCAGTGAGGAAGCGCCGGCCGGCGGGACGGTCCGACCGGCGCTTTTCCTTCACTCGGTGGTCTGGTTCGCGTCGGTGATCACGAAGAATTTCTTCACGTACGGGGCGTGCGAGGTCCACGTCACAGGATGACCACCCGGTAGAGCGACGACATCGCCCGCCTGGAGCTCGTACTCTTCGCCGGTCACCTCGTCTCGCAGATGCGCGGTGCCTTCGAGGATGAGCATCGTCTCGTCACCGAGCGGCGCGGTGTAGGGAATCGTCGACGAGCCGTCCTCCGCGCATCCCGCGATTCCGACGCCGGTGCGCCAGAGTCCGGTGACCAGCGTTCCGGTGCTCCCCGTGGCGCGAACGGTCGTCAGCTCGCCGCACGTCTGAGGACCATGGTCGGGCTCGACCCACTCGTACGGAGTCCAGTGCTCTGGATTGTCACTGATGGTGCCGATGATCAGATCGGTCTCAGGGGTTCCGGGGATTTCGCTGTCCCACATGACCCAGAACTTCTTCAGGAACGGAGCGGCGATCTCCCAGTGCAGGTCCACGTTCTTGGGATTGGCGACGATTGATCCGGCACCGACCTGGTGGGTCCGACCAGAAGCGACCTCGGTGATCGTGGCGGTCCCTTCGAGGATCACCATGGTCTCGTCACCTAGAGGCGCCGAGTAGTCGACCAGACATGAGCCGTCCTCCGCGCATCCGGCGATCCCGCGTCCTGTACGCCACAGCCCAGCCATGACCGAGCCGGACGTGCCGTCCGGTCGGATGACGGCGACCTCGCCCTTGACCTGCGGGCCGTACACCGGATCCTCCCACTCGAAGGGAGTCCATTCGGCAGGATTCTCGTTGCGGCTGGCGACGACGACTCGGTGGCTGCTCTCGACTATGGTCATGGCTCTGCTCCTCGCTCTTGTTCGATTCTTTGACGGTGGTGGAGTGGTGCGGTGGGCGTCAGTCCTGCGCCACGAGGGCAGGATCGACATCCTTGAACACGGCGAAGCTCGAAGGCTGCTCGCCGAGCACGGGGAAGTGGAAGCCGCAGTTCGGACACTGCTCCGCGAGCACGGCCTGCTCCTGAGCAAGTTCGTACTTCTTGTCTTGGAGCTCTCCGCAGGTGGGGCAGATGCGCAGCAGCCGAGTGCCCACCAACTCGAAGTTGGTGATGATGTCCTCCATGATGGCGCCGTTGGCCGCCCACGCCTTGGCGTGCTTGTGGTACGTGTCCATGTGCCAGTCGTAGAGTGCCTTCTTGCTGGTCCAGAAGCTGCATTCGTTGAACCACGTCGGGTCGTCGGGATGCTCCCACCACGTGAGGTGGAGGAAGCCTGGCAACTTCATCAGGTGGTGGCGGGTGTCACCGAAAACCACCTTGAACTTCTCGTACGCGTCGGGGCTCGAGAAGCGAACACGCTGCATGCTGAGGTAGATGGGCATCGAACGGGCCTTCCGGTCTCGGGTTTCCCACGTGGCGCGGGCGAAGTGGTACTAGTTTCAGAGCCAGACGGGACGTTTCACAGATCCAGTTGACGCACCGAGGGGGAACCACGTGACATCCGCGCGAAACGCCCATGAGCCCTTCGAGAAACAATCTGGTCGGCGTCCACCGTCCTACCGCGCGCTCTACCAGCAGGTCAGGACGTCCATCCTGAACGGGCAGTTGCCGCCCGGATCGAAGCTTCCTTCCAGCAGGGAACTCGCGGTGCAGAACGGGGTCTCCAGGAACACGGTGCTTGCGGCGTTCACCCAGCTGCACGCCGAGGGCTACGTCGAGGCCCGGCAAGGAGCGGGCACTTTCGTCGCTCGCAGCCTTCCCGACCTGGCGCAGCGTCCACTGCCCGGTGTGGCCGTCACCGCGGGGGACACGACACTCGCGGAAGCGTCGGCAAGGTCCGCGCTTTCCAGGCGGGGTGATGCGCTCCTGGGGTCGCGTCGGATGCCTCTTCCACCGTCCCCCCTCCATCTGCCGATGGCCACGATCTTCCAGGTCGGACAGCCGGGCTTGGACGACTTCCCTCATGATCTGTGGGCGCGCCTCTACGCGAACAGGGTCCGCCGGGGGGAACGCTCGATCATGAACTACGCCGACCCTGCCGGCTACGGGCCGCTGCGGGAACAGATCGCCGAGCGGATCGCGACCACACGCGGTGTCACCTGCGATCCGAAGCAGGTCATCATCGTGTCCGGGTCACAGCAAGCGCTCGAGTTCAGCGCACGACTCCTCCTCGATCCCGGCGACGCCGCATGGATCGAGGACCCCGGATACCTCGGCACTCGCGCCGCGCTGGCATCAGCGAGCGCGCGGATCGTTCCGATCCCCGTCGACGCGCGGGGTTTCGATGTCGAGAAAGCGATCGTTCGCGAGCCGGACGCGCGAATCGCGTACGTGACGCCGTCGCACCAGTTCCCGCTCGGAGCAACGATGAGCCTTGAACGGCGTCTCACGCTCATCAAGTGGGCCGGCCGCGCGAAGTCTTGGATCGTGGAGGATGACTACGACAACGAGTTCCGGTATCAAGGGCGCCCACTGGCGGCGTTGCACGCTATCGACCCTTACGGTCGTGTGATCTACGTCGGGACCTTCAGCAAGACAATGTTCCCCGGGCTGCGGCTCGGTTACATCGTCGCCCCACCGGAGATCGTGGACGGGTTCGTCGCCGCACACCTCGCGACCGACATGCACACCCACTTGCTCGATCAGGCGGTGCTCGCGGACTTCATGGCACAGGGGCACTACGCACGGCATCTGCGCAAGATGAGAGTGCTCTATCGCCAACGACAGCAGCAACTCGTCACCGAGAGCGCACGGATCGGCGACGTCCTCCGGATCCAGGCGCCGCCGCACGGCCTGCACGTTGTCGGGTGGCTCCCCGATCGACTGAACGATGTGACGGTCGCGGAGCACGCACGACGTGCAGGGATCCCGGCATGGCCCCTCTCACTCCATACCGACGAGAACAAGCAACCCCCGGCCCTACTGCTCGGATTCGCAGGCAACCGTGACCGGGATCTCGGCCCAGCGATACGCCGCCTCGGGCACATCATCCGGATGCTCGAGAAGTCCGCCGCCACGGAGATGCCAGAGGACTGACTGGACGCTCTGAGGTGTTGAGCCTGGGGCCTCCCCTCGCAGAGAAGGTGGGTTGCGGGCCGGGGGTGTTCCGGCCTGCCGAGCCACATGTGTGAGGGAGGCCCCAGTTATTACCGAGCGGACGAGTCGGGCTGGATGCGCACGCGGAGCGTGGTCGCGGCCGCGATCGATGAGCGAACCGGGGCGTTCGTACGGGGGCGGCGCTGGGGTGCCGCGATGGCCGAGGTCGTGTCTTGGATGTCAGACCTTCCCGGGCCGGTCGCGGCGACGTACGAGGCCGGATCGAGTTCCAGGCACGCGGGAAGCGCAGCGTCGTCGCCATCGCCGCGATCGCGCGCGAGCTCGCCGGTTGGTGCTGGTCCCTGGCCGTCATGACCTGACCACCCCTCGCTTCCGGTCGTCCGACGGTGGTGGCGGCAACGTCCGCGACGCTGCACCGTATCGCGGCCGACGGCGGTCAGGTGCTGTGCGCGACACACTCGCCCATCCTCGCTTCCGTTCCCGGCGCCAAGATCATCGAAGTCGGGGAATGGGGCATGCGGCCGTCGCGCTGGGAGGACCTGGAACTGGTCGCACAATGGCGGTCGTACCTCGCGGCGCCCGAGCGATACCTCCGACATCTGCTCGACTGAGCGGAAGCCGGACGCGCGCTCAAGGACTCTCGTGTGACTCCTCGATGGGTGGCCTCGGTCCTGGCATCACCGGGGTGGCGTGCCTGTTCTCGGCGGCATAAGTGAGCAGGGATGGCGGGCGTTTCTTCTTGCCGATGGTCTGGACAATTGGGTGATCCTTCCTGGCAGGCCCACGGCCGTGTTCAAAGTCGGATCCCTTTCATGCGGCCGCGCAGCTCGCGCTTGCCGTCGCAGAACTGCCCTGCCTCGAGCCACCCACTCTGCTGACCGCCGCCACGGACCGTCTCACCGTGTCCAACACCGGAGCGTTCGACAGAGCACTCGATTTGCCGTCGCCCACGTGGGATGATCCGTAAAGCGCAGGCCTCTCGCCGGGACTGAGCGGGAGGGCGGCATGCTCGCAACCCGTCGGATTCCACCTCATGCAGTCGATCGCCCAGTGCTTCGGCGACAACTAGACCTGGGGATGTCTGCACCGCTCACGCTGATCGTCGCACCGGCCGGCGCAGGAAAGACCGTGCTGCTCTCGCAATGGATTCAGTCGCGACCGGATCTCGGAGTGGCGTGGATCGATGTGGAAGCCGCCGACGACGACTCGGTGCACTTTGCCCAACGCATCGTGGCGCGACTGGAGGCGGTCGACCCGCGGCTGAGCGACCTTGAGGCCACGCTCGGCGAGCCGGGCGGTGGGCTCGGGGCGGACATGGTGGAGGCTCTCGGTGGCGCGCTGGAGGATGTCGGGCGGCAGGTGGTCGTGATCCTCGACGACCTTCACCACCTGTCCAATCGGTCGACGGTCGAGGACCTGTGGATTCTTGCCGATCGCCTGCCCGCCAATGCGCATCTCATTTTCTCGTCGCGCACCGACCTGCGCCTGTCGTGGAGTCGCCACCGCTTGCAGCACGGACTAGTGGAGCTCCGGCGCGCTGAGCTGGCCTTCGATCAGACCGACACGGCAGCGGTCCTGATGCAGATCACAGGGCGACATGTCGATGAAGACACCGCCGCAACAGTGCTTCGCCACACCGAGGGCTGGGCGGCGGGGGTTCAGCTGGTCGCGCTGACTCTGAGACTGCATTCCGGTTCGGATGCCGTCGTGGACGCGCTCGACGCGACCGACCGGCAGATCGTCGACTACCTGAGCCAGGAGGTCCTTGACGCGCAGACTCCCGAGCGCCGCCAGGCGCTCCTCGCGCTCTCGGTGCTCGATGAGATGAGTCCAGGTCTTGTACACACCCTCACCGATGCACCGGATGCGGGGGGATTCCTCCGCGACCTCGAGGACGAGTCGATGTTCGTCCTTCCCGTCCCCGGGCGACGGGATTGGTACAGGTTCCATCACCTGTTTCGCGATCTGCTGCGATATCGACTGCGAGCGTCGGATCCGGGTGCCGAGGTCCGACTGCTGCGCAGGGCGGCGGCGTGGCATCTGGCCGCCGATGACTCGTCCGCAGCCGTCGAGTGCCTTCTGCGTGCTCGACTGTGGTCGGACGCGTTGGACCTCATTCTGCAGCGTGGCCGCCGGGAGTACGAGCTCGGTCACACGGCGACGGTCACTCGGTGGCTGTCCATGGTCCCCCAGGAGGTGCGCGTCGCTCGTCCAGATGTCCGGGTGCTCTACGGGATCATGTCGGGCATGACGGGACGCGCGGTCGAGGCCGAGGAGACCTTCCGACAGATCATCTCTGATCCCGCAACCGACGACGGGCACCGGCTGGTGGCGGCCGCGTACCTCTCGGCGATCGTCCCGTTCCGTCCGCACCCAGAAACCTATCTGGCAGACGCGCTGAATGCCGTTCGCCTTCTCCAAGAGCTGTCCGACGTGGTGGTTCCGGACATCCTCCAGCTCACAAGTCGTGAGCTACTGATGACGATGGCGTGCGTCTCCGCAGGCCGCGCACACCTGTACCTCGGTCAGCTTGACGAGGCGCGTGGATGGCTGGAGACTGCTCTCGGAACCGCGGGGGGACGATACCCGCCGTTTCGTATTCACTGCTTCGGGGTCCTGTCCGTGGTCGAGGCATGGAGCGGCAGTCTGCGCGCGGCGACGCAGCACGCGGATGAAGCGCTCGACATCGCGCGGGAGACCTCGCTTCTCGCCCACTCGTCGACGGCTGACGCGTACCTGGCGCGCGCCATTGTGGCGATCCAGCGAGGTGAGCCCGAGGTCGGAGCGATCTCGCTGCACGAAGGAAATCTGCGGGCCGCTTCCAATCAGCGCTCACAGATCATGTGGATTGCTCATGCGGCCTCCAAGCTGATCGACCCTCTCGGCACCGACGTGACGGCCATCGAGCCGACGGGATCACCGCCCCCGATCGTGCGGCGAGCGCTTCTCGCAGCCAGGCACCGTGCGGCCCGACAGGCCGGCGAGCCGCATGAAGCGATCGAGCCGCAGCGCGGTTGGTCGATGCTGGCGTTCGAAGAGATCGCCGCCTTGCTGGCGGAAGCCAACCTGCCCACGGCGCGGGAACGCCTGGAGCAGATCCCATTCCGCGCTGATTCCCAGAAGCCGGCCTCCGAGGTCGAACACAGAATTCTGAGCGGTTGGCTCTTTGCGCTGGAGGGACACAGCGCACCGTCCCGTGCCGAGCTGGTCTCCGCGCTTGAGGTCGCCGGCCCAGAATGGCTGGTCCATCCGTTCATCCGAGCGGGTCGCGCAGTGAGCCAGCTCATTGACGCACTCCCCGGCCCGCCGGACCGGTTCCGCAGTCTGGTGGTGCGGCTCTCGCAGCGCGTCGGCCGCGGAGGAACTGATCAGCTCGCCGAACCGCTCACCTCGCGTGAACTCGAAGTATTGGCGTATCTGCCGACGCGGCTGACGAATGTTGAGATTGCCGCACGATGCTATGTCTCGGTGAACACCATCAAGACACACACGGCGCACATCTATCGCAAACTCGATGTGTTGCGTCGCAGCGATGCCGTTGCACGGGCGCGAGAACTCGGTCTGCTCACCGTTTCCGCCGAGACATACACGCTCTGATCTCACTCACCGCCAGCTCTTCGCGGCCCCGTCCCCTGGTTCCGGAAATTGAGAGACAGGATGAAGGCGCTCACCGCGAGCACCCACGCCGGGAAAATGAAAACCACCCATGCGCTGAGACTCGTCACGAAAAGCAGCACGATCGCGACGCCGTAGGTCGTGAATGCCAGCCAGCGAGGCATGACCCCGGTGCGCAGCCACATCGTTCCGAGCGCGATGAGCATCACCCCCGCCATCCGCAGGGCATAGATGTTACTCACCTGCAGCATCATCGCCCGGCCGAAGTTGGCGACCTCGGCACGACCCGCGTCATCGGTCGCGAGCGGAACCGCCGCGACGGTGCCTCCAGCGATGGCGGCGGAGACGAACACCATTGCCAAGAAGAGCAGCCCGCTTCCGATGAATACCGATGAGAAGAGCTGATCCTCCGATTCCTTGAACCGGTCGCGGACGACGCCCATGAACCACAGGAACGCGATTCCCGCGAACGGGACGAGCGCCAGTCCCAGGTTCATCCGCACTCTGGCGCTCTCGTTCAGCCACTCGACTCCCGCCACGACCTCGACGGGCAACGCGGAGCGGACAAGCGCCAGGCCGGCGGCGAACAGCAGCGCGAAGAGCACGCCTGCTATCGCCGCAGACCGGGGCGAATCCAGCTGTCTTCTGGCCAGGTGATCGCCGACCATCCTTCTCCTCCGGCTGCTCGGCGTCGGCTCGGGTCCACGTCCGGCTGGGTCTAAATACGACGGCGCCCTGGGGTTACCGCCGCGCCAACGACCGCCGCCTTGGCGACCGGCGACGGTCCAGGGCGGACTGCAGCCGCAACGACGGCCGTCTTGGCGACGGGGGCACCGATAACGCCCACTCGTCCTACACGTGCTGCCCGGATCGGCATGTCAGGCTCCCGTCGTTTCGAGTGCTTCGTCCGCCTCAAGGGAGGCGATGATGGCCTGGGTCGGGATACGACCGTTCGCGATGAGCTGACCGCCCGCTCGGCGGGCCGCGTCCGCGAACGGGGCAGCCCAAAGGTTCTCGTACACGAGCACGCCCGCAACGCTTCCCGGGTCCATTGCGTTGGCGAGATTGACGACGTCGTCGGCAGCCAGCAATTCCGCGAGCTGCGCCTCGAGTTGGACGAGTTCGCCGAGATCGCCGGCGTCCGCCAACTCCGTCGCGTCGATGTTCCCGTCCTCGTCTTTCGTGAGGACGAGGGCATCGATCACCCGGATGGTACCGGCATCCACCAATCGCAGGAGCTCCTGCGCGATCTCTCCGGTGAAATTCTGGTGTCCCGACGGGAACTCGATGACGAGGAAGTCAACGGGCCCCAGTGTCGATAGATCCTGCTCAGTCATTTCATTCGTCCTTTTCTCGGTTTCCATCTCACGACTGCATCGCCCGCTGCGCCTCACGGTGCGTCATCCCGTTCCCGCGAAGGCTATCCGCGGACCGTGGCCAGAAGCGTCACCCAGAAGGTGTGATGTTGCATCCGACTCCTCGGAGTGAGCGTTATCACCCTCGCTGGGTGACGGGCCAGGTGACATCTCGGGCCTACGGTGGGCGCGACGAATCCGTCCGACTAAGGGGAATGATCATGTCGTCCGATGCGCACGCTCGCACAATGCTCCCGATCCCGGATCGGCCCGCCCATGCTCACACCACCTATGACGCGAAGGATCCGGACACCGCCTTTCCGCCGATCACCCCCCTGCGCCCGCCCGCGGGCGCGCCCAACGTGCTGGTGATCCTGATCGACGACGCAGGCTTCGGCGCGGCCAGCGTGTTCGGAGGGCCGTGCGCGACGCCCAACGCTGAGAAGCTCGCCGCGGGCGGCCTCCGTTATAACCGCTTCCACACGACCGCGCTGTGCGCGCCGACGAGGGCGGCGCTGCTGAGCGGGCGCAACCATCACTCGGTCGGAATGGGAAGCATCACGGAGACCGCTACGTCGGCCCCGGGCAACAGCTCGTTGCGACCGAACACGAAGGCTCCGCTTGCCATGACGCTCAAGCTCAATGGATACTCGACGGCGCAGTTCGGCAAGTGCCACGAAGTACCGGTCTGGCAGTCCTCCCCCATGGGACCGTTCGATGCGTGGCCCTCGGTGGGTGGCGGATTCGAGACTTTCTATGGCTTCATCGGTGGTGAGAACAACCAGTGGGACCCATCCCTCTATGACGGGACGACCCCTGTGGAACCACCGGCGACTCCTGAAGAGGGCTACCACCTCACCGAGGACCTCGCGAACCACGCTGCGACGTGGATCAGGACTCAGAAGGCCCTGATGCCTGACAAGCCCTTCTTCGTCTACTTCGCCCCGGGGGCGACCCACGCACCGCATCACGTTCCAAGGGAATGGGCTGACAAGTACCAGGGCAAGTTCGCCGAGGGCTGGGATGTGCAGCGAGAGAAGACGTTCGCGCGTCAGAAAGAGCTCGGGGTGATCCCGTCGGACGCGGCGCTGACCCCGCGTCACGTCGAGATCCCTGCGTGGGATGACATGCCCGATGAGCTGAAGCCCGTCCTCGAGCGCGAGATGGAGGTTTACGCCGGCTTCATGGAGCACGTGGATTATCACGTAGGACGAGTCATCGACACGATCGAGGACCTCGGGATCCTCGAGAACACGCTCATCTACTACATCGTGGGCGACAACGGAGCCTCCGCCGAAGGCACCCTCAACGGGGCGTTCAACGAGCTGGCCAACTTCAACGGAATGGCCGCGCTCGAATCAGCGGAGTTCATGGCCTCCAAACTCGACGAGCTGGGCTCGCCCGCCTCGTACAATCACTACGCCGTCGGCTGGGCGTGGGCGATGGATACGCCGTTCCAATGGACGAAGCAGGTCGCGTCGCACTGGGGCGGCACCCGTAACGGCACCATCGTGCACTGGCCGGGCGGAATCGAGGAGAAGGGCGGATTGCGATCGCAGTTCTCGCACGTCATCGACCTCGCTCCGACGGTCCTTGAGGCGGCCGGCCTTCCGGAGCCGACGATGGTCAACGGTGTGCAGCAGTCACCGATGGAGGGGACAAGCATGCTGTACTCCTTCAACGACGCCGACAGCCCCGAGCGTCATGACCTGCAGTACTTCGAGATGTTCGGCAACCGCGGCGTCTACTACAAGGGGTGGAGCGCGGTCACCAAGCATCGCACTCCCTGGCTGATGGTCGGCGGCGCGTTGCCGGCGTTCGACGACGATGTCTGGGAGCTGTACGACGGCACGACCGATTACAGCCAGTCTCATGACCTGTCGGCCGAGCAGCCCGAAAGGCTGCACGAACTGCAGCGGCTGTGGCTTATCGAGGCTGTCAAGTACAACGTCCTGCCCATCGACGATCGCGGTGGCGAGCGGCTGAATCCCGACATCGCCGGTCGTCCCAGCCTCATCCACGGCACCTCGCAACTGCTGTTCCCCGGCATGGGCCGACTCTCCGAGAGCAGTGTCGTCAACATCAAGAACAAATCGTTCTCGGTCACCGCAGAAGTGACCGTCCCCGAGTCCGGCGCGCACGGCGTGATCATCGCGCAGGGTGGGCGCTTCGGCGGCTGGAGTCTGTACGCCATCGACGGCTCCGCGAGATTCTTGTATAACGTGCTGGGAATCCACGCGTTCGCCACCGAAGCTGAAAGAGCCATTCCGGTGGGCACGCACCAGGTGCGGATGGAGTTCGCCTACGACGGGGGCGGGCTTGCCAAGGGTGGCGGCGTAACCCTGTACTACGACGGGGAAGTCGTGGGCACCGGCCGCGTCGGCATGACCCAGGCCATGATCTTCTCCGGCGACGAGACCACGGATGTGGGCTACGAAGCAGGTACGCCGGTGAGTACGGATTACACCACCCAGCACAGCCGGTTCACGGGCAAGATCCACTGGGTGCAGATCGACCTCGGTGACGATGATCACGACCACTTCATCGATCCCGAGGAACGCCTCCGCGTCGCGATGGCCAGGCAGTAGTCCGTGGTGGTCGATGCTCGGAAAGTCGACACCATGTCGAACACAGTCCCTGCCTCGACGACGCGTCAGCCGGCGACATCCACGACGGCAGCTTCGCCGGCCGGGTGCAGCTCGGGCGCGGCGCGGGCGGATGCTGCGCTCATGAAGGCCCCGACGCGCGACAGCACCCGCACGCTAACGAAGCTCGTCGACGTCGTCGAGGCCAGCTGGGGGTTGTGGCCGAATTCAGCTACGTGCACTTCGCGCGCGAGGTCGTCGGCGTCGGCAGCGTTGGCACTCGTGTTTGGATCGTGCTGATGCGTGGTCGGGGCGACTCGGATCCACTGCTGCTTCAAGGCTGCCAGCGACATCTTCCTCGGTTGGCACAGACAACCAGGGCTCGACGGCGTAGAGCGCGACATTGATCTCGGGCAGCTCCATGACTCGAAGGGATCGGCAGACGTCGGGGGGCTACCCGGTGCCGGCATCGCGCCATGAGAGGCCGAACCGGAAAGGAACGAGTCATGTCCGACGACACGAATCCGACCAGCAAGGATACCGCTGACACGCCATCGCAGGACCTTTCCACAGCCAGTAATCGTGATCGTGATCGTGCTCCTGCTCGGACTTACTGCTGTGGCGACGGCGTGGAGCGGGTATCAGGCTTCGTTGTGGGACGGCATCCAATCCAGCGACTACACGCAGGCCTCCGGCGCGCGTACGAACGCCGCGCAGCAGCGCAGCGCCGCCAATCAATTCAGGATCGCGGACTTGAGCGTGTTCGAGAACTATATCGACGCGGAGATCAGCGGGAACGCGGAGGTCGCGGAGTTCTACCGGGATCGATTTCGTGACGAGTTCGCCGTCGCGTTCGACGCCTGGATCGCGCTCGATCCATTGCAGCACCCGCAGGCGCCTCCCAGTCCCCTGGCGATGCCCGAATACCAGCTTGCCGCTGACCAGAACGCTGCGGAGTGGGAAGCGCGCGCTGACGAGCTGTTCTCCGACGGAGAGGACGCGAACACCTACTCGGACGTCTACACCTTGACGACCCTCCTGTTCGCGGTGACGCTCTTCTTCGGCGCGATAGCCGAGCGGTTCGAGTACGTACGTGCGCGCGTCATCATGCTTGCGATCGCAGGCATCGGGCTCATCGCTGGCGTGGCCGTCGCATTGGGGCAACCCATCACCACCGGCTGAGAGCGATGTCACCCCGTCCGGATGATGCCGCCGTTGAGTGAGCGTCGATACGTTGACCCAACCAGCGGAGCAACCGAGCGTCCGCTCGAACGCGAAGGTCGATCATCGTGAATATTTGGGACTTCTTTGTCTGGATGTTTTGGTTCTACGTCGTCGTGACGTGCATCTGGATCTTCATCACTGTCATCATGGATGTCTTCCGCGCCCCGGATCTCGGCGGCTGGGCCAAGGCCCTTTGGGCCCTGTTCCTGGTCCTCGTGCCGTTCTTGGCCGCATTCATCTATCTCATCGCGCGGGGCGGGAAGATGTCCCAACGGCAGGCCGCAAGGGCGCAGGAAGCACAAGCCGAGACGGACAGCCAAATTCGGGCGGCCGCCGGAACTTCCTCGCCTGGCGCCGAGATCGAGTCCGCCAAACGCCTCCTGGACTCGGGTGCGATCACTCAGGCCGAGTTCGACACTTTGAAGAACCGCGCTCTCGTCACGGCGTGATGGCGAACGGCTCGAAGACATGGTCGTGATGCTTTGGGCTCGACGAGCGCTTCAGGTCGTCGCGCACTTCGTGCGGGATCCGTATGGTTGCGGCATTGACCGTGCTGACGACCATCATCGTCTGGAGTGCGCTCTCGCGGCCACTTGATCGGCACGGGATCACGTCGGCGCTGTTTCTCACGGCGGCCGAATCACTCGCCGCGTCGACCGCCGGGGTCTTCGACGTCTCGCTGGAGACTGCGGTGGTTCAGCGAGTGGCCGAGATTGCGCTCGTCCTTCTCGTCTTCAGCGATGCAACTCGGCTTGACCTGCGCTCACTCCGTCACGAGCTCCGATGGCCGTGAGGCCCTCTGCTGATCGGGTCGCCGCTGACGATGCTCGCTGGCGTGGGGGTCGCAGCACTCGTCTTCCCGGGTAGTGCTGGCGTCTATCGTCCTCCTGTCCACGATGCTCGCTTCGACCGACGCGGCGCTCGGTCAGAAGGTGGTTTCCGGCACGGCGGTTCCCGCCCGTCTGCGGCAGTCGCTGGACGTGCAGAGCGGGTTGAACGACGGCTCGGCCGGCCGTGCCCCTTTTCTCGTTGTGCTCGATATCGCGAACGCCGAACTGGACGCGGGTGACAGCTTGGCAGCTATCAGCCATATGGCTGCGCAGATCGACGCGGGCTCATGGGGGCTCGCCGCGGGCGCTCGGTGGGATGTTGTTCGGTCTCCCGGCTCATCTCCGCGCTGAGCTGAACCTCGCTCGGAATCATCCCACACGGATGACGCCGATGCGGCAGACAAGTCGCACGCTGGCATCTAGGCGCAGCAGCCGCTCGCGCCAGGAACGGACCTGGTATGAGCGCTCGCGTCGTAGAGATCGTGGTCCGCGGCCGCCTTGGGCCTGAGCTCGTCTTCGCTCTCGAAGGATTCGCCGTCGGCACGGACAATGCAGGCCTGACAGTGATCGTCGGCGCCATAGCCGATCAGGCCCGGTTGCTTGGGATCTTGGAGATGTTGGACGACTTGAACATCGAGGTGGTCTCGGTGAACCCCGTCCAAACCGATGACTGATCGGCCGGGCGGTGCGGTAGCGCTCGAACCACCTCGCAGCGAAAGACCATTGATGGTCGCTGGCCATCCCCTGAGATCACCCGGGGAGGATGACGACCGGCCGCGTGCCCGCGGCGATGCTGACCTGACAAGTACACGTCGACGGAGGGAGAACGCCATGCCGCTTCGCAGAAGAGGTCGCGGGGGTTTGATGGGAATGGCAGCGCGCACAGCCGTCGTGGCGGGGACGGCGACGGCTGTTGCCGGAGGCGTTGCATCGCACCAGGCGAAGAAGGCTGAAGCGGAAGCGGAAACACAGGCTGCCGAGGCACAGCAGGAGCGGGCTCGGGTCGATGCATCGGCCGCGCAAGCGGTCGCCGCACAGCAAGGAGCCGCTCCGATGCTCGCCACGCCGTCTACAGGCGGTGAGGACTTGACGGCGCAATTGAGCCGGCTCGGCGAGATGCGCACGCAAGGCCTGATATCGGACCAGGAGTTCAGTGCAGCCAAGGCCAAACTCCTCGGCTGAACGCTCAGGTGATTGGCGGAACCCGACGACCGAAAGGAGTTCGTTGTGGCGAAGAACCCGGAGAAGGCCAGTTACAGGCATCGAGGGCGGCGCACTCCGAGCCGCCCTGCGTCGGCTCTGGCAGAGAAATGGACGATGATCGACGGGGTCGATGTCTTCTACCGCGAGTCCCCCGACCCCCCGAACGCTCCCGTAATGACGCACCTCCATGGCTTCGGGCTCTCGGGTCGCTATCTCCTCCCGACCGCCGAGCTCCTCGCCGACGAATACCACACATACGTGCCCGACCTGCCGGGGTTTGGTCGCAGCGGCAAGCCGAAGGACGCCTTGGACGTGCCCGACCTCGCGCACGCCGCGGCAAGGTTCCTCGACGACCGCGAGGTTGCAAAGACGAGTCTCGTCGGCAACTCGATGGGCTGCCCGGTCATCTTGGAGTTCGCGCACCACTACCCCGAGCGCGTCGACCGCGCGATCCTGGTCTCGCCTGCAGGCGGCCCGAACAACCGGCCGCTGGGTCGCGCAGTGATTCAGTTGGCCAAGGACGGCGGGCTCGAGCCGCGGAAGATGATCACCGTCGCGACGCCGGACTACCTGCGCTTCGGCGTCCCCAGCACATTCAAGTTGTTCAAGGCGCTGACACAGTATCCTTCCCTCGAGCGACTCTTCGCGCTTCAGGTGCCGACGCTCGTCGTCATAGGAGAGCGGGACCCCTTGCTGCCGGGCCGGGAGCGCGTGCAGGAGGTGGCGAACCAGACGGACAGCCGCGTACTGATTGTGCTCATCGAAGGTGCCGCCCACGCGATCAACTTCAGCCACCCGGGGGAGCTGGCCAACGTTATCCGCCTCTTCATGGCGGACAGACCGATTACCGACGACCCGAACTCGCCGGGGCTGACACAGGCATTCGAAGTGCACCGGGGAGCAAATCACCCACCTGTCCACCACGGATAGCAGCGTTCTCAAGGAGCCTGAGGGCGGTAGCTGCTCGTCCCGCCGGTCACTCTCACCGCAGTTCTCGGGCGCAGCGGAGCGCCGACCGTCGAAAGCGGAACGCCACGCACGGCCGTGGACCCTGAAGTGCTTGATGCGTCGTGATCCGACGTCGGGGGGTCCGGTGGCGCGAGAAGTCACGGGTTGAACTGAGAGAAGAGTCAATCGTTCACATGCCGAATTGCTTGGAGGGTGTCTCCTGGGACCAATATGGTGGGCGCAGGCGGAGCCCGTGTCTGTTCGCGTCGCACGGCATCCCCAGTGTCGGCCCCTCCCCAGTGGGCGCGTGATGCGTCGGGTGATGCTTAGGTCCCTCGGACGTCTCAGCCACAATCTGTTACGTCCGAGGGACCGCCCCGCGCCAGCGGAGAAGTCAGCGACCCCAGCCCCAGGAACTCCCCAGCTCAGCGTCCGGTCGAGTGAGTCGTCAGGACTCCGACACATCACGCTCAACACACACTAAATGTCCCCCTTTCGGGGGACAAGCCATCGGAGCGAGTCTGCGGGGAGACTTACTCGGCGCCCGTCAAGTCCTTTTGAGTGGTGTATCCGTTCGCGTGTGATCTCTCGTGTTGTCATGCGGTGAGGGCGCGTGAGCGAGCCCGCTGTCACTGTGGAGTCGCCGGTGTGGTGGCGGAGGCGGATACCCGTGCTCTGGACTGCCGCAGGCGTGTTGGTGGGTTTCGTGCTCGGTATCGGGGTGATGCTTCTGCAACCAGCCGCGCCCGACCAAGTCGCGGTGCTGCACGCCGATCCCGACGCCGATTGGCCGAACGTCATGTTCGGAGTGGGCGTGGAGGACGGCCAGCGCTACAACGAGTTTCACGGGGCTGACTGTGGTCGCCTACGAGCAGAGCAGGGCGGATGAGGGGTCGCTGCCGTGCCTCGCCGTTCTCACGTCGCCGAACGGTGCCTGCTGGCCCAAACTCTCAGTCGCCCGATGCGCGACCGGCTTGCGCACCAAGTGGTCGCTGACGGCGCTCGCTGGGTACGGTCACGAAAATGCCCCACAATCGGAGTTCCCGTTGTCGCTGGGCAAGGTCGCGTGTGTCGGCGACGACAGGATCCACCACACATCGTCCGCAACTCATGGGACTATCAGGTGTGGACACTTCCCGCGCTCGCACATGTGCCGTCAGGGATCTCGGCGCCCTGGACATCAATTATCGGGTGACGTTCACACGGCCCCCGAGCGATACGAGATCGCGACGACGGGTGAGCGGTCGGCTCAAGCGAATCCGAGACGTGGACTATCTGGTCGGCAACGTGCGCCGCCTAGGTATCGAGCTCGTCGTCGCCTTCCCGCTCCAGCACGGCGGCGAGAGTTCAGACGTGTTCGGGCCGCTGCCCCTCACCTATATCGTCGACATCGGCGGCCCGATGGTGATACGCCCGGCACCGATGGGCTGACGAGGTCCGATCGACGGCCGGACGGGCACGCCGTTCCCGACGCTGACGGACAACGCTGCCCCAGCCTCTCCCCCCTCAGAGCGAGGGTTGACCATGGGCATTGGCGAAGTCCGACGCGGAATCAAACGGCACCGAACGCTGTGGCAGCCCCGGACCTGACATGGGCGCATGAGTGGACGGCGTTCGAAGAGCGGTCGGCGTGTGTGCAGAGACGCTAGACAAGCGACGCCGTGGCCGTCGGTCGCCCAGCTCGAACATGAGAATCAGGTCCGACGCGCGGTGAACCAACGGCATTCGCACCTTCAGATCGCGAGCGGTGAAATCGTGCACAGCACTCAACGTCGACATTGGTCGGCTGTGGACGAACTGACGGCGCGTTCCGTCTCGCACCCCCGCACGCGGTCCGAAACCTGCAACTAGCGGTTTCGGACACGCTTCTCGACCTATATGCGCGAGAGGTATGTGGGCGATTCGGGTTTCGGCGCTCTTGGCGACGAAAAAGGAAAGCCCCGCGATCCCCATGCTTCCAGGGGATCGCGGGGCTTCAACTCCGTGACAGCGGTTCGTGGAGATGGGGGGAATCGAACCCCCGTCCATCGCTGGGATACTGCGGATTCTCCGGGCGCAGTCTGTGCGAGCGTTCTCCTCGGCTCCGACCTTTGTCACAGACACCTAAGTCGACAAGCCCATCCTGAAAAGAGTCCCGCGTGACGCTCAGGCGACGTCACGCAGCAAGATCCCTAGATGACGCCAATACCCGTGACGGGATCAGTCACGGATTGACGGACTCGGGCTCGCTGCTCAGGCAGCGAGGGCGAAGTCGGACTGCTTCTTTTCGGCAGTTATTGGTTTGCAGGGAGCGTTCACGAGATAACCCTGCATCCTCGGCCCGCTTCTCGCAGATTCACAGGCGATGTCGAAACCGATCATCCCCGTGACCTCATTCGAGGTGTCCTTCTTGCGAAGGGCCGCTGTCACACTGTGGAGTTGCCATAACCCGGCGCCGAAGCATCCGAGCACATCAGAATACAACGGATGCTGCGCCACCGCCATTCCGCTCACGCAGGACACTCCTTCTCCGACGTGTCAAGGCCCGTGCGAAGCAGCGCACTCGATGGTCGGCTGGCTCAACCCACACGAGGAGCGACATATGTCAGCGAACACCCCGCAGCAGCGCGCCAAGCGACCGCGCACCGCGCTCGCCGGCCCGTACGGACACCCGTTTCACCCGATCCTGGTGACGATCCCGATCGGCACCTGGGTGGCGAGCCTCGTCTTCGACGTCATCGGGTTGGCATCGGATGACCCGGCGCCCTACATCCGCGGCGCGTGGATCCTCATCATCATCGGCCTCATCGGCGCAGTGCTGGCCGCGATCTGGGGCTTCCTCGACTACCTCCAGCTCGGTCGCAGCACGATGGCGCGTCGGACCGCGACCACTCACATGGCGCTCAATCTCGGCGTGGTGGTGCTGTTCGTCATCAACCTGCTCGTGCGGCTGTCCGCCGACGATGACGACGAGGTCAGCATCTGGGGTCTCGTTCTCACGATCGTCGGGCTGGCCGTGCTGGGTGTCTCGGGATGGCTCGGCGGGAAGCTGGCCTACCGCTACGGTGTGCGCGTCGCCGACGAGCGCACCCAAATGGAAGGCTTCCGCTGATCTCGTCGCCTCGGCGCTCACCGGCGGGCGAGCGAGGAACGGGTCAGCGCGCCGCAGCGGCTGCACCGATTCCGAATCGGGGACGCATCGACCGCCACCCCGCCCGTCGTCGGATCCGCCTTCCCCGGCGCTTCCCGCACCGTGCCGAGGCTGTCCGACGACGTTCCGTGGAGCTCCAGGCTGAGCGAGACATCAGTCGGCACGACCAGGTCGCACGACCTACACCACTGGAGGCCCGTGATTACGACGGCCTCCGGTCGCTGTGCGTTGCTCACGGCAGCGACCGGGCTGATCGGGCCGTCGGCCGGCGCGGCGACAGGTCGGGCACGGCGCGTGTGCCGAAGTCGTGCCGGAGCGCGCTCAAGGCGGCGAACCATCCGGGAAGCCCCGTGACGCCCGGCCCGGGGGCGGCCGACGCGCCGGCGAGGTAGACGCCCGGGATCGGTGTGCGCCAGGGGTTCGGGCTCAGCACCGGCCGCCTGAACAGCTGCCGGAGGTCGGGGGCGCCCGCCGCGATGTCGCCGCCCGGGTAGTTCGGGTTGTGGCGCTCCACCTCGCGCGCAGTGCGGGAGCTGGTGGCGAGGATCGTGTCGCGGAAGCCCGGGGCGAAGCGCTCGATCTGACGGGTTACCGCCTCGCGTCGATCGACGGGGCTGCCGGCGGGCACGTGCGTATACGTCCAGAGCGTGTGCTTTCCCTCCGGCGCTCGGGAGGGGTCGAACAGCGACGGCTGCGACACCAGCACATAGGGACGCTCGGGCATCCGGCCCCGATGGACCTGGTTCTCGGCCTCCGCCACTTCCGCCCGCGTGCCTCCGACATGCACCGTGCCGGCACGGCGGAGCTCGGGGTGACTCCACGGCACCGGCTCGCTCAGCGCGAAATCCACCTTCGCGACGCCGTCGCCGTAGCGGAAGCGCTGCAGCCTGCGTCGGTAGCGGTCGGGTATGGCGTCGCCGGCGAGGCGGATGAGCGCCTTCGGCGTGACATCCAGCAGAGTGACCGTGGCGGTCGGCAGCTGCGCGAGCGAGGTCACTTCGTGGTCCACGACGACCTCGCCGCCGTGGTCGCGAAGATCGTCGATCATCGCGTCGATGATGGCCTGGCTCCCGCCGAGCGGAATCGGCCAGCCGCGCGCATGGGCGTACGCGGTCAGGGCCAGGCCGGCACCGGCGGCAGGGATGCTCGGCTGCGAGAGGATCGTATGCGCAGCCACCCCGGTGAGCATGGCCGGCGCTGTGTCCTCCCGGAAGCGCGCATTCCATGCGGGGGTCCCCTGCTCGAGGGAGCGCAGCCCGAACGTGATGGCGGTCGGGAGGTCGGCGGGCACGCGCACGAGCGGAGACCCGGTGAAATCGGACACCTGCGTCGAACGCTCGACGAGGGGACGCAGCAGTCGTGAGTAGGCGAGGGCATCGGGGCCGAGCGCGTCGGCGGTGCGGGCGAGGTCGCGGTAGGCGACTCCGGCATGACGTTCGTGGAGAGGATGCGCGAATGAGACCTCGGGTGTGACGAACTCGACACGCTCCCGGAGGCCGAACTCCCGGAAGAATCGCGACTCGAACGCCATCGGATGCACGGCCGAGCAGACGTCGTGCTGGAAACCGGGCAACGTCAGCTCGCGGGTTACCGCACCGCCGCCCGGCCGGTCGGCTCGTTCGTAGACCCGCACGCGAAAGCCCGCGCGGGCAAGTGTGACAGCGGCCGCGAGGCCATTGGGACCGGACCCTACGACTACGGCATCGAACTCGGTGCCGCCCCGCCGGGACCTCCCGCTCACTTCTGCGGCGCTCCGTGCTCGTCGGGTGTCACCGGCTCGGACTCGCCCGCGCCGGACATCGAGTTCCACGACTCCTCCGGAGTCCCGGTCGATGCCCCGGCTTCGTCGGCCCGAGCGACCTGCTCATCGACGTCGGGAGGCCGAGACGCCGCCGGCCGTTGGGCGGGTTCCTCGACGGCGGGACGCGCCGAGTCGCCGTCATCGCCCGGCGTCATGGGCGGCAGCGACTCGCTCTCCCCGATGGGGACGACGACAGGCTCAGAGCCGGCTCCCGCAGGCGACATCGCAGGATCCCCTTCCTCATCTCCGCCGGGATTCGCCGCCCCGAACCCGACGGCATCGCCCGGGGGCGCGGCATCCAGCTGCTGCGTCTCACCCGATGCGGCCATCTCCCTCTCGGCCGTCGTCGCGGCGGCGCGGCGAGCCGCCGTTCCTTCCGCGAGATAGGCGAGGCGATGCAGCGTCTCGTCGTTGCGCCAGTGGAGCGCGATGTCCATCAGCGGAGCGGGGACGAAGCGTCCGGGTCCGGCGACGGCCTCTTCCTGGAAGCGGACGACGCATCGGTCTCCGCGCGGCTTCACGTCGATGGTCACACGCGCCTCACCGATCGGCCATCCGCGCGCCTTCATCACCATCCTGCGCGAGGGGACGAACTCTTCGACCACCGTCTTGTCGTTGATGAGCAGGGGCCACACCCCGAACGAATGGTGCAGTTCGGCGTCGGCCATCGGCCACGTCTCGTCCACCTCGCGCATGCGCGACGCGCCGACAACCCATGACGGATAGAGCCAGCCGTCCGCCAGCACCTCGAAGACGTCCTCGGAGGTGCACTGCAGCACCCTCACGTTGCGCGACATCGCTTCGCTCCTCGCTGGTCGGTTCCCTACTCGCACGACGATAGGAGCGCGACGGCAGGCGCTCGACCCGGTTGCGCAGCGGGCTCGCGTGTGGCAGAGCGGCACGGGATGCAGCATCCGTTGCCTAGCATGTAAGGGTGACCTCACCTCGTGCCCCGCGCCCGCAGACCACCCTCTTCGTGACCGGGAGCACCTGGCTCTCTCCCGACCTCGTGCGGGTGACCCTGGGGGGCGACGAGTTCGCCGGCTTCGCCGACCGGCCCGAGACCGACAAGTACGCCAAGCTGTACCTCCCGCCTGTCGGCAGCACCCTCGAGCCGCCGTACGACCTGTCGGCGCTGCGTGAGTCGCTGCCCTTCGATGAGCTGCCGACGATCCGCACCTACACGATCCGCCGCGTGGATGCCGCCGCCCGCACGATCGACATCGACTTCGTCGTGCACGGCGACACGGGCGTCGCGGGGCCTTGGGCGGCGAAGGCGAAGCCTGGCGACCGCCTCACCCTGTTGTCGCCGGGCGGGGGCTACTCCCCCGACCTCGCCGCGGACCACCACGTGCTGATCAGCGACGAGTCGGCGATCCCGGCGATCTGGTCCGCGCTCGAGGCACTGCCCGAGGGGACGGCGGTCACGACGATCATCGAGACGCGTTCGCCGGCGCATCGGGTGCAGGTGCCCTCGGGTGCCGTCGTGCAGTGGGTCGACGAGGACCACGACGCTCCCGGAGCGCGGCTCGTCGCGACGGTGGATGCTGCGGCCTGGCCGGTCGGCCGCGTGCAGGTGTTCGCGCACGGTGAGCGCGGCGCGATGAAGGCGCTGCGACCGCTGCTGCTCGCGCGCGGCGTCGCGCGGGCGGACCTGTCGCTGTCGGCGTACTGGGCGTACGGTCGCACCGAGGATGTCTTCCAGGCGGAGAAGCGGCTGCCGGTGGGACAGATCTTCCCCGAGTGACCCAGGAGTGACGGGTTAGGGTCTGATCATGAGCGACGTCGTCATCACCGTCCGTGGGGAGCACGAGACCCGCATCGCCCCTGAGCGCGCAATCGCTCACCTGACCATCCGCGCTGAGGGACCCGAGCGCGGCGCCGTCGTCGAGCGGATGGCGGCGCTCACCGAGCCGGTGCGCGACGACCTCGCGTCGCGGAAGTCCGCGGGCACGGTCACCGAGTGGACGAGCCAGCGTGTGTCGGTATGGTCGGAGCGACCCTGGAACAACGACGGCAAGCGCCTCGCACCCGTGCACTATGCCACCGTCGACTTCTCGGTCACGTTCACCGACTTCGCCGTGCTGTCCTGGTGGGCGGGCGAGGTCGCCGAGCGCGAGGGCGTGCAGCTCGGCTGGATCGAATGGAAGCTCACGCCCGAGACGAGGGCTTCCGTGGAGCGGCAGGTCGCAACCGAGGCCGTCGGCGTGGCCGTCGCCCGTGCGACCGCTTACGCCGGGGCACTCGGCCTCGCGGACGTCACCGCGGTCGAGCTCGCGGACGTGGGACTGCTCGCGCATCCGAGCACTCCGGAGATGGCGCCGGCGCCGCGCATGCTTATGGCGAAGGCGTCGTTCGCCTCGGACGCGGCGGGCGGTGGACCCGCGGTGCAGCTCCAGCCGGAGGACATCGTGATCTCGGCGTCCGTCGAGGCCCGGTTCACCGCCCGATGAGCCCTGCCGACGTCGTGGAGAGCAGGGTGGGATCGTTCTGGGGCTGACCGCGCCGCGCGCGGCGTCATGGACGCCGCGGAACCGGTGGCGCGGTAGCCCCCGGCGTCACTCCCCGAGACGATTGCGGGAGCGCATCGCGCGCTCCGCCTCGCGCTTGTCTTCGCGCTCGCGGATCGTCTGGCGCTTCTCGAACTCGCGCTTGCCCTTGGCGACCGCGATCTCGACCTTGGCGCGGCCGTCCGAGAAGTAGAGCTTCAGCGGAATCAGGGTGTAGCCGCCCGCCGAGATGGCGTGCGAGAGCTTGACGATCTCCTCCTTGTGGAGAAGCAGCTTGCGCGTGCGCTTCGACGAGTGATTCGTCCAGTGCCCCTGCGAGTACTCCGGGATGTGCACGGCGTCGAGGTACGCCTCGCCGTTGTCGATGTACGCGTAGCCGTCCGAGAGGTTCGCGCGGCCTTCGCGCAGCGACTTCACCTCGGTGCCGGTGAGCACGAGACCGGCCTCGTACGTCTTCTCGATCGCGTACTCGTGGCGCGCGCGACGATTGGTCGCCACGACCTTCTCCCCGCGTTCCCTGGGCATGATGTCTCCTCGCTGATGCCGCCCACCCCGGACGGCAGCCTGTCAGTCTACCGCTGCGGCGGAGCGGAGGATCACGCGCGGAGCCATCTGCGGATCGCGAAGCTCGCCGACAGCGCCGCGAGGACCACCCCGACGAGGATCAGGACGGGCACCACGATCCACGCGTCGGCCATGCCGACCCACGTCGTGACGAAGTCGACCCGGTTGCGCAGGTAGTTGTTGACGCCGAAGTGCACGCCCGCGATCACGGCCGCGCTCGCGAGGATCGATCCGAGGAGTGCCGCGATCACACCCTCGAGGATGAACGGCGTCTGGATGAAGCGGTTGGATGCCCCCACCAGGCGCATGATGCCCAGTTCCCGTCTCCGCGCGAAGGCGGACAAACGGATCGTCGTCGCGATCAGCAGCACCGCGGCGATGAGCATCAGCACCGCGATTCCCACAGCGATGTACGTGGCGATCGTGAGCGCCGAGAACAGCGGGTCGAGGTACTGCATCTGGTCCTTGACGAGCTCGACCCCCTGCATCCCCGTGAAGGCCTCGATGATCACATCGGACTGCTCCGGGTCGACCAGCGTGATGCGGAATGTCTCGTTCACCTGCTCGGGCGTGATGACGCTCGCGTTCTCCTCGCCGGCGATCTGAAGAAGCTCGTCGTAGGCCTGCTGGTGATCGAGGAAGGTGAGGTCGCGGATGAGCGGCGCCAGCGCGCTGCCCTCGAGCTTCGCGCGCACCTCTTCCACCTGTTCGGGGCTGGCCTCGCCGGCCGAGCACGTCGCCGGGGTCGAGATGCTCGTGCACATGTACACGGCGACCTGCGCGCGCTCGACCCAGAAGTCGCGCATCGTGCCGATCTGCATCTGCATGAGGATCGCCGCGCCGACGAACGTCAGCGACACGAACGTGACGAGCACCACCGACACGACCATCGAGAGGTTGCGCCGGAGACCGGTGAACGCCTCCGACATGATGAGTCCGAACCTCATGACGTGGGCCCCACTTCGTCGTCACGGGCGTCCAGCCCGAGGCGGTCGGCAAGTCCGAGTTCCTCGACCTGCAGCTCGACGGCGTCGACGAGCGGGATCGGCTGCGTGTGCGTCGGCTTCGCGGGAACGGATGCCGCTTCCTCCGGCGCGGCCTCCCCCACGGGCTCACCGAGGGCCTGCGCGAGCCCTTCCGCCTGCTGCGCCTCCGCCGCGGTGACGGCGACAGCAGCGGCGGCGGCTGCCGCGGCCGCGGCGACACCGGCGGAGGGCGAGGCGGCCGCGGACGCGGCATCCGTCTCGCCACCGACGACTTCATCGTCATCCTCCACGGCGGTCGGGTCGAGGCCCGCTGCGGCCGCGATGGCTGCCTCACGCTGCACCTCGAGCACGGCGGTGAGAGCGGCGACCGCGGCGGCGCCGCGCTCCGGCTCGGGAGCCAGGCTCGGCAGGCTCGACCGGTCGCCGTAGCCGCCGTGACGCTCGTCACGGATGATCTCGCCATGGCGCAGCTCGATGACGCGTCGCTGCATCTGGTCGACGAAGCCGGCCTCATGCGTGGCCATCACGACGGTCGTGCCGCCGGCGTTGATGCGCGCGAGCAGCTGCATGATGTCGATGGATGTCGCGGGGTCGAGGTTTCCGGTCGGCTCGTCGGCGAGGAGGATCTGAGGCCGGTTGACCAGCGCGCGGGCGATCGCCACGCGCTGCTGCTCACCGCCCGACAGCTCGTGCGGGAATCTCTTCTCCTTGCCGGCGAGGCCCACGAGGGCGAGCACCTCGGGGACCGCCTGCTGAATGAAGCCGCGCGACGACCCGATGACCTGCAGAGTGAACGCGACGTTCTGGAACACGGTCTTCGTCGGCAGCAGTCGGAAGTCCTGGAACACCGCGCCCACGTGCCGCCGGAAGTACGGCACCTTGCGGTTCGACAGCGTGCGCAGATCGCGGCCGAGGACCACCACGCGCCCTTCTGACGGCGTCTCCTCGCGGAGGATGAGGCGCAGGCAGGAGGACTTGCCGGAGCCCGACGCGCCGACGAGGAAGACGAACTCCCCGCGCAGCACCTCGAAGTCGACATCGCTCAGGGCGGGTTTGGAAGTGCCGCGAAAGCGCTTCGTGACGTTCTCGAACCGGATCATGGCCTAACGAGCCTATGCGGACCGCTCTGGACGCGGCCCAGCGACACTCATCGTTTGCGCATCGGTTCGCCGTCGGACGCCTCGGGCCGAGGCACGATCAGTCGTCGTCCTTGCGCTTGCGCCAGCGGATGCCTGCCGAGATGAAGCCGTCGAGATCGCCGTCGAAGACGATCGCCGGGTTGCCGACCTCGTGACCGGTGCGGAGGTCCTTGACGAGCTGCTGGCCGTAGAGGAAGTACGAGCGCATCTGATCGCCCCAGCTCGCGGTGATCGTACCGGCGAGCTCCTTCTTCTTCGCGGCCTCCTCTTCGCGCTTGAGCAGCAGCAGGCGGGTCTGGAGGACGCGCATGGCAGCGGCGCGGTTCTGGATCTGCGACTTCTCGTTCTGCATCGACACGACGATGCCGGTCGGGATGTGCGTGAGGCGCACGGCAGAGTCGGTCGTATTGACGGACTGGCCGCCCGGGCCCGACGAGCGGAACACGTCGACGCGGAGGTCGTTCTCGGGGATGTCGACCTCGACGGCCTCCTCCATCACCGGGATCACCTCGACGGCGGCGAAGGACGTCTGGCGCTTGTCGGCCGAGCCGAAGGGGCTGATACGCGCGAGGCGGTGCGTGCCCGCCTCGACCGACAGCGTGCCGTACGCATAGGGCGCGTCGATCTCGAACGTCGCCGACTTGATGCCGGCGCCCTCCGCATAAGAGGTGTCCATGACCTTGACGGGGTACTTGTGGCGCTCGGCCCAGCGCAGGTACATGCGCAGCAGCATCTCGGCGAAGTCGGTGGCGTCGTCGCCCCCCGCACCCGATCGGATCGTCACGACCGCGGAGCGCTCGTCGTATTCGCCGTCGAGGAGCGTCTGCACCTCGAGCTGGCTGACGATGTCCTCGAGCTCGGCGATCTCGTGGCGGGCCTCTTCGGCGGAGTCCTCGTCGTCCATCTCGTTGGCGAGCTCGACGAGCACATCGAGGTCGTCGAGGCGCTGCTCGACATCCGTGATGCGCTTGAGCTCCGCCTGACGGTGGCTGAGGGCGCTGGTGACCTTCTGCGCCTTCTCGACGTCGTCCCAGAGATTAGGGGCGCCGGCCTCCTCGCTCAGGCGTTCGATGTCGGCGTTGAGTGCCTCGACGTCGACCACGGCCTTGATGTCGGCGAACGTGGAGCGCAGGGCCTGGATGTCGGCGGAGGGATCGAAGTCGAGCATGACACTCCAGACTAACGTGGAAGCGATGACCGATCACGCCGACTCCCCTACCGCTCGTGACGTGCTGTGGCGGTTCGGCCCGATGGTCTACGGCCCCACCGTGCTGTTCGCGCTGGGTGAGGGCGCCGTCATCCCCTTGATCCCCGTCATCGCGGCACAGCTCGGTGCCGATGTCGCCACCGCGGCCCTCGTCGCCTCCGCGCTCGTCGTGGGGCAGCTGTGCGGTAACATCCCTGCCGGCTGGGCGGTCGCCCGAATCGGCGAGCGCCTGACGATGGCCGTCGCGGGTCTGCTATCCCTGGCAGGCGTCGTCGGCATGGCCTTCGCGCCGTCGCTCGCCATCTTCGCGTTCGCCGTGTTCCTCATCGGCTTCTGTGCGGCGGCCTTCGGCCTGGCCCGCCACTCGTTCATGACGACGCGAGTGCCGTTGACGTTCCGCGCCCGTGCCCTGTCTCTTCTGGGCGGCACCTTCCGCTTCGGGATGTTCGTCGGTCCGTTCGTCGCGGCAAGCCTCCTCGCGCTCACGGGCGACGAGCGCGCCACGATCTGGTTCTTCGGCGGATGCCTCGTGGCCACGGTTCTTCTCGTGCTCCTCGGTCCCGATCCGCGGCGGCAGTTCTTCGCGCCGCCGATGCCCTCGACGCTGCGCGAGGACGCGGTCGACACCGAGGACACCGGCGAGCCGGTCACCGGTTCGATCCCGCTTCGGCAGGTCCAGGGTGCGGGAAGCGAGTCCGGGCCGGGCACGGGCGTCATCCGCACGATGCTGCGGCACCGCCGCGTGCTCTCGACCCTGGGCCTGGCGGCAGCATCCCTCGCCGCCGTCCGTTCCGCCCGCCAGGTCGTGCTGCCGCTGTGGGGTGTGTCGATCGGCCTCGACGCGCAGACCATCGCCCTCGTCGTGGGCATCTCGGGTGCGATCGACTTCGCTCTCTTCTACGCCAGCGGCCAGGTGATGGACCGCTTCGGCCGGCTGTGGGCCGCGCTTCCGGCGATGATCCTGATGGGCGCGGGTTTCGTCGCGCTGGCGTTCACCCACGACCTCCCGCAGGCGGCGATGTGGTTTGCGATGTTCGCGGCGGTGCTCGGCGTCGGCAACGGACTGTCGAGCGGCATCCTGCTCACACTCGGCGCTGACGTCGCTCCCAAGGCCGACCCGGCGCCCTTCCTCGGGTCGTGGCGCACGCTCACCGACGCCGGTGGCGCGGTCGCGCCACTGCTGGTATCGGGCATCGCCGCCGTCGCCTCCCTCTCCGTCGCGACAGGGGTCATGGGCGCGATCGGCCTCGTCGGCGCGCTCGCCTTCGTGCGGTGGGTCCCGCGCTACGTGCCGCGGATCCGCCCGTGAGCGAGCTCGTGCGGTTCTGCCGCAGTCGCAACGACGGGCGGCGATGCACCCGACCGCTCGGACACCCGGGTCTGCACCGCCACCGCACGATCATGTGGACGGAGGTCGGTGCGGATCCCGCACGCTGCCGGGGCTCGGGCGAGCCGGGCTCCCCCGCAGCGACGCTGGCCGACGGCTTTCCCGATGGCCGCGGGCTGTGCCCCGTATGCCTCCGCTTCCTCCCTCTGGACGGCGGCCGGCTGCCGGCGCACGACACGTCAGACGCGGCGGAGACGGATGCCGAGTCCCGGCGTCGCCGCGATTGGTTCAACGCCCACGGCTGGTAGCGGCGGTCTCACGCCCAGTTCCGCCGCACGGTCTCCGCACCCAGCTGCGTGCGGGTCGTGACCCCGGCCGTCTCCATCACCTCGGCGACCCGGCGCCGGCGGGTGCGCAGTGAGATGCCGAACTGCGCGGCGGCGGCGGCACCCGTCACGCCCCGCAGCAGCAGGCGGAGCAGACCACCGTCGACCCGGTCGGGGTGCGGTGGCACCGGTCCGGCATCACCGTGACTCACGGCGGGCGCATCCACCCCTGCATCTCCCACGCACGGCGAAGTGACGACGGGCACGGGTTCCGTCGCCGCGTCGTCAGCTGCCGATCGGTCCCCCTCGAGTCGGCGGAGCCGGCCCTGAGACAGCCTTCGCCCTTTCCCCGGGCCATTGCCGGCCCTACGCTAGGAACGGCGTGGGGACGCGACGATCGGGGGAATGCGCAAGGGATTCCCGGGGAAATACCTAGGTCGTCCGTCTTGGCGGGAGGCGCGCGATTCGGGGAGGAATCGTGAGCACAGAAGAGTCATTCGCTCTGGTGGTCGCCGGTGACCACGTCAGGGCCGATTACGTGACGCTGCTGGCGCGTCTGGGGTTGCGGTCGATGGCGTTCGCGAGGACGACGGACGCTGCCGCCACGCTGAACGGCGTCGCGCCGCACGTCGCCATCCTCGAGGTGGAGGACGGTGGGTGCAGCTTCCTCAGGGAGCTCCGGGATCGGTACGGGCCCGACATGCCCGCGGTGCTGGTGTCAGCAGATCGGACGACACCCGCGGACGTCGTCGCGGGCCTGCTCGTCGGCGCCGATGACTACGCTGCGGAGTCAATGGACACCGAGGAGTTCCTCGCACGCGTGCGACGACTCGTCGAGCGCACGCGCCCGTCCCGCGGCGCAACGGCGGACCTCCGGCGCCTCTCGTCCCTCACGCCGCGCGAGCGGCAGGTGCTTGCGCTCACCACGGAGGGGATGACGCAGAAGCAGGTCGCGACCGAGATGGGCATCAGCATCAAGACGGTCGGCGCCCACATGCAGAACCTGCTCGGAAAGCTCGGTGTGCACTCGCGCATGGAGGCGGTGGCGCTCGCCGCGCGCGCCGCGGCCGCCGCCGACATGTAGCACGCAGTGAGCACCGCGCGTCAGCGCAGAGCGGTGCGGCTCGTCGCGGTGGCCTCGAGTGCGACGCCGTCGGGTACGAACATCGTGACGATGGGCGGATGCCACTGCGCTGCGACCGTCACCCGTGCGGACACTCCGTCGGGGGTCGACGCCGAAACAAGACGCGCGTCGGGACGGACGGAGCCCATCATCGCCTCCGCCTCGCGGCGCACGCTCGCGTCGGTGAGCGTGGCGAGGGGCTCGCCGGCGACCACCGACAGGTCGAAGCCGTCCGCAGCGGCCAGGGCCGCAGCATCCGCGACGGCATCGAGCTGCTTCTGCGCGAGATACAGGCTCGTCGCGGCCGTGCACACCAGGATCACCGCGATCGCAAGCACGGCGTAGCCGAGCGTGAGAATGAGGACGCTGCCCTCGTCGTCGGCATCGTGCGCCTCGGTGCGCGCGGCACGGGCGCGGCGCACGCGCGCGATCACCGTTCGCTCCAGAAGCGGGAGACCTTGTGTGCGGCCGAGGCATCGATGGGGATCGCGGCGATGCTGTCGAGATCGAGCACCGGCGGCACGAGCGGCAGGGTGACCGACGTGCGGACGCTCACGTGCAGAGTCGCGCCGGCCCTCGGGCACGCGGCGCCGGATGGCGTGCAGTCGAACGAGAGGTCGACGTCGTCGAGTCCGTACTCCTGCGACACCGCCGCCAGCACGGCGTCCGCCCGGGCACGGGCGTCATCGGCGTCGCTTGCCGTCGACACGGCACGTGCGACGTGGCGTGCTGCGGCCTCCGCTCCCAGGCTCTGCCCCTGGATGAGCCCGAGCGCGACGACCAGGTAGACGAGAGGTACGAGCAGGACGAGCCCGACGAGGATGAACTCGAGCGCCGCGGAGCCGCGGTCGCCGAGCGGGTCCGTGGGAGGAGCGTCAGTCGAAGGATTCGACGGGTGCATGTGCCGTCACCTCCAGTCCCCGCGCCGCCCCGAGCAGGCCGACCAGCGGCAGCGTCGTCCGGACGCGCACCTCGACCGTCTGCTGACCGAGCGACGCCGTCTCGTGTGCGGTGACATCGGTGGTGTACTCGGCGCCGATGGTGCGATCCACGATGTCACGCGTACGCTGAGCGCCGTCGGCGAGCGTCGTGTCGGCGAGGGCGGCGTGGTACGCGCCCTCGACCGCGGCGTCGTGGACGACATTGCGGACGTACACCGCGAGGCCGAACTGCAGCACGCCCAGCGTGAGGACGGTGAGGAGCGCGCCGACGAGGATGAACTCGACAGGACTGGCCCCGGCGTCGTCTCGGAGATCCGCCACGAGTCGGGTCCGCATGCCCGACCTCGCGCGGGCCAGGACGACGCGCACGGCGTCAGAGTCCGGAGACGCGGCTGATCGCCTGCTCGAACAGATCGGCAAGCGCAGGACCGGCCATCGCCCAGATCACGACGACGAGTCCCGCGGTCATCAGAGTGATGAGGACCCAGCCGGGCACGTCGCCCCGCTCGTCGTCGGCGAGGTCGCGCGCCCCCGCGTGAAGTCGAGCGGTGAGGCGCAGCATCCGTTCTTTCATCATTTCTCCTTCCGGCCGTCAGCCGAGTCCGAGTCGAAGCATGAAGATCCCCGGGAACACCGCGAACAGCACGCTGAGCGGCAGGATCAGGAAAACCAGGGGGAAGAGCATGTAGATCTCTTTCCGGCCCGCGCGCTCGATGAGCGTGCGCTTGGCGTCCTCGCGAGCGTCGATCGCCTGCGCCTGCAGAACGTGCGCGAGCGGGGCGCCGCGCTCGATCGCTGCCACCAGCTGGTCGATCGCGCGGGTGAGCGCAGGGATCTCGAGGCCCGCGGCCAGGCGCGTGAGCGATTCCGACAGCGGTGAGCCGGTGCCTACCGCCACCACGACGCCGCGCAGCTCGGCGGTGAGCTCCCCCGCACCGACATCGCTGACGCGACGCAGCGAGTCGAGGATCCCCTCACCCGCCGACAGGCAGAGCGCGAGGAACTCGAGCACGGTCGGCAGCTCTTCCTCGATGCGCGCCGCTCGCGCCCGTGCCGCGCGCGTGAGCCACGCGTCGTACGCGATCGCTGCTGCCACGGCGGCGACCGGTGGGAGCAGTGCGAGAACGGGCGACCCGCGCCCGGCGAGAACGAGCGCGACGACGACTCCGCCGCCGATCGCGAGGCCCGCGATCGCCCAGGCGAGCTGCCGGCCGCGGAAGCGCGCCGCGTCGATCGCCCAGGCCGCCTGGTGCAGCCGCCGCGTGAGCACCGCATCACCACCGGCGAGCCGGGCGAGGCGCCGCCGTGCGAACGCCGACCACGCGAACGGCGAACTCCCGCCGGCGGAGTCAGTCACGTCGAGGCCCCGCGGATCGGTGACATCGCGGATGTACGGCGCGATCCGCCGCGCCAGGCTGGGCGCGCCCCACCGCGGCGCAAGCGAGATCAGCAGACAGACGCCGACGCCCAGCGCCGTGCCGAGGACGACGGCGTACGCGACATCCCCCATCGCGAACCCGATCATCCGAACCACCGCCGCGGCTCGGGAAGGCGGCCGAGCCGGATCATGAGCCGGTAGGCGACGAGCGACACCGCCGCACCGACGAGGATGAGCGCGATCCCTCCGGGGCTGCCGTAGGCACGCGCACCTTCGGGCCGCATCGCGAGCATCGCGAGGATCACCCACGGCGCGATCACGCCGAGCACGGCCGCCCCGCGGATCCACGATTGGCGGGACTCCACCTCGGCACGCAGCGCCGCGTCCGCCCGCACCGACGACGCGAGGGCCCGCAAGACCGTCGTGAGCTCCGTGCCGCCGACCTGTCGCGCCATGCGGAGAGTCTCGACGATGCGATCGGCGACCGGGTCGGCCAGGCCGGTCTTGAGCCTCTGGATGCTGGAATCGAAGTGCCCCGAGGCCGCCATGTCGCGGGCGAAGGCCGCGAACGCGGGCCTGAGCTCGGAGGGCGCGGAGTCGGCGAGGGTCGCGACCGCGTCGGGCAGCGACATCCCCGCCCGCACCGAGGCGATGAGCAGATCGCACACGTCTGGCCAGAGTCCGCGCCGCGAGCGCAGCAGCTTCGAGCGGCGCGCCCGCAGCCATGTGAACGGCGCCAGCGCACCGGCGACGGCGGCGACCAGAGCGAGGGCGGCGACCGGAGCGACGAGCCACGCCACCGCAGCCGCGACCGCGCCGCACACGCCTGCCACAACGACGATCGCCGGCACCGAGACGCGTGACATGCCCGCGTCTTCGAGCAGGCGCGCAATCCGCCCGCGCCGTGCGACGCCCGGGCGGCGGGATCCTGCGGGCCAGAGCCACGGCGAGAGAATCAACAACAGCCCGGCTGCGAGCACCGCGCCCCATACGAAGGTCACGCGGACACCGTCCGATACAGCGTGTGCGCGGTGATGACGCCGCCCGCGACCCCGGTCGGCGTGACGATCTCGACCACTCGCCGCGCTCCGCTCGCGTCGCGCTCGCAATGCGCGACCAGATCCACGGATGCTGCCACCGCCGGCTGCACGAAGCTCGCGTCGATGTTGCGCCCGGCCAGCAGCGGCAGCGCGGCGAGCTTGGCCAGCGCCTCTCGTGCCGAATTGGCGTGGATCGTCGCCGCCCCGGGGACGCCGGTGTTGAGCGCGAGCAGTAGGTCCAGCGCCTCGGCGTCGCGCACCTCGCCCACGACCAGGCGGTCGGGACGCATACGCAGCGCCTCCTTCACCAGGCGCCGGAGCGTCACCTCGCCGGTGCCTTCGAGACTCGGCTGGCGGCCCTGCAAGGCGACGAGATCGGACGCCGCGACCGCGAGTTCGAATGTCTCCTCCACGGTCACGATCCGGTGCTCGGGCGGACACGCCGCGATGAGCGCGCCGAGCAGCGTCGTCTTGCCCGCGTGCGTCGAGCCCGACACCAGGACCGACTGCCCGGCGACCATCGCGTCGCGCAGCAGCGTCGCCGCCTCCGGTGCGATCGAGCCGGCGGCGACCAGCCGTCCGAGATCGCGGTACGCAGGAAGGAACTTGCGGATGTTCACCGCCCAGTGCCGGCGAGTGATGTCCGGGATGACGACATGGAGCCGGCTGCCGTCCGGCAGCGACGCGTCGACGAACGGCTGACTCAGATCGACACGACGGCCGCTGGACTGCAGCATCCGTTCCACCAGATCGCGCACCGCGGTGTCGGTGAGCATGAGCGGCGTGCGCTCGGGCACTCCCCCGCGGGCCACGAAGATGCGGTCGGGGGCGTTGATCCACACCTCTTCGACCGTCGGATCGTCGAGGTACGCCTGCAACGGCCCGAAGCCGGACACCGCGGCGAGCACCTCGCGCACGCACGCCGTCTCGTCGTCGACGGGCGCGAGTCCGCGGGCCAGGGCGAAATCGTTGTGCCGGCGCACCTCGGCGCGGGCGACCTGCGCCGCGAACTCGGGATCGCGGGTCGGATCCGAGCGCTCCGCCAGGAGGCGCTCACGCACGCGCTCCGCCACGACGGTCGCGACGGGAGCGGCGGGGGAAGTCACGTCAGCATCCTGCCAATTGGCTGCGGAGCCGGCCGAAAGTTATCCACAGATGCGCGGGACGCGCTCGAGAGGCAGGATGGAGGAACCGACGAAGGGACGAAGATGACGAAGACGGAGATGACCCCTGCGGCGAAGGCGGGACTCGGCGTGCTCGGCATCGTGCAGGTCGTGTTCGCGTTCCTCGCGTTTTGGGATCTGGCACACCGCGACGCCGACGAAGTGCGCGGACCCAAGGTCGCATGGATCCCCGCGATCCTCGTGAACTGGATCGGCCCCGCGAGCTACTTCCTCTTCGGCATCCGCCGCTGATTCCTCCCCCGTGTCGACGGGGGCGCCAGCCCCACAGCCGACCCTCAGTCGCCTCAGTAGACTGAGAGCCTCGCGGGAGTGGTGAAATTGGCAGACACGCAGGATTTAGGTTCCTGTGCCTCCGGGCGTGTGGGTTCAAGTCCCACCTTCCGCACGCGAGTTCTCGCATCATCCGCCGACTGACGACGGGACAACCATCGTGCACGCTGTTCCCACCGCCCTGATCCCCTGGCTGGATCCGGCCGCCATCATCGGATGGGCCGGTCCGTGGGCCCTCGTCGTGGTGTGCTTCATCGTCTTCGCCGAGACCGGCCTGCTCGTCGGGTTCCTCCTCCCCGGCGACACACTCCTCGTCATCTCGGGACTGCTGTCGCACCCTCAGCCGTACGCGCCGCACGGTGTGTTCGGCCTCAGCGTGTGGTGGGTGGCGCTCCTCATCGGGCTTGCCGCGTTCGTCGGTGGCGAAGTCGGCTACTACATCGGTCACAAGGGCGGTCCGGCGGTCTTCGAGAAGAAGGAGTCCGGGCTCTTCAGCGTCAAGAACGTCGAGCGCACCAACGCGTTCTTCGAGCGCTTCGGCGGCCTGACGATCATCCTCGCCCGGTTCGTGCCGATCGTCCGCACGTTCGCCCCTGTCGCCGCGGGCATCGGCCACATGAACAAGTGGAAGTACACGCTCTACAACTTCACAGGCGCCGTCCTGTGGGGCTTCGGGCTCACGATGTTCGGCTACGCCATCGGATTCATCCCGCCTGTCGCAGAGTTCGTCGAGAACTACATCGACCTGATCCTGCTCGCTGCGGTGGGTGGCACTGCCGTCGTGACGCTGTGGCACTACCTCCGCGAGCGCAGCAAGGCGAAGAAGGCCGCCGCGGCCGGTGAGGACGTCGTCACCGACCATGCCGAGGCCGAGGCGCTCGTGCTCGACCCCGAGGTGTTCGAGCGCGGACCCGAGCACGGCGACGCTCCGAAGGCGTGAGCTCAGGGGTGTTCAGGCGGTCAGGACGCCTTCTTCTTCTTCGCTGCGGGCTTCTTGGCGGATGCCTTGGCCTCGGCCCTCGCCGGGGCGGCAGCATCCGTCTTTCCTGACGTCGTCTTCGCGCCGCCCTCGCGGGCCGCACGCGACTTCTCGACGCTCGCGCGGAGGGCGGCCATGAGGTCGATGACCTCGCCGCCCACCTCCTCTTCCTCCTGCTCGCCGAACGTCTCGGACGTGTCGACCGCGTCGCCCTTTTCGAGCTTGGCCTCGATGAGGGTGCGCAGCTCCTCCTGGTACTCGTCCTTGAACTCCTCGGGATCGAAGTCGCTCGAGAAGCTCTCGACGAGGGACGCCGACAGCTCCAGCTCCTTCGCCGAGATGCGCACCGACTCGTCCAGCGAGGGGAACGCGGCCTCTCGCACCTCGTCGGACCACAGCAGCGTCTGCAGCACCAGTACGTCAGAACGCACCCTGAGCGCCGCGAGCCTGGTCTTCTGCCGCAGCGAGAATCGCACGATCGCCGTGCGGTCGGTCTGCTCGAGCGTCTTGCGCAGGAGCACGTAGGCCTTGGGCGAGGCCGAGTCGGGCTCGAGGTAGTACGCACGGTCGAGCGTCAGCAGATCGATCTGCTCGCTCGGCACGAACTCTACGACGTCGATCTCGCGACTGCGCTCAGCCGGGAGCGACTCGAGGTCCTCCTTTGTCAGCACCACGGTCTTCTCGCCGTCGTCGTAGGCCTTGTCGATGTCGAAGTACGGCACGACTTCACCGTCGATCTCGCAGATCCGCTGGTAGCGGATGCGCCCGCCGTCCTTGTTGTGCACCTGATGCAAGGAGACGTCGTGGTCCTCGGTCGCCGAATACACCTTCACCGGCACGTTGACGAGCCCGAACGTCAGTGCACCCTTCCAGATCGCTCTCACCCCACCAGTGAACACCAGGGCGCCGACACGCGGCCACCCCTTGCGCGCCGCGGCGCCGATACTCTGAGCCCATGGCGGGCGACGAGCAGCTGGTGCGCATCGGCGGGCGCCGCCTGCGCATCACGAATCTCGAGAAAGTGCTCTACCCCGAGACCGGCACCACCAAGGGCGAGGTGATCGACTACTACTCGCGCATCGCCGAGGCGCTGATCCCCCACGTAGTCGGACGCCCCGTCACCCGCAAGCGGTGGCCCGACGGCGTCGGCACGGCGGACGATCCCGGCATGGTCTTCTTCGCGAAGGACCTCGAACGGGGCGCGCCCTCATGGGTGCGGCGGATGCCGATCCCCCACTCCACCGGTACCAAGGAGTACCCGCTGGTCGGCGACGTGCCGACGCTCGTCTACCTCGCGCAGGTCGCGAGCCTCGAGCTGCACGTGCCTCAGTGGCGATTCGATGCGGGAGGCGGCCGAGGCCCTGCCGATCGGCTCGTGCTCGACCTCGACCCGGGTCCGGATGCCGGCCTCGCCGAGTGCGCGGTGGTGGCCGGCTGGGCGCGTGAGATCCTCCTCGACATGGGGCTGGAGCCGTACCCGGTCACCAGCGGCAGCAAGGGCATCCACCTCTACACAGCGCTGCCGCCCGGACAGTCCACCGAGCAGGCATCGGCGCTCGCGAACGAGCTCGCCCGCGCGATCGAGGCCGATCACAAGGACCTCGTCGTCAGCAGCATGAAGAAGACCGAGCGACACGGGAAGGTGCTCATCGACTGGAGCCAGAACAACGGATCGAAGACGACGATTGCGCCCTACTCGTTGCGCGGTCGCCCGCATCCGACGGTCGCCGCGCCGCGCACGTGGGACGAGCTCGATGACCCGGGGCTGCGCCACCTCGAATTCACCGAAGTGCTCGATCGCGCCGAGACCATCGGCGACCCGATGGCCGCACTCGGCTTCCACGCCGGCGGTCGAGACGCGGAGTCCGGCCCGCTGTCGGCGTACATCTCCAAGCGCAGTGCCGACCGCACCCCGGAGCCGGTGCCTGCGAACCCCCTGGGGGCCACGCCTCACGGGGAGCTTCCCCGCTTCGTCATCCAGGAGCATCACGCGACCGCCCTGCACTGGGACTTCCGCCTCGAGCACGACGGCGTACTGGTGAGCTGGGCCGTGCCGCGGGGCGTGCCCCACTCGTATAAGCGCAACAACCTCGCCATCATGACCGAGGACCACCCCATGGAGTACGCCACGTTCGAGGGCACGATCCCGGCGGGCGAATACGGCGGAGGCACCGTCACGATCTGGGACGACGGCCGCTACGAGCTGGAGAAGTGGCGTGACGACGAGGTCATCGCGACCCTGGAGGGCCGTCCGGGCGGGCCGCTCGGACGCGTGCGGCTGGCTCTGATCCGCACCGCCGGCGAAGGAGAGAAGTCCAGCTGGCTCCTGCATCGGATGAAGACGGATGCTGCGGGCCGCCCGCAGCCGGAGGGCACCGTCGTCGAGCCCAGCCCGCAGGCTGACGCCCCGCGGCAGGCCGGCGTCCGCCTTCGACGCGCCAGCCACGACCCGACTGAGAAGCCCGGCCGCAGCTCGGAGTCGTCGCCGAACCTCGACACGCTGCGCCCGATGCTCGCGACCGCGGCCGATCCGGTGCGCGCGCGCCAGGACGCCCGGCGCTGGGGTGAGCCGGCGTGGGTGGAGATGAAGTGGGACGGCATCCGCGCGGTCGGAGCCTGGGACGGGCAGCTCCTGCGCCTGTTCGCCCGCAGCGGCAACGAGGTCACGCACCGGTACCCGGAGCTGACGGCGGTCGACGCGGGGCTGGGCGCCGAGCCGTGCGTCCTCGACGGCGAGCTCGTCGCCCTCGAACCCGACGGACGGCCGAGCTTCCCGCTCCTGCAGACGCGGATGAACCTCGAGCACACGGGAGACATCGCCCGCGTGGCGCGGCGGACGCCCGTCCGCTACTACCTCTTCGATGTGCTCGCCCACGACGGCGAAGACCTCACCGCCCTGCCGCTGCACGAGCGACGGGACGTGCTGGAATCGGTGGCCGCTGCATCCGTCGAATCGATCACCGTTCCGCCCGTCTTCGACGATGTCGACGCGGCGCTCGACACGAGTGTGCAGCTGCGCCTGGAAGGGATCGTGGTCAAGGATCCAGCCTCGCGCTACCTGCGGGGGGCACGGTCGGAGTCCTGGCTCAAGGTGAAGAATACGCGCACCCAGGAGGTCGTGATCGCAGGCATCCGGCCCGGGAAAGGCGGGCGCAGCAGCACGTTCGGGTCGCTCTTGCTCGGCATTCCCGGAAGCGACGGGCTGCAGTACGCGGGCCGAGTGGGCAGCGGCTTCAGTGACTCCACGCTCGCCGTGCTGCTGAAGAAGCTGACGCCGCTGCGCACCGACGAGAACCCCCTGGTCGGCGTGCCGGCTCCCGACGCGCGTGACGCCCTCTGGGTGCGGCCCGAGCTCGTCGGCGAGGTCGAGTATGGCGAGTTCACGCCCGCCGGCATCCTGCGCCACCCGCGCTGGCGCGGCCTGCGGCCCGACAAGTCCCCTGCCGAGGTCCGGCGCGAGGACTGATGCCTCGCTAGGCGTGGGCTTCGTGCTCCACGTGTCCGGCCGGTTCGAGCTGGAACGTCGAGTGCTCCACGTCGAAGTGATCCGACAGACACGTCTGAAGGGTGCTGAGGATGCCGCCCGCGCGGCCGTCGGCGAGCGCGGCGTCGTCCACCACGACATGCGCGGTGAACACCGGCGCTCCGCGCGTGAGCTGCCACACATGCACGTCGTGCACGTCGACCACCCCGGGTGCGGCGAGGATGTGCTCGCGGATCTCCCTGACGTGCGTGCCTTTGGGCGCCGACTCGGCCAGCACCGAGCCAACCTCACGCAGCAGCCCGATCGCCCGCGGTATGATCATCGCGGCGATGAACAGCGAGGCGATGGCGTCGGCCTGGTACCACCCCGTCGTGACGATGACGAGCGCGGCGACGATCACCGCCGCCGAGCCGATGAGGTCGCCGAGCACTTCCAGATAGGCGCCGCGCACGTTGATGCTGCGCCGCTGCGCGGAGCTGAGCAGCCACATCGCCACGCCGTTCGCCACCAGTCCGACGATCGCGACGACGAGCATGAGACCGCCGGCGACCTCGGTCTCCCCCGGGCTCATCAGGCGCGAGATGCCTTCGAACGCGACCCACCCCGACAGCACGATCAGGATGACGCCGTTGATCAACGCACCGAACACCTCGGCACGCTGATACCCGAAGGTCCGGCGGTCGTTCGCGGGCCTGGCCGCGACGGTGCTCGCAATGAGGGCGATCACGAGGGCCGCAGCATCCGTGAACATGTGCGCCGCGTCGGCGAGGAGCGCGAGCGATCCCGACAGCACCGCGCCGCCGATCTGCACCACCATCACCGTGGCGGTGAGCGCGAACGAGATCGCGAGCAGGCGGCGGTTGCCCGCTCCTCGGATCCCGGTCGGCGCGTGGTCGTGCATGATCTCAGGCTAAGCCCCGCGTGAGGCGGGACAGGGCTGATCCGCCCAGTCGGGAATGAGTGTGATTCTCACTGTCGACTGCGGATGCCAGCCGGCCGCGGCGACGAACGGTGCGATGCCGGCGAGAGCCGTAAGGCTCGAAATCCTCACCTCCGCTCCGTCCGGCTGATACCGTCGCGCCGTGGAGGACGGCGTCGAGCCAGTGACCGATCGCCCCTGGCGACGCTCGGATGCGTTCGCCTATGCCCGTCATCGCATCGCGCGGGCGGTGCGTCCTCCGGTCGTGGTCACGCCGATCGGCACCGACGTGCGGATCCGGCGCGATGTCGAGGTGCCCATGCGCGACGGGACGCTCCTGCGGGCGAACCTCTACCTGCCGATGACCGGAGTCGCCGTGCCGTCGATCCTCTGCGCGCACCCCTACGGCAAGGACGCGCTCCCGCGACGCGCGGGCCGGCGCTACCGGATCAATCCGCAATTCCGCATCCTGCGCCAGACCGCGGCCGTGCACATCTCGGACGAGACCAGCTGGGAGGCCCCCGATCCGGCGTGGTGGGTGCCGCGGGGCTACGCCGTGGTCAACCTCGATGTGCGCGGCGCCGGCCGTTCGGACGGCGTGGGCTCGTTGATGAGCGACGCCGAGGCGGAAGACGTCTACGACGCGATCGAGTGGATCGCGGCGCAGGGCTGGTGCGACGGCGGGGTTGCGATGCTCGGCGTGTCGTACCTCGCGATCTCGCAGTACAAGGCGGCTGCCCTGCGTCCGCCGCATCTGCGTGCGATCGTGCCGTGGGAGGGCTTCACCGACGCGTACCGCGACTTCTTCTACCCCGGCGGAGTCCGAGAGATCGGATTCTCACGCCTGTGGACGACCCTCGTCCGCCGATCCGCGCGCATGTCGCCGGATCTGGGTCGAGAGGCCTCGGGGCGTCCCGACGACGACGCGTGGTGGCGCTCGCTGGCGCCCGATCTTGGCCGGATCGAGACGCCGATGCTCGTCTGCGGCAGCTTCTCGGACCACAACCTGCACTCTCGCGGCAGCTTCCGCGCCTTCGTCCTCGCCGGATCGACCCACCGCCACCTGTTCACCCACCGCGCCGGCAAATGGGCCGCGTTCTACGGGGATGAGGCCAAGGCGACGCAGCTCGCGTTCCTCGACACGCACCTGAGGGGTGTGGCGTCCGCGCTGCCGCGCGTGCGGTTGGAGGTGCGCGAGCGCGGCGATCTCATCCATGCCGTCCGCGCTGAGGAGCACTGGCCGCCCGCGACCCGGCCGCTGCTGCTCCACCTCTCTGACGGAGGTCGGCTGTCGACGTCGCCGGCGCCCGGCAGGTTCGTCTCGGTGGCCGGCCGACGACGCGCCGCGCGATTCTCGTGGGTGTTCCAGGGCGATGCCGAGGTCACCGGCGAGGCGCGCCTGCGGCTGTGGGTGAGCGCCGCGGTCGCCGGCCCGGTCTCGATCTTCGTCGGGCTCTCGAAATGGAGCGGTGGGCGATTCGTTCCGTTCGAAGGCTCGTACGGCTTCGGTCGGGACCTCGTCACGACCGGGCTTCGCCGGCTCGACGTGCGCACCACTCCCACGGAGGTCGAGATCGACTTCGCTCCGTCGGCGACGTTCTTCCGCGCAGGCGACGAACTGCGCATGCATGTCGCGGGCCGGCAGCTCTCTCCCCGAAATCCGCTGACGGGCGCTTTTCCCGCGCTCTACCGGTCCGGCGGGCGGGCCGCCTTCGCGCTGCATTCCGATCCCACCCGTCCACAGGTGCTCCACCTGCCGGTCGTGGAACGGGGTTGATCCCGCGTCAGAGGGCAGCGAGGAGGGTGGCGAGCGCGCCGAAGGCGCGGGACCGGTGGGATGCCGCGTTCTTCTCGTCCACCGTCCACTCGCCGACCGTCCGCTCGGCGCCGGGCTCCTGCCCGTCGGGCACGAAGATCGGGTCGTAGCCGAACCCGCCGGCACCCGATGGAGCCGTCGCGAGACGCCCCGGCCAGACCCCCTCGACCACGTGCTCCTTCACTGCTCCGTCCCCGGGCACGACGAGCGCGATCGTCGAGACGAACTGCGCGGTGCGGTGCGGGTCACCGATGTCGGAGAGCTGGTCGAGCAGCAGGTTCAGGTTGGCCGCGGCATCCTTCGCGTGTCCCGCCCAGTACGCCGAGAAGACGCCGGGAGATCCGCCCAGCACATCGACGCACACACCCGAATCGTCGGCGAGGGCGGGCAGCCCCGAGTGCTCAGCGGCGGCGCGCGCCTTGATGAGCGCGTTCTCGGCGAACGTGACGCCGTCCTCGATCGGCTCGGGCCCGTCGTACCCGACGACCTCGAAATCGGGGCGCGTCGCCGCGACGATCGCCTGGAACTCCTCGACCTTGTGCGGGTTGTGGGTCGCGAGGACGATCTGAGGCATCCGTCACTCCCCTGCGGGCCGCAGGGCCGCGAGCTGGTGGCTGCGCAGGTCGGCGCAACCGTTGACGCCGAGTTCCAGCAGCGCGTCGAGCTCACGCTTATCGAACGGCGCGCCTTCGGCGGTGCCCTGCACCTCGACGAACAGGCCCCGTCCCGTGACCACGACGTTCATGTCGGTCTCGGCCCGCACGTCTTCGACGTACGCGAGGTCGAGCATCGGCTCGCCGTCGATGATGCCGACCGACACCGCCGCGACCGAGTCGAAGAGCACCTGCGCCTTCTGACCGATGAACTTCCTGCCCCTGCCCCACTCGATCGCGTCGGCGAGCGCGACGTAGGCGCCGGTGATCGCCGCGGTGCGCGTGCCGCCGTCGGCCTGGAGCACGTCGCAGTCGATGACGATGGTGTTCTCTCCGAGTGCCTTGGTGTCGACGACCGCGCGGAGCGCCCGGCCGATGAGGCGCGAGATCTCGTGCGTGCGGCCGCCGATCTTGCCCTTGACGCTCTCACGGTCGTTGCGCTCGTTGGTGGCGCGCGGCAGCATCGCGTACTCGGCGGTGATCCAGCCCTTGCCCTTGCCGGTCAGCCAGCGCGGCACGCCGTTCGTGAACGACGCCGTGCACAGCACCTTGGTGTTCCCGAACGAGATGAGGGCGGAGCCTTCGGCCTGACTCGACCAACCCCGCTCGATCGTGATGGGACGCAGCTGGTCGACGGAGCGGCCGTCGGCACGGGTGATGTCGGTCATGCGGTTCTCCTCCGGAGGGGGGACGGATGCCTCAGCCGAGGCGCCGGGCAGGGTTCGAGGCGTGAGGCAGGTCGATGGCGCCGGTCTGCACAAGACGTACCGAGCTGACCTCCCGGCCCATCAGGCGGTGCGCGAGGCGCAGGAACTCGTCGGCGGACGCACCGGTGGCCTCGTAGAGGTGGCGGGGCTCGGCATCTGGCCCGGCCAGCAGGTCGCGGGAGACCAGCTGACGGTACACGTCCTTCGCGGTCTCGGTGTCGCTCGAGACGAGGCTGACGTCGGGCCCCATGACGTAGCTGATCGCGCCCTCGAGGAACGGGTAGTGAGTGCAGCCGAGCACGAGCGTGTCCACCTCGGCCGCGCGGAGCGGCGCGAGGTACTCCTCGGCGACCGCGAGCACCTCGGGCGAGCCTGTGACGCCGGCCTCGACGAATTCGACGAAGCGCGGGCAGGCCTGGGCGAAGACGGTGAGGCGCTCGTTGACTCCGAGCATGTCCTGGTACGCCCCGGAACCGATGGTCCCCGCCGTGCCGATGACACCGACTCGTCCGTTGCGCGTCGTCGACATCGCGGTGCGCACCGCGGGGTTGATGACTTCGACCACCGGCACGTCGTAACGCTCGCGTGCGTCGCGCAGCATCGCGGAGGACGCGGTGTTGCACGCGATCACGAGCATCTTCACGCCCTGGGCCACGAGGTCGTCGAGCACCTCGAGCGAGTAGCGGCGGACGTCGGCGATCGGCTTCGGCCCGTAGGGCGAGCGCGCGGTGTCGCCGATGTAGAGGATCGACTCCCGCGGCAGCAGCGCCGAGACCGCCCGCGCGACGGTGAGCCCGCCGACCCCGGAGTCGAAGATTCCGATCGGCGCGTCGTTCACGAGAATCCACCCTACGCCAGCGGGTCACTAGGCTGACCCGCATGACCCATGGGCACGCTGCGCGTCCGGCCTCGACCGCCCTGCTGACGGACCGCTACGAGCTCACGATGGTCGACGCGGCGCTCCGCGACGGCACCGCCCACCGCCGATGCGTGTTCGAGCTGTTCGGTCGACGTCTCCCGGGCGCCAGGCGGTTCGGCGTGGTCGCAGGAACGGGCCGACTGCTCACGCTCCTCCGCGACTTCCGCTTCGGCGACGAAGAGCTGCGCTTCCTCCGTGACGAGAAGGTGGTGGATGCCGCGACCCTCGACTTCCTGGCGGGTTACCGGTTCACCGGCTCCGTGACGGGCTACCGCGAAGGCGAGCTGTACTTCCCCGGCTCGCCGATCCTCACCGTCGAAGGAACGTTCGCCGAGGCCGTCGTGCTCGAGACCCTCGCGCTGAGCGTGCTCAACCATGACTCCGCCATCGCGACCGCCGCCGCACGCATGAGCATCGCCGCCGGCGATCGTCCGCTCGCCGAGATGGGGTCGCGGCGAGCCGGCGAGTCCTCCGCTGTCGCGGCGGCACGTGCGGCCTACATCACGGGATTCGGTGCGACCTCCAATCTGGAAGCCGGCCGCTGCTGGGGAATCCCGACGATGGGCACCGCCGCGCACGCATGGACGCTGGTGCACGACACCGAGGAGGACGCGTTCCGCGCCCAGATCGACGCCCTCGGCGTCGGGACGACCCTGCTCGTCGACACCTACGACATCCGTCAGGGCGTCGAGACGGCGATCCGCGTGGCGGGAACCGGGCTCGGCGGCGTCCGCATCGACTCCGGCGACCTGCCGACGGTGGCGGCGGAGGTGCGTGCCCAGCTCGACGACCTGGGCGCCACCGGCACGCGCATCACCGTGACGAGCGACCTCGACGAGTACGCGATCGCCGCGCTCGCGGCATCCCCCGTCGACTCGTACGGCGTGGGCACGTCGGTGGTCACGGGATCCGGCACTCCGACGGCCGGCATGGTCTACAAGCTCGTGGCACGCCAGGATTCGGACGGCGGCTGGGTCGGCGTGGCGAAGGCGTCGACCGACAAGGCGTCGAAGGGCGGCCGCAAGGCGGCCTTCCGCACGCTGGATGCGGGAACCGCGACGAGTGAGCTCATCGTCGTGTCGGACGGCTTCGAGGCGCTGGAAACCGCCTCGGAGCATCCCGACGCGCGGGCACTGCAGGTGCCGCTGGTCATCGACGGTGAACCGGATGCCGCATACGAGGGCCCTGACGGCGTCCAAGCCGCGCGAGCCCATCACTCGCGCGTGCGCGAGGAGCTTCCGGTGCGCGCACTCGCGCTCAGCCGCTCCGACCCGGCGATCCCGACCGTCTACACCGACGCCGGGTGATCAGCCCTGGAGCGACTCGTAGATCTCTTTGCAGGTCGGGCACACGGGGAACTTCTCCGGGTCGCGACCCGGCGTCCACTTCTTGCCGCACAGGGCGCGCACCGGCTTGCCCGTGATGGCGGACTCGAGGATCTTGTCCTTCTTCACATAATGGGAGAAGCGCTCGTGGTCACCCGGCTCGATGTTCTCTTCTTTGAGGAGCTCTTCGAGCTCGCGATCGAGGGTCGCGATGCCGCCCTGGTCGGGGCTGTCCAGCGGGGTGCTCATGGTCTGCCAGTGTAGTCGGGGCAGGCAGGGATGGGGTCGGTCGGCACCAGTCAGGTGGACTCGGCGAACTCCATCAGCCGCCCGCCGCGACGATCGAACGCGACCGCTCCGATGCCGATGCCCGCGACGAGCACGCCGACGCCGATGGCCAGGCCTGCCCACAGCGCCGTGCTCGCAGCATCCGTGTCTCCTCGCAGGGCGAGCCAGCCGCACCACAGCACCGGCGTCGACACCACGAGTGCGCCGGCCATGACGCTTCCCTGAGCGATGGCCCCGCTCGCGCTCGTGCGCTGGGGCTGCTGGAACGGACTCTCGCCCGGCCGCGAGACGGCGTAAGGCGCCACCACCGACGAGATGCTCGAAAGCCCCAGACCCGACAGGAACAGTGCGGCGCACACGCCTGCGAGGGCCGGGAGCACCGCCCAACGCCCGTGCAGGAGAGTCGCCACGGGGATCGCGAGGGCGAGCAGTGGGGTGCCGACCAGCAGGACGGGCACGAGCCGGCCGAGCCGGTCGGAGACACCGCGCACGCCGCTGGCGATGTGCATCCAGACGGCGGTGGAGTCGTAGGCGAGGTCGTCGTGCGGCAGCCAGCCGAGGAAGAGGGCTGCGAACGGCACGGGCACGAGGGCGACGAGCTCGGGCGGGACCCCCGCGATGAGGAGGGGCACCACAGTGATGACGGCCGCGAACGGGATCACGAGGCCGTTCACCACGTAGCGACGGTCACCGAACCAGTAGACGAGACTGCGCGCCGCGATCGCACCCGCGGGCGTACCCGGCGCGACGCCGAACCATCCGAGCCCGCCGCGCTCACGCCCGATGCCCGGGCGCTCGGTCGTGGTGAGCAGTCGCTTGACCGCCCACGCCCAGAGCGCTCCCAGCAGGACGACCGTGAGGACCGCGATGAGCGCCGACAGCCATGCGGCGCCCCCCGTGACCACCATCCCGGGCAGCGCCCACGCGGCGCCGAAGGGGGTGAGGGCGAGCCAGTCCACGGCTACGAGCAGCTGAGGTGGCACGCTCCCCTGCCACTCCAGCGAGGCGAGGAAGACGCCGACCGGCACCACGACGACGAGCACCACGAGCACGAACACGCCCGAGAGCTCGCGCGAGCGCCGGTCGCGCAGGAGCAGTGAGGCCAGTGCCATGCACACACGCGCAAGGAGGACGCATGTCACGACCCCGAGCAGTACGCTCGCGACCCCGATGATCACCGGGACGCCGTGCGCGGCCCACACGATCGCCGAGCAGACCGCGATCGCGAGCAGCACGAGGATCGGGACGCTCAGGAAGCCGGCGACCGCGAGCACGAGGGCGAGGCTGCCCCGCGGGAGGCCGAACAGCGCGAAGCGGCGCGGGTCCAGCGGGTCTTCTACGGAGCCGAACAGGGGCGCGAGCGCGAACCCGAGGGTCACGGCGGAGCCGCCCAGCACCGTGACGGCGAGCGCCTCCTCGGTGGAGGCGTCCTGCAGCGTCAGCAGCGCCCAGCACGCCGCCACCGTCGCGGCGGCGAGGATCACGAGCCCGGTGACCACGCGCGCGACATGCCCCGCGTGGCCGCGGAACGTGCCGAACAGCAGAGCGAGCCTCAGTCGGAGAATGTGTGCAGCCACTCGAGGCCCTCCACGTCGCTGAGCCCTCCGGCCAGTTCCACGAAGCGCTGCTCGAGCGTCAGCTCGCCGCGCACCTCGTCGACGGTGCCTTCCGCGAGCACCTGGCCGGCCACGATGACCGCGACGCGTGTGCAGACGCGCTCGACGAGGTCCATGCCGTGGCTCGAGAGGATCACCGTGCCGCCGTGAGCGACGTAGGTGGAGAGGATGTCGAGGATGATCGCACTCGAGACGGGATCGACCGCCTCGAACGGCTCGTCGAGCACGAGCAGCCGCGGCGAGTGGATGAGCGCTCCCGCGAGCATGACCTTCTTGAGCATGCCCGCGGAGTAGTCCGAGACGCTGCGGCCCAGTGCGTCCTCGAGATCGAACGCGCGCGCGAGGTCGGCGGTGCGGCTCTCGACGATCGCGGGTGGAAGCTTGCGCAGCACGCCGTAGTAGTAGAGGAGCTGACGGCCGGTGAGGCGGTCGAAGGTGCGGAGCCGATCGGGCAGGACGCCCATGAGCTTCTTGGCCGCGAGCGGCTTGGCCGCGGCATCCACTCCGCCGACATGGATGGTGCCGCGATCAGGCTCGAGCAGGCCCGCGATCATCGAGAGCGTGGTCGTCTTGCCGGCGCCGTTCGGGCCGACGAGGCCGTAGAACGTACCGGCCGGGATCGTCAGGTCGATGCCGTCGACGGCGTGGGTGCTGCCGAAGCTCTTGCTGACACCGCGGAGCACGAGGGCGTTCCCGGATGCTGCGACCGCTGATGCGGCGCCGTCCAGCGAGACGGCGGCGGCCAGCGCCTCGGGGTCGACGGTCGTCACGGGCTCGGGCACGGCGAGGGGCGCGGGCGTCAGGTTCGCGGGCTCAGCCACGGGCGCGGACTCGACCACGGGCTCAGCATCGGCCACCGTCACGGTTTCGGCAAGAGTCGCGTGCCCGGCGTCCGCCTCGGGATCGGTGGGGCGTTCGCCGTCGACCGCGAGTGCGGGTGCGATCTCAGCCCCGGGCGCAGTCGCCGGTTCGGGCGCGATCTCGGGTCCGGGGGCGACCCCGGGTTCCGGCGCGAGCGCAGCTTCAGCATCGACCACGACGTCGCGCCCTGCCGCAGCTTCGGCCTCGGCGGCGGCGACCGCGTTCGTCGCCTCCTCGTGGACGGACTCCGCGTCTTCGACGGAGGGAGCCTCCGCAGCATCCGTCGGCGCATCATCGTGAGCTGCGGGCAGCGGCGGGCGCGGGGGCACGGCGATGCTGGCAGCGGCGCTCGCCGCGAGTTCGAGATCGCTCGGCAGAGGAGGCGGAGGCCCCGGATCCGCAACGGGAGCCGGCTCCGGCTTCGAGGCAGCCGGTGTGCGCTTCTTGCGCGGAGCGGCCCCCGCCTTCGAGCTGTCGTCGGTGCGCGGCTTGCGCGGCGGGCGGCGGGGCTTCTCGGGAGCCGGTGAGACCGTGTCTGCGAGGCGTACGACGCGCGCGCTGGAGTGACGGTCCGGCTCTTCCGGATCGATGTCATTCGGCACCGGGAGGGAGGCTGTCACTACACCAACGTATCAAGCGGGCCCGACGGCGAGGCGGTTCGTCTCGCCGCGTCGCGGCATTCACGTTATGTCACAACTCTGCAACGGGAGGCGCTCATTATGCGCCTTCCCAGGCCCCGTCGCTACCATGGTCGAGGCACGAAGGGGTGTCGCGCCGGCGAACCGGCAGTGAATCACGCACTTCAGGAGCAGATTTTGACCCTTCAGACCGTCATCCTCGCAGCCGGAATGGGCTCGCGCCTCGGCCGCAGCCTGCCCAAGCCCCTCACGGAACTCGGCGACGGCCGCAGCATCATGCAGCAGCAGCACGACAACATCCGTGCCACCTTCGGCCGCGAAGCCAAGATCACCACGGTCGTCGGCTACCGCGCCGAGACCATCGTCGAGGCGTTTCCCGACGTCGACTACGTCTACAACGACCGTTACGACCAGACGAACACCTCCAAGAGCCTCTTGCGCGCGCTGTCGAAGACGGGGAAGGGCGGCGTCCTCTGGATGAACGGCGACGTCGTCTTCGACCCGCGCGTCCTCGGGCGCGCGATCGAGCTCATCGAGCGCGACCAGTCGTTCGTCACGGTCAACACGTCCAAGGTGAGCGACGAAGAGGTCAAGTACACCGTCACGTCCGAGGGCTACATCAACGAGCTCTCGAAGACGGTCAAGGGCGGCATCGGCGAGGCCGTGGGCATCAACTACATCTCGAGCCGCGACAAGAAGGCGTTCATGCGCCACCTGACCCGCGTCGACGATCAGGACTACTTCGAGCGCGGGCTCGAGCTCGCGATCGCCGAGGACGGTGTGCTGCTCGAGCCGCTCGACATCTCCGACCTGTATGCCGTCGAGGTGGACTTCGCCGAGGACCTGGAGCGCGCGAACCTCTTCGTCTGATCTTCTGTCTGTGTGAACGTCGGCCGGGGTGTCAACCCCGGCCGACGTTCGGCATCTGCGCATAGGATCTCTGCGATGACCGACAAGGTGCACCAGATCCACTCCCTGCCCGGCGACGCGCCATGGCACGGCGGACTGCCGCCCGTAGGCTCCGACGAGCATCCGTTCACCATCCGCGCGCTCGATCGCGTGCTCGCGATCCAGCGGCCGGTCGTGCTCGCCCACCTGCGCAGCATCCGGCTGCGCCACCCGGACGCCTCCCCGGCCGATATCGTCCGCATCCTCGAACGACGCTACCTCGCGGCAGTGACCACCGGCGGTGCCGCGGTCGGCGCGACCGCCGTCGTGCCGGGGATCGGCACCGGCGTGACGCTCGCGCTCAGCGGCGTCGAGACCGTGGCCTTCCTCGAGGCGACGACGCTCTTCGCGCAGTCGGTCACCGAGGTGCACGGCATCCCGGTGTCGGATCCCGAGCGTGCCCGCGCGCTCGTGCTGACGCTCATGCTGGGCAAGGAAGGCGTCGACCTCGTCGCGCAGCTCGCCGGGCAGGCAGCCGGGCGCGGTCCGACTCGCTCGGGATACTGGGGCGAGCTGATCACGAAGTCGCTCCCCCGGGCGGCCGTCGGACCGCTCGTCGACCGGCTCAAGACGACCTTCATCCGCCAGTTCGCCGCGCGCGGCGGCGCATCGTGGATCGGCAAGGCGCTGCCGTTCGGCATCGGCGCGGCGATCGGCGGCGCCGGCAACAACATCCTCGGCCGCCGAGTGCTCACCGGCTCCCGACGCGCGTTCGGCAGCCCGCCGCTGATCCTGCCTCCCGAGCTCGAGCCCCGTCCCGGCGCCGACCGGCTCGAACGGCTCGCAGGACGCGGCATCCGTCGCGCCGGAGAGGCCGTGGTCGGCGGCATCACGCGCGGCGCATCGGGGGCGCGGCGAATCACCGCGCGCGTGATCCGACGCACCCCCGACGCCATCGACGCCCCGACCGAGGACGACAAGCCTTCCTGACGCCGTCCCCCCGATGCGCGGTGGGGTGAAAATGGCGGCATGCGGCGCAGGAGTCGGGCGAGAACGAGTAGGGCATGTGGTCCCCAGGCGGCATGAAAGCGCTTGCTGCGTGTCCTCGACACGCACACGACCGCGGGCATACGCTCACAGTATGGACAGCACGTTGGCGTGCCTTGCGGCGTGGATGCCGCGGCAGCGGTGGTACGCCGCAAAAGGGCGCCCGCCCAGCCTGCGCTTGCTCTCGTGGTGGGATCTCGGCGTCGGGGCCGGTGGACCGGAGGACGCGGACGCGGGGGCGCGCATCCGCACATTCCTCGTCGCGGACGAGGGTGCGCTGCCCGCCGTGCTGTACCAGATCCCGGTCGTCGAGCGCGCCACGGAGACCGTCGACGCCGACCCCGACCACGTCATCGGGAGTCCGGTTCCGGGGACGACTTTCATCGACGGCCCGTTCGATCCCGCCTACGCGCAGGCGCTGCTGCGCCTCATCTCCCTCGGCGGCGCCGCGCACGGTCCGCAGACGACCGCGGTCGGGCGAGCAGCACCGTCGGGGCGGGCTCCCGAGCGAGCCACCTCGCGCGTCATCAGCGGCGAGCAGTCGAATACATCCCTCATCTATGAGGGCGACGGCGCCCCGGTGATCTGCAAGGTGTATCGCCAGCTGCATGCGGGCCTCAACCCCGATATCGAACTGCAGGAGGCGCTGGCCGGAGCCGGATCGCCGCACGTGCCGCGCCCGATCGGCTCCATCGAAGGGACGTGGCCCGACCTCACCACCGCTCACGGCACCGTGCGCGGGTCGCTCGCCTGCGCGCAGGAGTTCCTCCCGGGCGTCGAGGACGCGTGGCGCGTCGCACTCCAGGCCGCGGCGAGGGGCGACGACTTCCGCGATGAGGCTCGGGCTCTCGGCGCCGCGACGGCGGAGGTTCATCTCGCTCTCGCCGAGTGCTTCCCGACCCGCACGGCGACCGCGGCCGATCGTGAAGCGACGGCCGCCACATGGGAGCGGCGGTTCGCGATCGCGATGGCGGAGGTTCCCGACATCGCCGGTCAGCGGGATGCCGCGGCCGAGGTGTATCGCCGCGCACTCGAGGTGCCGTGGCCGCCGCTGCAGCGGGTCCACGGCGACTTCCACCTCGGGCAGGTGCTGCACTCCCCCGACCGTGGCTGGATCATGGTCGATTTCGAGGGCGAGCCCCTGCGCCCGATGGCGGAGCGCACGCAATCCGATCTCGCGCTCCGCGATGTCGCCGGCATGCTCCGCTCGTTCGACTATGTCGCGGGTTCACTCCGCCTCGACGATCCCGACCGCTCCGCGGATGCGGTGCTCTCCTGGGCGCGCGACGCCCGTGGAGCGTTCGTGGACGGATACGCGGCGTCGGCCGGCGGGCTCGACCCCCGGCATCCGCTGCTTGCCGCGCTCGAGCTGGACAAGGCTGTGTACGAGGCGATCTACGAGGCCCGCAACCGGCCGACGTGGGTGGCGATCCCGCTTCGTGCGATCGCTCGACTCGTCGAGCGTCCTGCCCCGGTGGCCTGACGCCGGGCGCTGCTCTCGGAGCGGCCGGGCTCACCCCTCGTCGTCGAGTTCCGCTTCGTCTTCGGGCTCGTCGTCCTCGGTGTCGGCGACCGACCGGGCGTACCAGGCGTCCCAGTCGTCCATGAGGCGCTGGACGGCCCCCTGGAACCGCGCCGTCGCGGCGCCGGGGGCCGTGTCACCGAAGTAGTGCGTGACCCATTCCTCGAGCCGCGTGACCGCCTCGGGGTCTGCGAGCACACGCTCGGTGTGGCCGACGATGTCGGGGGCGTCCGCCGCGGCCAGCCACTCGCACGCCGAGAGGTAGCCGTGCGTGTCTATCGCGGCGGCGGGGTCGGCCGGGCGCGTGATCATGAGCGGCTTGTCGGCCGCGAGCCGGTCGTAGACCATCGCGGAGATGTCGACGACGGCGACGTCGGCGGCGGCGAGCTGCCAGCCGAGCTCCGGCCCGTCGTCGAAGACGTGCTGGGCCGAGGGGTCCGACGCGTTCGCGGCGGTCAGCGCCGCGATGATGCGCGTGTTCGCGGCGCCGTACTCGTGGTTCACGACGCCCGAGCGCGGGTGAGGACGGTAGATCACCCGATGCCGACCGGTGGCCAGCAGAGCCGTGACGAGCGCCTCGCCATGTGTGACGATCGATCCGTAGTGCGCCGACGGGCGGTCTCCCTCCCACGTGGGCGCGTACAGCACCACCGTGCGATCGTCGGGGGTGTACGGCAGGGTGCCCGAGTAGTGGTCGGCCTGCGGGCGCCCGATCTCGATCGTGCGGCGCTCGATGTCGTAATCCCACAACACCCGCGAGAGTCGCTCGCGCGCGGCGTCGCCCGCGATCATCGCGTAGTCGTATGCCTTGTACTGGTTCGTGGTCATGTACATCTTGTCGGACTCGCCGTGGTTGATGAACACGTGCCAGCGCCGGCCGTAGCGGAACATCTGGAAGTTCCGCGTGTTCTGATTCACGTACAGCACGAGGCGGATGTCCTGCTTGGCGATGAAGCGCTCGAGATCCCGCACCGTCGGCACGAACGCCACCGGAAGGGCATTGTCCGCAAGCAGGGCCTCGGCGCCGGTGGCCGCGCGGCTCAGCACCACGACGGGCCACGTCTTGGCGAGGTCGGCGAGCGGCTTGTACCACTGCCGCATCTGGTACATGTTGACCGCGCCGTCGGCGAAGTAGACGGCGACCCGATACTGGAACGGCGGGTGCGGCGGCCGGGCCGCGAGCGTGCGCCGCACGTCGATGACGGCGGAGCGATTGCGCACCGCCTTCCGGACGAGCGCTACCGCCTTCTTTCCATCTGAGACCAGACCCACGCATCCAGACTACCCAGGGCACCCGTGACATGATCGACGCGTGCATGTCGAGCAACACGGGCGCAGGGACGCTCCGGTCCCTCCCCCCGGCGCCGGCGTGAGTTTCGTGATGCCGGTGCTCAACGAGCGCGACTACCTGCGGCGTGCCGTCGAGACGGTACTCGGGCAGGACATCCCGGGCCCGGCCGAACTGGTACTCGCCCTCGGTCCGTCAACGGACGGCACGAACGAACTGGCCGCCGAGCTCGCCGCCGGAGACGACCGCATCGTGCTGGTCGACAACCCCGACGCCGACATCCCCATCGGGTTGAACCTCGCGATCCGCGCCGCGCGCCACGCGACCATCGTGCGCGTGGACGCGCACTCCGAGCTCGATCCGACGTATGCGCGACGCGCGGTGGCGACCCTCGATCGCGTGCGCGCGGCGAACGTGGGCGGCGTCATGCGCGCTGACGGCCGGACGCCCTTCCAGCGTGCCGTCGCCCGCGCCTACAACTCCCCCATCGGTCTCGGCGGCGGCGCGTACCACGGCGGCACGCAGGAGGGCGAGGCCGAGTCCGCCTATCTCGGCGTCATGCGCCGCGACGTGCTCGAAGAGGTGGGGCTTTTCGATGAGAGCATCCGCCGCGGCGAGGACTGGGAGTTGAACCTGCGCATCCGCCGCGCCGGTTACCGCGTCTGGTTCGACCCGACGCTCGCCGTCACGTACTGGCCGCGCGAGAGCTGGACGCGCCTTGTGCGCCAGTTCTCCGCGACAGGGCGGTGGCGCGGTGAGCTCGTCCGCCGGTTCGGGCGAGGGAACTCGCTCCGCTTCTTCGCCCCGCCGGCGCTCGTGCTGATGATCCTGCTCGGCATCGTCGTCGGCGTGCTGCAGTTCTCGAGCGTGGTGCAGGGGTGGTGGTCGGTGGCGGCATCCGTCGTCTACCTCCCCGTGGTCGCGTACGCGTTCCTCATCGTCGGCGTCGCGATCGGCCCGGGCGGCGGGCGCGGCTGGCGCGACAAGCTGTGGACCGCAGCCGTTCTGCCGTCCATGCACCTGGCCTGGGGATGGGGGTTCCTCCTCGGGGTGATCGGCGGCGCCCACGACACCGTCGACACGTCGCGACTCGGGAGCCGCAACACACCTCTGCCGTGACCACGGGTGACCGCCCTGCGCTCAGGCCTCGATGAAGCCCTGATCCAGGATCCGCGCCACGACCCGCTCGGCGGCATGGCCGTCGTCGCGGGCGTTGAACTTGTCGCGCCACTGCGCGTAGCGGCGCGCATACTTCTCGGTATCATCTGAGCCGAGCGCGGCCACCAGCTCCTCTTGCGTGCGCACCATGGGCCCGGGCGCGTGCGCGGCGAGATCGAAGTAGAACCCGCGCAGTTCACCGCGGTAGTGCTCCATGTCGGGCACGAGGAAGTACATCGGCTTGCCGGTCACCGAATAGTCGAACATCACGGACGAGTAGTCGGTGATGAGCGCGTCGGCCACCAGCAGCAGCAGGGACGTGTCGGGGAAGCCGGTGACATCGATCACGCGCGGCCCCTCGGCGTCGCGTCCGGGCAGCAGCGTGCGCGAGTGCCCGCGCACCAGCACCACCGCGTCGGTCGCCGCGGCGAGCGAGACCGGGTCGATGAAGTCAACGATCTGGTCGCGGTCGTCGCGCCACGTCGGCGCGTACAGCAGCACCCGCTCGCCGGGACGGATGCCGAGGGCCTCACGCGTCGCCGCATCGTCGCCCGTGGTCAGCACGTCGTTGCGCGGATATCCCTCCACCCAGATCGGGCGCGTGAGGAACGCGTAGGCCTTGCCGAGGATGCGCGCGGCGTAAGGGTTCTGCGCCAGCAGGATGTTCCACCGCCGCGACTCGCGCACGACCGCGGCCGTGCGGCGCGGGTCGAAACCGGGCCGGTGCAGCGCGAGGCGCTTGAGGGGCGTGCCGTGCCACGTCTGCAACACGACCTGGCCCTTGCGGCGCGAGAACCGGCGGCGCAGCCAGTCGTTGACCACGAGCAGTCGTGCCGCGCCGCGGGCGCGCCACCACTCCGGGCTCCCCTCGACCACCGGGATGGCGCCCTCGGGCACGGCGACCGACAGGTCGACGACGCTCCAGTAGCGGGTGATGCCCGGCGCCCGGCGCGCGAGCTCCCGATCGATCGCGAGCGGGTTGCAGCTGGCGTTGCGGCCGTAGAAGCTCTCGAAGAACACCGCGTTCTCGAACCCTGTCGCGGGTCGGGTCGCGTAGCGGCGTTCGAGCGCGTCCTGTCCTTCGCCCGAGTCGTAGGCGGGGTCGATCGGAGGCCCGACGCGCAGGGTCCATCCCTCCAGGCTTGCGCGCAGCGTACCGAGTTGTGTGAGCGGAAGCGCTTCGGGGGGACGGATGACACGGCCGGAGGCATCGGTGATCCGCACCTCGTACGAACCCGCGGGCAGCGGGAGCTCGGGGCCGCCCCAGCGCGCAGCGCGCAGCGGCAGCGTCGCGTTCCACGTCTTGCCGCGGCCGGTCAGGCGCGCGGCGACGCGGGCGCGAGCGCCGACGATCTCGACGGAATCGGGCCGTTGCCCCTCGCCCGAGAGTACGAGAGCCGGGCTCCCCTGCGTCGTGAAGCGCGCGTCGGTCATCCGGTTCCTTCCCTCGGGCCGTCGTGCACCGTTCCGGCCAGAATCGCACGGTACACCCTCTCGGCGTTGCGCCCGTCCCGGAACGCGTGCACCCGCGCGTCGAGGGCGATCGCCCGTTCGACGCGGCGCGCGCGCTCGTCCGCGGAACCGAGCACTGCGTCCAGCTGGGCCATCGCCTGGGTCCAGTCGAGGGCCCAGTCTTGGCCGGCGACGTCGGCATAGGCGCCGTAGAAGCCGCGACGCTGCGCGTACTCCTCGACGTCGGGCGCGAGGAACAGCGTGGGCAGCGGTACGAGCGAGGCGTCGAACGCCAGCGAAGAGTAGTCGGTGACCAGGGCGTCGAGGCCGGGGAGAAGAGGCGTCACATCTGCGACGAGGTCGCTGTCCAGCGAGTGCACGCGGTCGGTCGGGAACGGCGGGGCGTAATCGCCGGCGCCGAGCGGGTGCGAACGGACGAGGAGGGTGGCATCGTGGCGCCGCAGCACCTCGACGATCCGAGACCACTCCTCGTCGGTCGGCACCGCGGGGTCGATCGCGCCGTCCCGCCACGTCGGCGCGTAGAGCACGAAGCGGCTCGACGGCGCCACGCGCGGCACGGCGAGTCCGATCGCGGCGCGCGCCTGCACCCGCCGATCCCCGGCGGTGCCGCGAGAGAGCACGTCCACGCGAGGCTCGCCGGTCACCGGCACACTCGCGTCCGGAAGCGCGAAGGCGGACTCGAGACGGCCGCGCACCAGGTGCGAGGCCGCCGGCAGCACCCGGATACGGCGCGCGGCGCCGCGGTACATCGTGCGCAGCAGCGTCCTGACGGCGCCGGCAGCGGGAGTTGCGGCGATGACGTGGGGGACGCGCAGCGTCTCGGGCGAGTCGATCCCGATTCGCTTGAGCGGGATGCCGTGCCACAGCTGCACCACGAAGGCACCCGAAACGGCGTAGCGGTTCACGTCGCCGAAGCCGTGCGTGACGACGACCACGCGGGCTCTCGCGGTGCGCCACAGCCCCTGCAGGGAACGCTTCGGAACGGCACGGATGCCGCGGGCCGCGGCATCCGTCGCCTCCCGCTTCGATGCCACCAGCCAGACCGGCGTGCGTCCGTCCGCCGCAGCCACCTCCCAGAGCGCGAGCGCCCCGTCGCCGATGCCGACCGCGCAGCCGATCACCCACTCGTCCCGGGAGCGGGGCACCAGGAGGGTGAGGATTCGTCCGGCGGCGTACAGCGGGATCGTCGCGAGCTTTCGGGCATTTCCCGCGCCGAACGAGAAGGACGCCATCCCGCGAGCCTACCTGCTGGCGGAATGGCGTCCTGTGACGTGTGGACTATTGCTGGAGAGAACCCAGCGTGACCTCGACCGTCTGCGTCTTGCCGTCGCGGACGTACGTCACCTCGGCCTCGCTGCCGGCCGCCGCAGCGCGCACCTGCGCCGTGAGGTCGGTCGCGTCCGTGACCGGCACGCCGTTGAAAGCAGTGACGACATCGCCCTTCTGCAGACCGGCGGCGGCTGCCGCACCGCCATCGGTGACCGCGTCGATGTAGGCACCGGTGATGGTGGAGCCCTCGACGGATGCCGCGGCCTTCACGTTCGCACCGAGCAGACCGTGGGTCGCCTCGCCGTTCTCGATGATCTCGCCGGTGATGCGCTCGACGATGTCGGACGGGATCGAGAAGCCGACGCCGATCGAGCCCGAGCCGTCGGGCGACGAGCCGCCCGCGGTCGCGATCGCGACGTTGATGCCGATCAGCTTGCCGTCGGAGTCGACGAGCGCACCGCCCGAGTTGCCGGGGTTGATGGCCGCGTCGGTCTGGATCACCGAGATCGAGATGCTCTCGGTGGCGGTCGACTGCTGGTCGCCCTGACCGAAGTCGAAGCGGAACGGACCCTCCTGGCTGTTCTCGTCCTGCTCGTCCTGGCTGTCGCCCGAGTCGGGCGCCGCCGACGACGCGATCGAGATCGACCGGTTGAGCGCGCTCACGATGCCCTCGGTGACGGAGTTCGCCAGGCCCAGCGGCGCGCCGACCGCGACCGTCGTGTCGCCGACGTTGAGCTTGCTCGAGTCGGCGATCTCGATCGGCGTGAGGTCCTCGGCATCCTGCAGCTTGATCACGGCGAGGTCGTAGGTCGGGTCGGTGCCTACGACCTCGGCGTCGTAGACGCGGCCGTCCGAGGTGGTCACGCGGATGGCCGCGTCACCGGTCGCGCCGTCGAGGGTCACGACGTGGGTGTTCGTGACGACATAGCCGTCCTCCTTCAGGACCACGCCGGAACCGGTGCCGGCTCCCGACGAGCCGGTGGCCTCGATCGTCACGACGCTCGGGACGACCTTGGCCGCGATCGCGGTGGTCTGGTTGACCGAGTCGGTGTCGTTGACCGTGACGGTCGACGGCCCGGCGGCGGGCGAAGTGCTGACGGGGGCGAACCACGTGACGCCGGCGTACGCGCCACCCAGGCCCGCCGCACCGCCGACGATGGCGGCGGCGACGACGAGGCCGACGACCTTGCCCGCGCCGGAGGACTTCTTCGCCACCTTGGTGGTCGTGGCGGTCGGAGCGGCACCGGTCGAACCGGAGATCGGCAGCGTCGGCTGAGCGTCCGCGGGGTTCACTCCGAATGCGGCGCCGGGCGCGCCGGGTCCGGGCTGGCCCGCGTAGGAGTGGGGGTGGGGCGCGGGCTGACCGGCGTATCCCTGCGGACGCGCGTACGAGTGCGCCCCTGCCGGGTAGCCGGCGGGCGGCACGGGCTGAGTCGGTGCCGTCGCCTGCACGTGGGCCGCCGGAGGCACGACCGGCGCGGCAGCCGGAGGGACCGGCGGCGCTGCGGCAGCGGGCTGAGCGGGCGGGACGGGGATGGCGGCGGGCTCGACGGTCTCCGGCGCGGCCGCGGCAGCGGCCGGGGTCTCGGGCTGGGCGGGCGTCTGCGCGGCGGCCTCCGCGGCCGACTGCGAGGGGACGGCGGGGGTCTGGTCTTCCGGGCGGTCGCCCTGGGTGTCGCTCATGGTTGCTCCTTCTGCCAAGCACTCACCACTGTGCCCACCCATGCTGTGCGTTTCTTATGTCGCGAATGGGACTCGCCTATGCAACGGGGATGAGCCCGCCCGGTACTACGGTGAAGCGATGCGACAGATCCCCGGAGCATGGCACCGCACGGCCGCGGGCGCCGGACTCGTCGGTTCCGACGGGTCGATCCACCCCACCATTTTCGCTGAGATGTCGGCCCTCGCGGCGAGAACGGGCGCGATCAATCTCGGGCAGGGCTTCCCCGACGAGGACGGCCCCGCCGAGGTGCTGGAGGCCGCCCGCTCGGCCATCGCGAACGGCGTCAACCAGTACCCGCCGGGTCGCGGGATCCCGGACCTGCTCGCCGCCGTCGCCGAGCACCAGGAACGGTTCTATGGCCTTCACCTGGATCCCGCGCGCCAGGTGCTGGTGACCGCCGGTGCGACCGAAGCCCTCGCCGCGGCGCTCCTCGCGCTGCTCGACGGCCCCGACGACGAGGTGGTCGTCTTCGAGCCGCACTACGACTCGTATGCGGCGGTCGTCGCACTCGCCGGCGCGCGGCTCGTGACGGTGCCGCTGCGGTGGCCGCATTTCCAGCCCGACCTGGACGAGCTTCGAGCCGCCGTGAGCGATCGCACCCGCGTCATCCTCGTGAACGACCCGCACAACCCGACAGGTGCGGTCTTCGGCGCCGAGGTGCGGGACGAGATCGTGCGGCTCGCCGACCGCCACGACGCGGTGGTCGTGACCGACGAGGTGTACGAGCACCTCGTGTTCGACGAGCCGCACGTGCCGATCGCCACGCTTCCCGGCGCCTGGGACCGCACGCTCACGATCTCGTCGGGCGGGAAGACCTTCTCGACGACCGGCTGGAAGATCGGCTGGATCTCGGGCCCCGCGTCGCTGATCGACGCGGTGCTCGCGGTCAAGCAGTTCCTCACGTACGTCAACGGCAGCCCGTTCCAGCCTGCGATGGCGACGGGCCTGCGCCTCGGCGACGACTTCTTCCGCGGCATAGCGGGCGCGCTCCGCGCGAAGCGGGACCTGCTCGGCACGGGCCTGCGCGCAGCCGGCTTCGACGTGTCGACGCCCGCCGGCTCGTACTTCACCGTCGTCGACGCCGCGCCGCTGGGAGCGATGGATGCTGCGGCGTTCTGTCGCGCCCTCCCCGAGCGCGCCGGTGTCGTCGCCATCCCTCTCACGGCCTTTGCGACGCCGGACCGGCGTGGCGAGTACGGCACACTCGTGCGGTTCGCGGCCTGCAAACGCGTCGAGGTGCTCGAAGACGCGGCATCCCGCCTCGCCCGCCTCGGATGAGTGCGCGGGTCAGCGCGGGCCCACGCCGAAGCGCCTGAGCCTCAGCGCCGGATTGACGCGGCGCACACGCTCGATCGCCCCGACGTCGAGATGGGCGACCGCGACGTCCGTCGACGTTCCGACGGCGGCGAGCTCGACGCCCTGCGGGTCGACGACGAGCGAGTTGCCCACACCGAGGGGCGGTGGGTGATCGGCCGCGACCACGAACACGGTGTTCTCGATCGCGCGGGCATGCAGCAGCGTGCGCCAGTGGTGCTCTTTGAGCGGGCCGCGCACCCACTCTGCGGGCACGACGAAGACATCGGCGCCGGCGTCGACGAGCAGGCGCCCGACTTCCGGGAACCGCAGGTCGTAGCAGGTCATCAGACCGAACCTCAGCCCACCGAGCTCGAACGTCTGCGGCTCACCCGCTTCGCCCGGCTCGACCCAGTCCGACTCCCGTTGCCCGAAGGCGTCGTACAGGTGCAGCTTGCGGTAGTGCGCGATCAGGCCGGTCCCATCGACCGCCACCGCGGTGTTGCGCACGCGCTCGCCGTCGCTCGCGCGCTCCAGCAGCCCGGCGACGATCGTGACCTCGTGCTGCGACGCGAGGCGCGTCAGCGCCTCGACGAACGGCCCATCCAGCTCCTGCGCGTTCTCGGCGAGCGACGCGTCGAACGGGTCGACGAAGTAGCTCGAGTACTCGGGGAACACCACCACGCGTGCTCCGCGGTCTGATGCCGTGGCCACGAGCTGTGCGATGGTCTCGACGTTCACCGCGATGTCGGCCGTCGGCGCGAACTGCGCCACGCCGATGGGCAGGGTGTGATTCATCGCCGTCCTCCGTTCGTCCGGCGGCGCGCGCGGAGGGTCGCGGGTATGACCAGCCACAGCGCGAAGAGAAACAGGCCGAGCGGGATGAGGGCCCACCAGAACGCCGACCCGCCGAGCACGACATCGAACACGAACGCGACGACGCCCACGAGCAGGACCGCGACGGTCCCGAGCGCGGCGACGAGGGCGAGGTGCCCGAAGCGCACGACTTCGGCCTTCGCCCGTTGCTGGAACAGCGCGCGGTGCAGTGCGACCGGCGCGAGGGCCACGATCGAGCTGAGCGCCGAAAGGACCACGAGCCCGAGGTAGAAGGCCTGCTGGGAGCCGGTCAGGTCGGCGAAGGCCGGCTGGAAAGCGAGAGCGAGCAGGAAGCCGGTGAGGATCTGCGTGCCCGTCTGCAGGACACGGACCTCCTGCAGCACCTCGCTCCAGTTGCGGTCCGCGCGTTCTTCCGGTGATTCGTCACGACCGTCGATCTGGTCGTCTCGCGGATCGGTGTCACGCTCGGTGGACATGGTTCATCCTTGCCCGGCGCCCGCGATCGGGGCAAGCCGACCGCCCCGTGTCACGACCACCCCCAACCCCGTGCTAGGCTATTCCTTGTGCCGCGGGGTGGAGCAGCTCGGTAGCTCGCTGGGCTCATAACCCAGAGGTCGCAGGTTCAAATCCTGTCCCCGCAACAGAAAACACGGAAGAGGGCGTCCCGAACGGGTCGCCCTCTTCCGTGTTTCCGCTGGCGCTGAACGCCGTCAGCCCTCCGGGTCCATCGCACCGCTGAGGTCGTCGAGGAAGCGCGCGATCACCGAGAGCTCCGACTCGTCGAACTCCATCGCCACCGTGCGCATGGCGCGCAGCTTCTCGCCGAACACGCGGAAGAACGCGTGCCTCGCGTCCTCGGTGAGCACCACCACGCGGCCCCGCCCATCGCTGGGGTGCGGTCGGCGCTCGACATGCCCGGACTCGACGAGCCGGTCGAGCAGCTTCGTCGTCGACGCGGTCGAGATGCGCAGGTGGTGGGCGATGTCGCGCGGGCTGACCGAGCGCCCCTGCCGCTCGCGGATGATGAGCAGCCGGAGCGCCGCGACATCCGAGGCGTTCATGTCCATGTCGCCCTTCATGCCGCTGTGCATGCGCTCCATGGCGTCGCTGAGGGCACGGATGGACGTGAGCACACGCATCACCGCATGTTCATGATCCGTCTGTGGCAGCCAGCGTTCGGACATCGTGGACGTTCCCTCCGACCCGTTGTAGCATCGCACAAGAGGCATTGCTAGTTTAGCTAGCAATCTGAGAGGAGTGATCGGATGCCCGACACCGACCACGTGGTTCTGCTCGACGATGACGGCCGCGCCATCGGCACCGCGCCGAAATCCAGCGTGCACGGCCCCGACACCGCCTTGCATCTCGCTTTCTCCTGCCACGTGCTCAACGGCGAGGGTCAGGTGCTCATCACGCGCCGTGCCCTCTCGAAGCGCACATGGCCTGGCGTGTGGACCAACTCGTTCTGCGGGCACCCCCGCCCCGCGGAGCCGGTGCTCTCGGCCGTCCGTCGTCACGCGGACTTCGAACTCGGGCTCACGTTGAGCGACCTCCGCGTCGCACTCCCGCTGTTCCGGTACCGCGCCACCGACGCCAACGGCATCGTCGAGCACGAAGTGTGTCCCGTCTACACCGCGTATACCGACGACGAGCCCGTGCTCAACCCGCTCGAGGCCATCGACGCGCGGTGGGTCCGACCCGAGGCGCTCGCCGTCTCGCTGGAGGCGACACCGTGGGCGTTCAGCCCCTGGCTCGTGCTCCAGGCACAGCAGCTGCACCTGTTCGAGACGCCGTCGCGCGAGAGACGCGCGTCATGATCCCGGCGGCGGCCGATCCCGACCTCCGGATCGCGATCGACGGTGCGCTCACGCGCATCCGCGAGCGCGCCTCCGAGCTGGGACCGGGCTTCGGTGCGCTGGGGGACGCGATCACCCGCGCGGCGCAGGGCGGCAAGCGCCTGCGTCCGGCGTTGGTCACCGCCTCCTTCGAGGCGTTCCGCATCGACGACGCCAACGCGTCGGCCGTCCTCTCGGTCGCGGCGGCGTTCGAGCTGCTGCACACGGCGTTCGTCGTGCACGACGACGTGATCGACCACGACACCATGCGCCGCGGCGTGCCCAACATCGGCGGCGAGTTCCGCCGGCGCGCGCAGGATGGCGGCGCCGACACCGACGGCGCCGCCCTGGTGGGAGACGCCGCGGCGATCCTGGCCGGTGACATCCTGCTCCACGAGGCCTTCCGGCTGGTCGCCATGGCCCACACCGATGACGCTACCCGGGATCGCCTCCTGACCCTCGTCGACGACGCCGTCCTCATCTCCGCGGCCGGCGAACTCGCCGACGTGGAGAACAGCGTCGCGGCGCGGCATCCGTCCCGCGTCTCCACGCTCGACACGGCGTTCAACAAGACCGCCGTGTACACGTTCCGGGCGCCGCTGCAGGCGGGCGCACTGCTCGGGGGCGCCGACGGCGACGCCCTGCGCGTGCTCGGCGAGGCCGGTGGCCGTCTCGGACTCGCCTTCCAGCTCGTCGACGACCTCATCGGGGCGTTCGGGACCGCGGCGCAGACCGGCCGGGACACCGGTCCCGATCTCCGCGAGAACAAGCGCACTCCGCTGGTCGCACTCGCCCGCGAGTCCGACGCCGCGCCACGCATCGACGAGGCGCTCGCACTCGCGCGCACCGGTCCGGTCGCGGTGCGCGAGGCGCAGCTCGTCCTGGAGCAGACCGGCGCCCGGGAGCGCCTCGTGCACCTGGTCGAGGAGACGCTGGCGGCGGTACGGGATGCCTCGCACGACCCCGCGCTCCCCGACCGTGCGGGAGCCCTTCTGCGGACCCTCGCCGACGGCATCGAAGGACGGATCCCATGAGCATCGTGCGCGCCGCGTCCCCCACAGGTCTCGCCCTGTATGACCAGGCTGCGGCGGATGCCGCGGCCACCGTGATCGCGCGCTACTCGACCTCGTTCGGGCTTGCGTGCCGGCTACTCGGCCCGCGCCCGCGGCCGCACGTGCGGAACGTGTATGCCCTCGTGCGCATCGCGGACGAGATCGTCGACGGTCCCGCCGAGGAAGCCGGACTGTCGCCGGAGGTCGCGGGCGAGATCCTCGACGAACTCGAGAACGAGACGCTGTCGGCGATCGACCGCGGCTTCAGCTCCAACCTCGTGGTGCACGCGTTCGCGGGTACCGCGCGCGCGTGCGGCATCGGCGAGGATCTCGTGCGCCCGTTCTTCGCGTCGATGCGCACCGACCTCGACACCCTCCGCCATGACGCCGCCTCGCACGATGCCTACGTCTACGGGTCGGCCGAGGTCGTCGGTCTGATGTGTCTGCAGGTGTTCGTCAACGCGGGGGCTCCGCGTCCGCTCGCCCCTTCGCCTGAACTGGTCGAGGGCGCTCGTCGTCTCGGCGCCGCGTTCCAGGACGTGAACTTCCTGCGCGACCTCCGCCACGATGAAACGGTGCTCGGACGCGACTACCTCGGCCTGTCGACGGCGGACGGCGAGCGCGCGGCGGTGCTCGATCGCATCGACAGGGATCTCGCCTCCGCCGCGAGCGCGATCCCTGCGCTTCCCGCCGACTGCCGACGCGCGGTGACCGCCGCGCACGATCTCTTCGCGGAACTGGCCGTGCGCCTGCGCGCCTGCGACGGGCGCCAGGAGCGGGTGCGCGTACCCGACGCCGTGAAGGCGCGTCTCGCGGCGCGCGCGCTGCTCGGCTTCGCCCCCCGGGAGGTGCGCGCATGACGCTCGTCGACGGACCGCGACGCGCGGTCGTCATCGGCGGCGGCGTGGGCGGGCTCGCCGCAGCGGCGCTGCTGGCGACCGAGGGCTGGGACACGACCCTGTTCGAGGCGCGCGACGAGCTCGGCGGGCGTGCCGGGTCGTGGGAGCGCGACGGCTTCCGCTTCGACACCGGTCCCAGCTGGTACCTCATGCCCGAGGTGTTCGAGCACTTCTTCCGGCTGCTCGGAACGACCGCCGAGCGCGAGCTCGACCTCGTGCCGCTCGACCCGGCCTACCGCGTGTACTCCGATCCCGCGACAGGCCTCGGGCCCCTCGACGTGCGCTCGGGACGCACCGAGGCCGCAGCGCTGTTCGAGAGCGTCGAACCCGGCGCCGGCGACCGCCTCGACGCCTACCTCGACTCCGCCGCCGACGCGTACGACCTCGCCGTCACACGCTTCCTCTACGACACGTACGAGACCACGGCCGGCCTCAGGGACCCGGCATTGCTGCGGCGGATGCCGCGCCTCGCGCCCCTGCTGACGCGAAGCCTCGCCCGACACGTCGAGCGACGGTTCACCGACCCGAGGCTCCGGCAGATCCTCGAGTACCCCGCAGTGTTCCTGGGGGGATCGCCGTACGGTGTGCCGAGCCTGTACCACCTCATGAGCCACCTCGATCTCGGAGATCGGGTGCTCTACCCGCGCGGCGGGTTCCGCGAGCTCGTGGCGGCGATCGTGCGCCTGGCCGAGGCATCCGGAGTCGCGATCGCGACGGGCACGCGGGTCACTGCGATCACGACCGCCTCCGGCGCCGCGACCGGGGTCGAGCTCGCAGGCGGCCACCGCGTTCCCGCCGACCTCGTGGTGTCGGGTGCCGACCTGCACCACACCGAGACCCGACTGCTTCCGCGCGCCGAGCAGACCTATCCCGAGGAGTGGTGGCGCTCGCGCACGCCCAGCCCCGGCGCGCTGCTCGTGATGCTCGGCGTCGAGGGCCGACTGCCGCAGCTGGCTCACCACACGCTGCTGTTCGCCCAGGAGTGGCGTGCGAACTTCACCGACATCTTCGGCACCCCTTCGCGGATCCCGGACCCCGCATCGCTCTACATCTGCCGTCCCAGCGCCACGGACCCCAGCGTGGCGCCGCCGGAGCACGAGAATCTCTTCGTGCTCGTCCCCGTGCCCGCAGACCCCCAGCTGGGGCACGGGGGCATCGACGGCGATGGCGACCCGGCGATCGAGACCGCGGCCGACCGGGTCGTCTCCCAGATCGAGCAGTGGTGCGGCATCCCGGATCTGGCGGAGCGCGTCGTGGTGCGGCGCACCGTCGCCCCCGGCGACTTCGCCGACGATCTCGGCGCGTGGCGCGGCAACGCGCTCGGCCTCGCGCACACGCTCGGGCAGAGCGCGGTCTTCCGCCCCCGGAACACGTCGCGCAGGGTCGATGGCCTGTCGTACGTCGGCGCCTCCACTCTGCCCGGCATCGGCCTGCCGATGTGCCTCATCTCGGCCGAGCTCGTCGTCAAACGTCTACGCGGAGATCGCTCCCCCGGTCCCCTCGCGGAACCGGCGAGGGTGTGACGGTGCCAGGGATCTACCTCGCCGCGATCCTCGTCTCCACCGTGGGCGTGCTGCTGCTCGACCGGCGCTGGCGCCTCGCCGCGTGGCACGCGCCCGGACGCACGGCTCTCGCGGTCGGCATCGGCACCGCGTTCTTCCTCGCGTGGGACGCCGTCGGCATCGCCGCGGGCGTCTTCGTCAAAGGCGACAGCGCCCTGTTGCTCGGCGTGGACCTCGCCCCGCACCTCCCCCTCGAGGAGCCCGCGTTCCTGGCGTTCCTGAGCTACCTCGCGCTCGTCGCGTGGGCCGGGGCGCTGCGCCTGCGGGAACGGCGGAAGACGGATGCTGCGCCCTCGCGGGCGGAGGCGGGGCGATGACGTACATCCTCATCGTCGTGCCGTTCGTCGTGCTCACGGCGGTCGTCGTGCTGCTGACGGTGCGACGGCCCGGCTTCGGGCGCAGGATGACGGCATCCGTCATCGCCGCCGGCCTCCTCGTCGCGCTCACCGCCGTCTTCGACAACGTGATGATCGCCGCGGGGCTGTTCACCTATCCCGACGCGCTGATCTCGGGCGTGCGGATCGGGCTCGCGCCGATCGAGGACTTCGCCTACCCCGTGTGCGCGGCATTCCTCGTGCCGGCCGTGTTCACGCTGCTGGAGCCTTCACGGGCCCCTCGCAGGGAGGCGCGCTCGTGACATCCGCCCCGCCCCTGCGCGCCGGCGCCGTCGCGCGCCAGCTCCTGATCGCCTCGCGGCCGGTCAGCTGGATCAACACCGCGTACCCGTTCGCGGCGGCGTACATCCTGACCACGCGCGAGATGGACCTGACCCTCGGGATCGGCACGCTGTTCTTCCTCGTGCCCTACAACCTCGCCATGTACGGCATCAACGATGTCTTCGACTACGAGTCCGATCTGCGCAACCCGCGCAAGGGCGGCGCGCACGGGGCGGTTCTCGATCGGCGGATGCACCGGGTGACCCTGTGGGCCTCCGCGCTGCTGTGCCTGCCGTTCGTCGCCTACCTCGTCGCGGTCGGGTCCCCCGCCTCGTGGCTCGTGCTCGCCGCGAGCCTGTTCTTCGTCGTCTTCTACAGCGCGCCGCCGCTGCGGCTGAAAGAGCGCCCGTTCCTCGACTCCGCGACCAGCAGCATCCACTTCTTCTCCCCCGCGATGTATGGACTCGTGCTCGCGGGCGCGACGTGGACGCTGCCGCTCGTGGCGCTCATCGGCGCATTCGCGCTGTGGGGCGTGGCCTCGCACGCGTTCGGGGCGGTGCAGGACGTCGTGGCCGACCGCGACGCGGGCATCGCGTCGATCGCCACGGCGCGCGGCGCCCGCTGGACGGTCCGCTTCGCGCTCGCCTGCTACGCCGCCGCCGGCGTGGCGATGCTCGCGACGTCGTGGCCGGGGCCGATCGCGGCCGTGCTCGTACTGCCGTACCTCGTGACCGTGTGGCCCTACCGCTCGATCGCGGACGCCGATGCGGCCGCCGCGACGGCCGGCTGGCGCCGCTTCCTGTGGCTCAACCAGTTCTCGGGCTTCGCGGTCACGCTGCTGCTCATCTGGTACGCCGTCCTCACGGCCTGAGCGGGAACACCGAGGGCCGGCCCTGAAAGGGGCCGGCCCTCGTGGGTGCCTGCTTACTGGCCGCCGAGCTCGATGAGCTTGTCGACCGCCGCGGTGAGACGCTCGTCGGCGGCTCCGTATGCCGCCCAATCGCCCGCCTCGAGGGCCGCCTGGCGGTCGAGCATCGCCTGTTGCGCCTCCTGCAGGGCGGCCTGGTACTCGTCGGTCGGCTCCGCCGGGGTGGTCGGCTCGGTCGGGGTCGGCTCCGGAGTCGGTGCGGGCGTGGCTCCCGGGGTGGGCTGTACATCGGTGTCACCTGCGTCGGCGCCGGAATCGCCGCCGAAGAGCGTGTCGAGCGCTTCGTTCAGCGTGTCTTCGAAGGCGATGTCGTCGCCGAACGAGACCAGCACCTTCTGCAGCTTGGGCAACTTCGTTCCCGTCGACGACTGAACGAACACCGGCTGCACGTACAGCAGGCCACCGCCGACGGGGAGGGTCAGGAGGTTGCCGTTCTGCACCTCGGACTGCCCCTGTTTCAGCAGGTTGATCTGGGCGGAGATCTGCGGGTCCGAGTTGAAGGTGTTCTGCACCTGACCTGGACCGGGCACCGTCGTGTCGGCATCGATCACCAGCATGCGCAGCTTGCCGTAGTCCTCGCTCTTCACGCCGGCTTCGGCCCCGGCATTCGAGTCCACCGCGAGGTACCCCATCAGCACGTTGCGGGCATTGCCGGCCGTCGCCGCCGGGATGAACGACGTGAACATGGAGTACGTCGGCTGGTCCTGATCGGGCATCTGCATCGTCAGGTAGTACGGCGGCTGCAGGGCCGTCTCTTCCTGCGGGTCGTTCGGGGTCTGCCAGCGGTTGTCGCTGCGATAGAACGAGGCCGCGTCGTCGACGTGGTACACGCCGAGGATCGTGCGCTGCACCTTGAACAGGTCGGTCGGGTACCGCACGTGACTGATCAGGTCCGCGGACATCTCGCTGATGGGCTCGATCGTCGTCGGGTAGACCTTCTGCCATGACTGCAGCACCGGGTCGTTCTCATCCCACGCGTAGAGCTTCACGGAGCCGTCGTACGCGTCGACGGTCGCCTTCACGGAGTTGCGGATGTAGTTGATGTCGTCGAGCGCGAACCGCGGTGCGGGGTTCGACGAATCCGAGATCGCCGAGGTCAGGCTGACCGTGGACGAGTACGGGTAATTCGCGCTCAGCGTATAGCCGTCGATGATCCACACGATGCGGCCGTCGACCACACTCGGGTAGGCGTCATTGTCGAGCGTCAGGTAGGGCGCGACCTTCTGCACGCGATCGCGCGGGTTGCGGTCGTAGAGGATCTGCGAGTCCTCGTTCACGTAGTCCGAGAACAGGATCTGCTCGGCCTGGAACTTCAGCGCGTAGATGAGTCGATTGAAGACGCTGCCCAGGCTCGGCCCGCCGCTGCCCTCGAACGTGGTCTTGGTCTCGCCCGCGCCGTCCTCGCCCGAAGGGTAGTCGAGCTCCACCGGGTCGGCGCCGTCGGGCGCGCCCACGATCGAGTAGGGCGGCGAGTACTCGCCGAAGTACACGCGCGGCTGGAAGTCCTCCTGGTCGGAGAGGAAGCCGGCGGCCGGGATGCCGCGCTCGAGGAAGACGGGGTCGCCCTCGTTGGTGCGGTCGTTGCCCTTGGCGGCGACGAGCCCGTACCCGTGGGTGTAGACGACGGCGGAGTTCTGCCAGTCGGCCGCGTTGCCGAGCTCGTTGAGGTCGAGCTCACGCACCGAGACGATGGTGTCCTGCGAGACGCCGTCGATGTCGTAGCGGTCCACGTCGAGCGGGTCGGCGAACTGGTAATAGCCGCGGTACTGCTCGAGCTGCCGCACGTTCGGCGAGATGATCGCCGGATCCATGACACGCAGCTGGGCGGTCGCGGCGGCGTCGTCGCGCAACTGACCGGCTGTGACGTCGGTCACGGCGGTGAAGTCCTCCTGCTCGAGGCCGTCGACGCCGTAGGCCGCATGGGTCATGTCGATGTTGCGCTGGTAGTACTCCTCTTCGAGCGTCAAGCGGTTCGGCTGCACTTGGAACGTGTTGACGACCCAGGGGTAGCCCACGCCGACGACGATCGCCGACACGACCAGCAGCGCGGTCGCGATGAGCGGATAGCGCCAGCGACCGATGATCGCGGTCACGAAGAAGAGGATCGCGACGATGACCGCCGCGAACGCGAGGATCGTCTGGCCGGGGATGATCGCGTTCACACCGGTGTAGCCGGGGCCGGTGATGCGGTCGCCGGGCTCGACGAGTGTCTTGTACCGGTCGAGCCACAGGCTCGCGCCCTGCACGAGCAGATAGAGACCCGCGATCACCGCGAGCTGGATGCGCGCCGACTTCGAGATGCGCAGCTCCCTCTGACCGATGCGCACCGACCCGTACAGGTACGACACCAGCGCCGTGACGAGAAGGCAGATCAGCAGCACCGCCGACGCGAAACCGACGAGCGAACTCCAGAACGGCATCGCGAACATGTAGAAGCCCGTGTCGAGGCCGAACTCCGGGTCGGTCGCGTCGGTGGCGACGCCGTTGAACCACAGCCATGTGGTCTCCCACTGCGCAGAGGCGGCGAAGCCGGCGAAGAAGCCGAAGAAGATCGGGATGCCCCACATCGCCAGTCGCCGCAGCGGCTCGACGACCTCCTGGTACCGGTCGAGCTGGGAGCTCAGCCGCGCGTACACGGGGCGCAGCCGGTAGGCGAGCTGGATGGACAGCCAGACCGGCACGGCCATGCCCAGGAAGCCGACCACGAACATCACGACACGCGCGACCCACTGGGTCAGCAGCACCTCGGAGAACCCGAGCTGGTCGTACCAGAGCCAGTCCGCGTAGAGGCTGGCGAAGATGAAGAACGCCACGACCAGCGCGGCGATGACCGCGAGGGTGATGGCGATGACGCGTCGGGTGCGAGAGGGTGTGGCCGGAGTCGGCGCGGAGGTCGTGGTCACGTTCCCATCCTAGGCGCGCGATTCTCGGCGCCCGCCTTGTCCTCCCTGGGCGAACTCTAAGAAACTCGCAACGTTTCGGGCACGATCCTCATCATTTCGCGGTGCAGGTCGGGAGCACGTCGAGATCGTCGCCCTCGCTCACCGCGTCGAGCACGGCCAGCGCGTCGTCGAGGTCCTCCACCGAGAACACGCGCAAGTCGCCGGGGATGTGCCCCACGACCTCGTCGCAGTTCGCCTCGGGCGCGAGGAACCACTGGGCGCCGGCATCCACCGCGCCCCACATCTTCTGACGGATGCCCCCGATCGGCCCGACCTCGCCGTCCGCGGTGATCGTGCCCGTGCCGGCGATCTGCTCGCCGCCGTTGAGCTCGCCCGGGGTCAGTGTGTCGATGATCCCGAGCGCGAACATCATGCCCGCACTCGGACCACCGACATTGTTGAGCTGAATGGTGACGTCGATCGGGAAGTCGTAGTCCGTCGTGAGGTTGACGCCGAGGATCCAGCCCTTCTCGCCGTCGTCGTCGGTCGTCTCCTTCGGAGTGACCTCGACCGTCTGCTGCTCGCCGTCGCGCTCGATGAGCAGCTCGACCGGGGCCCCTTCGCCCTCGTTGATGACGGAGCGCAGGGTCGATACATCCGTGAGATCCTCGCCGTTCGCCGTGAGGATCAGATCGCCCTGCTCGAGGATCCCCTCGGCGGCGGCGCCGTCGATGACGGAGTAGACGGACAGGGTCGCGCCGACGTCGTAGCCGAGCTCTGTCAGCGCCGCGGCGGTCGCCTCGTGCTGCGAGTCCACCATCATCTGGGCGCTCTCCTCGTTGCGCTCCTTGGTGGTCTGGTCCTGGGGGAAGATCGCGTCGATCGGCATGACGGCGCGGCTCGGGTCGAACCACGCCATGGCGAGCTCGAACCACGACGGGGTGTGCTCGCGGTTGCCCTGCACCTGCACCGTGAGGAGGTCGAGCGATCCCTCGGTCGGGTACGTCTCGGCGCCCTCGACCGAGATCAGCGGCACCTCCTCGCCGTCGGCGTTCTCGGCGGTGCCGAGCGTGTTGTAGACGGGTCCGGGGCGCTGGATGACGTACGACGTCGGCAGGAACGTGATGACGAGGAGCACCACCATGGCGACGGCGAGCGCCCACACACCCACCAGCGTGCGGCGGGACATCCGCGGCCGCGGGGCGGGCTCGATCGTCGTGTTCTCGTCGAACAGGGCCACGCGGGACCTCTTTTCCGTGCCTTGTGGGTGATGCGCCTGGTCGTTCGCGACCGGCGTAAGGCGTAAGGGGTCCCTGCCGGGGAGTGCGACGGATGCTGCGACTAGCGTAGAACGCAACCTCATCGACCGGCTGAAAGGCGGCTGAAGTGGCAGACGACGTCACGGGCGGGAGCGACCCGAGCCCCGAGGACGACTTCCAGGAGCTCATCCGGCAGCTGTTCGGTGGCGCGGCAGGAGATTTCGACCCCGAGCAGCTGTCGCGGCTGTCGGGAATGAACATCGACCCCGCGATGATGCAGGCGGTGATGCGCCAGCTGCAGGGTGCGTTCGAAGGGGCCGACGAGACCGGCATCTCGTGGGACATGGCGAAGCGCCAAGCGCTGCACATCGCCAACCAGGAGGGCCTGGGTGTGACCGCGGGCCAGCGCACGGACCTCGACCAGGCGTTCGCCCTGGCGACCCTGTGGCTGAGCGAGGCGACCACCATCGCGGAGCTGCCGGCGCCCCCGGCGACGCTCACGCGCGGCGCGTGGGTCGAGGCGACGCTGCCGGTGTGGCAGGAGCTGGCGGCTCCGGTCGCGACGAGCATCGCCGACGCCCTCACCACCGCGCTGAGCGAGCAGGCGCCCGAAGACATGCAGGGTCTTGTGCAGGGAGCCGGGCGTCTCATGCGCACGGTCGGCGGCTCTCTCTTCGCGTCGCAGCTCGGCCAGGTCGTCGGCAACCTGTCGAAGGAGGTCGTGAGCGGCGGCGACGTCGGCATCCCGCTGATGCCCGACGGTCAGGCGGCGATCCTCCCCCAGAACTTCGCGGACTTCGGCCGCGATCTCGAGGTGCCCGAGGACCAGCTCGCCCTCTACGTCGCCACCCGCGAGCTCGCCCACGCCCGCCTGTTCCGGCACGCGCGCTGGCTGCGCCTGCATGTCATCTCGCAGGTCACCGACTTCGCACGCGGCGTGCACGTCGACACCGACGCCCTCGAGGATCTCGCCACGCGCTTCGACCCGTCCGAGCCCGAGGAGCTCCGCCGCGCGATCGAGAGCGGTGCGCTGCTGCCCGCCCGCTCCGAGGCGCAGGACGCCGCCCTTGCACGGTTGGAGAATCTCCTCGCCACCGTCGAAGGCTGGGTCGAGGTCGTCACGGAGGATGCCACGTCGCGGCTCCCCTCGGCGCAACGCATCTCGGAGGCCGTGCGTCGCCGGCGTGCCGTCGGCGGTCCGGCCGAGCGCGCACTCGGCTCGCTCGTCGGCCTCGAGATCCGCCCGCGCCGCATGCGCGAGGCCGCCGCCATGTGGAGGGCCGTGACGGCTGCGGTGGGCCCCGCCGCGCGCGACGCGCTGTGGGACTACCCCGACCTCATGCCGAGCGCGTCCGACATCGACGATCCCGCGGGGCTCGTCGCCCGCCTCGAGGCACGCGCCCGCGGCGAGGAGCCGTTGCGCGACGAGATGGACGACGCCCTGGCGCGCCTGCTCGCCGGAGACGAGCCCGGCGGATCGGCCGCGGGCGAAGCATCCGATTCTCCTCCCGAATCCGATGCTTCCGGCGACGAGGGCGAGCGCGGCGCGCCGGACGACCATCGGCCCGTGTAGCGGCGGCCCGGCACCGGGTCACCGGTTCCTCCCCAGTCCGACCGGATGCGGCGAATCGGGGTCGTGGCCTGTGGATACCGGTCGTCAGGCCCGTCCGGTGCGACAGGATCGGGCCCATGCTCCGACTCGACCCCTCGTATCCCCCCGTGTGGCGGACCGATTCGACGATCCAGTTCGGCGCTGAGCCGGTCGCCGTGCTCGACGATCCCCAGCCGTGGCAGCAGCGGCTGCTGCGCGAGCTCGAGCGCGGTCTCCCCGACGGTGCGGCGATCCCGTTCGCGCAGGCGCTGGGTGCTCCCGACGCCGCGACGGCGGCGCGGTTCCTGTCACGGATCCGCCGCGCTCTGATGACGGATGCCGCGACCCGCCGCCGCATCGTGGTCCAGTGCGCCGACGACGTGCCCGACCAGCATCGCGATGCGGTGGCCGCTGGCCTCTCCGCCGAGGGCTACGACGTCGACACCGCCCACTGCTTCGATGCGGTCGGGAGCGTCGGAACGGATGCCGCGGCCGTCGTCTTCGTCGTTCATCGCGTGGTCGTGCCCGGCGCGGTCGCCGCGCTCATGAGCGCGGACGTCGATCATGTGCCGGTCGCGCTCACCGGCTCAGGTGCAGAAGTCGGCCCGTTCGTCGAACCCGGCCGGAGCGCATGCCTCGCGTGCGTCGCGGCTCACCGCCGCGACAGCGATCCGTCGTGGCCGGCGGTCGCGGCGCAACTGCTGGGTCGCGCCGTCGAGAGCGAGCCCTCGGTGCTGTGGGAGTCGGGGATCGTCGCGGGTCGGCTCATCGCGGAGCGCGCGCTGCACCCCTCGGCCGCCCGGACCCGCTCGGTGACCCTGCGCGCCGGCTCGCTGCACCGGCACGTGCGCTCGCACCGCCCGCACGCAGAGTGCCGTTGCCGATCTCTCGCAGGAACCGCGACGGCTGCCTCTCCCGTGCGCCTCGCGCCCAGGACAGCGACAGCGTTCGCCCGGCCCGCGTGATGCCGACGTACGCGAGTCGGCGCTCCTCGTCGACCTGCTCGAACGTCGTGGCGTACGAGATGGGAAGCACGCCCTCCGCGACGCCGACGAGGTGCACGTGCTCCCACTCCAGGCCCTTGGCCGCATGCAGCGTCGCGAGCGTCACGGTGCGCATCGCCGGCTCGTCGTGGGCTTTGGCCCGCGCGGTGAGCTCGTCTGCGAAGGCACGGAGAGTCGTGCCGGCGGGGGCTTCCTGCGCGAGGCGCAGGAGGGCGGCGCGGGCCTCCCAGGCGTCGCGGAGGGCACCGCCGGCCTCCGGCGGCTCGTCGGTGAGGCCCCGCGAGCGCAGGATGTCGCGAACGGTGTCGACGAAACCGCTCTCGATGGGAGCGATCGACGCCGCGCGCAGCTCCATCACCGCCTGCCGCACCTCGGGCATGTCGAAGAACCGGCGGCCGCCGAGCACCGTCGTCGCGATGCCCGCGTCGGAGAGCGCCGCCACCAGCTCGGCCGACTGCGCGTGCGCGCGGTAGAGCACCGCGATGTGGCGTGGATCCGCGCCGTCGGCGATCTGCGCGGCGATCCGCGCGGCGACCGCGCGAGCCTCGTCCCGGTCATCCTCGAACGCGGTCACCGTCGGAACCGGCGCGGTCTCAGTCCCCGCAGTCCGGTCGGCGGCGGCCGACAGGTGCAGCGCTCCGGGGCGCCCGCGCATCAGCTCGTTCGCGACCGCCAGGATCGGGGCATCGGACCGATAATTCGTCTCGAGGCGCACGACGCGGGCGCCCTCGTACCGCGACGGGAAGTCGAGGAGGAACGCGGCGTCGGCACCGGCGAACGAATAGATCGTCTGGCTCGCGTCGCCCACGACGCAGAGGTCGCGGCGATCCCCCAGCCACAGTTCGAGCAGCCGGTTCTGCAGGGGCGAGACGTCCTGGAACTCGTCGACGGTGAAATGGCGATACTGCTCGCGCACGGCCTTGGCCACCTGCGGCTCCGCCTCGAGCATGCCGGCGCAGGCGAGCAGCACGTCCTCGAAGTCGAGCTGCCGGCGCTCGTCCTTGAGCTTCTCGTACGCATGCTGGAGCGCCACGACGCGGTCGACCCCCAGGCGGCCGACGCCGTTCGGGCGGGCCGCCGCATACGCGTCGACACCGAGCATCGAGACCTTCCGCCACTCGATCTCGGAAGCGACGTCGCGCAGCGTGGCAACGTCGGGTGCGAGCCCGATGCCGTCGGCCGCGTGGGCGAGCATGCGCACCTTGTTGTCGATGATGCCCGGCGCGGTGTCGCCGGCGAGGGTCGGCCAGAAGAAGTTGAGCTGTGCGAGAGCGGCCGCGTGGAAGGTCCGGGCTGACACCCCGGCCACGCCCATCGTCCGCAGCCGGCCCCGCATCTCGCCGGCGGCCTTGGTCGTGAACGTGACCGCCATCACGCGTCCGGGCGAGTACGCTCCGGTGTCGACGCCGTGCGCGATGCGATGCGTGATGACGCGGGTCTTGCCCGTGCCGGCGCCCGCCAGCACCGCCACCGGACCCCGCAGCGCGGTCGCCGCCTCGAGCTGCTGCTCGTCCAGCCCTGCCAGCGCGCCGGCGTTCACGCGCGCTCCGCGTGCCAGTCGGCGATGAGCCGGTGCGCGATGGACGCCTGTCCGGGGAGCACGACATCGCCGTCCCCCGCCAGGGCTCGGCCGATCTCGTCCCGCGTGAACCAGCGGATCGCCGCGATCTCCTCGCCGTCGGCGCGCGCCGCCGTATCGTCGAGGGACTCGGCGAGGAACCCGACCATCAGCGAGCGGGGATAGGGCCATGCCTGAGATCCCCGATAGATCACGGTGGCGACTTCGACACCGGACTCCTCCGCGACCTCGCGGCGCACGGCCGCCTCGAGCGATTCGCCGGCCTCGACGAACCCAGCGAAGCACGAGAAGCGGTCGGCGCCCCACAGGGCGTTCGAGCCGAGGAGAAGGAGGTCGGGGTCGTCGGCGCTCGTGATGGCGACGATCACGGCCGGATCGGTGCGCGGGAAATGCTGCCGCCCGCAGTTCGGGCAGCGGCGCGACCAGCCGGCGTCCCCCAGAACGGTCGGCGTGCCGCACGCCGGGCAGAACGGGGCGTCGATCAGCCAGCGCCCGAGGCTGAGTGCCTCCACGAATGCGCCGGCGTCGCGGGCCGAGAGCACGGCTCCCATCGTGCGCAGGCCCGCCCAGCCCGCGGGCGCAACGAACAGTTCCTCGTCCTGGGACGTGAACACGGCTGCGAGCAGGGCAGTCCCGTTGTCATCACGTCCGAGGAAGGCCCATTCAGCTCCGCCGGGAACATCCGACGGAGCGAGCCACAGCAGCGCATCGGGTGCGGCGAGCGGCGCGGAGTCGCCTGCGACCACCAGGGCCCGGGACTCGGCATCCGTCCTCGCCGTCTCGAGAAGATCGGGAACCAGCCGCTCATCGGCCGCGCGATCGAGTCCGGGATGCGCCAGCGGATTCAGGCTCGTGCTGTCGGGCGCCGTCATCGAACATGCTCCGCTTCGTCGTTCAGGGCCGGGCGTGGCGCGGGGACGGACGAGCGCGACCGACCTACCCTGGGCACATGGCACGCTCACCCCTCACTCTAGCCGCGTCGGTCACGTCGGCTCTCCCGCGGGTCGGCGTCGTCGGGGTCGGCGCGCTCACCGAGGGCGCCGCCGGTCGATACGACGCGGCGGTCGCCGATCTCGACGACGGGCGGCGTGTGGTCGTGCGCGTCCCTGCCGACCCGTCGTCCGCCCCGGAGCTCGCGGCGGAGGTGCGTGCGCTGCGTGCACTCACCCCGGGTGTGCGAGGCCTGCTCCCCTTCCGCGCCCCCGAGCTGCTCGGCGAGGCCGGTCTCGGCGACACACGGGTGGTCGTCGTCGACTTCCTCCCCGGATACCGCGTCGACGCCGCGCACCTGCCGCCCGGACGCGGTGCGGCCACCTCGCTCGGCGCGGCTCTCGCCGCGCTCCACTCGTTGCCGCACTCGATCGTCAAGGGCGAGGGGTTGCCCGCGCGCACCCCGCAGCAAGTGCGTGCCGATGTCACGCGCCTCATCGAGCGCGCCGTCGCGTCCCGCCGGTTGCCGGTCAGCCTGGCGGAGCGCTGGCACCGCGCGGTCGACGCCGACGACCTGTGGCGGTTCGAATCAGCCGTGGTGCTCGGCGGCGCCGGAGCCGCATCGTTCCTGTTCGAGGACCTCGACGGCATCCCGACAGTGACCGGACTGCTCGAGTGGCACGGCCTGTCGATCGGCGACCCCGCGACCGACCTGCAATGGCTCGCGTCCGCGCCCGACGCCGCCGAGGACGTCTACGCCGCCTACGTCGCCGACAGCGGACGCGCCCCCGACGCCCGGGCCCGCGAGCGCGCCCGGCTGTATGCCGAACTCGAGTTCGCGAAGTGGCTCGTGCACGGGCACGACACCGACCGCGACGACATCGTCGGTGACGCCGTCGAGCTGCTGGAGTCCTTGGCGGCGGGCGTGGCCGGTGACGACATCGTGTCGGGCGCCGCACTCGACGTCGATGGCGCCATCGCGCTCCTCGAGCGCACGCCCGGTGCCGACGCGCCGACGATCGACACGTCGATGCAGACCGATGCGTACGACCCGGCGGAGCTGGCGCAGTGGGTCGACACCGAGGATGACGCCCGGCAGGACACGGGACCTGTGGCCGCGCCGGAGTCCTTCGACACCCAGGAGATCTCGGCCGAGGATCTCGCCGCGTTCCGACCCGTCGACCTCGACGCTTCGGCGGTGCAGCTGCCCCGCCGGCACCCGGACGACGACCTGTCCACCGCGCCCATCGCGCTTCCCGCCGCGGCGGCACCGGGTGCCTCGAGCGAGCGCGACGACGGGGGCGGACTGGATGCCGCGGCCGAGGCGGAGCGCGCGTCGGAGGCGGCGCTGCGCCGCTGGCTCGCCGACTGAGACGGAACTGCGGTGACAAGACCTCCGTGACCGCACGGGAGCGTCTCAGCTGCGCAGGATGACGCCCTCCGCCACATAGAAAAGGGCGACATCGATCTCGTCGAGCGGCACGCTGTGCTTGGAGTGATAGGCCTGTCGGTACAGTTCGAGCTGCAGCATCCGTTCATCCTTCTCGGCAGCGGTGCGCGGCGCGACGCCGGTCTTCCAGTCGACGATCTCGATGCGACCGCCGCGGTCCTCGCGCCGGTACACGGCGTCGAGCTTGCAGATGACGATGTGCGGCAGGCCGTCCGGGCCGATGGTGGTGAAGTCGATCTCGGTCTCGACCTCGATCGGCTGCAGCGGTGCCCACTCCGACGCGAGGAAGCGTTCGCGCAGCGCCGCGAGCGCCGCGGCGTCTTCGACCGATGCCTCGGTGCCCGGGACGTCTTCGTCCGTCTCCCACAGCGCGTCGTCGAGCGAGCCACCGAGCCCCGCGCGGCCGGAGCGCTGCTCGACCCAGGCGTGGAAGAGCGTGCCCAGGCGCGTCTGCCGGAAAGGGCGCTCAGGCATCGGCCGAGCGATGCTCGCGAGGGTGCCCTCCAGGTCGGCGACGTACTCCTTGTAGCGGGACGCGGCGATGCGGGTCGGCGCGGTGTGCACCGGGCGGGCGCGACGCGCGACGCGCTCGGCGAGCAGCAGGGCCGCCTGAGGATCGACCCCGGCCCGCGGGGCGTCGAGCGCCGCCTCGACGGTCGCGGCCGCGGTCGCGACGGCCGCCCGGCGCGCGCCCAGCGGATCGATCGGCCACGTGAGCACGCGCCGCTCCCCCTGGTACGGGTCATCGCCGGGCTCGCCGTCCGGCAGGGACACGTCGAGCGCCTCAGCGATCTCGGCGAGGAACGTGCTGCGCGTGCGGGGACGCTTGGTGCCCGACCATGTCGCGCCCGTGAGCAGGAGGTGGTCGCGGGCGCGAGTGACCGCCACGTACGCCAGGCGGCGGTCCTCTTCGAGCTGGCGAGCGCGGTTCGCCTCGACGAACGCCTCGATCGCCTCCTTGAGCTCCTGCTGAGTCGTCGCGGACTGCCAGCCGAGCGCGGGCAGCCAGGCGGAGTCGCCGCGGAACGCGTAAGGCAGAACACCGAATCCGAGCCAGGCCTTCGTGTCGCGCGGTGCACTGGGCAGCTCATCCTTGACGAGGCGCACGACGGCCACGGCGTCCCACTCCAGCCCCTTCGATCCGTGGATCGTCAAGAGCTGCACGACGTCATCCTCGGGCGGCTCGGTGCGGGGCGCGAACTCGTCCAGCTGCTCGGCATGCTCGAGCCACGCGAGCAGACTCGACAGCGACCCGGTCTCGTCGGCAGCGAGGAAGGCGTGCACTTCGTCGACGAAGGCGCGCAGCTGCGCCGACGCGATGCGCGCGGGGCCCCGAGACTCGTTCGCCGCGAGCTCGATGTCCAGCCGCAGCTCCAGCTCGATCAGGCGCACGAGCTCCGGGATCGGCATGCCGCTCGCCTGACGGAGGCCCGCGAAGACGGATGCCGCGTCCCGCAGCCGAACGCGCGCCTCGGGCGTGAAGCCCTCCAGCCAGCCGTGGTCGGGCTTCTGCCGCAGCACGAAGTCGAGTGCATCGACGAGCGAGCCGTCATCGTCGCCGGCGCTCCCCCGGATGCGCTCGACGACCTCGGGCGCGAGAGGCTGCAGGGCGGCGTCATGACGCGCGAGGCGGCGGGACAGCGCCGCGAGCTCGCGCAGGTCGGGAAGCCCGATCGCCCACCGTGGCCCCGACAGCAGCCGGATGAGCGCCGACCCCGCGGAGGGGTCGCTGATGACCCGCAGCGCGCACACGACGTCCACGATCTCGGGCGTCGAGAGCAGGCCGCCGAGCCCGAGTATGCGGTGCGGGATGCCGCGGCGCCCGAGAGCGTCTCCGAAGCGGACCATGTGCTTCTTGCTGCGGAAGAGGATCGCCCCGGTGGTCGTGCGACCGGCGTCGGCGCGCTCGGCGCGGACCCGCGCGAACCACTCGGCGACACGGTCGGCCTCGGTGTCGAGGTCTGCGTCGAAACCGAGCTCGACCATCCCGGCCGGCGCCCCGGGACGCGGCTGCAGCTCGCCGACCGCGACGGAAGCCGACGCGGCGAGCGGCGCGAGCACGGCGTTCGCGGCCGTCAGCACCGAAGAGCTGTTGCGCCAGCTCGTGAGGAGGGAATACTGCGCGCACGCCGCGCCGGGCGCGAAGGCCGCCGCGAACCCGCCGAGGTTGCCGGCGCTGGCGCCGCGCCACCCATAGATCGCCTGGTGCGGATCGCCGACCGCCATCACCCCGGTGCCGGCGAAGAGGGCTGCCAGCAGGTCGGTCTGGACGACGGAGGTGTCCTGGTACTCGTCGAGCAGCACGACGCGGTAGCGGTCGCGCAGTTCCTGGGCGACCGCGCTGTGGCTTGCGACCACCTCCAGGGCGCCGGCGACCTGATCGGAGAAGTCGATGACCCCGAGCCGGATCTTCTCGGCGGCGTACTCGCGCGCGAGGTCGGCCAGCAGCGCGAGCGCGTCGACCCGGTCGGCCGCATCGGCGACGTCGGTGTAGACCGTGGTGCGCCGATTGGTCGACGGCAGCTCGCGCACGGCACCGAAGCGCTCGGGGAATGCGGCGAGCGCGTCGAAGTCGACGAGGTTGTCGACGCCGTCGCGGGCGATCCGCAGCGCCGCGTCGACGATCGTGCGCACCGCCTCGCCCCGTCGTTCGAGTCGAGGGTCGTCTGACGCGAACACGACGCGGCGCATGAGGAGCCACGCCGCGGACTCCGAGAGGACGGCGGCCTCGGCGTCCCGTCCGATCCGGAGGGCGTGCTCACGCACGATCTGGTCGGCGAAGCTGTTGTAGGTTGCGACGCTCGGCCTGTGCAGGAGCGCGTCGTCGACGGAACCCTGAGCGAGAGCGTCCACCCCCTGCGCCAGCGCGTCGAGCAGGCGGTGACGCTCGGCCGCCGCCCTCGCCCCGTCGGCGCCGGATCTCTCGAGTTCGCCGAACACGTCGAGCCGTCCCTCCTCGGCGAGCGCGGGCAGCCACGGCAGCACGCCGCGGCGCTCGAACTCGGCGAGTCTCGCGAGGCGCTTCTGGATGCGCTCCGCAAGCTCGCCGGCGGCCTTGCGCGTGAAAGTGAGGCCGAGCACCTCGTCGCGACGGACGATGCCGTTCGCGACCAGCCACACGACTCGGGCCGCCATCGTCTCGGTCTTTCCGCTGCCTGCGCCGGCGACGACGAGGGCAGGCCCCAAGGGCGCCTCGATGACGGCGACCTGCTCGTCGGTCGGCGGGAACTGTCCGAGTGCGGCGGCGATCACGCGCGCCGACAGGATCGGCGCCGGGGACACGGCTTGCGTGTCCAGGGGCTGCGCGATGGTCACGAGGCGCTCACCGCGCCCACGGTGTGGATCCGGCAGAGCCCGTAGGAATGCTCGTCGCGGCAGTGCTCCTCGTACGGCGCGGTGAAGCTCACCCCGCGCATGACCGCGACCGCGGTGCGGATGCGGCCGACGAACGCATCGCGGCGCTCCTCGTCGAACGGCGGCTGCCAGGGCGTGACGTAGTCGGACCTCGTCGCGGTCGGCCGGAGCACCAAGAGCTTCGCGCCTCCGGGTGCGAAGTCCTTCGCCTCCGGGATCGCGCCCGACTCGAAGGCGAGCTGGTAGGCGGCGAGCTGCGGATTGTCGAGCACCTTGGCGTCGGTCTGCGGCTCGCGCTTGCCGGTCTTGAGATCCATGATGACGACGGTTCCCTCCGGCGTCAGCTCGACGCGATCGATGTACCCCGACAGGATGACGCGGTGCTCCCCGGCCCCCGCATCGGGGTCGAGCCCGGCGTCGGCCGCGCGCACCTCGCCCGCCGCTGCGCCGTCGTCCAGTGGGATGACGACCTCGAAGTGCGGTTCCGCCCCGATCAGCGTCCCGCCGGCGTCGTCGAACCGCCGGAGGTACAGGTGGAGGCGTCGCACCAGATCGCGTGCGCGGGTCTGCTCGGCCCGATCGCGCCACTCCGCCTCGAACGTCAGCTCGCCCCAGCGCGACGCGACCTCCCTCCACAGGGCCGCCTCATCGTGCCCGGGCGCGTGCTCGAGGGCCGCGTGGATGATCGTGCCGAGGCCGGCGGTGGTGCCGCCCGGGTCGCCGCCGAGGTCGGCGATGACCCAGTTGAGCTCGCACTCTTCCAGGGCGTGCAGGCGCGAGGGCGAGACACGGACGTCCTCTCGCGAGAGATCGCGCAGGGGTCCGCTCGATGTCGGCCCTGCGACGCCGTACCAGTCGTGGGGCGAGGCGCCGGGCACCCCGGCATCCGCCAGCAGCGCGAGCTGCTCCGCGGCGCGCACCGCCGGCGCGGCGTGGGGCGCTGACACGGGAGTCGAGCGCGGGACCGCCGTGGTGAGGGTGCGCCGGTGCCGCGCGACGAGTCCACGGAGGGATAGCGGGTGATCGAGCTCGAAGGGTTCGGGGTCGGGCAGCAGCTCGAAGAACACGCTCGGGCCGGTGTCGTCGTCGTCCACGGCGGTGACGATCACCTGCGCCGTCGCGCGCGACAGCGCGCGGGCGAGCAGTCGCAGCTCGTCGTGCATCGCCCCGCGGCGGCGGTCGAACGCACCGAGTGTCTCACCGTCGGCGCGGGTGGCGGCATCCGTGAGACGCCACGTGTCGAGCAGGCTGCCCCGCAGCCGGGTGTTGGGCCAGACACCGTCCTGCACGCCGGCCACGACGACGGTGTCGAACTCGAGCCCGAGGGCGCCGGCGGGCGTCATGATGCGCACGCTGTCGTCGCGCGTCGGCGCTTCGAGCCGGTCCTCGGCGACGCCGCTGTCCAGGATGGACCGTGCGAACACGCGCGGATCGGCGTCGAGCGACCGCTCGACGAAACGCTTGGCGGCCTGGAAGAGCGCCACGAGCGCGTCGAGATCGCGGTTCGCCTGCTCGGCCAGCGGACCGTTGCCGCCCGCGAGCTCACCCCACCCGCGCTCGAGTCCGCTACGGTCCCAGGCGGTCCAGAGCAGCTCGTGCGCGGTCGCCCCGCGATCGAGGTCCTCCCGCAGCACAGCGAGCGTGCGCGCCAGCGACGCCGCACGCCGGGCCTCGCGCGTGTCGAGGAGGTCGAACTCGAGCGGCTGACGCATCGCCGAGAGCACGAGGTCTCGACCGGAGCGCTCGGCGCTCTCCACGCGGCCCCCTCCTTCGGCGCGCTCGGCCTCGCTCTCGAAGACGCGTCGGAGTTCCGCATGCCGCAGCGCCGAGCGCAGCCGACGGAGCTCGATCACGTCGAGTCGTCCGTAGGTGCCGACGAGCGCCGAGGAGACCTCGTCGAACGTCCACTCGTCTCGCGAGGCGAGCTCGATGAGCCGCAGCAGGTCGGCGACCGGCCGCACGGCGCCGAGCGCGCGTCCCGGCCCGCTCGAGCGCGTCGGCACCTCACGCGCCGACAGCTCCGCCTCGAGCGCGGTGACCTGGCGCGTGTCGTGTGCGATGACGGCGCACGCGTGCCACGGCACACCCTCATGCACGTGTCGCTCCCGCAGCACGCGCGCGACAGCGTCGTACTCCTCCGCGGCCGAGCGCAGCGTCAGCACCCGGACGGAGCCGTCGACCTCCGCGCCGGCCGTCGCGCCGCGATGGGCCACCACGCCGACCGCGCCGATGCGCTGCGTGACGCGGCCGACGAGCTCTCGCTGCCAAGCGGTACCGCGATGCACTTCGGCGAGCACGTGCACCGTGCCCAGGGACGCGGCCAGCCGGGCGAAGTTCTCGGGAGTCGCGCCGCGGAAGGAACCCGACCCGACGTCGGGGTCGCCGAAGGCGAGTACCGCCGCGCCCCGGGACCGAACGGCCTCGAGCAGCTCGACCCCGCCGAGGGTGAGCTCCTGCGCGTCGTCGACCAGGACGACGCGCGCGCCTCCGACGGCCGGGCCGGCCACCGGAGCGGTGCGCAGCAGCCCGACGGCTTCGCGGACCAGCCCCGCGGCGTCCCGATGGGCGCCGCGCATGGCGGACCGCACCTGGAGGTACTCCCCGAAGAAGGAGGACAGCGCCACCCAGGCCGGTAGCTCGTGGCGCTCGCCCAGCTCGCGCAGACGGCGCGGGTTGATGCCGAGCGTCGTGCACTCGGCGAGGAACGTGCGGACCTCGGTGCGGAATCCGGACGTGCCGCGGATCGCCGAGCCGAGCCAGTCCGGCCAGCGCACGGCGCCGGCCGCTTCGTCCTCGTCGTCGCCTTCGAGGAGGTCGCGCATGATCTGGTCCTCGTCCCCGCCCGTGAGAAGCTGCGGTGGATCGGCGTCTGCGGCGACGGCGTGCGCCCGCACGACCTGGAAGGCGTACGAGGCGACCGACCGGGCGAGCGGCCCCGTCGTCGCCACGCGCACCGCGAGTCCGAGCCGGTCGCGAAGGGCGGTGGCGGTCTGCCGTGACGGTGTCAGCACGAGCACCGAATCGGGCTCGACACCGCCCTCGATCAGGGCCGCGACCCGCGCGATCAGGGTCTCGGTCTTTCCGGAGCCCGGTGCGCCCACCACCACGCCCGATGCGTCCGACGGCAGTGCCAGCACGGCTCGCTGCGCCGCGTCGGGGTGGTACGCCGCGGAGGCCGGCTTGTCCGAAGTCACCCTTCGACGCTAGCGCGAGGCAGCGACATCGGTCGTTCGCCCAGAGCGTTCCTGCGACGGGCGGATGCCGCGGCGCGGTGTCGTAGAGTTGCCATGCGTCCGGGGAGACCTGAGCCCTTGAGCCAGCAGGAGCCCTCAGCCATCCGGCAAGACAACTATCGCCCCGCGCAGGAGGTCAGTCACGTGGAGATCCGCATCGGCATCGCGAACACCGGCCGCGAGCTCAACTTCGAGACGAACGAGCCGGCCGCCGACGTCAAGAAGTCCGTCGCCGCCGCTCTCGACGCCGGCGCCACGCACGTGACGTTCGCCGATGCCAAGGGAAACTCGTACATCGTCCCCACCGCCGGCCTCGCCTATGTCGAGCTCGGCTCCGAAGAGTCGCGCCGCGTCGGCTTCGTCGCCTGAGCGGACCCGCACCCGTGCAGATCCTCATCGCGTTCATCGTCGGCGCAGTCGTGGGCATCGGCATCCACTTCCAGCTGCACCAGCGCCTGACGCGCGGTGTCGTCCTGGCGCCGATGATCGGCGCCGTGTCGGCCGGCGCGGCGTGGTCGATCCTCACTTGGCTCGGCGTGGGCATCGACACTCCGTGGCCGTGGCTCGCGGCGCTCATCGTCCCGATGGCGGTCACCTACCCGGCGATCACCCTCACCTCGCGTGCGCGAGTAGCCCACGACGCCCGCGAGAAGGCGCGCCTCGGCATCGGCTGATCGCCCTCGGCCGCGCGTGCCTCGATCCCGGCCGCGACGCGCGGCCGCAGCATCCGTCCAGCGTCAGGCGGCCAATCCCATCGCGTCCATGCGCCGCGAGTGCGCGGCCATGAGCTCGGTGAAGACGGGCTCCACCTTCTCTTCTGCGGCCGAGCCGAGATCGGTCGGTCGCAGCGCGGCACGCGCGATGAGCAGGGTGTCGCCGACCAGGCGGCGCCCCCACAGGGCGAGCAGCGACTTCCACTCGGGGTCGCTCGCGATCGCCTGGGAGATCAGCTCGACGATCGCCTGGCGATCGTCGTCGGCCTGCAGGATCCGCGCCACGCGGTCGCCCGTCTCGCCGTAGCTGGCCGACAGAGCGAGGTAGAAGTCGTCGAGCATGCCCGCCGTGATGTGCACCGACAGCATCGTCTCCTGCGGGCGTACGCCATGCGTCGCGGCGCGGAAGGCGTCCAGCGGCTCGCGGAACGGCCGCATGATCTCGGTGGGGTCGTCGCCGCGCTCACGGATCAGCGCGACGAGGGCCTCGTGCTTCGTGAGCGCCGCGCCGGCGGCGCGTGACACGGCTTCCTTCTCGCCGAGCTCGGGGATCGTCTGGATCAGCTCGGTGAGCGTCTCGAAGAATCCCAGCTGCAGGTAGGCGGCCTGACCGAGGAACGTGTCGATGTCGGGAGCGAGCTCCTCGAAGTCGACGCGATTGCCGCCGCTGAGCTCGTCGCGCGAGCGCAGCTGCAGTTTCCGCCCCGTGTCGCGACGCTGCCAGAACCACTTGACCATGCAGGAAAGACTACGGGGACGCCGCCGCCGTGCTCCCGCGGGAGACCTCCGGTATCGTGGATGCCGGCCCCGGCGTCGGATCGGGGCGCCCGCGCCTGTGGGAAAGAAGGGCGTGGATCGCTTTTCCGCCCGCGCGGCGGCCTTGCAGAGGCCGGACACGCGCCCGGGCATGAACCCAGGCAGCATCCCACTGCCGGACAGGCACACATCGTGACGACCTTCGCCGAACTCGGCGTTGATCAGGACATCGTCGAGGCGCTCTCCGCCAAGGGCATCGTCGACGCGTTCCCCATCCAGGAGCAGACCATCCCCCTCGGCCTCCCCGGCCAGGACATCATCGGCCAGGCCAAGACGGGTACCGGCAAGACCTTCGGATTCGGCATCCCCGTCGTGCAGCGTCTCGGTGCCGACCCGGCACCCGGCGTCAAGGCGCTCATCGTCGTTCCCACGCGCGAGCTGTGCGTGCAGGTCTACGAAGACATGGACATGCTGACCTCGAACCGCTCGACGAGCGTCGTCGCCATCTACGGCGGCAAGGCGTACGAGGGCCAGATCGATCAGCTCAAGGCGGGCGCGCAGATCGTCGTCGGCACGCCGGGCCGCCTCATCGACCTCAACAACCAGCGCCTGCTCGACCTGTCGAACGCGACGGAGGTCGTGCTGGACGAGGCCGACAAGATGCTCGACCTCGGATTCCTCCCCGACATCGAGAAGATCTTCTCGAAGGTGCCGGCCATCCGTCACACGCAGCTCTTCTCGGCGACCATGCCCGGTCCGATCGTCGCGCTCGCGCGCCGGTTCATGTCGAACCCGATCCACATCCGCGCGACCGACCCCGACGAGGGCCTCACGCAGGCGAACATCAAGCACCTCGTCTATCGGGCGCACTCGCTCGACAAGGACGAGGTCATCGCCCGGATCCTCCAGGCCGAGGGCCGCGGCAAGTCCGTGATCTTCACGCGCACCAAGCGCGCCGCGCAGAAGCTCGTCGACGAGCTGAGCGACCGCGGCTTCAACGCCGGCGCCGTGCACGGCGACATGAGCCAGGAGGCGCGCGAGCGCTCGATGGCCGGGTTCAAGGCGGGCAAGAAGGACGTCCTCATCGCGACCGACGTCGCGGCGCGCGGCATCGATGTGGATGACGTCACGCACGTCATCAACCACACGATCCCCGACGACGAGAAGACGTACCTGCACCGCGCCGGCCGCACCGGCCGCGCAGGCAAGACCGGCATCGCTGTCACGTTCGTCGACTGGGAGGACCTGCACAAGTGGGCCCTCATCAACCGCGCCCTCGAGTTCGGCCAGCCCGAGCCCGTCGAGACCTACTCGTCGAGCCCGCACCTCTTCAGCGATCTCGACATCCCCGCGGGCACGAAGGGCCGCATCGTGACGGCTCCGAAGACCCAGGCCGTCCGCGTCCAGCCTGAGCGGGCGGCGGATGCTGCCGCCGAAGTCGAGTCGAACGGTGAGGCTCCGAGCCGTCGGCGTCGCCGTCGCCGGTCGGGTTCGGCCGAACGGGTCGGCTCCACGTTCCAGACCGCCGAGGCGGGTGCCGGCGGGTCGCCGGAGCACGGCGCCCCGGCGAGCACCGACGGCGACCGGTCCACCGATGGCAGCGGCACGCACGACGGCGGGGGCAAGGAGCACCATGACGGCAAGCCCGCGCCGCGGCGCCGCCGTCGCCGCCGCGGCGGCAGCGGCGGATCGACCCCCGCGGGCGGCGCGACCGTCGGCGCCTGAATCCGTGGTTCTCCTGTCGCGGCGCCGTGGTACGGCGCCGCGACAGCGCTATGGTGAGCGCATACGGCGCATCGGGCGCCGGTACCTCGCATTCACGAAAGGCACACGATGCGCATCATCGAGGCCGTCACCACCGGCTATGAGTACCAGGGCTTCTGGGGCTCCTTCTGGGACATCATCTGGTGGTTCCTCTGGATCTTCTTCTTCATGGCGTACCTGTTCGCGCTGTTCGCCGTGATCGCCGACCTGTTCCGCGACCACAAGCTCAACGGCTGGTGGAAGGCGGTCTGGATCATCTTCCTGATCTTCGTGCCGTTCCTGACGCTGCTCGTGTACCTGATCGCGCGCGGAAACGGCATGGCCAAGCGCAGCGCGAAGGAGGCCTCGGAGCTGCAGAGCGCGCAGGACGCCTACATCAAGTCCGTCGCGGGCGCCGGTGCGAGCCCCGCCGAGGAGATCGCCAAGGCGAAGGGGCTCCTCGACGCCGGGACGATCACGCAGGCCGAGTACGACGCGCTGAAGGCCAAGGCCCTGAGCTGATCGGCAGCGCGCCGATCGTCACGATCTGATCCGCGGCATGCGCGGTCGCGGAGGCGCCCTCGTCCGCCCTCACGGGTAGACGGGGGCGCTTCCGTTCGCCATGGCGATGACGCGCGACACCATCTCGTCGGTCGTGGTGTTCTCGCCGGGCTGATTGGGCTTGCCCAGGCCGTGATAGTCGCTGGAGCCGGTCACGACGAGGTCGCGTTCGCGGCACAGGTCGCGCAGGGTCGTGAGCGCCGGATCGCGGTTCTCGCGATGACCCAGTTCGAAGCCGGCGAGGCCGGCGTCCAGCATCCGTTCCATCAGACGCATCGGGAGCAGGCCGGCGCGCCCTGCGGGATGCGCGATCACGGGCACTCCCCCGGCGCCCGCGACGAGGCCCACTGCGGTGACCGGGTCAGGCGCGTACAGCGCGACGTAATAGTCGCCGCGAGGGCTCAGGATGCCGGCGAACGCCTCGGCGCGATCGCGGACGAGGCCCCTCGCGACCAGCGCGTCGGCGATGTGCGGCCGCCCGACGGTCGCGCCGTCGGTGGTCTGTTCCAGGATGTCATCCCACACCAGGTCGTAGTCGCGCCCGATCCGATCCGCCATCAGACGCGCGCGATCCAGTCTCGAGGAGCGGATGCGCGCGGTCTCGGCGCGCAGCGCCGGCTCATCGGGATCGGGCAGGTACGCCAGCACGTGGACGCTGCGCCACTCGTGGCGCGCTGACAGTTCCATCCCCGGGATGAACGTCATGCCGAGGGATGTCGCAGCCTCGGCCGCCTCGGCCCAGCCCGACGTGGTGTCGTGGTCGGTGAGGGCGGCCGTGCGAACCCCGTGCCGGTGGGCGGACGCCATCACCTCGGCGGGAGGCTGCGTGCCGTCGGAGTTCGCCGAGTGCAGGTGGAGGTCGCTCGGCCCTTCGAAACGCGGGGGTCCGGGCATCCTCCGAGCGTAGCGCGGGGCGAAACCTGCCACGCCCGCGTGCGCTGACGGATCTCACAGCCTGCTCGCATAGAGTCGCCGTCGTGCTTCGCCTGCTCGGGATCCTCGTCACCGTGCTGTGCGCGATCGCAGCAACGGTGCTGACGTTCCCGGGTTTCTTCCGCGTCGAGCGCATCTATCCCATCGCCCAGATCGTGTCGTTCCGGGGCATCCTCGCGCTCGCGTTCGCCGCCGCGGCACTGCTGGCGCTCCTCTTCGCGGTCGCCCGGCCGATCCGCGCGTTCGCGCTCTCGCTCGCGGTCGTGGCGGGACTCGCGACCGTCGCGAATGTGGCGGTGCTGTCGACCCGTGGCGGCCTGGGCAGCGATCCGCTGCCCGTCAAGACCGACGCGTCCATCCGCGTGATGACATGGAACACCGCCGGCCCGGCGACGCCGCCCGAGACGATCGCGAAGATCGCGGTCGCGATGGACGCCGACATCGTGGCGCTCCCCGAGACGACCATCGAGACGGGCGAGAGCGTCGCCATCGCGATGCGCGACCTCGGTCATCGCATGTGGGCGCACCATGCGTCGGATCCGTCGACGGAATGGGATGCCGGCTCGACCACCCTCCTGATCTCGCCAGAGCTCGGCGACTACGCCGTCATCGAGTCCTCGCTCGACGGCAGCAGCAACACCTCCACCGTGCCGAGCGCCGTCGCGATGCCGGTCTCCGGCGAGGGGCCTACCGTCGTCGCCGTCCACGCGGTCGCGCCCCGACCGAGCTACATGCGGAGCTGGCGCGACGACCTCCAGTGGCTGGCCGATCAGTGCGGCGACGGCAACGTGATCATGGCCGGCGACTTCAACGCGACGGTGGACCACATGGCGGGTCTCGGGCTCGACGGCGCCACGCTCGGCCATTGCACCGATGCCGCAGCCGAGACCGGCAACGGCGCCCTGGGGACCTGGTCGGCCGACATGCCGGCCATCCTCGGGGCCCCGATCGACCACGTGATGGCGACGCGGCAGTGGCGGGCGACGGGCTCTCTCGTGCTGCGCTCGCTCGACGACTCGGGCTCCGATCACCGCCCGCTCATCGTGCAGTACGACCCCGCCGGCTGAACTGTCCGCGCTCCCACGCCCGTGCGAGACTGGGAGGCATGAGCAGCGCAGCCAGCGAGCAGTCCCCCGGCGCCACGAGCACCACCGAGACCTCGACCAGCACGAACCGCCGTCAGCCGTACGGTCAGGGCTTCCTCGACACGATCTCGACCGGCTGGGCCGAGCGCCCCGAGTCGACTCCTCCGGCGCGCCCGCAGGCGGCATTCACCGCCGCCCGTCGCGACGCCGTGTCGGCGGCGTTCCCGGGCAAGCGCCTCGTGATCCCGGCGGGCGAGCTCACGCAGCGCAGCAACGACACCGACTACCCGTTCCGCGCGCACTCCGCCTTCTCGCACCTGACCGGCTGGGCGTCCGACGCCGAGCCCGGCGCCGTGCTGGTGTTCGAGCCGCGCTCGCCCGGTGGCCACGACGTCACGCTCTACTTCCGCGAGCGCGCCGACCGCACGACGAGCGAGTTCTACTCGGATGCGTCGATCGGCGAGTTCTGGATCGGCCCGCGACCCGCGCTGGCCGGAGTCGCGTCCGACCTCGGCCTCGCGACGGCGCATATCGACGACTTCGAAGCCGGCGACGGGGATGTCGTGCTCGACGAGGACGACGCGCTCACGCGGTTCGTGTCGGAACTGCGCCTCGTGAAGGATGCGTACGAGATCGGCCAGATGGAGTTCGCCGTCCAGGTGACGGCCTCCGGCTTCGACGACATCGTCGCGAACCTTCCCGCGATCGTGGAACACCCCCGCGGGGAGCGCGTGGTCGAGGGCGTGTTCCACCAGCGTGCGCGCAGCGACGGCAACGCGGTGGGCTACGACACGATCGCGGCATCCGGTCCCCACGCGTGCTACCTGCACTGGACGCGCAACGACGGCGCCGTCGTGCCGGGCGACCTGATCCTCATCGACGCCGGGGTGGAGGTCGACAGCCTCTACACCGCCGACATCACCCGCACCCTCCCGGTGAGCGGCCGCTTCACCGACGTGCAGCGCAAGGTGTACGAGACAGTGCGCGAGGCTGCCGACGCCGCGTTCGCCGTGGCGAAGCCCGGTGTGAGGTTCCGTCAGATCCATGAGGCGGCGATGCAGGTCATCGCCACGCGCGTCGCCGAATGGGGGCTGCTGCCGGTGACCGCCGAGGAGGCGCTCGATGCCGACAAGGGCGGGCACCACCGCCGCTACATGGTGCACGGTACGAGCCACCATCTGGGGATCGACGTGCACGACTGCGCGCAGGCCCGCCGCGACATGTATTACGACGGCACCCTCGAGGCGGGAATGGTCTTCACGATCGAACCCGGCCTGTACTTCCAGATCGACGACCTCACCGTCCCCGAGGAGTACCGCGGCATCGGCGTGCGCATCGAGGACGACATCCTCATGACCGCCGACGGTCCGGTCAACCTCTCCGCCGCGATCCCCCGCACGGCCGACGAGGTCGAGGACTGGATCGCCCGCGGCGGCCGCTGAACCTCGCATCGGCCGCTGAGCTTGTCGACATACACCGCCCCGTCGTCCTTCACGACGCGCCCGACGCTGACGGGCACGTTCGGCATGGCCGCGTCGACCCACTGGACCGCGACCGCGACCGCGCAGGCTGTCCTCGAGCGCGGGGGCAACGCCTTCGACGCCTCGGTCGCCGCGGCTTTCGTGCTGCACGTCGTCGAGCCCCACCTCAACGGCCCGGGCGGCGATCTCGTCGCGATCTTCCAGGAGACGGATGCCGCGTCCCCGACGGTCCTCATGGGCCAGGGCCCGGCTCCCGCCGGCGCGACGATCGAGCACTACCGGGGCGAGGGGCTCGACCTCACCCCGGGTGCCGGCGGCCTCGCGGCCGCGGTGCCCGGCGCGGTCGACGCATGGCTCCTGCTGCTGCGCGACCACGGCACGTGGGAACTCGCCGACGTGCTCGCCTATGCCGTCGGCTACGCGCGTGACGGGCACCCGCTCGTGGCCGGGGCGGCCGCCACGATCGCGCGCGTCGCCGAGCTGTTCCGGGACGACTGGACGACATCGGCGGACCTGTGGCTTCCCGATGGCGAGATCCCCGTCGCCGGTCGCATCGTGCACAACCCGGCATACGCGGCGGTGCTCGACTCGCTCGTGCACGCGTCGTGCACCGTGCGCGACGACGGGCCTGTCGGCCGGGCCGCCCGCATCGACGCCGCACGGCGCGAGTGGAAGACAGGGATCGTCGCCCACGAGGCATCCGTCTTCCTGTCGCAGCCGCACCGGCACTCCGGCGGTGGCCAGCACGCCGCCGTGATCACGGCGGAGGACTTCGCCGGCTTCGACGCGGGCTATGAACCCGCCGTCACCCGGGAGTTCCGGGGCCGCACGATCGCGAAGGCGGGTGCGTGGACGCAGGGTCCGGCATTGCTGCAGACGTTGGGCATGCTCGAGCCGCTCGCCGACGACCTGCTCGATCCCTCGCAGGAGGCCGGCGCGCACACGATCCTCGAGGCGCAGAAGCTGGCCTACGCCGATCGTGACGCGTGGTTCGGCGACGACGTTGTCGACCTGGACGCGCTCCTGTCCGCCGATTACCTCGATGAGCGGCGGTCTCTCATCTCCGCGCAAGCCTCGGCCGAGTTCCGGCCTGGCGCGGTCCCCGGCCGCACACCCTTCCGCCCGCCGCTGCGCACGACCTACGACGCACCCGCTGTGGGCACCGGAGAACCGACGGTGGCGCACGGCGAAGCCCGCGTGGCGCCGACCGGCGAGACGAAGGGCGACACCTGTCATCTCGACGTCATCGACCGGTGGGGCAACATCGTCTCGGCGACCCCGTCGGGCGGCTGGCTGCAGTCCTCCCCGACGATTCCCGCCCTCGGGTTCTGTCTCGGCACCCGCCTGCAGATGACGTGGCTCGAGCCGGGGCATCCGTCCTCCCTGTGCGCGGGCAAGCGCCCGCGCACCACGCTCACGCCCACGCTGGTGCTCCGCGACGGGGCGCCCGAATTCGCGATCGGCTCTCCCGGCGGCGACCAGCAGGATCAGTGGCAGCTGCTCGCGCTGCTGCGCATCATCGTCGGCGGCTACGCGCCGCAGCAGGCGATCGACGCGCCCGCGCTGCATACGACCTCGATGCCCGAGTCGTTCTGGCCGCGCACCTGGACCCCCGCCGGCGCAGTCGTCGAGAACCGGCTCGGCGACGCGGTGATCGGGGGGCTCGAGCGCCGCGGTCACCGCGTCACGCGAGCGGGCGATTGGGCACTCGGCCGGGTCTCCGCCGTCGGGCGGGATGCCGCCACCGGCGTCCTGTGGGGCGCGGCGAACCCGCGCGGGATGCAGGGGTACGCCGCCGGGCGGTAGCAGCGCTCACGCTGCCGCCACTCGCACTGCGGGCCCCACGTACCGCGCCGACGGGCGGATGATCTTCGGATCGCGAGCCTGCTCGAGGATGTGCGCCGTCCACCCGATCGTGCGCGCGACCGCGAACGTCGGCGTGAACATCGAGCGCGGGATCCCGCACTGCTCCATCACCAGCGCCGCCCAGAACTCGACGTTCGCGTGCAGCTCGCGGCCCGGCTTCGCTTCGGCCAGCAACCGCTCCGCGCTCTCCTCGAACCGCAGCGCGAGCTCGACGCGAGGCCCGCCGGTACGCCGCGCGACGCGCTTCATCAGCTCGGCACGCGGGTCGGCCGTGCGGTACACGGCGTGACCGAACCCCATGAGCCGGCGCCCGGCCGCGAGCTCGCCACGGATCCACGGCTCGATACCGTCCGCGTCGCCCACCGCATCGAGCCCGTCGAGAGCCCGCGACGGCGCCCCGCCGTGCAGGGGTCCGGCCAGCGCCCCGAGAGCGCCGACGAGGCAGGCGGCGGCATCTGCTCCCGTCGAGGCGATGACACGGGCGGTGAAGGTGGAGGCGTTGAAACCGTGGTCCATGACCGCGACGAGGTAGGCGGTCAGAGCGTTCTCGATCGCCTCGCCGGGCACGACGCCGGTGACCTGGTGCAGGTAGTTCGCGACGACTCCGCGATCATCCAGCACGGGCAGGGCGCCCTCCCCACGACCGCGCCGCCACAGCGCGCCCACAAGCACCGGTGTCGCCGCAGCCAGCGCGATCGCGTCGGCGAGACGCTCGTCCTGGTCGAGGTCGTAGAGCGGACGGATGCTGCGCCTCGCGCCGAGCAGCGGCCAGGCGGCCGCGAGCCCGGCGAGCACATCCGGCGTCGCCGACGACACCGCATCGACGACGACGTCAACGTCGGCGCTCCGCGCGGTGGTGGCATCGGCGATGCGGGCCGCGAACGCCGGGCGCGAGGCATCCGTCGCCGCCTCTCCGGTGACGAGGAGCTGCCAGGCGTCCTCGAAGCTCGCCGTCTCGGCCAGGTCGATCGCCGATCGATCCCGGTACTGGAGGAAGCCCTCTGCCCCGCGGACGTCGCTCACCGTGGTGTCGGCGACGGTCACGCCGGCGAGGCCGCGCGGCGCATCGATCGGGGCCGGGCGTGTCGTGCTGGTCATGTCGGCTCCTTGCTCGGGGATCCAGGACGCGGCCGCGTCGGTCGGGCCTTCCCGCTACAGTCAGTGTCGTAACTTGATCACGCTTTCGTCAATCTTGATCGGATCAATATCGTGAGCGATCTTCCCCGACTGACCGCGGCCGAGGCGGCCGCCCGCCTCGGCGTCAAACCCGAGTCGCTGTACGCCTACGTGTCACGAGGCCTGCTGTCGCGCGAGCGCGATGCCGCCGGCTCGTCGTTCGATCCGCTGGAGGTCGAGGCGTTCGCGCGACGACGCAGGCGCTCACCCGGAGCTGTCCCCGGTTCGCCGACCCCCGGCAGCCCGCTCATGGTGCTCGACACCCGGCTCGCTCATATCGACGACGACGAGCTGCACTATCGCGAGCGGTCGGCGGCGCAGCTGGCCCGCGACGCCTCGTTCGAGGACGTCGTGACCTGGGTGTGGGACGTCTCCACGCTCCGCGCTCCCTCACCCGCCGACGTCGCCGTCGCCCGGGGCACGATCGCGGCGCTGGGCCCGGCGGCCCGGCCGCTCGACCGGCTTCTCGTCGCGGTGTCGGCCCTCGCAGCCACCGACCCGCTGCGCGATGATCCGGATCCGTCACAGCTTCTGCGCGCGGGCGCGCGGCTCGTGACGGGGCTGCCCGCCGCACTCGCCGTCGCCGACGAGCGTGCCAGCGTCGCGCAGACGCTGTGGCGGGCACTCGCTTCGCGCGATCTGCCCGGCGGATCCCGGCTTATCGACGCGGCGCTGGTGCTCGTCATCGACCACGACCTCGCCGCCTCGACCCTCGCCGCGCGCGTCGCCGCCTCGGCGCGCGCGTCCGGATACGCGGTCGTCACCGCCGCACTCGGCGCGTTCGATGCGCCGCTGCACGGCACCGCGAGCGGGGCGGCGGCGCACCTGCTCCGCGCCATCCGCGATGGCGACGACCCCGCGACAGCCATCGCGCGCACCGTCCGCGCCGGGCGCAGCGGCGTCCCGGGCTTCGGCCAGCCGCTGTATGCCGGCGGCGACATGCGCGCGAGGGTGCTCTTCGAGCTGCTGCGCGACGCGCCGGAGAGCGCAGGCGTGCTCGCCGCGGTGGACGCCGTCGCGGACGAGGTGGCGCGCCGCGCCGACATGCGGCCGAACCTCGACCTCGCGTTGGCCGCTCTCACCCTCTGGGCGGAGATGCCCGACGACGCCGCGTCGGTGATCTTCGCGATCGGGCGAATCGTCGGCTGGATCTCGCACGCGGTGGACGAGTACGACGAACGCCCGATGCGCCTGCGACCGCGGGGGCGCTACGTGGGTCCTGCTCCCGAGTGAGTCCGCCGCAGCCACTCGGCGACGCCCCGTGCGAGGTCGGCCGCGATGTCGGCCGCCGGGCGTTTGCGGCCCTTCACGTCGAACGAGTGCCCGCCGCCGTCGATCCAGGCGATGTCGGCGATCCGGCAGGACGCAACCGCCTCTTCGAGCTGCTCGTGCGGGTCGATGAACGGGTCGTTGGTCCCCTCCACGAAGAGCTGGGGCTGCGGCACGTCAGGCAGATGGGCGGTGCGGGCCTTGTCGGGCCTGCCCGGCGGGTGCAGCGGATAGCCGAGATACACGAGGCCGGCCGGATCGATGACGCCCTCGGCCGCCGCCATCGACGCCATGCGCCCGCCGTACGACTTGCCGATCGCGAACACCGGAGCGCCTACGGCGCGTTCTGCCAGTTCGGCATGCACCGCTGCCCACGTCGCGATGGCGTGCGCCGCGGGTCCCGGCATCCGTCTTCCTGCTTCCACGTACGGGAAGTTGAATCGCAGCGTGGCGACGCCCTCCTGCGCGAGCGCGTCGGCGAAGCCGGTGAGGAACGGATGCCGATACCCCGCGCCCGCGCCGTGCGCCACGGCCGCGAACGCCCATGCCGACGACGGCATGACGAGGTCAGCCGAGACCTCGACACCCTCATTCGGGAGCGGGACGGAGATCCGCGAGGAACCGCCGTCTGGGGTCATGCGCGCTTGCTGTCGTCGGCGCCCGAGGCGTCGGCCGCATCTTGTTCGGCGGACGAAGCCGGCTCGGCTCCTGCGGACTCGTCCGGCGTCGTCGGGGTGACGGAGCCCGCAGGGGCCTCGCCGTCGGGCCGGGGGACGACGCGCTCGCCGTACTTGGGCGGCTCGGCGGGCTGAGCGGCGGGGCTCGGGGCGACAGGCGCCGCGGGGGCGGTCTGAACGACCGGTGCGACCGCCGCCTGCGGGCCGAGCACCTGGCGTGCGCGGCCGACGCTGTTGTCGGTGACAGTGACCTCGTAGTGGTCCGCCACGACCTGCATCACCGAGGCGTAGTCGCGGCGGCGCCGCACGAAGGAGTAAGCAACGATGCTCAGCAGCATGCCGATCGCGATGCCGACGAAGAGGACGCCGACGAATGCCTGGATCGGCACGGACGGCGAGCCGATCACGAGGATCGCCGAGAAGAGCAGGCCGAGGAGGAGCCCGTTCACCGCGCCGGAGCGCGCGGCAGACGCATAACCCAGGCGGCCGGTGATGCGCTCGATCGAGCGGAGTCCCTGCCCCACGATCGCGATGTCGCGCGCCGGGATGTCGGCCGCGATGAGAGACGACACCGCCTTCTGCGCCCCCTCATACGTCGGGAAGCTCGCCACGGTCGGACCGACCGCGTCGGAACTCTGCGGAGAGCGCCCTCCCATCATGGTCATCTCCCCATCCTCCCATGGCGCGCGGACTACGCTGGGACGTGTGAGCACGCAGAGGGTTTTCGTCGCGCGCCTTTCCGGGTGCTCGGTCTTCGACCCCGCCGGCGACCGTCTCGGCAAGGTCCGCGACGTCGTCGTCATCTATCGCAAAGACGATCCGCCCCGCGTGATCGGGCTCATCGTCGAGATCCCCGGCCGACGCAACGTGTTCGTGTCGATCGGCCGCGTCACCTCCATCGCGACGGGTCAGGTCATCACGACCGGACTCATCAACGTCCGCCGCTTCCAGCAGCGCGGCGGCGAGGTGCGGGTCATGGCGGAGCTCCTCGGCCGCAAGGTGTTCTTCGCAGACGGGTCTGGCACCGCGGTGATCGAAGACGTGGCCATCGAGCGCAACCGCCTCGGCGAATGGGATGTCGGCCAGCTCTTCCTGCGCAAGCCGAAGACGAGCGCCTCGCCCTTCGCCAAGGGGCCGACGACGTTCGCCAACTGGGACGCCGTACGCGAGCGCCAGGTGCCCGGCGAGGCGCAGTCCGCCGAGCAGCTGGTCGCGACATACTCCGAGCTGCGTCCCGCCGACCTCGCGAACACGCTGCTCGACCTCCCGGAGGAGCGACTGCTCGAGGTCGTGGAGGAGCTTCCCGACGACCGACTCGCCGACGCGCTCGAGGAGATGCCCGAAGAGGAGCAGGTCCACATCCTCGAGGCCCTGGACGACGAGCGTGCCGCCGACATCCTCGACGCCATGGAGCCCGACGACGCGGCCGACGTCCTCGGGCAGCTGCCCGAGGATCAGCGGGAGGAACTCCTCGAGCTCATGGAGCCCGAGGAGGCCGAAGACGTCCGCGCCCTCCTCAAGTACGGCCCCGACACCGCCGGCGGGCTGATGACGAGCGAGCCCATCGTGCTCTCCGCCGACGCGACCATCGCCGAGGCCCTCGCGCTCATCCGCCGTCACGAGCTGCACCCCGCGCTGGCGGCCGCCGTCTTCGTGACGCTCCCGCCGTACGAGACGCCCACGGGGCGCCTTCTCGGAACGGTGCACTTCCAGAGAATGCTGCGCTACCCGCCCCACGAGCGCCTCGGCGCGATCATCGACGACACGCTCGACCCCGTGCCGGCGACGGCTTCAGCCGCCGAGGTCGCGCGGCTGCTCGCCTCGTACAACCTCGTCTCGCTCCCCGTCGTCGATCCCGCCCATCGGCTGGTCGGCGCGGTCAGCGTCGACGACGTGCTCGACTATCTCCTTCCCGAGGACTGGAGATCGCACGATGCCGAGGAGGATGAACGCCCGGCATCCGTCCCCACCACGACCGCGAGCATTCCCAGGAGGCGCTGATGGCACGCAACACCCGCCAGCCGTCGCTCGACGCGCCCCGCGGCCGCTCGGGCATGCTCCAGCGTTCCCCTCAGCCGTCCAGCGACCGATTCGGTCGATTCTCCGAGGCGTTCGCGCGCGCGATGGGCACGTCGGGCTTCCTGATCGGGATGACGATCTTCGTCGCCGTCTGGCTGACGTGGAACATCTTCATGCCGCCGCAGCTCCAGTTCGACCCTGCGGCGACCAACTTCACGCTGCTGACGCTGATCCTGTCGCTGCAGGCGTCCTACGCTGCGCCCCTCATCCTCTTGGCGCAGAACCGTCAGGACGACCGCGACCGCGTGCAGATCGAGCAGGACCGGCAGCGTGCCGAGCGCAACCTCGCCGATACCGAGTACCTCGCCCGCGAGGTCGTCGCGCTGCGGATGGCCGTGAACGACTTCGCGGACCAGGTCGTCACGCGCGATGTGCTCCGCACCGAGTTGCGCACCCTCCTCGAGAAGCTCGAGAGCACGCCCGGGGCCGACGACGGCGGCACTGCACGATGAGCCCGGCCTCCGCGGACGCCGTCCGCGCCGCTGTCGGCGCCGTCCCCGACCCCGAGCTGCGCCGCCCGATCGGCGAGCTCGACATGGTCCGCGAGATCTCGGTGGACGGCCATGTCGCACACGTGGCGATCGCGCTGACCATCGTGGGCTGTCCCGCCGCGGACCGGATCGCGGCCGACGTGCGCGCGGCCGCAGCATCCGTGTCGGGGATCACGGATGTCGCGCTCGAGGTGGGTGTCATGACGCCGGCCGAGCGGCACGCCCTCACCGAGCGGCTACGCGGCGGCCGTGCCCGCGAGATGCCGTTCGGCCCCGGCACGCTCACGCGCGTCATCGCCGTCACGAGCGGCAAGGGCGGCGTCGGCAAGTCCACGGTCACCGCGAACCTCGCCGCCGCGCTGGCCGCCCGGGGGCTCGCCGTTGGCCTCATCGATGCCGACGTGCACGGGTTCTCCATCCCCGGCCAGCTGGGGCTCGTCGCGGCCGACGGCACGGTACCGCAGCCGACGCGCGTCGACGACCTCATGCTGCCGCCGGTCGCCCACGGGGTGAAGGTGATCTCGATCGGCATGTTCCTGCGCCGCGCCGAAGGCGACGCACCGGTCGGCGCCATCGCATGGCGCGGACCGATGCTGCACCGCACGGTGCAGCAGTTCCTCACGGACGTGTACTTCGGCGATCTCGACGTGCTCCTGCTCGACATGCCCCCCGGCACGGGCGATGTGGCCATCTCGGTCGGACAGCTGCTGCCCAACGCCGAGGTGCTCGTCGTGACGACACCCCAGGCCGCCGCTGCAGACGTCGCCGTACGCAGCGGCGTCGTCGCGCGTCAGACCGGCCAGCGCGTCATCGGCGTGATCGAGAACATGGCCGCGATGATGCTTCCCGACGGCACGACGATAGACGTGTTCGGAGCCGGGGGCGGTGCCGCGGTCGCCGAGTCGCTGTCTCAGTCCGACGCCGAGGTCCCCCTGCTGGCTTCGGTCCCGCTCAGCCCGACGCTGCGCGCGGACGCGGATGCCGGCACCCCGGCGGTCATCGTGCACCCCGACGATCCCGCGGCGCGCGCCATCTCGGGCCTCGCCGAGACTCTGGCCCAGACGCCCCGCGGGCTGTCCGGGCGCGCTCTGCCGTTCCGCCCGCGCTGACCGTGGCGCAGGTCAGGTCGCCTCGCTGTCGTAGGGCGTCGGGCCGTCGACGGGCACGCGGTACGGGGTCCGCACCGGCGTCGTCGGCGGCACGGGGGCAGCCTGCACCTGGGTCGCGGCGATGCTCGCGACCGGAGCATCGTCGAGCAGCGCCTCGCGGATGATGCGCCGGGGGTCGTACTGGCGAGGGTCGAGTGTGCGCCAGTCGACGTCGTCGAAATCCTCGCCCATCTCATCGCGCACGCGCGTCCGTGCGGTCGTCACCCACGCCCGTGCACGCTTGGTCAGCCCCGCGAGGGCCTCCGCATACCGGGGCAGCCGCTCGGGACCGAGGATGAGTGCCGCGACGAGTCCGATCAGCAGGAGCTTCTCGATCGTGAGGCCGAAGATCATGCCTTCAGATTACCGCCGTGCCTGTGCGGTCAGCGCCGTGCGGCCGCGTAGGCTGACGAGCGGAGGATTCCGATGGGAGAGCAGAACGCGAACCAGCGGTTCGTCGACGAGGCGACGAGCGAGCCGGAGCATATCGCACGTGCGCGCGCGCATGCGCTCGAGCTCGGCGCCGCCCCGGTCAGCCCCGCGATCGGAGCTCAGTGCGCGGTCATCGCCGCGGTGTCTCAGGCGCTCAACATCGTCGAGATCGGCACCGGTGCGGGCGTCTCGGGTCTATGGCTGCTGCACGGCTCCCCACGCGCGACCCTCACCACCATCGACAAGGAGCCGGAGCACCTCGGCGCCGCCCGTCAGGCCTTCGCCGAGGCCCGGATCCCCCCGGCACGCGCCCGATTCATCACCGGCCGCGCCTCGGAGGTGCTGCCGCGCATGAACGAGGCGTCCTATGACATCGTGCTCGTCGACGCCGATCCCGAGGGGGTCATCGAGTACGTCGAGCACGGTCTTCGCCTGGTCCGCGCCGGCGGGACGGTGCTGGTCCCCCGCGTGCTCTCCGGTGGCGCGGTCGCCGATCCGGTGCGCCGCGACCCGGTCACGACGTCGTACCGCTCGCTCATCCAGGAGACGCAGGCCTCCCCCGCGGTCATCGGCGCACTGTCGATCACGGGCGAGGGTCTGCTGCAGCTCACCACCGTCGCCACGTCCTGAGGCTCGGACGAGGAACGCGAACGGCCGGTCCGATCGGACCGGCCGTTCGCGCAACGAGCGATTACGCGGCGTTGACGACGCCCCCCAGGACGTCGTAGAGCTCCTTGGCCTCAGCGTCGTTCACCGAGACGACCAGACGACCGCCTCCCTCGAGCGGCACGCGCACGATGATGAGTCGACCCTCCTTCACGGCCTCCATCGGCCCGTCTCCGGTTCTCGGCTTCATGGCTGCCATTGCGGCTCCTTTTCATCGATGGTCTGCACGTCAAGTTTATCGTGAGGGCCGACACCCCGGGCACGCCTGGGGAAAGCGGCATCCGATCCGGTCACGGGACCTGCCAGTTCGTGCTGCCCAGCGCATACATGTTGTAGATCCACCACCACTGGCCGACGAGGCATGCGACGAGCACGCCGATCCGCCATACGCGCGAGCGCGGAACCGCGAACGCGCCCCACAGCGGCGAGAGCGGCACCAGCAGCCGGAAGATGCTCGACTGCGGGAAGAACACGAGCAGGAGGTAGACGAGGTAGCTCGCGCTCCACAGGCGGATCTCGATGCCGAGCCGGCGCACCGGCGGCAGGGCGATCAGAGCTCCCGCGATGAGCAGCAGCCCGCCGCCCACGAGCGCGTAGCCGAGTGCGAGCGGCAGGTGCCACATCGTCTCGAACCAGTACGAAACGCCCGCGAGGAAGGGCTCGAGCGGCGTGAACGTGGCGTCACCGAGGACCCAGTTGCGCCGCCACGCCAGCTCGGTCGCAAGATACGCGTCCGGATCGCCCGTGACCCATCCCGCAATGAGCTGCCACGCGAATCCCGAGATCGCGGCGAGGAGGCCCGCGGCGATGATGTGGGCGATCTCCTGGCCTCGTAGCGGCTCGCGCCCCCGCGTGAACCAGCGCCAGATCCCGAAGAGCGCGAGGAACAGCGCGAACGCCAGCACACCGGGGCGCGTGAACGCCATCAGCGGGATGAGCGCGTACAGCCACGCATATCGTCGGCGGGCGACGGCCAGGAGAGCGCAGAACAGCCAGAACAGGCTGAGCGCCTCGGCGTAACCGACATGGAAGAGCGCCGCCAGCGGGCCGCTGGCGAAGAACGCCACAGCCCAGAGGGTGGCCGACTCGTCCAGCCGCATCCGCAGCAGGTAGTAGAGGGCGACGGATGCCCCGTACCCGGCGACGAGCGAGACGATCAGGGCACCGATCTGCCAGAGGCCGAAGGGCGTCGACACCGCCTGCGCGAGCCATGGATAGATGGGGAGGAACGCCCACGCGTTCTCGGCGACCTGCCCGGAGTCGGTGAGCGGCAGGCGGCTCGGGTAGCCGGATGCGGCGACGACCCAGTACCACATGCCGTCCCACGCGACGACGGTGTCGCCGAGGCGGGCATCCGCGCCCATCCGCGACGTGAGTCCGGAGAGCTCGGTGGCGGCGAAGAGGAACAGAGTGGTGACGATCCTTGCCGCGACGTAGATCGCTGCCACTCGCACGGCGGTCCGCGCGGCGGACGAACGTGCCGCCGGCGTTGACGTCAGCTGCTCGCCAGCCACGCGCGCAGGCCCTGCTCGACCGCCTCGATCTGGGAGACCGGCACGCGCTCCTCGTCGTGGTGCGCCAGGTGAGGGTCGCCGGGCCCGTAGTTCACGGCCGGCACACCCAGCGCACTGAAGCGCGCGACGTCGGTCCAGCCGTACTTCGGCCGGGGCTCAGCGCCGACAGCCGCGAGGAACTCCCGGGCGAGGGATGCGTCCAGTCCGGGCCGCGCGCCGGCTGCCGCATCGACGACGTCCACCTCGAAGCCGGCGAACACGTCGCGGACGTGGCTCTCCGCCTCGACCACGTCACGGCTGGGTGCGAAGCGGTAGTTGATCTCCACCTCGCACAGGTCCGGGATCACGTTGCCGGCCACACCGCCGTTGATGCGTACCGCGTTGAGGCCCTCGCGGTAGACCAGGCCTTCCACCGCGACGTCGCGCGGGACATACGCGGCGAGGCGGTCGAGGATCGGAGCGGCCTTGTGGATCGCGTTCTCGCCGATCCATGCCCGGGCGCTGTGCGCGCGCACCCCGTGCGTGCGAACGATCGCGCGCAGATTGCCGTTGCAGCCGCCCTCGACTTCGCCGTTCGACGGCTCCCCGAGGATTGCGAAGTCGCCGGCGAACAGATCGGGGCGGGTGCGGGCGAGCCGGGTCAGGCCGTTGAGGTCCGCGTCGACCTCCTCGTGGTCGTACCACATCCAGGTGATGTCGACGCGGGGGTCGGCGAGCTCCGCGGCGAGCTTGAGCTGCACGGCGACGCCCGCCTTCATGTCGACGGTGCCGCGGCCCCAGATGAAGGGAACCCCATCGACGTCGACATCTTTCGTCGGCACGTTGGCGTTGATGGGGACAGTGTCGATGTGACCGGCGATGACGACGCGCTGCACCCGATTCAGGCGGGTGCGGGCGACGATCGTGTCGCCGTCGCGGTACACGTCGAGGTGATCGAGGGCAGAGATCTCGTCGAAGATCGCGTCGGCAAGAGTTTTCTCGTCGCCGGAGACGCTCGGAATGTCGCAGATGATGCGAGTGAGTTCGGCTGAGGGAAGAGTCAGATCGAGCGCCGGCATCCCTCGAGTCTACCGAGCGCCAAATGGGTCCGTTAACGCGGAATGGCCACCCCGTGGGGGTGGCCATTCCGTGAATGGGTGTCCGGCGGTGTCCTACTCTCCCACAGGGTCCCCCCTGCAGTACCATCGGCGCTGAGAGGCTTAGCTTCCGGGTTCGGAATGGGACCGGGCGTTTCCCTCTCGCTATGGCCGCCGAAACTCTTTCGATGTTTCAGGTCTTCACAACGTGAAAAGTCTATGTTTTGTTGTGTTCCCGACCGTACATCGGGAACCACTCAGTGGACGCGAGCACCAGAAATGTTGGTGTTATCAAGTCATCGGCTTATTAGTACCAGTCAGCTGCACACGTTGCCGTGCTTCCACATCTGGCCTATCAACCCAGTAGTCTGGCTGGGAGCCTCTCACCCGAAGGTATGGAAGTCTCATCTTGAGGCCGGCTTCCCGCTTAGATGCTTTCAGCGGTTATCCATCCCGAACGTAGCTAACCAGCGGTGCACTTGGCAGTACAACTGGCACACCAGAGGTTCGTCCAACCCGGTCCTCTCGTACTAGGGTCAGATCCTCTCAAACTTCCTACGCGCGCAGCGGATAGGGACCGAACTGTCTCACGACGTTCTAAACCCAGCTCGCGTACCGCTTTAATGGGCGAACAGCCCAACCCTTGGGACCTACTCCAGCCCCAGGATGCGACGAGCCGACATCGAGGTGCCAAACCATGCCGTCGATATGGACTCTTGGGCAAGATCAGCCTGTTATCCCCGAGGTACCTTTTATCCGTTGAGCGACAGCGCTTCCACAAGCCACTGCCGGATCACTAGTCCCGACTTTCGTCCCTGCTCGACCTGTCAGTCTCACAGTCAAGCTCCCTTGTGCACTTACACTCGCCACCTGATTGCCAACCAGGTTGAGGGAACCTTTGGGCGCCTCCGTTACTTTTTGGGAGGCAACCGCCCCAGTTAAACTACCCACCAGGCACTGTCCCTGAACCGGATTACGGTTCGAAGTTAGATATCCAGAGTGACCAGAGTGGTATTTCAACAATGACTCCACGAATACTGGCGTATCCGCTTCACAGTCTCCCACCTATCCTACACAAGCCACACCGAACACCAATACCAAGCTGTAGTAAAGGTCACGGGGTCTTTCCGTCCTGCTGCGCGTAACGAGCATCTTTACTCGTATTGCAATTTCGCCGAGTTCGCGGTTGAGACAGTTGGGAAGTCGTTACGCCATTCGTGCAGGTCGGAACTTACCCGACAAGGAATTTCGCTACCTTAGGATGGTTATAGTTACCACCGCCGTTTACTGGGGCTTAAATTCTGAGCTTCGCCTTGCGGCTAACCCGTCCTCTTAACCTTCCAGCACCGGGCAGGCGTCAGTCCGTATACATCGTCTTGCGACTTGGCACGGACCTGTGTTTTTAGTAAACAGTCGCTACCCACTAGTCTCTGCGGCCACCACACCCTTTTCCAGGCAAGCTGGTATAAGCGGATGGCCCCCCTTCTCCCGAAGTTACGGGGGCATTTTGCCGAGTTCCTTAACCACGATTCTCTCGATCTCCTTGGTATTCTCTACCTGACCACCTGAGTCGGTTTGGGGTACGGGCGGCTAGAACCTCGCGTCGATGCTTTTCTCGGCAGCATAGGATCACCCACTTTTCATCCGCATCGTGTCTCAGCCTGTATGAGTCACGGATTTGCCTATGACTCGGCCTACGCACTTGCCCCGGGACAACCATCGCCCGGGATGGGCTACCTTCCTGCGTCACACCTGTTAATACGCTAACCGCACCAGAATGGGGTCGTGCGCTAGGCCCGAAGCATCACCCCGAAGGGATCCGTCAACGGGATTCAGACACTTAGCACTACTGGATTAGTTTGGGCGGTTCTTCGCCGGTACGGGAATATCAACCCGTTGTCCATCGACTACGCCTGTCGGCCTCGCCTTAGGTCCCGACTTACCCAGGGAAGATTAGCTTGACCCTGGAACCCTTGGTCTTTCGGAGGACGTGTTTCTCACACGTCTTTCGCTACTCATGCCTGCATTCTCACTCGTGTAGCGTCCACGGCTGGGTCACCCCGCCGCTTCACTCGCCACACGACGCTCTCCTACCCATCAACACGGCTGGACCACGAAGGCCTACCAATAATGTCAATGCCACAACTTCGGTGGCGTGCTTGAGCCCCGTTACATTGTCGGCGCGGAATCACTTGACCAGTGAGCTATTACGCACTCTTTCAAGGGTGGCTGCTTCTAAGCCAACCTCCTGGTTGTCTAAGCAACTCCACATCCTTTCCCACTTAGCACGCGCTTAGGGACCTTAGATGGTGGTCTGGGTTGTTTCCCTCTCGACTATGAAGCTTATCCCCCACAGTCTCACTGCTGCGCTCTCACTTACCGGCATTCGGAGTTTGGCTGACGTCAGTAACCTTGTAGGGCCCATCGGCCATCCAGTAGCTCTACCTCCGGCAAGAAACACGCAACGCTGCACCTAAATGCATTTCGGAGAGAACCAGCTATCACGAAGTTTGATTGGCCTTTCACCCCTATCCACAGCTCATCCCCTCAGTTTTCAACCTAAGTGGGTTCGGCCCTCCACGACGTCTTACCGTCGCTTCAGCCTGGCCATGGATAGATCACTTCGCTTCGGGTCTAGGACATGCGACTGAATCGCCCTATTCAGACTCGCTTTCGCTACGGCTACCCCACCCGGGTTAACCTCGCCACATATCGCTAACTCGCAGGCTCATTCTTCAAAAGGCACGCTGTCACACCTACCAGGGGTGCTCCAACGGTTTGTAAGCAAACGGTTTCAGGTACTATTTCACTCCCCTCCCGGGGTACTTTTCACCTTTCCCTCACGGTACTTGTCCGCTATCGGTCATCTGGGAGTATTTAGGCTTATCAGGTGGTCCTGACAGATTCACACGGGATTTCTCGGGCCCCGTGCTACTTGGGATACGCTCCACGCCAGAACACGCATTTCGACTACGGGGCTGGCACCCACTCTGGCCCGCCTTTCAAGACGGTTCGTCTATACGCTTCTGTCACGTCGACCACTCGGCAGAATGATCAGGAACGTCCCGCAACCCCCCACATGCAACGCCTGCCGGCTCTCACACACATGAGGTTTAGCCTGATCCGATTTCGCTCGCCACTACTCACGGAATCACGGTTGTTTTCTCTTCCTGTGGGTACTGAGATGTTTCACTTCCCCACGTTCCCTCTACCCGCCCTATATATTCAGGCGGGAGTCACTAGGTCGGCACGCCGCCCAGCGGGGTTTCCCCATTCGGACACCCTCGGATCAAAACTTGCTTATCAGTTCCCCGAGGCTTATCGCAGATTGCTACGTCCTTCTTCGGCTCCAGATGCCAAGGCATCCACCGTTTGCTCTTAAAGACTTGAAAACATGAGAATCAAAACTCGGACGCACTCCCCAAAAGGAATACGACCAGAAATTGACTAATGATCTTTAAGATCATCAACACAAAACAACCCCGAAGGGTCATCTTGCAAAGATGCTCGCGTCCACTGTGTAGTTCTCAAAGTACGGGCGGCACTCCCCCACCACCAGCACAACCACCGGCAGCCAAGGAAGCCCAGAGAGTCAGCCACCACACCCCACCCAAACGATGAGCATGCGACGTCCGGTCCCTCAGGACCCAACAGCGTGCAGGCACCCCGCTCACCAGAACCCACCCTCCAACCCGAACCCCGAAGAATCCTGGCGTACTAGTGGGCACCAGACGCGCTGATGCCATGTCAAATGTTCCACCCATGAGCCCCAGCCACACACAGTCGGTGTGGTACTGGGTCCTACAACCCCCGAAAGGGTCCAGGTGCTCCTTAGAAAGGAGGTGATCCAGCCGCACCTTCCGGTACGGCTACCTTGTTACGACTTAGTCCTAATTACCGATCCCACCTTCGACGGCTCCCTCCACAAGGGTTGGGCCACCGGCTTCAGGTGTTACCGACTTTCATGACTTGACGGGCGGTGTGTACAAGACCCGGGAACGTATTCACCGCAGCGTTGCTGATCTGCGATTACTAGCGACTCCGACTTCATGAGGTCGAGTTGCAGACCTCAATCCGAACTGGGACCGGCTTTTTGGGATTCGCTCCACCTCACGGTATTGCAGCCCTTTGTACCGGCCATTGTAGCATGCGTGAAGCCCAAGACATAAGGGGCATGATGATTTGACGTCATCCCCACCTTCCTCCGAGTTGACCCCGGCAGTATCCCATGAGTTCCCACCATTACGTGCTGGCAACATAGAACGAGGGTTGCGCTCGTTGCGGGACTTAACCCAACATCTCACGACACGAGCTGACGACAACCATGCACCACCTGTTCACGAGTGTCCAAAGAGTCCCCTATTTCTAGGGTGTTCTCGTGTATGTCAAGCCTTGGTAAGGTTCTTCGCGTTGCATCGAATTAATCCGCATGCTCCGCCGCTTGTGCGGGTCCCCGTCAATTCCTTTGAGTTTTAGCCTTGCGGCCGTACTCCCCAGGCGGGGAACTTAATGCGTTAGCTGCGTCACGGAATCCGTGGAAAGGACCCCACAACTAGTTCCCAACGTTTACGGGGTGGACTACCAGGGTATCTAAGCCTGTTTGCTCCCCACCCTTTCGCTCCTCAGCGTCAGTTACGGCCCAGAGATCTGCCTTCGCCATCGGTGTTCCTCCTGATATCTGCGCATTCCACCGCTACACCAGGAATTCCAATCTCCCCTACCGCACTCTAGTCTGCCCGTACCCACTGCAGGCCCGAGGTTGAGCCTCGGGATTTCACAGCAGACGCGACAAACCGCCTACGAGCTCTTTACGCCCAATAATTCCGGATAACGCTTGCGCCCTACGTATTACCGCGGCTGCTGGCACGTAGTTAGCCGGCGCTTTTTCTGCAAGTACCGTCACTTTCGCTTCTTCCTTGCTAAAAGAGGTTTACAACCCGAAGGCCGTCATCCCTCACGCGGCGTTGCTGCATCAGGCTTCCGCCCATTGTGCAATATTCCCCACTGCTGCCTCCCGTAGGAGTCTGGGCCGTGTCTCAGTCCCAGTGTGGCCGGTCACCCTCTCAGGCCGGCTACCCGTCGACGCCTTGGTGAGCCATTACCTCACCAACAAGCTGATAGGCCGCGAGCCCATCCCAGACCAAAAAATCTTTCCAACCCCCACCATGCGGAAGAGGCTCATATCCAGTATTAGACGCCGTTTCCAGCGCTTATCCCAGAGTCCAGGGCAGGTTGCTCACGTGTTACTCACCCGTTCGCCACTGATCCACCCCGCAAGCGGGGCTTCACCGTTCGACTTGCATGTGTTAAGCACGCCGCCAGCGTTCATCCTGAGCCAGGATCAAACTCTCCATAAAAAATGAAAGCCACAACCCACCGGGAAAACGATGAAGAAGCAGCGAGTTCAACCATGACCAAAAACGAATATCAAACTGACATCCATGAATTGATCCAAAAAAGACCCCCACCAACCAGAAAAACTGGCCGACAGAGAAAAAAATTGGCATTTGACAAGTGCACGCTGTTGAGTTCTCAAAGATCGGACGCACCCGCTTTCCGGCTTCTCAGCCGTCTCCGCGGGGCAACTTCTCTATCTTACACGTTCCGATCCCCTTGTCAAACCGACTCGGCGAGGCGCAAGACCCCACCACAGCCGGAGAGCCAGCAGTCACAGAAGTGGAAGAAACCCATCCTAAACCGGAACCCGGCCCGCTCGCCAGGAGCAGATCGGATGGGGTGGTTCGCTGCTTGAGGGGAGCCAGACCTTCCGGCCTTCCGCTCTACCCTTTGGGGCGAACAACAAGAACATTACGCGGATCCCACCTCACCGTCTAATCCACCCCACACCCCGGGCGTGTCGCGGGCCCGGAACCGCGGAAACACGCGGAACTTCCGCAGGGCCCGCGCGCTAGCGTGGGAGGCATGACCGAAGAACGATGGGTGTGGGGCGTCGGCCTCGCCACGACCGCCGAAGACGGGACCGTGCTCGACACATGGTTCCCCTCCCCCGCTGCCGGACGCATCCCGCTGGGCTACGACCCGCAGATGCCGCCTGACGAGCTCGACCGCCTCGCGGTCGCCGATGCGCGCCGGGCCGTCACGGTCGATGTCGTCGCGATCGAGGCTGACCTCGATGCCGCGCCGTCCTCGACTTCGGACGCCTACCTGCGCCTGCACGCGTTGTCGCATCTGCTCGTGCGTCCCAACGAGGCCAACCTCGACGGGATCTTCGCGCACCTGCCGAACGTCGCCTGGACCAACGCGGGCCCCATCCACCCGGACGCTCTCGCGCGTCTGCGCCCGTTCCTCGCTCGTGAGGGCATCCAGGTGCAGGGTCTCGACAAGTTCCCGCGCCTGCTCGACTACGTCACCCCGGCCGGCGTCCGCATCGCCGACGCGTCGCGGGTGCGGCTCGGCGCGTACCTCTCGCCCGGTACGACCGTGATGCACGAGGGCTTCGTGAATTTCAACGCCGGCACCCTGGGCCAGAGCATGGTCGAAGGCCGCATCTCGCAGGGCGTGGTCGTGGGCGACGGCAGCGACATCGGTGGTGGCGCCTCGATCATGGGCACACTCTCCGGCGGCGGCACCCACAAGGTGTCGGTGGGCGCGCGCACCCTGCTCGGGGCGAACGCGGGCATCGGCATCTCGCTCGGCGACGACTGCATCGTCGAGGCCGGGCTCTACGTCACCGCCGGCACCAAGGTCGTCCTCGCGGACGAGCCGCGTCGCGCCGACGGGACTCTTCCGACCGCCAAGGGCGCGGACCTGTCCGGCAGCGCCGGCCTCCTCTTCCGCCGGAACTCGCTCACCGGCGCGGTCGAAGCCGTGCGCCGGGCGGGTGTGGGTGTCACCCTCAACGAGGCGCTCCACGCCTGACCCGTTGTCACCGAGACCGCTCCGTCACCCATGACGGGGCGGTCTCGTGGTTTCACCCCCGCGCGTCGCGTTCGGCGGCGCGCTCGGATCAGCGGCGGATGGCGTTGATCGCGAGATCGAGCACACGCCGACGCTGCGCTTCGTCGTCGAAAGAGGCTACGGCCGCGACTCCCGACACCAGCTTCACCACGTCGCCGATCGAGATGTCGGGGTCGACGTCGCCTGCGGCCTGCGCCCGCTCGAGCAGCGGCTCTCCCGCGGAGAGCATGATCGTGCGGCACTCCGCCAGCACCGGTGACCTCCGGTTCAGCCCGTCAAGCAGCGCGTGCTTGGTGCCGACGTATGCGACGAACCGGTCGAGCCACGCGCTCAACGCCTCCCACGGCTCGAGATCGGCGACCTCGTCGGCGGCGCGCGCGAGGGCGTCGACCTCGCCCAGATAGAGCGTTTCGATCAGGTCGTCACGCGTCGGAAAATTCCGGTAGAGCGTCCCGATCCCCACACCCGCTCGGCGGGCGATGTCCTCGAGGGACGCGCTCGATCCTTCTTCGGCGAATGCTTCGCGGCCGGCGGCGACAAGGGCGTCGAAATTGCGCGCGGCATCGGCCCTTCGCGGACGACGTGCCTCCAGTGCGGATATCCGCTCGACGACCGCCATGACCGCCCCTCCCGATGTGACCCGGCCGAGCCCCTCGGCGTCGGCGAAACCTGTGGTTTGCGAAACGGAGGGTTCCTCCGCTAATCTCAAAGCGGAGGCGTCCTCCGTTCGGAGACCTCCCTCCACTTTATCCCGCATTCACCGGATCCGCACCCATCGGAAGGCCCGTCGATGCCCACTGTCCCCTTCACACCCCGGGCGGCGTTCGCGGCGATCGCGCTCAGCGTCGCCTCCCTCGCACTGCTCCAGAACCTGATCATCCCCGTCATCCCCCTCATCGCCTCAGACTTCGGCGTGACGGCGGATGCAGCATCCTGGACCAACACGTCGTGGCTCATCGCCGCGGCCGTCGCCACTCCCCTCCTCGGCCGCACCGGCGACCTCCGCGGTCGCCGCAACACGTTCCTCGCCGTGCTCGCCGTCGTCGCGATCGGCGATGTGGTCGCATCGTTCGCGCCGAACCTCGAGGTGCTCATCATCGCCCGCGTGCTTCAGGGCGTCGGCGGCGCGCTCTTCCCGCTGGCCTTCGGCCTGCTGCGAGACGTCATGCCGCGCCACCAGCTCACCGGGGCGATCGGCGCCACGAGCGCCATCATCGGCATCGGCGGCGCAGCGGGCAGCGTGCTCGCAGGCCCCCTCGCCGAGCTCCTCGGCTGGCACGGGATCTTCGCCGTCCCGTTCGTCGCCGCCGTCGCGGGCATCGTGCTCACGATGATGCTCGTGCCGCCGGCAGGTCTGCGCGCCGTCGGCCGCGTGAACGCGCTCTCCGCCGTGCTCCTGTCAGGCTGGCTCATCGCGCTCCTCGTTCCGCTCAGCTCGGGTGGGCGCTGGGGCTGGACCTCGCCGCTCACCCTCGCGCTGTTCGCAGCGGCCGTGGTGCTCATGTTCGGGTGGGTGGTCTCGGAGCTCCGATCGTCGGAGCCGCTCGTCGACCTCCGCCTGATGGCATCCCGGGCCATCTGGCCCGTGAACGCCGCCGCTCTCCTGATCGGAGCCGCCGCCTTCGGGTTCTGGGGCTACCTCCCCCAGTTCCTCGAGACTCCGGCGAGTTCGGGCTGGGGCCTCGAACTCGGCGTGCAGGCCGCCGGGCTGGCGCTGCTCCCCCTCCTCGTCGGCATGTCGAGCGTCGGCTTCGCGACCGGCGCCATCGCCCGTGTCATCCCGCTGCGGCTCATGATGGCAATCGGCGCGCTGCTCATGGCGGGCGGCGTCGTGTTCGCCGTCCTCGACCACGAGACGCTCGTCACCCTCGCTATCGCCGGCGGCGTGTTCGGACTCGGCATCGGCCTCGCGTACGCGTCGACGGCGAGCATCATCGTCGAGAGCGTGTCCGCGGACCGCACCGGCATCGCGACCGGCGTCAACGCCAATCTGCGCACGATCGGATCAGCGGTCGGCTCCGCCTTCACGACGGCCGTCGTCTTCGGCACGGTCGAGCCCGGCGGCGCGCCCGCGCTCGACGGCTACGCGGTCGCCTGGCTGACGCTCGCCACCGGGGCGGTCGTCGCCGCGATCCTGGTGCTCACGGTCCGGCCGCGCGGACGGACGGATGCTGCGCCCCCGACCGTTCCCCAGAACACCGACGAAGCGACGCTGGCCGAGGTCGGCTGACGCGCGACGGTACGCCCGCTCGACGACGATGCCGCGCCCCCACTCCGGGGCGCGGCATCCGTCTTTCCTGCGAGTCAGGTCAGGACAGACCGGGGTAGTTGCGCTCCTCGGCACCGACGTACAGTTGCTGCGGGCGGCCGATCTTGGTCTGGGGGTCGCTCGCCGCCTCACGCCACTGCGCGAGCCACCCGGGCAGGCGCCCGATGGCGAACAGCACCGTGAACATGCGGGTCGGGAAGCCCATCGCCTTGTAGATCACGCCCGTGTAGAAGTCCACGTTCGGGTACAGGCGGCGGTCCTGGAAGTACGCGTCGTTGAGCGCGATCTCTTCGAGCTCCTTGGCCAGGTCGAGCAGCGGATCGCTCACCCCGAGGGCGGAGAGCACCTCGTCAGCGGACTCCTTGACCAGCTTCGCACGCGGGTCGTAGTTCTTGTAGACGCGGTGCCCGAAGCCCATGAGCTTCACGCCGTCTTCCTTGTTCTTGACCCGTTCGACGAACCGCTGAACGCTCTCGCCGGAGTCGCGGATGCGGGCCAGCATATCGAGCACGGCCTCGTTCGCGCCGCCGTGCAGCGGGCCGTAGAGCGCATTGATTCCGGCCGAGATCGACGAGAACTGGTTCGCGCCGGTCGAGCCGACGAGGCGGACGGTGGAGGTGGACGCGTTCTGCTCGTGGTCCTCGTGGAGGATGAGCAGTCGCTCGAGAGCCCGCGACATGACGGGGTCGACGTGATAGACCTCCGACAGGACGCCGAAGTTGAGCTTCAGGAAGTTGTCCACGAAGCCCAGCGAGTTGTCGGGGTACAGGAATGCCTGGCCGATGCTCTTCTTGTGCGCGTAGGCCGCGATCACCGGGAGCTTCGCGAGCATCCGGATCGTGTTCAGCTCGACGTGCTCGGGGTTGTTGGGGTCGGACTGGTGCTCGTAATAGGTCGAGAGCGCCGATACGGCCGACGACAGCACCGACATCGGGTGCGCGGTGTGCGGCAATGCGGAGAAGAAGCGCTTGAGGTCCTCGTGCAGCAGCGTGTGCCGGCGGATCTTCTCGTCGAATTCGGCCAGCTGGTCCGCGCTCGGCAGCTCGCCGTAGATGAGCAGCCACGCGACCTCGAGGTACGTGCTGTTCTTCGCGAGCTGCTCGATCGGGTAGCCGCGGTAGCGCAGCACGCCCTCGTCGCCGTCGATGTACGTGATCGCGGACTTGGTCGCCGCGGTGTTCACGAAGCCGTAGTCGAGAGCCGTGTAGCCGGTCTGGCGGGTGAGGGTGGAGAGGTCCACGCTCGGTGTGCCGTCGGTGCCCCGCAGGAGCGGGAACTCGGCGGTGCTGTCACCGATCGTGAGGGTGGCCTTCTCCTGCTGGGTGCCCGCGTCGCTCACGGCGCCTCCTCGCGATTTCTGGTCGTACCGGGGGTGTCGTCCAGTCCTGTGCGGCGCCAGCGAGAGGGCTGCAGCAGAACGGAGGGGCGGGACGGGGGATGCCGCGTCGCCGCGTCCCTACAGCCTAGTGCGCCGTCGCGCCTACTGTTGACATGACCAAAGGGCCGCGACATCCGATAGAGGAATCCTCAGATCGAGATGTCTGATGCCGCGCGGAGGCGTTCGGCCGCCGCCGCGATGCGCTCGTCCGTCGCAGTGAGCGACAGTCGGACGTGCTGCGGGAAGTGCGTGCCGTAGAAGTGGCCGGGGCCTGCGAGGATGCCGAGGTCTGCGAGACGGCCGAGGCTCTCCCACGCGTCTCGCTCCTCGGTCGCCCACAGGTACAGGCCACCCTCGCTGGCGTCGATGCGGAAACCCGCGGCCTCGACCGCGGGACGCAGCACCTCGCGCCGGCGTCGGTAGAGCTCCTTCTGGGCGGCGACGTGCGCGTCGTCCTCGAGCGCGGCGGTCATGGCCGCCTGGACCGGAAGCGGCAGCATGAGACCGAGGTGCTTCCGCGCCGTCAGGAGGCGCCCGATCACGGCGGGATCGCCGGCCAGGAACGCGGCGCGATACCCGGCGAGATTCGACTGCTTGCTCAGCGAGTAGACCGAGAGGACGCCACGCAGGTCGCCTCCGGTCACGCGAGGGTCGAGCGCCGAGGGCACCGGCTGCGTGTCCCACGGGGCATCCCACCCCAGCTCCGCATAGCACTCGTCGGACGCCAGCACGGCACCGAGCTCACGGGCGCGTCCGACCGCAGCGCCCAGCGCGTCGACGTCGAGCACTCGGCCATCGGGGTTGCCGGGGGAGTTCACCCAGACGAGGCGCGTGCCCTCGGGCCACTCCGCGGGGTCGTCAGCAGCGACGGGCATGGCGCCCACCAGGCGCGCCCCGACCTCATAAGTGGGGTAGGCGGCACGCGGATGCACGACGAGATCGCCAGGCCCGAGGCCCAGCAGCAGCGGGAGGAGTGCGACGAGCTCCTTCGACCCGACGGTCGGGAGGACGTCGTCGGGTGTCAGCCCGGGAACGCCGCGGCGACGGTCGTACCAGCTCGCGATGGCCGCACGCAGCTTCGGCGTGCCGACGGTCTGCGGGTACGCGTGCGCGTCGGTCGCAACGGTGAGCGCCTCGGCGACGATGGCGGGCGTGGCGTCGACGGGCGAGCCGATCGACAGGTCCACGAGCCCGTCGGGGTGGGAGCGTGCGCGCGCGGCGTAGGGCGCGACCGCATCCCAGGGGTAATCGGCGAGGTCGGCGACCCCCACGTCAGTGTTCCTGCGGCGGGAGCGCCTCGATGATCGGGTGATCCTTGTGGATGACGCCGACCTTGGCGGCACCACCCGGGGATCCGATGTCGTCGAAGAACTCGACGTTGGCCTTGTAGTAGTCCTGCCACTCGTCAGGGAGGTCGTCTTCGTAATAGATCGCTTCGACCGGGCAGACCGGCTCGCAGGCGCCGCAGTCGACGCACTCGTCGGGGTGGATGTACAGCGACCGGTCGCCCTCGTAGATGCAGTCCACGGGACACTCGTCGATGCAGGCGCGGTCCTTGACGTCCACGCAGGGAAGGGCGATCACGTACGTCACCCGGCCAGTCTAGCCGCGACCTCCGGCAGCGATCCTCCGTGCGACGCGCGCTCACTCCATCCGGGGGATGCGATCCGGCCAGGCCACGGCCAGCGCCACAAGGATCGGCACCGCGATGGTCCACACGACTCCGAGCTCCGACTCGGGCACGACGACCGAGCCGCCGGGGCCGCTGCCCGAGAACACGAGGATCGACACCATCATTCCGACGCCCGTCGCGAGGGTCGCCCATCGGTCGGAGGTGAGCAGTCGCACGGCGAGCAGCAGCGCTCCCGAGCCGATCACGGCAAGGATCATGCCCAGCGGGAACCAGCCGATCGCGTACGCGTGGGCCACCGTACCGGCGACCCCGTAGACCAGTCCCACCAGCATGGCGATGATCCAGCTGCCGATGCGGGCGGGAACGGAGGGACGCATGCATCGATGGTACCGAGCGGATGTCGGCACTCCCGCTCGCCCCGTGCCGGCTTGGCCAGCGGGTCACGCCGCCCAGCCCCACAGCCGCAGCAGCGCTGCCACGAGCGCCGCAGCGATCACCACGACGAGGAACGGCGCCCGCAGCATCAGCAGGCCCGCCGCGACGAGCACGGCGGGAACCCGCGCATCGACCACGACCGCCTGCCCCGCGCCGAGGGTCTGCACGGCGACGAGGGCCGCGAGCAGCGCTACCGTGAGGAGGTCCGCGATGCGCATCGGCGTGGGCGCCTCGACCCAGTTCGAAGGGATGAGATACCCCACGGTCTTGAGCGCGACGCAGATGATCGAGGCCGCGAGGATGGCGGTCCACATCGTCACGGCAGCCCCTCCCGCTCGGCGACGTCGTCAGGTTCGGCGTCCACCCGGTCGTCTCTGCCGAGCCAGTTCGTCGCGCCGACCACGATCGCGACGAGTGCCGCGACGATGACCGGGAGACCAGGCATGAGGACCGGCGTGAGGACGGTCGCGACGACGGCCGCGGCCACGCCGACCACGATGGGCTGCCGCGCGCGCAGGCGCGGCCACAGCAGCGCGAGGAACGCCGCGGCCGCCGCCGCGTCGAGCCCGTAGGCGCGGACGTCGCCGAGCACGTCGCCGAGCAGCGCGCCCGCGAGCGTCGACAGGTTCCAGCCGACGTAGATCCCGATGCCGGTCACCCAGAACCCCAGCGCCCGCGCGTGCGGTGAGCGCTGGGCGAGCGCCACCGCCGTCGACTCGTCGATCGTGAACTGCGCCGCAGCAGCGCGGCGCCAGAACCCGGCGCCCACCACCGGAGACATGCGGATGCCGTAGGCCACATTGCGTACCCCGAGCAGCGCCGCCGACGGGATCGCGGCCGGCACCGCGGCCAGTCCCCCGGCACCCACGATGCCGACGAACGCGAACTGCGACCCGCCGGTGAACATCACGAGACTCAGCACGCACGTCTGCCAGACGTCGAGCCCGGCGGCGACCGCGAGAGCGCCGAACGAGATGCCGTACGCACTGGTCGCCAGCGCGACCCCGAGCCCCTCGCGCACGGCCCTGCGGCCCTCGCCGGCGCTGGGCGCAGCGTCGAAATGCGGGTCGAGGGTCACCTCGTCATGCTATCGACGGGGCCGACATCAGGCGCAGGGCCGCGCGCCCGCCGATCGCGTCCTTCCGACACGACGGATGCCGCGGCCCTGCGCCTTCGCAGGGCGCGGGGTCGCGGCATCCGTTCCAGGACTACGCGTTGGCGTCCTGGCGCTTGAGGCGCGAGGCGGCGCGGCCGCGCTCGGTCGCGTCGAGGATCACCTTGCGGATGCGAACCTTCTCGGGCGTCACCTCGACGCATTCGTCGTCGCGGGCGAACTCGAGGCTCTCCTCGAGCGAGAGGAGGCGCGGCGGAGTCATCGACTCGAACGCGTCAGCGGTCGAGGACCGCATGTTCGTGAGCTTCTTCTCCTTGGTGATGTTCACATCCATGTCGTCGGCGCGCGAGTTCTCGCCGACGACCATGCCCTCGTAGACCTCCTCGGTGGGCTGCACGAAGAAGCTCATCCGCTCCTGCAGCGCGATCATGGCGAACGGGGTGACGACGCCGGCACGGTCGGCCACGATCGAACCGTTCTGGCGGGCGACGATGTGACCCGCCCAGTCGTCGTAGCCGTGTGAGATCGCGTTGGCGATCCCGGTGCCGCGCGTCATCGAGAGGAACTCGGTGCGGAACCCGATGAGGCCGCGCGACGGCACGATGAACTCCATGCGCACCCAGCCGGTGCCGTGGTTGACCATCGTCTCCATACGGCCCTTGCGCGATGCCATCAGCTGGGTGATCGCGCCGAGGTACTCCTCGGGGGCGTCGATCGTAAGGTGCTCGAAGGGCTCCTTGACCTTGCCGTCCTCGCCCTTGCGCGTGACGACCTGCGGCTTGCCCACGGTGAGCTCGAAGCCCTCGCGGCGCATGTTCTCGACGAGGATCGCGAGTGCGAGCTCGCCGCGGCCCTGCACCTCCCACGCGTCGGGGCGTCCGATGTCGACGACCTTGAGCGAGACGTTGCCGATGAGCTCGCGGTCCAGGCGGTCCTTCACCATACGGGCGGTGACCTTGTGCCCCTTGACCTTGCCGACCAGCGGAGAGGTGTTCGTTCCGATCGTCATCGAGATGGCGGGGTCGTCGACCGTGATCGCCGGGAGCGGCCGGACGTCCTCGGGGTCGGCGATCGTCTCGCCGATCGTGATCTCCTCGATCCCGGCGATGGCGACGATGTCGCCGGGGCCAGCCTCCTCTGCAGGGTAACGCTCGAGCGCGCGCGTCTTGAGGAGCTCGGTGATGCGGGCGTTCGAGTGCGTCCCGTCGTGACGCACCCAGGCGACCGTCTGACCCTTCTTCAGCGTGCCGTTGAAGACGCGCAGCAGCGCGAGGCGGCCGAGGAACGGGCTCGAGTCGAGGTTCGTGACCCACGCCTGCAGCGGCGCCTCGTCGTCGTACGACGGAGCGGGCACGTGCTCGAGGATCGCCTCGAACAACGGCTCGAGGTCGGCGTTGTCGGGGAGCTCGCCGTTGGCGGGACGGGTACGCGATGCTGCGCCCGCGCGGCCCGACGCGTACACGACGGGGACGTCGAGCAACGCGTCGATGTCGAGATCGGGCACATCCTCGTGAAGGTCGGACGCGAGCCCGAGCAGCAGGTCGTGCGCCTCCTCCTCGACCTCGGCGATGCGCGCGTCGGGGCGGTCGGTCTTGTTGACCAGGAGGATGACGGGCAGCTTCGCCTCCAGCGCCTTGCGGAGGACGAAGCGGGTCTGCGGGAGCGGACCCTCGCTCGCGTCGACGAGCAGCACGACGCCGTCGACCATCGACAGGCCGCGCTCGACCTCGCCGCCGAAGTCGGCGTGGCCGGGGGTGTCGATGACGTTGATGGTGACCGGGACGTCGGTGTGGGCACCGTTGTACGTGATCGCGGTGTTCTTCGCGAGAATCGTGATGCCCTTTTCGCGCTCGAGGTCGTTCGAGTCCATCGCGCGCTCCTCGACGTGAGCGTGCTCGCCGAACGAGCCGGTCTGGCGGAGCATCGCGTCGACGAGGGTGGTCTTGCCGTGGTCGACGTGAGCGACGATAGCCACGTTGCGGAGGTCCGGACGGAGGGCGCGCGCCATGAGGGAATCCTTGAAAGAGAATGGGGATGCCGGAGTGCCGGCATCCCCATTCTATTGGGCACTGCTGTGTGTCGCCTTTCGGCGCCGGATCAGCCCTCCAGGCCCGCCTCGAGCAGGGCGGCACGCGCTTCGCGGCGCACGCGCTGCTCCTCGGGGTCCGGCACCGGGATCGCCGCGATGAGGCGACGCGTGTAGTCCTCCTGGGGCGCGCGCAGGATCTGACCCGTCGCGCCCTGCTCCACGATCTTGCCGTGGTGCATCACGATGATGCGGTCGGCCAGCGAGTCGACGACTGCGAGGTCGTGACTGATGAAGAGGCACGCGAATCCCATGTCGGCCTGAAGCTGTCGCAGCAGCTGCAGGACCGTGGCCTGCACCGACACGTCCAACGCCGAGGTCGGCTCGTCCGCGATGAGCAGCTTGGGCTGCAGCGACAGGGCACGCGCGATGCCGACGCGCTGCTTCTGACCGCCCGACAGCTCGTGCGGGTACCGGTTGCGGTAAGAGCGGGGCAGCTCGACCGCATCCAGCAGCTCCTGCACCTTCACATCGAGCCCACGGCCCTTCGCGAGCCCCGCCAGGAGCATCGGCTCGCCGATGGACTGGCCGATCGGCAGACGCGGATTGAGCGACGACGACGGGTCCTGGAAGACGATGCCGACGTCCTTGTGCACCTTGTGCAGGAGGCGCCGGTCGGCCTTCGAGATGTCATAGCCGACCACCTCGGCCTTGCCGTCGGCGATCGGAAGGAGTCCGATGGCGGCGCGGCCCACCGTGGTCTTGCCCGAACCGGACTCGCCCACGAGGCCCGTGACCTCACCGGGGTAGATGGAGAAGTTCGCGTGCTCCACCGCGCGGAACGCGGGAACTCGGCCGCGCTTCGGGTAGTCGATCGCGACATCCTGGAAGTCGAGCACGGGAGCGCCGAGACCCCCGCGCCGCTTGTCGTCCTCACGTGCGGCGACCTCGGCCAGGCGGATCACCGACGTGTCACCTGCGAGCGCCGCGGTCGTGTCGATCGATTCGCCCTGCGCATCGCCGATCCGCGGCACGGCGGCGAGCAATTGCTGCGTGTAAGGATGCTGCGGGCTGGCGAAGACCCCTTCGACCGTTCCACGCTCGACGATCTCCCCCTTGCGCATCACGACGATGTCGTCGGCGAGGTCGGCGACCACCCCCATGTCGTGGGTGATGAGCAGGATCGCCGAATCCAGTCGATGCCGCAGGTCGCGCATGAGATCGAGGATCTCCGCCTGCACGGTCACATCCAGCGCCGTCGTCGGCTCGTCGGCGATAAGAAGCCATGGATCGCACGAGATCGACTGAGCGATCATCGCGCGCTGACGCTGACCGCCCGACAGCTGGTGCGGATAGGAGCTGAACGCCTTGAGCGGATCGGGCAGTTCGACCATTTCCAGCAGCTCCAGGGCGCGCTCCTTCGCCGCACTCGGCGTGATGCCGAAGTGGATGCGCAGCGTCTCGACGATCTGAGAGCCGACCGTGTACACGGGATTCAGCGCGGTCATGGGTTCCTGGAAGATGACGGCGATCTCACTCCCGCGCACTCGTTGCAGGGCATCCTTCTTGAGACCTATGAGCTCGCGACCGGCGAGCTTGACGCTGCCGCCCACACGCGCGTTGGAGGGCAGCAGACCGAGCATCGCCATCGAACTCGCGCTCTTGCCCGAGCCGGATTCACCGACGATGGCCAGGGCGCTGCCGCCGTCGACCGAGTATTCGAGGCTCTTGGCAGCGGGTACCCAATAGTTGTCGACGGCGAAGTCGACGGACAGTCCACTGACCTCGAGCAGATGGCCGTCATACGACGAACGGTTTCGGGACTGGTTCATCCAAAGTTCCTGACATGGGGGGTGAGAATAAGAGCGTGGCGCACGCGAACGACATCCTGCATTCCCGCTTCAACCGGATCATGGCGATCCTGGTCTGGGCGGCGGCGACACTGATCGCCGGCGTCGCGCTGTGGGGCTCGGAACCCGGCATGGCCTGGATCTACCCGGCGGCGGCGCTGGCGGTGTTCTTCGGCTGGGCCGCGTTGTGGCGCCCCGGAATAGCGGTGAGCGGGGCGGGGGTGCACGTGCGCAATGTGACGCACAGCGTCGACATCCCCTGGGAGGCGCTGATCCACGTCGACACCAAGCATGCTCTGACGCTCGTCACTCCCGGTCGGCGCTTCGCGGTGTGGTCCGCACCCGCCCCCGGCATGCTGACCTCGCAGATCATCGGCCGCCGTCCGCTCCACCGCGAGGCGAGGTCCGTGGGGGGCGCGCCGCGGACGGGCGATCTCCTCGGGAGCGATTCCGGAGACGCCGCAACGCTCGTGCGGGACGAGTGGGAGCGAAGGCTGGACAGCGGCCTGGTCACTGTCGGCGTCGCGGACGAACTGACCGTGTCGCGCCACTGGGACGCCACCGTGATCATCGCCGGCGCGCTGCTGGCTGCAGCCACCGTAGTCGTGTTCGCGCTGACGGGCTGAGAGCCGCAGCCCCCGCACGTCGCTGGTCATCTGCGGACCTCGCCCTCGCCGGAGGCACCGGCGGACTCGTCGCTGGAGACGCCGTCATTGACCGCGACCCCGGCCGTCGTCATCACGACGCCCTCCGGGACGTCGGTGGCGGTTCCGCTCTCGACGACCGCATCGGCGGGCAGGTCCTTCACCTTGCTGAAGCGGATGCGCTTCTGCCGCGGGTCGAAGGCATCCCGCAGTCCATCGCCCACGAAGTTCACGAGGAGCGAGAGGATCACGATGAACACCGCAGGCCACCAGAACAGCCACGGCCGCGTCTGGAACGCCGCCTCATTCTGGCTGATGAGCAATCCGAGCGAGACCTCCGGACTGCGCACACCGTAGCCGAGGAACGAGAGAGACGTCTCCAGGATGATGGCGGCCGCGATGAGCAGTGTCGTCGAGACGATCACGACCCCGATCGCGTTGGGGAGGATGTGCCGGAAGATGATCCGCAGATCCGAGGCTCCCGCCACGCGCGCCGCTTCGACGAACTCGCGCTCTCGCAGCGACAGGAACTCGGCCCGCACCAGTCGCGCGATTCCGGTCCACGCGAAGAATCCCAGGAAGATCGCGAGAACCAGCGGCCCGAGCCCACCCACTGCCGAGCCGACCACGGCGCCGATGACGATGATCGGGATCACGATCACGATGTCCGTCAGACGCATGAGGACGGAGTCCACCCAGCCGCGGTAGTACCCGGCGATCGCGCCGACCACGACCCCGATGAAGGCCGCGATGCCGCCGATGATGAACATGATGTAGGCGGAGTTGACGAGGCCGCGCATGACCATCGCGAAGTAGTCCTTGCCCACGTTGTTCTGACCGAAGGGGTGGTCTCCCAGCGAGAACGGCCACAGCGTGAGGGTCGGCTTCCCGCCATTCTGGATCGGCAGCAGCGAGGTGTAGTTCCACTTCCACCAGCCGGGGATACCGAAGATGCCGGTCGCGGAGATCGCGAACCCGACGATGAGCACGAACAGCACGATGCTGACGAGGGCGGGCTTGTGGGCCAGGAACCTTCGCAGGATCAACCGTCCCTGGCTCAACCCCTTTTCCTCTGCGGTCAGCACCTGGGTCGGGTCGGCGGCCGGCTCCGAGGGAGCTTCGAAGTTCTCTCCAATGGGGATCGTCATCACTTGACCCTCACTCTCGGGTCTAGTGCCGAGTACGCGAGGTCGGCGAGGAAGTTGAAGGTGATCGCGACGACGGCGATCACGACGAAGTACGCCATCACCGGATTGGGATCTGAGTTGTTGAGACCGCTGTTGAACAGGGCTCCCATCCCGCTGAACGCGAAGATGCGCTCGGTGATGATCGCGCCCCCGATGAGAGCGCCGACGTCGGCCGCGACGATCGTGGTGATCGGAATCAGGGAGTTGCGGAACGCGTGCCGCACGACGACGGTTCGCTCAGGCAGTCCCTTCGCGCGAGCCGTCCGGATGTAGTCCTGGTTGAGGGTCTCGAGCATGCCGCCGCGGGCGTACCGCGTGTAGCCGGCGAACGAGATCAGCATCAGGCTGATCGTCGGCAGCAACAGGTGCATGAACGTGTCAGTGCTCTGGATCCAGAAGTCGCCCTGAAGGTTCGGGGTCTCGGAGCCGACCGTCGGGATGGGTCGTCCGTTGATCCGCGGATTGTTGACGTAGGAGTTCCAGTTGCGCATGTATTGGTCGACGATGATCACCCCCATCCCGAGCACTCCGGTGAGCACGCCGATCCGGATCGCTGGGCCCTTGTCGAACTCGCCGAGGAAGAATCCGACCACCCCGCCCGCAGCGCCAGCGATGAAGAAGAGGGCGATGACGCCCCAGACGTTGAAGGACTGGAGGAACGGATTGAGTGCGAAGTAGGCCGCGACGAGCACGAGCACCGTCACCCCGGCCGTCCGCCACGCGTAGCGCGCCCTCGCGCCGGCGATCAGCAGGACCATCGACGCGCCGAACGCGGCGATGAGGAGCGGGGTGAGAACGGGTCCGATCGACGGGTCGAGGAACCACTCCGTGACCGACATCCCGTAGACCATCAGGCCGGTGACGAGCACCGAGGCTACGAAGACGACCAGGCGGCGCTGCCGGGCCCCCCCGATGACCGCCTGCCAGAAGATGCCGGATATCAGCGCAAGGCCGATGATCCAGGCCCAGGAGAAGACGGGGTCTTGCAGCCAGTTGTTGAACCCGAGGGCGACGAACACCTTGAGCAGCACACCCATCAGGAACGAGGGGAGCGAGTAGAGGAAGAAGCTCGAGAAGGTGAACGTGTAGTCGACGGCGCTGTACTGGCGGAGCGCGGAGATGATGCCGACGGTGATACCCAGCACGATCGCGAAGATCGTGGCGGCTGTCACGAGCTGAAGAGTGGAGGACATCGCGCGGCCGAGCAGCACGGAGACGTCCTGGTTCTGAATGGTGACACCCAGGTCGCATCCGCCGAAGGGGATGACGCAACGCGCCGCGCCGGCGAGCCAGCCCAACCACCTGACCGGGATCGGCTGGTCGAGATTCAGCCATTCGGTGCGCTGGGCGATGAGCGCATCCTTGTTGGGGCTGTTGGAGGCGTAGAGATCCTGGAGGGGATCCTTCGCGAGCGACACCAAGGTGTACATGATGAAGGATGCGGCGATGAGGATGAGGATCGAGACCCCGATGCGCCGCAGAACGAAACTAAGCACTGGGTTGCCCCTTCATGGACAAACGTTATCAGCCGCGCTCAGGCATCCCCAGGGTGTCGGGGATGACGACGTGTGCGGCCGTAGTGTGGACGGTGAGGGCAGCACGCGCTTGGGGCGCCGGGTGGATTCCCGACGCCCCAAGTGTCGTGCGTGCGTCAGACGATCAGCTGATTACTCAGCCGTCTCCTCAGCGGTCCACTCCCAGAAGTTCCAGATCGGACCGGTCTGGTTGGCCATGAAGGTCACGCCCGAGATCCGGTCGGTGTGGGCTTCCACGCCGGGGCTCTGGAAGATCGGCAGGCCGTAGAAGTCCTCGAAGAGCAGCTGGTCCACCTTGATGCGGGCCTCCTCGACATCTGCCGGGTCGGTCATCTGCTGGATCTGAGCCGCGAGCTCATCGACCTCGGGGATGCTCACACCCGTGAAGTTCGACCCACCGTCCGACGCGAAGATCTGCGGAATGTCCTCGTTGCCGACACCGGGCGAGATCCACCCGAAGATCGAGACGTCGTAGATGTCGCTCGAGAGCTGTGCGCTCCAGTCCTCACGACCGATGTCCTCCACCTTGAAGCCGGCCTCGGTCGCCGTGGCCTGGATGGCCTCGAACGCTGCGACGCGGTTCGGGTTGTTGATGTTGTAGAGGATGCGCGCCGTGGGGGTGCGTCCGGCGAGGAGCTCCTTGGCGCCCTCGACGTCGACCTCGGCGTACGCGTCGGATCCGTTCGTCTCGACGGTCTTCTCGTAAGGCGCGCCCTGCGAGGTGACGAACGTCTGCGAGTTGAGGACCGAGGCGTCCGGGTTGATCGGCTTCACCACGGTGTCGACGATCTGCTGGCGCGGGATGATCTTCATGAACGCCTCGCGGACGGCGGGATCGGCCCACTCGCCGCGGTGGGACAGATCCACGTGGTCGTACGAGAGTTGCGGACCCGTGAGGATCTCGATGCCGTCGATGCTCTCGAGGAGCTGCAGCGTGTCGCCACCCGCCTGCGGGTTGATGATGTCGACCTCGCCGTTCTGGAGCGCGGTCACCTGGGCCTGCGAGTCACCGACGAACCGGAAGACCAGGTTCGAGTACGCGGGGTCACGGTCGCCCTTGTAGTTCTCGTTGATCTTGAGCGTCATCGACTGGGTGGGCTCCCACGAATCGACGATGAACGGACCGTTCGAGAGGTAGAGCGACTCGTCGTCGGGAAGCGACGTCACGTCGAAGCCGGTGTTCCAGACGTCGGCGACGGCCTTGATCGTGGCGTTCGGCTCGACGGGGGCGTCGGGATTGCCACGGGGCGTCGAGGTGAGCGCCTCCATGAACTCCTCCGACGTCACGCCGGCCTTCTCAGCCACGACGTGGAAGGGAAGCGGGTTGGCGTCTTGGTCGAAGAGCCACTGGAGGTTCCAGTCCACGTAAGGAACGTCGTAGACGAGCGTCAGCGACTTCTTGTCTTCGCTCACCTCGGGCACCTCAGTGTCGGAGAGTCCGGACGTCGAGCCTGCGATGGTGAAGTACTGGGTTCCGCCGGTGACGGTGCCCTCGTCATCGAGCGTCGCGTCGTCGTAGTACCCGGAACCGGAAGCCCAGCCGAGAAGCAGGTCGTCGGTAGTCACCGGCGTGCCGTCAGACCACTGTGCGTTCTCGTTCAGGGTGTACGTGACTGTCAGCGGGTCGTCGGAGACCTTCTCCATCGTGCCGAACGACTCGTTCGGCACGACTTCCATCTGGTCGTTGATGTAGGCGAAGGTCTCGTGCGTCGCGTACCAGAGCTTGCCGTTGATGTCGAGGTTGCTCTGCGGGGTGGCAGGGTTAAAGCTCGTCGTCTCGTTCGTCTCGGCAAGGATGATCTGCGTGTCGACCACCTCGGGGGCGGACTCCTCGTTGTCGCCGCCTCCTGGCGCCGAGCACGCGGCAAGGACGAGGGTCAGCGCGCTGACCCCGACTCCCGCCGCAAGGGCGCGCTTGCGCCACGTCTTTTCAGACACTCTTTCCTCCTGTGAAAAGGGACACTTGCACGCCAATCCGACTCGAGCCGGACCTGCGCGCGGATGGGAAAACGATAAGCACCCCTACTGAGATGGTCAAAACAAACGGCGAAAACGTTACAGAGCCTTAACTCAATCGATCTGGAGTGTGACAATCTGACAAGATGACGCCGCTAACCCCTCCCGCAAACAGTGGGGTTTCCACTACGCTCTCGCCCCTCTCGAAGTACGACAGGCGCCGCCTGACCTGGGAGGTCTGGATCGTCCTGGCGATCACGGTCGGACAGTCCGCCGTGTACTCGGTGCTGTCGCTCGTGCGCAAGCTCCTCGCGCCGGTGCCGCTGGGCCAGCAGCAGACGCAGGTGAACCCTTCGCGTGACGCGCAGGCCGTCTGGGACATCCTGTACCAGCTGCTCGCCGTCTTCTTCGCACTCGCGCTCGTGGCGCTCGTCGTCTACCTCCTCTGGGAGCCGGGGAGCAACGCGCTGCGCCGCATCGGACTCGACTTCTCGAGGTTCGGCGGAGACCTCGGCCGCGGCATCCTTCTCGCCGCCGTCATCGGCGTGCCAGGCCTCGCTCTCTACGCGGCCGGTCGCGCGCTCGGCGTCACCGTCGCGGTGGTCGCGTCCCCTCTCGACGCGGCGTGGTGGACGGTGCCGCTGCTGGTGCTGTCGGCGTTGCGAGCCGGATTGACCGAGGAGGTCATCTTCATCGGCTACCTGTTCGACCGGCTGCGCCGGTTCGGCTGGAACGACTGGGCCATCATCCTGACCTCCGCCGCCCTGCGCGGCGCATATCACGCGTACCAGGGCATCGGTGCGATCGTCGGAAACGTCGTGATGGGCGTCGTCTTCGGCTGGTGCTACCGGCGCTGGGGCCGCGTCATGCCGCTCGTCATCGCGCACACGCTCCTCGACGTCGTCGCCTTCGTCGGGTATCCGCTCGCGGCCGCGCTGTGGCCCGGCGTCTTCGCCCCCATCCCCACGCCGACGCCCACACCCACCCCGACCCCGACGCCGGCCCCCGCAGCCTGACGGCTCGCGGATGCCCGTGGCCGCAGCATCCGTCCCCGCTCCTGCCCGCCCTCACCCACAGCTGTTCCCGCCGCCCCGCCGGCCGCCTCCCCGCGAGACTTCGACGGCGCGCCGAGACTGCTGTCCCCCATCGACGTCTCGGTGCGCAGATGACGTCTCGCGGCGATCTGTGGACGGCGTGGCGAAGGCATCGCGGCGCGCGTCCTCCACAGCGACGCTGATGCGTGGGTTGTGCAGCGATGGGACGGATGCCGCGTCACGACGTGGTGCGAAGGGAGCACGCTGGGTCGATGCGCGTCCATGTATCCGCCCCCGACGTCGTCCCCAGCCCGCTCGAGCTGTTCCGACGCAGCGCTGAGCCCCACGCCGATCGCGCGATCCGTCAAGGTCGCTGGGTCGTGGTGACCCGCGGAGTCTACGCCGATGCCGGCGCTTGGCATGCACTGGCGCCGTGGGATCGCTATCTTGCTCGAGTCCATGCCGCCGCTGCCCGCCATCCGGATGCCATCTTCGTGCGCGAGTCGGCCGCGGCGCTGCGCGGCCTGCCCGTCTTCGGTGAACCTCGCGACGTTCACGTGGTGGCGGGTCCGGCGGCGACCGCCCGTGTCGTCTCCGGCACCAGGGTTCATATCGCCGAACGGCTGCCGCAGCATGAGGAGCTCGGCGGGCTGCTGGTCGCGGCTCCGCTCGAGATCGCAGTAGACCTGGCTCGTCACCATCACCATGCCGTCGGGCTGGCCGGTGCGTGCAGCGTACTTCGGCACCATCACGATGTGGACGTCGCCGCCATGCGATCGCTGAACCTCGCGCGGCGGAGCAGCCGCGGCCGGCGCCACGCCGCCTGGGTGTTCGACCGTGCGACGGGCGTTCCCGAGTCCACTCTCGAGGTCGTCAGCCTCGCCGTGATCGAGTGGCTCGGGTTCCCAGTCCCCGAGTTGCAGCAGCGGTTCAACGGGGAGACGGTCGAGGATGACCTCCGGCTGGACTACTGGTGGCAGGCCGCCAGAATCGGCGGTGAGGCGGACGGTGACGCGAAGTATGCAGGTATGGACGCGGCAACCATGCTGCGCGCCCGCCGCGTGCGGGACGCCCGACTACTCGAGCGGGGAGTAGCGGCGACTGTCCACTGGGGCTGGTACGAGGCGACTCACGTCGCGCCACTGCGCGCCGCCCTGATCGCGGCGGGGCTGAGACCGGAGCGTCCTGAAGACACCGCCGAGCTGCGTTCGCTGACGCGATTGCTCGCCCCCGGTTCTCGCGCGCCCCGAAGCTGACCCTGCCCGCTCGTCGTGCCCGCTCGTCGTCGCCCGCGCGTCGTCGCTCGAGACTTCATCGGTGCACCGAGACCACGTGTCGCCGCTCAACACTCGGTGCGCCGATGAAGCCTCGCAAGAATGGGTGGGGGGACGCGCACCACCGGGGCGACCGGCACAACGGGAGCGACGGGCAGGCGAGAGCGACGGGATGCCGCGGAGCTCGGCATCCCGTCGGCTCAAAGGCGCGTCAGGCGAAGGCCTCGATCGGCGGGCAGGCGCACACGAGGTTGCGGTCGCCGTAGGCCTGGTCGATGCGGCGGACCGGGGGCCAGTACTTCGTGCGGACCAGCGTGTGCACCGGGTACACGGCGGTCTCCCGCGAGTAGGGGTGCTCCCACGAGCCCGAGACCGCGGACTCGGCGGTGTGCGGTGCGTTCACGAGCGGGTTGTCGTCCTGCGGCCACTCCCCCGCGCCGACGCGGTCGGCCTCGGCCTTGATGGCGATCATCGCCTCGATGAAGCGCTCGATCTCGGGGAGGTCCTCGGACTCCGTCGGCTCGACCATGAGCGTGCCCGCGACGGGGAACGACATCGTCGGGGCGTGGAAGCCGTAGTCGATGAGACGCTTGGCGACGTCGTCGACCGAGACCCCGGTCGCCTCCTTGAGCGGACGCAGGTCGAGGATGCACTCGTGGGCGACGAGTCCGTCCTCGCCGGTGTAGAGAACCGGGTAGTGGTCGCGCAGGCGCACGGCGATGTAGTTCGCGGCGAGCACCGCGGCCGCCGTCGCACTGCGCAGTCCTTCGGCGCCCATCATCCGGACGTACGCCCAAGAGATCGGAAGGATGCCGGCCGATCCATGCGGTGCGGCCGAGATGGGGCCGCCGTCGAAGACGCCGCCCGCGTGGTCCTTTCGCTGCGACAGCGGGTGCGAGGGCAGGTAGGGCGCGAGGTGCGCCTTCGCCGCCACCGGGCCGACGCCGGGGCCGCCCCCGCCGTGCGGGATGGCGAACGTCTTGTGCAGATTCAGGTGCGAGACGTCGCCGCCCAGGTCGCCGAAGCGCGCGTAGCCGAGGAGTGCGTTGAGGTTCGCGCCATCGACGTACACCTGACCGCCGGCGTCGTGCACGGCCTGCGTGATGTCGAGCACGTCGTGCTCGTAGACCCCGTGCGTCGACGGGTACGTGATCATGAGCGCCGCGAGCTCGTCGGCGTGCGCCGCGATCTTCGCGCGCAGATCGCCGAGGTCGACGTTGCCGGCCTCGTCGCACGCGACCACGACGACGCGCATGCCCGCGAGCACGGCGGACGCCGCGTTCGTGCCGTGCGCGGACGACGGGATGAGGCACACCGTGCGAGCGTGATCGCCGTTCGCGCGGTGGTAGCCCCGGATCGCCATGAGTCCCGCGAGCTCGCCCTGCGAACCGGCGTTGGGCTGCAGCGACACCGCGTCGTACCCGGTGACCTCGGCGAGCCACACCTCGAGCTGCTCGATCATCGCGAGGTAGCCGCGCACGTCGTCCTCGGGCGCGAACGGGTGCACGCGCGAGAACTCGGGCCACGACACGGCGGCCATCTCGGTCGCCGCGTTGAGCTTCATGGTGCACGAGCCCAGCGGGATCATGCCGCGATCCAGCGCGTAGTCGCGGTCGGAGAGCTGCTTGAGGTAGCGCATCATCGCCGTCTCGGAGCGGTGCGAGTTGAACACCGGGTGTGTGAGGAATTCCTCGACGCGGTGCAGCCCCGACGGCACACCCGCCAGGGGTGCAGCATCCGCGAAGGCAAGCACGCGTTCGCCCTGCTCCCCCGCACCGAGGAATTCGTGCTCGGGCAGTCCGAAGGCCCACGCGACGGCGGCGAGGTCGGCGGCGGTCGTCGTCTCGTCGACCGAGACGCCGACCGTCGCGTCGTCCACCCAGAACAGCTGGTAGCCGCGCTCGCGGGCGCGCTCGATCACGCGGCGCGACGCACCGGGCGTCGCGACGCGGATGGTGTCGAAGAACGAGTCGGAGCGCAGCGGGAGTCCGTACGAGCGCAGCCGATCGGCGAGCGCCTCCGCCTTCTTCGCGACGTCGGTCGCGATCGCACGCAGCCCGTCGGGTCCGTGGTACACCGCGTACATCGAGGCCATGACGGCCAGCAGCACCTGCGACGTGCAGATGTTCGACGTGGCCTTCTCACGGCGGATGTGCTGCTCGCGCGTCTGCAGGGCGAGGCGGTACGCGGGGTGGCCGGCGGCGTCCTGCGAGACGCCGACGAGGCGCCCGGGCAGCTGACGCTCCAGTCCCTGGCGCACCGCCATGTAGCCGGCGTGCGGGCCGCCGAAGCCGAGCGGCACGCCGAAGCGCTGCGTCGTGCCCACGGCGACGTCTGCGCCGAGCGAGCCGGGCGAGCGCAGCAGCGTGAGCGCGAGGAGGTCGGCCGCGACCACGACGAGGCCCCCGGCCACGTGGGCAGCGTCGACCACTCCGGCCGGGTCCCACACGTTGCCCGACGCGCCCGGATACTGCACGAGCACGCCGAACAGCTCGTCGGGAAGGATCGCGCCCCGGGCGAGGTCGAGTTCGACGAGCTCGATGCCGACGGCGGCCGCGCGGTGCGCGAGGAGCGCCTTCGTCTGCGGCAGCGCGTCGGCGTCGACCACGAACACGTTCGACGCCGCCTTCGACGCACGCCGGGCCACCAGCATGCCCTCGACGACGGCGGTCGACTCATCGAGCATCGAGGCGTTCGCCGTCGCGAGCCCGGTGAGGTCGGTCACCATCGTCTGGAAGTTGATGAGCGCCTCGAGGCGTCCCTGCGAGATCTCGGGCTGGTACGGCGTGTAAGCGGTGTACCAGGAGGGGTTCTCCAGCACGTTGCGCGCGATCACCGATGGCGTGAGCGTGTCGTAGTATCCCAGCCCGATCATCGCGCGCGCCGTGCGGTTCTGCGACGCCAGCACGCGGAGCTCGGCGAGCGCCTCGGCCTCGGTCGCCGCGGGTGGGATGTCGCTCGTCGCGCGAGGCTTGGCATGGATGGATGCCGGGACCGCCGCCTCGACGAGCGCGTCGACGCTGTCGTATCCCAGCGCGTCGAGCATCGTGCGCTGGGCCGCAGCATCCGTCCCGATGTGACGGTCGGCGAACAGACCCGTCATTCGGCGCCGCCCGTGAGCGAGACGTACGCGTCGCGGTCGAGGAGATCCGCGACGGCGGCGGGGTCGACCGTGATCTTGACGAGCCAGCCGGCGCCGAACGGATCGGCGTTCACGAGCGAAGGGTCGTCGACCACGGCGTCGTTGACCTCGACGACCTCGCCGGTGAGCGGCGCGTAGAGCTCGCCGACGGACTTCGTGGACTCGATCTCGCCTACGACGGTCGCCGCGGTCACGGAGCTCCCCACGGCGGGGAGCTCGACGAACACGACGTCACCGAGCTTGTCAGCGGCGTACGAGGTGATGCCGACCGTCGCGACGTCGCCCTCCAGGGCGACCCACTCGTGCTCGGCGGTGTACTTGAGGGCGGTGAGATCGGTCATTTGTTCCTCCGGTAGAAGGGCAGTTCGGTCACGGTCGCGGGGATGCGGGTACCCCGCACGTCGATGAAGAGCTCGGTTCCGGGCGCGCTCGCAGCGGGCGAGACGAACGCCATGGCGATGGGATGCCCCAGGGTCGGGCTGAGTGCACCGCTCGTGATCTCTCCCACCGGGGCCGCGGAGTCGGCGCCATCGAACACGGCGTAGCCGGCGCGGCCGGCGCGGCGGCCCTCACCGGAAAGGCCGACGAGCACGGGGGCATCGGACGCGACCACGGCGCCGAGTCCCGCCTTGCCGACGAAGTCGGCCTTGTCGGCCGCGACGACGCGGCCGAGGCCCGCCTGGGCCGGGACGATGTCGAGCGACAGCTCGTGGCCGTAGAGCGGCATGCCGGCTTCGAGGCGAAGCGTGTCGCGCGCGGCGAGTCCTGCGGGCACGAGCCCGAGCGGCTCCCCCGCCGCGAGCAGGGCGTCCCACAGCGCGGCCGCGGCACCGTTCGACACGAGGAGCTCGAAGCCGTCCTCGCCGGTGTAGCCGGTGCGCGCGATGAACAGGGGCTCGCCGTGGAACGTGCCGGTGGAGCACGCGTAGTAGCCGAGGTCGACGAACGTCGGGGCGACGTCGGCGATGCCCCGGGTCGCCTCGACGATCTCGCGCGCGGCAGGCCCCTGCACGGCGATGAGCGACGTGTCGTCGGTCTGGTCCTCGAGTTCGGTCTCGAAGCCGCCGATGCGATTGGCGAACGCGCCGGCGACGGCATCCCGGTTCCCGGCGTTGGCGATCACGAGGAAGCGGTCGTCGGCGAGGCGGTAGACGATCACATCGTCAACGATGCCGCCGGACTCGGCGAGCACCAGCGAGTACTTCGCCTTGCCGACACGCATCGGCGAGATCGCGCCGGCGAGAGCGTAGTCGAGGAACGCCGCTGCACCGCGACCCGTGACGAGGAACTCGGCCATGTGCGAGATATCGAAGAGACCCGCGCCGGATCGCACCGCGTGGTGCTCGGCGAGGTCGGAGCTGTAGCGCACCGGCATGAGCCAGCCGCCGAAGTCGGTGAAGGAGGCGCCGAGCGCCTCGTGGCGGTCGTGCAGGGCAGTGGTACGGAGTTCTGTCATGAGTTCTCCCGGTCGCGGACGGGCAGACGCCGGAAGGCGCCTGTGAACTCCCCCTCTGTCATGGGCCTGAGAGTTTCGCCCGTCCTGTCGAGGAACGGGTTTTCACCGTCGGCGGATTCGCGGGCGATCACGCGGAGACGCGGAGCGTTGTCTCACGTGGGGTTTCGATGCGGCGCCGGGGCGCCTTACTCAACCCGATTTCTTGCTTCACTCGGAATCGCTTTTCAGAGTCGGCCTGCCCGAACGGTACGCGTACCTGAGAGATTGGCGGGGAGGCTTGCTCCTTCGGTGCTCGGCGATCGCACTGCCGAGGCTCTCCCGCCCGGGTGATGGGCCGTATTGACTTGCGCAGCAAGCATACCGTTCGGTGCCGTCAGCCGACGCAGTCGCCGGACGACACACGATCGGTCGCGGCGCCCGCGAGCTCGGCGACGGGCTCGAGCTCCTTCATCGTCATCGCGTAGCCGAGGTTCTCGTCGTTCTCGGCGCGCGCGAACACGACACCGGCGACCTCCCCGTCGGCTGTGAGGACGGGGCCTCCGGAGTTGCCGGGGCGCACCACGGAGTGGAGTGAGTAGATCTCGCGCGGATTCGTCGTCCGGTCGTAGATGTCGGGGATCATGGCCGTGCCGGTGTCGCGCACCGATGCGCTCGTCATCGTGAACGGGCCGCCGAAAGGATAGCCCTGCACAGCAGCCGAGCTGCCCGCCGCAAGGGTCTCGGCGCGCCGGAGCGGCGTGGCGCCCAGATCCTCGACCGCGATCACTGCGAGGTCGACGACCTCGTCGAAGTAGACGATCCGCCCCTCGCGCGCCGGCCGCCCCGGCAGTTCGACCAGAGGCAGATCGACGCCCGCCACGACATGCGCGTTGGTCACGATCCGGTCGGGCGCGATGACGAAGCCCGACCCGGTCGCTCCCCGCCCGCACGCATAGGCGGTGCCTGAGACGCGCGCGACGGATGCCGCGGCCGTTGCCAGCTCGGGATCATCCAGGGCGACCGGCGGCGCGGTCGGCCTCACCCTCGCGGGTCCGAGAAGCTCACCCAGGCGCGGGATGCCGTCTGCGAGGAACGACGATCTCAGCTCGGCCAGTGCCGCCTCGACGGGTGGCGGGACGACCGTCTTGATCGCGTTGACCACGTACGACGAGCCCACCGCGGCGGACACGCCCGGAATGCCCGCCATCACCAGCGGCGGCGCAACCAGCGCGAGCGCCAGTGCGGCCGCGATCACCGACGCGATGCCCCCGAGGAATCGCTCGGCCCATCGGAGCTTCAGGCGGTCGGCCCCGGAACGCAGCAGGGAACCGAGCCAGGCCCCGAGCGCACCTCCGCCGAAGAGCAGCCCGAGCACCGTGGCGATCACCGCCACCGTCCGCCACGCCGGGGACGGCACCAGGTTGCTCACCAGCGGCGCCAGCCACGATGCCGCGAATGCGCCGGCCGCGAGGCCGGCCAGCGTTCCGATACTCGCGAAGAAACCGCGACGGATTCCCGTGATGAGCGCCAGAACGAGGACGAGGACGATGATGACGTCGAAGACGATCATTCCCGTGCCCTCCGGTCGGAGCCATTCGTCCGGCCAGATTACGCACTGCGGCTGTGAGCACGCCCCGACGACGCGCGGCCGCGGCGCGCGATTGCGGGTCAGCGGCGTACGGCGGCGAGCTCCCTGCGGACCTCGTCCCTCAGCATCCCCTGGTTCTCGGGATCCGGCGCGGCGCCCAGCAGGGTGCGAGTGCGCTCGTGCTCGCGAGGCGGTCCGAGATCTCGATCAGCATCGGCAGGTCGTGGTACGTGATGAAGATGACGGCGAATCCGAGCTTCTCGCGCAGGCGCATGATCTCGCCGATGATGCCGCGCTGCACCGCGCTGACGGCAGGTTGTTACGGCGGAGGTTTGGCTTCTGGTCAGACTGACACTATTATCGGATGGGACAGTTAGAGTCACTATGACCAGAACAACACTCGACCCCCGCTCCCCCGGCACTCCCGCCGCCGACACCGACGCGATCCGCGTGGCGGTGTCGACGGTGATCTTCACGCTCCGGCGGCTTTCCGGCAGCGACGCCGTCCAGGTCGTGCTCCCGCTCGTGCGCCGCACGCGCGACCCGCACGAGGGTCAGTGGGCGCTCCCCGGCGGATGGCTCGACGTGACAGAGGGGCTGGATGCCGCGGCATCCCGCACCCTCGCCGAGACGACCGGGCTGGCACCGACCTATCTCGAGCAGCTCTACGCGTTCGGAGCAGTCGACCGGTCCCCGACGCGTGTCGTCTCGATCGTGTACTGGGCGCTTCTGCGCGCCGACGAGATCGGCGCCGTCGAGGCCGAGACGGACCACGCCATCGAGAACGTCCGGTGGTTCGATGCGACTGCCCTTCCCGAGCTCGCGTTCGACCACAACGAGATCGTCGACTACGCGTTGTGGCGCCTGCGGAACAAGGTCGGCTACAGCCGCATCGCCCACGGGCTGCTCGCCGACGAGTTCACCCTCGCCGACCTCCGCGAGGTGTACGAAGCGATCCTCGGCCGGCGCCTCGACCCGGCGAACTTCCGTCGCCAGGTCGAGAACTCCGACACCCTCATCCCCACCGACCGCTTCCGCACCGGAAGCCACCGCCCCGCGCGGCTCTACCGCTACAACCAGGACGTCGAGCTCGCCGACCGCGGTCCGCTCGACGCCCGCCACTGACCACACGAACGGAGCACCCGACATGTCTGCCGTGAACATCACTCTCCAGCCCCGCCGCGAACTGGATGCCTCGGTCGATCACGCCATCCAGGCGATCGTCGCCGGCGCGGCGGTCGGCGAGACGTGCAACACAGACCTCGCCGCCGGTCCGTGGGACTTCGACACGCGGCCCGGGTACGGCCCGGGCTCGTCGATGGGCGACGTCATCCCTACCGGGTCGCCCCGCCAGGGTGAGCTGCCGCGCGAGTACCGCGAGGCGTCCGAGGCCGAACTCGACGAGCGCATCCGCGCCGCGAAGGCGACCCTGGGCGACCGGGTCGTCGTCCTGGGGCACTTCTACCAGCGGGAAGAGGTCGTGGTCCATGCCGACTACGTGGGCGACTCGTTCCAACTCGCGAACGCGGCGCTCGAGCACCCCGACGCCGAAGCCATCGTGTTCTGCGGCGTGCACTTCATGGCCGAGACCGCCGACCTGCTGTCGGGTCCCGAGCAGGCCGTGATCCTCCCGAACCTCGCGGCCGGCTGCTCGATGGCAGACATGGCCGACATCGATCAGGTCGAGGAGTGCTGGGAGCAGCTCGCCGACGTCTACGGCGACATGGACCAGGCGGATGCTGACGGCCTCGTGCCCGTCATTCCCGTCACGTACATGAACTCCTCGGCCGCGATCAAGGGCTTCGTCGGACGCCACGGCGGCATCGTGTGCACGTCGTCGAACGCGCGGACGGTCCTCGAGTGGGCGTTCCAGCGCGGACGGCGCGTGCTGTTCTTCCCCGACCAGCACCTCGGCCGCAACACGGCGAAGGCGATGGGCGTGCCGCTCGAGCAGATGCCGATGTGGAATCCGCGCAAGCCGCTGGGCGGAGCATCCGTCCACCAGCTCGCCGATGCCCGGGTGATCCTCTGGCACGGCTTCTGCTCGGTGCACCGCCGCTTCTCGGTCGACCAGATCGACAAGGCCCGTGCGGAGCACCCGGGCGTGCGGGTGATCGTGCACCCCGAATGCCCGATGGAGGTCGTCGACGCCGCCGACGAAGCAGGCTCGACCGATTACATCCGCAAGGCGATCGAGGCCGCCTCCGGGCCCACGACGTTCGCGATCGGCACCGAGGTGAACCTCGTGCAGCGACTCGCTGCCGACCATCCGCAGCACACGATCTTCTGCCTCGACCCGGTGGTGTGCCCCTGCTCGACGATGTACCGCATCCACCCGGGTTACCTCGCGTGGGTGCTCGAGGGTCTCGTCGCGGGCGAGGTGCGCAACCGCATCACCGTGCCGGCCGCCGTGGCGGACCCGGCACGGGTGGCTCTGGAGCGGATGTTGGCGGCCAAGCCTCCGGCAGCGCCTGCTGCCGCATGGGAGAACGCCTCATGACCACTGCCATCGTCGTCGGCTCGGGCATCGCGGGGCTCCTCACCGCACTGCACGCCGTCGAGCACGGCTGCCCTGTCACGCTCGTGACGAAGGACGTGCTCGAGCACGCCAACACTCGTTTCGCGCAGGGCGGCATCGCCGGCGTGATGTTCGACGACGACCGCGCCGAGGACCACGTGAGCGACACGCTGGTCGCGGGCGCCGGCCTCGGCGACGCGGACGCGGTGCGGGTCCTGGTCGACGAGGGACCCGCGCGCATCCGCGAGCTCATCGCCCTCGGCGTCGCGTTCGACCGCGACGACGCCGGCGGCTTCGTGAAGGGCCTCGAGGCGGCGCACTCGTACCCGCGCATCCTCCACGCGGGCGGCGACGCGACCGGCACCGCGATCGAGAAGGCGCTCGTCGCCCGTCTTCGCGCCAGCGACGTCGCGGTGGTCGAGCACGCTTTCCTCGTCGACCTCGTCACCACAGACGGCCGGGTCACGGGGGTCGAGCTGATCGTGGGAGAGACGGATGCTGCCGCCGGCCGCCGCGAGATCCTCGAGGCCGACGCGGTCGTGCTCGCGACCGGAGGCGCAGGTGAGCTCTACGCGCACTCGACCAACCCCGAGGTGGCCACCGGCGACGGGATCGCCGCGGCGATCCGCGCGGGCGCCGCGGTCGCTGACCTCGAGTTCTTCCAGTTCCACCCGACCGTGCTGGCGGTGGGCGACTCGTTCCTCGTCTCCGAGGCCGTGCGCGGCGAGGGCGCCGCCTTGATTGACGAGCACGGCCGCCGGTTCGCGTTCGACGCGCACCCCGACGGTGAGCTCGCCCCCCGCGATGTGGTCGCCCGTGCGATCGCACGGCAGATGGAGGCGCAGGGTGGCCGGCCGGTCCACCTGGATGCGACGCGGATCCACTCCGAGGACGCCGAGGAACGTGCGGCGTTCCTCGCTCGCCGCTTCCCCACGATCGACCGCGCCGTGCGCGCGCGGGGCCTCGACTGGGCGCGCGAGCCGATCCCGGTGACGCCGGCGGCGCACTACCTGATGGGCGGCGTCTGCACCGACCTCTTCGGTCGCACGACTCTGCCCGGGCTGTACGCGGTGGGCGAGGTCGCGCGCACCGGGGTGCACGGCGCCAACCGCCTCGCCTCGAATTCGCTGCTCGAGGGCGCCGTGTTCGGTGCCCGCGCGGGTGACGTCATCGCCGAGGACGCGGCCTCCGGAATCTGGCCCGCGTTCACGACTCCGGTCTCCCCCGCCGACAGAGACCACCGATCACCTGTCGCGAAGCGCCCATCCGCGCGGCAGGTCGTGACAGGTGAGCAGCAGGGCGTGGGGATGCCGGGGCCTGCGGCCGGCGTCGAGGCGCCGGCGTTCTCGCGGCCGGCGCTGCAGGAGCTGCTCTGGGACGATGCCGGACTCGTGCGGGATGACGCAGGCCTCGGGCACGCAGCATCCGTCATCTCGGCCTGGCGCGCGCAGCAGCGCACCCCGGTCACCGAGCACGACTTCGAGGACGAGAACCTTCTGCTCGTCGCCGAGCACCTCGTCGCGGCCGCCCGCGCGCGCCGGGAGTCGGTCGGCGCGCACTTCCGCTCCGACGGGACGCCGGCCGAGGCTCCTGCCCTTCTCGCGGCCGTTCGCGGCGCGAACGGCCTCGAGAACCCTCCCACCTCGCACCTTTCGAAGGAGCCCGTCGCATGCTGACCCGTGCCGTCATCGACCGCGCCGTCGCCGCCGCCCTGGAGGAGGACGCGCCGTGGGGCGATCTCACGAGCGAGGCGCTGATCCCCGAGAACGCCATCGCCCGCGCGGACCTCGTCGCGCGCGAGCGGGGCGTGTTCTCCGGCGGCGAGGTGTTCGAGGCGGCGTTCCGGCTCACCGACCCGACGATCGACGTCGAGCTCGTCATCGAAGACGGCGAGTGGTTCGAGCCGGGCACTGTGCTCGCCGTCGTGACCGGCCCCGCGCGCGGCGTGCTCACGGCCGAGCGGATCGGCCTCAACTTCGTGCAGCGGATGTCGGGGATCGCGACGCTCACCGGAACCTACGTGGCCGCGGTCGCACACACCGGGGCTCGCATCGCCGACACCCGCAAGACGACGCCCGGACTCCGGGCCTTCGAGCGCAAGGCCGTGCGCGACGGCGGCGGGCGCAACCACCGCCACTCGCTGTCGGACGCCGTGATGGCCAAGGACAACCACCTCGCGGTGCTCTCGCAGAAGAGCGTCTCGCCGACGGCAGCGCTCCTGGCCGCCAAGGACCTCCTGCCCCACACCACGCACATCGAGGTGGAGGTCGACCGGATCGACCAGATCGAACCGGTGCTCGCGGCCGGCATCGGCACCATCATGCTCGACAACTTCTCGCTCGACGACCTCCGCGCGGGCGTCGCCCAGGTAGGCGGCCGCGCGACGGTCGAGGCCTCGGGCGGCGTATCGCTCGAGACGGTGCGCGCGATCGCCGAGACCGGCGTCGACGTGATCTCGGTGGGCGCACTCACGCACTCGGCACGTGCGCTCGATCTCGGGCTGGACGTGCGGATCGACGCCGCCTGACCCGCCAGGAAGCACCCGATGAGCATGCTCTACCTCGACAACGCCGCGACCACACCGGTGCGGCCCGAGGTGCTCGAGGCGATGATGCCGTACCTCACCCGGTGGTACGGCAACGCGTCGAGCCACCACACCGTGGGCGAGGCGGCCGCCGACGCCCTCGCCGACGCCCGCGCGCGCGTGGCTCGCGTGCTCGGCTTGCGCGCCGGCGACGTCGTCTTCACGTCGGGCGGCACCGAGGCGAACAACCTCGCGATCAAGGGCATCGCGATCGCCGCGGCCCAGCGCCGCGACGATCGGCGTGCGCACGTCGTCAGCACCCCGATCGAGCATGAGTCGGTGCTGGAGTCGGTCGACTACCTCGAGCGCGTGCACGGGTACTCGGCGACACTCGTGCCCGTCGACGGGAACGCCCGCGTGTCGACGGACGCCGTCGCCCAGAGCCTTCGCGACGAGACCGTGATCGTGAGCGTCGGGTACGCGAACAACGAGGTCGGGACGGTGCAGGATGCTGCGGCCCTCGCCGCCGTCGTACGAGAGCGGCGTATACCGCTCCACCTCGATGGCGTGCAGGCCGCGGGCTGGCTGTCGCTGTCGGCGGCCGAGCTCGGCTACGACGCGATCTCGCTCGCCGGGCACAAGCTGGGCGCACCCAAGGGCACAGGTGTGCTCGGCGTGCGCGGCCGGGTTCCCCTCGAGCCCTTGCTGCATGGCGGCGGTCAGGAGCGCGGTCGCCGCAGCGGCACCGAGGACGTCGCCGGCGCCGTCGGGTTCGCCACCGCCCTGGAGTCTGCCGAGGCCGAGCGGGTCGAGGCATCCGCTCGCGTGTCGGTCCTTCGCGACCGTTTCATCGCCCGCGTGCTCGAGCGGGTGCCGTCAGCGCGTCTGACGGGCGACCCGGTGCATCGCCTCGCGGGCACGGCCAGCTTCACGTTCGCCGGTACGAGCGGCGAGGCCGTGCTCCTCGAACTCGAGCGCTGCGGTGTCGTGTCCTCGAGCGGTTCGGCGTGCGCCGCGGGCAGCGACGAGCCTTCACACGTGCTGGTCGCGATGGGGATCGCGCCGGAGGTCGCGCAGACCGCCGTGCGCTTCACCCTCCCGCGCTGGCTGAAGACACCGCTGGATGCCGTCGCTGACGCGGTCGAGGCGTCCGTCGCCGCGGTGTCCGACCCGGGTCGCTGACCCTCGCCGCGAGAACGGGCGTCATACCCGCGCTCGCCGGAGCCGCGTCCTCGGGGGCGACCGTAGGATCGGGACGTGCCCCCCGCCGTGACCGTCATCGTCCCCGGCTACGACGTAGCCCTGTACGCCACGGAGGCGATCGAATCCCTGCGTGCCCAGACGCGCGACGACTGGATCGCGATCCTCGTGGACGACGCGTCGACCGACGAGACCGGTGCGCTGTTCGATGCCGCGGCCGCGGCCGACGAACGGTTCCAGGTCGTGCATCACCGCGCGCAGAGCGGGCTCGGCGCGGCACGCAACACAGCGCTCGACCTCGTCCGCACGCCGTTCGTCGGGTTCCTCGACGCCGACGACCGCCTCACCCCGGCCGCGCTCGAGCGGCTCGTCGGCACGGTGGCCGACAGCGGCAGCGACTTCGCGCTCGGCGCGTACGTCCGGCTGCGCCCTGATAGCGCGGGCGGCTACGAGGCCGGCAGTGTGCAGCCCTGGGTCGCGGCCGCCACCGACCCGGCGCGCATCGGTACCACCCTCGAGGAGCACCCCGAGGCATCGGGCAACATCGTCGCGTGGTCGAAGGTGAGCCGCACCGACATGTGGCGGCGCACCGGCCTGCGGTTCCCCGTCGGCAAGGCGTACGAGGACCAGATCGTCGCACAGCAGATGTTCACGCGCGCCCGCGCGTTCGACGTCATCCCCGACGTCGTCGTGGAGTGGCGCGAGCGCGCGGACGGCTCCTCGATCACTCAGCACAAGGCGGAGCTTCCTGTGCTCCGCGACTACCTCGAGGCGCTCAGCGGCGGGATCGCGGTGCTGGATGCCGCGGGCCAGCCGCGGGCGGCGGCATCCCGTGTCCGTCTCATCCTCGCGATGGACCTGCCGCCGCTCGTCGACCTCGCCCGCGACCACGTCGACGATGCCTACCGGCGCGAGCTCGGGGAGTTCGCACGAGTGCTGTGGTCGCGCGGTGACGGGGTCGTTCTGTCGGACCCTGCGGCCACGGCCCTGGCCGCCGCACGCCTCTGGTGACGACGCTGCGGTGTGCGCCGTGCCACCGCTCAGTGGTCGCGCCACTCCGGATCGCCCGCACTGCCGCGGCCCGCGGCGAGCACCTCTTCCGAGGTGAGGACGGGCGCATCGGGCGCGGTATCGGCCCGGCGATCAGGGTGGTCGGCAGGCGGCTCGGCGTCCTCGGCCTCGAGGATCCTGGTGGTGGCGAGCTGCTGCGCCGCGAGCTCGGCGTAGAGCCCGCCCTCCGCCAGCAGCGACGCGTGCGTCCCTGATTCCACGATGTGCCCGGCCTCGACGACGTGGATGACATCGGCCGCGATCACCGTCGACAGGCGGTGCGCGATCGACAGGGTCGTACGGCCGCGGGCCGCGGCATCCAGCGCCTCCTGCACGACGCGCTCCGACACCGTGTCGAGGGCCGACGTCGCCTCGTCCAGGAGCAGCACAGGAGGATCCTTGAGGAGCACCCGCGCGATCGCGATGCGCTGTTTCTCTCCACCCGACAGCCGGTACCCGCGCTCGCCGACGACCGTGTCGTAGCCCTTCTCGAACCGCTCGATCACGTGGTGGATGTTGGCGGCACGGCACGCCGCCTCGACCTCGGCGTCGGTCGCCTCCGGCTTCGCGTAGCGCAGGTTCTCGCGGATCGTGGCATGGAAGAGGTACGTCTCCTGCGAGACGATCCCGACGTTGTCGATGATCGATTCCTGAGTCAGCCGGCGCACGTCCTCGCCGGCGAACAGCACGGAGCCGCCGGATGCTTCGTACAGGCGCGGCGTCAGGTACAGCACCGTCGTCTTGCCGGCGCCGGAGGGTCCGACGAACGCGACATGCCGGCCCGGCTCGGCGACGAACGAGACGCCCTGGAGCGTCGCGCGGGCGTCGGGCGCGGCGTCCGGGTAGCGGAACTCCACGTCGCGGAACTCGATGCGGCCGAGTGGGCCGGGGGCGTCGGCCACGTCGATGGCGTCGGGTGAATCGCGGATGGCCGGCACGAGGTCGAGGTACTCGAAGATGCGGGCGAACAGCGCCGACGACGTCTGCAGGTCGAGCGAGACGCGCATGAGCCCCATGAGCGGCATGAGCAGGCGCGCCTGCACCGTCGTGAACGCGACGATCGTGCCCGCCGTGATGGCGTCGGTGCCGCCGCCGATCAGGTAGCCCGAGACGAGGTAGATGATCGCCGGCACGCTCGCCATGATGACCTGCACGACGGCGAAGAAGCCCTGCCCGCTCATCGCGCGCCGCACCTGCAGCCGCACCTGGTTCACGTTCTCGTCGGCGTAGCGCGCCGACTCGGTGCGCTGCCGGTTGAACGACTTCGAGAGCAGGATGCCCGAGACGCTCAGTGTCTCCTGCGTGATGGCGGTGAGCTCCGACAGCGATTCCTGCGTCTCGCCCGCGATGCGCGCGCGCACCTGGCCGACTCGGCGCTGCACAAGGATGAGGAACGGCATGAGCACGACCGCGATGATCGTGAGCCGCCAGTCGATGAGGATCATCGCGACGAGCGAGGCGACGACGGTGACCGTGTTGCCGAGGATGCTCGTCACCGCGTTCGTGAGAACGCCCGAGACGCCGCCCACGTCGTTCTGCAGACGCGATTGGATGACGCCGGTCTTGGTGCGCGTGAAGAAGCCGAGCTCCATCGACTGGAGGTGGTCGAACAGCTTCACCCGCAGGTCGCCCGTGACCCGATTGCCGACGGTCGACGTGAGCCACGTCTGCACGACGCCGACGGCCGCGGACAGCAGGAAGAGCGCGATCATCGCCAGCACGAGCTTCCACAGCAGCGAGAGGTCGGGCGGGGATCCGTCGACGGGGAACAGGGCGTCGTCGAACACGCGCTGCACGAGCAGCGGCGGGATGACGGCGATGCCCGCACCGGCGACGACCAGCACGCCCGTGATGAGGATCGACCACTTGTAGGGCCGGAAGAGTGCCACCACGCGTCGCCCGAGATTCGGGATCTCGGGCGCCTCGGCGTTGGCGCGCCGCTGCGCCTCGGTGTCGACCGGGCGGAAACCGGGGTGCCCTCCCCCGCCACCACCGCCGCGCATGCTCACGTGGCCAGCCTAATGAGCCCCGCCGACGCTAGGCTCGTGCCATGACCTCGACGCCCGACCTCCCCGAACACGACGGCAGCGATCTCGCGGAGCTTCGCGAGGAGATCGACGCCCTCAAGGCCATCCCGCACGAGGAGATCGTCAACCCGCTCCCGAAGAACCTCGAGGAGCGCGAGCCCGAGGCCGAGCCGACCGACGCGATCGGCTCCGAGAAGTGGGACGACGGGGAGCCCGAGCGCTCCGGCAGCTGACCGATCCGGGTCGCCTCGTCGCGCACATCCGTTTCCGGAATCGGGAATGGGATGTCTGAACCTGTGGTTATCCTGAGGGCTTGCCGCCCTCCGGTGGCTTTTCGCTGTCCTTCCGAGCCTCGAGGAGACGACCTATGGCCGCCATCGAAACGACACCCGGAACCGGCAGCATCCCCGCTGCTGCGGGTACGACGCCCAGGCTCCGCCCTGAAGAGAGCCGCGTCATCTGGCTGCTGCTCGCCGCCGCGTTCGTCGCCATCCTCAACGAGACGACGATGGGCGTCGCGATCCCGCACCTCATCACCGACCTCGGCATCACCGCGCTCGCCGCGCAGTGGCTGACGACCGCGTTCATGCTGACGATGGCCGTGATCATCCCGATCACGGGCTTCCTGCTGCGCCGCTTCACGACACGCGCGATGTTCGTCGCCGCGATGAGCCTCTTCTCGACAGGAACCCTCATCGCGTTCCTGTCGCCGGGATTCCCGATGCTGCTCGTCGCACGCGTCGTGCAGGCGTCCGGCACCGCGATCATGATGCCGCTGCTCATGACGACGCTCATGACCGTCGTGCCCGCCGCGATCCGGGGCCGCATGATGGGCCGCGTCAGCATCGTGATCTCGCTCGCCCCCGCGATCGGCCCGACCCTCGCAGGCGCCATCCTCAACAACTTCGAGTGGCGCTGGATCTTCGGCATCGTCCTGCCGATCGCGATCGTGGCGCTCGTGGTCGGCGCGCGCTGGATCCACAATCTCGGCGAGACGACCCGCGCACCGATCGACGTGCTCTCGGTCATCCTGTCGGCCCTCGGCTTCGGTGGCCTGGTCTTCGGTCTGAGCCAGCTCGGCGCTGGCGGGCACGGCGGCGGGGCGGAGGCGGCCGCCGCGGCCGCCGCGTCGACCACGACGCTCATCGTGTCGCTGGCCGTCGGCGTCGTGGCGCTGGGACTGTTCGGATGGCGCCAGGTCGTGCTGCAGCGCAAGGACGACGCGCTGCTCGACCTCCGCGTGTTCCGCAGCGCCAACTTCTCGCTGTCGATCGCGCAGATGGCGATCATGTCGATGGCGTTCTTCGGCGCGATCACCGTGGTCCCGCTCTACCTGCAGGACGTGGTCGGTGTCGACCCGCTCACGACCGGTCTGGTCGTGCTGCCGGGGGCCCTCGCGATGGGGCTCGCCGGACCGTTCATCGGGCGCATCTACGACCGCTGGGGCACGAAGGTGCTGCTCGTTCCAGGCGCCGTCGTCACGAGCGGGATGCTGTGGTTCTACACGACGTTCGGCACCGAGACGCCGGTGTGGCTCATCGCGGTGGCGCAGACCGTCCTCTCGATCGGCCTCGCCCTGTCGTTCACGCCGCTCTTCACGGCGTCGCTCGGCTCTCTCGAGCCGCGGTTCTACTCCTATGGATCGGCGGTCGTGGGCACCGCGCAGCAGGTCGCCGGCGCCGCGGGCATCGCCCTCATGTTCGGCGTCATGGCGGCCGCCTCCTCCAGTGCGGCATCGTCCGGCGCCGACGCGGTCGCGGCCGGCGCGGCGGGCACCCACGCCGCGTTCCTCACAGCCGCGTTCCTGTCGCTTCCTCTGCTGGTCGGCGCCTTCCTCATCCGCAAGCCGGCCGATGCCCCGATGGGTGCACCCGCCGGTCACTGACCGAGGTATCACGCGGATGCCCCACCCCTCGACAAGGGGTGGGGCATCCGCGATTCTGGTTGCGCCCGAGACCAGACGGGAAGGCAACATCATGATCGTGAGCACTCCGGACCCCGACGGGGCGACCGGCCACGTCGCCGAGATGTACGAAGGTGACATTCGCGGAGACGGCTTCGTCTTCGGACACACGCGCGCGATGGCGATCAACCCCGAGGCTCACGCGGCCTTCGAGACGTTGGTCCGGGCGATCGTGCCGTCGATCGGGCTCCGTAACTACGAGCTGGCGACGCTCGGTGCCGCGCGCGCGATCGGGTCGGATCACTGCCTCCTCGCGCACGGCCGCAAGACTCTTCGGGCGGGCCTGCTCGATGAGGACGAGCTCGCCCGGCTCGCGCGGGAGGGCGCAGACGCCGGCCTCGATGAGACGGACATGGCCGTGGTCGCGTACGCCGAGAAGCTCTCGACGGATGCTGCCGCCATGACCGATGCCGACACGCATCGTCTGCGCGATCTCGGCTTCACCGATCGGCAGATCGTCGACATCACGCTCGCCGCCGCGGTGCGAAACTACTTCAGCCGCGCGCTGCTCGCCCTGGCGGTGCCGGTCGACGACGTGCCCGGCCTCAGTCCCGATCTGGTCGCAGCTCTGCTCGCGCCGGCTCAGGCCGCGCGCGGCGACGTCAGTGATGGATGACTGCCTTCAGAAGGATGAGCACCCCGCCGAACGCCGCGGTGATGAGCGCACTCAGAAGGCGCGGGAACCAGTGCGTACTCCAGCGCGCGACCGCGATCCAACCCAGTGCGCCGAGCATCACGGTGTTGGCGATGAGCGCCACCCACAGCGCCGTAGTGTCTTCGATGACGCGGGTGGCACCGACGAGGAGGATCAATAGCGGCGGCACCGACGCCAAGAGCATGCCGCTGGACTGGCGGGCAGACGCTGCGAGGCTCGCGCGGAGCCCGGCGCGACCGTCGGTGGCTGCCAGACGACCCAGGGTGCCGGCGAACACGTGAGCGGCGTAGAACACGGCCACCGTGACGGCGACGGTGACCAGGGCCTCCCAAGACGTGCCCCTCGCGGAGACGACGATCATGCCCGATACGAGGATCAGACCGTAGATCGCCTCCTCCGACATGAGGATGCGGCCGACCCGCGGGGTGATGTGCAGCTGTTCGTCGGTCATCGCCGGCGCGTCGTGGTGCGAGCGGAGAGGCGGTCAGCCGATGCTGCAGCTGCCGCCGCCGCAGCACGAACCGGCGGACTCGACCACTGTGAGGAGGTTCTTCTCGTCGGGCACCGCGGCGAGGGTCATCGGGGCGGGCTGCTGCGAAGTCGTCATGTGGACCATGCTACCCACGGCAACGAGGACCTCGGCCGCCGAAGCCGCGACGGCGCGGCTCAAAGGGGCACTCCCCCGTTCTGACAGGTCGGGCAGTACTGCGCGGACGTTCCCGAGAACGTCAGGTCGCGGATCGTGTCACCGCACACCGGACACGCCTCGCCCGTGCGTCCGTGCACGCGCATCGCCGCGACCTTCTGCGCCTTGAGCTGGTGGATCGGCACGCCGAGCCGGGCATCGATCGCCCCGCGTACCGTCGACAGCGTCGCATCGAACAGCCGGTCGGCGGCGTCCTCGTCGAGCACGGCCGCACGGGTCACCGGCGACACCTTAGCGATGTGCAGGATCTCGTCGGAATAGGCGTTGCCGATCCCGGCGAGGGATTCCTGCTCCTGCAGGATCGCCTTGATCTGCTTGTGTCGTCCGCCCAGTGCGGCATCGAACCGGTCGCGCGTGAAGGCAGGATCCGCCGGATCCGGCCCGAGCTTCGCGATCGCGGGCACCTCGTCCGCGTCGCTGACCACGAACAGCCCGAGCGACACCCAGCTGCCGGCATCCGTCACGTCCAGGCCACTCTCGCCAGACAGCTCGAACGTCGCAAGCGCCGGTGGCGCGTCGGCGGCAGGCGTGAGGGGCTCGGTATCCCGCCATCGCATCCATCCGTGACGGCCGAGCGACACGACGAGGCTCGCCCCGTCGAGCATGAGCTCCACGTGTTTGCCATGGCGACGCGCGTCGGTGACGGTGCGCCCGATGATGCTCGTCGGAGGTGCCGCACGCGTCTTGACGGTGCGGAACTCGAGCACGTCGACTCCACGGATCTCGCGACCGGATGCCTCCTCAGCGAGGAACCGCGCGAGAGCCTCGACCTCCGGCGACTCAGGCATGGCCCCATCCTGCCACCGGGCCCCGACACGCGGTCGAACTCAGGCGCGCGCGGGAGGGCGGTGCGGGATCGGCGCCGGCTTGAGAGCGCCCTGACTGCGCGACTGCTCGAGCATCTCGACAGCGGCACGGAAGAGAGCCTCCAGCGATGAGAACCGTGCGGACCCGAGCCCGACCGAGACCCACACCGCCTGGTAGACGCCCGAGTCGAGCAGTTCGACGTACGCGACGACGCTCGCCACCTCGCTGCGCGCGACGGCCCGGTCGCATAGACGCCACGCCCGGTCGGCAAGCGGCGTCAGCACCAGCTGGTGGATGTCATCGTGTTCCATGGCAGCGAGCCTGCTCGTCGCCGCCGCACCCGCGAAGGGGGTTGACATCGCGAGCCGGCAACGGACTGCGTTCGGGCTCGCTCGATGGGCGTCGACACACGCCGCGGTCTTCGTTTCACCGTCACCCGTCCGGGCGTGTCACGCGCGCCGCCTCACCGCGTCGAGCAGCCCTCCGCGCGCGCGGGCGAGGAAGTCGGCCTGGTCCTTCCCGATCCCGTGCAGGTACAGCTCGTCGGCACCGGCCGCCACGACGGCTGCGAGACGCTCGGCCGCCTCCTCCTCGTCGGCGGAGATGAGCACGCCGTGCTCGAGGGCGTCGACGTGTGCGGGATCGGCGAGCCGGTCGAAGTCCTCGGGCTGCATGAGATCCCACATGAGTTCTGCGGGCACGGTCACCTGACGCCACTGGTCGGCCGCGGCTCGCCGAGCCTCACCGTGCGACTCGGCAAGGCTCACGTGCACCTGCACCGCGCACGGGCCGTCGCCGCCGGCATCCCGGTACGCGGTGATGATCGCGCGGATCTCGTCGGCGTCATGCCCCACCGTGATCAGGCCGTCGGCCCACGAGGCGGCCCAGGCGGCCGTAGGCACGGACGCCGCGGCGGCCCGCAGCCGCGGCGGGTCGTCGGGACGCGACCAGAGCCGGGCGTCGTGCACTCTCACAAGCCCGTCGTGGTCGACGCGCTCTCCCGCGTGCAGCCGACGGATGATGTCGACGACCTCCAAGAGGCGCTCCTCGCGCAGCGGCTTCGGCGGCCAGGCGTCGCCCGTCACGTGCTCGTTGAGCGCCTCGCCGCTTCCGAGCGCGCACCAGAACCGTCCAGGGAACATCTCCCCGAGAGTAGCCATGGCCTGCGTCGAGATCGCCGGGTGGTACCGCTGGCCGGGAGCCGTGACCACTCCCATCGGGAAGTCGGTGGTGGCCATCGCCGCGCCGAGCCAGCTCCAGGCGTGCGCCGATTCACCTTGCGCCAGTCCCCATGGTGCGAAATGGTCAGAACACATCGCGCCGTCGAAGCCGGAACGCTCGGCTTCCTGGACGGCCGCCAGCAGGCGGGAGGGCGGGAGCTGTTCGTGTGAGGCGTGGTAACCGAGGAACACCATGTACTCCAGCCTGCGCGACTGTCCGCCAACCGCCCACGACGTTGCGGGCGCCGGACGGACGTGCTAACGGATGCTGCGCGCGGCGCCGTCGGGTGAGCCGCCGCGCTCGCCCTGCGGGTCGAGCCCTAGGCAAGGGCCCTGCGGCTCGCTGAAGCGAAGCCGGCGCGCGGGCTCGAGCAGGAGACGAGCCTCAACGAGACAGATCGTGCGGCGATGCGCTATCTGCTCGAGCGGTCTTAGGCTGACTCGGATGCGGGAGTTCATCGGAGGGATCGGTCTGCTCGGCCGCGGCTTCGCGCACTGGCGACGCCGGCCGGGTCTCATGGCGCTCGGCCTCGTCCCCGCCGCGATCGTCGGCCTGCTGTTCCTCGGCGGGCTCGTCGCGCTGAGCGCCTCGCTCCCCGCCCTCACCGAGGCGATGACGCCGTTCGCCGACGGCTGGCCGGGCGTCTGGGCCACGGTCCTCCGCGTCGCGGTGGGCACGGCACTGCTCGGTGCCGCCCTCGTCCTGGTCGCCGTCTCGTTCACGGCCCTCACGCTGCTGGTGGGCGACCCGTTCTACGAGCGGATCTGGAGGGCAGTCGAGACGGATGCCGGGTCCCCGCAGTTCGCCGGCGACTACGGGTTCTGGCGCTCCGTCGCGGATGGCCTCTCGCTCATCGCACGGGGCCTCGGCGTCGCCCTGGTCGCCGCGCTGCTCGGGTTGATCCCGGTCGTCGGCGGCGTGGTGAGCACCCTCTTCGCGGTGGTCTTCACCGGCTGGCTGATCGCCGACGAGCTGAGCTCCCGCGCGCTGACAGCCCGCGGACTCGACCGCAGCGCGCGCAAACGACTGCTGCGCCGCAGGCGCGCCCGCGTCCTCGGGTTCGGCGTCGCGACGCAGCTCTGCTTCCTGGTGCCGCTCGGCGCGGTCGCGACCATGCCGGCGGCCGTGGCCGGGGCCGCGCTGCTCGCGCGGTCGCTGCTCGATCCCGCCCCCACGGCGGCGCAGGCTCGAGCGTGACCTGGCGGCCGGCGACGCCGCATCCGTGTCAGTCGGCGCTGGTGCGCTCCGCGACGACCTCGATGAGATGCGGGATGGCCCGGTCGATCATCGTCATGGTCGCGGTCAGCGAGATCCGGAACTGGTGCGGCTGGTCGAACAGCGACCCGGGCATGACGTATACGCCGCGCTCCTCGAGGGCGTCGCAGAACACCCGCGCATCCCCGCCCGGCGCCTTGCCCCACAGGTAGAACGTGCCCTCCGGCCGGGTGAGCTCGTACCCGGCGTCGGAGAGGGCGCCGTACATGCGGTCGCGCTTGCGCGTCAGCTCGGCCATGTCGATCGAGAGGGTCTCGAGCTCGGGCACCGAGTACTGCATGACCGCATCGGGGAACCCCCAGCCGATAGCGAGTCCCAGCGGGAACAGCGCGGCGCGCAGCTCCTCCCGCTCCGCCGTCGGGATGAGCGGCGAGAGCGCGAGGTATCCCAGTCGCGCGCCGGGAGCGAGCAGCACCTTCCCGTAGCTGTAGTCGATGACGGTCCACGGATAGAACCCGGCGGGGCTCGTGAACGCGGTGCCGTCGAAGCGGATGCGGCGGTACGGCTCGTCCGACAGCAGCCAGATCCGGCGTCCCTGGGCGCGCGACGCCTCGTCGAGCACTGCGGCGAGCGCCTCCCATGTCGACGGCGGATAGACGCGACCCGTCGGATTCGCCGGTGAGTTCACGACGACGATCCTGGTGCGCGGCGTGATCGCGCGCGCAATCGCGTCCACATCGAGGTCGAACGTCACGGGAGCGAGCTCCACGCCGATGGGGACGAGGTCCGCGGCGCGCAGCATCGGCGCGTAGCAGAACCAGCCGGGGACGGGGATGGCGACCTCGTCGCCCGCGTCGGCCAGCAGCGCGAACGCGAGCGAAATCGCACCGAAGGCGCCCTGCGTCATCGCGATGTCGTCGGGCGCGAAGTCCAGTCCCAGCTCGCCGGACAGCGCCGCGGCCACGACCTCCTGCGCGGATCGCTCGCTGCTCTTGTACGCGAACCAGTCGACGGATCGCGGCTCCGCGTGCGCACGGATGGCGGCCGGCAACCCGGGCAGCGCCATCTCGTGCGGGTTGCCGAACGCGAAGACCAGTGCCTCTGGGTCTGAGGCCACGACCTGCATGCGCGAGAAGTAGGAGGCGACGACATCCACCGCCGCCTTCGCCGCTGTCGCCCGTGTCGACATCGCCATCGCAGTCACCTCTCGCCCCAGTGCCGATCCGTGATCCCGCCCAGGATCCCAACTGGGAGGCGGTGCGTCAATCGACCCCCTCGTCGCGCCGTCCACAGATGTTCCCCAACGCGTGATGCTACGGTCGGCCGGGCGGGACGGGCGGAGGACGATGATGGACGACCCGGAGCTGGGGCTCGTACTCGGAGGCGGGGGCGCGTTCGGCGCCGCCCACGTCGGTGTGCTGCAGGTGCTGGCCGAGCGAGGCATCCGTCCCGGCATCGCGACCGGGACGAGCTCGGGGGCCCTCGTCGCGGCCGCGTACGCCGCAGGTCTGGAGCTGCACACCATCGAGCGCGCCGCCCGCGCCTTCCACTGGAGCGCCATCGCGCGCTGGTCGCTGACCCCCCGGTGGGGCCTGCTCGACACCTCTGCCATCGTCGATGCCGTCCCGCGCGCCCTCGGCGAGGACCCGCCCATCGAGCGGCTCCCGCGCCGCTTCGCCGCCTACGCCACCGATCTGCGCACCCGCCGCGGGATCATCCTCGACGAGGGACCGCTCAGCGCCGCCCTCCGCGCGACGGTCGCAGTACCGGGACTCCTCCCCCCGATCCGCCGCGGCGATGCGCTGCTCGCGGACGGCGGCATGACCGACAACGTCCCGGTCGCCGCCGCGCGCGCCCTCGGCGCCACGCGCGTGATCGTGGTGCGGCTGCACGCGAAGTGGGAGAACGTCCGCATGATGCGCACCGTCACCCGGACCGCGGATCTCGTGGCCGACCCGTCGGTCGTGCTGATCCAGCCCGAGATGGAGGGCATGGCCCAGTGGCGAATGACCGATGTGCCGCGTCTGATCGAAGAGGGGCGCCGCGCGGCGATGGCGGCATTGGATGCTGCGTCCCTCCGCAGGCGGGCAACCGGCAGCGTCGCGTCGAACTGACGCCGCGGCGGCGGTTCCGCGTCCGCGAGCCTCACAAGCGCGCGTAGCGGGCGCGCGCGAAGCAGAAGGCCCCGTAGATGATCAGTCCGGCGGCGACCACCCACAGGACGACGGATCCGAGGGGCACGTCGGCCAAGGTGTGCAGGGCGGCATCCAATCCGCCCGCCGTCTCAGGATCGTGCGTGAAGGCGGCGACCACGAACAGCGCGCCCGCCACCGCCACGGCGATGCCCTTTGCGACGTAGCCGACGACGCCGAAGGTCACGACGCCCTTGCGTGCGACGCCGGCGGGGAGGTCGAGGTGCTTCTCGAAGGCGCGCGTGAACCCCCGGACGACGAAGGCCGCACCGATGGCGAAGATGATCAGACCGACCAGCACCAGGAGGAAGACGCCGCCGGGGGTGCTCATGAGCTGCGCGCTGAAGGTCTGCGACGACTGCGAGGAGTCCGAGCTTCCACCGAGCGCGTAGACGAGCGCGGTGGACGCGATCGCGAGATACGCGACGGCGGTGCCGATGTCCTTGACCCGATAGCCCCACTTCTTCTTGGTGTCGGGGTTGCGCTCCAGGAACGCCGCGGCCACCTGCCACACGGCGAGCGCCGCGAGCCCGATGGCGATCGCCCAGAGCAGGAACACCCCGAGAGGAGTGCTGCGGATCGCCTCCATGGCGCCGCCCTGGTCGGCTTCTCCTTCGCCGCCGGTGGCGACCGAGATGGCGATGAAGCCGATGACGATGTGCACGATCCCCAGCACGACGTAGCCGATGCGGGCGATGGTGCGGAATGCGGGCGACTCCGTCGCTGCCCGCGCCGCGTTCTTCGCAGTGGTCATTCGCGAAGCGTATCTCCGGGAATGATCGCAGGATTGGGGCTTGAATCCGCACGAGAACCGTGCTCAAACGTCCGGCTCCGCGGAGGAGGACGTTCGCGACGACATCGCCCTTCGGATGCGGTACGCCTGCATGGCACTCCACACCAGGCAGGCCACCGCGATGCCCTCCAGCAGCCCCGCGAGCACATCGCTCGCCCAGTGAGCGTGGAGGTAAGTGCGACTCCACATCATCCAGGCGACCCAGACGGCTCCGAGTATCCACACGTACCAGCGGCGCAGCAGCAGTCCCAGCGTGACGCCGATGGTCGTGGCGACGGCGGTGTGACCGGACGGGAATGAGGTGGCCGCGCTCTCGGCGAGCGACTCGGACGGCCGCACTCTCGCGATGACCGCGGCCATCGGAGCGCCGATCGCCGTCACGGTGACGATGGCGACCGCGAGGGTCGCGGCATCCCATCGTCGTCGCCGCCAGAGGAAGATCGCGATGACGAGGATCCCCACGAAGGGTGCCCCGACGACGCCGCCGACGATGGAGGGCACCCAGGCGATCATCAGCCCCACGTCGTTCAGGCCGGCGAGCATCGCATCGTCCCACCAGACGTCCACGGGAAGGGGATCGTGTCCGCCCAGCGCCACGGCGAAGCGCAGCACCACGAACAGCACCGTGGCCGCCACGCCGACCACCAGGACGGTCGCGCGGTGCGGATCGGGGTGCGGAAGCGGCTCATCGGGCGTCGCAGCGCGCGACGCCCGACTGCCCCGGGGTTCTTCGTTCTCGCCCACGCGCCCATTGTGGACGGGAGGCGCACGGCGCGCGCCCTCTTGCCGTCAAGGGTCTCGGTGTCGTAGGCGCCATTGACGGGCGGCACGCGCACTGCTCTGATGAGCGCATGGAGGCGATCGTCGACGTCGACTACGTGGTCGTCGGGGCAGGGGCGATGGGGATGGCGTTCGTGGACGCACTCACCGCCGCGGCCGACGACGTGTCGGTCGCGATCGTCGAACGCCGCCACGGCGCCGGGGGGCACTGGCTCGACGCGTACGGATTCGTGCGGCTGCACCAGGCGTCCGCCTTCTACGGCGTCGCCTCGACGCTGCTCGGCGCGGGCCGTCTGCAGGCCGACGGCCCGGAGCGCGGCCTCCACGAGCGCGCCAGCGCCGCGGAGGTGTCGGAGTACTACGCGCGCGTTCTCGCCCGGTTCGTCCGCTCGGGCCGCGTCGCGTTTCACGGCCGCAGCGAGTACGTGGGCGACCGTCGGTTCGTGTCGCTCCTGAGCGGCGCCCGGTTCCACGCGCCGGGTGCCCGTGTGGTCGACGCGCGCTACCTGTCGCCCGACATCCCGCTGCTCACTCCCCCGCCGTTCGCGATCGAGGACGGCGCCCACGTCGTAGCGGTGAACGAACTCGTCCGCATCGCCGAGGCCCCCGGTCATTACGTCATCGTGGGCGCGGGCAAGACTGCGACCGACACGTGCGTGTGGCTGCTGCAGAACGGCGTCGCACCGGACGCCATCACCTGGGTGCGACCTCGTGACCCGTGGCTGCTCAACCGTGCCGTCGTGCAGCCCGACCCGGCGATCTTCCTCGGAATGGCCGCCGACACGATGGCCGCGGCTGCGGCTGCATCCGACGCCGATGACGTCTTCTTCCGCATGGAGGAAGCCGGGATCATGCTGCGCTTCGATCCCGCTGTCACCCCGACGATGGCCAAGACACCGACGCTCGCCACGTGGGAACTCGACCTCGTCCGCTCGATCGACGACGTGATCCGGCGCGGCCGCCTCCACTCCGTCGGGAAGGGACGCCTGACCTTCGCCGACGGCGACGTGCACGTGCCCGCCGATTCGCTCGTCGTCCACTGCGCGGCCGAAGGGCTGAAGTACCCGGGTCTCAAGCCGATCTGGACCCCGGGGGCCATCACGCCTCAGCCGGTGCGGGTCGGCTTCCCCTGCTACGGCGCGGCGCTCACGGGCTACGTCGAGGCGACGCGCGACGACGACGCCGAGAAGAACCGCGTGTGCCGCCCATCGCCGTATTCCGACACTCCGGCGGACTGGGCGACGATGCAGACGATCGGCGGTGACGCTTCGCTGGCGATGTCGAGGGAGACCGACCTGCGAGCATGGTCGAACACGACCTCGCTGAACCCGGCGCGTGTCCCGGCGGACCGGACGGACGACCCCGCAGTGCTCGCCGCGGCGGCCCGTTTCAAGGAGAATATCGGCGCGGGGCGCGCGCGCCTGGCGGAGTTCGCCGGGATCGTGCAGCCGGTGCGCCGAATGTCGCCATGAACCAGACCGCGCTCCACCAGCCGGGTGTGTGCGACATCGGGCCTGCGGAGATCCGCCGAAGGCGGCGGTCGGACTACTGGGGACTCGGCGTCGCCGTCGTCTTCCTTCTCGTCGCGTTCGCGCTCGGCCGGGCAGCGCCGTGGCGGCTGCTCGTGGCGCAGCCGGTTCGTCGCCGCCCACCACTTCCTACAGGCGGCATTCCGCTTCTGCGTCGGCTTCGCGTCGCGCGGACTGCACAGCTTCGGCGACCTCGGCCGGGCGGAGCGGATCTCAGTCCCAGTCGAGGTACTCCTCGACGATGACCGCCGTCTCGACCGGGTGCGTGAGCGGGAAGAGGTGACCTGCTGCGTCGAGGGTCTTCACGCTCACCCGTTCGGGCGCAGTGGCCTGCAGCCGCTCGCCGTTCACGGCCGGGGTCACGTCGTCGTCGGCGCCCTGCACGATCAGCACCGGGATCACCGGCGCCAGCGCGATGTCTTCGTCCTCGACGCCCAGCAGCAGTAGTCCGTTGACGCGCTCCGGGTGCGCGGCGACCAGCGCACGCGCGACGGTGCCGCCGCGTCCGTGACCCCCGACCCAGGTACGCTCGAGGCCCAGCGCGTCCATGATCGACACGACGTCGTCGGCCTGATCACCCGTCGCGGCGGGCTCGGCGTTCGCGCGGTAGCCGACGCGGATGATGTGGAACCCCGCCTCTTCGGCGAGGTAGTGCCCGACGACGCCCAAGGCATCCTGCCCGGGTTCGGCGATCAGCACGAGGCCGATGGGCCCGTCGCCCTCGACGATGTAGGGGATCGCGCGGCCGTCGGGATCGAAGATCTGCGTGGTGTCGGTCATGGGGGCCTTTCCGGGAAGCGGTCGTCAGACGTTGAAGCGGAACTCGACGACGTCGCCGTCCTGCATGACGTAGTCCTTGCCTTCGAGGCGGGCCTTGCCCTTCGAGCGTGCCTCCACCACCGAGCCTGTCGCCACGAGGTCGTCGAACGAGATGACCTCGGCCTTGATGAAGCCCTTCTCGAAGTCGGTGTGGATCACGCCGGCCGCCTGCGGGGCCTTCCAGCCCTTGCCGATGGTCCAGGCGCGCGCCTCCTTCGGGCCGGCCGTCAGGTACGTCTGGAGGCCCAGCGTGTCGAAGCCGATCCGTGCCAGCTGGTCGAGACCCGATTCGTCCTGACCCGTCGACGCCAGCAGCTCCGCCGCGTCCTCGGGGTCGAGGTCGATGAGCTCGGACTCGATCTTCGCGTCGAGGAACACTGCCTTGGCCGGAGCGACCAGCGCCTCGAGCGACGCCTTCTTCGCAGCATCCGTCAGAACCGCCTCGTCGACGTTGAAGACGAAGATGAACGGCTTCGCGGTGAGAAGGCCGAGTTCCTTGATCGGCGCCAGGTCGATGCCCGAGGCCGACAGCAGCACGCCGCGCTCGAGGGCGTCCTTCGCCTCGACGGCGGCCGCGAGCACCGAGGGATCGAGCTTCTTGCCCTTGACCTCCTTCTCGTACCGCGTGATCGCCTTCTCCAGCGTCTCGAGGTCGGCGAGCTGAAGCTCGGCGTTGATGGTCTCCATGTCGCTCTGCGGGTCGACCGCGCCGTCGACGTGCACGACGTCGTCGTCATCGAAGCCACGCACGACCTGGGCGATGGCGTCGGCCTCGCGGATGTTCGCGAGGAACTTGTTGCCCAGGCCCTCGCCCTCGCTCGCGCCGCGGACGATGCCGGCGATGTCGACGAACGACACCGCGGCCGGCAGGATCCGCTCGGAGTGGAAGATCTCGGCGAGCTTCCCGAGTCGCGGGTCGGGAAGGTTGACCACGCCGATGTTGGGCTCGATCGTCGCGAACGGGTAGTTCGCCGCGAGCACCTGGTTCTTGGTCAGGGCGTTGAAGAGGGTCGACTTGCCGACATTCGGGAGACCGACGATTCCGATGGTGAGAGCCACGGGCATCCAGTCTAGGTGCGGACGGATGCTGCTCACTGCGGCATCCGCCCGCTCGATCTCAGTCGGGGTCGACGCGCCACCGCATCAGCACGTTGCCCGATTGGTCCCAAGACCGGGACTCGAGCAGCTTGAGAGCGACCGCCGGCCGCTCGTCGAACAGCGGCACTCCGGACCCGGCGATGAGCGGGAACGTGACGAGGTGGAGCTCGTCCACCAGCCCGGCGCGCATGAGGTCGTTCCACAGCACCCGGCCGAGCAGCACCAGGATGCCCGCGCCCTCGCCCTGCTTCAACCGCGCGACCTCGGCCCGCGCCTCGGCCACCCGCACGATTCGGATGTTCTCGTACGGCGCGATGTCGTCCTCGGTGATCGTGTCGGAGACCACGACCTTCTCGACATCGAGGATCAGCTCGGCGAACTCGTGACGGATGTCGGTTGCCTCGGGGTTCGCGCGCACTCCGGTCCAGTACCCGAGGTTGCCCAGCGCGGAGCGGCGCCCCGCGAGCAGCAGCGTGCCCGACTCGCGAAGCAGCGCGGTCGTGTAGTGGTCGAACGTGTCGGACCCCTGATAGTCGGGATGCCAGTGCTCGAAGAAGGAACCGATGTCGTGGTCATCGTCTTCGTAGCGGCCGTCGACGGTGACGAAGTTGCAGACGGTGAGAGTGCGCACCCGCGACACGGTACGCGCCGCTGCAGACACGCGACAGCCTCGGCCCCCCGAAGGCTCGTGCCGGCGCCGCCGTTGCCGGGTTCGTCGCCCGGCGCGATACTGAGGGCGTGGACGAGTGCTGTGCACCGCACGCGCCGGACGGATACGACCGGGAGTTCAACGCCCGCTTCGCCCGGCGGCTGGCGAAGCAGTATCGACGCGACGGCCTCACGCCGAGCGCGGCGCTGGTGCTCGATTTCGCGAGCTCCATCGGCCTGGCGGGTGCCTCCCTCCTCGAGATCGGCGGCGGGATCGGCGACATCCAGCTCGAGGCCCTCAAACGCGGCGCCTCCCACACCACCAACGTGGAGTTGTCCGCGGCGTACGAGCCCGAGGCCGCGCGGCTGCTCGACGAGGCGGGCCTGCGCCATCGGGTGACGCGGATGCTGGGGGTCGATCTCGCTGGCACACCCGAGGCGGTCGAACGGGCCGACATCGTCGTGCTGCATCGCGTCGTCTGCTGCTACCCGGACTACGAGCGGCTGCTCGGCGCCGCAGCCGGCCGCGCCGAGCACGCCGTCGTCTTCAGCCATCCCCCGCACACATTGTTCGCCCGTTTCTCGGCGCGCGCGATCAACGCGGTGTACGCCGTGACGGGAAACCCGTATCGCGCGTACGCGCACCCGCCGGATGCCATGATCGCGGTGCTCGGAGGGCGCGGATTCGAGCCGAGCTACCGTGAGGCCACCGGCCCCTGGCGCGTGGTCGGCACCGTCCGTGCGTGACGACCGGCGGGAGGCTCAGGGACGGATGCCGCGATACGCGTGCGTCAGATACGGCAGGTCCACGACCTCGTCCCCGGTGACCTCGGTGATGCGTCGCTCGTCGAACAGCGCGCTCACAGCGGCCAGGATCGCCGCGCGGTGAGCATCGGACGCGGTGATGACATAGCTGCGCGAGGCGACCATGTCGAGCAGCGCCGCCCGCGTGAGGGAGCGGGTCCAGGTCCACGACCGGCGCTCGAGCGCATCGAACGGATCCGCCACGCGCGGCCCGTCGCCTCCGAGTATCTCCTCGGCGTGGCTGCCGTGCATCGCCGCGGAGAGGCGCGCGACCCACGGATCGGATCCGTCGCGGGTGTTCCACACGAGCCCGAGCACGCCGCCCTGGCGGAGCGCTCGCCCGACCTCGGCGGAGGCGGTGACCGGGTCGACCCAGTGCCACGCCTGCCCGAGGAGCACCGCGTCGACGCAGGCGTCGGGAAGCGGCATCCGTTCCGCCGTCCCCACGAAGGTGGGAACGCCGTGGACGTGCTCGCGGAGTGCGGCCAGCATGTCGGCATCGGGGTCGATCGCGACGACCTCGGCCCCTGCCTCGACGATGGTGCGGGTGAGCTTGCCCGTGCCCGCGCCGACATCGGCCGCGCGTAGGGCGCGTCCGGGCTCGCGCACCGGAGCGAGCATCCAATCCACGGCCTCGCGCGGATAGCCGGGCCTGCCCGACTCGTACGCGCCTGCGGCCGCCCCGAACGACAGCGACATCTCCTCGCGACTGGCCATGCTCCGACCCTATGACGACCGGGCGCGCTCGGCGCGCCTACCGGCTGCGCAGGGGTGCCAGGGTGAGTCTGGGGGTGTGCCTCTGGACTTCACCGCGATCGACTTCGAAACGGCGAACTCCAGCAACGCCTCGGCCTGTGCGGTCGGACTCGTTCGGGTGCGCGACGGTGAGATCGTCGACAGGACGGGCTGGCTGATCCGCCCGCCGGCCGGTCACGACGTGTTCTTCGAGCTCAATGTGCGCATCCACGGCATTCGGCCCGAGGACGTCGCCGACGCGGCGCCGTGGACTCGCCAGCTCGCCGACATCGTCGCGTTCGCGGGCTCCGACGTCCTCGTCGCACACAACGCCGGCTTCGACATGGCGGTGCTCAAGCGCGCGTGCGACGCGACCGGCGACGAGTGTCCGCCGTACCGCTACGCCTGCAGCCTTCAGGTCGCGCGCAGGGTCTACAAGCTCGAGTCGTACCGGCTGCCGTACGTCGCCGCGGAGGCCGGGTTCGCCGACTTCCCGCACCACAACGCCACGGCCGACGCGATGGCGTGCGCCCACGTCATGATCGACGCGGCGCGACGCGTCGGCGCCGACGACATCGAGGCTCTCACCGCGGCGGTCGGCGTGCGGGTGTCTCAGATCGCGGTCGCCGAGACCCCCGCCGTCAGCTTCGCCGTCGCGTAGCCCGGAAACGGATGCTGCGGCCCGCCGCCGCGGCGATGTCCGAGGCATCCGGCACCCTGGAGCCATGGACGCAGTCGTGATCAGTGTGGTGGTAGTCGTCTGTCTCCTCGTCGGTGCCCTGGCGGGGTGGGTTGCGGGGCTCGCGCGGAGCGCGGCGCGCGCGGCGCGCGACCACGCCGACATCACCGCACGGCTCGCCGGTTCGGAGGCCGCGCGGCAGGGCGTGCAGGCACAGCTCGAACACCAGCAGCTGCTCTATCGCGACCTCGCGAGCCAAGCGCGCCACGACCAGGCGGCGCGCGAGGAGCGTGAGCGTCGCGAGCAGTCGGTGCTGAGGGCGCTGGCCCCCGTGCAGGAGACGCTGGCGGCGATGCACACGAAGGTCGACGACCTCGAGCGGGATCGGCACCTCCAGTTCGGCACGCTCGCCGAGCAGCTCCGGCGCGCCCACGAATCCGACGAGGCACTGCGCGCGACCACGGAGTCTCTGGCGAGCGCTCTGCGCTCGGGCAGCACGCGGGGCGTGTGGGGCGAGACGCAGCTGAGGCGGGTGGTCGAGGCCGCCGGGCTCACGCGTCACGTGGACTTCGACCTGCAGGCGTCGATCACGTCCGACGCCGGCGCCGGCCGCCCTGACATGGTCATCCGACTTCCCGGTGACAAGGCGATCGCGGTCGACGCCAAGGTACCGCTCGACGCGTTCCTCGAGGCGAGCGCGATCCCGCTGACCGCGCAGGGCGCCGAGGCGGCGCGGAGGCGGGGACTGCTCGACAAGCACGTCAAGGCCGTGCGGGCGCACGTCGACGCGCTCGCGCGCAAGACCTACTGGGCCGGGCTGTCGTCGAGCCCGGAGTTCGTGGTCTGCTTCGTGCCGAGCGAATCGCTGCTCGCTGCCGCGCTCGAGGAGGACCCCTCGCTGCTCGACTACGCCTTCGGCAAGCGCGTCGCACTGGCGTCGCCGGTGAACCTCTGGGCGGTGCTCAAGACCGTGGCGTACACGTGGACCCAGCAGGACGTCTCGCAAGAGGCCCGCGCACTGTTCGACCTCGGCAACCAGCTCTACGAGCGACTCGGGTCGCTGGCGTCGCACGCCGACGACCTGCGCCGGGCGATCGAGCGCACGGTCGACAGCTACAACCGGTTCGCCGGCTCGCTCGAGACGCGCGTTCTGGTGAGCGCACGCAAGTTCCCCGGCATCGACGCGACCAAGCTCGACGCGGTGAACGAGCCGGCCGCCATCGAGAAGAGCCCGCGCCGCCTCACAGCGCCGGAGCTGCTCGATCAGACGCTCCCCGGGCTGGAAGAAGCCACCGATCCCCGTGCCGAAGGCGACGCCGACGCGACGCCGTTCACCGCCACTGCGGAGCTCGGCGACGTGCGCTCCCGTATCGCGTCGCCGAACGAGTGAGGCTCAGGCGCCGCCGGGGACGAAGCTCAAGAGCACGATGACCGCTGCGGAGACGCCGACGAACGCGCCGATCATCCACCACGCGCTGATCTCGTGACCTTCATCACGGCGCACGCGCAGCAGCACGTCGGGCCGGCGGGCCGGATCGATCGCGTTGGCGACCACGGCCTGCGCGCCCGTCTGGGGCGACGACGGATCGGCTGAGTGCGCAGACATCGTCAACTCCTCGAGTAGGAAACACGAATGTGTCTCCATCGACACCACACAAGATTCTGCCAGAGTTCCTCCGGCAGCCGGTCACGAAACGATCACGGCAGGGTCACGTGTCGCACCGCGACAGGTGCGACACACCTGCCGATCAGAGCCATTTCGAGACGAGGTGCTCCGAGGAGATCCGTCGCAGCGTCCCCGACGCGCCGCGCAGCACGACGCTCTCGGTGTACACGTACCCGCCCTCGCGGCGGACGCCGGCGACGAGCGCGCCATCCGTGACGCCGGTCGCGACGAAGATCGTGTTGCTGCCCTTCACGAGATCATCGGCCTCGTAGACGAAGCCGTCGAGCTTCAGGCCCGCGTCGATGCCGCGCTGCTTCTCGTCGTCGTCGCGGGGCCACAGGCGCCCCTGGATATGGCCGCCGAGCGCCTTGATCGCACACGCGGTGACGATGCCCTCGGGGCTGCCGCCGACGCCGACGCACATGTCGGTGCGGGCGTTGTGGCGCGCGGCGTTGATGCCGCCCGCGACGTCGCCGTCGCTCATCAGACGCGTGCCGGCGCCGGCGTCGCGGATCTCCTCGATGAGACGCTCGTGGCGAGGACGATGCAGCACCGAGACGACCAGCTCGTCGACGGGCTTGTCGAGCGCCTTTGCGAGCCTGCGGATGTTCTCGCCGATCGGAAGGCGGATGTCGACGACGCCCACGCCGGCGGGGCCGGTGACGAGCTTGTCCATGTAGAAGACGCTGGATGCGTCGAGCATCGTGCCGTGGTCGGAGACGGCGATCACCGAGAGGGCGTTGTTGCGCCCGGCTGCAGTCAGCGAGGTGCCGTCGATCGGGTCGACCGCGACGTCGGCCTGCGGGCCGCGGCCGTTGCCGACGCGCTCGCCGTTGTAGAGCATCGGCGCTTCGTCCTTCTCGCCCTCGCCGATGACGATGGTCCCATCGAAGTTGACGGTGGTGAAGAACGCGCGCATCGCGTCGACGGCGGCCCCGTCGGCCGCTTCCTTGGCGCCGCGGCCGATGAACGGCACCGCGCGGATCGCCGCCGCTTCGGTCGCCCGCACGAGTTCGAGTGCGAGGTTGCGGTCGGGGTGGAGGGGACTCATATCCGCGGTCAGGCTCACCATGCGGTCAGCCTATGCCAGCATTGCGCCCGAATCACGGGAATTTCATGCACTGGAACGCAAAGGAATGTCCTTTCTTTCCAATGGTGCAGGGACGCGGGTTTCCCGCGAGAGGCCGGACGGCAGCATCCGTTCCCTCATCCGGCGCTTGGGTAGAGTTTGCGGTGACGCCCACTCGATCAAAGGGAGCACTCATGCCCGTCGCCACCCCGGAGCAGTACGCCGACATGCTGGACCGCGCGAAGGCCGGTGGCTTCGCGTATCCCGCCATCAACGTCGCCAGCTCGCAGTCGATCAACGCCGTGCTGCAGGGTCTCACCGAAGCCGGTTCCGACGGCATCATCCAGGTGACGACGGGTGGCGCAGACTATTTCGCAGGCCACACCGTCAAGGCTCGTGCGGCCGGTGCGCTCGCCTTCGCGAAGTTCGCCACTGAGGTCGCCAAGAGCTACCCGATCACCGTCGCCCTCCACACCGACCACTGCCCCAAGCCCGCGCTCGCCGACTTCGTGCTGCCGCTCATCGAGGCGTCGGAGGAAGAGGTCAAGGCCGGCCGCAACCCGATCTTCCAGTCCCACATGTGGGACGGCTCGGCCGTGCCCCTCGACGAGAACATCGAGATCGCGAAGGACCTCCTCCCCCGGCTCAAGAACATCAACGCGATCCTCGAGGTCGAGATCGGCGTCGTCGGCGGCGAAGAGGACGGCGTGCAGCACGAGGGCTCCAATGAGGCGCTCTACACGACCGTCGCCGACGTGACCAAGGCCGTCGAGGCGCTCGGCCTCGGCGAGAACGGCCGCTACATCTCGGCCCTCACCTTCGGCAACGTCCACGGCGTCTACAAGCCCGGCAACGTCAAGCTCCGCCCCGAGCTCCTCGGCGAGATCCAGGAAGGCATCGCGTCGAAGTTCGGCACCGGCCCGAAGCCCCTCGACCTCGTCTTCCACGGCGGCAGCGGCTCGACCGACGAGGAGATCGCCCTCGCGGTCGCCAACGGCGTCGTGAAGATGAACATCGACACCGACACCCAGTACGCGTTCACGCGCTCCGTCGCCGGCTTCATGTTCCAAAACTACGACGGCGTCCTGAAGGTCGACGGCGAGGTGGGCAACAAGAAGGCCTACGATCCGCGCGCGTGGGGCAAGATCGCGGAGTCCGCGATGGCTGCCCGCGTGGTCGAGGCCACGCAGCAGCTCGGCTCGGCCGGCAAGAGCCTCGCCGCGTAGGCGGCGGATTCGACGGATGCCTCGGCACCGGCCTCGCGGCCGGCGCCGGGGCCTTCGTCTACCCGGGATCGGTATAGCGGTCGAGGAGACCGCGTGCGCCCTCAGGGCGATGGACGACGACGATCTCGTCGCCGGCCTGCACGCGGCCACCCTGCACGACCCGCAGGTACGGGCCGAGGCGGCGCTCGCTCGAGAAACGCTTGACCCAGCCGCGCGCGTCGTCGCCGCCGACCCAGCGCGCGAACGTCTGGCAGGGGGTGCGCGGCATCGTTACCTCGACCACGACACGGTCGCCGATCCGCCACCGCTCGCCGATGAGCGCGGCGTTGACGTCGATCCCCTCGACCCGCAGGTTCTCGCCGAACCAGCCGGGCGGAAGCTCGCGACCGAGCTCGGACTCCCAGAACGCGGCGTCTTCCGCGGCGTACGCGTAGAGCGCCTTGTCGAAGCCGCCGTGATGCTTACGATCGGCCTGCACGTCGGCGTATACGCCGTACGGTCCGACCCGGACCGGTCCGTCGACCGGGCCCTTGTCGATCGCGGTCACGCCGACGGGGCCGGCATCGGAGCGCAGTTGTCGGACGGCGCAGACGGCGACCAGACGAGGCATCCGCTCATCCTAGCCACGGCCCCGCGCCCAGCGCTCACTCCCCCGGCGACGCCGCCGGCTCGCCGCGCAGCAGTACACGCCCGTCCGAGACGGCGCGTACCTCGATCGATGCGATGTCGTCCCGGTCGAGCGCGGTGCCGGCGTCAAGGTGCGCCGTGGTCCCCGGGCCGGCGCGCCACGACGACAGCTCGCTGGTCGTGCCGTCGGCCGATGTGACGACCAGGACGTACGGCCACTCCTGGTCCGCTGCGTAGGGATCGCGGCTGGGCGGGTAGTGGCAGGTCATCGCGATGCGGGTGCCCCACGCCACGTCGGTCAACTCGACCTGCGCGGTCAGCGGCACATCCGTCACGGCCTGCAGCGCCACGACCTCTTCGGGATCCCTCGCCGGCGCGACCGCCGTCGTCACCGCGAATGCGACCACGACGGCGACGACCGCCGCGGCGACGAGGCCGCTGCCCCACGCGATGATGCGACGCCGCCGCGAATCCCGCGTGCCGCGGACAACCAGGCGCTCCCGGGCAGCGGGATCGGGGCCCTCCTGGAGCGACGGCCCGAGCAGCGCCTCTGCGCGCTCGGGCGCGACCCGCGCGAGCAGGCCCAGCGACGGCACCAGGTCGGCGATCGCGTCACGGCACACGGGACAGCCGTCGAGATGGGCCTCGTACCGGCGGCGGTCGTCGCCGCTCAGCGCGCGCACGACGTATGCGGCGTCCCAGTCGGCGAAGCGGGCGTGATCCGTGGTCATCGTGTCACCCCCTTCTCCTGCAGGGTGAGCCGGAGGGCGCGCAGCCCGTAGTGGAGGCGCGACTTGACGGTGCCCTCCGGGATGTCCAACTCGTCGGCCATCTCGGCAACGGAGAGGCCGCGGTAGTAGGCGCGTACGACGACGGCGCGGTGGTCGGTCGTGAGCGTCGCCAGCGCCTCTTCGACGAGGATCGCCTCGAACAGCGCGTCGGTGGCATCCGGGGCGGTGCGCTCCGGGACCTCGGCGACGTCGATCTCGCGGCGCCGCCGAGCGCTGCGCGCCTCGTCGATCACGAGGTGCCGCGCCACGGTGAACATCCACGAGCGCGTGGTCGACGGATCCTGCTCGAGGATCTTGGGCGTTCGCCACGCCCGCAGCAGCGTCTCCTGCACGATATCGTCGGCACCGGCGCGATCGCCGGTGAGATGCACGACGTAGCGCCACACCGGCGCCGCATGCGCGTCGTACATGGCGGCCAGGCGCGCTGCCTCGCGTCCGGCGGCGCTGTGTCGACGCGCCACGCTGTCGTGCGGCATCCATCACCTCCCGCAGGAGACACGAGACGCACCGTCAGCGGGTTCACGTGAATCCGCTGTGCGTCCGCGCGGTCACCTGAGAGTATGGCCCGGTCCCGCCGTCGCCGCACCCGACGGACGCCGCGTGCCGCGGAGGCTCAGAGTCGCGTGCTGTCGAGGAGCGCCTGCCAGACGGCGGGGTCGTTCGTCAGGGGCGCGACCATGAGCGCGCCGGCCGTCAGTGAGAAGACGATGCCTCCCGCCAGCGGGATCCACCACGAGATCCGCGAGCGGCGCATGTTCCAGACCGACAGTGCCGTCGTCAGGCACCAGCCGATCGTCAGGACGACGGCGGCCGCGATCGCCCACGGTCTTCCGGCGGCGGGGTCCGAGAGCTGCGTGTCGACGCCCATCAGACCGAGCATCGTCTCGGCGTACGTGCCGTAGTCGAGGAAGGCCGGCACCGACGTGATCACGTTCACCAGGCCGTACGCCAGCAGCGCGAACGTGATGATGCGGTCGACCGGGTGCTGACGCTTCTCCGCGACGACGGGAGCGGAGGGGATGCCGCCGGCCGGCGCATCCGTCACGATCGGCGCGACCGGCTCCTGCCGGGGCGCCGGCTCCCGGATGCGCGCGCGCTGCTCCTCGGGCGTCGCGTACTCGCCGTACTGGGGACGCGGACGGGAGCGCGGGTCGGGCTCGGCGTTCGCGGCGTCGCTCATGAACGGCTCCGGCCGCCCAAGGCGCGGTCGTCGCGCTTACCGCCGGCATCCTGTCGCAGCTCTTTCGGGAGCGAGAACATCAGGTCCTCCTCCGCCGTGCGCACCTCTTCCACATCGTGGTAGCCGGCGGCGGCGAGGTCGTCGAGCACCTGCTGGACGAGCACCTCCGGCACCGAGGCGCCGCTGGTGACACCGACGGTCTCGACGCCCTCGAGCCACGCCTGCTCGACCTCGTCCGCATAGTCGACGCGGTAGGCGGCCTTGGCGCCGTGCTCGAGCGCGACCTCGACGAGCCGCACGCTGTTCGATGAGTTCGCCGAGCCGACCACGATCACGAGGTCGGCGTCCTTCGCTACCTTCTTGATGGCGACCTGGCGGTTCTGGGTGGCGTAGCAGATGTCATCCGACGGCGGATCCTGCAACTGCGGGAAGCGCACCCGCAGCCGCCGCACCGTCTCCATGGTTTCGTCGACCGACAGCGTCGTCTGCGACAGCCACACGACCTTGGACGGGTCGCGCACCTGGATCGTGTCGGCCTCTTCGGGCGAGTTGACGATCGTGACGTGGTCGGGCGCCTCGCCCGCCGTGCCCTCGACCTCTTCGTGCCCCTCGTGGCCGATCAGCAGGATCTCGAAGTCGTCCCGCGCGAAGCGCACCGCCTCGCGGTGCACCTTCGTCACGAGGGGGCACGTCGCGTCGATGGCGCGGAGACCCCGATCGGATGCCGCGTCCACGACCGCGGGCGACACGCCGTGCGCGCTGAACACGACATGAGCACCGGCGGGGACCTCATCGACCTCCTCGACGAAGATGGCCCCCTGCTTCTCGAGCTCCGTCACGACGTGGATGTTGTGCACGATCTGCTTGCGCACGTACACGGGCGCGCCGAAGCGCTCGAGCGCCTTCTCGACGGCGATGACGGCACGGTCCACGCCCGCGCAGTAGCCACGCGGCGATGCCAGGAGCACCCGCTTCTGTCCGACCCCGGCGATATCCTTGAGCGGTTCGCGCCGCCGCGGGATCCGCGGGACGGGCATGCTCACAGGGGCCTGACTCGGTCGGGTCTGTCCCGGGGTGCTGATGCTCACCCCTCGATTCTACGGGCGGGCTCCAGAGCGGGGCCTCCGACGGGGAGCCCGCGCGAGGGCACGAAGGGAATCTCGATTGACTTGTCAAGCGGTGATCGGCGTGGCGGGCGGTGATTCCTGATGGAAGGTCGTGCCGTCTCGCAGGAGCGCCCGGGTCACGTCGATGCGTCGGCGGGCGAGGGCGAGGACGGCCTGCGTGCGGCTTCTCCTCTCGCGGCGGTTCCGGTCGTCGGAGGCGCGGGAAGCGGGATGGGAGCGGGCGGCGACTTCGGCGGCGGGACACCGGGCGGCCCACCCTTTCCAGCCGTCAGAACGGCAACCACATGTCCAGCCATGCGCGGCATCGCCGGAGCGGTCAGAAACCGACGACGCTCCCGAAACCACACATCAGCAGAGTAAGGACCGCATGACGAGTTTCCAGCCTGCCGCCGTCCCCGGCGAGCCACCGCCTCCCGACTCGGTGCCGCCGCGCGACTCGACGGCACAGGCGCCCACGTCCGTGGCTCGTCTGAACGACACGATCCGCGGGTTCGTCCAGACATGGGGATCGGTGTGGGTCGAGGGCGAGATCACCGGGTGGAACCAGCGGGGCGGAAACGTGTTCGGTCGTTTGAGAGACCTGGTGACCGATGCCACGATCTCCTTCCGCATCTGGTCGTCGACGCGCGATCGGCTGCCCGACGACCTCAAGGTGGGCGATCACGTCATCGCGTGCGTCAAGGCCGACTACTTCGTGAAGAACGGCGACTTCAGCTTCGGAGTCTCGGCGATGCGTCACGTGGGACTCGGAGACCAGCTGGAGAAGCTCGAGCGCCTGCGCGTGCAGCTGCGGTCCGAGGGGCTCTTCGATCCGTCCCGCAAGAAGCCGCTCCCCTTCCTGCCCCACCTCATCGGTCTCATCACCGGTGAGAACTCGGATGCCGAGAAGGACGTCCACCGCAACGCCGAGCTGCGCTGGCCGCAGGTGCGCTTCCAGACGAAGTACGCCGCGGTGCAGGGCGACAGGTGCGTCCCCGAGACGATCGCGGCGTTGAAGGCGCTGGATGCCGCACCCGATGTCGACGTCATCATCATCGCTCGAGGTGGCGGCGACCCTCAGACTCTGCTGGGCTTCAGCGATGAGCGCCTGATCCGCGCGGTCGCCGCGACATCCACTCCCGTCGTGAGCGCCATCGGCCACGAGAACGACCATCCGCTCCTCGACGACGTCGCCGACCTGCGGGCATCGACCCCGACCGACGCGGCGAAGCGCGTCGTGCCGGATGTCGCAGAGCAGCGCGCGCTGGTCGGGCAGTTGCGCGCGCGCATGACCCTGCGGCTCACGCAGCGCCTCTCGCACGACATCGCCCAGCTCGAGCAGCTGCGCTCGCGCCCGGTGCTGCGCGCCCCCGAGACGCTGCTCACCACGCGCTCGCACGAGGTCGAGCTGCTCGTCGCCCGCGGGCGCGACCGGATCGACCGGTCGCTTCGCGTGCAGGACCAGCGCACCGCAGAACTCCGCGCAACGCTCCGCGCGCTCTCGCCGGCATCGACGCTCGCTCGCGGCTACGCCATCGCGCATCTCGCCGACGGCGTGATCGTGCGCGACGCGGCCCAGGCTCCGGCATCCACTTCCGTCGTCGTCACCGTGGGGCGCGGATCGTTCGCCGCTCGCTCCGATGGGGAGATCACCGAGGGTCCCGACGGGGGCGCCACCGCCGCGGGCGACGTCGCCCAGCCGAACCGGGTCGGGCGCGGGGCCGGCCCCGCACCCGAATAGACTGTTGGCATGACTGAGACGAGCGGCGCCCTCGCGGACGTCGCGACCCTCTCGTTCGAGCAGGCGCGCGACGAACTCGTGCGCGTCGTCGCCGAACTCGAGCAGGGCGCCCCGACACTCGAGCACTCCCTCGCACTGTGGGAGCGCGGCGAAGCCCTCGCCGCGCGCTGCGAGGAGTGGCTGCTGGGTGCAAAGCGCCGGCTCGAGGCCGCGCGCGCGTCCGTCGATCGCACACAGGGCGAGGCGCTCTGATGGCACGTGAACCCCGGATCGTCGCCGAGCTCGGTCGTCCTGAGACTCCTGACGAGACCGCCGACCGCAAGGCGGAGTCGTCGCGGATCTATCGCTCGAGCCAGAACGTCCGCAATCTCATCGCGGCGTTGCTCGCGACGCTGGCGGTCGTCGTCGTGATCATCGCCGCCGTGCCTCGCGGCACGCCGCCACCGCGCGAGGCGATCGACGTGGCTTCCGTCGCCGAGGGCGTCGCTACCTCCGAGGGACGGACGGTCATCACCCCGGAGATGTCCGACGCGTGGATCGTCAACCGCGCGGGCGTCGAGGGCGACGGAGGCGTGCGCGCGTTCACCGTCGTCTACGCGCCCGCCGACGAGAACGCCCGCGGATTCCTCCGCGTCGCGCAGGGGTTCGACGCGGACGAGGCATGGGAGGCCCGTGTCCTGTCGGGCTCCGCCCCCCAGGACACCGTCACGATCGACGGCATCACGTGGGAGCGCTACGAGCTCGACCCCGACCGCACCGGGAACATCTCGGTCGCGCTCGCCACCGATGCCGGCGCCGACACGGTGCTCATCTACGGGGCCGCCGGCGCGGACGCCCTCGAGGACACGGCCCGCTCCGTCACGGACCAGATCACCGCACTACGCGAGGAGGCCGAGTGACCGACCAGCCCACGCCCGCAAAGGCCTGGCGGGAGATGCAGCGCGGCAACGCGCGCTTCGTCGCCGGCGAACCCCGCCACCCCCGGCAGGACGTCGACACCCGGCATGAGCTCGCGGGAGGGCAGCGACCCCGCGCGGCCCTGTTCGGCTGCGCGGACTCGCGCCTGGCGGCGGAGATCATCTTCGACAAAGGCCTCGGCGACCTGTTCGTCGTGCGCAACGCCGGGCAGGTCGTCTCCGAGTCGGTCGTCGGCAGCCTCGAGTACGCCGTCGCGGTGCTCGAAGTGCCGCTCATCGTCGTGCTGGGCCACGACGCGTGCGGCGCCGTCCGTGCGGCGATCGACAGCACCAGCCCCGACGCCGATCCGCTGCCCCCGCACATCTGGCGCCTGATCTCGCCCATCGTTCCCGCAGTGCGCCGCGTTCAGCGGGCCTCGGCCGTGGACGGCGTCTACCCCGTCGAGATCGACGCCGAAGAGGTCGGCCGCGAGCACCTTCGCGACACGGTCGGCGAGCTGCTGCACTCTTCCGAGCTCATCAGCTCCGCCGTCGCGGAAGGGCGCCTCGCGATCGTCGGCGCCAACTACCGTCTCGGCGAAGGCACTGCGATTCCCGACGTCGTGGTCGGGATCACCGACGCCGCCTGAACACCTCCTTTCCCCGACACCCCTGTACCGACACGTGAGGAACAACGACGTGACCGACATCGAGTACCGCATCGAGCACGACACCATGGGCGAGGTGCGCGTGCCCAAGAACGCGCTGTACGCCGCGCAGACGCAGCGCGCCGTGGAGAACTTCCCCATCTCGGGCGACCGGCTGGAGCCCGCCCAGGTCGTCGCGCTCGCACGCATCAAGAAGGCCGCGGCCCTCGCGAACAAGGAGCTCGGCACGCTCGACGGAGCCATCGCCGACGCCATCGCGGGTGCGGCCGATCGCATCATCGCCGGCGAGTTCGCCGACCAGTTCCCGATCGACGTCTACCAGACCGGCAGCGGCACGTCGTCGAACATGAACATGAACGAGGTGCTCGCGACCCTCGCCACGCAGGCGCTCGGCGCGACCGTTCACCCGAACGACCACGTCAACGCGTCGCAGTCCTCGAACGATGTGTTCCCGACCTCGGTGCACATCGCGGTGACGCAGGAGCTCATCGACGATCTGATCCCTGCGCTCGACCACCTGGCCGTCGCCCTCGAGGCCAAGGCCGACCTCTGGAAGAGCGTCGTGAAGTCGGGTCGCACGCACCTCATGGACGCGACGCCCGTCACACTCGGCCAGGAGTTCGGCGGCTACGCCCGCCAGATCCGCCTCGGCATCGAGCGTGTGCAGGCCGTCCTCCCCCGCGTCGCGGAGGTCCCGCTCGGCGGTACGGCCGTCGGCACCGGGATCAACACGCCGCTCGGGTTCCCGCAGCGTGTCATCGAGCTCATCGTGTCCGACACCGAGCTACCGATCACCGAGGCCAAGGATCACTTCGAGGCTCAGGCGAACCGCGACGGCCTGGTCGAGGCATCCGGCGCCCTCCGCACCATCGCGGTGTCGCTCACCAAGATCAACAACGACCTGCGCTGGATGGGCTCAGGCCCGAACACCGGCCTCGGCGAACTGCACATCCCCGACCTGCAGCCCGGATCGTCGATCATGCCCGGCAAGGTCAACCCGGTGATCCCCGAGGCGACGCTCATGGTGTGCGCCCGCGTCATCGGCAACGATGCGACCGTCGCGTGGGCGGGCGCCTCCGGCGCCTTCGAGCTCAACGTCGCCATCCCGATCATGGGCAGCGCCGTCCTCGAGTCGATCGAGCTGCTCGCGAACACGTCGCGCGTGCTTGCCGACAAGACCATCGACGGACTCGAGGCGAACGTCGAGCGCGCGGCCGCGTACGCCGGCATGTCGCCGTCCATCGTGACCCCACTCAACAAGCTCATCGGCTACGAGGCCGCCGCCAAGATCGCCAAGCACTCCGTCGCGAAGGGCATCACGGTGCGCGAGGCCGTGATCGACCTCGGTTACGTGGAGCGCGGCGAGCTCACGCTCGAGCAGCTCGACGAGAAGCTCGACCTTCTCTCGATGACGCACCCGGGCTGATACCGCCCGCCCCCATGCCGCCAGCCGTGCGTCGGCGGGATAATCGGGACATGGCCCGAACGCCCCGCCCGGTTCCCGCGCGCGTCAGGATCCTCGCCGCGATCCTGGCTGTCGCATGCGTCGGGCTGGCAATCGTGGGCAGCGTGACGTTCCTGGTGCAGCGGGAGCAGGCCCTGGCCGGAGTCAACGACCGCCTCCGCAATCAGGTGAAGGTACTGGAGTCCGTCGCCGACCGGACCGCCGTCGGCGCGTCGGGCAGCGCGTCGGCGGCGGTCGAGGAGCTGGACACTGAAGAGTTCCGGAACGTCGACGACTATCTGAAAGCCGTGGTCGCGCGCCTGGTTCCGGCGAGGAACGAAGGCTCTCTGGCGCTGATCGACGGAGTGCCGCGGTGGGTGCCGACGACGCTCTCGGGCATCGACATCTCGAAGAACCAGCAGCTCATCGACCGCGTCGTCAGGGAGACCGCGGGCGGCGACACCACACGGGGCACGGCGGTCACCGACGAGGGATCCCTGCGCTATATCGCCATCCCTGTTCAGATGGATGGGGACCCCCGCCAGGGGCTCTACGTGCGTGCGGTCGACCTCGGCGCAGAGCTCCAGCCGGTGACCTTCGCCATGACGACGTACGTCATCGCCGCCGTCGCGGTCCTGATCGCCATCGGCGTGGTGGGCTGGTTCGTCACGGGTCGGCTCCTGTCGCCGATCCGCCGCCTCCGTGAGACGGCCGACGCCATCTCGATCACCGACCTCTCGCACAGGCTCGAGCCTCAGGGCAACGACGACATCGCCGACCTCTCGCGCACGGTCAACTCGATGCTCGACCGCCTGGAGGATTCCGTCGACGGGCAGCGACAGCTCCTCGACGACGTGCGCCACGAGCTGAAGACGCCCATCACGATCGTCCGCGGTCACCTCGAGCTCATGAACCCGCAGGATGCCGCGGATGTGGCGTCGGCGCGCGACATCGGAATCGCGGAGCTCGACCGGCTCACCCGGCTCGTCGAGGACATCGACCTGCTCGCCACCGCAGAGGCGGACTCGTACAGCCTCGACACCGTCGACCTCTCCGCGCTCACAGAGCGCATCGCCGAACTCGTCGCCGTGATCCCCGGCCACACCTGGACCATCGAGGCTCGCGCCGACGGCACCACGATCGGCGATCAGGACCGCCTGCTGCAGGCATGGCTGCAGCTCGCCGACAACGCCGCCAAGTACACGCCCGAGCTCAGCCCCATCGAGATCGGCAGCGCCCACTCCGAGGAGGGATCCCGGCTCTGGGTGCGCGACCACGGTCCCGGCATCCCGCCCGGGGCGCGGGCCCGGATATTCCGGCGATTCGACCGCGCTCATGTGAAGCGCTCGGTCGGCGGCTCGGGCCTCGGCCTCGCGATCGTCGACGCGATCGCGAAGGGTCACGGCGGGCACTGCGTGGTCACCGACACGCCGGGCGGCGGGGCCACGTTCACCATCCACCTGCCTCCGACGGAGGCCGAACTGCCGGCACCGGTGCGTGCCGGAGACGTGCTGCAACGGGAGGCCGCCGGATGACCAGGATCCTCATCGTCGAGGACGAACCGCGCATCGCCGCGTTCGTGAGTCGCGGCCTGGAAGCCGCCGGCTACGAGACGCTCGTCTTCGACGACGGCCCCGAGGGGCTGGAGTCGGCGCTGCGCGGCGACGCCGACCTCGTGCTGCTCGACGTCGGCCTGCCGACGATGGACGGCTTCGAGGTGCTGCACGAGCTGCGCGCCCGCGGTTCTGCGGTGCCCGTCATCATGCTCACGGCGCGCTCCAGCACGCGCGACACGGTCACCGGACTGGATGCCGGGGCCAACGACTACGTGCCCAAGCCGTTCACGTTCGAAGAGCTGCTGGCCCGAGTGCGCTCGCGCCTGCGCGAGAGCGTGCCGCAGGCGGGCGTCTCGATCTCGCACGGCGACGTGATGCTCGACATCTTGGCGCGCCGTGCGACTGTCGGCGGTCGAGAGGTCGACCTGTCGGCGCGCGAGTTCTCACTCGCCGAGCAGTTCTTGCGCAACCCGGGCCGCGTGCTCAGCCGCGAGCAGCTGCTGAGCCGTGTGTGGGGGCTCGACTTCGACCCGGGCTCGAACGTGGTCGACGTGTATGTGAGGTACCTCCGCGGCAAGCTGGGCGCCGACCATATCGTCACCGTCCGCGGCGCGGGCTACCGCTGGGAGTGAACCTGTCCGGGCACCCCGCTCAGGCGTTCCCGAGGCAGGAAGAAGCCCCCGGTGCTGGGGGACACCGGGGGCTGTGAAAGGCCGGACTGGGGGATCCGACCGTTATCAGTCGCGCTTGTCTGGGGAATTGCGCGACTGGTCTTTCTTCCCGTCGTTCCCGGCGCCGTTGCCGTGTGCGACGTTCGATCCCGCCTGAGCGGGAGGTTGTGAACCGGTCGACTGCTGACCGGATTGCTTCTCTTCCGCCGCGGGGAGCTCCGGCTCCGGCGCCGACACCGGGGCAGGCGCCGGGGCCTGGGCCTGGGCCTGGACCTGGACAAAGCTCTGCCGCTGGGCGGTGGAATCGCTCGATTCGCTCGAACTCTTCAGGTCCTGCTTCTCGCTCTGGTCGGCGTTCTCGCGCTCGAGACGGGCGATCAGCGCTTCGAGCCGTGCATTCGACCAGCCGTTCGCGGCCGCCCAGCCACGCAGTGCGTCCCATGTTCCCGCCGCCTCCGCGGCGGCGATGGCGGCGTCGATGTCGGCAGGCGGGGCCGGAGCAGCAGGTGCGACCGCCTCGGTCGTCGCGGGCGTACGCTTGCCCGTCGAGGCGGGGGGCGCGACGTGGACGGGTGAAGGCGCCTCGACCACTTCCGGCTCGGCGGACGGGATGAGTGCGTCAGATGTCGCCGCCGGCGTGGGCCGAGGCGTCGCCGACGCGGATGCCGGGGCGGGCACGACGACGCGTTTCGAGGCGACGCTTGTGCCTTCCGAGTCCACGAGGGCCGCGGTGTTCGCGAGAGCGACGGCGGTTACGACGGCGACGCTCGCCGCGACAGCGGTCATGCCGCCGATCACGAGCCCCGTGCGTGCGTCCACGTCTCGCCTTCCCTCCGTGTGCGCGGAATCGTCTCCCGTCATCCATGGTGACAGACCGATCGCGCGGGATGCGCCGTGGGCGATGAGACTTTCCTCATGGTCGCGCGCCGCAGCGGGCCGGGATCCGGGATTCCGACCCGCTGCGTCCTCAGTGGGTCACGGGCCCTCTCAGGCGAGTTCTCCGGCTTCCAGGAGGTCGGTGACGAGTGCGGCGATGGCCGACCGCTCCGACCGCACGAGCGTCACGTGGCCGAACAGCGAGTGCCCCTTGAGAGTCTCGATCACCGACGCGACGCCATCGTGACGACCGACTCGCAGGTTGTCGCGCTGGCCGACGTCGTGGGTCAGCACGACCCGCGAATTCTGCCCGATGCGGCTCAGCACGGTGAGCAGCACGTTGCGCTCGAGCGACTGCGCCTCGTCGACGATCACGAACGCGTCGTGCAGCGACCGACCGCGGATGTGGGTGAGGGGCAGCACCTCGAGGAGGCCCCGTTCCACCACCTCGTCGAGCACATTCGTCGAGACCACCGAGCCGAGCGTGTCGAACACCGCCTGGCCCCAGGGGTTCATCTTCTCCTGCTGATCCCCCGGCAGATACCCGAGCTCCTGGCCACCGACGGCGAACAGGGGCCGGAACACGATGATCTTGCGCTGCTGCTGCCGTTCGAGCACTGCTTCGAGCGCGGCGCACAGCGCGAGCGCCGACTTTCCGGTGCCGGCACGGCCCCCCAGCGACACGATGCCGACCTCGGGGTCGAGGAGCAGGTCGATCGCGATGCGCTGCTCGGCCGAACGTCCGTGGAGCCCGAACACCTCACGGTCGCCGCGGACCAGGCGGTACTCGCCGTCGCCCACGACGCGCCCCAGCGCCGAGCCCCGCTCGGAGTGGATGATCAGCCCGGTGTTCACGGGCAACCCCTGCACGTCCTCGCTCGCGGCGACCTCGCTCTCGTACAGGTCGCTGATGTCGTCCCCCGAGACGTCGATCTCGGAGATGCCGGTCCAGCCGGAGTCGACCGCCTGCTCGGCGAGGTACTCCTCCGCGGTGATGCCGAGCGACGCCGCCTTGACCCGCATCGGCAGGTCCTTCGAGACGACGGTGACCTCCTGCCCGTCCTGGGCCAGGTTCATCGCGATCGCGAGGATGCGGCTGTCGTTGTCGCCGAGCCGCATGCCCGAGGGCAGCACGGTCGCGTCGGTGTTGTTCAGCTCGACGCGGAGCGTCCCGCCCTCGCCGACCGGAACGGGGAAGTCGAGGCGTCCGTGCTCGACGCGCAATTCGTCGAGGTGGCGCAGCGCCTGCCGGGCGAAGTAGCCGATCTCGGGATCATGCCGCTTGCCTTCGAGCTCCGTGATCACCACGACGGGGATCACGACGCTGTGTTCGGCGAAGCGGAAGAACGCCCGCGGATCGCTGAGCAGCACGGAAGTGTCGAGCACGTAGGTGCGCAGATCCTGATCGGATGCCGCGACCTGCTCGAGGTCCTGACTGTGCTGCTCGTGTGGTGCTCGTGTGGTCACAACCCACTCCCGCCCCGGGTGGTTCACCCGGCAGTCACGAGTCGACCGGAGTCACGAGTCGCGATCCTGAGGCCGACTCGACCGGGCTCCTTGCCCGATGCGCTCACGCTACGACCGCGCACAGGCATCGGAGGCGCCCGACACGCAAGAATCTCGTTACGTGTTGGTGAACGGATGCTGCGCCCGCAGCATCCCGATCACCAGACCCGTGCCGACGAGAAGGCGGCGAGCGCGTCGCCGAACAGACGCAGCGTGTCGGCGCCGGTGCCGACGTGGGGTGCGACCCGGATGCGGCCGGCCCGCGCGGTGACGGTGAGGCCATGGTTCGCAAGGGACGCGGCCAGGGGGGCGGCGTCCTGCGGGGCGGGTGCCAGCGTCACGATGCCGGCGCGGCGCTCGGGCTCGCGCGGGGTGATCACCGGCACCTCGTAGCGATCCGCCAAGAACATGACGTCGGCGGCCCGCTCGGCCAGCACCGACTCGATATCGGCGACGCCCACCTCCACCACTTCTCGCAGCGCCGTGGCGAGGCGCGCGGCGGCGAGGGTGTCGATCCCCGAGACGGAGAACGCCTGAGCCGACGCTGCCGGGGCGGGCACGGCGTCGACGGGCAGGTCGCCGTCGACGCCCGCGAAGCCGGAGAGCACGGGGGCGATCCGCTCGAGCGCCCGCTCGCCGAACCAGGCGAATCCGGTCCCCCGGCCGGCGCGCAGCCACTTGTATCCATGCCCGCACACGACGTCGGCGGCGAGGTAGTCGGCATCGACCATGCCGAAGCCCTGGATGGCGTCGACGATGAGCAGGCGGTCGCCGATCACCTCTCGGATCGCCGACAGGTCGGTGCGGTACCCGGTGCGGAAGTCGACGAGGCTGACCGCGACGGCGCGGGTGTCGTCGGAGACGGCGGAGCGGATCGCGTCGGGCGTCATGAACCCGTCGGCCGGCTCCACCCACTGCAGCTGCACCGATCCGAATGCCTCCGACGCGCGTGCGGCCGCGACGGTGAGGCTGGGGAACTCGCCGCGACCCAGCATGAGCCCGCCGGCGAGCCCGTAGATCGCGTGCATCAGTCCGTAGGTGGTGGACGGCTGCAGCGCCACCTGCGAGGCATCCGTCCCGATCAGTTCGGCGACCAGCTCGCGGGCCCCGCGCACGTGGTCGGCGACGAGCGCGATGCTCGTGCGCCGGCCGGAGCCCAGCAGCTCGGTGTCGCCCTGCGCCTCGCTGCGGACGGCGGGCGAGAGCGGCCCGAAAGCGGCCCAGTCCAGATACCCCGGTTCCCCGTCGAACGACGCCAGATATGAGTCCAGATCCGTCACGCGGATCATTCTCGCAGAGGTGGGATCAGCGGTGTGAAGGGCCGCTCAACCGCCGTATCGGCGGTCCCGCGAGGCGAAGTCGCGGATCGCGCGAAGGAAGTCCACCTCGCGCAGATCCGGGCCGAGGGCCTCGACGAAGTAGAACTCAGAGTGGGCCGACTGCCAGAGCAGGAAGTCGCTGAGCCGCTGCTCCCCCGACGTGCGGATGACGAGGTCAGGGTCGGGCTGCCCACCGGTGTACAGGTGTTCGCCGATCTGCTCGGGGGTGAGGCTCGCGGCCAGCTCCTCCAGGGAGCCGCCGCGCTCGTCGTGCTGGGCGATGATGCTGCGCACGGCGTCCACGATCTCGCCCCGGCCGCCGTAGCCGACGGCGAGGTTGACGTGCATACCGATGTTGTCCTTCGTGCGGGCCTCGACCTCGGCGAGCACCCTCCTGAGATCCTCGGGCAGTGCGTCGGCCCTGCCCACGTGCTTCACGCGCCAGTCGCGCTCATGCGAGAGCTCGTCGGCGAGTTCGGCGATGATCTCGATGAGGTCCGACAGCTCCCGCGAGTCGCGCTTTCGCAGGTTATCGTTCGACAGCAGGTACAGCGACACGACGCGGATTCCCACGTCGTCGCACCAGCGGAGGAACTCCTTCATCTTCGCCGCGCCCGCGCGGTGGCCGTGCGCGGCGGAGTCGTAGCCGAGCTGCCTGGCCCACCGGCGGTTGCCGTCGATCATCATCGCGAGGTGTCGTGGGACGGATGCCGGATCCAGGCGACGACGCAGGCGGTTGATGTAGAGCCGATAGAGGGGCCCCCTGCCCTCGTTCGTCTCGCCGCGCACCACACGCCTACGCTACCCCGCGCGGGACGTCCGCCCTAGCGTGGGACTCAGTCCCATCGTCAGTGGGACTGAGTATGTTCCCCTCTCGGCATGCGCGGCCCTCTACGCTTAGGACATGAGCCGCCGTCGCAGCATCCCCCGGGCCCCCGAGGTCCCCGTACTGCCGCTGATGGATGCCGCGGCGGTCGACGCCGCGACGCACGATCTCAAGCCCAGCTGGCGCGGCTGGATCCACGCGGCGACCTTCCCCATCGCGATCGCGGCAGGCATCGTGCTCATCGTGCTCGCGCAGGGCGCTCCGGCCAAATGGGCGTCCGCGGTGTTCATGGCCACGTCGCTCCTGCTGTTCGGCAATTCCGCGCTCTACCACCGGTTCGACTGGAAGCCGAAGACCAAGGCGATCCTGAAGCGCATCGACCACGCGAACATCCTGCTGCTGATCGCCGGCACCTACACCCCGATCGCGGTGCTCGCGCTGCCGCCGCAGCAGGGAGCGCTGCTGCTGGTCCTCGTCTGGAGCGGCGCCCTCCTCGGCATCCTCTTCCGCATCTTCTGGATCAACGCCCCGCGCTGGCTCTACGTCGCCCTGTATCTCCTCCTCGGATGGGCGGCGGTCATGTACATCGTGCCGCTGTTCCAGGCCAGCGCGGCCATGATGGTTCTCGTGGCCGTGGGCGGCATCCTCTACACGGTCGGCGCGGTCATCTATGCGCTGAAGCGCCCGAATCCGTGGCCCGGCCACTTCGGGTTCCACGAGATCTTCCACGTGTGCACCGTGCTGGCGTTCCTCTGCCACTGGACGGCGTGCCTCATCATCGCGCTGCACCCGTACTCTCCGTCGCTGGGGCTCCCGGGCTGAGGACGATGACGGATGCTGCGGGCCGCAGCATCCGTCGCCCCTCGATGCGTTCGGGTCCTCAGGCCTTGGGTGTCTCGCCGCGGCCGTCGTCGGCCGCCGGATCGATGCTCTGGTCGTCGACCTCGGTCGCCTCCGTGGCTCGCGCTGCCTGCTCCTCCGCGTCCAGCTGCTCCTGGATGTCGGCGCGCACACGGCCGCGGCGGATGCGGCGCATCATGTCCCAGATCAGGAAGATGACGGCGATCGCGATCAGCGCGGTGAAGAGGAATCCCACGACCCCCGGGCTCACGAGGTTCGGGTCGACCGCGGGCGTGGGAGTCGGCGTGGGAGTCGTCGCGGTGGGAAGGATCCCGGCGATCGCGTGCTGCATGGGTTCCTCGCTCTGCCCGCGGGGCGGGCGGTGTCGTCGGGGGCGCGCGCGAGCGCATAGCCTGGGGTTCCAGCCTAATCTTCCGATGCGACCCGACGAGCCCGAAGGAGCGGCGTGACCACCCAGGACATGCTCGACGAGCGCTACGGCCGTCGCCGCTCCCCCGCGCGCGGGTGGCTCATCGGGGCCGGCATCGCCGTCACGATCGGCCTCGTGGGCCTCTTCGGCTGGTTCACGGTGCGCGGGTCGCTCGACTCCGTCGACGCCGACACGACCTCGTTCGAAGTCGTCGACGAGCACTCCGTGATGCTCGGATTCCAGATCAGCAGTCCGCCCGGGGCCGCGGTCGCCTGCGCGATCGAGGCGCAGGACCAGGAGCACGGCGTGGTGGGCTGGCGGGTCGTCGAACTGCCGGCATCCGAGCTCCACGCGCGCGCGTTCCGCGAGGCGATCCCGACGACTGCGCTCGCCACCACCGGCTTCGTCAACTCGTGCTGGGTGCTGCCCGGCTGAGTTTGTCCGAACAGACGCCGTGACGTAGTCTGGCGGGACATCAGCACAATCGCGCCCTGGCCGTGAGCCGGGGCGTTCGGTTTATGCCCGCACCGCTCCGGTCGGCCGCGGGCCCAATGAAGGAGTCAGCCGTGTCCACCGACGCCCCCGTGACCTTCCTCACCCAGGACGCCTACGATCGCCTGGCCGCCGAACTCGAGCACCTCTCGACCACCGGCCGCGAGGAGATCGCCAAGCGCATCGAGGCCGCGCGCGAAGAAGGCGACCTCAAGGAGAACGGCGGCTACCACGCCGCCAAGGACGAGCAGGGCAAGCAGGAGGCGCGCATCCGCACGCTTCAGCACCTGCTCAAGACCGCGACCGTCAGCGAGGCGCCCGAGAGCAGCGGTGTCGTCGAACCCGGCACCGTCATCACCGCGATCGTGGCGGGCGGCGAAGAGGTCTTCCTGCTCGGCAACCGCGAGATCGCCGTCGGCTCCGAACTCGATGTCTACAGCGAGGCCTCGCCCCTGGGCGTGGCGATCCTCGGCCGCAAGGAGGGCGAGAAGACCTCGTACACCGCGCCCAACGGCCGCGAGATCGCTGTCGAGATCGTCAAGGTCGAGACCTACAACGGTCAGTGACTCGGAGCGGCCTCAGGGACTCGCCTGAGGCCACCGGGCGGCCTTCGCTAGTCCGGAACGACCGTGGGCGCGTAGCCCGCGTCCTCGAGCACGGAGATGACGTGCGCGCGGTGCTCCTCGCCGCGCGTCTCGACGCTGAGCTGCAGGATCACCTCGCTGATCTGGATCCCCTGGCCGTGGCGTGTGTGCAGCACCTCGATGACGTTCGCGCCGGCGATCGCCAGCAGCTCTGACACCCGCGCGAGCTGGCCGGGACGATCCGGCAGCGGGATGCGCAGCGTCATATATCGACCGGATGCCGCGAGGCCATGCGCGACGACGCGCTGCAGCAGCAGCGGGTCGATATTGCCGCCCGAGAGAACCGTCACCGTCGGGCCGGTCGCGACGACCTTGCCCGCCAGGATCGCCGCCACGCCCACGGCGCCTGCCGGCTCCACCACCTGCTTGGCACGCTCGAGCAGCACGAGGAGGGCGCGGGCGATGTCGTCCTCGCTCACCGTCACGACCTCGTCGACGAGGTCGCGGACGATCTCGAAGGGCAGGTCTCCCGGCCGGGCCACCGCGATGCCGTCGGCGATCGTCGGCGACGTGGGGACCTCCAGCGGATGCCCCGCCTGAAGCGACGCCGGATAAGCCGCGGAATTCTCCGCTTGCACCCCGATCACGCGCACCGTGCGGCCCTCCGCCGCGGCACGGGCCTTGACGGCCGCAGCGACGCCGGCGACCAGTCCGCCCCCGCCGATGCCGAGGACGATCGTGTCGAGGTCGGGCAGCTCGTCCATGAGCTCGAGGCCCAGCGTCCCTTGACCGGCGATGACGTCGTGGTGGTCGAACGGGTGGATGAAGACGGCGCCCGTGCGCTCGGCGAACTCCGCCGCGAGTCGCAGCGGCGTCTCGACCGTGGCGCCCTCCAAGACGACGTCGGCGCCGTACCCCCGCGTGGCGAGGAGCTTGGGCACCGGTACGCCGAGGGGCATGAAGATCGTCGCGTGGATGCCGAGAGCCTTGGCCGCGAGCGCCACGCCCTGGGCGTGGTTGCCGGCGGAGGCCGCGACGACGCCCCGCGCGCGTTCCTCTGCGGTCAGGCGTGAGAGGCGGTAGGTCGCGCCGCGGATCTTGAACGACCCAGTGCGCTGCAGGTTCTCGAGCTTGAGATGCACCGGCACGCCGAGGACGTCCGTCAGGTGCTGAGAGGCGTCGAGCGGCGTGTGCGAGATGACCCCCTCGAGGGTGGCCGCAGCATCCTCGAAGTCGGCGAGCGTCGGCACGGCCGACGTGTGCGACGCCGCAGTGGCGGCGGCCTCGGACACCTGGTCGGCGGATGACATTGCGGTGGTCACGAACGGACTCTCCTCTGCCGGGGAACGGTGCTCCAGATGAGATCCCCGGTGGGTCTGGCGCCGGTCTCCCACGCGCGTTGGGCAAGGTAGACCGCGACGACGTTCACGAACGCGGCCAGCGGCACGGCGAAGAGGGCGCCCGGAATGCCGGCGATCATGGCACCGCCGGCCACGACGAGCACGACGGCGAGCGGGTGGACCTTGACGGCCGAGCCCATGAGGAGCGGCTGGAGCACGTGCCCCTCCAGCTGCTGCACCCCGAGGACGACCACGAGCATCCAGAGCGCGATCCACGGACCGTTGTAGACGAGCGCGAGGAAGACCGCGACCGTTCCCGTGACGACCGCACCGACGATCGGGACGAACGCGCCGAGGAAGACCAGGACGGCGACGGGGATCGCGAGGGGCACTCCGAGCAGGGCTGCACCGAGGCCGATTCCGATGGCGTCGATGGTCGCAACCAGCAGCTGCGTGCGCGCGTAGTTGACGACGGTGATCCAACCGGCTCGGCCGGCGCCGTCGGCGGCGGGGCGCGCCTTCTTCGGGAACAGCCGCAGGGTCCAGCGCCAGATGCCCGTACCGTCGGCGAGCAGGCACAGCAGGATGAAGAACGCGAGCACCGCGCCGGTGACGACGTGGCCGATCGTGGACCCGATGGCGAGCGCCCCCGACCACAGCAGCTCGGCCTGCTGCTGCACGAATGCCCAGCCCTGCGCGAGCAGGTCGTCGATCTGATCCTCGCTGAGGTGCAGCGGGCCGTCGATCAGATACTGCCGGAACCGCTCGATCGCGGCCACCGTGCTCGCCTGCACCGAATCCCACTGCTGCATGATCTGCCACACGACGAGCCACAGCAGTCCCGTGACGATCGCGATGGTGCCCACCACGCAGATGACGATGGCCAGCCAGCGCGGCACGCGACGTCGGAGCATCCACGCGAACGCCGGCCACAGGAGGGCGGTGATGAGGATCGCGATCAGGAGCGGGATCACGAGCAGCTTCAGCTGGATCACGAGCCACACGCCGACGCCGATCGCCGCCGCGACGACGATCAGACGCCACGAGTAAGCGGTGGCGACTCTGAGGCCACGCGGCACCGAAGCAGACGTCTCGGTGGAGACGACCCGGCTGCGGTCGCGGACGGCGTCGAAGAGGGAGCCGCGGGGCTTTTCGTCGGAGCCGCTCATTGGGCCAGTCTAGGCGCGTCGCATTCCGCGCCGGTCATGAACGGCGGCGCTGCGATGTCGGAGGCTGCGGCTACGCTGGCGCCCGTGAAGTCCTCACTCAGCGCCGCCGAAGCGCGCCGCGTGGCACTGGCCGCCCAGGGATTCGGACGGCCCCGCCCGTCCGCGGCCGGCACCCGGCAGCTCAACGGCGCGCTCGCGCGCATGGCGACGCTGCAGATCGACTCGGTCAACGTCTTCGCCCGTTCCCACTACATGCCGCTGTTCTCGCGCGTCGGCGCCTACGACACCGCCGCGCTCGACCGTCTGCTGTTCGCCCACCGCTCCCCGTACGTCGAGTACTGGGCGCACGTGGCCGCGTTCATCCCCGCCGAAGACTGGGGGCTGTTCGACTTCCGCATGCAGGCGCTGCGTGCGAAGTACGGCAGCAAGCCCGGTGGCTGGTTCGACGCGAATCGCGACATCGTCGACTGGGTGCGCGCCGAGCTCGCCGCCCGCGGCCCGCTGCGCCCGGCGCAGATCGAGCACGACGCAAAGGAGAGCGCACGGGGTCCCTGGTGGGACTGGGATGTCGTCAAGCGGGCGCTCGAGTACATGTGGATGTTCGGAGAGGTGGCTATCGCGGGTCGCCGCGGCTTCGAGCGGCGGTACGGCCTCGCCGAGCAGGTGATCCCCCGCCATGTGCTCGAGGCGCCGATCCCCCGTGACGAGGCCGTGCGGGAGCTCGTGAGACGCGCGGCGCGCGCCTACGGTGTCGCCAGCGCCGCGGACATCGCCGACTACTGGCGCATCGCCGACCGCACAGCCGTGACGACGGCCCTCGGAGACCTCGTCGACGCCGGCGAACTGCACCCGGTGACCGTCGAGGGATGGACCGCCGCGGGGCGCCCGGCGAAGGCATGGCTGCATGCCGACGCCGTCGTTCCGCGAAAGGTGGACGCCTCGGCGATCCTGACGCCGTTCGATCCGGTGGTGTGGTTCCGCGACCGCGCCGAGCGGCTCTTCGACTTCGAGTACCGCATCGAGATCTACACTCCCGCGCCGCGGCGCCGGTTCGGCTACTACTCGCTGCCCGTCCTCATCGGCGACGATGTCGTCGGCCGCGTCGACCTCAAGGCCGACCGCGCGGCCTCGACGCTGCTCGTCCAGTCAGCGTGGTGGGAGCACGGCAGGCCCGCCGACGCCGCACCCCGCCTCGCAGACGAGCTTCGGCTCGCCGCCGCCTGGCAGGGGCTCGAGTCGATCTCGATCTCCCGCTGGGGTGACGCGACCGAGGACCTCGCACGCGTGATGCCCGCGACGGCGCGTCACGACGCGGGTCCGGCGGAGCCGATGCCTCTCGCCTCGGACGAACCCGTGTCGGACGCGCGCGACCTCGACGTCGCAGAGCTGACCGGCTGATCCGGCCGGGCGACCGCCGGCCTCAGGCGCCCGGGCCGGCCACCTCGAGCCCCAGCCAGCGCGCGAGATCCTGGATCTCGGCCTCCACCGACTCCCTTACCTCCTCGGTGAACCGCTCGTCCTCGTGGACGGCGTGCACGCGGAGCACACCCGCCTTGCGATCGGCCTTGGCGTCGAGCTTGCCGACGAATCGGTCCCCGTGGAGGATCGGCAGCGCGAAATAGCCCCACCGGCGCTTCCCCGCGGGCTTGTACATCTCGAGTACGTACTCGTAGCCGAACAGCTCCTCGAGCCGGCGCCGGTCGAACACGGCACGGTCGAAGGGTGACAGCAGCGCCGTGCGACCGACGAACGCGTCAGCGCCGGCCGGGGCGCCGGGATCGACCCGCCACGAGCCGTCGACGCCCTCGACCTCCGCCTCCTCACCGATCTCGCCGACGTCGATCGGCTCGAAGGGCTGTGCGACGCTCTTGACCCGGGCTATCCCCAGCGTTGCCAGTCGGCGCTCCGCACGCTCGCGGGCGGCGTCCTCTGCGGTCAGTTGCGGCACGTCGGACGGGTACACGCGCTCGGCGACGTCGAACAGGCGGCCCCCAGCATCCCGTGACGAGACCGCCACATCGCCGCACAGCACGAGCATCTCGAGGAGCTGCATCGAGTTGCGGTTGTTCGTCCAGCCCGACGACCGCCACGACACCTGCGCCGTGTCAGGGATCTCGGCGGCCCGCAACGGGCCTTCGGCACGCAGCCGCGCGAGCACCTCCCGACGGAACACGTCGTTCGCGGCGAGCCACTCCCGCGCCTGCGCCGACTCGGGGCGGCGCCTCATCTCGGGAATGAGAAGGGCGAGATCGGTCATGGCGCGATAGAAACCGCCCCACTCGAAGATCGCGCGGTCCTCCTCGAACAGGCGCTCGAGGTCGGCCGGCTGATACGGCCATCCGAGTCGACTCCACAGGATGAGGTCCGCGCTCGGGGCGATCGCCGCGGTCGGCTCGATGTTGACGACCGTCAGCGCGTCGATCGTCTCGACGATGCCCGCGGGCCTCTCAGCGGTCAGCAACTGCCCGCGCAGCGCGATGCGGCAGGCGTCCTCGCGGCTGAGTCGATGGACCATTCTCCGACGCTATCGCCGGTGTCCGACGTGGGTGGGGGTCCGACTCACGTCGCTCGCTCAACCTTGACCCGACTCGCATCAACGCTCGCTGGCGCTCGCATTGATTCGAGTCGCGTCAGAACTGCACGCGCGGCGGCTCCGAGATCGCGGCGCCATCGATGACCTCGAAGAACTCGCGCTCATGGAAGCCGAGGTTGCGCGCGAACAGGTTGTTCGGGAAGACCTTGATCTTCGTGTTGAGCTCGCGCACACCGCCGTTGTAGAACCGGCGCGACGCCTGGATCTTGTCTTCGGTATCGACGATCGACTGCTGCAGCTGCAGGAAGTTCTGGCTCGCCTGCAGCTGCGGATAGGCCTCGGCGACCGCGAACAGCGACTTCAGCGCCTGCTGAAGGTGCCCCTCGGCGACGCCGGCCTCAGCGGGCCCCGATGCCGACAGCGTCTCGGCACGCGCTCTCGTGACGTTCTCGAAGACGGCCTTCTCGTGGGCGGCGTAGCCCTTCACGGCCTCGATGAGGTTCGGAAGCAGATCGGCCCGACGCTTGAGCTGCACGGTGATGTCGCTCCACGCCTCATCCACCCGCACATTCAGCTGGACGAGCGAATTGTAGGTCGCCCAGAGATAGATGCCGACGATGACGACGAGCGCCAACACGATCAGGACTGGGATCAGCCATTCCATTGCCGAGGCTCCGTTCGATAGTGACCTCATCCTACCGACGCGAAACCCCGTCGCATGTGGGGTATTCCCCGACTCTCAGCCGTTACCCACCGAGCACGCGATCGAGATACGGGTTGCGGAACAGCCGCTCCGGGTCGAGGCGGTCGCGCAGTGCGACGAAGTCGTCGAAGCGCGGGTAGCGCGCCCGCAGCTGGTCGGCACCGAGGGTGTGCATCTTCCCCCAGTGAGGTCGACCGTCGAAGCCGAGCATGATCTCCTCGACCCCCTCGAAGTACTCCGTCGGGTCCTCCCGCCAGTACCGGTGCACCGCGATGTACCCGGAATCGCGGCCGTAGGCCGTCGACAGCCACCGATCGTCGGCGGCCGCGACCCGCACTTCGATCGGGAAGCCGATCCGCCAGCCGCGCTCGTCGATCAAGGCGCGCATCGATTCGAACGCGGGCCGCAGGTTCTCCACCGGCACCGCGTACTCCATCTCGCGGAACCGCACCGACCGGTGGGTCGCGAAGACGCGGGCCGAGGCATCCGTGAACTCCCGATTGCCCCAGATCTTCGCCGAGAGCCGGTTGATCGGCGGCACCAGGGCCGGGATCGTCGCGCCGGCCGCGCAGGCGACCTGGTGGGCGCCGGTGCCGACGAGCGTGTCGTCGATCCACTTGCCGACAGCGGGAAGCGGATGCCGCGGCGCGCTCTCGGGGAGCCGCATGTTGGTCTTGGTCATCGCTCGGTCGGTGTGCGGGAACCAGTAGAACTCGAAGTGATCGGCCGCCGCCGCGCGTTCGTCGAGCGCACCGAGGACCTCGGCGAGATCCTCGGACTGCTCGACGGCGTGCAGGACGAACGCCGGCACGCACTGCAGTGTGACCTCGACGAGGATGCCGAGGGCGCCGAGCCCGAGAGCGACCGCCGGTACCAGCTCGGGATTCTCATCCTCGCTCACGCTGAACAGGTCGCCGGCCGCGGTGACCAGGGTCGCGCCGACGACCTGGCCCGCGATGCCGGTGAACCGCTCCCCCGTGCCATGCGTACCGGTGGAGATCGCCCCGGCGATGGACTGACGGTCGATGTCGCCGAGGTTCTCCATCGCGAGGCCGAACGGGGCGAGGAGCGACGGGATCTCGTGCAGGCGCGTGCCCGCGAGAAGCGTCACCCGGGCGCGGTCGACGTCGACCGAGACGAGCCCGCTGAGGTCGCGGAGCTCCAGCAGCGCGCCGGGCGCCACCGCGACGCCGGTGAAGCTGTGACCGGAACCGACCGCCTTGATCGGCATGTGCTGCGCCGCCGCAGTCACGACGGCGCGCTGCACCGCCGCGACGGTGCGGGGGAACTCCATGCGCTGCGGGCGCACCGACTCCGTGCGGCTCCAGTTGCGCCACACCGCTCCCGGGCGGGTCACAGGAACGCCTTGCCTTCGCCGCGGTAGGTCGCCACCTCCCCGACGTGGGTCTCGCCCTCCACCACGTGGTAGAGATCGACGTGCTCCGCGAGCTCACCGCTCTTGGAATGGCGGAACCACACGCGGTCGCCCACCCGCAGCTCCCGGGCCGCATCGCCGCGCAGCGGCGTCTGCACCTCCCCGGCTCCCTCGCGGGGCGCCATGCGCAGTCCGGCGGGCCACACGGCACGGGGCTGACGCGACTCGAGGGCGGGCCCGGAGGCGATCCATCCGCCGCCGAGCACCGTCGCGACGTCGGGAGCCGGCTTGCGCACGACCTCCAACGCGAACGCGGCGGACGGCGCCGGATCGAAGGCGCGATAGCCGTCGAACAGGTGCCCGGCGAGCAGCCCGCTGCCGGCGGTGACCTCGGTGACCGCCTGATCGGATGCTGTGAGCTCCAGCGATCCCGTCCCGCCGCCGTTGACGAACTCGAGAGGGGCGATGTCGCGGAGCGAGGCGACGATGGCGCCGCGGCGATCGAGAAGCTCGGCGGCGGAGCGTCGCCGCATCCAGCGGATCGCGGCGTCGCCGGATCCGGTGGCGTCACCCTGCCCCGCGATCTGGGCCTCGTACATCATGAGGCCCACGAGGCGGAAGCCGGGGCGGGCGGCGATCGAGCGCGCGAGCGCGGCCACTTCTGCCGCGTCGTGCACCGGGGAGCGCAGCACGCCGATGTGACCGAGGGCGGGTGCCCGCCACGAGGCGTCGGCGTCGATGGCTACGCGGATCTCGGGCCGCGCACCGGGTGCCGCGATAGCGTCGACGAGGTCGAGCTGCGCCAGATCGTCGACCATCAGCGTGATCCGCGACGACGCCGTCTCATCGGCCGCCAGCGCCGCGATCGCGGCCCGGTCGGCCGTCGGATAGCCGAGCACGATGTCGTCCATCGTCTCGGCGAGCCAAAGGGCCTCCGGCAGCGTGAAGGCGAGGATGCCCTGGTAGCCGGGCAGCGCGAGGACGGCGTTGAGCACCTCCCGCACGCGTACCGACTTGCTGGCGACGCGGATCGGCACGCCGCCGGCGCGCACCACGAGGTCGAGCGCGTTGTAGCGCAGCCCGTCGGCGTTGATGGCGGCGACCGGGCCGCTGACCTCCGTCAGGGCATGGCTCATCGCGTCCCAGAAGGCCCCGGGGTGCTCCCACGGCTTCGTCGCGGTGGGGGTGGACAGCAGATCGAGACTCATACGGCTCGCTCCGGGTGCGTGCGCATCGCCCCAGCCTAAAGCGCTGGAAGCGGTCCCGATGACCGGCTGTGGATGGCCGTTCGCACAGCCGGCGGCGAGTCGATCCGGAGGTCAGCCCTTCCCGCGGGCGGCGCTGCTGCGCGACGTCTTCCTCGGCGCCGTGGACGGCGATCCGCGGGGCGCCCAGGATCAGTGCGTCAACTTCCCCCACCAGCCGCTCGTCGGGGCGTGCGGATCGCGCTCGCTCTGCCGGTCCGTGCTGTTCTCGCCCATGCGGGGAGCCTTCCGCCGAGTGGCCCAGACCATCGGGGCATCTCTGCGAAGGCGAGAGCCCGGCGGGAGTACCCCCGGTGGGATTCGAACCCACACTTGAGCGAGTTTAAGTCGCGTGCCTCTGCCGTTGGGCTACGGGGGCGGGGTCGCGTCCGCAGGGAACGCGAATGCCGCAGGCTCATCTTCTCAGACGAGCCTGCGGCATCCTTCGACGTCAGTTGGCGGCGACCTTCTCCGTGTCGGCCGCAGCCTTCGCCGGAGCCTTGCGCGCCGGAGCCTTCTTGGCCGGAGCCGCTGCCGGAGCAGCCTTCTCGGCGGGCGCCTCGACCGGCTGCGGCGGACGCGGGCGCGCGGCGAATTCTTCGAAAACGTAGCGCGGGTTCTGCACGGTCGACAGGTTCACCATGTCGCGGCCGAGCCAGAAGTTGTTCCACCAGCCCCACAGCACGCGCCACTTCCGCTCCCACGACGGCATCGCGAGGCCGTGATAGCCGCGGTGAGCGAGCCATGCGATCCAGCCCTTGAGCGCGATGTTGCCCGACTGGAACACGCCGACCCAGAGGCCCAGGCCCGCGACGGCACCCAGGTTCTTGTGGATGTACTCGCGCGGCAGCTCGCCGCGGAGCACCGCCACCAGGTTCTTCGCAAGGAGCTTCGCCTGACGCACGGCGTGTTGCGCGTTGGGCACGCAGTACCCGCCCACGCCGCCACCGGTGAGGTCGGGCACGGCCGACACGTCGCCGGCGGCCCAGGCGCCCTCGACGACCTCGTCCTCGCTGCCGACCCGCAGGTCGGCACGGGTGCGGATGCGGCCGCGCTCCTCGACGGGCAGATCGCCGCCGCGCACCACCGTGGGGTTCGCCATGACGCCGGCGGTCCAGATGATGAGGTCGCTCGGGATGGTCTCGCCGGTCGACAGCTCGATGTTGCCGCCGACGGCGCCCGTGACCTGCGTGTCGAGGTGCACCGAGGCGCCGCGCTTCGCGAGATTCTTCAGCACCCACTCGCTCGTCTTCAGTGAGACCTCGGGCATGATGCGGCCCATCGCCTCGATGAGGTGGAAGTGCGTGTCGTCGAAGGTGAGCTGCGGGTAGCTCTTGACCAGCGAGGAGGCGAGCGAGCGCAGCTCGGCGAACACCTCGATGCCGGCGAAGCCGCCGCCGACGACGACGACGGTGAGCAGGCGGTCGCGCTCCGGACCGGCGGGCAGCGTCGACGCCTTGTCGAAGTTCGACATCAGCTTGTCGCGGATCGCGACGGCCTCTTCGATCGTCTTCAGGCCGATCGCGTTGTCGGCGATCCCCGGGATGGGGAACGTGCGCGAGACGGCACCCGCGGTGACGACGATCTGGTCGTAGGAGAGCTCATAGGGCTCGCCCGCGATCGGCGTGATCGTGGCGACCTTGTCGGCGTGGGTGATGCCGGTGACCTTGCCCGCCACGACGTTCGTCTTCTTGAGGTGACGACGCAACGCGACCACCGAGTGGCGGGCCTCGATCGAGCCCGCGGCGACCTCGGGGAGGAACGGCTGGTAGGTCATGTACGGCAGCGGGTCGACGATCGTCACGTCCGCCTCACCCTTGCGCAGATGCTTCTCGAGCTTCCAGGCCGTGTAGAAGCCTGCGTATCCGCCACCGACGATGAGGATCTTGGGCACGGTGTTGGTCACGGTTTGGAGTACTCCTCCTGTGTCAGCGGCTCGGCGCGCGGGACGCCAATCGGATGCGTCGGACAGCAGCGGTGACGCCGAGCGCCACCAGTATAGCCGTCGCCGTGACCAGCAGGAGCGGGAGGGTGCCGTAGATCACGGTATCCCGGTCGGGAAGAAGTGGAGAGGCGGCGCGGGTCATCGGTTCGGCGTCCGGCAGCGGCGCCACCTCCACGGGCGCCGCCGACTCCTCCGGAACCGGAGCGACCGGCGCCCGGCGGTACAGGCGCACCCAGTCCTCGAGGCTGCCCATCGGATTCGCGGTGACATTCGGGATGCTCGCCGCGACGGCGGCGGCGGCGTCCACCAGCCCGTAGCCGTAGAGCAGGTCGGGCACGTCTGTCGCACCCGCCGCAGGGTGAGCGGTCTTGATGATGCGGTGGATGACGTTGTTCGCGTCGAGCTCGGGGTGCGCCGCCCGCACGAGGGCCGCGATGCCGGCGACGATGGGCGCCGCGCCGCTCGTGCCGTCCCACGAGACCAGCGTGGAGTCGGCAGAGACGCCGACGAGCTCCTCGCTCGGCGCAGAGACGCCGATGGTGATCCCCTGCGTCGACGCATCTACGCTGGCCCGGCCGGACCGGTCGACGCCGCCCACCGTCAGCACCCCCGGGATGGTGGCGGGAGCGCCGACGCGCGTCGTCCCGCTCCCCCGGTTGCCCGCAGCCACCACGATCACGACGTCGTGCTCGAACGCGTAGAGGAAGGCGTCGTCCCAGCTCTCGGGCCAGTCCGGCACGTTCGTCGTCAGCGACATGTTGATCACGTCGGCGCCGTTGTCCACCGACCAGCGGATCGCGTCGGCGATCTGGTCTGAGAACGGACGCTGGGCCGATGACCCGAACGCGACCGATACCGACAGCAGCTGCGCCTCGGGCGCCACGCCGATCATGCCCGTGTCGGGACCCGTGCCCCGTCCCGCGGCGAGCGAGGCTACCCAGCTGCCGTGGTCCTTGTCCACGGCGCCGACGGGCGTGCGTCCGTCGGACGAGCCGGCGCCCGAGACATCCGTGCCGCCCGCCACCGCACCATCGAAGGCGACGGGTCCGCGGCCGATCCCGGTGTCGATGACGGCGATCTTCACGCCGGCGCCGCGCGTGGTCTGCCACGCCTTCTCGACGCCGTAGTCGGTCAGCCAGTACTCGGCGGCGCGTACCGGGTCTTCGTCGGCGGGCGCTGCCTGAGCGGTCGCGGGGGCGGCCGCGACGAGGGTCATCGCGACGGCGGACGCGGCGACCCCGGCCAGGAGGCGCCTGATCATCCGCCCGATCCCGGTTGCGCGCACACGCAGCGCTCGGGCGACCACGTCGACATGGCCAGGGCTCGATCCCCGATCGGGTTGACCCCAGGACCCGCGGCGAGCGCGTGACCCGCGAGAGCATGCAGGCACTTCACGCGCGTCGGCATGCCGCCCGCGGAGATACCCGCGATCTCGTCGACCTCGCCGAACTGCGCGCGGTCGCGCAGGTAGGCCTCGTGCGCGCGCCGGTACGCCGCGGCGACCTCGTCGTCGGCGGCGAGCTCCTCGGACAGCTCCCGCATCACGTGGTCGGCTTCGAGCACCGACATCGCAGCGGTCGCGGCAGGGTGGGTGAGGTAGTAGAACGTCGGGAAGGGCGTGCCGTCGGGGAGCCTCGGCGATGTCGCGACGACCGTGGGATTGCCGCAGACGCACTGTGCAGCGATGCCGACGACGCCGCGAGCGGGACGACCGAGCTGCTCGCGGAGCACGGCCAGGTCGGCGTCGCTGACAGGGGGGTACGGCGGGGTCGTCACAGAGGTGCTCCTTGGTCGTGGCCAGATTACCGACGCCACCTGGGATGGTCCTGGAACGCGCGGGAAGCGCACGCGCGGCCGTCCTCCCGGCGACGGGGGTCGCTCACGGCGTCGGGCTGGTCGAGGGTTCCGGGTCGGGCACGCCCACGGTCACGGGCGCCACGGTCTGCGCGAGCCCTGCCTCGGTGACCGAGCGGACGAGCTTCGACATCCAATCGGCGTCGGCGGCCTGGAGCTCATCGCTCACCGGGTCCTGCTCCTGCGGCGCGAGCTCAGGGGGGAGATCGTCCTCGACGAGGTACACGACCTCGCCGGGCTTCACGTAGTACAGCCGCTCGCGCGCCTGCGTCGTGATGTAGGCGGGGTCCTGCCAGCGGTCGCGCTGCGACTCGAGCTCGGCGACCTCGTCGCGGCTGAGCTGCACCGCCGCTTCGAGCGCGGCGACCTGCTGGCGCTGGTCGACGTAGGTGCCGATCGTGGGCACGAGCACGAAGGCCGCGAGCACCACCAGGCCCATCATGATGACCATGAAGCCGGAGAGACGGATGCCGCCGAGCCACGCCCGCACGTCGACCGGGCGCCGTGCGGGCACGGGCCGGCGACGCGGTGCGGCGGTCGCAGGAGTGCGGGCGTTGCCCGGGGTACGAGGAGAGGGAGCCGTCGTCTTGACCACGGCTCCCTCCTTTCGTCTCAGCAGCGCATCAGCCCTTGAATCGGGGGAACGCTCCGCGACCCGCGAACACCGCGGCCTCGCCGAGCTCCTCTTCGATGCGCAGAAGCTGATTGTATTTCGCGACGCGCTCGCTGCGGGCGGGCGCGCCGGTCTTGATCTGACCCGCGTTGACCGCGACCGCGAGGTCGGCGATCGTGGTGTCCTCGGTCTCGCCCGAACGGTGCGACAGCATCGAGCGGTAGCCGTTCTGGGTGGCGAGCGCGATCGCGTCGAGCGTCTCGGACAGGGTGCCGATCTGGTTCACCTTGACCAGCAGCGCGTTGCCGACCCCGAGGTCGATGCCCCTCTGCAGGCGCTCCGGGTTCGTGACGAACAGGTCGTCGCCCACCAGCTGCACCTTCTTGCCGATCTTGTCGGTGAGGGCCTTCCAGGCGTCCCAGTCATCCTCGGCGAGGGCGTCCTCGATCGTCACGATCGGGTAGTTCTCGACGAGATCGGCGAAGTAGTCGGTCAGCTGCTCGGCCGACCACGGCTTGCCCTCGACCGTGTAGACGCCGTCCTTGAAGAACTCGGTCGCGGCGACGTCGAGGCCGACGGCGATGTCCGCGCCGGGGGTGAAGCCCGCCTTCTCGATCGCCTGGATCAGGAAGTCGAGGCCCTCGCGGTTGCTGGGGAGGTCGGGCGCGAAGCCGCCCTCGTCGCCGAGGCCGGTCGCGAACCCTGCCGCCTTCAGCTCGCCCTTGAGGACGTGGTAGACCTCGGTGCCCCAGCGCAGCGATTCGGCGTACGTGTCGGCGCCGATCGGAGCGAGGAAGAACTCCTGGAAGTCGATGCCGTTGTCGGCGTGCTCGCCGCCGTTGATGACGTTGAACAGCGGCACGGGAAGGACGTGCGCGTTCGGGCCGCCCAGGTAGCGGAACAGCGCGAGGTCCGCCGAATCCGCGGCGGCCTTGGCAACGGCCAGCGAGACGCCGAGGATGGCGTTCGCGCCGGTGCGCGACTTGTTCTCGGTGCCGTCGGTGGCGATGAGGATCTCATCGATGAGGCGCTGCTCGCTCGCCTCGACGCCCTCGATCGCGGGGCCCAGTTCGTCGATGACGGCCGCGACCGCCTTCAGCACGCCCTTGCCGCCGTAGCGGCTCTTGTCGCCGTCGCGCAGCTCGTACGCCTCGAAAGCGCCGGTCGACGCACCCGAGGGGACGGCCGCGCGCTGGACGATGCCGTCGTCGAGCAGCACCTCCACCTCGACGGTCGGGTTTCCGCGCGAGTCGAGGATCTCACGGGCGCCTACAGCCTCGATCTGTGCCACAGGGGGTCTCCTTGCTTGGTGGAGGGTGGTTCGGCGGAGCGTCGTCGGTCCGCCCACGAGTCTAGTGATGACGGATGCCGAGGCCAGTGGCATCCGTCATACGACGAGCGCGATGGCGATCCCGTCGTAACCCTTCGCGTCGAGCGTCTGGAGGGCGGTCGCGTCGAATCGCGGATCGCGGCCGAGCATCTCGAGACCGCGCTGCACCCCGATGATCTGGGGATTCTCGGTCGCGGGGTTCGCGACCTCCCCTCCGCGGACCGTGTTGTCGACCATGACCACCGTGCCCGGGCGGCCGAGCCGTGCAGCCCAGTCGAGATAGATCGTGTTCGACTCCTTGTCGGCGTCGATGAAGACCAGATCGAACGGGTCGCCGCCTTCGAGGGTCGGCAGCACGTCGGCGGCACGACCGAGCCGGATCTCGACCTTGTCGCCGACGCCGGCGCGATCGAGGTTGGCCCGGGCGAGCTCGGCGTTGAGGGGCTCGGCCTCGATCGTCACCACCTGCCCGCCGGCGGGGATGCCGCGCGCCAGCCAGATCGTCGAGTAGGCGCCGAGGGTGCCGATCTCCAGCACCCGTCGGGCGCCCGACATACGCGCGATCAGGTGCAGGAGCTTGCCGTTGACCGGCGCGACCTCGATGGCGGGCAGCCCCGCGTCGTTCTGGGCGTCGACGGCCTGTTCGAGACCGGGGTCGTGGCCGACGAGCGTCTCGGTGAGGTAGGCGTCGACGCGACGCCACGTATCGGGTGTGGGATCGGCCATGCCCCTAGCCAAGCCTCCGTCGCCGCCGGGCGTCAAGGCCTGGAGGCCGCGCGGGCGACGAACGCCTCGAGCAGAGCGGCGCCGGTCACGGCGTCGTCCACCGTCACCACGAACCGCTTGCCGCTGCGACGCCCCACCTCGATCGCCTCCCCCGCGCGCAGCACGATGCCGAACCGGCGACCTGTGCTCCGGCGCAGACCCCACCCGCCGAACTCGCCCATCGGATTCACGTCCACGGATGCCGCCGAGGCCACGTCCGTCAGCGGCACGTGGAGCCGCGGGAATCCGAGCAACGAGTCGACGTGCAGACCGGTGTCGTCCACCCGCACGTGGAACGCGAGCGTCGTCGCCGCGAAGGCGAGAAGCACGAGCGTGATCCCGCCGAAGAGCCCGGCCAGCAGCGGGTAGGCACCGGTCACCCAGGCGACGACGGCTGCGACCCCGATCGCGAGCACCGCGGCGACGATCGCGATGGCGGCGCCGGTGTTCATCGAGGCGGCCCGCGCCCACACGGCGCGCTCGCCGGCTCGCAGCGACAGCGGCTTCGCCGGCGCGACCGCACCGTGGGCGGCGTGCTGGCGAGGCTGGAGGAACCAGGCTGCCGCGCCGGCCGCAGCACTCGTGGCGATCGACACCGCGAGCGCGCCCCAGACCGCGGGCGCCTCGCTCGCACGGTCCAGACCCGCCTGCATCGCGAACGTGAGGGTGAAGGCCGTCGTCGTGAGCGCGGAGGTCGCCGCAGCCGTCGCCCCCATGAGCCGGTAAGTCGCGCCGCGCTCTCCGCGGCGAAGCCCCGGCAGGGTCGTCAGCACGATCAGCAATGGGATGCCGAGCCCGAAGGCGACCGTCATCAGCGGCTGCGTCCAAGCGGGGAGGAAGCCATCGGCCTCCCCCGCCGCGTTCCGATGCACCGCGACCGTCGACGGCACCTGCGGCAGGAGCGCGAGCTGCACGGCGACGCCTCCGACGACCAGCACGATCGGGAGCCACACCGCGACCAGGACGAAGCGTCGCACCGCGCGATCCGTGATGGTCATCGGGCGCCTCCTTCGGGCATGTACGCGACGGCGGGAGCGGCGCTCGCGGCGGGCGTTCCAGGACGGAACTGGCCCGCGAGGACGATGACGAGCACGACCACGGCGACGAGTGCCCACGCGACGACGCCCAGCGGGCCGACGAGGGCCATGTCGGGCACGACACCCGCGCCGGCGAGGAGGAGAAGAAGACCGCCGGCGGCGTTGAGTGAACCGTAGGCGAGGGCTGCCGGCCACACCGACGTGCTGCGCAGCCGCAGCCAGCCGAACAGGATGCCCCAGGCGACGCAGCCTCCGACCATGAAGAGCACGCCGACGAGGTCGGGCCTGGCGAAGTTGTAGCCGAGGAGGATGACCGGAGCGTGCCACAGACCCCACACCGCGCCGGTGACCAGCAGCGCCGGCCACGTGCCGAGCGGCATCAGGGCGGTCTGCAGCCATCCGCGCCAGCCGAGCTCCTCGCCGAACGCGAGCACGCTGTTGACGACCGCGCCCAGCGGGATCATCGCCAGCTGCAGGGCCACCAGGACTCCGACCGGGGGCAGGGGTGCGCCCGCGGGTGACTTCGTCCGGCTCGACGGCGAGGTTGGCCGCCGGGTAGCCCAGGACGGGCTGCCGCGACACGACGCCGTCGGGAAGGTCCCACTGCGGAATCCAGAACCACTCGACAAGAGCGGATGCCACGCCCCGCGGGGGAAGCCGCGTGAAGCGGGGCAAGCGGTCGGGGTACAGCACTCCCCGCGTCGGATCCGTCACCCCCGTCACGGTAGTGCGCTGCCCCGACACGCGCGGGCGGGGGTGTCGCGAATCTCCAAGACCGCGGCATCCGCCCTCGCGAACATGGGGCCATGACTACCGAGAACACCACCGGCGTGACCGGTGCGCACACCACCGCCGGCCGCCCCAACGGGGCGACCAGCCTCACCCCGTTCCTCGCGATCCGCGGGGCGAGGGAGGCTCTCGACTTCTACCGCGACGTCTTCGGCGCGCGAGTGACCGATGTCACGGAGTTCGACGGGCTCGTCGTCCACGCGGGGCTGGACTCCGGCCTCGGCTTCCTCCAGATCGGAGAGCCCTCCCCCGCGTACGGGCTCGTCCCCGCACCCGAGGGCGAAGACGACTGCTACTCGCTGGGCGTCTACGTCGCGGATGCTGATGCGACGACCTCTCGTGCGGTGGCTGCGCGGGCGACGGTGAGGGAGGAACCGTCGACGTTCGTCTCCGGCGACCGCTACGCGAGCGTACGCGACCCGTTCGGGGTCCGGTGGTCGATCATGACGCGGGTCGAGGACCTGTCGGACGAGGAGAGCGCCGCACGAGTCGCGGAATGGGCCGCCTCGGTCAGCACGGGCTGACCGGGTCCTCCCTGGCGGCCTCGAACTCGGCGAGGAGCGGTGGCAGCAGTGCCTCGGCGGTGCGGCGGTAGCCCAGCGAGCTGGGGTGGAACCGGTCGAGGCTGAACATCTCGTCGGGCTGGCTGACGAAGAAGGGCCCGACCGCCCGGCCGAGCGACACGGCACGCGCTCCGGTCCGGGCGGCGGCGATGGCCTGCGCGTCGGCGAGCTGCCGCGAGAGGCGCGAGCCGAGTGCGCGCAGCGGCTGCGGCACCGGCCGTAGCGCACCCAGGTCAGGGCACGTTCCGACGACGACCACCGCTCCGCGCGCCCGCAGCCGCACGATCGCCTGCTCGAGGTGGCCGACCGACGTCGACACCGGCACGCGGTGGGTGATGTCGTTGCCGCCGACGACGATCACGGCGGCGTCGGGGCGATAGTCGGCAGGCAGGGCGTCGACCTGCGCGGCGAGCAGCGACGACTCCGAGCCCACGATCGCGGCCGTCCGCAGGCGCACCGGCCGGCGCTCGGCGCGTGCGAGTCCCTTCGCCAGGCGGGCGCCGAGCGTGTCCTTGCGGCGCTGGGCCCCGAGCCCGGCCGCGATCGAGTCGCCGAGCACGACGAACTCGAGCGGCGGTCCGTCGAAGCGACGGCCCCACACGCGGTCGGCGTCGAGCGCCTCCTCGCCCAGCGGCTTGCCGATGCGCCGCCGAGCGACCGCCGCCTGGCGTTCCAGCACCGCACGTCCGCCGACGAGGACGATCCCCGCGCCCACCGCGATCCCCGCCGTGGCGACGGCCGCGGACCGCCTGAACACCTCCCGCGACAACGTCATGCGTCCATGCCACCCGATCGGAATGAACAGGCCGGGTCGTCCCGGTGACCAGGCGGGTGCGGGGATCCGCGTGGGCCACGGGGACCAGTTGGCGAGTCGCCACGATCGCCCGAGAGAATCGCGTTTCCCGGCGACTCGCCAGAAAAGTGGCCGCAGACGCATCGGCCCGGCGACTCGCCAGAGCCGGCCGTTGATGCGGGTCGACCGCGGCGGGTCGCCGCGACGGGGAGGGGCGCCGGTGCGGGGCTCGGGCGGTTACGGGACGGAGGCCTCGTCCACCGCGGCAGCGACGCGGCGCTCGCGGGTGTCGGGGCGCTTGGCCTCCGTGACCGCGCGCGCGAGTTCTTTGCGGCGCGTGAAAGCGAGGGCGTCGAACGCGGCGCGCGCGCCCGCGGCATCCAGCGCTGCCGCCAGGTCGGCGGGCACCTCCACTTCGCGTTCCGCGGTGTCGAGGTCGATCGTCGCGTCGACCTCGTCGCCGATCTCGACGCCGAGCTCCGCACGCACCGCCTTCGAGAGACCGATGAGGTTGCGGCCGCCCATCACGCCGAGGCGCACTCGCGCGCTGCGCCCGCCGATTCCGACGACGACGGCGGCGCGCTTGCCTCCGCCGAGGTCGGCGACCTGCCCATCGGTGAGTTCGATCGCGGTGGCCGGGCCCATCGGCGCGAGCACGGTGTGGATCTGCAGCGTCATGCGCCCATCCTCGCGGGCGCGGACGGCGCGCGGGAAGCCCGGCGGCGTCGCTTCTCCCCCGCAGGCTAAAGTTCGCCCGTGACCTCCCCCGCCCTCCAGCGTCGACTCGGACTCGGTGACGCCGTCTTCGTCGGGCTCGGCTCGATGATCGGCGCGGGCGTCTTCGCCGTGTGGGCGCCGGCGGCGGATGCCGCGGGCACCGGTCTCCTCATCGGCCTCGCGATCGCCGCCGTCGTGGCGTTCGGCAACGCGACCTCGTCGGCGCAGCTGGCCGCCGCGTACCCGACGTCGGGCGGAACGTACGCGTACGGACGCGCGGAACTCGGCCCGTGGTGGGGGTTCGTCGCAGGCTGGGGATTCATCATCGGCAAGATCGCGAGCTGCGCGGCGATGGCACTGACGTTCGCCGCGTATGCCGCACCCGCGGGCTGGGAACGCCCGGTCGCGATCGCGGCCGTCGTCATGCTGACCGCTGTCAACTGGTTCGGAGTCACCCGGACCGCCGGCGCAGCGCGGGTGATCGTGGTGATCTCGCTCGGCGCGCTCGCCGCGGCCATCACGGCCGCCTTCTCGGGCGGCGAGGCGCCGGACTGGTTCACCGCCGGGACGCTCTGGGCGGGCGGCGGCTACGGGATCCTGCAGTCCGCCGGACTCCTGTTCTTCGCATTCGCCGGGTACGCGCGCATCGCGACGATGGGCGAGGAGGTGCGCGACCCGCGCCGCGTGATCCCCCGGGCGATCGTGATCGCGTTCACCATCGCGCTGGCCGTCTACGCCGTCGTCGCAGTCGCGGTGTTGAGCGCCCTCGGTCCCGACGCCGTCGCGTCATCGACCGAGCCCATCGCCGATGCGGCCGCACAGTCCGGTTGGGCGTGGATCGACATCGTGGTGCGCATCGGCGCCGCTGCGGCGTCGCTCGGCGCGCTGCTCGCGCTGATCGCCGGGGTGAGCCGCACCGCCTTCGCGATGTCGCGCGAGGGCGACCTTCCCCGCTTCTTCGACGCCGTGCATCCGCGCTGGCACGTGCCGCACCGCACGGAGCTCGCCGCAGCCGTGGTCGTCGTGCTGCTCGTGGCGCTCGTCGACCTCCGCGGCGCGATCGGCTTCTCGTCGTTCGGCGTGCTGCTGTACTACTTCGTCGCCAATGTCGCGGCATTCCGCCAGCGCGGTGACGCGCGCCGGTATCCGATCGCGCTCCAGGTGATCGGGGGCATCGGATGCCTCGTCCTCGCGGTGACGCTGCCGTGGCAGTCCGTCGTGGCCGGCGTGGCGGTGGTGGCCGTCGGAGTCGCGTATCGTGCGCTCCGCCTCCGCGGCGCCGCCTCCCGGTGATCCCCGCGCGCGTCACCTCCACCCGTGAGAGACGACAGTCGTGGGACGAGACGGCGGGTCGATCCCACGGTCTCGTCCTCGGACCGTCGCCTCAACGGAGAGGGCCCGGGTCAGGCGAGCGGCTTCACCTCGAGAGCGTCGGCGGTCGCACCGGCGGCGACCGTCGCGAAGGCCGAATAGCCGTCGGAGGCCGCGCGCTCGAGCAGCGCCTTGAGGTTCTTCGTCCGCTGCTCCAGGCGCACGCGCGAGCCCTGGCGCACCAGCGCCGCCTTGAGCGCGAGCAACTCGGCCTCGGTCACGTCGCGGTCGTGGACGAGCACGACGGCCGGGGCCGCGGCATCCGTCCGCTCCGCCACGAGGTCGACGATGCGCTCGAAGCCGATCGAGAACCCGACGGCGGGCACCTCCTGGCCGAGGAAGCGGCCGATCATGCCGTCATAGCGGCCGCCGCCGCCCAGCGAGTAGTCGACCGAGGGGTGGGCGAGCTCGAAGATCGTGCCGGTGTAGTAGCCCATGCCGCGCACCAGGAACGGGTCGAACACCAGCGGGATGTCGCCTTCGATCCCCGTCGCGCGGGCTGCCGCCACCGCCGAGCCGACGCCGGCCAGGTGCGCGATGATCTCGTCCGGCGCTGCCTCGGGAAGCGCCTTGCGGATCTGCCGCTCGCCGTAGGGGCTGTATTCGAGCGTCGTCGGGCGGCGCAGGAAGACCTCGAACGCGTCCACTGCTTGCGCCGTCGCACCCCGCTCGCGCAGCTCGGCGACGATCCCGTCGGGGCCGAGTTTGTCGAGCTTGTCGATCGTGATCAGGACGCCCGGGCGCTCGCCGGCGGTGAAGCCGAAGCTGTCGAGCATCCAGTCGAGGACGCGCCGGTCGTTGATGCGGATGCTGCCGCCCTCGAGCCCGAGCGCGTCGAGCGTGTCGAGCGTGGCGACGGCGAGCTCGGCCTCGGCGCGCGCGGACGCGTCGCCGATGATGTCGATGTCGCACTGCACGAACTGGCGGTACCGCCCCTTCTGCGGACGCTCGGCGCGCCAGACGGGAGCGATCTGGACCGAGCGGAACACCGAGGGCAGTTGTCCGCGGTTAGTGGCGTAGAACCGTGCGAGCGGCACGGTCAGGTCATAGCGCAGGCCGAGATCGGTGAGACCGGCCGGGTCGTCGGCGGCATCCCTGATCGCGTCGGCGTCGAGGCCGCGCTTGAGCACGTTGTAGGCGAGCTTCTCGTTGTCGCCGCCGATGCCCGCATGCAGCCGCGAGTATTCCTCCATGACCGGTGTCTCGATCTCGTCGAACCCGTGCGCGCGGTAGCGCTCGCGGATCACGGCGAGCACGGATTCGCGACGGGCCTTTTCAGCGGGGAGGAAGTCGCGCATGCCGCGCGGCGGATTGACGGATGCCACGCCCCTATCTTTCCAGGTCCTCCGGGGTGCCCTCGGCCGCGCGGATCTCGCGCTCGAGCCCGCGCAGGCGCTCGCGCAGCGCGCGATCCGCATCCCACCCGTTCGACCGGGCCGTGGCGACGAGGGCGAGGATCGCGTCGCCGAGCTCGGCCTCCGTGGTCGGCCCGCCGATCGCGATTCCGCGAGAGTGCACCTGTTCGCCGAGGGGTAGGGAACGACCCGCACTCCCGCCCACCTGCTGTACTCGCCCGGGTTCTGGCCCCACCTGGGATGCCTTCGACAGGAGCTTCTGGGCGAGCGCCAGACTCGGCATCCGTTCGCTCACGCCGTCGAGGACGGAGCGACGCCGGTGCTTCTCGGCGGCCTTCGCGGCGTTCCAGTGGATCAGCACCTCCTCCGGCGTCGTCGCCACGGCCTCGCCGAAGACGTGCGGATGCCGCCGCACCATCTTGTCTGTGAGCCCGCGGGCGACGTCGTCGATGTCGAAAGGGTCGTCCTCGTCGCGAGAGGCGATCTCGGAGTGGAACAGCACCTGCCAGAGCAGGTCGCCGAGCTCTTCGCGCAGCTCGTCGCGCGAGCCGTCCTCGACGGCGTCGATGAGCTCGGCGCTCTCCTCCACGAGGTAGGGGACGAGGGCGCGGTGGTCGATCTGCTGCGTCCAGACGCAGCGGTCCCGCACCGCGCGCATGACGTCGGCCGCCTCTCGCAGCGGGTCGGGCGCACCCGGCGAGTGGGGGTCGTTCACGTTGTCACGGATGCCGTCGCCGCCCGGCGTCGATAGTGCCATGCCCGCCACGATACGAGCCCTCCGGCCAGGAGGAGCGAAATCACCGAACCCGCGAGCACCCCGAGCGTGGCCTGGTCACGCAGCGCGGCGGCGCTGGAGAACGCGAGCTCCGACAGCAGCAGCGACACGGTGAACCCGATGCCGCCCAGGGCCCCGGCTGCCAGCAGGTCGGCGAACGCGAGCGGGGAAGCGCTCCCCCGGTGCGCGACGCGCAGCGAGATCCACCCGAACACTGAGATGCCCACGACCTTGCCCACCGGGAGCGCCACGAGCACGCCCCAGAACGCCGGCGACAGGTCCGACGGCGGCACCGACGGGATCTGCACCAGCGCGGCCGAGAACGCGAAGACCGGAAGCACGACGACGTTGACCCACGGTTCCAGCTCGTGCCTCACGCGCAGCGCGGGGCGCTGCGCCATGGCGAGCCCGAGCACGACGCCCGCGATCGTCGCGTGGACGCCCGACAGATACACGAGAACCCAGGTCGTGACCGCGAGTACCACGAGCACGACCGCGATCGGGACGCGGGCCCGCGTGTCGAGCTGCCGGCTCAGGATGCCGAACGCGACGACGGCGACCGCGGCCCCGGCCAGCGCCGCGAAGTTCACGCCGCTCGTGAAGAGCACCGCGATGAACACGATGCCGACGATGTCGTCGAGGATCGCGAGCGCGAGCAGGAAGACCCGGAGGGCGGACGGAAGCCCGCGACCGAAGACAGCGAGCACGCCGAGCGCGAAGGCGATGTCGGTCGCAGTGGGGATCGGCCACCCCGCGGTCGCGTCCGATCCCCACGCCATCGCTGCATAGACCGCGATCGGGATCAGAACGCCACCGGCCGCGGCGATCGCGGGCTGCAGCGCGGTGCGCGCCGAGTTGAGCTGGCCCCTCGTGAGCTCGTACTGCAGCTCGACGGCGACGACGAAGAAGAAGACCGCGAGGAGGCCGTCTTTTATCCAGTGCGACAGGCTGAGCTCGAACACGCCCGGGATGCCGAGAGACGCGTGCATGGCGTCGTCCACGGCGGGACCCCATGCCGAGTTGGCGACGAAGAGTCCGAGTGCCGCCGCGATGAGGAGGATGATCGCGGGGAAGCGGGCGGAGCGGAGAAGCGACATCTGGCCTCCGTGAGGGAATCGCGGGTCGACGAGGACGTGCCGACCAGACTTCCCGGCGCTCCACGGGTCAGTGTAGCGAGCGCTCACCCGACCGTCCGGCGGCCGATCGTCACACAGCGTCCACCGTCACTTCGGGGAAACACCGCGCCGTTAGCCTGGGGAGATGCGTGAACTCACCCACACCGAAGCGATCGACCTCGTCGGGCGGTACGAGGCTGAGCAGGCGATCCCCGAGCAGATGCGCGGCGACGTCCGCATGCTGGGAACGCTCCTCGGTCAGGTCCTGAGGGAGAGCGGATCGCCCGGACTCTACGAGGATGTCGAGCGGCTGCGCACCGCCACGATCCAGGCGTACACGGATGAGACGCCGGAGGCCTTCGCCCGCGCCGCCGCGATCGCCGACTCGTTCACCATCGCCCGCGCCGACGAGGTCGCCCGCGCGTTCACCGCGTACTTCCACCTCGTGAACCTCGCGGAGGAGCACCAGCGCGTGCGCGTGCTCCGCGAGCGCGACGGCCGCCCCGACCGCGAGCAGGCGACCGACTCGGTCGCCGCCGCGTTCGTGCGCCTGGCCGCCGAGGTGGGCGACGACACGGCGCTCGAGCGCCTGCAGAGCATGCGGTTCCACCCGGTGTTCACCGCCCACCCGACGGAGGCTCGTCGGCGGGCGGTGTCGACGAGCATCCGTCGGCTGGCGACGCTGCTGGAGGAACACGACGCCTCGCTCCGCGGCGGCGCGGACGAACGCCGCGCCGAGCGCCGCATGCTCGAGGAGATCGACACCCTGTGGCGCACCGCGCCGCTGCGGCCCGAGAAGCCGGCGCCCACCGACGAGGTGCGCGCGGTGATGGCCGTGTTCGACGACACGCTCTACACCGCGGTCCCTCACGTGTACCGCCGCGTCGACGACGCTCTCCAGGGTCCCGCCGCGGGCGGCCGCGCTCCCGTCGTGCGCCCGTTCGTGCGCGTCGGCTCGTGGGTCGGCGGCGACCGTGACGGAAACCCGTTCGTCACGGCGTCCGTCACCCGCAAGGCCTCAGCGATCGCGAGCGAGCACGTGCTCATCGGCCTGGAGCGCACGACCAGCCGCATCGGCCGCACCATGACGCTGGACGCCTCGACCACGCCGCCGAGCGACGCGCTGCTCGCCCTGTGGCGTCGCCTCAAGGCCGCCGACGAGGACGCCGCGAAGGACATCGCCAAGCGCTCCCCCGACGAGCCGCACCGGCGCATCCTCCTGCTGATCGCCCGCAAGATCGAGGCGACCCGCGCCCGCAACGCCGATCTGGCCTACCGCGACCCGGAGCACCTGCTCGCCGACCTCCGCGTCGTGCAGGACTCGCTCGTCCAGGCCGGGGCGCCGCGCCAGGCCTACGGGCACCTGCAGCAGCTGCTGTGGCAGGTCGAGACGTATGGGTTCCACCTCACCGAGCTGGAGGTGCGTCAGCACTCCGCCGTGCACGCCAAGGTACTCGCCGAGCTCGAGTCGGGCGCGCCGCGCAGCGAGCTCGCCGAAGAGGTGCTCGACGTCGTGCGCACGGTCGGGTTCCTGCAGGAGCGCTACGGCCCTCGCGCCGCCGGCCGGTACATCGTGTCGTTCACGCAGTCCGCCGAGGACCTCGCGAACGTGCACAAGCTCGCGGCGCTCGCCGTCGGGCCCGACGGCACGCCGCCGGTGCTCGACGTGATCCCGCTGTTCGAGACGTTCGCCGACCTGCAGGCAGCGCCCCGCATCCTCGCCGAGATCGTCGAGCACCCCGCGTTCGCCGCACGTCTGGAGGCCACCGGCCGGCGCCTCGAGGTCATGCTCGGCTACTCGGACTCGTCGAAGGACGTCGGCCCCGTCGCCGCCAACCTCGCGCTGTACGAGGCGCAGGCGAAGATCGCGGCCTGGGCCGACGAGAACGGCATCGAGCTCACCCTGTTCCACGGCCGCGGCGGCGCCCTCGGCCGCGGCGGCGGGCCCGCGAACTCGGCGATCATGGCGCAGCCTCCGCACTCGGTCGACGGCCGGTTCAAGCTGACCGAGCAGGGCGAGGTCATCTTCGCCCGCTACGGCGACCCCGCCATCGCGATGCGACACATCGACCAGGTCGCCGCGGCGATCCTGCTGGCCTCGTCGCCCTCTAACGAGGAGCGCAACCGTGCCGCGGCGGAGAGGTACGCGGGCGTCGCGGCGACGATGGACGCGGCATCCCGCGAGCGCTTCTTCTCGCTCGTCAAGGCCCCCGGCTTCGCGCCCTGGTTCGCGCGCGTGACGCCGATGGAGGAGATCGGCCTGCTCGCCCTCGGCTCGCGCCCGGCGCGCCGCGGGCTGTCGGTCGAGTCCCTCGAAGACCTCCGCGCCATACCGTGGGTGTTCGCGTGGACGCAGGCGCGCATCAACCTTGCAGGGTGGTTCGGCCTGGGAACAGCGCTCGAGGCCGTCGGCGACGAGCCGCTGCTGCAGCAGGCGTACCAGGACTGGCCGCTCTTGCGCACGCTCATCGACAACGTCGCGATGAGCCTCGCCAAGACCGACGACCGCATCGCACTGCACTACCTCGAGCTCGGCGACCGCGACGACCTCGCGGGCCTCGTGCGCGACGAGATGAGCCTCACGCGCGACTGGGTGATCCGCATCACCGGAGGCACCGAGCTGCTCGGCAACAAGCCGGTCCTGCAGCGCGCCGTCAAGATGCGCAGCCCCTACGTCGACGCGCTCTCGCTGCTCCAGCTGCGCGCGCTCCGAGCGCTGCGCGAGGCCCCGGAGGGCGCGCCGGTCGACCCCGAACTGCAGCGCCTGCTCCTGCTGTCGGTGTCGGGCGTGGCCGCGGGTCTGCAGAACACGGGCTGACCCGGACGGCGCCGCGCGTCGCACCGGCGATCGCCGCCACCCCGGCGTACCGTGGCGCCCATGGCACGGATCGTCGTCGCCGAAGTCTGCCCTTGGTGCGGGTCGCTCGATGTGCGGGCGGCCGAACCGCGGTGGTTCCGGATCGAGTGGGAGCGTCGAGGCCACCTCGACGACGGCTGGGTCGACCACCTCGAGTTCGGCTGCCGCGACTGCGGCCTCGTCTGGGACTGACGTCGGAGATTCACGGATGCTGCGGCCCGCAGCATCCGTTGTCCTCGTCGTCTGCGCTAGCGGGCGCGACGGGGCTTCTTCGTGCCGACCATGTACGGCAGACCCCGGCCCACCGCCGAGAACGTGCTCCCGAGGCGGGTGCGGAGAGAGGGCTTGGGCGCCTCAGAGACGACGCCGTCGAGGTCGGCCACGTCGACGAAGTAGGCCCGGACGCTGCCGATCCCCTCGAGGTTCGGGGTGATCTCGCCGACGGCGTCGGGAAGCGATGGCGTGTCGGCCCGGTACAGGTCCTCGGTGAGCAGGACGTACTCGGGGATCTCGACGGAGTTCTTGAGCAGCCGGTGCACCAGGATCACGTCGATCCCCACGAGCTTGGATCTGCCGCTGATGCTCTGCGTCGCGACATCGCCCACGTGCGCCACGAACTTCAGCTTCAGATCGCGGGCTTGGCGGCATCCTCCGCATGGGCAGAGGTTCTGGACGATGTACTCGCGCTCCAGATGGAACGCGCGGTGCATCGCGACGGCGACCTGCAGGATGTCGGCCAGCGTCGTGTCGGGATCGCGCTGCCCCGCCCGGCGTGAGAGGAAGGCGCCATCGCCCTCGATCTCGACGAGGTCGAAGCCCCGGGCGGCGTGCACGATGCTCTCGAGCATCCTGGCGGTGTTCACCTCGGCGTGTGCGAGAGTCAGGCGGTGCGAGCCCATGTACTCGGTGTAGCCGCCGATGTCGGCGATCAGCAGGGCCGTTCTCGATGTCGTCATGCCGCACATCCCTCTCGATCAGTCCGGGTCATCCGCCCGGCTCACGACGACCGGAGTCGCCCAGCGGCTCATCCGGCGCGAACCGGTCGAGCCGCTGATCGACGCTCGTCGCGGCCGCCTGCGCACTGGGCGCGTAGCCGAGCACGACCGCCGTGAACCTGTCGGCTGCGAGCGCTTTGAGGCGGAGAGCGGTATGCGCTGTCACGGTAGCGGTTCGACGCGTTCTGCGCACCAGCGCGATCTCGCCGAACCCCTCCCCCTCGCCGAGCGTCGCCACGACCCTGCCGTCTCCGATGACGTCTGCCGTGCCGCTCTCGATCACGTAGTAGCGATCGCCCACGTCGCCCTGGGTGAAGACGGGTGTCCCCGCCGCCACGTCCACCGGCTCGAGTCCGCGGGCGAGCTGCTCGATCGAGGGCAGCGGCAGCGGCTGGAACATCGGCACCTGCTGCAAGAGGGACACCTCGACGTCGAGCGCGTCGACCGATCGATCCAGGCGACGCAGGCGCCACCATGACGCGAGCGCCAGCACGGGACACACCAGGCCGATCACGATCAGCGCCCGCTCGACGCCGACCCACGCGATGACCCCAGAGGCCAGGATGGCCCCGATGCCGATCGAGACCGCGACCAGGCTCTCCAGCACCCCGAACACCCGGGCCATCACCGCGTCGGCCGCCAGCCGTCCGATCAGGGTGAATCCGGCGAGATCGATGAGCGCGTTGCCGACGCCGACGAAGGAGAGCAGGAAGAGGGCGGCCGCCTGCTGCGGGAAGAACCCGACGAGGGCGATGGGCAGACCCCAGAGACCCACGCCGACCCCGAACCACGCGCCCAGACGCCCGGTGCCCACCAGCAGGGAGGCAGCGAGCGAACCGACGACCGCTCCCACGCCCACGGCGGCCATCAGCGCGCCCGCGCCGGATTCCCCCGTGTGCAGCAGCTCGATCGCGACGACGACGGAGAAGACCGTCAGCGCACCGCGCGTGAGCGACTGGGCCGCCGCCAGCCCCAGGATGAGCTGCAGATCCCGGCTGCGACCGACGGCGCGCAGCCCTTCGACCGCCTCCTTCAGGAGGTCCCGGCGCGGTGCCGGTGGCCGCGGCGGCGCGTCGTAGCGCACGCGGAACAGCAGCAGCGCCGCCCAGAGAGAAGCGGCCGCGGCAACCGCGAACACGACCGACACGTCGGCGAACGCGAGGACGATGGCTGCCAGGAGCGGACCCACGAGCGTCGCCACCGAATCGAGCAGCCCGCGCACGACGTTCGCGCTCGCCAGTTCATGCCCGGTACGGCACAGCGTGGGCAGCAGCGCGGAGTGCGCCGGGCGGAACAGGGTCGCGGCGATCGTGGACAGCACCGCGAGGGCGTAGACCACGGCGATCGGGCCCGAGACAGCCACCATCACGGCGGCGAGGGCGGTCGCCACGCCCCTCAGCATCGACACCACCACGAGCACGCGCTCGCGGCGGCCCCGGTCGGCGAACGGCGACAGCACCGGCGCGAGGACCGCGGACGGCAGCATCCGCAGCAGACCGACCAGCCCCAGGGCGAGCGCCCCGCCGTCGTTGTACGCCACGATGCCGAGGGCGACCGTGAACGCCCACTCCGCCGTCCACGCACCGAGGAAGCTCAGCTGCGCGCGCCGCAGATTGACGTTGCGCCAATTGCTCGAGAAGGCACCCAGTGCCTGGTCGAGTCTCGAACGGGTCCCCAGACGGCCCATGCGGAGACTCTAGGCCGGGGATACTGCGATGGCCAGTATTCGACGCCCTTGTTCAGCCCAGCGGACGGTCGTCGGCGTGGCGCGCGAGGCTGCGGCCGTAACGCTCGGTGAGCTGCACCATGAGGTCGGGCGTCTCCCGGTCGAGGCCGAACACGTAACCCGGGAAGTCGAGTTCGCGCTGCGCTGCCCAGATCTCCTCGTGGCGGTCCGGCGGCAGGATCTGCGCCGGGTCGCCCACCGCGACCCAGCCGATGGGCACGGTGGACTCGGCGGGGAGCGTCGTGCGCAGGTGCACGACCGCGTTGATGCGCACCTCGCTGCGCGCGCCGATGCGCGCGCCGTTGAAGACGCGTGTGCCGGTGGCGAGGAACACCTCCTCCTCGATCACCGCGCCCGAGACGCTCGCCATCGGCCCGACCAGCACGTGGTCGGCGATGTGCACCGGGTTCGTCGCGGTGGCGCGGATGAGCGCGTTCTCCATGACGATCACGTTCGCCCCGAGGGTGATGGCGCCGCCCTCAGCGGTGATCACGGCGCCGTGCAGGACCTGGCAGTCCGCGCCGATCTCGACATCGCCGCTGATCACCGCCGTCGCCGCCACGACCGCGTCGGGATGGATCCGGGGCTGTGCCCCGAGGTGCTCGAACCGCATCGTTCCTGCCTCCCGCCTTCGTCGATGGGGCCAGCGTAGCGCCGTCACACGTGCGCGACGCCGGCATGTCTCCGAGATCAGGAGTGAGCGGGGACGCGGGAACGGCGTCAGGCGCCGGCCGCGGCCTCGGCTGCGGCATCCGTCTTCTTCTCCGGCCAGAGCTGCTCGATCAGCTGCGCGACCCACGCGATGAGCTCGTCGTCGCCGAGCACCTCGCCGCCCGCCGTGGGAAGGGGCACGACCATCGCGTCTCCCCCGGCGACGAGTTTCGCCTTGGGATGCAGGCGCTGCAGGCGCACGCGCATCGAGTCGGGCAGGTTCGCCGGGGCGATACGCAGGTTCGGTCCCATGGCGACGACGTCGGCGAGGCCCGCCTGACCGACACGGCGGCGCAGGCGGGCGACCGCGAGCAGGCCTTCGACCTCCGAGGGCGGCTCGCCGTAGCGGTCGGTGAGCTCTTCGATGACGAGATCGATCGCCCCGGGGGCTGCGGTGACGGATGCCGCGGCCGAGAGCTTCTGGTACGCCTCGAGGCGCAGCCGCTCGCTGTCGATGTACGACTCGGGGATGCGAGCCTGCACCGGCAGCTCGAGGCGGAGCTCGGTCGGCCCCTCGGTCTCCTCGCCGCGGAATGTGGCGACCGCCTCGCCGATCATGCGGAGGTACAGATCGAAGCCGACCCCGGCGATGTGGCCCGCCTGCTCGGCGCCCAGGAGGTTGCCGGCGCCGCGGATCTCGAGGTCCTTCAGCGCCACCTGCATACCCGAGCCGAGGTCGTTGTTGACGGCGATCGTCTCGAGGCGGTCCGCCGCCGTCTCGCTGAGCGGCTTCTGCTCGTCATAGAGGAAGTACGCGTACGCCCGCTCGCGTGCGCGACCCACGCGGCCGCGCAGCTGGTGCAGCTGGCTGAGCCCGTACTTGTCCGCCCGGTCGATGATGATCGTGTTGGCGTTGGAGATGTCCAGGCCCGTCTCGACGATCGTCGTGCACACGAGCACGTCGCTGCGACGCTCCCAGAACGCGTCCACCACCTCTTCGAGGGCGTGCTCGCCCATCTGTCCGTGAGCGACCGCTACGCGGGCCTCGGGCACCAGCTCGGCGAGCTGGGCTGCGACCCGCTGAATCGACGACACCCGGTTGTGCACGAAGAAGACCTGGCCCTCCCGCAGCAGCTCCCGGCGGATCGCCGCGGCGATCTGCTTGTCGTTGCGCGGACCGACGTACGACAGGATCGGATGCCGGTCCTCGGGCGGCGTCTGCAGCGTCGACATCTCCCGGATGCCGGTGACCGCCATCTCGAGCGTGCGCGGGATGGGCGTCGCGCTCATCGCCAGGATGTCGACGTTGGTCTTCAGCTTCTTCAGCTGGTCCTTGTGCTCGACGCCGAAGCGCTGCTCCTCGTCGATGATCATGAGGCCGAGGTCCTTGAACAGCACCTGCTCGGTGAGGATCCGGTGGGTGCCGATCACCATGTCGACGGTGCCGTCGGCGAGGCCCGCGACGACCTCCCGAGCCTGCTTGTCGGTCTGGAACCGCGACAGAGCCTTCACCTTCACCGGGAAACCGGCGAACCGCTCGGTGAAGGTCTCGAGGTGCTGCTTGACGAGCAGCGTCGTCGGAACGAGCATCGCCACCTGCTTGCCGTCCTGGATCGCCTTGAACGCGGCGCGGACGGCCACCTCGGTCTTGCCGAAGCCGACGTCGCCCGACAGCAGCCGGTCCATCGGGATCGGCTTCTCCATGTCAGCCTTGATCTCGTCGATCGTCTGCAGCTGGTCGGGGGTCTCGGCGAACGGGAACGCCTCCTCCAGCTCGCGCTGCCACGGGGTGTCGGGGCCGAAGGCGTGGCCCTTCGCGGCCATGCGCGCGGAGTAGAGCTTCACGAGCTCGACGGCGATGTCGCGCACCGCGCGGCGGGCCTTGCTCTTGGCCTGCGCCCAGTCGCTGCCGCCCATCTTCGACAGGCCCGGTGCCTCGCCGCCGACGTACCGGGAGAGCAGGTCGAGCTGGTCGGTCGGGACGAAGAGCTTGTCGCCGGGATACCCGCGCTTGGACGGCGCGTACTCGAGCACGAGGTACTCGCGCATGCTCTTGACCGCGTTGCGGCCCCCGCTGGACACCTCACGCTGCGTGAGTTCGACGAACTTTCCGATGCCGTGCGTCGCGTGCACGACATAATCGCCCGCGGTGAGCTTGAGCGGGTCGACGACGGCCTTGCGGCGCGACGCGAGCTTCTTGACGACACGGGTGTCGCCGCCGATCGTGCGGCCGTAGAACTCGGACTCGGTGAGCACCGCCAGCTTGGCGTCAGGGGCTTCGAAGCCGCGTTCGAGCACGCTCACGACCACGTGCGCGACGCCCGGCTCAGGTGCGTGCAGAACCTCATCGACCTTGCGCGCCGCGATGCCGCGCTCGGCGAGCACGTCGCGGGCGCGCTCCACGAGTCCGGTTCCGGATGCTGCGACCACGACGCGCCAGCCGTCGGCGAGCAATGCGCCCACATGGTCGGTCGCACCCTCGACATTGCCCTGGAAGGACGGCACCGCAGAACCCGGCACGCGGATCGCGGCCGCGGCCTCGAGCGCGACGTCGATGTCGTCGTCGATGAGGCCCTCAGCCGCAGCATCCGCGTGTCCCGAATCGAAGGCGCTGAGCGTCCACCAGACGCCGCTGCGGTCGCGGGCGGCGTCGCGCAGCTCGGGCAGGGTCAGGAAGTCGCCGGCACCCAGATCGATCGGCGTGCTGGCCCCGGCGGTCGCTGCGCTCCACGCGGCGTCGAGGAACTCGCGGTTGGTCTCGCCGAGGGTGATCGCACGCGTCACGGCGCGCTCGGGGTCGACCAGCGCGACCGCGGCACCCTCGGGCAGGTAGTCGACGAGCGTGACGAGGCGGTCGACCACGGCGGGCAGGAGCGACTCCATGCCCTCGACCGGGATGCCTTCTGACATCTTCTCGAGCATGCCCGCGAGACCCGGGAACTCGTCTTTGAGTTCGCGGGCACGGCCGCGCACGGCATCCGTCAGCAGCAGCTCGCGGCTCGGGAGGAGGGCGACCTCGCGCACCTCGCCCGGCAGGGAGCGCTGGTCGGCGACCGAGAAGGCCCTCATCTCGTCGACCTCGTCGCCGAAGAACTCGACGCGGTACGGGTGCGGCGCGGTGGGCGGGAAGACGTCGAGGATGCCGCCGCGCACGGCGAACTCGCCACGCCGCGAGACCATGTCGACGCGGTGGTAGGCGAGCTCGACGAGGCGCGTCGAGACGTCGCCGAGATCGTGGCCGCGTCCGCCCACGATGAGCTCGATCGGCTCGACCTCGGTGAGACCCGCCGCCAGGGGCTGGATCGCGCCGCGCACCGACGCCGTGATGACGAGGGGGGTCGCGGCATCCCATCGCGCGATGCGCGTGAGGATCTCGAGGCGCGCGCCGACCGTCTCGGCGCTCGGGCTCAGGCGTTCGTGCGGCAGCGTCTCCCACGCCGGGAAGTGCAGCACCTCGGCGCCCGGCAGCAGCGCGCCCAGGGCAGGCCCCAGCGACTCCGCCCGGCGCCCGGTCGGCGCGAGGAGCAGCACGAGCGGCGGCCTGCCGGCGGCGCGACGCCGCTCCAGCAGTGCCGCCAGGAGCGGAGCGTCGAGCCCTTCGACGAGCGAGAAGTCGGCATCGACGGATGCCGCGGCCAGCGCGTCCCGGAAAGGCTCAGCCTGTTCGAGGGCGCGCACGATCCCGGGAACTGTCACCGCACGAGTCTACGACGCAGGGCCGACACCGAGGTCCGCCGGGGTCCGGCCCCGGCTCCTAGGATGAGGCTGTGAGCCAGCCCGACGCGTCCCACGCCCCCCAGAACCCGCCCGCTCCGCCCGCGGCGTGGGCAGCGCCCGGGGCGGCGCCGTTCGGGACCCCGGTGGGCGCGAGCCCGACGCCCGGTCTCCCTGATGCATCACCGGGGTGGGCGGCTCCCCCGGCCGGCGCGTACGCACCGCCGGCCGGATACGCGGCGCCCGCGGGCTACGGGGTGGCCCCGACAGCGGCGTACGGAGCGCCCGCTCCCGCGAAGCGCAGCGGTGCTCTCGGGATCGTCGCACTCGCGCTCGCACTCCTCGCCACGATCGGCGCGAGCCTGTCGGCCGCAATCGCGAGCTTCAACATCGGGCTCGGCGCCGGCCGCCAGATCTCATCACGGCCCTTCACCGGCGACTTCGACTGGTCCGTGCTGACGCCCGTGCGCGACTGGGTGCTGATGGGCGAGGTCTCGTTCTGGGTCGGCACCGCGATCGGCGTGTGGGCTCTCGTGCAGGGCATCATCGCTGTCGTCAAGGGACGCGGACGCGGCGCCGGCATCGCGGCCGTCGTCATCGCCGTCCTCGGCCCCATCGCCTTCGGCGCTGTCGTGCAGGGCTTCCTCACCGCAGGGCTTGCCGCCGGGACCGGCATCGGCGGCTGACCTGGCGCGGCACCCGGCGCCGCAGCATCCGCCCCTCTCGCTCCTCATTCCAGGACGTGAGCCGGGGTGCGGAGCAAGACGGCGACAGAGTCCCGCACCCCGGCTCTCGACCTCAGATGAGGATGCGAGAAAGCCCGAGCGACCGCGCCGCAGGGAGCTCAGATGAGGATGCGAGAAAGCCCGAGCGACCGCGCCGCACGGAGCTCAGATGAGGATGCGAGAAAGCCCGAGCGACCGCGCCGCACGGAGCTCAGATGAGGATGCGAGAAAGCCCGAGCGACCGCGCCGCACGGAGCTCAGGTGAGGATGCGAGAAAGCCCGAGCGACCGCCCCGCAGGGAGCTCAGGTGAGGATGCGAGAAAGCCCGAGCGACCGCCCCGCAGGGAGCTCAGGTGAGGATGCGAGAAAGCCCGAGCGACCGCGCCGCACGGAGCTCAGACGCGGGGCGCGTGGTGCTTCTGCTGGGTGGCGAGCAGGCCCTCGGCGACGAGCTGCTCGACCGCGTCGGCGGCGTCGCCGACGAGGATCGGGAGGTTCTTGCGCTCGGTGGTGCCGAACGGGTCGAGCACCCAGTCGGCGGCGTCCTGGCGTCCGGGAGGACGCCCGATGCCGACGCGCACGCGCGCGAACTCGGGCGTGCCGAGGGCCTTCGCGACATCGCGCACGCCGTTGTGGCCGCTGTGGCCGCCGCCGATCTTGAGCTTGATCGTGTCGAACGGGATGTCGAGCTCGTCGTGCACCACCACGACGTGGTCGGGGTCGATGCCGTAGAACTTGGCGAGCCCGGCGACCGCCCCTCCCGAGACGTTCATGAAGGTGTTGGGCTTCGCGAGGACGAGTTTCGGCCCGCCGGGACGCAGCCACGTCTCGACGACGCGGGCATTCGCCTTGTGCGCCTTGAACGACTCGCCGCGGCGGCCGGCGAGCTCGTCGACGACGAGCTGCCCGACGTTGTGCCGCGTGAGCTCGTAGCGCGGGCCGGGATTGCCGAGCCCCACGATCAGCCACGTGTCTGCCATGTCATCCATCCTGCCCCAGCTCGCGCCGCGTCGACGGCGAAGCGCCTCGTGAAGACGCGGCGAGGGGGCGCGGCATCCGCACCCCCTCGCCGGAAAGCGATCCGATCGCTCGGCGTCCGATTACTCGGCGGCAGCCTCCTCCGAAGCCTCCGACTGCTCGGCCGCGACCTCGGCGTCGGCCTCGGCGATCTCCTCCTCGGCGGCGATCGCCGCAGCGGGGACGGCGATGGCGACGACGAGCAGCTCGGGCTCGGCGGCCAGCGCCGCGCCCTTCGGGAGCTTGAGGTCACCGGCGGTGATGTGGGTGCCCTCCTCGAGGCCCTCGACGTCGACCTCGATGTGCTCGGGGATGTGGGTCGCCTCGACCTCGAGCGACACGGTCTGCGCGTCGAGGTTGACGATGGTGCCGGCTGCGGGCTCGCCCAGAACGACGACGGGGACGTCGACCTGGATCTTCTCGCCCTTCTTCACGACGAGCAGGTCGATGTGCTCGATGATCTGGTGGACCGGGTCCTTCTGGACGTCCTTGACGAGCGTCAGCTGCGACGTGCCGTCGAGGTCGAGCTCGAGCACCGCGTTGGCGCGGCGGATGAGCAGCGAGACCTGGTGGCCGGGAAGGGCGACGTGCACGGGGTCGGTGCCGTGGCCGTAGATGACGGCGGGGATCTTGCCGGCGGCGCGGAGGCGGCGGGCGAAGCCCTTGCCGAAGCTCTCGCGAAGCTCGGCCTGGACCTTGGTGTCGGGCTCGGTCGACATGGGGTTCTCCTTGCGGGCGTGGTGCCCTTTTCTGAGGCGGCGCGGGGCCGTTCCGAATCGGCCTGCGCGGTGGCGGGCCCGGGTATTGGGGGTGACTTCGACTCGAACGCGCACGCGTGAGGAAAGCCCGTGGGGCCGGCATCACCGCGTCGATCACGGATGCCGCAGCCCGCCGTGATCGACGGGCGCGAGGCATCCCTCGCCGAAGTTCGGACAAGAGTCTACCAGCGCCCCCGCTACGATGAGGAACGCACCTGCTTCCCGCTCACACGGAGGACCCCATGGACTACGGCTTCGCAAGCCACGCTCTTCTCTGGCTCATCGGCGCCATGGCCGCTGTCGGCGCCCTGGGCACGGTCCTCGCGTTCTGGAGCCTCGGCCGTCAGGGTTACCGCAAGGACTGAGCTCGCCTCCGGGGTCCCGAGCGCTCCCGCTCCTCGGGCACCTCGGCGAGGTCTTCTCCCGCCGCTTCGTCCATCGCGGCATCGGATTCGCTGACGATCCGCGACATCGCCTCGAACGCAGCATCCGCCTCCCCGCTCGCGACCGCGAACGCGACGTCGCGATGCCAGCGCACCGCATCGGGGTTCGCCTCGTGCGGCATCAGCGCGTGGCGCGTGCGGCCCTCGAGCACCGCCTGCACGACTCCCCCCAGCACCCCGAGCATCGGATTTCCCGATGCGCCGAGCAGCGTGCGGTGGAACCGCACGTCGGCGTCGAGGTACTCGGCCTCTGACGCGTGCTGGTCGTGTCGCGCCATCCGCAGCGCTGCAGCCACGAGCTCCTGACGCTGGGCGTCGGTCGCGTGGGCAGCCGCGAGGCGGGCCGCGAGCGGCTCGACCGCGCCGCGCAGCTCGCTCAGCTCGTGCAGCTGCCGCGCGCGTCCGGGCCCGTCGAGCCGCCACGCGATGATCTCGGGGGCGTAGACGTTCCACTGCTCCACCGGGAGCACCTCGATCCCCGCCTTGCGGCGCACCTGCACGAGCCCGAGGGATTCGAGCACCCTGACGGCCTCTCGCGCCGCGGACCGGGAGGCACCCGAGGACTCGGCCAGCTCGGTGGTCAGCAGCCGCGAACCGGCCGGAAGTTCGCCGTGCACGATCGCGGCGCCGAGCCGCTCGACGAGGGCGTCGTGCACGGGGCTTCCGTGAGGCGTGTCTGCCATGGTCCGATTGTGCCCCACCGGGCACGTATCATCCGACATTCGCGCGTCAGCCGGTTTTTATGTCGTACATATTGACAGTAGTCAGCGTTCACGTCAGACTAAACCGCGGGTCAAAGACCGACCCTGTTTCGATCAAGGACGCTCATGGATCTCTCCGGACTTCTCTCCCTGCCGGCCGCCGCCGTCGAAGTGACACCCGTCGCCCCGCCGTGGCAGCTGCTCACCGCCGCCGTCATCGGCATCGCGATCATCGTGGTGCTGATCACGTGGCTGAAGGTGCACCCTTTCCTCGCCCTGATGATGGGCGCCATCGCCACGGGGATCATCGCCGGGTTCGAGCCCGGCAAGACGATCGTGAGCTTCACGACGGGCTTCGGCGCGACGATGGGCGGCGTCGGCATCCTCATCGCCCTCGGTGCCATCTACGGCAAGCTGCTCGCCGACTCCGGCGGCGCAGACCGCATCGTCGACACGCTCGTCGCCCGCGCCAGTGCCCGGAGCCTTCCCTGGATCATGGGCTTCATCGGAGCGATCATCGGCCTGCCGATGTTCTTCGAGGTCGGCCTCGTCCTGCTCGTGCCGGTCATCATCCTCGTCGCCCGCCGCTCCGGCCTGCCCCTGATGAAGATCGCGATCCCGACGCTCGCCGGCCTGTCCGCCATGCACGGGCTGGTGCCGCCGCATCCCGGCCCGCTTGCGGCGATTGACATCCTCGGCGCCAATCTCGGCCTCACCCTCGCACTCGGCGTGCTGGTCGCGATTCCGGCGGTGATCGTCGCGGGCCCCCTGTTCTCGGGCCTCGCCGCGCGGTGGGTGCGCGTTCCCGTGCCCGAGCTGTTCGTCACCGCCGAGGATGAGGGCGAGCAGCAGACCCGGCGTCCGTCGTTCGCCGCGACGCTCGTGAGTATCCTTCTGCCCGTCGTGCTCATGCTCGCCCGCGCGATCGCCGACATCGTCGCCCCAGGCTCGACCTCGCCGGCGAAGGCCGTGATCGACTTCCTCGGCACGCCCGCGATCGCCCTCCTCATCGCGGTGATCGTCGGCTTCTTCGTGCTCGGAGGCGGGGCCGGCTTCGGCCGCGCCGAGATCGCGAAGTCGGTGGGCTCCTCGCTCGGCCCGATCGCCGGCATCCTGCTCATCGTCGGCGCCGGCGGCGGGTTCAAGCAGGTGCTCGTCGACACCGGCATCGGCGACGTGATCGCGGGCCTCATCGCCGAGTCGGGGCTGTCGATCCTCTTCCTCGCCTGGCTCGTGGCCGCGGTGATCCGCGTCGCCACCGGGTCGGCCACGGTCGCCACGATCACCGCGGCCGGGATCCTGCAGCCGCTCACCGAAGGCCTCGACCCGGCCATGTCGGCACTCCTCGTGCTCGCCATCGGCTCGGGATCGGTGTTCCTCTCGCACGTCAACGACGCGGGCTTCTGGCTCATCAAGGAGTACTTCGGCCTCAGCATCTCGCAGACCCTCAAGAGCTGGACGGTTCTCGAGTGCCTCATCTCGGTCGTCGGCTTGATCGGCGTGCTCATCATCGGGGTGTTCGTATGAGCGAGGAGAGGGGAACACGGATGCGGTCGACTCCGCCGATCCTGGTGCTGATGGGTCCGTCGGGCACCGGCAAGTCGACCGTGGGGGCCATGCTCTCCGGCAGGCTCGGGTGGCCGTTCCAGGAGGGCGACGACCTCCACCCGGCCGCCAACGTCGACAAGATGCGACGCGGCCACGCGCTGACGGACGAGGACCGGATCCCGTGGCTGGAGCTCGTGGCCGCATGGATCGACGAGCGCCGCGCTGCGGGCGAACCCGGCATCGTCACCTGCTCAGCGCTCAAGCGCAGCTACCGCGACATCCTCCGCCGCGAGGACGTCACCTTCGTGAACTTCACGGGAGACGCCGCGGTCGTGCGCGACCGCATGATGCGGCGACAGGGGCACTTCATGCCCCCGGCGCTGCTCGACTCCCAGTTCGCGACTCTGGAGCCGCCCGGACCCGACGAGCAGGCGATCGACGTCGATATCGCGCTGGCGCCCGAGGACCAGGCGGCGCTCGTCGCATCGGCGCTCCGCCTCGAAGGCGCGTGACGCGCCGGCGGAGGGCGACGACGCTCCCGGGCTAGGCTCGTCACGTCAGCCGCGAGCCGCGACACCCGGACCTGCTCACAACCGGCCCCGCCGCCGCGTGAGCACTCGGCCATGCCGTGTAACACGGACGCGCCAGACTTTAGGCTGAAAAGACGACTTAACCCCAGGAGTGCGTGTGTCTTCCATCGATTCTTCCGGCAACCCGAGCCAGACCAACATCTCGACGGATCAGGACCAGGCGCCTGACGAGGCGACGCAGGCGCACGAAGCCGCGCCGGCCCCCGAGGACGTCGAGCGTCCCACTCCCGAGGCCGGAGGTCCGGCGTCTGCTGCTGCCGGGACGGCGAACATCGGCGTCGTGGGTCTCGCGGTGATGGGGTCGAACCTCGCCCGAAACCTGGCCAGCCGCGAGGGCAACACCGTCGCTGTGTACAACCGCAGCCGCTCCAAGACCGACGAGCTGACCCAGACGCACCCCGAGGCGGAGTTCGTCCCCGCGTTCTCGTACGAGGAGTTCGCCGCGTCGCTGCAGAAGCCCCGCGCCGCGGTCATCATGGTCAAGGCCGGCCGCCCCACCGACGCGGTCATCGACTCGCTGGTCGAGGTGTTCGAGCCGGGCGACATCATCGTCGACGGCGGCAACGCGCTGTTCACCGACACGATCCGCCGCGAGAGGGCCGTGCGTGAGACCGGCATCAACTTCGTCGGTGCCGGCATCTCCGGCGGCGAGGAGGGCGCGCTCAACGGTCCGTCGATCATGCCCGGCGGCTCGGACGAGTCGTGGGTCACCCTCGGCCCGATCCTGAAGTCCATCGCCGCGGTCGCCGAGGGCGAGCCGTGCGTCACGCACGTCGGCCACGACGGCGCCGGCCACTTCGTGAAGATGGTGCACAACGGCATCGAGTACGCCGACATGCAGCTCATCGCCGAGGCCTACGACCTGATCCGCCGCGGCACGGGCAAGAGCCCCGCCGAGATCGCCGAGGTCTTCGCCGAGTGGAACCGCGGTGAGCTCGAGTCGTACCTCATCGAGATCACCGCGGAGGTGCTCCGCCAGGTCGACGCCGCCACCGGCCGGCCCCTCGTGGACGTCATCCTGGACCAGGCCGGCGCCAAGGGCACCGGCGCGTGGACCGTGCAGACCGCGCTGTCGCTCGGCGTACCGGTCTCGGGCATCGCCGAGGCGACGTTCGCCCGCTCGCTGTCGAGCCACCCCGAGCAGCGCGAGGTCTCGCGCGACCTGCCCGGGCCCGAGGAGGGGCTGGAGGTCGACGACGCCGACGCCTTCATCGAGGACGTGCGCCTCGCGCTGTACGCCTCGAAGATCGTCGCCTATTCGCAGGGCTTCGACGAGATCCGCGCCGGCGCCGCCGAGTACGACTGGACCATCGACCTCGGCGCCGTGTCGAAGATCTGGCGCGCCGGCTGCATCATCCGCGCGCAGTTCCTCAACCGCATCGCCGACGCCTACGACGCCCAGCCCGAGCTGCCCGTGCTGCTCACCGCGCCGTACTTCGTCGAGGCACTCGGCCGCGCACAGGGCGCGTGGCGCCGGATCGTGTCGGCCGCGGCGGGCGCCGGCATCCCGGCGCCCGCGTTCTCGTCGTCGCTGTCGTACTACGACGGCCTGCGCGCCGAACGCCTGCCCGCCGCCCTCATCCAGGGCCAGCGCGACTTCTTCGGCGCCCACACCTACAAGCGCATCGACAAGGAAGGCACCTTCCACACGCTGTGGTCGGGGGACCGCACCGAGATCGAGGCCGAAGACACTCACTGACGCGTCGCGCGCAGTACCGAGGGCGGATCCCCACGTGGGATCCGCCCTCGGCGTCTCAGCCCGGGTCGGTTCGCGGGCGCGGTCTCAGCCTGCCTGACCGTTCGGACCCGGCTTCACATTGTGGTTGCGGCAGAACACGTTCCCGGGGTCCCATTCCCGCTTGACGGTCGCGAGACGGGCCATGGTCGCGGACGGGTACATCCGGTCGGCGATGGACGCGTCGGTCGACACCGTGAAATTGCCGTAGACGCCCGACCCCTTCGCCTCGATCGCGTCCCATTCGACCACGACCTGCGCCCGGGCCTCGTCGTCGAGCATGCCCGGCACGTCGAACGCGCCCGCCATGGCGAACCACGTGGCGTCGCGCGCCGGGAACGCCGAGTCTTGCTGGGCGACGTCGCCGTACGCGCCGCCCAGCGACCGCAGGAAGGCGACAGAGGCGGGGTGCCGCTCGCGGAACGACACCAGCCGCTCGATCGCATCGTCGTCGAGCACCGGCAGCAGCGTGTTGCCGCCGACGAAGCCGGGCATCGGCTGCTCGGGGTCGAATTCGGGGGCTTCGAGGAGAACGTCGGGGTAGTCCTGCACACCGAACTCGCGTTCGGTGACCCCGGGCGCGTCGGCGATCGGCGCGAGTGCGCGTCGCGCGGCCTCTTCATCGGTACCGATCCACACCGCCGTGATCGAAGCCCCCGCCGGTGCGCTCGGATCCATCGCAGGCACGTCCATGTAGGTGATCGTGAGCTCGCGTGGAGCGTCGGTCATCAGGTCGCGCAGCGCGCGGATGATCGGGCGGGCATCGCCGTCGATCCCGTACACCGCGTGCACGACGCCGTCGAGCGCGTGCGCCGCGAAGTCGAACCGGGTGACGACGCCGAAGTTGCCCCCGCCGCCGCGGAGCGCCCACAGCAGCTCGGGGTGCGAGGCATCCGTCACCTCCACCACGTCGCCGCGGGCGGTGATGAGCTGCGCGCCCGCGAGCTGGTCGGCGGCGAGGCCCCACGCGCGCACCATCCAGCCGATGCCGCCGCCGAGGGTGAGGCCGCCGACGCCCACCGACGCGGTGTCGCCCGAGCTGATGCCCAGCCCGCGCTCGGCGAGCGCGCGGGCGACGGCGCCCCACTGGGCTCCCCCGCCCACGCGCACGCGCGTGCCCGCCACCTCGATGTCGTCGAGGGCGGAGATGTCGAGGGTGAGGCCGCCGGGCACCCCGCCCCAGGCGCTGTGACCGCCGCAGCGGATCATGATGTCGAGCCTCTCGGCCGAGGCGTAGCGGAGCGCGCCGCGCACGTCGTCGACGGTGGCGGCGCGGATGACGGCGGCGGGCGAGCCGATGCCGGAGTGGAAGCGGCGGGCGGATTCCCATTCGGAATCGCCCGGACGGATGACGGTGCCGACGGTGCCGGCGCTGCGGTCGTCGTTGCTCATGACGGCCACGCTAGGGGGCATCGCCGACATCGACCAGGGTGTTCACCGCTCGCCGTCAGCGAGGCCGCTGCCCGCCGCGGAGCGTCGCAGGACAGGCGTAGGCTCGCGAGGGTGACGAGCATCCTCTACATCGGCGGTACCGGAACCATCAGCGCGGCGTGCGTGCGCCGCTCCGTCGCGCTGGGGCACGACGTCGCGGTCCTGAACCGCGGCAGTGCCCGGCGCCCGCTCCCGCCGGAGGTCGAGCTCGTCGAGGCCGATATCCGCGATCCCGCGGCCGTCCGGGCCGCGATCGGCAGCCGTCGGTTCGACGTGGTCGCCGAGTTCCTGGCGTTCACGCCCGACCACATCGCCACCGATCTCGACCTGTTCGAGGGCCGCACCGGGCAGTACGTGTTCATCAGCTCGGCATCCGCGTACGAAAAGCCGCCGCGCCGCGTGCCGGTGACCGAGTCCACGCCGCTGCGCAACCCGTTCTGGCAGTACTCGCGCGACAAGATCGCCTGCGAGGACGTGCTGGTCGGCGCGCACCGCGAGCGCGGCCTGCCGGTCACGATCATCCGGCCGTCGCACACCTACGACGAACGGCTGCTGCCCACCCTGGGCCACTGGAACGACATCGCCCGCATGCGGGCGGGCCGCCCCGTGATCGTCCACGGCGACGGCACGAGCCTGTGGACGATCACGCACGCCGACGACTTCGCCGTCGCTTTCACGGGGCTCCTCGGCAACCCCGCCGCGATCGGCGAGGCCTTCACGATCACGGGCACGCACGCGCCGACGTGGAACCAGATCTACGGCTGGCTGGCGGATGCCGCGGGTGTGGCCTCCCCCGACCTGGTACACGTCGCCTCCGACACCATCGCCGCGTTCGAGCCCGAACTCGGCCCCGGCCTCATCGGCGACAAGGCTCACTCCATGGTGTTCGACGTGTCGAAGGTGACGCAGCTCGTGCCGGAGTTCCGCACCACGGTGACGTTCGACGAGGGGGCGCGCCGCATCCTCGCGTACTACGACGCACACCCCGAGGCCCAGGAGATCGACGAGGGCCGCGATGCGGTCTTCGATCGCATCGCGGCCCATGCCCGCTCGGCGGGCTGATCGGACGAGCCGGCTCAGCGCGTGATGTCGCGAACCGTCCCCCTGTCGAGGCGCAGACGCCGCCGGGCGCGTCCGGCGACCGCCGAGTCGTGCGTCACGACGATGAGCGTGAGCCCTTCGTCGTTGAGCGACTGGAGCACGGCGAGGATCTCGTCGCGCATGCTCTCGTCGAGGTTGCCCGTGGGCTCGTCGGCGAGGAGCACGCGCGGACGCTTGACGATCGCCCGCGCGATCGCGACGCGCTGCTGCTGACCGCCGGACAGCTCACCGGGGCGATGGTCGGCGCGGTCGGCGAGGCCGACGTGAGTGAGCGCCCCGGTGACCCGGGCGCCACGCTCGTCCTTCGACAGCCCCAGCGGCTCGAGCGCCGTGTCGACGTTCTCGTGCGCCGTGAGCGTCGGGATGAGGTTGAAGCCCTGGAACACGAAGCCGACCTCGTGCGCGCGGATGCGGCCGAGCTCGCGGTTGTTCGCGGTCGCGATGTCGATCTCGTCGAGATGCACCGAGCCGGCGGTGGGCCGGTCGAGCGCGCCGAGCAGCTGCAGGAGCGTGGACTTGCCGCCTCCGGTCGGTCCCTGGATCGTGACGAAATCGCCCGCGTCGATGGTGAGGTCGACGCCCGCGAGCGCCTTCACGACCCGGCCCTTCTGAGTGAAGGTGCGGGTGACGCCTTCGAGGCGGTACTGCGTCTGGGGCGCAGCATCCGGAGCCGCTGGCGGCTCGATGTCGGTCATGGTCATGACGTGCTCTCCCGTCGGTGAGGTGGGTTCGGGTGGGGCCGGGGTGGTGCCGGACATGCGATGTCTCATGCGACCGATCGCAGTGCTTCGGCGGGGCTGAGCCGGGCCGCGCGCCAGCCGCCGAACACGCCGGCGACGAGGCCGCCGAGTACCGCGATGCCGACCGCCGCGACGACGACCCACACGGTGATCGGCGCCGAGAGCACGATGTCGGTGCCCGCGGACTGCATCGCGTTGCCGAACGCGCCACCGGCGCCGCTCATCGGGCCGCCTTCGGCGCCGGGGCCGAAGCTCTGCGCCGACGGCGCGGTCGAGATCGTCGGCGAGACCAGGTTGATCAGAGCGATGCCGGCGAAGCCGATGATGAGCCCGACGACGCCGCCGACCGCGCCCTGTACGACCGATTCCGCCGCCACTTGTCCGACCACGCGGCCGTTGGACCAGCCGATCGCCTTGAGCGTGCCGAACTCGCGCGTGCGGCGCGACACTCCCGAGATCGTGAAGAGGACCGCGAGCACGAGCGCGACCGCGAGCACGATGACCGAGAGCCACGTGCCCAGGTTCGTGATGAGGGCCGAGGCGTTGGAGAGCGACCCCGACACGGTCGAGGCGAGATCTGCCTGCGAGCTCACGGTGGCGTCGGGCAGCTCCTCCTGGAGCGCGGCCTGCACCGAGGCGATGGCGTCGGACGACTCGGCCTGCACGTACACCGTGGACACGACATCGCCGGCGCCGGAGAGTTCCTGCGCGACCCCCAGCGGGATGTAGACGTTCGATGCCGTGTCGGCGTCATCCGAGGTCGAGGCGACGACTCCGACGATCTCGAAGTCCTGGCCGCCGACGTCGATGGTGTCGCCCACCGCGAGCTCGGCCGTCGACGCGTAGGTCGCGTCGAGCACGGCGACGTGGGCGCCCTCGTCGGCTGCCTCGAGACCGCGCCCGTCGGATACCTCGACGGCTGACAGCGGGCCGACGGCGTCCGCCGAGGGGTCGATGCCCAGGACGGTGAACGAGTCGACGTCGAACGAGCCGCCGCCGAAGCCGCCCTCACCCTGCTGCGGCGGCTCCGCCTGCGTCGTGCCACCCTCCACCGCGTCGCCCGGACGCTGCGGCAGCTCTCCTGTGAACGTCGAATTCGTGAGGCTCAGTGCGCCGGACGCGGCGGCGACACCGTCGACTCCCGCGACCGTGTCCACGCTCGCAGCGTCGAGCGTGCCGCGCATGACGTCGGTCATGAGGCGGGACTGGCTCAGCTCCGTCGTGCCGTCGTCGGTCGTCGAGCCGCCGTCCTCGCCGAACTCGAAGCGCGCGCCGCCCTCGCCGGGCTCCGCCCGGGATCCGGTGACGGTGAGGTCGGTGCCGATGCCGTACACGGACTCGAGCGCCTGCGCCTGGGCAGCGCTCACACCGGCGGCAAGCGAGTTCACGATCATCACGAGCGCGATCGCTATCGCGAGGCCGGCGGCCACGATGATCGTCTGCTTCTTTCTGCCTGCCAGCTCCCGCCGCAGATAGGTCATGTACATGGGTCTCCTCTGGGCCGCGCGGAATGCCGGCCGTCGACATGACGCTACGGACCCGCGTGATGCGCCCCGCGGGCGGGAGCTATGAGGAATGTATGGAATGCGGCATTCGTGCCGGCGCGCACCGTCGCACACTTCACAGCGCGTGCATAGCAGGCTCCATAGGAATCGCATAGGAAGGCCTCCACAATGGACGCATGAGCAACCCCGCATCGGCCCTGCTGCGTCCCGACGGCTCGAACCTCCGTGTCCTCGTGGTCGACGATGAGCAGATGCTCACCGACCTGCTGTCGATGGCGCTGCGCATGGAGGGCTGGGAGGTCCGCACCGCGGGCTCCGGGTTCGAGGCACTGCAGTCGGCGCGCGATTTCGAGCCCGACGCGATGGTGCTCGACGTGATGATGCCCGACCTCGACGGCATGGCCGTGCTGCAGCGGCTGCGTCAGGCCGGCGACGATGTGCCTGTGCTGTTCCTGACCGCGAAAGACGCCGTCACCGACCGGGTCGCGGGGCTCACCGCCGGTGGCGACGACTACGTCACGAAGCCCTTCAGCCTCGAGGAGGTCGTGGCGCGCCTGCGCGGACTCATGCGCCGCGCCGGCACCGCGCACGCCGCGGGCGCCGAGCCGATCCTCCGCGTCGGCGACCTCACCCTCAACGAGGACAGTCACGAGGTCGAGCGCTCGGGCACCGAGATCGAGCTCACCGCGACCGAGTTCGAGCTGCTCCGCTACCTCATGCGCAACCAGCGCCGGGTCGTGTCGAAGGCGCAGATCCTCGACCGCGTCTGGAACTACGACTTCGGCGGCCGCTCGAGCGTCGTCGAGCTCTACATCTCGTACCTCCGCAAGAAGATCGACGCAGGCCACGATCCCCTCATCCACACCGTGCGCGGCGTCGGCTACATGATCAAGGCGCCGCAGTGACGGACCAGAAGGCCCCGGTCGTCTCCGCGTCGGGGACGGATGCCTCGACCGGCGCACGCGCGCGAGCCGAGGCATCCCGTGCATCCGTCGAGGACTCCCGCGGTGCGCTCCCCCGACGCGCGCCGTGGACGCTCCAGCGCCGGCTCATCGTCACGGTGGTCGGCATCACGTCGTTCATCCTGGTGCTCGTCGCGGTCGCGACCAGCGCGATCCTCGGACAGGTGCTGGAACAACAGCTCGACACCGAGGTGAACGCCGAGCTCCAGAGCGTCGACTACATGCGAGGTCCCGTCGCCGGCGGCCTGACCGCGGAGGAGATCCTGGAGCAGCAGCCGCGTCAGCCCGGCTACTTCCTCGCGGTGGAGTCGCTCCCCAACCCACCGACCGCAGCCGTCGTCGACGCGAACGGCGACGTCGTCGCGCTGAGCGAACAACAGATCGCCGAGATCAGCAACAGCCTCCAGGGTCAGCGCGGCCAGTTCGTGGTGACGATCGACGACCTCGGGACCTACCGCATCGAGGGCGTGTCGTTCGGCGGCACGACGATTATCGTCGGACTGTCCCGCGCCGGGATCACCGAGACCCTCTCCCGGATGCTGATCACGATCGGCCTCCTCACGGCGGGCGGGCTGCTCCTCCTCGCCGTCGCGACCGCATGGACGATCCGCCGCGGCCTCGCGCCGCTGCGCGCCGTCGCCGACACCGCCGCGCGTGTGTCGTCGCAGCAGCTCGACCAGGGCGAGGTCACGATCTCCGAGCGCGTCCCCGCGCGCCAGGCCGATCCGCGCACCGAGGTGGGCCGGGTGGGCGCGGCGCTCAACACGCTGCTCGACCACGTCGACGAGTCCCTCACCGCCCGCCAGCGCAACGAAGAGCGCATGCGCAGCTTCGTCGCCGACGCCAGCCACGAGCTGCGCACTCCGCTCGCGTCGATCCGCGGCTACTCCGAGCTGTCGCTCACGGCGCTCGGCCGCGGTCAGACGACGGCTCTCGAGACGACCGAGGCGTCGCTGGAGCGCATCCAGGCGCAGTCGCTGCGCATGACCTCCCTCGTCGAGGACCTGCTGCTGCTCGCGCGGCTCGACGAAGGCCAGGAGCTCGTCTACGGCACCGTCGACCTCACCCGCCTCGCGATCGACGCGGTCGGTGACGTCACGCCGACGGGCCCCGACCACGAGTGGGTGCTCGAAGTGGGCGACGAGCCGGTGCTCATCGCGGGCGACACCGGACGCCTCCACCAGGTCGCCGCGAACCTGCTCGCGAACGCGCGTACGCACACGCCGGCCGGCACCACCGTCACCGTGAGCGTCTCGCGCGACGGCGACGACGCGATCCTCCGCGTGCAAGACGACGGTCCGGGGATCGACCCGTCGATCAAGGACGAGCTCTTCGAGCGCTTCTCCCGCGCCGATCGTTCGCGTGCCCGTCAGACCGGCGGCACCGGCCTCGGCCTCTCGATCGCCCGGGCCATCGTCGACGCGCACGGCGGCAGCATCCGTGTCTCCAGCGAGTACGGCGACACGACCTTCGAGGTTCGCCTGCCGGCGCGGCCGATCGACCCCGTCACCCCCTGACCCCGGCCGCTTCGACCGCGAGACTTCAACGGGGCACCGAGACTTCGCACACGAGGTGAAGTCTCGGTGCCCCGTTGCAGTCTCGCGGATGGGGCGCGGGGGCGCGGGGGCGAAGGGGGGCGGGGGGGGCGGGTCAGTAGCCGCTGAAGGCGTCGGTGGTGATCGAGCGGGCCTTCTCGAGCGCGGGCGCGAGCTCGGCGATCAGACCGGCCGGGCCGGAGATGTACGCGTGGCGGGCGGCGATGTCGGGGACCACCTGCACAAGGCCTTCGGCGTCGAGACGCACGCCCTGCGCCCACGTCCAGTGGGCGGGCAGGTCGGCGGGCCGGTCGCGCGTGAACACCACGACGCGGGCGCCGGATGCCTCGATCTCGTCGCGGTACGCCAACTCGGAGGAGTCCGACGCGACGTAGACCAGGACCACGTCACGGTCGAGGCCCTTCGCCCTCGCCTGTCCGAGCTGCGACACGAACGGCGTCACGCCGATGCCGGCGGCGACCATCAGGATCGGCGCGGCGTCGCGCTTGGGGAGCAGGAAGTCTCCCCACACGCCGGTGATCGCGAGCTCGTCGCCGGGTTCGACCAGCGCGAGCGCCTTCTTGTACGAGCTCAGTGCCTTGGGGGTCTTGCCCTCCTTGAAGGCGACCTTCACAAACGGCAGCTCGGCCGGCGCCGACGCGATGCTGAACTCGCGGCGGGTGCCGCGCGCGTCGGGATGGCGGTGCGGCACCTCGAGCTCGAGGTACTGGCCGGGCAGGAACGTGAGCCGGTCGTGGACGCGGAACGTGAGCTCCTGCACGGTCGGGGTCGGCTCGGACCGAGCGACGAGCGTGAGCCTCACCGCGGTGCGGAGCGCGAAGGCGAAGGCGACGAGATTGCCGACGAGGAGCGCGCGCTCCTGACCGAGGGTGATGTCGCCGATCGCGATCGGCCATCCCGCGAGCACGCCCACGACGCCGGCGACCACGAACTGCTGCCAGCGGCGGGGCGGGAGGGTCAGCGGCTCGGAGAGCATGAACGCGCCGAGGAAGAGGAACGGCGACGACCACAGCACGGGCCAGAGGAGGTCGAGCGCGTCGATCTCGAGGCCTGCCTCCTGGTACTGGACCGAGGTGCGGATGACCGCGACCGCCACGGCGACGACCAGGAAGACCGCGATCACCCTCACCTTCTCGGTGCGTACGAGCACCGCGAGCCCCAGCAGGATCACCGGCGCGGCGAGGGCAGGCGTGCCCACCCACCACGCCGACGCCCCGAGGTCTGGCCAGGCGAGGCTCAGCAGAGTGAGGACGGTCGCACCGACCGCCGCGGGGTTGAAGATGTGGCGTCCGCGCCAGGCGAGCACGTACTTCGACAGGGAGGCGACAGCCGCCGCGATCGCGATGCCGAGGAGTCCCACCACCTCGTACGTGGGCCGCAGCACGAACAGCAGGATGTGCGCGGTGATCAGCGACGATTCGAGGCGCCAGGGAAGGTTCAGCACACGTTGGGCGGCGGCATCCGCCCCCACGCACACGGCCGAGAGCACGACGAGCGTCGCGATCAGCTGCAGCGGGTCAGGCCCGACGAGATCGAAGAACGACAGCAGCAGCGCCACGATGGCGAGCGCCGCGAGTGCGAGGTAGACGAGGCGGTACATCGACACACGGCCGAGCACCGCGAAGGCGCGGTTCCAGAGAGCAGCGAGGGTGGTCATGAGGTCACACCGGCTGGAGAGGCTGGTGGGGGCCTTCCGCCAGGAGGACACGGATGCTGTCGCCGGGGCGCACGACGCCGCCCGCGAGCACGACCGACATGACCCCTGCCAGGCGCACCGTGGCGCCCGTTTCGTCGACGTGGACCACTTCTTTCATGAGCCCTTCAGAGAGTTCGTTGATCTGCGCGCACGGGTTCCGCAGCCCGGTGATCTCGATCACCGCGTCCTCACCGAGTTCCAGCCGTGTGCCGCGCGGGAGACCGAGCAGGTCGATGCCGGCCGTCGTGATGTTCTCGCCGAGAGCACCGGGCGTCACCTGGTGCCCGCGCTCGGCCATGTGGTCGAACAGCTCGGCGAGGATGAGGTGCACCTGCCGGAGGTTCGGGGCGGTCGGGTCCCGCTTGATGCGCGAGAGGTGCTGCACGGTGGCGCCGGCGTGCGCGTCTGCCTCGACGCCGATCCCGGCGATCAGGGTGATGCTCTCGCGCGCCGGCTTGCTGAAGCGATGCGCGTCGTCGCGGGACACGGCGACGACGTGTCCGGGGAGGGGCTCGGTCACCGTCCTACGCTATCCGTTCGAACGAAGAGGTCGGCGCGGCAGCCGGGCGACCACTCGACGCGGCCGTCGGTGGTCATGCGCACCCACTCCACAGCCCAGTCGTGGGCGACGCGCGGCCCGCCATCGAAGAACAGCGCCGTCGCGACCGCGTCGGCCGTCATCACGTCGGACGCCACGGCCCACGTCGCCGCGATCGTGCGCACGGGCTCCCCGGTGCGCGCGTCGAGCACGTGATGCAGCGCGGTGCCCGTCGCCGACGGCCACGCGCGCCGGTTGATCGCAGACGCGCAGAGCGCAGCATCCGTCACCTCCCAGACGCCGATCGCGCGGCGCGGATCGAACGGATGCTCCAGCCCGATGCGCTGCGGACGACCTCGCACGGCGAGGTCGCCGCCGGCATCGACGGTGAGGTCCCCGGACTCCGCGCGCGACAGGATCTCGAGCACGCGGTCGACCAGGCGGCCCTTGCCGAGCGCGCCGACGTCGATCGTGGCCGGTTCGGTGAGCGCGAGGCGGCCGCCCCGCCAGGTGAGCCTCCCGCGCCAGTCGACGGGCGCGGCCACCGGGCCGGCGTCGTGGAGCGAGTAGTCCCCGTCGTAGCCGCGCGCGCCGAGCGAAGCACCGACGAGAGGGTTGACCGCACCGTCGGTCGCCTCCGACACCGCGGCGAGGGCGTCGAGCATGGGTGCGGCGTCCGAAGGCGCCGGAATCGACCCGCCCGCGCGGGCCAGCGCGCTCACGTCGGAGTCCGGCCGGAACCGCGACCACGTGTGGTCGAACGCGTCGACGAGCGCGGTCACCTCCTTGCGCACCGCTGCGGGAAGCGGGCGCTCGGTGACGATCTCCCACGTCGTGCCGATGGCGTCGAAGCGCCAGGACGCCGGCACGGAGCCCACGGCTAGCTCGCCGCTTCGGACTTGATCGTCTCGATGGCCTTGTTGAAGCCGCCGCTGGTGAGGGACGATCCGGCGACGCGGCTGACCTGGATGTCGTCGATGTCCTCCCCGACGACCACGTCGGCGATGCCGCCGATGAACTGGCTCTGGTACTGCTCGGACTCACGCTTCTGCGGGTCGCCCGTCGCCACGACGGCGGTGATGACGTCGTTCTCGAGCGTCACCGTGACGCTGATGGTCTCGACCGACTCGGGCGTCGCGTAGGAGCCCTCGGCCGTGTAAGTTCCGTCGGCATACGAGCCGGAGCCGGCGGAGCCCGTGCCGGTCGAGCCGGAGCCGGTCGACGATCCGGTGTCGCCCGTGGTCGGCTCCTCGGCCTCGGAGGCGCTCGCGGCACAGCCCGAGAGGAGAGCGATGCCGGCGACGGCGGTCAGGGCCGCTCCGGCGCGGACGGGGCGGGAAGCGAGTGCGGTGCGGATCATGATGGTCCTCCTGGCTCGTGTCGGGCTCGCGACGTCGACGCGGTGTCCGCGTCGGATCGGATCCTCTCAACCCCTCCTATGAGCCGCCTTTGAGCGAAGCAACGGCGTGTGATGAGCGCCGTCGGGCACGCAGCACTGCCTTCAACACCTCCACGGCCAGGAAGATCCCGATCGACACGACGATGGGGAGGATCCAGGATGCCGCGGACACCGGTCGCGACTCGAACAGGACGTTCATGAACGGCACGTAGGTGTAGATCAGCTGCAGCACCACGAGCGCGATCGCCGACCACCACACCACGCGATTGCCCCGCAGCACGTCGATCGTCAGGCTCGAGCGGGTCAGGAACCGGCAATTGAAGAGGAACGCGAGCTGCCCGAACGCGAGCATGAGCACCGCCTCGGTGCGCGCCACCTCGATGTCGGCCCCGGTCGCCACGACGCCATAGAAGACCCCCATCGCCGCGCCGCCGATCAGCAGCGACACGACGAGGATGAAACCGAGCTCGCCGCGGTTGATGATCGGCCCACCGGTCGCCCGCGGCGGACGACGCATGATGCCGCGCTCTGCCGGCTCGTACGCGAGGGCGAGCGAGAGCGTGACCGCGGTGACCATGTTCACCCACAGGACCTGCACGCTCGTGAGCGGCAGCGCGAGCCCGAACACGACCGCGACCAGGATGACGAGCGATTGCGCGCCGTTCGTGGGCAGCAGGAAGACGATCGACTTGCGCAGGTTGTCGTAGATGCGGCGGCCCTCGGCGATGGCGCTGCGGATCGTGGCGAAGTTGTCGTCGGCGAGCACGAACTCCGCCGCCTCCTTCGTCGCCTCGGTGCCCTTGATGCCCATCGCGATTCCGACGTCCGCGCGGGTGAGCGCCGGGGCGTCGTTGACGCCGTCGCCGGTCATCGCCACGACCTCGCCGTGCGACTGCAGCGCACGAACGATGCGGATCTTGTGCTCGGGGCTGGTGCGCGCGTAGACGTCGACGTCGCGCACCACCTCGCGCAGCTGCTCCTGGGTGAGCGCCTCGAGCTCGGCTCCGGTGAGCACCTCGGCGTCGGCGCCCGCGAGACCCATCTCGTGCGCGATCGCAAGGGCGGTGCCGGCGTGGTCGCCGGTGATCATCTTCACGCGGATGCCGGCGGCGTGGCAGTCGGCGATCGCCTCGACGGCCTCGGGCCGGGGCGGATCGACGATCCCCCACAGGCCGATGAACTCGAGGTCCACCAGGTCGTCGAGCCCGAACTCCTCGGTCGTCGGCCGCACCGGCTTGCGCGCTGCTGCCAGGACACGCAGGCCCTGGCCGCTCAGCGCGGCGACGGCGTCGTCCCAGCGCGCGAGGTCGAGCGGTTCGGACCCGTCGGCGCCGCGCTGCGTCAGCGAACGCTCGAGCAGGCGGTCCGGCGCGCCCTTGACCAGGATCGCCCGTGATACCTCGCCGGCCTCGCCGCCCGAGCGGGCGCCCTCGTTGAGCGTCGCCATGAGCTTGTTGGCGGAGTCGAACGGGATGACCGCGACCCGGCGCCCACCCGCACTTCCGACTCCGCCCTTGATCGCGACCGCCTTGAGCGCTCCCTCGGTCGGCTCGCCGACGAGGCTCCACATGCCGTCGTCGCCCCGCACGATGTGCGCGTCGTTGCACAGGGTCGCGATCGCGAGGATGGCGGCCAGATCGCCCCGGCCTGCGGCATCCGTTTCCTCGGCGCCTGCCGGCACGATCTCGCCCTCGGGTTCGTACCCGATGCCGGTGACCTCGTACTCCGCGAGCGGGGTGACGATGTGGCGCACCGTCATCTCGTTGCGGGTGAGCGTTCCCGTCTTGTCGGAGCAGACCGTGGTGACCGAGCCCAGCGCCTCGACCGCGGGGAGCTTGCGCGTGATCGCGTTGTGGCGCGCCATCTGCTGCACGCCGATCGCGAGCGTGATCGTCACGAGCGCGGGAAGGCCTTCGGGGATCGCCGCGACGGCGAACCCGATCGCCGCAGAGATCAGCTCGTCGAACGGCATCCCGTGGAGGAACCGGCCGATCATGAGCATGACGGCCGCCATGCCGAGGATCACGACGGTGAGCACCCGGCCGAAGCCGTCGAGCTGACGGGTGAGAGGCGTGGCCAGCGCATCGGCTTCGTCGGCGAGGCTCTGGATGCGGCCCAGCTCGGTCGTCGGCCCGGTCGCGGTGACCACACCGCGCCCTTGCCCGGCGCTCACGATCGTGCCGGAGAACGCCATCGAGCCCCGGTCGCCCACGCCCGCCTCGGCGGCGACCGCGTCGGTGGTCTTGGATGAGGGCACCGACTCTCCGGTGAGCGCGGCTTCGTCGATCCGCAGCTGATGCGCCTGCAGCAGTCGCAGGTCCGCCGGCACCTTGTCGCCGGGCATCAGCCTCACCACATCGCCGGGCACGAGATCTTCGGCTGCGACGGTGGCCCAGCCGCCGTCGCGCCGCGCGCTGGCGTCGGCCGACAGCATCCCGCGGATCCCCGCGAGCGCCTTCTCAGCGCGCCCCTCCTGGATGTAGCCGATGACGGCGTTGATGATCGCGACGACCATGATGACCCAGAAATCGAGCCAATCGCCCATGAGCGCCTTGATGACGGCGGCGCCCAGCAGGATGTAGATCAGGGTGTCGTTGAAGTGAGCCAGGAAACGCAGCCAGCCCGGCTTGCGCGCCGGTTCGGGCAGCCGGTTGGGCCCCGCGATCTCGAGCCGTTGCGCGGCGCCAGAGGTGCTGAGGCCTCCGGCGTCCGCCTCGAGATGCGTGAGCACGTCGCCTGCGGGGATCGCCCACGGACGTGCGACGGTGAGGCGGGCTTCCGTCAGCGGCTGCGACATCCTTGCTTGGTCCTTCCGTCGCCGCCGGGTCCGCGTCTCGACCCGCTGCCGGCGTCAGGCGGCCCCGTCGAACATGCTGGTGACTGAGCCGTCCTCGAACACTTCGTGGATCGCACGTGCGAGCAGGGGTGCGATAGGCAGAATCGTAAGCGTCGAGAAGCGCTTCTCGGCGGGGATCGGCACCGTGTCGGTCACGACGACCTCGTCGACGGCCGGGCTCTGCAGGCGCTGGGCCGCGGGATCGCTGAAGATCGCGTGGGTCGCCGCGACGATGACCTTGACCGCGCCGTTCGCCTTCAGCGCCTCGGCGGCCTTGACGATTGTGCCGCCGGTGTCGATCATGTCGTCGACGAGGAGGCATACGCGCCCGTCGACCGTGCCGACGATCTCGTTGACGGTGACCTGGTTCGCGACGTTCGGGTCGCGGCGCTTGTGGATGATCGCGAGCGGTGCGCCCAGGCTGTCGGACCACTGGTCGGCGACGCGTACGCGTCCGGTGTCGGGCGACACCACGGTCAGACGTTCACGGTCCTCCTCGCTGAGCGTGTTCTCGAAGTACTCGAGCAGCACCGGCTTGGCGAACAGGTGGTCGACGGGGCCGTCGAAGAACCCCTGGATCTGCGCCGCGTGCAGGTCGACGCTCATGACGCGGTCCGCGCCCGCCGTCTTGAAGAGGTCCGCGACGAGGCGGGCGCTGATCGGCTCACGGCCGCGACCCTTCTTGTCCTGCCGGGAGTACGGGAAGTACGGCGCGACGACCGTGATGCGCTTGGCCGACGCGCGCTTGGCGGCGTCGAGCATGATGAGAGTCTCCATCATCCACTCGTTGACGGGCGGCCCGAAGCTCTGGATGAGGAACAGGTCGCAACCGCGGATCGAGACCTCGAAGCGGGTCAGGATCTCGCCCGACGCGAACGTGCGGTACTCGGTCGGCACCAGTTCCGTGCTCAGCTGGGCGGCGACCTCGGCCGCGAGCTCGGGGTGCGAGCTTCCTCGTGCGACCACGAGGCGCTTCTTCGTCTTCGCGACGAGTCCCGGGGCGATGTCGTTCGCCCGGTCGAGCTCAACGGTCTTCTTCTTGCGCGCCATCGTCCGCCTTCTGTGCGCTGCGGGCCTTGGCTGCGACATCCGCCGCCCCGGTACCCGGTCTGTTCTTCTCGACCCAACCCTCGACGTTGCGCTGAGGGGCGACGCTGAGAGCGAGGGCACCGGCGGGCACATCCTTGCGGATGACCGCCCCTGCCCCGGTTTTCGCGCCGTCTCCGATCCTAACGGGCGCCACGAAGACGTTGTGCGACCCGGAGTGGACCTCGTCGCCGATCTCCGTGCGGTGCTTGCTCAGGTCGTCGTAGTTCGCGGTGATCGCGCCGGCGCCGAGGTTGACGTGCTTGCCGATCGTGGTGTCGCCGATGTACGACAGGTGCGGCACCTTGCTGGCTTCGCCGATCGTCGAGTTCTTCGTCTCGACGAAGGTGCCGATCTTGCCTTTGTCGCCGAGGTACGTGCCCGGGCGCAGGTAGGCGTACGGGCCCACGGTGGCCTTCGCGCCGATGACGGCGAGCGTCGCGTCCGTGCGGGTGACGGTGGCGTCCTCCCCCACCTCGCAGTCGACGAGGCTCGTGTCGGGCCCGACGATCGCACCCGACGCGATCGTCGTGGTGCGCAGGATGTGCGTGTTCGGCAGCACCGTGACGTCGGCCGCCAGCTTCGCGTCGACATCGATCCACGTCGTCGCCGGGTCGAGGACCGTGACACCCTCGAGCTGCCAGCGCCGCACCGTGCGCGCGTTCAGCAGGCGAGCGGCCTCGGCCAACTGCACCCGGTCGTTCACGCCGAGGGCTGCCGCCGCGTCCGGAGCGGTCTCCGCCGCGACGCCGAGACCGTCGCCGCGCAGCAGCGCCACCACGTCCGTCAGGTACTTCTCGCCCTGCGCGTTCTCGGTGCCGACGAGCGCCAGCTCGGTGCGCAGCGCCTGCATCTGGAAGACGTACACCCCTGCGTTGATCTCGGTGACGGATGCCTCGTCCGCCGTCGCATCCTTCTGCTCGACGATGCGCGACACCGTGCCGTCGGCGTCGCGGATCACGCGGCCGTAGCCGGTGGCGTCGTCGAGCGCGGCGCTGAGCAGGGTCGCGGCCACGGCACGGTCGCGGTGCGTGCGCACCAGCCCCGCGAGCGTGTCGGCCTCGAGGAGCGGCACGTCGCCGCTGAGCACCAGCACGTCGCCCGCGAAGTCGCCGAGGGCGTCGAGCGCCACCTCGACCGCGCGACCGGTGCCGGGGATCTCGTCCTGGTCGACGACCACCACGCCCGGCACGGCCTTCACGACGGCGTCGGCGACGAGATCGCGCTCGTGGCGCACGACCACGATGACGCGCTCGGGTCCGAGGGCGATCGCGGTGTCGAGCACATGCCCGACGAGCGGGCGTCCGCCGATGCGGTGCAGCACTTTGGGAACCGAGGACTTCATGCGGGTACCTTGCCCCGCGGCCAGGACGATGACGGCCAGTGCGCTGTCGCGGGTCGTGTCGGTCATGCTCCGCCGCCAGGACTCGAACCTAGACCTCACAGCTCCAAAGGCTGTCGTGCTGCCATTACACCACGGCGGACCGCAGGCTCCCGGGTGCCGGGCCCCTGCCCGTCAAGTCTGCCAGATGCCCCGTGCGCGCCCGTCCGCGGGGGTGCGCAGCATCCGTGCCGGGATAATGGGGGCATGACGGCGCAGAGCGACGAGGTCGACCGCATCGTCGAGGCGTGGACCACGCAGCGCCCCGACCTCGACTTCTCGCCCCTCGGCGTGCTGTCGCGCGTCGACCGGCTGTCGCGCCACCTCGATCGCGCGCGCCGCGACGCGTTCAAGCGCAGCGAACTCGAGCCGTGGGAGTGGGACGTCCTGTCGGCCCTGCGGCGCGCGGGTGAGCCCTTCCAGCTGAGTCCGAAGCAGCTGCTGCAGCAGACCCTCGTCTCGAGCGGCACGATGACGAACCGCATCGACCGCCTCGTGGGGCGCCGGCTGGTGCGCCGGGAGTCCGACCCCGACGACGGCCGCAGCATCCTGGTCACGCTCACCGACGAGGGGAAGATCAGGGTGGATGCCGCGATCACGCGTCTCGTCGACGCCGAGGCGCTCCTGCTCGAGGGCCTGTCCCGCGGCGACCGCGACCGCCTCGCGGCCCTGCTGCGCAAGCTCAGCCTCGGCTTCGACGCCGCCGACTGACCCGCCGGGTCAGCCGATCTGCTCGGTGAGCTCGAACCAGCGCTCCTCGACGCCGTCGCGCTCCTTCTCGAGCTCGCCGATGCGTGCCATCTCGGCGCCGAGGCCGACGTAGTCCGACTGGTCGTGGTCGGCCAGGGCCGTGCGTGCGGCGCCGATCCGGGTCTCGAGCTTCTCCAGGCGACGCTCCAGCGATGCGACCTCCTTCTGCGCGGCGCGCAGCTCCTGCCCCGACAGCGACGACGCGGTGGACGAGACGGATGCTGCGACCGCAGCATCCGTGCCCTTCGAAGGCGCCGGCCCCGCGGATCGCTCGCGCTCGCGCAGGCGCAGGTACTCGTCGACGCCGCCGGGGAGGTGGCGGAGGTGGCCGCCGAGGATCGCGTACTGCTGGTCGGTGACGCGCTCGATGAAGTACCGGTCGTGCGACACGACGAGGAGGGTGCCCGGCCACGAGTCGAGGAGGTCCTCGATGGCGGCGAGCATGTCGGTGTCGAGGTCGTTCGTCGGCTCGTCGAGGATGAGCACGTTGGGCTGCTCGAGGAGGATGAGCAGCAGCTGCAGGCGGCGCTTCTGGCCGCCCGAGAGGTCCTTGACGGGCGTCGAGAGCTGCGCGCTCTGGAAGCCCATGCTCTCGAGCAGCTGGCCCGGCGTGAGCTCCTGCGCCTTCGAGCCGCTTCCGAACGTGTAGGTGGTGCGCAGCCGCGAGATGACGACGCGCACGGGGTCGTCGAGGTGCTCTTCGAGTTCGTCGAGGCGCTGCGTGAGGGTCGCGACCTTCACGGTCTTGCCGCGCTTCACGCGGCCGGAGGTGGGTTCGACGTCACCCGCGACGAGGCCGAGCAGCGTCGACTTGCCGGCGCCGTTGACGCCGAGGATGCCGGTGCGCTCGCCCGGGGCGATGCGCCACTCCACCGGATGCAGCACCTCGCGGCCGTCGTACGAGACTGCGGCGTCGAGGAGGTCGACCACGTCCTTGCCCAGACGCGAGACCGCGAGCGAGCGCAGCTCGGTCGCGTTGCGGATCTCCGGCTCGTCCGCGATGAGCACGTTGGCGGCGTCGATGCGGAACTTCGGCTTGGACGTGCGCGCGGGCGCGCCGCGGCGCAGCCATGCGAGCTCCTTGCGGGCGAGGTTCTGGCGGCGCTGTTCGATGACGGCGGCCTGACGGTCGCGCTCGACGCGCTGCAGGATATACGCCGCGTAGCCGCCCTCGAACGGCTCGACGACGCGGTCGTGCACCTCCCACGTGGTGTTGCACACCTCGTCGAGGAACCAGCGGTCGTGCGTCACGACCAGCAGGCCGCCCTGGTTCGCCGGCCACCGGCGCTTGACGTGCTCGGCGAGCCACGCGATCGCCTCGACGTCGAGGTGGTTCGTGGGCTCGTCGAGGAAGATGACGTCGTAGTCGCCTACGAGCAGAGCCGCGAGCGACACGCGCCGACGCTGACCACCCGACAGGCCCGCGACCGGACCGTCCCACGCGAGGTCGCCGAGGAGGCCCGCGATGACGTCGCGCGTGCGCGCGTCACCCGCCCATTCGTGATCCGGACGATCGCCGACGACGGCTTCCCGGATCGTGAGGGCGTCGTCGAGTGTGTCGGACTGGTCGAGCACGCCGACGCGGACGCCGCCGCGCACCGTGACTCGGCCGCCATCGGGCTCGAGCCGCCCGGCGAGCATCGCCAGAAGGCTCGACTTGCCGTCGCCGTTGCGGCCGACGACTCCGATGCGGTCGCCCTCGTCGATGCCGAGGGACACCCGGTCGAAGACGGCCTTGGTCGGGAACTCCAGGTGCAGGGCCTCGGCCCCCAGAAGATGTGCCATGTCCCCTCAAACTGCCTTCGACTGTCCTATTTTCTCGAAATCGAGAGGCTCCCACAGGCAAGTCCAGCGTACCCAGTTGGCACGGAGTTGGCACGACGGGGATGTCAGGCGCTCGTCAGACCGGGCTGGAATCGTCTGGTGCAGGACTCTGCGCCGGTAGGCCGTACATCGCGTTCTGCTGGTTGACGAGTTCGTCATGCGCCCTGATGTCATCTCCGTGCAGAGCGTCGAACTGCTCGAACATCCATGTGTAATACGCCTCCCGAAGTCCGGCGTACTCCGTGACCGCGTCAGCAATCACGATGTCTTCTTGGTCACCGATGTACTGCTTTGCGGTCGCGCTGAACCTTCCGGAAGCAAGCAACGGTTCCGACTTCATCTTGGCCACGAACTTCGTCTCGTTGTTCTGGAACGACATCTCGAACGACAGCGGGGGCGTCGTGACATGGGTGATGTAGTTGCGAAGGTCTTTCAGGAACTGGGTGACCGGGGCGTAACCCAGCGACTGCCGACGCTTCTCCTCCTCCTGCGCGAAGGGCGTGCTTCGATAGTTCGCCATCAGGCCCCGCACGTTGTCCACGAGGGTGGTGTTCATGGCGGTGTAGTTGGCAAGGAACAAGAACAAGAACATCCAGAACGTCTGCATGGCCTCCCGTTGCTCTCGCTCCATGCCCATGTAGCTAAACGCCCTCGCCTCACCTTCTGGGCCGGTGAAGTCGATGTGCCTCAACAGGAAGTGCTCGTTCCACTTGAGCGCCGCATGTACCAGTCGCACCGAGTCCCAGCGGTTGTGGGCGATGCGCCCAGGGTGATTCCGAATACTCGTTCGCAGTGCTTCCGCACGAGCGGCGAAGTCTTCGTCGGACTCTTCGGGCTGGATACTCTCAGGCACGAGGGAAATCTAGCCGTTGTAGTGGTTAGCCTTGAGCTCACTCCCGCCTGACCGAGCCTTTCCATTCCACCGAATGTGCACAGTGCGCCCCGTTACCAAATCGTTACACGCGAAAAGATGTAGGCAAGGCGTAGGCGAGCGTTGGTACACGTACCAAAGGTCTATCCCCGCAGAGGCGAGACTGGACCACGCCTGAGCATGTCCGCTGTACCCCAGGTGCACCCATTGGGGTACCTCGGACCACAGAGAGAGTAACGGGATTGAGTCCTGTTACTCACTACTGACGGATGGGGCATCTTTGCCTCATCCCCCGGCAATGTAGTCCTTCGCCGGTAGACTCGTACCAAGCGAAAGGCCCCCTCGTCTTCGCAGGAGTCGGGGGCCAATCGTGGAGGCGACCTCTGTCGCAGTGCGCGCACTGCTCCAGGGCCAGGAGAACCGCTCTCAGCTACCAACTGGGGGCGGTTTCTTCTTTCTAGGGTAGTCCATTAGTCAGCTAATTGCTCGGGGTTGCGGGGGTGAACCATATACCCGCTGGCGCTCCCTGCCAAGTCTTCCTCATCGAGGAGGAGCGCGCCGACTACATCAACGCCCCCGTACATCAAGGACGACACCGCGTACTACTTCAAGTGGTCGAGTTCTACTAAGAGAACATCCCCAGCTTCGCGGACTTCATCAACCGAGAGTCTTCGCCGTCTCGCTCATGACGATGGCCCGGACGGTAGACGCGTACCACTTGCCACCCTTGGCAGTCGGCACACCCTCATCGTTGAGAGTGCGGGCGATGGCGTTGAGTCCTACGCCGTCCGCACTCATCAAGAGCACGCGGCGGTAGGTCGGCAGGAAGTCGGCGGCAACCTCACGCCCGAACACTGCACCCTCGGTCTTTCGCTGGGCCATCCCCTCGCGAGTACGAACCGAAATCAAGCGGCGCTCATACTGGGCGGCGGATGCCAGCACATTGGCCACGAACTCCCCCGAGGGGTCCGAGAGGTCGAGGTTCGGAGAGAGAAGCACGATGCCCCAGTGCTGGCGGCGTGCACGGTCGATGAGAGCGGCGAAGTCGGCCACAGAGCGCGATACGCGGTCCAGACGCACTGAGAGAAGGTACTGGGCCTCTCCCCTGTCCAGTCGGCGCAGAGCGTCAGTCAGGGCGGGGCGTCCATGGATGCTCTTGGCGCTCTTGCCCTCTTCGCGCACAATCTCGATAGCCCAGCCACGGCGGGCGGCTTCCTCGCGGAGGGTGGATTCCTGAGCATCGAGCGATGCGCCCTCTTCTACCTGCACAGCGGACGAAACACGCACGTATGCGAGGGCCAGAGGGCGGGGCGTCTGCTTGCTCACAGTGCAAGCATACATAAAGGGTTCCCTCTATGTACAGTGCTAGTCCTCCGCAAGCTGTCGCAGAGTGTCCAGCGCTCCCTTCAGATAGGCGCGTTGCTCCGCTGTCGCTTCAAGCTCGCCGTTCTCAATCTCTGCGAGCGTGTCGTCTAAAACGTCCGCCGCCTTCTCGATGCTGTCGCGGTCCATAGCTCGATTCTCATTCCTGGCCATCGTTCTGAGAAGAGACAGCCCCCGCCAGTCAAGTGGAAGAGAACTGGCGGGGGCTGTAGAGGTCGCGCCGCCCTGGCCTGAATCAGGGGGCACTCACTCGCCGGGTGAGGACCCAATGCACCACACCCAGCGAGAGTCTTTAGTTAGTCGAGAGCCAAAATCCGGGCAATCTCTGCGGCGACATCGGCGGGGACATCTGCGTCCCCGCGTGAGATGCGGTCGATTTCGGGAGAGCCTTCCACGATTGCACGTTCCTGTTCGGGAGTGAACGTCGGCTGTACGTAAGCCGTGGCGGCTCTCTGGCGTTCGATAGCTCGCATCTCAGCGATGAGGGCGCGCTCCCTGGCGTTGTCAGTGGTCATCGGTCCTCATCCCCCATTGTTGCGAGCACGTCGAGGGCGTTAACGACTACCTCGCGGTCATTGTCGGATGCGGGTAGTGCTCCGGACTCGATGTCCCCGAGGACTCCCACCAAGGCGGCGAGGGCGTCATCTGCGGCAGACATTTTTTCTAGAATCCCGCTCTGTCTCGTGTCGTGCTCAGCGTGTGGGAATGACTTGCGCCGAACTCGGGGAACTCCGCCCGCACCCTGGCCAGAGCCGCACGTCGTTCATTCGGGTCGCTCACATCCTGCGCGTACGCAAGGTCACGTTGCCACTGGCGGATGCGGTAGCTCGAATCGTCGCCGCCGAACGTGAGCGCATCGGGACGGGGGCCAGGAGCAAAGCGAATCTCGCCCCACTTCGCTAGTTGGGCATCGGCGTCCAAGTCCAACCAACTAACGCCGTTGCGGTCTACCGTCTCGGCATAAAGCTCGGGGGTAACCGTGAATTCTTCTCCTTGGAGAAGGACTCGCCCAGTCGCGGACAGCACAGCACCCGGTGCGGCAGGTACGCCGGGGAGCGTCAGCCCCGAGATGGTTGCATGATGAATTCCGCTGGCGGTCATGATTTCTTCCCCTTGGCCTGCGCTCGCAGCGCGTCTCTAAGTTCAATGAGTGCTTCGTGGTCCCCGAGCACGTCGTACACGTCAGTAGCCCGCTCGGGATGGCTCTGCACGTATACCTGAACGGCTCTCACCAGTGCGCCGGTAGCCTGCGCCATCTCGACGGCGGTTAGGTCTGTCAGCCCGAGGCGGTCCACCAGCCTGTCAAGCACTGCAAGCTCACTGGAGGCCACCCGAGCACGGACAGCGGGGGATGCTGTGGCGTCGGCAAGCAATCGAGCTTGACGTGTGCTGTCGGCCAGGTCGCGGAGTCGCCCCATAACGTCATCGGGGGCGGGTCCATCCTCAGCGATGGCGGTGACAAGGGCCGCGTGTCGGTTCAACTTGTGTCGTGCGACCGCGGAAGCGGACACGCCGTATCTCGTGGCAATGTCGCGAATAGGTACACCCTGCGCAATATCGCGCTCGATGTCCTCGCGTCTCGCGTGAGAGGCGATGGTGGACGTTCTGGACATGGATTTCCTGCGGTTCTTCGGTCTAGGTGACAGCGGGAGCCGGCAGTGCCCCTTTCGAGGCCGTAAGGATATGCCCCGCGCGATTCTCCCGCTGTCACTACTTACTATCGACCATTCGAGTCGGGACAAACGGCACATAGCGGAACAGATTCTGTGAATAGACAGACCTGTCCTTAAACCCTCATGAGAAGAACATCACGTTCAAGAATCATTCATCATTAGGCCCGTAGGGCCAATCGTCATGAGGTAGCGGACATTTCATCCTGGGCTCGGGCACGGTGAAATCCCCCCCGTAGTAGATAGAGAGCTAGCCACTACAGAGGGGAGGTTGGTTGTCGGTTTACGGAGCCAACCCCACAGCACAGGCTGTCAGGACCGGGGATGCGAAGCTCTCGTGCACTAGGTGGCCTGGGCGGGTCTGCCTTGATTCAGGTCCGGAGAAGTCTTCTCGTCGTCGCTTGCTTGGTAACAGGGTCGCGTCCCCCGTGTCTCTACCGGTCGTGTAGTCGCGTCACGTGTGAAATTGGCTAGCGCTTACTTGTCTGCCGGTCGTGCAGTCGCGTTCCTACTTCTATTGTCTCGTGAGAATCGTTCTCATGGCCCCGAACACAAATGAGGAATCCCCCCGGTCGATGCGGACGACAACCGAGGGGATGGGAGAGGCGCAAGCACTGAGCCAAGAACAATTCTAGTGAGAATTGTTCACTCGTGGCCCCCGATGCCATTTTCTACTTTTGGGCCCACCTGCTTTTCGGCACGCCTGCGGGCGCGGTAAATTCTGGACGCGTCCGACTTTGCCTTTCGGCAGTCGTCGCACCGGCACCCGTCTTGGTAGCGGGTAGTTGTCCCGTGCGGGGCGCTTGTTCCCTTCGGTGCACGTAGGCCCAATGAAGGGCGGCTAGCACTCTTGCCCGCTCGGCACACATCGCACCGACAGCCGCCCTTGTAGCGAATCAGACCGTGCGGGGTGTTCTTGCGGTGCGCCACTGTCTGTTCGAAACCCTCGGACTGTTCGGGGCGGCTCTCAGGACGCACAGCATCGGGTTTCCGTGGCGTGGTCCATGTGACTGTGACTGGCCTTGGGGCGGGTTCTTCGTCCTCGCGTGGATGCCACGTCCTAGATGTGATGTCCAGGCAGGTTGTTGAGCCTGCTGATCGGCGGCCCGCCGATTGCGGAGTGTCGCCTGTGGTGATTGTAGAAGTGCAGCCATCCGGGCAGGGCGGCTCGGCGTTCGGTTTCTGAGCTGTAGAACCTCGCGTATGCCCAGCCGTCGGCGAGGGTGCGATGGAAACGCTCGATTTTGCCGTTTGTCTGAGGCCGGTAGGGCCGGGTGCGCTTGTGCACGATCCCGAGCTCGACGCAGGCGTCCCGCCAGGCGAATGACTTGTAGGCCGAGCCGTTGTCCGAGAGCACTCGCTCGACCGTGACGCCCTGGTCGGCGAACCAGGCGACCGCCCGTTGCAGGACGCCGACCGCTGTGTCCTTGCGTTCATCGGTGTGCATCTCGACGTAGGCGACGCGGGAATGGTCATCGACGACGGTGTGCAGATACCCGATTCCAAGGTGTGGTTGGTAGCGGGCGTTGCGGGTGCCTTCACGGTCGGAGGTGACAGCGCGGTGCTTCAGTCCTTGCTGACGGCCGACGAAGCGATGCCCGCCACCGTCTGGGATCCGGCCGAACTTCGTCACATCGACGTGGATCAGCGCGCCGGGATGGTCGTGCTCGTAGCGGCGGATCGGTTCCCCGGTGACACGGTCGATTCGGGAGAGCCGGTTGATCCGACACCGTGTCAAGACAGCGTGCACGGTTGACGCAGGCATACCCAGCTCGCCGGCGATCTGCGCCGGTCCCAGCCGACGCCGCCACCGCACCCGGACGATCCGTTTCACCACTTCCCGCGGTGTCTTGGTCGGCATGGAGCGGGGTCGGCTGGAGCGGTCGATCATTCCGGGCGCGCCTTCGGCGCGGTATCTGGCCGCCCATTTCCGAGCCGTGACCGGCGACACCATGAACATCATCGCGGCCGGCTGGACCGGCCACCCATCATCAACGATCAACCGCGCCATCCTCAGTCGTGCGCGCGGAGTCAGAGCAGCGTTAACGTGAGACACGAAGGCCTCCCTTGGCTCGTGAAGCGGTTCCTTGAACAGCTCCACTTCACACCGGGGAGGCCTTCGCCGTCAGCACCTCAGAGACGCGTCCCCGGAACAACGTCCCTGGACATCACACCTAGAGGGCTCTGCGGGCGTCTCAGCGGGCCTCTGCGCCTCCCTGGCGGCATATGCGGCACGCTGGGCGAAATCGGCACGTGCGGCGGCGTCACGCTCTTGAGCGACGCGCAGAGCTTCTACCCGCGCCGACCGCACGATGATGTGAGCCCGGTCAGGGTCGGCAACGACCTGCGCGGCCAGGTACCGGATTCGGGGCGTTGGAAGGTCGAGGGCACGGAGAGCGGCAAGGGCGTCTGGAAGATTCATGATGCATCTACCTATCGACCAAACCGTGCGCGGCCAGGACCGCTCTCCACGATTTCGCGTTCGATACCCCCTAGGGTATCCTCGATCACCTAAGAGTTATACCCCTAGGGGTATCGAGAAGGAGATGTCATGCGGATCGTGATCGTCGGTGGAGTCGCTGCGGGGATGAGTGCGGCGGCACGCGCGCGCCGTCACGACGAATCGGCCGAGATCGTCGTGCTCGAACGCGGCAAGGAGGTGTCGTTCGCCAACTGCGGCCTGCCCTATCACGTCAGCGGTGAGATCGAGAAGGCGTCCTCGCTCCTCCTCCACACGCCCGCGTCACTGCGCGCGGCGCTCAACCTCGACGTGCGCACGCGCCATGAGGTGCTCTCGCTCGACGTGGATGCGCGCACCGTCACCGCCCAGTCGCCGGACGGCCTCGTGACGCTGTCGTACGACGCTCTCGTGCTCGCGCCCGGTGCGGCCGCGCTGCGACCGCCGATCCCCGGCATCGATTCGACACGCGTGCACACGCTGCGCACCGTGTCGGATGCCGTCGCCCTGCGCGAGCGGGTGACCGGCGGCGATCGCCGCGCCGTGGTGCTGGGCGCCGGGTTCATCGGCCTGGAGGCGGCTGAGGCGCTCCGCGCGGCCGGCCTGGAGGTCCACCTGGTCGAACGGGCCGATCATGTGCTGCCGCCTCTCGAACAGGAGCTGGCGACCCTCGTGCGCGGCGAACTCGCGGGGCTCGGCATCCGTGTCCACGACGGGGTCTCCGCAGTGCGCATCGAGAACCGCCCCGAGGTCGACACCGTCCTCCTCGACGACGGCACGGCGATCGGCGCTGACCTCGTCGTGCTGTCGGTGGGCGTCGCCCCCGACACCGGATTCGCGCGCGACGCAGGCCTCGAGACGACACGCGGCGCCATCCTCGTCGACGAGCGCGGTCGCACCTCGGCCCCCGGCGTCTGGGCCGCGGGCGATGCCACCGCGAGCCCCTCCGCCGTGACCGGCGCAGTCACCCCCGTCGCCCTCGCCGGCCCGGCCAACCGCGCGGGCCGCCTCGTCGCCGACGACATCTTCGGCATCGCCGGCGCACGCCCGATCCCGGCACCGTTCGGCACGGCGATCGTGCGCGTCGGCGGCCTCACCGTCGGTCTCACGGGCGCGAACCGTGCCGCGCTGGACGCCGCCGGCATCGCATATCGCACGCTCCATCTGCACCCCAACCAGCACGCCGGCTACTTCCCCGGGGCCACAGCGCTGCACCTCGTCGTCCACGTCGGCGCCGAGGGCGGCCGGCTCCTGGGCGCGCAGGCGGTCGGCGCCGACGGTGTCGACAAGCGGATCGACGTCATCGCCACCGCGATGCGTTCCGGGCTGGCAGCATCCGATCTCATCGATCTCGACCTCAGTTACGCACCGCCCTACGGACAGGCCAAGGACGCGGTCAACCTCGTCGGCATGGTCGCCGAGAACGTGCTCGCCGGACGGCTCCGGCTCTGGTACGCCGCCGATCTCGACGACGTCCGCGCAGAGGCTCTCGTGCTCGACGTCCGGTCGGCGGCGGAGTTCGCAACCGGACATATCCCGGATTCGCTGAACATTCCGCACACTCAGCTGCGCGAACGGCTCGGCGAGGTACGAGACGCGGCCGACGGCCGGCCCGTGCGCGTGCTGTGCGCGGCCGGCGTCCGCTCGAACATCGCCCACCGCGTCCTCGCGAACAACGGCTTCGACTCGGCGTCGCTCTCGGGCGGCATCCAGACCCTCGAGCACTGGTACGGTGCCCGCATCGACCGGACCCTCACCCGCGAAGGAGCCCACGCATGATGATCACCGGCACCCCCGAAGAGCAGGCCGCCACCCGAAAGCGCATCGCCAATCGACTCAAGCGCGCGCACGGCCAGCTGGCCGGCGTCATCGCGGCGGTCGAATCGGATGCCTCCTGCCGCGACGTCGTCACGCAGCTCGCGGCCGTCACCAGCGCGCTGGATCGCGCGGGCTTCGCCATCGTGTCGGCAGCGATGCGCGACTGCGTCGTCGACCCCGACGGCGCTGCCGAGGCCGAGGGCCTCACCACCGACGAACTCGAAAAGCTCTTCCTCGCCCTGGCCTGACGCCGGTCGCGGGATCATCCGAATCGAAAGGAACGACCTCCATGTGCAGCAGGGTCACGTGCACCACGTGCGGCAAGGCCACCTGGGCCGGGTGCGGCCAGCACGTCGAGCAGGCGCTCGCCGGCGTGTCGCAGACGCAGCGGTGCCAGGGACACGAGCCCGCGCCGCGGCGCGGCTTCTTCGCGGCGTTGCGGGGTCGCTGAGCGGGCGTCATCCGCCGTCACAGTTCGGCGTCGCGAACCGGACAGGTTAGGCTAGCCATACCTTGCACCCGCGCCGGCGACTCTCCCCGCACCGGCGCGTCCGGAGAAAGCCCCCGACTCTATGACCGCGATCGCGCCCGCCCTCGGCCTGTCCATCCTCGGAGGGGATCCCGACCACACTGCGCTGATCGCCGACGGCATGCGGCTCGACTACGCGGAGCTGCGCGATCGGGTGATGCGGCGCCGGGACGAACTCGGCGGCGTACGACGGCTCGTGATGATTGCGGCGGGCAACGCCGTGGAGCCGATCGTGACCTACCTGGCCGCACTCGAGGGCGGGCACCCGGTGCTCCTCGTGTCGGGCGAAGAGGACGAGGCCGCGCGCGCGCACCGCGCGTCGCTGATCGCACGGTTCGATCCCGACGTCATCGCCCACGAGGGAGCCTCGGGCTGGACGCTCGACGAGCGCCGCCCCGGGAGCCGCCACGACTTCCATCCCGATCTCGCCGTCCTCTCGAGCACCTCGGGCTCCACCGGCTCGCCCAAGCTCGTGCGTCTGTCGGTCGAGAACGTCCGCAGCAACGCGGCGGCGATCGCCGAGTACCTCCGGCTGACGCCGAGCGACCGAGCCGCGACCACGCTGCCGCTGCAGTACTGCTACGGACTGTCGGTGATCAACAGCCACCTGCTGACCGGGGCGAGCCTGCTGCTCACCGAGCGCTCCGTCGCCGACGAGGAGTTCTGGACGCGGGCCCGCGCCCACGCCGTCACCTCGTTCGCCGGCGTCCCGTACACGTTCGAGCTGCTGGAGGCGAGGGGCTTCGACGGTGCCGACCTGCCGTCGCTGCGCTACCTCACGCAGGCGGGTGGCCGGATGACCCCCGACGCCGTGCGACGGTTCGCGCACCTCGGGCGGGAAAGCGGCTTCGAGCTCTTCGTGATGTACGGGCAGACCGAGGCCACCGCACGCATGGCCTACCTCCCGCCCGACCTCGCGCTGACGCACGCCGGCGCCATCGGCCGCCCCATCCCCGGCGGTGCTTTCCGCATCGACGCCGTCGACGGCGCCGAGTCCGGCGAGCTCGTGTACGAGGGCCCGAACGTCATGATGGGGTACGCCCACGGGCCCGAGGACTTCCCGCTCGGGAGCACCGTGACGGAGCTGCGCACCGGAGACGTGGCGAGGCTGCGCACCGACGGCCTGTACGAGATCGTCGGCCGCATGAACCGCTTCGTGAAGGTGTTCGGCCTGCGTCTCGACCTCGACCGCGTCGAGCACCTCCTCGCCGACGAGGGGATCGAGGTGCGCGCCGCGAGCTCCGACGAACGGCTGCTGCTTTTCGCGACCTCCGAGCGCGCGGCCGCCCGTGCGCGCGAGCGCGCCGCGTCACTCACCGGCGTGCCGGCGCGGGTGATCGGCGCCTACGCGGTGACCGAGTTCCCGCGGACCTCGAACGGCAAGCGCGACTACACGACCCTGGTGCGCTTCGCCGCCGCGCACGACCACAGCGCGGCCGCCCTCCGGCCGACGGCTCCGGCCGTCGTCACGGCCGAGATCGTGCGCGACTTGTATGCGACGCTTCTCGGTGAGCCCGACGCGGGCATCGACGACACGTTCGCGGGACTCGGTGGCGACTCGCTGAGCTACGTCGAGCTCTCGCTGCGACTCGAGGACATGGTCGGCACGCTCCCCCGGGACTGGCCGACGCGCACCCCGCGCGAGTTGGCGGCATCCGCTCCACCCCCGCAATCCCCGGTCGCGAACACGGAATCGGATGCCGCTCGCGCGGTTGCCGCGGCGGCGTCGACCCTGCGGCCCAGGCGTCGCCGGCTCTCGTGGACGCGCCTCGAGACGCCGGTCGTGCTGCGGGCGGCGGCGATCTTCCTCATCGTCGCGACTCACGCCGATCTCTTCTCGCTGAAGGGCGGTGCGCACCTCCTCCTCGCCGTCGCCGGCTACAACCTCGCGAGATTCCAGCTGGCGCCCGTTGCGGGCACCGCGCGCCTGCGGCGCCTCGGGCGCAGCGCCGCCCAGCTCGCGGTGCCGGCGGTGCTGTGGATCGGCGCGGTGGCGCTCGTCACCGGCCAGTACGCGCCGACGACCGTGGCGCTCGTGAACAACTTCGCCCCCGGCGACGGCCGGTGGAACGAGCAATGGCAGTTCTGGTTCCTCGAGGCGATGCTCTGGACGTTCGCAGGCGCGGCGGCGCTCCTCGCCGTGCGCCGCGTGGAACGACTCGAGCGCCGGGCGCCGTTCGGGTTCGCTCTGGTGGCGCTCGCCGTCGCGCTCGCCGCCCGCTTCGCGATCGCTGGGCCCACTGCCGAGTACGTGGAGCGGTACTCCGCACCCGTCGTCCTGTGGCTGGTGGCCCTCGGGTGGCTCGTGGCACGCGCGGACACGACCGCCCGTCGGATCCTCGTGTCCGCGGTGACGGTCGCAGCGACCTTCGGATTCTTCGGCGAGCCGTGGCGCGAGGCGATCGTGGCAGGCGGGATCCTCACCCTGGTATGGGTCGGGGCCATCCCGCTCCCCCGCATCGCGGCGCCCCTCCTCGTGACGGTGGCCGGTGCATCCCTGTTCGTCTACCTCACGCACTGGCAGGTGTATCCGCCGTTCGAGCAGAGCGCACCGTGGCTCGGCACGCTGCTGTCGTTCGTCGTCGGCGTGATCGCCTACCGGCTCTATGTCAGGGCCTGCGCCGGTGTTGCGGCCGGGTGGGCGCGGCTGGGCCGCGCGACGGCGCCGCTCAGCCTGCGGCTGCGCCGCGCGTGACGACGCTTCCCGTCGTCGCGGTCTCACCCGCCGCGGCGTAGAGCACGACTCCGCCCTCGACGATCACGCGCACGGCCGTGCCCGGCGCGAACGCGGCCGCCCGGTGCTGCGGCACGCGGTACATGAGCTCTGCCTCCAACTCCCCCGTGCCGACGCGGAGACGCAGGTCGGCTGTCGATCCGGCGGGACGCACCGCGACGACGGTGCCGTTGGCCACCGAGGCCAGCGTGGCGGCCGCCCCGTGCGCCGCCGCGGCCACGCGCAGCTGTTCCGGGCGCACCATGGCCCGCACCCGCGCGGCTCCGCCCGACAGATCGTGCCGCACGGTCAGCCGGCCGAATCCGCACTCGACACCGTCCGCGTCCGAGCGCGCGGGAACCACGAGCGCATCGCCGAGGAACAGCGCCACGCTCGCGTCGATGGGCGCGTCGTACACCGCCATCGGGTCGCCGGACTGCACCAGGCGACCGCCGACGAGCACACCGACCTGGTGCCCGAACGACAGGGCCTCAGGCTGATCGTGGGTCACCAGCACGGCGGTGACGCCGCTGCGCTCCAGGACATCGATCACGGCATCGCGTGTCGCCGACCGCAAGCCCGTGTCGAGCGCGCTGAACGGCTCGTCGAGCAGGATCACCGTGGGATTCTGGGCGAGCGCGCGCGCCAGGGCCACCCGCTGCTGCTGACCGCCGGACAGCTCGTGCGGCATCCGGGCGGCGAGGTCCGGGTGCAGCGACGCCAGCTCGAGCAGTTCGCGCACGCGCTCGGCACGACCGGGTCCGCGCGGCAGCCCGAAGGCGATGTTGCGGGCCACCGACAGATGCGGGAACAGCGCGCCGTCCTGCGCGACATAGCCGATGCCCCGCCGGTGGGTGGGCACCGTTCTGCCATGCCCCGACAGCTCGCGGCCGCCCAGGCTGATCACGCCGGCGTCAGGGTCGACGAATCCCGCGACCAGGCGCAGCAGCGTGGTCTTGCCGCTTCCCGAGGCGCCGACGAGTGCGAGGCGAGTGCCTCGCGGAACATCGAGCGACACGTCGCGCAGCACCTCCGTGCCGCCGTACGCCTTCGACACGCCCTCCAGCCGAAGCGTCATCTGAGAGTCCTCCCTGCCGCATGCGCGAACATGAGTGCGACCGCGGGCACCGACAGAAGCACCAGAAGCACCGCGTAGGGTGCGGCCGTCGGGTAGTCGAGGGCGGACGCCGCCGACCAGAAGCTCGTGGCCACCGTGCTCGTGCCGGTCGGGGCGAGCAGCAGCGTGGCGGTGAGTTCGTTGGCCGCGCCGAGCGCCACCAGGGCGGCACCAGCGCCGATCGCCGGGAGCAGCAGCGGCACGGTGACCCGCAGCCGCGCGGCGGCAGGAGGCACCGCGAGAGCGCGCGCGGCCTCCTCGAGGGATTCCGGCACCTGCGAGAGTCCGGCGCGCAGCGGCACGAGGGCCCGCGGCAGGAAGATCACGACGTATGCCGCGACCACGGTGAACGCCGTCTGGTAGAGCGACGGCGCGAAGGCGAGGGTGACCGCCACGAACGAGAGCGCGACGATGATCGCCGGGAGGCTGCTGGCCAGATATGCGGCGCCCTCGAGCAGTCGTGAGACCCGTCCCGGGTAGCGCACCGCCAGCCACGCGAACGGCAGGGCGACAGCGATCGTGCACACCGCACCTGCAAGCGCGAGGCCGAGCGTCTGGAGCGCCGCCAGGCCGACGTCGCCGACAGCCGTGGCATCCGTTCTCATGAGCCACCGGACGACGCTCGTCAGCGGCACCACGAGAGCACCTGCCAGCACCGCGGCCACTGCGGTGAACGCCGGCACCGTCAGGCGGCCGAGGCCCAGGGTCTCGGCCGGATGCGGAGCACCGCCGCCGACACGGGCGTAGTGGGCGCGGCCGCGGGCGGCCGACTCCGCGCCGAGGAGGATCAGGCACAGCAGGGCGAGCACCAGCCCGAGCGCGGCCGCGTTGGGGCCGGCGAACATGCTCTCGTACGCGACGACGATGGCCGTGGTGAACGTGTCGAAGCGCAGGAAGGCGAAGGCGCCGTACTCGGCCAGCAGGTGAAGGGCGACCACGAGCGCCCCGCCGAGCACCGCCAGCCGCAGCTGCGGCGCGACGACCCGGAAGAACACCGCCCACGAACCCATGCCGAGGGAGCGCGCCGATTCCTCCAGCGCGGGATCCAGACCCCTGATCGCTGCGAGGGCGGGCAGGTACACCAGCGGGAAGTACGCCAGCGTCGCGACCAGCACCGCTGCCCACAGGCCGCTCAGCGACGGGATCGCACTGGCCCAGCCGTAACTCGCGACGAACGCGGGGATCGCGAGCGGGGCGGCGAGGGCGACCTTGAAGACGCCGCGGCCCGGGAGCGTCGTGCGCTCGACGAGCCAGGCGCCGCCCACCCCGAGGACGACGGTCGCGGGCACGCCGATCGCCACCAGCAGCACCGTGTTGACGAGCAGCTCAGCGACCTTCGGCCGGAACACGAGGGCCGACAGCTGGTCCCACCCCATCGAGAACGCCGCCTGGACGACGTAGCCGATCGGGATCAGCGCGCCGAGAGCCAGCACCGCGACGACGACGACCAGCCCGGCGGGCGGACGCCTCTCGGTCGTGTCGCGCGCGGGTGTTCGTGTCTGGAGCTGGGTCAGAGGAGTCCGGCTTCCGTCATGAGTTCGATGACCGCGGGCCCATTGAGCGTGGACGGGTCGATCACGGGTGCGTCGAGCTCGGCGAGCGGGGGCAGTTCGGGCTTGGCCGCGACATCGGAGGCGACGGGATATTCGAAGCTGTATCCCTCGCCGAGGATCTTCTGTCCCTGCTCCCCCGCGATGAACGCGAGGAACTGCTGCGCCTCATCGGCGTGGGGCGCGTTCTTCAGGACACCGCCGCCCGAGATGCTGACGAAAGCACCCGGATCCTGGTTGCCGAAGTAGTGCAGCTTCGTGCCGGCGCTGTCTTCGGCTGCGGCGTCCTGATCGCGGAACCAGTAGTAGTGGTAGATGATGCCCATCGGCACCTCGCCGGCGTTGACCGCCTTCATGGTGACGATGTTGTTGCGGTACTCGACCGCGTTCTCGGCCATGCCGTCCAGCCAGTCGCGCGCGCCGTCCTCACCCTGGGTCGCGAGCACGGCAGACACGATCGCCTGGAAGTCGGCCTTCGCCGGCGCGGCACCCCACTTCCCCGTCCACTGCGCGTCGGCGAGATCCAGAAGGGATGCCGGAAGCTCGCTCTCGGAGATCAGCTCGGGGTTGTAGACCAGCACGGTCGAGCGTGCCGCGATCCCCGTCCAGAGGCCGGAGGCCGGACGGAACTGCTCGGGAACGAGCGCCAGGGCGGACGGGGCCACCGGGGCGAAGAGGTCCGCACCTTCGACCAGCGACATCGCCGGCGAGTTCTCGGTGAGGAACACGTCGGCCTTGGAGGCCTTCCCCTCCTGGACGAGCTGATTGGCCAGTTCGCTGTCATCGCCGTTGCGGAGAACGACGTCGATGCCGGTCTCGGCGGTGAACGCGTCGGCCCACTCCTCGGTGAGCTGCTCGTGCTGGGCGTTGTAGACGACGAGGGCGTCCGGATCGGAGGCGTCATCGCCGCCGGCGCCGCCGGCACAGCCGGCCAGGGCGAGGCCCGCGAGCGCCACCGGCACGACGAGGAAGCGGCGCAGGCGCGCGGAAGACGGGAGGCGTGAAGGCATGGGGAACCCCTCGAAGACAGACAGGTAAGGCTAGCCTAAAGCACTTGATCGCCGTGTTTCGTCCGGTTCCGCCCCTCGAGCGCCGACGCTCTCAGTACCAGATGCTCAGGCGCGGCGCCGTGTGCCAGCCGAGAACGCGAGTCGCCATAGCGAGCGCGTCGACGGATGCCTCGGCCGAGGCATCCGTCACCGTCACGCGTCCTGCTGCGGCGAGCGTCGCGAGCGACACGCCGCCGAGGTACGTCGCCGACAATTCGGCGACGCCGAGCGTGACCGTCGCCGCAGCGACCGATTCGCCCTCGCCGAGACTCCTCACGCGCGCGGCGCCGCGCTCGTCGGTCTGGAGCAGGTAGCGGCCGGCGGCGATGCCGAGCGGGTCGGAGACGTCGAGCACCAGCGTGCCCGGCCCGCCGTAGCGGCGGGTCTCGAGCGCGGCGACGACGTCGATGATCCGCACGTACTGGTGGTCGCGCACGCTGACCTTGGCCGCGCGCTGGTCGGCGATCATCCACAGCAGCGGCTCGTCGACCGACAGCTCGCCCGCGTGCACCTCGGCCACCAGGTCGAGCTCGAGCAGGAACCGCCACAGCGCTGCGTACGCGTCGTCGGTCTCGGCCAGCAGGTAGTGGACCGATACGGTCGCCTTCGTGACGTCGTCGTGGTTCTCGCGGACCGCATACACCGCGACCCCGCGCACGTCGCCCGCAGCGTCGGAATACTGCACCGCGCGCTTCTCGGCGGTCTTCTCGGCCGCCGGGTTTGTGCCGGCGAACCCGTCCCAGTGACTGCCCGGCACCTCGATCTCGCCCGGGCGGTGGTGCCGCACCCGCTCGTGGAGAGCCGGCATCAGCTCGCGCACCCGCTCGCGGCTGATGAAGTCGATCCGCCCGGTGGGCTGCGGGCCGATCCAGCCGGCCCGCTTGGTCTCGATCCGCCACGAGGTGCCCGCCGCAGCGGGCGCGAACCCATAGCGCCCGTACAGCGGCGATTCGCTCACCGTGAGCATCGCCATCGGGATGCCTGCAGCCTGGGCCGCTCGCAGCTCCCCCTCGAGCATCGCGCGCGCGACGCCCTTGCGCCGGTGGGTCGCAGCGACCGTGACCGCGGAGATCGCGCACGAGGGGATCATCGCCTCGCCGGGCACCGTGAGCTCGCCGAGCCACGACGCGATGGTCGCCACGGGTGCGTCCAGGGGAGACTCGGGGTCGAACACCCCGGTGAGTCGCCGGTAGCCGCTGCGCTCGCGTGACGCGGCGATCTGCTCAGCGGTGCGCTCCCCGTCCTGGAAGCCGCGAGAGACGGATTGCAGCCAGCCGACGTACGCGTCGCTGTCGACGGCGATGCGCCGGTAGTCCAGTCCGTTCGCAGCGAGCCGGCCCGCCGACTCCTCGTCGACCGGACCCGCGCGGAAGGCAGCGCGCTCGGTCTCGCCGACGCCGCCGTAGGTCGTTTCGCGCGTGCTCATGGATCTTCCTCTCCACTCCCGTGAGGGCTCAGGTTGTCGTGCGGGCCGACGCCTGGGCCGCTTCAGGTCACCACGCGCGCGCCGGCAACGGGTCCGTGCACGTGGAGCGCCTCGTAGCCCGCGGCCGACAGCGTGATCTGCAGCTCGAGCGCCGACTCGGGGTCGATGGTCAGGAACGCCAGCGTAGGACCCGACCCCGACACCATCCCCGCCAGGGCGCCGGACTCCTCACCGAGTTCGAGCACCTCGCGCAGCTCGGGGCGCAGCGAGAGGGCAGCGACCTGCAGATCGTTGCGCGTGTGCTCGGCGAGCGCGATCGGGTCCGCTGCCCGCAGCGCGTGCAGCACGCCGGGCGCGACCGTCGGCACGCGCGCACCCGACACGATGTCGGGCCGCGCGCGCAGCTCGTCGAGGTGCGTGTACACCTCCGGGGTCGACAGGCCCTCGTCCGACGGCACCACGACCCAGTCGAAGCGGCCCTTCGCGAGCGCCGGGCTCAGCTGATCGCCGCGTCCGGTGCCGACGGCTGTCCCGCCCATCAGCGCGAAGGGCACGTCGGCGCCGAGGCGCGCGGCGAGCTTGTGCAGCTCCGCGGTTCCCAGCTCGGCCCCCCACAGCGCGTCGCAGGCGACGAGGGCGGCCGCAGCATCCGCTGATCCTCCGCCCATGCCGCCCGCGACGGGCACGTGCTTCACGATGTCGAGGTGCACGCCCCCCGCGTGGCCGATGCGCTGCGCGACCAGCCGCGCGGCGCGCACGGCGAGGTTGCGGTCATCGGCGGGAACCCCCGTCACGTCGACGGTGCCCGAGATCGACACCGTGAACTCGTCGGAGGGCGATGCCCACACGTCCTCGTACAGCGACACGGCCTGGTACGCCGACGCCACCTCGTGGTAGCCGTCGTCCTGCATGCCGCCGACCTCGAAGAAGAGGTTGAGCTTGCCCGGCGCCCGCACGCGGACGCCGTCGGCGGCCAGCGCCTGGCTCACCGGTTCGCCGATTCCGCCCAGAGGTCCACGTCGATGCCGTCCGACAGGGCGTCGATGCGCTCCTCCTCCTCCATCGTGAAGGCCGGCCCCTCGAGCGCCTTGAGGTTCTCGTCGAGCTGCGCCGGGCGCGACGCGCCGATGAGCGCGGACGCCACCACGGGATTGCGCAGCACCCACTGGATCGACATCTGAGCGAGGGTCTGCCCGCGCTCCTTCGCGATGACGTCGAGCGACCGCAAGGTCGACAGCCCCTTCTCGCTCAGCGAGCCGTTCGGCAGCGATCCGCGCTGCTGCGCGCGCTGGGCCGAGCCGTCGCCGAGATACTTGTCGGTGAGCAGCCCCTGCGCCAGCGGCGTGAACGCGATGGCCCCCATGCCCTCCTGCGTGAGCACGCGCGTGAGGCCGTCCTCCACCCAGCGGTTCAGGATCGAGTAGGCCGGCTGGTGGATCACGAGCGGCGTGCCGAGCGAGCGGGCGACGGATGCTGCCACCGCCGTGCGCTCGGCGCTGTAGGACGAGATGCCGACGTAGAGGGCCTTGCCCTGCCGCACCAGCGAGTCGAGAGCGCCCACGGTCTCCTCGATCGGCACGTCGGGGTCGACGCGGTGCGAATAGAAGATGTCGACGTAGTCGACGCTCATGCGCTTCAGCGACTGCTCGGCGCTCGAGATCAGGTACTTGCGCGGGCCGCCGTTGCCGTAGGGCCCGTGCCACATGTCGTAGCCGGCCTTGGACGAGATGATGATCTCGTCGCGGTACGGGGCGAAGTCCTCGCGCATCATGCGGCCGAAGTTCGTCTCGGCGCTTCCGTAGGGCGGGCCGTAGTTGTTCGCCAGGTCGAAGTGGGTGATGCCGCGGTCGAACGCGTGGCGCAGCAGGGCCCGCTGACTGTCGAACGGGATGTTGTCGCCGAAGTTCCACCAGAGCCCGAGCGAGACGGGCGGCAGCGTGAGCCCGGAGGCACCCACCCGGCGGTAGTCCGCGCCGTCGTAGCGGTCGGCGGCGGCGGCGTAGGGACGGTGGAGGTCTCCTCCACGGGACAGATAGCGCGCGTCTTCGGTCACCGGTCCAGGCTAGCGAGGTCGGCCCCTGCGCGCAGGAAGCGCGGCACGGCACACCGGCGACACCTTTGTCAAGGGTCTACATCCGAAACGTCGCCGTAACGGACGCTCCCTATGGTGGCGACACCGCGTAGTTCGAGCGCCCACGACCATCGAGCGAGAAGGAGGACGGCATGACCCTGCTGTCTGTGCTGCCCCCGGCCACCGACCCGTGGAGCGTGCTCGTCGCGCGCGCCGACGTGGTGCTCGAGCGGGGCATCCTGCATCTGGTCCACGACGACGTCTCGCCCCACGACGCGCGCGAGACCGACCTGCTCCTCGTCGCCGACGCACTCGACGACGCCGCCGTGGAGTTCCTCCTCGTCCGGCACGATCGCACGGAGCCGGCATTGGTCGTCGACGTGCGCCAGCGTGAGGCGGTGCAGGCTGCGCTGGCCGCGGTGTGCACGCGGGAGCCGCTGTACGTCAAGGCCAAGGGCCTCGCGCCGCTGCTGGCGAGCGACGCCGCGGATGTTCCCGACGCTCCCACCGCGGTGCGGGTGTATCGCCCGCGTCTCAGCCGCTCCGGTTCGCTCCGGTACGGGCCGTCGCTGGGCGTGCACCTGGAGTTCTGGCGCTTCGGGGACGACGTGATCGAGGCGCCTCGCGACAACGCCGTCCTGCGACGTCGCACGGCCACCGAGGACGTCGAGTACGACACGATCGAGCGCAACGGGCGCACCTGGCACACGATCAGGGGGATGTTCGACCCGCAGCCGCTCGAGGTCACGGAGGACGTCGACATCGTCTTCTCGTGGGTCGACGGGTCATCGAACGAGTTCCGGCGCCAGCGCGCGGCCCAGCTGTCCGAGTATGTCGTCGGCGACGGCGATGACGGCCCGGCGCGCTACCGTCACGTGGACGAACTCCGCTACGCGCTGCGCAGCGTCCACATGTACGCCCCGTGGATCCGGCGCATCTTCATCGCCACAGACTCTCCCGCTCCGGCGTGGCTGCTCGACCACCCGAAGGTGACCATCGTGCGCAGCGAGGAGTTCTTCGCCGATCCGTCTGTCCTGCCCACCCACAACTCGCACGCCGTCGAGGCGCAGCTGCATCGCATCCCGGGGCTCGCCGAGCACTTCCTCTACTCGAACGACGACATGTTCTTCGGGCGGGCCGTCGAGCCCGAGATGTTCTTCACCCCCGGAGGGGTCACCAAGTTCGTCGAGTGCGAGGTGCGCATCGGCGGGGGCGAACCCGCGCTCCACCGGAGCGGGCACGACAACGGCCTCCGTGTGAACCGCGCGCTGCTGCGGGAGCGGTTCGGACGCACGATCGTGCGCGACCTCGAGCACTGCGCGGCCCCGCTGCGACGCAGCGTCATGGCTGAACTCGAGCAGGCCTTCCCGGACGATTTCGCGAGGACCGCGGCATCCCGGTTCCGCTCGGCGACCGACATCTCGGTGACCAACAGCCTCTACCACTACTACGCGCTGCTCACCGGGCGGGCTGTCGCCACGCGCTCCCCGCGCGTCCGGTACGTCCAGACGACGGTGGCCGCGGGACTGCGGCGGATGGAACGGCTCGAGAAGCGCTGCGACGTCGACATGTTCTGCCTCAACGACGGCGGCGAGGTCGAGGTCCCCGAAGAGGTCCGTGTGCGGGCGATCCGCATCGCGCTCGAGCGCATGTTCCCGGTGAGGGCGCCGTGGGAGCGCGACGAGCTCAGCGCAGCACGGGAATCGGCGCGGTCGGCGCATCCTTCCGCGCGGCGATGAACGGCGCGACGCCGGCCTCGCCGAGTCGGCGCTGCGCCTCTTCGGCATCGATGTGCTCGAGTGCGCGAGGCGCGTCGACCGGGACGACCGAGTGCACGACCGTGTCGTCGTACACGTGCACGATGTTGAACGCCTGCGCGCCGTCCTGAGGACGCGTGCCGCCGACGGGAACCGTGAGGTCCTGGGCGTAGCAGGTCGACGACGCCACCGACACCGGAATTCCCGCGAACGTCGCGAACGTCGAATAGTGGAGGTGGCCGGCGATGATGGCCCGCACGTCGGTGCCGCGAAGCACCCCCGCGAGCCGGCGCTGGTCGTGCAGCTCGACGCTCGCCGCGAGCGGCAGCACGCTGGGCACGGGCGGGTGGTGCATCGCGAGGATCGTGCCCAGGGGTGCCGGCGTGGCCAGCACCCCGGCGAGCCACATGAGCTGCTCATCGCTCAGCTCGCCGTGGTGGTGGCCGGGGACGCTGGTGTCGAGCGTGATCACTCGGAGGCCGTCGAGCTCGTCGACCCGATCCACGGGTCGATCGTCGGATGCCTCGCCATAGAGGCCCGCGCGGAACGCCCCGCGCTCGTCGTGATTGCCCATCACCCACAGCACCCGCGCGCCGATGCGCTCCGCGAGCGGCTCGACGAGCCCGCGCAGCGCGGCGTACGCGCCGGGTTCGCCGAGGTCGGCGAGGTCTCCGGTGACGACGATCGCGTCAGGACGGAGGCCACTGGACTCGATCACGCCGACGGTCTCGGCGAGCCGGTTCGCGCCGTCGACGACGTCGAAGAGGCGCGGGGTCGAGGGCGCGCGCAGGTGCGTGTCGCTCAGATGCAGCAGGATGCGTTCGGGGGCCGGGTATTCGGCGGTGCGCATGTCGGGTCACTCCGGTCCGCCGGGAGGCGAGGTGCCGTGGAACCGGACGACGGACCCTCGAATGTTACCGGCATGTTTCATGCATTTCCCGACGGCACGGTGAAGATCCGCTGAATTTCAGCTGTCCGCGCCGCCCCCGGCGGCTTGCGCGATGCGCACGTAGTCCTCGATCGAGAGGTCCTCGCCGCGTGCGGTCGGCGCGACCCCCGCGCTCTCCAGGATCACGGATGCCGCGGCCGCCGATCCGCCGAGCACGCCGGCCGTCGCCTGCCGGAGCATCTTGCGCCGCTGCTGGAACGCGGCATCCACGATCGCGAACGTCCGCTTGCGCAGCTCCTCGTCACCCCGCGGCTCCGCGGCGCGATGGAAGCCGACGAGCACGCTGTCCACGTTCGGGACCGGCCAGAAGACCTGGCGCGACACCGTGCCGGCGAGCCGCCACGGCCCATACCACGCGGCCTTGACGCTGGGCGCCCCGTACACCTTCGACCCGGGAGGGGCGGCGAGTCGCTCCCCCACCTCGGCCTGCACCATGACGACGCCGCGGTCGAGTGCGGGGAAGTGCTCGAGGAAGTGCAGCAGCACCGGCACGCTCACGTTGTAGGGGAGGTTGGCGACGAGAACCGAGGGATCACCCGGTAACTCCGTCACCCGCAGCGCATCGGCGTCCACGACCGTGAGCGCGCCGTCGGCGACGCCGTGCCTCGCCGCGGTGGCGGGCAGCCGCTCGGCCAGGCGGTGGTCGATCTCGACGGCGGTGACGGATGCGTCGGCCTCGAGGATCGCGAGGGTCAGCGACCCGAGACCGGGCCCCACCTCGACCACGCGATCGCCCGGTGCGACCTCGGCGACGTGCACGATCTTGCGGACGGTGTTGGCGTCGACGACGAAGTTCTGCCCGAGCTTCTTGGTCGGCGTCACGTCGAGTTCGGCGGCCAGCGCGCGGATCTCGGCCGCACCGAGGAGTGTCACGGGCATGGGCCCCACTGTACCGAGCGCCACGATGGCGCATCGGCGACGAGCCGCGGATACCCTCGCCCTGGCGAAGGCCGAACGCTAGCGTGACCAGCATGCACTCGACCGGATCGATCCCCGCAGACGCGTTCTCCCTCCGCAGTCCCTACGGGCGACGAGCGATCGGCCTCTCGCTCGCGGCAGCGGTCGGCGGTTTCCTCTTCGGCTTCGACTCGTCGGTGATCAACGGCGCCGTCGACTCGATCTCGAAGGACTTCGCGCTCAACGACGTCATCACAGGATTCGTCGTCGCGATCGCACTGCTCGGCTGCGCGGTGGGTGCCGTCATCGCCGGCAACCTGTCGGACCGATGGGGGCGCCTCCGGGTGATGTTCCTCGGCGCCATCATGTTCTTCGTCAGCTCGATCGGCGCCGGACTCGCGTTCTCGGCGTGGGATCTCGCCCTCTGGCGTGTCGTCGGCGGCCTCGGCATCGGCATCGCGTCGGTGGTCGCCCCGGCGTACATCGCCGAGATCGCGCCGCGCCAGATCCGCGGTGGGCTCGCCTCGCTGCAACAGCTCGCGATCACGATCGGCATCTTCGCGGCACTCCTGTCGGACGCGCTGCTGGCGAACGCCGCGGGCAGTGCCGACAGCGTGCTCTGGTTCGGGCTCGAAGCGTGGCGATGGATGTTCCTCGTGGGCGTGATCCCCTCGGCGGTGTACGGCATCCTGTCGTTCACCGTGCCCGAGTCGCCGCGCTACCTGCTGTCGAAGGGCCGTGTCGAGGAGGCCCGCGCGATCTTCGCGCGGCTGATCCCGCCCGCCGACCTCGACCAGACGATCCGCGAGCTGCAGACGGCGATCGAGACCGACCGCAAGAACGCCGGCGTCTCGATCCGCGGCCCGGTGCTGGGGCTTCAGCGCATCGTGTGGGTCGGCATCATCCTGTCGGTGTTCCAGCAGTTCGTCGGCATCAATGTGATCTTCTACTACTCGACGAGCCTGTGGCAGTCGGTCGGCTTCGACGAGAGCGATTCGTTCACGATCAGCGTCGTGACCTCGATCACGAACGTGCTCGTCACCCTGATCGCGATCTTCCTGGTGGACCGTGTCGGACGGAAGCCGATCCTGCTCACCGGCTCCGTCATGATGACGCTGTCGCTCGGGCTCATGGCCATCTCGTTCATGTTCTCCACGACGGACGCCGAGGGGGCGGTCGTGCTGCCCGCACCGTGGGGGCCCATCGCACTCATCGCGGCGAACGTGTTCGTCGTGGGCTTCGGCGCGTCGTGGGGACCGCTGGTGTGGGTGCTGCTCGGAGAGATCTTCCCGAGCCGCATCCGCGGCAAGGCGCTCGGCGTCGCAGCCGGCGCGCAGTGGATCGCGAACTTCCTGATCACGATTTCTTTCCCCGCGATGTCGTCGTGGTCGCTCCCGTTCACCTACGGCATGTACGCCGTGTTCGCGGCGCTGTCGTTCCTCTACGTCGCGTGGCGGGTGCCCGAGACCAAGGGCATGGACATCGAGCAGACCGAGACGCTGTTCGTCCACGCGAAGGACGCTCCGACCACGCGGTGAGACGACATTGCACGAACGAGAAGCCCGGTGAACCCCGGGGTCTCGTTCCTCGAGTGTCGTATCGCCGCCGCCGCTCGTAGGATGGCGGGATGCCTTCGCTCGGGGAACTGGTCGCACCACGTCGCCTCGGGACCGACTTTCGCTGGCTGCTCGCGTCGTCGTGGACGAGCAATCTCGGCGACGGCATCGCGCTCGCCGCCGCGCCGCTGCTGATCGCCTCGCTCACGTCGTCGCCGGTCCTCGTGGCGGCCGGCGCCATGATGCAGTTCCTGCCGTGGCTCCTGTTCGGCCTCCTCGCGGGCGCCGTCGCCGACCACCACGACCGGCGGCGCCTGGTGATGCTCGCCAACGGCCTGCGGGCGGTGATCGTCGCCGTGCTCGTCGCGTTCCTCGTCTCCGGACAGGCCACCGTGTGGCTGGTGCTGGCCGTGGCGTTCCTCTATGGGACGGCCGAGGTCTTCGCCGATTCGGCCGGCAGCACGCTGCTTCCGATGCTGGTGAGGCCCGCCGACCTCGGCATCGGCAACGCCCGCATGCAGGCGGGCTACCTCGTCGCCAACCAGCTCGCCGGGCCGCCGCTGGGCGCCTTCCTCTTCGCAGTGGGCTCGTTCTGGCCGTTCGTGCTGCAGGTGCTGTGCGTGGCGCTGGCGGTGCTGCTCATCTCCCGGATCGCGCGCACGCCGGTGCCCGAACACCCGGATACGGACCGCGGCACGAAGGCGCACGCCATCCGCGAGGGACTGCAGTGGCTGCGCCACAACGCACCGGTGCGCACGCTCGTCATCATCATCCTGGTCTTCAACGTCACGTGGGCCGCACCCTGGGGTGTGCTCGTGCTCTACGCCACGGAGCACCTGGGCATGGGCCCCGTCGGCTATGGTGCCCTCACGACGGCGGCGGCGCTCGGCGGCATCATCGCGATCTTCAGCTTCGGCTGGCTCGAGAAGCACGTGTCGTTCTCGACGCTCATGCGGGTGTGCCTTTCGCTCGAAGTGCTCATGCACCTCTCGTTCGCACTCACGACCGCTCCCCCACTGGCCTTCATGATCATGTTCGGCTTCGGCCTCTACGCGTTCGTATGGGGCACCATCTCGACGACCGTCCGCCAGCGCCTCGTGCCGATGGAACTTCAGGGCCGCATCGCCTCGGTGAACATGGTCGGCGTCTTCGGGGGTCTCGTGATCGGGCAGTTCATCGGCGGGATCCTCGCCCAGGTGTGGGGACTCACCGCCCCCTGGTGGTTCGCCTTCGGCGGCTCACTCATCACGCTGGTGCTGGTGTGGCGCTCGATCTCGCACATCGCGGCCGCGAAGCCGGTGATCGACGCGCGAGAAGCGGAGCAGGTCGCAGACGAGGACGAGCCCGGCGCGGGTGGGCTCCCCCTGATCGACTGAACCTGCGGAACGGTCAGCCGCGCGGCGCGCTCACCAGCTCGTGCAGGCGGTCTCCGAGCTGCGCCAGCCGGGGAGTCCAGGGGCCCGCCATCTCGCCGGCTGCGCCGCGACGCATCGCCTCGGCGAGGGGCACCCACGCGCTCTCGCACACCTCGTCGGGGTCGAGGGCGAGGATCGGATCGCCGACCACCTGCGCGACGTAGACGTCGAACAGTGCGGTCCGCTCGATGAGTCGGCCGACGAGTCGCAGGTCCGAGGTCCGGACCTGGACTCCGGTCTCCTCCTGCAGCTCTCGCACCGCCGCCTGCTCGCTCGACTCACCCGTCAGCGCGCTTCCCGCCGGGAACTCCCAGGTGAGGCCCCAGTCCTTGGCTGCGGCCCGCCGCGTCAGCAGCACGAGCCCGTCGCCGCGCACGACGCACACCGACGCCACGATGTGGAACAGCCCATCCGGGAAGGCGGGGTCGCCCCGGCGGTGGGTCCCGCCGACGGGGAGGCCGGCGCCATCCAACAGGTCCCACAGCTCGTCGTCCACCGAAGTCACCCGCGTCAGCTCAGTCGTCGAACGCGCCGTAGACCTCGAGCGTGTTCGCCGCGATCTGCGCACACAGCTCGTCGACGCCGACGCCGAGCTCGGCGGCCATGTATCGCACCGTCACCGGGATCAGGTACGGGGCGTTCGGGCGGCCACGGTGCGGGGTGGGTGTGAGGAACGGGGCATCCGTCTCGACGAGGATCCGGTCGCGCGGGATCACCGCGAGCGCGTCGCGGAGGTTCTGCGCGTTGTTGAATGTCACGTTGCCGGCGAACGAGAGGTAGTACCCCCGCGCGCCCGCGATGCGGGCCATGTCGGCGTCGCCCGAGAAGCAGTGGAAGACCGTGCGATCGGGCGCTCCGACGCGCTCGAGCGTATCGAGCACCGCGTCGTGCGCGTCGCGGTCGTGGATCTGCATCGCGATGCCGTGCTTCTTCGCGAGGGCGATGTGCGCCTCGAAGCTCTCGAACTGGGCGGGCCGGCCGTCCTCGTCGGTGCGGAAGAAGTCCAGGCCGGTCTCGCCGATCGCGCGCACGCGCGGCTGCGCGGCGAGCTCGTCGATCACCGCGATCGCCTCGGGAAGCCGCCCGGCCGCCTGGTACGCGGGCGCCTCGTTCGGGTGGATGGCCACCGCCGCGAGGACGCGGGGATGGGAGGCCGCCGCCCACGCCGACCAGCGGCTCGAGTCGATGTCGCCACCGGCCTGCACGACGCCGATCACACCGACCTCGCCGGCACGCTCGAGCTGCTCGTCGAGCGACAGGCCGGCGCCGTCCTCGATCTCGAGATGAGCGTGGTTGTCGTACACGGGCACCGCGAGCGGCTCGGGCGCCGCCGGGTACGTGACGTCGCGCGAGCCTTTCTCGCGGGAGCGGACGTACTGCGACGGGTCGGAGCCCGCGGCGGGGTACGGCACCGGGGGTGTCGCCATCAGACCGACTGCTCGACGCGCGGGAACAGCGGTGCGAGGCCGTTCACCGAGGTCCCCGGGCGAAGCACGCCCCAGTCGCCCGCCTCGCGGATCGGCTGATCCTGCAGGCGCCCGATCGACTGCGCCGCGCCGAGCGCGATCCAGAGCTTCTCGGTCGAGACAGGCATCACCGGCGACAGGAGCACCGCCAGGGCGCGCAAGCCCTCGGCGGCGGTGTAGAGCACCGTTCCCAGGCGCTCGCGCTGCGCGTCGACCTTGGCGAGCGCCCACGGCTCGTTCTCGGTGATGTACAGGTTCAGCGCGTCGACGATCGTCCAGATGGCGTGGATCGCCTCGTCGATGCGGAACCGCTCGATCGCGGCGTCGGCGTGGGCCGCAGCATCCGCCACCGTCTTCTGGATGCGCAGGTCGGCCTCGGTGTAGGAGCCCGCCGCGGGCACGATCCCCTCGAAGTACCGCTCGATCATCGCGGTCGTGCGCGACGCGAGATTGCCGAAGCCGTTCGCGAGCTCGGCCTGGTAGCGGGCCGAGAGATCTTCCCACGAGAACGAGCCGTCCTGGCCGAACGCGATCGCCGACAGGAAGTAGAAGCGGTAGGCGTCCGAGCCGAACACGTCGGTGATCTCGGTGGGCGCGATGCCGGTGAGCTTCGACTTCGACATCTTCTCGCCGCCGACGAGCAGCCAGCCGTGCGCGAAGACGCCGCGCGGCACCTCGAGTCCTGCGGCCATCAGCATCGCGGGCCAGATGACGGCGTGGAAGCGCAGAATGTCCTTGCCGACGATGTGGTAAGCCGGCCAGCGGCGGGCGAACTCGACGGGGTCCTCGCCGTAGCCGATCGCGGTCGCGTAGTTGAGGAGGGCGTCGACCCATACGTAGATGACGTGCGACTCGTCCCACGGGAGCGGGATGCCCCAGTCGAACGCCGAACGCGAGATCGAAAGGTCTTTCAGGCCGTTCTTGACGAACGACACGACCTCGTTGCGGGCCGACTCGGGGCGCACGAAGTCGGGGACGCTCGAGTAGAGCTCGAGGAGCTTGTCCTGGAACTCGCTCAGCTTGAAGAAGTAGTTCTTCTCCTGCAGCAGCTCGAGCGGCTTCGAGTGGATCGCGCAGACCTTCAGGCCCTCGAACGCGCCCGTGCCGTCGACGATCTCGGCTTCGGGCTTGAACTCCTCGCAGCCCACGCAGTAGAGCGCCTCGTACTCGCCGGCGTAGATGTACCCGCGGTCGTAGATCGCCTGGACGAACTGCTGCACCCGCTCCTCGTGGCGGTGCTGCGTCGTGCGGATGAAGTCGTCGTTGGCGACGTCCAGTGTCTCCAGCAGCGGGAACCATGCCTCGGTGACGAGCTTGTCGACCCACTCCTGCGGCGTGACGCCGTTCGCCGACGCCGCGCGCATCATCTTCTGGCCGTGCTCGTCGGTACCCGTCAGCATCCAGGTGTCGTCGCCCGCCTGGCGGTGCCAGCGCGCGAGGGTGTCGACCGCCACGGTGGTGTAGCCGTGGCCGATGTGGGGCACGTCGCTCGGATAGTAGATCGGCGTCGTGATGTAGAAGGACGAGGGGCCGGAAGTCACCCGACGAGTCTAGTCAGCGCGGATGCCCTGGCCGCCGCTATGACCGGACGCCGCCGTCCGGACCCGCCGAGGTGCTCGAATGTCACATTCGGGCCCCGTGTTTCGGGAGTGAGCCCAGGTGACGGTCGCCGGACCCGCTACCCACGGACGGAGAGTGCGGCCTGGTAGAGCTCGCGGCTCGAGTGCCCGGTGAGGCCGGATACTTCGGCCGCCGCCTCCTTCAGACGCGTACCGCCGCGCACCAGCTCGAGCACCTGGGTCACCGCGTCCGGGAACGCGACGCCGCGGGCGGGCGCGCCATCCACGACGATGACGAGCTCGCCACGGACGCCGGCCTCGGCCCACGCGGCGAGCTCGGCCAGCGCGCCACGCGCCACCTCCTCGTGGAGCTTCGTCAGCTCACGGCACACCGCACCGCGACGGTCGGCGCCGAACGCGGCCGCCATATCGGCGAGCGTCGCCGCGACGCGCGACGGCGCCTCGAAGAAGACCATGGTGCGCGGCTCCGTGCTGAGCGCTCGGAAGGCCGCGGCTCGCTCCCCCGCCTTGCGCGGAACGAAGCCCTCGAACGTGAAGCGGTCGGTCGGCAGCCCCGACACCGCGAGCGCCGTCACGACCGCGCTCGGGCCGGGGATCGCCGTCACCTCGACCCCCGCCGCCGCGGCCGCCGCGACGAGGCCGTAGCCCGGGTCGCTCACGGTGGGCATGCCGGCATCGCTCAGCACGAGCACGTCCTGCTCGCGGGCGAGCTCCACGAGCTCGGGCGCCCGCTCCTTCTCGTTGTGGTCGTGGAGCGCGATGAGACGAGGCCGGTTCGCGATGCCGAGAGCGGCCAAGAGGCGCTGGGTCGTGCGAGTGTCTTCGGCGGCGACGATCGTCGCTTCGCCGAGGGCCTCGACGAGACGCTTCGAGGCATCTCCCAGGTTGCCGATGGGCGTCGCCGCGAGGATGATCACGCCCTCAGCCTAAGCTTGACCGGGTGACGGATGCCCCGCGACTCGAGGCCGATCAGCCCGCCGCGCCGCTCCTGCCTCCGGCACGACCGAGTCTGTACGACCGCTTCGCCCGCCGGCTGAGCCAGGACGCGCGCGCTCGGCGGCTGTACCGGTGGCTCGGCCCTGCGATCGTCCTGGTCATCGCCGCGATCCTGCGCCTGTGGAACCTCGCCGCGGCACACGACCTGATGAACCAGTTCGACGAGACGTACTACGTCAAGGACGCCTGGACGATGCTCAACCTCGGGTACGAGGCATCCTGGCCCGCCGACGCCAACGAGAGCTTCCTCTCAGGGGACGTGAACGTGTTCACCACGAACCCTGCCTTCGTCGTGCATCCCCCGCTCGGGAAGTGGATCATCGCCCTGGGCATGATGGTGCTCGGCCCCGAGTCGGGGTGGGGCTGGCGCATCACGACCGCACTCCTCGGCATCGCGTCGGTGCTGCTGCTCATGCTCATCGCGAAGCGCCTGACGAGGTCGACCACCTTCGCGGTCGTCGCAGGGCTCCTGATGGCGGTGGACGGCCTGGCGATCTCGATGAGCCGCGTCGCGCTGCTCGACACCTCGCTGACCTTCTTCGTCCTGCTCGCCTTCCTGTTCGTGCTGCGCGATCGCGAGCGCACGATGACCCGCATCGCCGAGACCGTCGCCGCCCGCTACGACGGCGACGCGCCGCCCTCCTGGGGACCCGTCCTGTGGAACCGGCCGTGGCTCATCGCGGCCGGCGCGGCGCTGGGCGCGGCGACCGCGGTGAAATGGTCGGGCGCCTGGGTGCTGGCGGGCCTGGGCGTCTACTTCGTGGTGACCGACGCGCTCGCCCGCCGGCGCGCGGGGGTGGTGCTCTGGCCGACGGATGCCGTGCGCCAGGGTCTCGTCACGTTCGTGCTGTTCGTCCCCGTCGCGGTGCTGGTGTACCTGGCGTCGTGGACCGGCTGGCTCGTCACCGACGGGGGGTACGACCGTCACGCCGGAAGCAATCCGCTCGAGAGCCTCTGGCTCTATCACGTCGCGATGTACGCATCGACGGCGGGCATCATCTCCGGCCACGCCTACGCGAGCTCGGCGTGGCAATGGCCGCTGCTGTGGCGCCCCACCGGCGTCTACTTTCACCGGGATGCGCTGGGCGTGAACGGCTGCACGGCCCCGAGCGGATGCGTCGACGTGATCTCGACGATGCCGAACCCGCTCATCTGGTACGCCGGCGTCGCCGCAGTGCTCTACCTCGCGTACCGCTTCGTCGTCGTCCGCGACTGGCGCTACGCGCTCGTTCTCACCGGGGTCGCGGTCACCTACGTGCCGTGGCTGTTCCTGCCCCAGCGCACGATCTTCCAGTTCTACACGGTGCTGATCCTGCCCTTCATGCTCCTGGCGCTGACGTTCGCGCTCAAGGACATCGCGGGCTCGCCGACGGCCGACACCTACCGCCGGCTGACCGGGCAGCGTCTGGTGCTCGTGTTCCTCGGTGTGGCGCTCGCGCTGTCCGTCTTCTGGTACCCGGTGATCTCGGCGATCAACGTGCCCTACGACTTCTGGCACCTGCACATGTGGCTGAACAGCTGGGTGTGATCCCGCGTCACGCGCCGAGCTCGGCGACGTCGGTGACGGGCAGCCGGCACGCGAAGTCGCGGCAGTCGTAGGCGGTCGGACGCCCACCACGCGACGCCTTCTCCGCGAACAGCTCGAATCCCGACTCGGCCCACGAGCGCGCCTGTTCCGGCGACACGATGCTCACGACATCGGCACGGATGCTGCGCGCCGCCGTCGCGAGCGCGGCCCGGGGATCGTCCGTGACGACGACGATCTGCCGCGGCGGCTCGGCGAGGCGTGCTGCGACCCGCAGCAGCGCGCCGTACGCGAGCGGCTGCGCGAGAGCGGAGGGGGCGTGGGCCGCGACGAGCCTCTCGGCGATCGACAGATACCGGTCCCCCGCGCCCAGCGCCCACAGCGCGGCGGCGGCTTCCGCGACCGACGCGGCGCCGGACGGCTCGTCGGCGTCGGACGCGGCATCCGGTGCTCCGATCCCCTGCCGGGACAGCACCGGGTCTCCCCCGCCGGGAACCGCGACGCGGCCGTCGGCGCCGACACAGGCGTCGACGAGCTCGCGCGCCCGCGTGGCGTACGCGACCTCGCCCGTCGCGACCGCGAGGGCGAGGAGGCCGGCGGCGAGCTGCCCGTGGTCGGCGAGCGTCGCATGAGCCCGCGACGGCATCTCGTCGAGCGACGCCCGCAGCAGGCGCCCGTCCGCGGTGACGTTCACCTCGAGCACGGCGTCGGCCGCCCAGCGCGCCGCCTCGATCCAGGATGCCTCGTCCCGTCGCGCGCCGGCCCGCGCGAGGGAGCCGATCGCGAGGCCGTTCCAGCCGCTGACCACTTTGCCGTCGACGGCCGGCGACTGGAGGTCCGTGCGCCCGGCCGCATCCCGCGCATAATAGCCGCCCTCGCTGCGGGCACCATCGATCCAGGATTCCGAGTCCTGGGCGGCGCCGAAGCCGCCGCCCGGCTGCTGGAGCACGTCGCGCAGGAACCCGGCGATGCCGCGAGCCACGTCGTCGCGGGAGGGCTCCGCGTCCATCGCGACGTCGAGCAGCTGCGCGTTGTCGGTCAGCATGCGCTCGTAGTGCGGCACGGTCCAGTCGGGCCGGGTCGCGTAGCGGAAGAACCCGCCCTCGACGGGGTCGCGCAGCGGCGACGCGGCCATCGCGGCGAGGGCGCGATCGGCGACGACGGATGCCCCGGCCGCCCGCTCGCGGACGACCCGCGTCTGCAGGAAGCGCAGTGCGGTGGCGACCGGGAACTTGGGGGCGCTCGACGCGGGATCGCCGAATCCGCCGTGGCGCGGATCCTCCCGAGCCGCGAGCGCACGCGCAGCGCCGGCCAGATCATCGGCGGACGGCGTCGTCGCCGGCGTGGCGGGGGCGGACTCGCGGACCTCCGCGAGCGCGCCGGCGACGGCATCCGCCGTCTCGTCGATCTGGTCTCGCCGCTCTGTCCACGCCTCGTGGACGGCGGCGAGCACCTGCCGGAACGCGGGGATGCCCGCATGCGGCTGCGGCGGGAAGTACGTGCCGGCGTAGAACGGTCGTCCGTCGGGCGTCGCGAACACCGTCAGCGGCCAGCCGAGGCTCGGCGAGAACGCCGAGGCCGCGGCCATGTAGGCGGCGTCGACCTCAGGGTGCTCCTCGCGGTCGACCTTGATCGAAACGAATCCGGCGTCGAGCTCGGCCGCTGTCGTCTCGTCCTCGAACGACTCCCGCGCCATCACGTGGCACCAGTGGCACGTCGAATAGCCGATCGACACCATGACGGGCACGTCACGGCGCCGCGCCTCGGCGAACGCCTCCTCGCCCCACGGGAACCACGCGACCGGATTGCCCGCGTGGGCTCTCAGGTACGGGCTCGTCGCTTCCGCGAGGCGAGGGTTCACGGCATCCGCTCCCGCCGCTCGTGAGCGGTCAGTTGACCTCGTCGGGGTGCGCGCTGACGCGACCTGTGCCGTCACCCGGCTCCATCGCGTCGATGGCGGCGATCTCGGCGGCGGTGAGTTCGAAGTCGAAGACGTCGAGGTTCTCCTCGAGGCGCTCGCGGCGCACCGACTTCGGGAAGACGATGAAGCCCTTCTGCAGGTGCCAGCGGAGCACAGCCTGGGCCGGCGTCTTGCCATGTGCCTGGGCGGCCGCCGCGACCGGCGCCGCACCGAACAGGTCGTACTTGCCCTGCCCGAGGGGACCCCAGGACTCGATCTTCACGTCGTGGGCGGCGGCCCAGTCGGTGATGTCGCGCTGCTGATGGGCCGGGTGCAGCTCGATCTGGTTCACGGCCGGTACGACCCCCGTGGCCGAGACGATCTTCTCGAGGTGAGGAACCAGGTGGTTCGAGACGCCGATGCTGCGCGTGAGGCCGGCGCCGCGCAGCTCGATGAGCTTCTCCCATGCATGCAGGTAGTTGTCCTGCGCCGGCGTCGGCCAGTGCACCAGATACAGGTCGACCTGCTCGAGCCCGAGCTTCGCGAGGCTCTCCGCGATGGCGGCGTTCGGCTCGTCGCCGTCATGGCGGTCATTCCAGAGCTTGGTGGTGATGAACAGCTCGTCGCGCGCGATGCCGCTCGCCGCGATCGCCGCGCCGACGCCCTCCTCGTTGCCGTAGATGGCGGCGGTGTCGATGTGGCGGTAGCCGACCTCGAGCGCCTCCGCGACGGCCCGCTGTGTGTCCGCCGGCGGCACCTTGAAGACCCCATAGCCGAGCTGAGGGATCGAGTTGCCGTCATTGAGGGTCACGGTGGGGACTGTCATGCGTCCAGCCTAGATCCGCAGTGGGGGCGTCGGACGGGTCGATCCGCTGCACGGCCGGACGGGATACGATCGAAGGCTATGTCCGCGCCCGAACCCGTCATCTCGTATCCGCCGGAGCTCCCCGTCAGCGCCGCGCGCGACGAGATCGCGCGCGCCGTCCGGGACCACCAGGTCGTGATCGTGGCGGGCGCGACCGGGTCGGGCAAGACGACGCAGCTGCCGAAGATCGCTCTGGAGCTCGGACGCACCCGCATCGCGCACACCCAGCCGCGCCGCATCGCGGCGCGCACCATCGCCGAGCGCATCGCCGAGGAGCTGCAGGTGCCGCTCGGATCGACCGTCGGCTACAAGGTCCGCTTCACCGACAAGGTGTCGGAAGACACGCGGATCGCGCTGATGACGGATGGCATCCTCCTCAACGAGATCCACCGCGATCGGCTCCTGCGCCGGTACGACATGGTCATCGTCGACGAGGCCCACGAGCGGTCGCTCAACGTCGACTTCCTGCTCGGGTATCTGCGACGGATCCTGCCGAAGCGCCCCGACCTCAAGGTCGTCATCACGAGCGCGACGATCGACCCCGAGAGCTTCGCGAAGCACTTCGCGAAGCCCGACGGCGCTCCGGCGCCCATCATCGAGGTATCCGGACGCACGTATCCGGTCGAGATCCGGTACCGCCCGCCGGTGCGTCCGGCGAAGGGCGAGGACGAGTCCGATGACGTCGACGGGATCACCTCCGCCCTGCGCGAACTCGACCGCGAATCCGCGGGCGACGTCCTGGTGTTCCTTCCCGGTGAGGCCGAGATCCGCGACGCCGCGGACGCCGTGCGGGGCATGTACGCGAAGGACGCCGCGCCCACCGAGGTGCTCCCCCTCTACGGTCGCCTGTCTGCGGCGGAGCAGCACCGGGTGTTCGAGCGGTCTCAGGTGCCCGGCATCCGTCGTCGTGTCATCCTCGCGACGAACGTCGCCGAGACGAGCCTCACCGTGCCGGGCATCAGGTACGTCGTCGATACCGGCACCGCGCGCATCTCGCGCTACAGCAACCGCAGCAAGGTGCAGCGGCTGCCCATCGAAGCGGTGTCGCAGGCGTCCGCGCAGCAGCGGTCGGGGCGTGCGGGCCGCACGAGCGACGGCATCGCGATCCGGCTGTACTCCGAAGAGGACTTCGACACGCGGCCCGAGTTCACCGAGCCCGAGATCCTGCGCACGAGCCTGGCCTCGGTCATCCTGCAGATGCTCTCACTCGGGTTCGGCGACATCTCGTCGTTCCCGTTTCTGACCCCTCCGGACTCGCGCGGCGTCAAGGCCGCGCTCGACCTCCTCGTCGAGCTCGGTGCCGTCCGGATCGGTCGTGACCACCCCACGCTCACCGACCTCGGCCGCGAGATCTCGCGGCTGCCGATCGATCCTCGCTTCGCCCGCATGCTGGTGGAGGCGCGCCGCACCGGAGTGCTGCGGGACGTTCTCGCCATCGTCGCGGGGATGTCGATCCAGGATGTGCGCGAGCGCCCCGAAGACCGTCGAGAAGAGGCCGACCGCCTCCACGCGCGGTTCACGGACCCGTCCAGCGACTTCCTCAGCCTCCTGAACCTCTGGAACCACCTCCAGGAGAAGCAGGCCGAGCTCGGATCGAGCGCCTTCCGGCGCCTCTGCCGCGCCGAGCACCTCAACTACGTGCGTGTGCGGGAGTGGGCGGACGTGCACCGTCAGCTCAGCGCACTCGTCAACGCCCCGCGCTCCGCGCTGGTTGACCGAGCGAAGCGAGTCGAAACGGGCACCGCCGACCCCGACGATCTGCACAAGGCGATCCTCTCGGGCCTGCTGTCCCACCTGGGCGTCCTCGACGAGCGCACGACTTCCACCGCCGCGCGCGGCCGCACCGGCTCGGACCGCGCCGACCAGCGGCGCAGCGCGGAGTACCTCGGCTCTCGCGGCACCCGCTTCGCGATCTTCCCGGGCTCCGGACTCAGGAAGAAGCGGCCGACCGCCGTCATGGCCGCGGAGGTCGTCGAGACGAGCCGCCTGTTCGCGCGCACCGTCGCCGCGATCGACCCGGCGTGGGCGGAGCCGCTCGCGGGCGACCTGGCCAAGCGATCGCTGAGCGAGCCGCACTGGTCGAAGGCGTCAGGGGCGGCATCCGCGTACGAGAAGGTCACGCTGTTCGGCCTCGAGATCGTGCCGAAGCGCCGGGTGCAGCTCGCGCGGTTCGACCGGCCCTTCGCGCGCGAGCTCTTCGTGCGCCACGCGCTGGTGGAGGGCGAGTGGGATTCGTCGCACCTCGACAAGAAGCTCACGGCGTTCGAGCGCCGAAACCTCGAGCTGCGGCGACGGCTCGAGAAGATCGAGGAGCGCGAGCGCCGGCGCGACATCCTGGTGGGCGACGAGGCCGTCTTCCGGTTCTACGACGCCCGGATCCCCGGCGACGTGTTCGACGCGCGCTCTTTCGAGAGCTGGTGGATGGATGCCTCGGCCCGCACGCCGCGCCTTCTGGACATGACGGAGGCCGACCTCGTCGACGAGGCATCGCGCGGCGACGAACGCGACTTCCCCGCACGGTGGACGCAGGGTGACCAGGTGCTCTCGCTCGCGTACCGCTTCGAACCGGGCGCGGCCGACGATGGGGTGACGGCCGTCGTGCCTCTCGCCCTTCTCGCGCAGTTGCGCGCCGACGGGTTCGACTGGCAGGTGCCCGGGATGCGCGACGAGCTCATCACGGCGCTGCTGCGCTCGCTCCCCAAGGCGATCCGGCGCCACGTCGTGCCCGCGGCCGACTGGGCGGCCACCTTCTCCGCCGACCTGGCAGGGCAGGGCCCGGAGGCCCACGGCGGCCTGCCGCCCGTCGCGCTGCGCGAGGCTCTCGCCTCACGCATCCAGCGCGTCGCCAGCCAGCCCGTGAGCGCCGCGGACTTCGAGATGGAGCGCGTACCGGGGCATCTGCAGGTGTCGTTCCGGGCGGTCGACGAGCGCGGCCGCGCCGTCGGATCCGACCGGGATCTTGCCGCACTGCAAGCGCGGCTCGCCGACCGTGCGCGAGCATCCGTGTCGCGGTCGCTGACCGCGAAAGACGGCGTTCCCCGTTCGTCGAGCGGGCGTGCGAGTCCGAACGGAGAGACGGCGGGCATCGATGCGTCCGGCCGCTCAGGGCGCTTCGACTCTCTCGTTGCTCGCTCGCTCGACGACCGGGCCACGGCGACCTTCGCCGAGCGCACCGGCCTCACCGACTGGACGTTCGGCGATCTGCCCGATGTCGTCGACACGAAGGTCGCGGGCGGCGTCGTGCGCGGCTACCCCGCGATCGTCGACGAGGGCGCATCGGTCGCGCTGCGGATCGAGACGACGCCCGAGGCCGCAGCCCGCGCGACGGAGGCGGGGGCACGCCGCCTGGTGCTGCTCTCGGTCGCCTCGCCCTCCGCCTATGTGCTCGAACATCTCACCTCTGCCGAGAAGCTCGCGCTCGCAGCATCCCCGTATCCGTCTGCGAAGGCGCTCATCGAGGACGCCCGCGTCGCGGTGGCGGATGCCGTCATCGCACGCACCGCTCCCGACGCCCTGGTGCGCACCCGCGCCGGCTTCGAAGCGGTGCGCGACGCGCTCTCGGGCGCGGTGGTCGACGAGCTGTTCCAGACGGTGTCGCTGACCGCCCGCGTGCTCACCGCCGCGCGTGAGGTGGAGCGCGCGATGCGCGACGCGAACTCGCTGACGCTGCTCGGCGCCCTGAACGACGTCAGGGGACAGCTTGCGGGGCTGGTGTTCCCGGGTTTCGTGTCCCGCACCGGCACCTCCCGGCTGGCGCAGCTGCCCCGCTACCTGCGCGGGGCGCTCGAGCGGGTGCGGACGCTCGCCGACAACCCCGGCCGCGATCGCCAGCGCATGACGGAGTTCGAGCGGGCGGCCGCGGTGTTCGCCGAGGCCGGCGGCGTGATCCCCCCGGCGGTGGACTCCCCGGGTCCGCTCACACACGCTCGCTGGCTGCTCGAGGAGTACCGTGTGAGCCTGTTCGCGCAGTCCCTCGGCACAGCCGAGCCCGTATCGCTGCAGCGGATTCAGAGATCCCTCAGGGAATAGCCGTCTCGACGCCAGGAGTTGCCCCCCTCATGACCACTGCGATCGCGTACACCGAGTTCGGAGGCCCCGAGGTCCTTCACGAGATCTCTGTTCCCCAGCCCATCCCCGCAGCCGGGCAGCTCGCGATCCGCGTGACGGCCGCCGGCGTCAACCCGATCGACGGCAAACTCCGCTCCGGTCGTCGGCCATCGGGCGAGATCACCGCGCCGCGTCGCATCGGCGGCGACGGCGCGGGTGTGGTGACGGGCGTCGGCGAAGGCGTCGACGGGTTCCGCGTCGGCGACCCGGTGGTGTTCGCCGGGGCGTCGGGAGCGTATGCGACCGAGGTGGCGGTGGCCGCCACGCACGCCTTCCCACGCCCGCCGCAGGTGAGCGCGGCCGAGGGCGCTGCGCTGGGCATCCCGATCGGCACGGCATACCAGACACTCCGCTCCCTTGCGGTCGGCCGCGACGACACCGTGCTCGTGCACGCCGGGTCGGGTGCCGTCGGTCAGGCCCTCATACAGTTCGCCGTGCTGTGGGGCGCGACCGTCATCGCGACGTCGTCCGAGAGCCGCTTCGACCGGGTCCGCGAGCTCGGTGCGACCCCTGTCGCCTACGGTGAGGGGCTCGCCGACCGCGTGCGCGCGGCCGCTCCCCAGGGCGTGACCGTCGCCATCGACGCGGCCGGCACCGACGAGGCCCTCGACACCTCGCTCGAGCTGGTCGCCGACCGTCAGCGGATCGCGACGCTGGTGCGGGGGCGGGATGCTGCCGGCCGCGGCATCCGCGCATTCTCCGGCGGCTCCCCCGAACCGCTCACTCCGCAGCAGCAGGGATGGCGTACGGAGGCGGTTCCGGTCGCGCTCGCCCTGATCGCGGCGGGACGCTTCTCGGTCGAACTCGGCCCGTCGTTCGCCCTCGTCGACGCCGCCGAGGCGCATCGCGCGATCGAGTCGGGCGTGGCGGGCAAGATCACGCTCGTGCCGTGACCGCGCGCCGGGGGCGGACCGGAGGGGATCGTCGAGTCCCGCCGGTGTGATCGGCTACGCCGGGCCCCACCGTTCTCACGCGCGTACGAACTACCGTCGCCGGGACCCGGTCGGGCCGCCGGCGCAACAGTTCGACACACGAAGCACACCGGCGGGCGCCTCGGCTCGACAATGGTGGGCATGCCTGAACAGACTCGTCCTGCCGCCCCTCGCTCGTTCGCGACGGCGCAGGTGCAGGCCGGGTTCGACTCCGGCATCGCGGAGAACACCGCCATCCCCTCCATCCACCAGTCCAACGGGTTCGAGTTCCGCTCGCTCGCCGAGGCACGCGACCTCTTCGCGCTGCGCAAGGACGGCAACATCTACAGCCGCGCCGCGAACCCCACGGTGCTCGTCTTCGAGCGCCGCGTCGCCGAGCTCGAGGGAGGCATCGCCGCGGCCGGCGTTGCGTCGGGCCAGGCGGCCGTCGCCGTCGCACTGCTGGCTCTGGCCAAGCAGGGCGAGCACATCGTCGCCGCCCGGCAGCTGTACGGCGGCACCGTCGACCTGCTGCAGGACACCTTCGCCGACTGGGGCATCGAGGTGACATTCGTCGACCAGGACGACCTCGACGCCTGGCGCGCCGCCGTCCGCCCGACCACGCGCGCGCTCTTCGCCGAGTCGATCTCGAACCCGATCGCGCAGGTGCTCGACCTCGGAGCAGTCGCGGCGGTCGCCCGAGACGCCGGCGTACCCCTGGTGATCGACAACACCGTCGCGACGCCGTACCTGCAGCGGGCGAAGGACTTCGGCGCCGACATCGTCGTGCACTCCGCCACGAAGTTCCTCGGCGGCCACGGCACATCGCTCGGCGGTGTCGTGGTCGACCTCGGCACGTTCGACTTCACCGCCGAACCCGAGCGCTGGCCACAGCTGACCCAGACGTACCCGCGCGTGCCGGACGGCAGTCTCGTCGAGCGCTTCGGCGAGACGGGGTCGCCGTACATCGCGCTGGTCAAGACCAAGTATGTTCACGACCTCGGGCCATCGCTCTCGGCCTTCAACGCCTTCCAGCTGCTGCAGGGCCTCGAGACGCTCGACCTTCGCATGCAGCGCCACGCCGCGAGCGCCCTCACGGTCGCCCGGTTCCTCGAGACGCACCCCGCGGTCTCGCGTGTGCACCACCCCGGGCTGGAGTCGAGCCCGTGGCGCGCGCAGGCCGAGGCCTACCTGCCCGACGGGGTGAGCTCGGTCTTCGCGTTCGACCTGCCGTCGACGGGCGACGACGAGGCGGACTTCCGGCTCGTCGAGGCGTTCATCTCGCGCCTGCAGGTGATCCGCCTGGTCGCCAACATCGGCGATGCGCGCAGCCTTGTGGCTCACCCGGCCTCGATGACGCACAGCCACATGTCGCCGACGCAGCTCGCCGAGGCGCACATCGGCCCGACCACCGTGCGCCTTTCGATCGGCCTCGAGGACGCCCGCGACATCGTCGACGACCTGGCCCGCGCGCTCGAGCAGATCACGGCGGCAGAGGCCCGCGCCGAGCTCGCGGAGAGCGTCGCCCGCTAGCGTCCGGCCACGGGCGGCTCGCGCTAGCCTCGTGTTCATGACCTCGCCCTCCTCCCCCCGCTGGGGGATCCTCGGACCGGGCGGCATCGCCCGTGCGTTCACCAGCGACCTGCGCACCGCCGGACTCGACGTCACCGCCGTGGGTTCCCGGCGCCGCGAGACCGCCGAGGCCTTCGCCGCCGACTTCGGCCTCGCGCACGCACACGGCTCCTACGAGGACCTCGTGGCCGACCCCGATGTCGACATCGTCTACATCGCCACGCCGCATCCGATGCACGCGGCGAACGCACTGCTCGCCCTCGAGGCCGGCAAGCACGTGCTGGTCGAGAAGGCGTTCACCCTCAATGCGGCGGAGGCCGTGGCGGTGCGCGACTGCGCGGCGGAACGCGGACTCCTCGCGATGGAGGCGATGTGGACGCGCTACCTGCCGCACATGGTCCGCATCCGCGAACTGGTGGAGTCCGGCGCGCTCGGCGAGGTCCGCGCCGTCACCGCCGACCACACGCAGCGCCTCCCTTCCGACCCGGGACACCGTATCAACGCGCTGGAGCTCGGCGGCGGCGCCCTGCTCGACCTCGGTATCTACCCGGTGTCGTTCGCGTGGGACATCCTGGGCGAACCGCTCTCGATCGCGGCGGCCGCCCGCATCGGCGACGCAGGATCCGACACCGAGGTCGCGACGATCATGACCCACGCGTCGGGCGCGCTGTCGACCTCCCTTTCGGCATCCCGCGGCGCGGGCCCCAACACCGCGGCGGTCATCGGCACCGAGGCCCGCATCGACATCGACAGCGTCTGGTATTCGCCCACCTCGTTCCGCCTCGTCGGCCCCGACGGCGCGGTGCGCGAGGAGTTCCGCTCCGACGTCGAGGGGCGCGGCATGCAGTACCAGGCTCTCGCCGCCGGGCGGTACCTCGCCGAGGGCCGCACCGACTCCGATGTGCTGCCCATCGACGAGACCGTCGCGATCATGGCGACGCTCGACGAGATCCGCGACCTCGTCGGCGTGCGCTATCCCGGTGAGGAGTGACATGCCCGACCTGCTGAGCCCGCGCGTGGCGGTGTACCTGGACTTCGACAACATCGTGATGTCGTGGTACGACCGCGTGCACGGCAAGAACTCCTACTCCCGCGACCGACAGAAGATCGCGACGGATGCTGCGAACCCCGAGATCGCGGAGCGCCTGGCCGCCGCGACGATCGATGTCGGTGCGATCATCGACTACGCGACGTCGTTCGGCACCCTGGTGCTCACCCGCGCCTACGCGGACTGGTCGGCGCCCGTCAACGCCGAGTACCGCTCGCAGCTCGTGGCGCGCGCCGTCGACCTCGTGCAGCTCTTCCCCGCCGCGGCGTACGCCAAGAACGGGGCCGACATCCGCCTCGCGGTGGATGCCGTCGAGGACATGTTCCGCCTGCCCGACCTGACGCACGTCGTGATCGTCGCCGGGGACTCCGACTACGTGCCGCTCGCCCAGCGCTGTCGCCGCCTGGGCCGCTTCGTCGTGGGCGTGGGCGTCGCAGGCTCGACCGCCAAGTCGCTCGCCGCGGCGTGCGACCAGTTCGATTCGTACGACGCCCTGCCCGGGGTCGCGGCTCCGGCGTCGGGGAAGAATGATGCTGCGCCGCCGCGTGCGTCCGGCAGCCGGCGTGCGAGGAAGACCGCCGTCGATCCGACCGAATCCCTTCTCGAGCGCGCACTCCGTCTGGAGAGCGACAAGGAAGGCGTGGAGTGGCAGCACGCCTCGGCGGTGAAGAGCCTCATCAAGCGGCTCGACCCGGCTTTCAGCGAGAAGGCCCTCGGGTACAAGAGCTTCTCGGAGTTCGTGAAGGCGCATCCGGGCGTCGCCGAGGTCGACGAGTCGGGCAACATCGTGCTCATCCGCCTCGCCGCCGACAGGCGCTGACCGTGCGTGACCCACAGCCGACCGGGGAAATCGGCCGTGGGATAAAGTGTGACCTGTGGCACGCCGTCAAGCCCCGCCGGGCTCGCAGACCTCGCTCCGCGAGGCCAATCGCGCGCGTGTCATCGAGTCGCTGAAGCGCCACGGTCGTCTCACCCAGATCGAGCTCGCCGGCAGCACAGGCCTCTCGCCCGCCACGGTCTCGAACATCGTCAAGGAGCTGACGGCGTCGGGCCTCCTGCACACGTCGTTCACGACGAGCAGCGGCCGCCGCGCGACCCTGGTGTCGCTCGCCCGCCGCCTCGGCCTCGTCGCCGGGGTCCACTACAGCTCACGCCACCTGCACATCGCCATCGCCGACACTGCGCGCACCATCGTGACGCAGTCGTCGCTGCCGCTCCCCCTCGACCACCGCCACGACTCCGAACTCGACCGCCTCGCCCTGCTGCTCGGCGACATGATGGAATCCCTCGGCGGATCCATGGCCGACATCCTCGGCGTCGGTCTCGCGCTTCCCGCGCCCATCGATCCGCGGACCGGCATGGTGTCGACGCCCGGGCTGCTGCGCGGCTGGGAGAACGTCGACGTCGCCGAGAGCCTCTCGATCCGCATCGGACGCCCCGTGCACGTCGACAGTGAGGCGAACCTCGGCGGGCTGGCCGAGGCGCGTGAGGGCAACGGACGCTCGGCCGCGTCGTCGGTGTTCATCCGCGTCGGGCACACCATCAGCGCCGGGCTCGTCGTGGGCGGCGACCTGTTCCGCGGCGTCAACGGCAAGGCCGGCCAGATCGGGCACGTCACCCTCGACGAGAACGGCCCCATCTGCCGCTGCAGCAATCGCGGCTGCCTCGAGACCTACGCCGGCGGGCCCGCCCTGCTGTCGCTCTTCCCTCCGAGCGAGGGCATGCACCGCCTCGGCGACCTGCTGCACGCCGCCGAGGCGGGCGACGGCGCGGCGCGCCGCGTGATCGCCGACGCCGGCCGGCACATCGGCATCGCCGCCGCGAGCCTGTGCAATCTCTTCGACCCCGAGCTCATCGTGGTCGGCGGCGAGCTCGGCCAAGCCGGCGAGATCCTCATGGCACCGATGCGCCACTCGCTCGAGCGCACCGCACTCGCGTCCGCGGACGGCCTGCCCGAGATCGTGGGCGCCTCGTTCGGCGAGTGGGCCGAGACGCGCGGGGCGATCGCGATCGCCCTCGACCATGTCACGGTCGACGCCCAGCTGCCGACCGCACCGTCGCTGCCCATCACCGCATAGGCTCGTCCGATGCCCCGTACGCGACTGGATCGGCCGCGACGGCGCCCGAGCGGGCGTCGCGCGGTGGCGGCAGCATCCGGGTTCCTGCTCGCCACCGCAATGCTGTCGGGCTGCTCCGGCACGCCCGGCCAGGGAGGCACCCCCGACGACGACACGATCGCCCTGTTGCTGCCCGACGCGAAGACCGCGCGCTACGAGACGTTCGACCGGCCGATGTTCGAGGCGCGTATCGCCGAGCTCGGCGAGTACGAGGTGCTGTACGCCAACGCCGACCAGGACGCCGCCAAGCAGCAGCAGCAGGCGGAGTCCGCGCTCGCCGCCGGCGCCGGCGTGCTCGTGCTCGACCCGGTGGACGCGAACGCCGCCGTCAGCATCGTGAGTTCGGCGAACGCGAAGGGCGTGCCCGTCATCTCGTACGACCGGCTCGTCGCCGGCGGCGACCTGGCGTACTACATCTCGTTCGACAACGAGAAGGTCGGCGTGCTGCAGGCGACCGCGTTCGTGAAGGGCATGCAGGCGGAGGACGAGGGCAGCGGCATCCTGATGGTCAACGGCTCCCCCACCGACAGCAACGCCGCGCTGTTCAAGCAGGGCGCGCACAGCATCATCGACGACAGTGGTCTGCGCGTGCTCGCCGAGTACGACACCCCCGGCTGGAACCCCGAGAAGGCACAGGAGTGGGTGTCGGGCCAGATCGCGCAGCACGGCGACGCCATCGCGGGGGTCTACGCCGCGAACGACGCGACCGCGGGCGGCGCGGTCGCGGCGCTGCGGGTAGCGAACATCGATCCCCTGCCGATCGTCACGGGCCAGGATGCCGAGCTCTCGGCGATCCAGCGCATCTTGACGGGCGACCAGTACATGACCGTCTACAAGGCGATCAAGCCGCAGGCCGAACTCGCGGCCGAGGTCGCCGTCAAGCTGCTTCACGGCGAGAAGGTCACGGCCCCGCTCGAGATCCAGGGCACACCGGCCACTCTGCTCGACCCGGTGGCCGTGACGATCGACGACATCATGGACACCGTGGTCGCCGACGGATTCTGGAGCGTCGACGACATCTGCACCCCGGCGTACGCGGATGCGTGCGAAGCGGCGGGCATCGGGTAGGGTCCTGACTCTGACAGGGGTCGGCGGTGGATCGATGAGGACGAGGCGAGGATGTCGATGACGCACCCGCGGGCGGGACGCCCGCGCGAACGCGTGCTGACGATGCATGGCATCGGCAAGCGCTTCGGCGCGGTCAAGGCCCTCACGGACGTCGATTTCTGGGTCAACGAGGGCGAGGTGGTCGCCCTCGTCGGCGACAACGGCGCCGGCAAATCGACGCTCGTGAAGGTGCTCGCCGGCGTGCACCCGCCCGACAGCGGAACAATCGAGTTCGACGGCGAGCCGGTCGGCATCGACTCCCCCGCCGATGCGCAGCAGCTCGGGATCGAGACGATCTTCCAGGACCTCGCGCTGTGCGACAACCTCGACGTGGTCGCCAATCTTTGGCTGGGCCGCGAGCTCCGCGACGGCGCGACGCTCGACGAGGTCGACATGGAGCAGCGCACCTGGACGCTGTTGCGCGAGCTCTCGGCGAAGATCCCGTCGGTGCGGATCCCCGTCGCATCGCTGTCGGGAGGACAGCGGCAGACCGTCGCGATCGCCCGGTCGCTCATCGGCGAGCCCCGGGTCGTCATCCTCGACGAGCCGACCGCCGCCCTCGGCGTCGCCCAGACGGCCGAGGTGCTGAATCTCATCGAACGGCTCCGCGAGCGCGGGCACGGCGTGATCCTCATCAGCCACAACATGGCCGACGTCATGGCGGTCGCCGACCGGGTCGTCGTCTTGCGCCTCGGCCGCAACAACGGCGTCTACAACGTCGCCGACGTCACGAGCGAGACGCTCATCGCGGCCATCACCGGCGCGGTCGACCACTCGACTCTTCGTCGGGCATCGGAACGGACGGATGCCGCGCCCCCGCCGTCGCCGATCGGCCCGTCCCTGGACGAACCCGAGCTCGACGAGCACACCGCCGGGGGCACGGTCATCCGCATGCCCCGGGCCGGGTCCCGCCGCACGTCCCGTCCCCGCGGGGACGGGACCCGATGAGCCTCCCCCACGGAGAGCGGCTCGCGGAGACGGCCCCGCAGGAGCGGCTCCTGAGCGCAAGCGGCATCCGTCACGCCTTCGAGGCGTTCGTGGCCCGCGTGCGCGGCGGCGATCTGGGGGCGCTCCCCGTCGTGCTCGGGATCGTGGTGATCTGGACGGTCTTCCAGCTGCTGAACCCGGTGTTCCTGTCGAGCGAGAACCTCGTCAACCTCACGATGCAGTGCGCAGCGATCGGCACGATCGCCCTCGGCGTGGTGCTCGTGCTGCTCGTCGGCGAGATCGACCTCTCGGTCGGCTCGGTGTCAGGCCTCGCCGCAGCGGTGCTGGCTGTGACCTTCGTGCAGTTGCAGTGGAACCTCGTCCTCTCCCTGGTCGCGGGGATCGTGATCGGCTGCCTCGTCGGGTTGCTCTACGGGTACCTGTTCACGCGCTTCGGTCTTCCGAGCTTCGTCATCACGCTCGCGGGTCTGCTCGGCTTCCTGGGCCTGCAGCTGTGGGTGCTCGGCGAGACGGGATCGATTGCGATCCCGTTCGATTCATGGCTCGTGCAGTTCGCGCAGCAGATGTTCCTTCCGGCGTGGGCGTCCTATGTCGTGGCCGTGCTCGCCGTCACCGCCTTCGCGTGGTCGCTCGTACGACGTTCCCGACGGCGCGCGGCTGCCAACCTCGTGAGTCAGAGCTACGGCGAGATCGCGGTGCGCAGCGCCGTGCTGCTCGTGTTCCTGCTCGTCGCCGCGTGGTACCTCAACCTGAACCGCGGCGTCGGCGTGATGTTCCTGTTCTTCCTCGCGCTGGTGGTCGCGATGAACTTCGCCCTCACCCGCACCCGCTGGGGGCGCGCCGTCTACGCGGTCGGCGGATCGGTCGAGGCCGCGAGACGCGCGGGGATCCGCGTGGACCGGATCTACCTTTCTGTCTTCGCGATGTGCTCGACCCTCGCCGCTGTGGGCGGCATCCTCGCCGCCGCACGGCTGGCCTCGGCGAATCAGAGCTCGGGCACCGGCGACGTGAACCTCAACGCGATCGCGGCTGCTGTCATCGGCGGCACCAGCCTCTTCGGCGGACGCGGGTCCGCGTTCTCGGCACTCATCGGCATCGTCGTGATCCAGTCGATCTCGTCGGGCCTGACGCTTCTGAGCCTCGACTCCTCGGTCCAGTTCATGGTCACCGGCGTGGTGCTCGTGCTCGCCGTGATCATCGACTCCCTCTCGCGCCGCACCCGCGCGGCCACCGGACGCGCCTGAAACCGATCGCCCGGCCGCCTGGCTTCACTTGGCGAACGCGCCGAGCCGGTGTTCACGATGGCTCCCGGAATCCCCTTGTCGAATTGTCGCGTTTCGACCTGCTGCATGGGCACTCTGCACGGTAAGCGCTCTCTAGGCCGTCCGCGCGACAGTATCCACCCTCTCAGATCGACGGCGTTGCCAAAGCGTTATGTTCAAGACTTGACGATAAGAATCGGTGTACTCGATGATCGCATCAGCGCGATGAACACAGGGACGATCCTGGACTCGCTCGCTTCAATGACGAAAGGCGAATGATGAAGAAGTCTTCGATCCTTGCCGCGGTCGCCCTTACGGGTGCCGCCGCGGTGATGCTGGCCGGCTGTGCCGGCAACGGCGACGGCAACGGAGGTTCCACCGAGGGTGGCGGCGACGCGGCCGGCCGCGCCTGCGTGATCCTGCCCGACGCGGCGTCCTCGCCCCGCTGGGAGAACCTGGACCGTCCGTTCCTCCAGGAGGGCCTGGAGGCGGCGGGCTTCGAGGCCGACATCCAGAACGCGCAGGGCGATAAGGACAAGTACGCGACCCTCGCGGACCAGCAGCTCACCAAGGGCTGCGGCGTCATGCTCCTCGTAGACCTCAACGGCGCCGCCGTCTCGGTCGCCGAGAAGGCGAAGGCCGAGGGCATTCCGGTCATCGCCTACGACCGTCCCTTCAAGGGCTCTGACTACTACGTCTCGTTCGACAACGAAGAGGTCGGCCGCCTCGAGGGTCAGCTCGTCCTTGACGGTCTCGAGGCCAAGGGGGTCGCCCCCGCCGACGCGGTCGTCGTCTACATGGGCGGCGACCCGACCGACGGTAACGCGAAGATGTTCCACGATGGCGCCGTTGAGGTCATGGAGGCCGCGGGCATCACCCCGGCCGCCGAGCCTCCGGGGGTCTGGGACCAGGCGAAGTCGCAGACCAACTTCGAGCAGGCTCTCACCAGCCTGAACGGCCAGGTCGACGGCGTCTGGGTGGCGAACGACACCAACGCCGCGGGCGTGATCAAGGTCCTGCAGGACAACAACCTGACCGGCGTTGCCGTGTCGGGCCAGGATGCGAATGTCGCGGGCCTGCAGAACATCCTTCTCGGCTGGCAGACGGGCACCGTGTGGAAGCAGGTGAACCTCGAGGCTGACGCCGCGATCGAGACCGCCATCGCGCTGCTGAACGGCGAGACTCCGGATGCGGACGCCGAGCTCGACGACGGCACCCCCTACATCCAGGTCACGCCGACCGTCGTCGGCCCCAACGAGGTCAAGGACGTCGTCGCCGCCGGCGGCTACGCCAGCTTCGACGACGTTTGCACGCCGGACGTCGAGGCGAAGTGCGCCGAGTTCGGAGTCACGGAGTAACGTTCGGTTCAAGCCGCGAGGGCGTCGCGTCATCGAGGCGCGGCGCCCTCTCGCGCACAGCACCGACATCGCAAGGAAGCGAGCAATGTCAGACACACTCACCGCCACCGAGCCGATCATCAAACTGGTCGGCGTCAAGAAGTCCTTCGGCCCGGTCAGCGTCCTGAAGGGCGTCGACCTCGAGGTCCACCCCGGCAAGGTCACCGCACTGGTGGGCGACAACGGGGCCGGGAAGTCCACGCTCATCAAGGGTCTCGCCGGTGTTCAGCCGTACGACGAGGGCGAGGTGCTCATCGACGGAACCCACCGTGACCTGCATGCTCCCCGCGACGCGTCCGGCCTCGGCATCGAGGTCGTCTACCAGGACCTCGCGCTGTGCGACAACCTCGACATCGTGCAGAACATGTTCCTCGGTCGCGAGGAACTCTCGTTCGGCACCTTCGACGAGGGGCGAATGGAGAAGGAGGCGTCCGACACCCTCCGCTCGCTCTCGGTGCGCACGGTCAAGTCGGTACGTCAGAAGGTGTCGAGCCTCTCGGGCGGCCAACGTCAGACCGTCGCGATCGCGCGCGCCGTGCTGAAGAAGGCGCGCGTCGTGATTCTCGACGAGCCCACCGCCGCCCTCGGCGTGGCACAGACAGAGCAGGTGCTGAACCTGGTCAAGCGGCTGTCGGAGCAGGGCGTCGCCGTGATCCTCATCAGCCACAACCTCGCCGACGTGTTCGAGGTGGCCGACGACATCGCGGTCCTCTACCTCGGTCAGATGGTCGCGCAGATCCCGACGAGCGAGACCACGCGCGACGACGTCGTCGGATACATCACCGGCACCAAGGCGCCGAAGGGCGTGACGATCGTCGACACCTCCACCATCAGCACGGAAGGAGACGTGTGATGAGCGGCAATGCCACGACACGGACCGAAGCCGCACCCGATCCCCTCGCGAGCGACCTCATCGGCAGCGGCGTCGAAGGCGGCGCCGGCGACCAGCTGAAGGCATGGTGGCAGCGGGTGCGCGGCGGCGACATGGGCGCCCTCCCGGCCATCGGCGGCCTGGTGGTTCTCTTCGCGCTGTTCTCGGTTCTGAGCCCGTTCTTCCTCACGGAACGCAACTTCGCGAACCTGCTCAATCAGGCGGCCACCCTGGTCGTGCTCGGCATGGCGCTGGTATTCGTGCTGCTGCTCGGCGAGATCGACCTGTCCGCGGGCGTCACCGGCGGCGTCGGGATGGCGCTCTTCGTCGTGCTCGCGGCCCAGGGGGTTCCCTGGCCCCTCGCCCTCCTGGTCGGCTTCGGGTTCGGGTTCCTCACGGGCGCGCTGATAGGTTTCTTCGTCGCCCGGGTAGGCATCCCGTCGTTCGTCGTCACGCTCGGTCTGTTCCTCGGCTTTCAGGGACTCGCGCTCGTCATCATTGGCCCTGGTGGCCTGTTCCGCCTCGAGGTGCCCGAGCTGATCTTCCTGCAGAACGGCAACCTTCCCATATGGGGCGGTTGGGTCATGCTCGCGATCATGCTCGCCGTCTCGGCCGGGACGTCATTCTGGGACCGCGCCCGCCGCGCCCGCGCCGGCGTGCCCAATCGCGCCCTGTCGCTGGTGTGGATCAAGCTGGCGGCCATCGCCGTCATCGGCGGGATCGTGGTGTACGTCCTCAACCAGAACCGCGGACAGTCGGTGATCGAGGTCGCGGGCGTGCCGGTCGTCGTGCCGGTGGTGCTCGTCATCCTCTGGCTGGGCACGTTCCTGCTCGACCGCACCAGGTTCGGCCGATACATCTACGCCATCGGTGGCAATGCCGAGGCCGCCCGGCGTTCGGGCGTGAAGGTGCGCTGGATCAAGTGGTGGGCGTTCGTGATCTGCTCGAGCCTGGCCGTCTTCTCGGCGCTGCTGAGCGTCGCGCGCGTCGGCTCGGTCGACGCGACCGTCGGCCGCGACATCGTCCTGTCGGGCGTCGCGGCAGCAGTCGTCGGCGGGGTCAGCTTGTTCGGCGGCAAGGGCCGTCTCATGCACGCCGCGATCGGTGCGCTGGTGATCGCGACGATCACCAACGGCCTGGGTCTGCTGAACCTGCCCGCCGGCATCAACCTGCTGGTCACCGGCGGCGTGCTGATCCTCGCGGCGACCGTGGACGCCCTCTCGCGTCTGCGTTCCGGCGGAGTCCGGATGTAGCGGACAACCCACGCCAGAAGGCGCCGGGCGGCTGCATCCGTGCGGCGCCTTCTTCTGTCATCGCCGCGGCGCGCGCAGTGCGATCGTCTCCTCGACCCACGCCGGCACGAGCTCGCTCGCGAGGCCGGCCCGCGTCTCGTCGAAGGGCACCGCCGGGTCGCTGGGCTCGAGGTTGAGCTCCACCGTGCGCGCCCCGAAGGCCGACGCGAGCGCGACGTACCCGGCCGCCGGGTACACCTGGCCTGACGTGCCGATCGAGACGAACACGTCGCACGCGACGACCGCCTGCTCGATGCGGTCGAGCCCGTACGGCATCTCACCGAACCAGACCACGTCGGGGCGCAGCATCCGTTCTCCGCATTCGGGGCACGCGGGGCGGTCGATGAGGTCGGCGACCCAATCGGGCCGGGATCCGCAGGCGAGGCAGAGCGCGCGTCGCAGCTCGCCGTGCATGTGCACGAGGTTGCGGCTGCCGGCGCGCTCGTGCAGGTCGTCGACATTCTGCGTGACCACGAGCAGGTCGTCGCCGATCGCGCCTTCGAGACGGGCGAGCGCGCGATGCGCGGCATTCGGGACGACGGATGCCGCCGCCCGGCGTCGTGCGTCATAGAACGCCTGGACGAGGTCGGGGTCGCGTTCGAATCCCTCCGGCGTCGCCACGTCGTCCACGTCGTGGCCCTCCCAGAGACCGTCGGCGCCGCGGAACGTGGGCACGCCGCTCTCTGCCGAGATGCCGGCCCCCGTGAGCACGACGATGCGATTCATCGCACGGTGTCAGGCGCGACGTGCGACAGCACGCGTTCCCAGACGTCCGCGAGGATGAGCCTCGCCCCCGGGCCCCCCGTCTTCGGCACCATCTCGACCCGGGCAGACACCAGATGATCCTTGAACCAGCGCGCCGCAGCGGATGCGGCCGTCGGGTCGGCCTGGCCGTTCATCAGGAGCGTCTTCGCGGAGATGCGGCTCAGGAGCTCGGCGACCTCGCTCGCGCCGAGTTCGGAATCCGGTCGGGGAACGGCGACGAGTGCAAGTCGGTCGACGCCCTCGCCGAGATGCGCCGCGATCATGATCGCGAGCTCTCCGGCCTCGCCGACTCCCACCAGGCCGACCGGACGCCCGTGCGCCTCGTCCGCGATGAAGCGCGCGATGACGTTCGCGGTCGCCTCTGCCGGGGTGGCGCCGCGGTACGCCGCAGGGTCGTCGATGTCGTCGACGGTGAGCCCCACGGCGACGATCCTGGCGTCGCGGTGCGCGGTGACATCGGGCCGAGGATCAGACAGGGTCGAGACACCCGAGCGGAGCAGGAACACCGTACGCTCCGCACCGGGCGCCCCGAAGCTGCGGTTCTCGTACGAGGCGTCGGGTGCGGGTCCCTTGGTCATGGCGAAATCCTACGTTCCGCCTCCCCCGAAGGGCCCGCGAGACTTCACTGGAGCGCCGAGACTGCGGGGGCCACCCGCAGTCTCGGCTCTCGGTTGCAGTCTCGCGGAGTCGCTGCAGGCGGCGCCGATGTTCGCGGCTCGGCCGTTCGGCCCCGCGACCGGCACGACGCCGGCTGCGGCGAGCGCGCGAAAAGCACCTCCCCACCGGTCACAGCCTCGTTGCCGGACACGGTCCCAGGTGTCACGGTAAGTGGAGAATCCTCCGCATGCCCAGCACCCAGGCTGGGCTGATCAACTCCTGAGCAGAGCGCGCAGCGACGCGATCGTGTCTGCTTCGTCGGGGCGCTTGTCGGGGCGATAGCCCTTCACACGTGCGAAGCGCAGGGCGACGCCGCCCGGGTAACGCGACGAGCGCTGCACGCCGTCGATCGCGATCTCGACGACCGTCTCGGGGCGCACGTGCACGGCGTACACCGAGCGGTGCGTCTCTATGGTCGGGAAATGCTCGGTCTGCCACCGCAGCGTCGCGTCGGTGAGGCCCTTGAACGTCTTGCCGACCATCACGAAGCCGCCCGGCTCGCCGAAGGCGCCTTCGGGGTCTCGGGCACCGAGGTGCAGGTTCGAGAGCTGCCCGGCGCGACGGCCCGATCCCCACTCCACGGCGAGCACGACGAGATCGTAGGTGAGAACGGGCTTGACCTTGAGCCAGCTCTTGCCGCGTCGCCCGGCGGCGTAGGGCGCGTCGAGCGCTTTCACCATCACCCCCTCGTGGCCCGCCGCGAGCGCCCGGCGCGAGAACTCCTCGGCCTCAGCGGGGTCGTCGGTGACGACCCCGGGCATGCGCGCATCGCCCACGGCCCGGTCGAGCAGCTCGAGGCGGGTGGAAAGCGGCTCGTCGATCAGGTCGCGCCCGTCGAGATGCAGGATGTCGAAGAACCACGGCCGCAGCACGGTGGCCGCGGCGTCGTCGCCCATCGACCCGAACCGCGACATGGTGTCTTGGAACGGCCGCGGGCCGCCGTCCTCATCGAGCGACAGCGTCTCGCCGTCGAGGATCACGCGCTCGGCAGGAATCGCCCGCACCGCCTCGACCAGCTCCGGCACGCGGTGCGTGATGTCGGCGAGGCTGCGCGTGAAGACGCGCACGTCGTCGCCGTCGCGATGCACCTGGATGCGCGCACCATCGAGCTTGTACTCGACGGATGCTGCGGCCCCGAGCGTCTCGAGCGCCTCCCTCGTCGAACCCGCCGTCGCGGCCAGCATCGGCAGTACCCCACGCCCGACTTCGAGCCCGACCGCGGAGAGCTCCTCGGGTGTGCCGGTGAGCGCGATGCGCGCCGTCGCCCCGAGGTCTCCCGACAGCATCGCGGCTCGCCGCACGACCGGGGCCTGGCGCTCGGAGCCCTTCGCGATGGCGTCGAGAAGCACGCCCTCGAGCGCGCCCGTGCGCAGTTCACCGATCATGACGCGCGAGAGGAACTCCCACTCATCGGCGGTAGCGGCGCCCGCGAGCGCCTCGAGTTCGGAGCGTCGGGCGAGCACCGAACCCGCACCGTCAGCGGCGGCCAGACGGCTGAGCGATGCATCGACGTCGAGCACGGTCAGGGTCGGTTCGCCCGCGTGCGCAACCTCGAGGCCCATGAGACTCCGCCAGCCGACACCTAGTCGCCCCTGTCGCGGGCTGGCCGTGAGGAACCCGATGGCGGGGGCGATCTCGTCCGGGTCGAGCTCGCGCAGCAGGTCCGCGAGGACCGACACCTTGGCCAATCGGGAAGACGTCGCCGCGACCTCGCCCGTCGCGGCCACCAGCTCATTCAGAAGCACACCGGCATTCTGGCACCGGCCACGGACACGTGTCGCCGGCTCGACGCGGGGTCCGCGCCACGACCGCGCGCAGCGCCCCGAAGTCAGCGGGCGACGGTGCGCAGCGCGGATCCCAGGTCGCGGTGCGCGAACTCGTAGCCGGCCGACAGCAGCACGCTCGGCGCGACCCAGCGGCTCTTGAGCACGAGCTCCGGCTCGGTCCGCAGCACCGCCATCGCCGGCTCGAGCATGAAGCGGTAGGCCGGAAGACCGATCGGCTGCCCGACCACGCGTCGCAGCGTCGCCATCAGCGTGCGGTTGTCGCTCGCCTCGGCAGCGGCGAGGTTCACCGGCCCAGCGATCTCGGGCCGGTCTCGGACGAACCGCACCGCGCCGACGACGTCGTCGAGGTGGATCCAGCTGAATCGCTGCCGCCCGCCCGACCGATGCCAGGACGGCCGCCCGTCCCCTGTGGGGTGCGCGCCGATCCCGCGGTACCGGCGATGCGCCCACCATCGCCCGTCGTACTGCGTGCCGCCGAGACCGAGTCGTGCGAGGCGCAGCAGTGTGCGCGTCGCGGGGCCGTCGCCGACGACGATGGCCATCCGCAGGGCGACCCGGCGTGTCTCCGGCAGGTCGCACGCGAAGAACTCGTCCTCCCAGTTCCGCGCCACTTCGACGGAGAAGCCCTCGCCGAGTTCGCCGTCGATCTCGGTCTGGGGCCGGTCCATCGCGTAGCGGTAGATCGTCGCGGTGCTCGCGTTGAGCCACACGCGAGGCGGGGTCGCAGCATCCGTCACGGCCTCCCGCAGCGTCCTCGTCGTCTGGACCCGCGATCGGAGGATCTCGTCGCGGTTCGCATCGGTATACCGGCAGTTCACCGACTTGCCGGCGAGGTTCACGAGAACGGCGGCGCCGTCGACCAGGGAGCGGATGGTGCCCCCGTCGTCCCACGTCGCATCGGCGCCCGAGCGGCCGACGGTGCGCACGTCGTACCCGTCCTGGGCGAAGGCGCGCACCACCGCGCGACCGACGAAGCCGGACGCACCGGCGACGACCGCGACCTGGCGTGCAGCCCTCACGCGACGGCCTCGGCGACGGCGTCGATGAACCGGAGGTGCTCGTCGACGCCGCCCGAAGCGGTGAGGGCACGGAGGACCACCTCGTCGGCGACGGCGCGATAGGCGGCGATCCTGTCACGAAGCGCTGCGGGCCGGATGACCGTGTCCGCCGCCTCGACACCCAGGCGCGCGAAGTTCGCCGCGTAGGCGGGGTACCCGGCGTAACGCCGCGCCTCCTCGTCGAGCACCGCGGCCGCGGCGGGGTCGACCGCCGTCCGCACGTACAGCGCGACGTGCGCCGTGCCGGCGAGCTCATGGGCGTGCCGAGCCTGCTCGGCTGCGATCTCGGGTGTGAGCCAGCTGAGCAGCAGTCCGCCCGACGCGGTGGCGCCCGCGCGCCGCATACGAGGGCCGAGCGCGCCGACCACGACACACGCCTCCGTACGCGCACGGAGGGCGGCGGCAGCATCCGTCACGCTTTCGACTGCCCCGTGGCGCAGCTGTCCGGAGCCGATGCCCAGCACGAGCCGGTCCGCCGGAAGCCCCGAGATGCCGGCGACGATGTCGTCGGGCGTGCGCCGGTCGATGGGCAGCACTCCCGTGGCGAGAACCAGCCGCTCCGTCTCGCCCGCGGCGGCGCCCAGTGCCCCGAGCGCGTCGTGCCCGGGGGTGTCGTTCACCCAGAGGGCGTGCAGCCCTGCCGCCTCGGCAGCCGCGGCGACGCGCGCGGCGACCTCCGCGCCCGCTGCCGCCGCGACCCCGATCGAGAGCGCCGCCGTCATGCGGCGCTCGCACTTACGAGGCGGGACACCTCGGCGGCCGCCCGATAGAACTCGGCGATGTCGCCGCGAGACGAGGGCAGCAGCACGACATCGTCGACGCCGGCGTCGAAGAATCGCTGCGCGCGAGCGGCGACCTCCGCCGGGTCGCCCCACAGCGCGCGCTCCTCGGGTCCGGGCTTGTCGCCGACATCGGCGATCGCGCGAGCCTCGGCATCTGCGCCGAATGCGGTCACGACGTAGGCGACGACGTCGTGACCGTCGCCACGGCCGGCTGCGGCACGGGCCTCACGGATGGCCGCGGCCGCGACGGCGTACTCGCTCGCGGTGTGCCCGCTGTCGAGAACCGTGCCGTCGGCGACCTCACCGCTCAGTCGCAGCGTCTTCGGGCCCTCGGCGGCCGCGTACACGAAGGGCGGCGACGTCGGCGGGTAGTTCAGGCGCACGTCGCGCAGCGCGACGTACCGGCCGTCGACATTCAGCTCGTCACCGGCGAGGAGGCCGCGCAGGGCGGGCACGTACTCGCGCATGAGGGTCAGCGGCGAGGCGACGCGCGCGCCCACCTGCCCCATCCAGTCGAGCACCCCGTGACCGACGCCCGGAAGCAGCCGCCCCGGGAACAGGCGCTCGACGGTGGCGATCTCCATCGCGGTCGACGCCACGTTGCGCAGCGGCAGGGGCGCGATCCCGATGCCGATCCGCAGCCCCTCCGTCCACGCGAGCGCCGCTCCCACGGTCGCGAACGCGGACTGCCGGAAGCAGTCCTCCCAGATCCACAGCTCGGGCAGCCCCTCCGATTCGGCGGCGAGCACCGCGTCGCGGAATTCGTCGGGGCTGTGCGTGTAGGGGTTGAAGATCGCGCCGATGCGGGTCATGCTCCCACTCTGTCAGCGCCCGCCGACACGCGCACGCCGGCCGGGGCTAGTGAACGTGCCGCAACCGCGCAACCCCTTGGCCGCCGGCGGCTCCCGCGTCGAGGCTGGGACCCATGGCACGGATCGGGACGTCGGGATGGGTGTATCCGCACTGGCGCGGCGCGGTCTACGAAGGCGACCAGCGCACGTGGCTCGACCAGTATGCGGCGGAGTTCGACACCGTCGAGCTCAACGGCAGCTTCTACCGCTGGCCTCCCGATGCGCGCTTCGCCGCGTGGCGCGAACGCCTGCCGGGCGCTTTCGAGATGACCGTCAAGGCGCCGCGAGGGCTGACGCATGCACGGCGCCTGCGGGAGCCGGAGACCTGGATCTCCCGCGTCGGTCGTGGCCTTCACGAACTGCGCGGGCGGCGCGGGCCGCTCCTCGTGCAGCTGCACCCGCAGATGGAGCGCGACGACGCCCGCCTCGAGCACTTCCTCACGGCGCTGCCCCCGTGGATCCGGCCGGTCGTCGAGTTGCGGCATCCGTCCTGGACCGACGAGGCCGTCTTCTCGATCCTCGAGCGCCACGGCGCCGCGTACTGCGTCATGAGCGGCGCCCACCTGCCGTGCATCCTGCGTGCGACCGCCCGCCTCGTCTACGTGCGCCTGCACGGTCCCGACCCCGAGCACCTGTACGGCGGCTCGTACTCCGACGACGATCTCGCCTGGTGGGCCGAGCGCATCCGCGAATGGGAGCGTGCCGGCCACGAGGTGTACGCGTACTTCAACAACGACGGCGAGGCCCACGCCGTCCACAACGCGCGGACCCTGAAACGGATGCTGCCCCCTGACGCGGCGCCCTCCCCGCTCACCTGTCACGAAGTGCCGGTGGGACCAGCAGATCGTGACAGGTGAGCAGAGAGTCGAGGTCAGAGAGTCGAGGTCAGAGGTCGAGGTCAGAGGTCGAGGGTCGGTCAGGCGGCCACGGCGACGCGTGAACCCGCCACCACCGACAGCGCGTCGGCCGCGGCATCCACCGTCACGGTCCCGCCGTCGGCGAGCGCACCCGTGACGAACAGGTCGGCGATACGGTCGTCGACCTCGCGCTGGATGAGGCGGCGCAGCGGCCGGGCGCCGTACTCGGGCTCGTACCCGTTGTCGGCGAGCCACGCCACCGCCGCGTCGGTCACGACCAGCGACACCTCGCGCTTCGCGAGCCGCGCGTCGGAGGCACCGAGCAACAGGCGCACGATGCTCTGAAGCTGCGGCTTCTCGAGCCTGCGGAACAGCACGATCTCGTCGATGCGGTTGAGGAACTCCGGACGCATCGCCTCGCGCAGCTTGCCGAACACCCGGTCGCGCAGATCCTTCTCCGAGCCGAATCCGGTGGCCCCTCCGCCGTTGGCGAGGAACCCGATCGCTCCACCACGCGATGCGAGGAACTCCGAGCCGAGGTTCGAGGTCATCACCACCACCGTGTTGCGGAAGTCGACCGTGCGACCCTGGCCGTCGGTCAGGCGGCCGTCGTCGAGCACCTGAAGCAGCAGGTTGAACACGTCGGGGTGCGCCTTCTCGATCTCGTCGAACAGCACGATCGAGTACGGGTTGCGCCGCACGCGCTCGGTGAGCTGTCCGGCCTCGTCGTAGCCGACGTATCCGGGAGGGGCTCCGACGAGGCGCGACACGGTGTGCCGCTCGCCGAACTCGCTCATGTCGAAGCGGATCACGGCTGTGTCGTCGTCGAAGAGCGACCCCGCCAGCGCCTTCGCGAGCTCGGTCTTGCCGACGCCGGTCGGACCGAGGAAGAGGAACGACCCCACCGGGCGACGCGCATCGCCCATGCCGGTGCGGTTGCGCCGTACGGCCTTGGCGACCGCGGTCACGGCGTCCTCCTGCCCGATCACGCGATCGTGCAGCTCGTCCTCGAGGGACGCCAGGCGCTCGCGCTCGGTCTCGGTCACGCGGTTCACCGGGATGCCGGTGGCGCGGCTGATCACGGCGGCGATCTCGGGCTCGTCGACGACCGCCTCGGTGCGCACCGCGGCGCCTGCGGCGGTGGCCCGCTCGAGGCGGTCCTGCACATCGGCGATCTGGTCGCGGATCTGCGACGCCTCCTCGTAGTGCTCCGCCGACACCGCGGCGTTCTTGTCGGCCTCGAGCGTCGCGAGCCGCTCGATCAGCCCGCTCACGTCGACCTTCGACCCGAGGCGCAGCCGCAGCCGGGCACCGGCCTGATCGATGAGGTCGATGGCCTTGTCGGGCAGCACCCGCTCGCTGAGGTACCGGTCGCTGAGCTCGACGGCCGCGCGCAGCGCCTCGTCGGTGTAGACGATGCCGTGGTGCTCCTCGTACGCGGGCTTGAGGCCGCGGAGGATCAGCACGGCGTCCTCGACGGAGGGCTCACCCACGCGGACCGGCTGGAACCGGCGCTCGAGCGCGGGGTCCTTCTCGATGACGCGGTACTCCTTGAGCGTCGTGGCGCCCACGAGGTGCAGCTCGCCGCGCGCGAGGCGCGGCTTGAGGATGTTCCCCGCGTCCATGCCGCCGTCACCGGCGCCCCCGGCGCCGACCACGGTGTGCACCTCGTCGATGAAGACGATCAGCTCGCCCTTGTGCGCGGCGATCTCGTCCATGGTCTTGGTGAGGCGCTCCTCGAAGTCGCCGCGGTAGCGGGTTCCCGCGAGCATCGCAGGCAGGTCGAGCGCGATGACCCGCTTGCCGAGCAGCTGCTCGGGCACGGCGCCGTCGACGATCGCCTGGGCGAGGCCCTCGACGATCGCGGTCTTGCCGACACCGGCCTCGCCGACGAGCACCGGGTTGTTCTTGGTGCGGCGGCTGAGGATCTCGATCGTCTGCTCGATCTCGTCGGCCCGTCCGATCACGGGGTCGAGCTCGCCGGCCACGGCGCGCGCCGTCAGGTCGGTGCCGTACGTGTCGAGCATGGGGGTGTCGGATGCCGCACCCTCGGGCCGCACATCGGACGGCGTGGTCTCACCCGGTGTGACGGTCTCGCGGGCACCCTGCATGAGCGCCTCGGCGGTCACGCCGGCGCGCGCCAGCACCTGACCGGCGGGGGTGTCCTGCGCGAGCACGAGGGCGAAGAAGAGGTGTTCGGGGTCGACGTACGTCGATCCGGACGAGCGGGCGACCTGGAACGCGTGGAACAGCGCCCGCTGCACCGACGAGGTCACCACGGCCCCGTCGACGTCGGCGCCCGCCGTCGCGGAGGGAAGGCGCTCCTCGGTGGCGCGCGCGATGGCGTCGGCGTCCGCGCCGATGCGCTGGACGGCCTCACGCGCCGGGGCCTCGGCGACGAGGATGCGCAGCACATGCAGCGCGTCGAGCTCCTGCTGGCCGCGCTCGAGCGCGTACCTGCCGGCACGCCGGAGCAGCTCCTGGGTGCGTGAGCCGAGGTAGCGGCTCAGGTCGATCGAGCGCTCGGCACGCGCGCGCTCGCCCGCGAGGTAGCGTGCCAGGAACTCGTCGAACGAGCTCGCGTCGTCGCCGGCCTGAGGAGTGAAGTCTTCGGGCATTCCGTCTCCTGAAACTTGAGTGAACGAGCATCAAGTTTTGAACTTGATACGGGCATTGTCAAGTTCAACCGCTCCGCGGCAGAGGTATTCCCCGCTGTGCCGGATCCGTCCCGGAGGGTGTCCCACCCCGGGCGTAGCGTGAGCATGGGGGATCGAGATCGAAGAGGGAGAACCATGGACTGGAAGATCGAGCTGATCCACGTGCCGGTGTCCGACGTCGACCGCGCGAAGGAGTTCTACGAGCGGATCGGCTTCCATGCCGACCACGACCAGACCCCTGTCGAGGGGCTCCGCTTCGTGCAGATGACTCCGCCCGGGTCGGCCTGCTCCATCGCCTTCGGCACCGGGCTCGGCAACACTCTCTCACCCGGACAGCAGAACACCATCCAGGTCGTGGTGCCCGACGCCGACGAGGCACTGGCACACTTGCGCGCCAACGGCGTCGAGGGGCGCGGGGTCGACGACCAGGACTGGGGCCGGTTCGTGCAGTTCGACGACCCCGACGGCAACACCTGGACGCTGCAGCAGCTCCCCGCCTGGCGCTGAGCCCCGCAGCCTCCGTCGTCGACGACGCCGGCGGCAACACCCGACCCTGCAGCAGCGGCCGGCGTGGCGCCGAGCCGCGGCATCCGTCTCCACGACCGCGATGCGTCCTCGTCCACCCCACCCTCGGGAGGCGGGGCGGACGAGGACGCGGGCCGTCAACCCCGCCCGCCGGGCGGACCGAGGATGAGCAGCACGACGAACAGGAGCACGACGGCGAGGGCGATCAGCGCGCCGAGGACCCAGGGCCGCCGCAGGAACCAGCGCATGAGCCGGTCGTACCACGTGTCGTCGCGCGGGTCGTCGGTGACTTCGAGCCGCCACGCGCCGGCGAGCCGACCGCTGCGCTGGAGCCACAACTCCGCGGGGATCGTGGCGTACGGGATGACGGCGCTCACGAGCGCGAGCACCGTCGGGCCGACACGCCAGCGGTTGTTGAGGGCGACGAGGATCACGGTCGCGCCGTACGACAGGAAGATGAAGCCGTGGATGCCGCCGCCGATCGTGACGCCGAGCGCCCAGTCGGTGGTGGCGCGGAGGATGAGGCCGGCGATGAGGAGGGTCCACGAGATCGCCTCGAAGACAGCGAGCGCGCGGAACAGGGTGTGGGGATTGCGGAACACACCTTCAGCGTAACTGAAAGTGCTTCAGGCTTTCTGAAGGTTCGCGGGCCCCCGCGCTCCCGGCCTACTCGGGGGCCAGTCCGAACGGCTGCTCGTGCAGACCCTCCAACGCGCTGGCGAGTGCGGGCGCCCCCGCGGCCAGTCCCGCGTCGAGCGCTGCCAGCCGTTGCTCGGCCGCCTGCAGCACCTCGTTCCCCCGCTCGGTCACGCGCAGATCGGAGGCCGCGCCCGCGTGCTTCGTGGCGTCCGCGACGAGCCCGTCGGCGACGAGGGTCTGCACCGCGGTGTGCGCCGACTGCACGGTGATCTGGGAGCGGCGCGCGAGTTCGCTGAACGAGATGCCGGGCGTCGCCTCGATGTGGGCGAGCAGTCCGTACTTTCGGGTGGTGAGCCCGAGGTCGCGCAGCTGCGCGCCGAGGTGCGCGTCCCAGACGGCGGCCACGGTCAGCAGCGAGATGACGGGACTGAACGCACGGTCTGGCACCGTTGAATGCTAGTCCCGCTGCCCCGTGACGGCACGCATTCACCCGCTGTCCCGGGAAGCGGACGCCGCGCGCCCGGCTACCGTGGGACGGTGACATTCTCGCTCGACGGCCTGCGCCGGTGGCCCGACGTGGAGGCTCCGGACCTCGTGGCGGCGGATGCTGCGGACCGGCTGCTGCTCGAAGAATCCGCGATCGCTCGGTCGACAGCGACGGGCGGCGGGCTGGTGGTGATCGGCGACGGCTACGGCGCGCTGACGCTGAGCGCGGCCGCGGACGGCGGTTGCGGCATCCGTGTCCATCAGGACCCGCTCACCGGCGAACGCGCTCTCGCGGCGAACTCCGAGCGCTTCGGACTCGGCGACGCGTTCGCGTCGCTGCCGCTGGCGCCGGAGCTGGTGCGCGGCGCACGGGTCGTGCTGCTGCGGCTGCCGAGGTCGCTCGACGCGCTGCGTGACGTCGCGGCGCTGATCGCCGCATACGCGGCGCCCGATGTCGTCGTGTTCGCGGGTGGTCGAGTGAAGCACATGACGCTCGCCATGAACGACGTGCTGCGCGAACGGTTCGCCCGCCTCGATGTCACTCACGCCCGCCAGAAGTCCCGCGTGCTCATCGCCCGCGAGCCCCACGACGGCCGTGACCCGGTTCCGAGCCGCGCGACACACGACGGGATCGTCGTCTGCGCGTACGGAGGAGCGTTCGCCGGGGCGTCGATCGACATCGGGACGAGGTTCCTGCTGGAGCACCTGCCCCCGCTCGCCGATGGCGCGGCGATCGATTTCGCGTGCGGGACCGGTGTGGTCGCGGCGGCGCTGGCACTGCGGCATCCGTCTCTCCGCGTGCTCGCGTGCGACCAGTCCGCAGCCGCGGTCGCATCCGCGCACGCGACGGCGGAGGCGAACGGCGTCGCCGACCGCGTCCACGTCGTCCGCGACGACATGCTCGGCGCACAGCCGGACGCGAGCGCGACCTTCATCGCACTGAACCCGCCGTTCCACTCGGGGTCGGCGGTGCACGATGCCATCGCTCCGCGGATGTTCGCGGAGGCTGCTCGCGTGCTGCGGCCCGGCGGCGAACTCTGGGCCGTGTGGAACTCCGGACTGCGCTACCGTCCGGCGCTCGATCGCACGGTCGGCCCCACACGGCAGATCGCACGCAACGCCAAGTTCACCGTGACGGCGTCCACCCGCCGCTGACGTGTCGCGGCGGTTACTCGCCGGCATCCGGGGTCGGATCGTCCTCGGCCGTCGGGCCGAACAGCACCCACGCCGCGTCGCTGCACTCGTAGAACTGGACGGCAGCCGTGTCGATGAACACGTCACCGTCGGCGGTGCAGGCGCCGTCGTCGGGCGCGGACGTGCCGAGCACCACCTGCGTTCCCGGCGCACCCGGCGCGCCGCTCGGGCCCTGCGCGCCCTGCTCGCCCTGGGAACCCTGTGCGCCCGCCGGCCCCTGCTCGCCCGTGAGGTTCTCCGCCGCCGCCTCACGGATGTTGCCCACCACCGTCCACGTGCCGTCCTGGAAGAGGTACACATCGGCGTTGAGGATGTCGATGAAGACGTCACCCTCGTAGCCTTTGCCCGCCTCCGGCGCTCCGGACCCGGCGCGCACCGCCGACCCGGCCGGAAGGATCTCGGCGAGCACGTCCTCGTACTCCGGCGACGCCGAAGGCTCCGGCGCGGGAGCGGGTGTGGCCGTGTCGACCGACCTCGCGAGCCACGATCCGAGGAAGGCGGCGAAGAACGATAGGAGCGCGAAGCCGAGACCGAACCACACGAGGGTGCCGCGGGTCACCGGCGGTGCAGCGTGTGCGCGTGCAGGCGCGGGTGCCGGATCCTCGGTCGATTGCACGTCCTGGACCACGGCCACTCCCCTTCCACCGCATGCGACTTGGACGCCGGACTCCCACAGCGTCGGCGTCGTGACTCAACTGTAGGAACGCGGGTCCCCCGTGTCACCTGTTCGACGGGAGATCGACCCTGCGCGCCGGGCCCTTGACAGCCCCCACCGCGAGGGATTGACTCTCGAATCGAGGTCCTTGCATTTCGCACCGTGGTCGTCGAGGCCACGCCGACGACACCACCTGGTGGGGTCGCCTCCCTCCTGTCGGCCTCGGGTATCGCCGTCGGGGCCCCAGATCGATGCATCCTCTCCGGAGACAGCCATGCGGTCCCAACTGACCTGTCCCGGCGTGTACATCGAGGAGGTGGCCAGCGGGGTTCGGACGATCGTCGGGGTCTCCACCGCGGTCACCGCCTTCGTGGGGCGGGCGCCCCGCGGCCCGGTGGACAGGCCCGTCGTCGTGACGAACTTCGGTGAGTTCGAGCGCGTGTTCGGCGGACTCTGGAGGCTCAGCCGGCTCGGCTTCTCCGTGCGCGACTTCTTCCTCAACGGCGGCGGCACAGCCGTGATCGTCCGCGTCGTGAACGATGCGGCGTCCGACGCCGACGACCCCGCGTCGTCCTCGGTCGACCTCGCCCTCGACACCGGTGCGGACCTCCTCACGCTCGAGGCGGTCGATGTCGGCCTGTGGGGCGACGGCCTCCGCGTGCGCATCGACCACGAGACGCGCCCCCACGACGCGGCTCTGGGCGACGAGCCCGACACCCTGTTCAACCTGACCGTCCGCGACAGCGCGACAGGAATGATCGAGGCCCATCGCAATGTCGTCCTCGCACCGGCCGACCATCCGCGACTGCTGTCGCGGGTCCTCGGCAACGAGTCCGTCCTCGTGCGCACGGCAGGGACCGTGCCCGACAGCAGTCGCCCCAAGGTCCACACGGGCACGCCATCGGCGGGCAAGACGATCTGGGACGACCTCACGCCGACGCCGGGCGACCCTTCGCAGGAGGCGAGCCAGCGGCTCGCCGGCGGAGACGACGGCGATGACCTCGTCGCCGCCGACGTGAAGGGCTCGCTCGGCGCCAAGACGGGACTGTACGCGCTCGAGGACGCCGACATCTTCAACCTCCTCGTCATTCCCCCGTATCAGGGGGTGTCGCCCGACGGTCCCGGCGGCGAGGTCGAGGCCGACGTCATCGCGGAGGCGGCGACCTATGCCGAGACGCGGCGCGCGTTCTACGTGATCGACGCCCCGCCGACCTGGGACACGGCCGGCGACGCGGCGTCGGGTCTCGCGTCGCTCGGAACGGTGAGCGCGAACGCGGCGGTGTACTTCCCGAGGCTGCGGCAGACCAACCCGCTCCGCGACAACCAGCTCGAGACCTTCGGGGCCTCGGGCGCGGTGGCAGGCGTGCTCGCCCGCACCGATGCGACCCGCGGCGTGTGGAAGGCGCCGGCCGGCCTCGAGGCGACGCTCAACGGCGTGCCCGAGCTCTCGGTCCCGCTGAGCGACGGCGAGATCGGGCAGCTGAACACGCTCGGCATCAACAGCCTGCGCGCGTTCGCGGGCGCCGGCCGCGTCGTGTGGGGGGCGCGCACGCTGAAGGGTGCGGACTCGCTCGCGAACGAGTGGAAGTACATCCCCGTGCGGCGCACCGCGCTCTTCATCGAGGAGTCGCTCTTCCGCGGAACGCAGTGGGTCGTGTTCGAACCCAACGACGAGCCGCTGTGGGCGCAGATCCGCCTCAACGTCGGCACGTTCATGAACGACCTCTTCCGCCAGGGCGCGTTCCAGGGCCGCACCCCGCGCGATGCGTACTTCGTCAAGTGCGACAGGGAGACGACGACGCAGTCGGACATCGACCGGGGCATCGTCAACGTCCACGTCGGCTTCGCGCCGCTCAAGCCCGCGGAGTTCGTCGTCATCCGACTGCAGCAGATCGCCGGCGCGAGCGCCGTCTGAGCCGAAGGAACCGGGACATGGCACAGTTCAGCGTCAACGCCAGCAGGTTCGACCCGTTCAAGAACTTCGAATTCCGCGTGAAGGGGGACGGCAAGTACGTCGCGGGCGTCAGCAAGGTGAGCGGTCTCAAGCGCACCACGGAGGTCGTCGAGCACCGCGAAGGCAGGAGGCTCGTCGCGCGCGCCGAATCCGCCCGCGAGCTGCTCGGCTCGCGTGAGCTCCGGGCGGCGGCGCGACGGGTACCCGAACTCGGCAGGAGCATCGAGTCGGCTCCAGCGGAGTTGGATCGCCAGGACGCGGCCGCCGAGCAGTCGCGTTCCGAACTGCACGACGCGAGCAAGGAGTGGCTCGAGGCCCTCCGGACGTTGCGGAACCCGGGTGGATGACCCGGCGACACCCGGGATTGACCGGGGGGCCGACGCGAGAATGCCGGCGCCCCCGGTAGCCGCGAGCTCGGGACCCACGGCCGGGGTGCCGGACCGGGGCTCCGGCGCTATCCCCCACTGAAGAGACACCGCCCTCGGAGATCTATTACGCGAGTTCGGGCGGGTACCCGGATCGAGTTCACCAGCCCCGCAGACGCCGATCGAGCGATCGGCTGATGGGAGCGGGTGAAAAAGCGATGGGAGGACGGATGCCGCGGGGCGCAGCATCCGTCCCCCCTTCAGTCGCTCAGTCCCGGCGTCGCAGAGCGTCCTCGGCGGGTCGCGTGGCGATGACGGGGTGGCTGCCGGTGTAGCCCTCGCGCGCGCGGGCGGCCTCCTGGATCTTGCCGCGTGCAGCGAACCAGCCGATGATGAGGGCGGGGATCAGCAGGACCAGCGACGCGAGCACCCAGCGCCCCGTTTCGGAGAACGCCATGGTGACGAGCACGAACGCGAGGAACGCAAGCGTCAGGTAGGACGTGAAGGGCGCCCCGAAGAGCCGGAACGCGGGGCGGACGACCTTCCCCTGCTTCGCCCACCGCTGCAGCTTCAGCTGGCAGAGGATGATCGTGGCCCAGCCGCCGATGATCCCGAGCGCGGAGATCTCGAGGACGATCTCGAACGCCTGGGACGGCCAGAGCGCGTTGATGCCGACGCCGGCGAGCGTGATCACCGCGGTGAGCAGGATGCCGCCATAGGGCACGCCGTTCTTGCTCATGGCGGCGGTGAACGCCGGCGCGGAGCCGTTCACCGACATGGACCGCAGGATGCGGCCGGTCGAGTACAGGCCCGCGTTCAGGCTCGACAGCGCGGCCGTGAGCACGACGAAGTTCATCACCGACCCCGCTATCGCCCCGGCTTCGGGGGATCCGATGTGGGAGAAGAACGTCACGAACGGCGACTGGCCAGCCTGGTACACGTCGAACGGAAGCAGCAGCGACAGCAGCAGGATCGATCCGACATAGAAGATGGCGATCCGCAGCACCACGGTGTTGATCGCCTTCGGCATCACCTTCGCGGGATTCGCCGTCTCACCGGCCGCGGTCCCGATCAACTCGATGCCCGCGTAGGCGAACACCACCCCGGTGATCGCAAGGAGAGGCGCGATGAATCCCATCGGGAACATGCCGCCGTTCTCGGCGATCACGGTGAACCCGGTCGGGCCGACATCGGTGGACCCGTTGAAGACGATGAAGCACGTGCCCACGATGAGGAAGATCACGAGCGCGGCGACCTTGATGAGCGCGAACCAGAACTCCATCTCGCCGAACAGCTTGACGCTCACAAGGTTCAGTGACAGCACCACGACCAGTGCGACCAGCGCGATCACCCATTGCGGGATCTGCTGCAGCGGTTCCCAGTACTGGGCCCAGAAGTTCACGTAGAGAGCCGCGGCGGTGACGTCGACGATCGAGGTCATCGCCCAGTTGAGGAAGTACATCCAGCCCGCACCGAACGCGAGCTTCTCCCCGTAGAACTCCCGCGCGTACGAGACGAACGACCCCGAGGACGGGCGATGCAGGACAAGCTCGCCGAGGGCGCGGAGGATGAGGAAGGCGAAGAAGCCGCAGACGGCGTAGACCAGGATCAGGGCCGGGCCGCTGGACGCGAGGCGACCGCCGGCGCCCATGAACAGACCGGTGCCGATCGCGCCGCCGATCGCGATCATCTGGATCTGGCGGGGCCGCAGGGCCTTGTGATAGCCGGCGTCCTCGCTGGAGAAGTCCTGGACGGCTTCAGCGCGGTCACCGGTGAGTTCGCGATCGTTCTCGAGAGCGTCCTCGGGATCCATCTTCGCGACGGGGGGATTGTCAGTCATGACATTTGCCTTTCGGAGGGTGGTGCACGTGGGGACCACTCGGCCAAGGGCGACTCCTTCAGCGCCGCTCGTCGAGCATCGTGATGCTGAGCAGAACCTCCTTCACCTGGTCGAGGTGGTAGCCCATGCTGTCCTCTGCCTCTTCCACCGAACCGCGCGCGATCGCGGCGATGATCGCCCGGTGCTCGGCGTCGCTCTGGTGACGTCGACCGGGCGTGAGGTTGATGACACTGGACTGCTGCGCGAGGACCATCCGGATGCTCTCCAGGACGTCCGCGAACACGGGGTTCCCGGACGCGGATGCGATCGCCGCATGAAGCCGAGCGTCGAGATCGACCCACCGCTGGGGGTCCTCCTCCGCTTCCATCTGCTCCTGCAGTTCCTGCAACGCCGTGACCTGGTCCTCGCTGCGACGCACCGCGGCAAGACCCGCCGCAGCGACCTCGATGTGAGGGCGCGCCTCCATGAGGTGCCCGGCCGAGTAGCTGCCGAATCGCATGTCCCTGGCCGGTTCCGTGGCGGTGACGAAGGTGCCCCGCCCCGTCCTCGTCACCGTCAGTCCGCGCGTCTCCAGGATGCGAAGCACCTCGCGGACGACCGCCCGCGAGACCCCGTACCGCGCAGCGAGCGCCTGTTCGGACGGCAGCCGATCCCCCACGCGCGCGATTCCGGCGGCGATCGCCTCACTGAGGTCACGCAGCACGTAGTCCACCGCACCGACGCGGCCTCCGCCTGGCGGCGCTGTCCAGCTGTCTGACAGGGGTTCCACGTCTCCATGGTGGCCATCCGATGTTTCGGAGCCGTTTCCACCGCGAACTATTCACGTGACGTCATCGTGCTGACGGTCGGACTCACGACCACACCGACCCGTGCCGCTCGATCCCTGTGTGCGCGGGCAGCGCATCGCTCTGCACGGGCCGCCGAGCCCTAGACGGGCGGGCAGGCCACGAGGTAGGGTCCCGCCGCGTCCGCCTTCTCGAGCCCTAGACGGACTGACGCAGCACGGGCGGGCAGGCCACGAGGTAGGGTCCCGCCGCGTCCGCCTTCTCGAGTCCGAGAAGGACGCGCACCGCGGTGGCACCGAGCTCGTAGTGCGGCAGCGCCACCGTCGACAGCGGAGGGCGCAGGTGTGCGGCGATCACGTCCTGGTTGTCGAACCCCATGATGGCGATGTCCTCCGGGATCCGCAGCCCGCCCTCGCGGAGGCCGTCGTACAGGCCCATGGCCACCCGGTCGTTGTGGCAGAACACCGCCGTGACCTGTGCGGCGACGATCGACGCGGTCGCCGCGTACCCGCCCTCCTGTTGAGGCGCGGCGAAGAACGCCAACTCGGGGTCGTACGGCAGCCCGGCCGCCTCCAATGCGGCGCGGTACCCGGCAAGCCGGCCGGTCTGCGCCGGTGAAGGGGTCGTGGTGTTGATGAAGGCGATGCGGCGGTGGCCGGCAGCGATCAGTTCCTCGGTGGCAAGTCGTCCGCCCTGTTCCTCGTCTGGAACCACCGCAGGAAGGTCGCTGCCTGTCGCGAAGCAGTCGACGAGCACGGTGTCGGTCTGCAGCAGCGCCGGGGGCACCGTGATCTCGTGGTGGTACCAGCTGGAGTAGAGCACGCCGTGGACCTGGTGCTCGAGCATCATGGCGATCGCTTCGTCCTCGGCCGCACGGTTCCCGTCCGTGTCCGCGACGAGGAGCACGTAGCCATGCCGCCACGCCTCGTTCTGGGCACCGTGGATGATCTGTCCGGCGAACGGTGTGGTCGCGATCGCGTCCGATACGAGTCCGATGAACCGGGAGGTGCCCTGAGAGAGCGTTTTCGCCAATGCGTTCGGCCGGTAGCCGAGCGCGGCCACGGCTTCTTGGACACGCCGACGGGCGTCGTCGCCGATCCGCGCGCCAGGCTTGTCGTTGACGACGTGCGACACGGTGGCCACCGAGACGCCGGCCGCCTTCGCGACATCGCGCATCGTCACCGCGGACCCGGTCCTGCCGTGCTCGGGCATCCTCACCCCTTCGTCGCTCCGCTCTCGAGTCCGTAGATCATCGCCTTGTTCAGGACCAGGAACACGAGCAGCAACGGAGTCACGGTGACGCAGACGGCAGCGAACGTCGCAGTCCAGTCGGTGTTCCCCATCGCTCCGATGTAGTTTTGCAGACCCAACGGGATCGTCTTCAATCCGTCCGAGAGCACGAAGGTGTTCGCGAAGATGAAATCGTTCCAGATGAAGATGCTGTTCACGAGCACCACGGTGACGATGGTGTTCACCGACAGCGGCAAGGTGATGCGCGCGAAGATCCGGTAGGGGCCGGCGCCGTCGAGGGATGCCGCCTCGTACGTCTCTCGCGGAATGTACTTGTAGAACGACGAGAACAGGTACACCGCCATCGGTAGCGAGAACGCGGCGAGCGGGATGATCATCGACATGTGGGTGTCGAGCAGGCCGACCTGCGAGTAGTCGATGAACAGCGGGACCAGGGCGATCTGCACCGGCACGATGATCCCCAGCAGCAGCAGCGCCCTGACCGAGTTGCTGAAACGGAAGCCCAGCACCTCGAGCGCATATGCCGCCATCATTCCTGCGATGACGATGAGGGCGCTGGCACCCAGCGTGACGATCAGGCTGTTGAGGATGTTCATCCACAGGTTTCCCGTGCCGAATGCACGGGCGTAGTTGTCGAGGGTGAACGACTGCGGGAGCGCGAACGGGTTCCCCGCGGCGAAGTCGGCCGCCGTCCGGAAGCTGGTCACGAACAGCCAGAGGAGCGGGTAGACCTGCACGATGACGATGACCACGATGGTCGCGGTGAGCAGGGTCCGCTGCAGCCGCAGCCGCGGCGACTGCGATGGTCGACGCCGAATCGGCGCCGAGGCGGGCCTCCGCGGCGCCGGGGGGGCGGGCGCGTGGAGCGTGGAAGCGGTCATGAGTCGTCCCTTCGGCGAAGCAGGAGGAAGATGATGCCGACGGCGACCAGGCATTCGACCACGATGAACACCGAGATCGCGCTGGCGTATCCGTAGTCGGTGTGCACGAACGCGGTCTTGTACATATAGGTCGTGAGCAGCTCGGATGCCTGACCGGGCCCTCCGTTGGTCAGCAGGTAGGGGATGTCGAAGCCGCGCAGCGCGAAGGTGGTGGCCATGATCGTCGTGGTGATCCACACCGGGCGGATGTACGGGAAGCGGATCCGCCAGAACACCTGCCACCACGACGCGCCGTCCAGTCGCGCCGCCTCCTCCAGCTCGCGCGGGACCGCGATCAGCGCCGCGTAGATGATCAGCATGTAGAGGCCGGTGAACCGCCACCCCTCGGGGATGGACACGGCAGCCAGCACGGTCTGCACGTTCGACAGCCATGCGGTCTGGAGGTTCTCCAGTCCGACCCAGGCCAGCACCTGATTGAGCAGGCCCACGGGTTCGAGCGAGTAGATCCGCTGGAAGAGGAAGGCGATCGCGACGGTCGAGATGATGGCCGGCAGGAGATACATCGTCTTCACCAGTTCACGAGCCCGCGGCAGCGCCGTGAGAAGGCTTGCGACGATGAGCGCGCCGCCCAGCTGCAGGATGAGGCAGATCGCGAGGTAGCCGAGGGCGTTGCCGAACGCCGTCCAGAAGACGTCGTCCCGACTGAACATCTTGACGTAGTTGTCGACGCCCACGAAGACCATGTCGGTGATGCCGTCCCAGCGGAACACGCTGAGGAACAGCGACTGGATGATCGGAAGCAGCACCGCGACGCCGTAGAGCAGCAGCGGCGGAACGAGGAACACGAGCACGGACAGCGTCGATCGCCTCGGCAGCTTGGAAACCGAGAGCGGGCGCGAGTGCCTCCGGGACGGCCGCGGCTGCGCCGCGGCCGTCCCGGGCGCGATGGCTTCAGCCATCGGCGTTCTCCGCCAGTGTCGCGTCCATCGTCTCGATGAACTCGTCCGGCGTGATGTCCCCCTGCACCAGCAGCGTCAGCTCCTGCTGCAGGCGGGTGTTCGTCGCCGGGTCCAGCTGGGTGTCCCACGGCATCGCGATGCGCGGGCCGACGCTGTCGGCCTGCTCGATCGCACGGGTGTACAACGGCGTCGCGTCGTCGGGGACCGTCGTCGCTGCGGTCGTGGTCGGAGACAGGGCACCGGTGGCCGCGTACACCTCGGGGTACCGCTCGAGGGCGAAGGCGAGGAAGTCGCGCACCAGCGGGTCGTAGGTCTTGGTGTTCACCGCCATGCCGATGCCCGAGGGAGTCACGTACTCGTTGTCGTCGGTCACGGCGCCGTCGATGGTCGGAAGGGTGAAGTAGTCGACCGTGTCGCGCACGCCCGCGTCCAGCGAGTCTGTCGCCAGGTTGCTCAGCTCCCACGTTCCGATGTTGTACACCGCTGCCTTCCCCGACGTGAACAGCGCCTGCGCGTCGGCGTACCCCGTCGACGAGAAACCCTCCTGGAAGCAGCCGGCCTGGCCGAGCGAGTAGAGCCACTCGGCGGCGGCGCGACCGGCCGGGTCGGCGAACGAGGCGTCCCCCGTCTTGAGCTGCTGGACGTACTCCGGTCCGGCGAGGCGGAACGGGTAGTAGGCCATGTACCGCTCGAGCGGCCACTGGTCCTGCCCGTCCAGGGCGATCGGGGTGACGCCGTTCGCACGGAGCGCTTCGCACATCGCCGGGAAGTCGTCGAGCGTGGCGGGCACCGAGACCCCGGCCTGATCCAGTAGCTCGGCGTTGTACCAGAAGTACTCGAGCTGGAACTCGAACGGCACCATGTAGAGCGAGCCGTCGTCGAAGCGCTGGTAGTTCAGCGCCGCCTCACGGTAGTCGTCGGCGAGGCCGAGATCCTCCAGGAGGGCGTCCACGTCCACCATCCGGCCCTGCCCGGCGAGCTTGCGTGCGAACGGCGTGGCGTCGGTGTCGAACAGTTCCGGCAGCTTGTTGGCAGCCGCGAGGGTCTCGTACTTCTGGATGTATGAGGGCCGATCGGGCGTCGTGATGAGGTTGAGTCCGAAACCGGGGTGGTCTTCGGCGTACTCGTCGGCGATCTGCTCCATGGCCGTGATGACGCCGCCGTCGGCCGGCCGAGACAGCAGCCACGAGATCTCGCGGGGCACGATCTCGCCGTCCGGGTCGACGTCGGTGGGGTCGGAGGCGCCCGAGGTTCCCGAGCAGCTGGTGAGGATGAGCGCGGTTGCCGCGGCCGCGGCGATCATCGCCGCCCCGCGTGTGATGGTTGTCATCGTGGGAATCTCCTTTGATCGGGTACTGCAAGGGATGGTGCGGGTGTCGGCTGTCTCAGCGCGTGACTGCGAGCGCGTCCGCGTGGAGGGGTTCATCCGTTTCCGTCTCGACGCGCGACAACACGGAGAATTCGAGGAGGGTGGCGCTGCCTTCGCCGACGAACGCGCCCAGTCGACCGGTCCGACGGTCGTAGAGGCGGGTACTCAGCACCGTCGCGTCATCGAGCGTCGCGACGCAGAGGTCGCCGTCGACGATGACGTCCAGGACGTGCTCACCTGCCGGGAGGTGGCACGGGCGTTCCAGTTCGATCGCGAACGGGACATCGCCTGAGATCTGCCACTGCTCCGTTCCGGTCGCTCGCCGGGGCCAACGATCGAAGACGAGGCGCCCGCGCGAGGGCTCGAGGCGGAGCGCATACCCCTCGTCACCGTCGACGCCGGCACGCAGCAGCACTCCGCACTCGGTCGTGGCGTCGTCGATGTCGAAGCGCGCGCGCAGGCGGAATGCGGGCGGGGCATCGACCGCCGTCAACGCGTCGATGTAGCCGTCGGGTGCGGCCAGCACGGTGCCTGTCGGGATGCCTTGCCCGGGCTCCGAGAAAGTCTCCCTCAACTCCGTGGGGGGATGGAACGCGAGGGTGCCGTCCCGACGCTGCTCGGCTTCCAGCACGGACATCGTCCCCGCCCATTGCCAGGCACCGTCGTCGGCGCCGCCTTCGCGGGAGGCGATCCACCCGAAGAAGAACCGGCGGTCGCCGCGGGCCGCGGATTTCGCCGCGTAGTACGCGCGGCCGTCGATCGTGTCGTGCTCGGGTACCAGCCAAGGCCCGTCCAGGCTGCGCGCCATCCGGTAGCGGGTGGTGAAGGCGTCGCTGAACTCCGAGTACACGAGGTACCACCAGTCGCCCCACTGGAACACCTCGGGGCATTCGTGAGCGAGGTACCTTCCCGGGTTCCAGAACGGCTCGGCCGGTTCCCAGGTCGAGAGGTCGTGGGATGTGCACTGCGCGATGACACCGCGACGACGCGAGGCGCCGGTGGCGTGACGCGCGGTGATCAGCATGCGCCAGAGCCCCGCGTCCTCGTCCCAGAACACGAACGGGTCCCGCCAGTCGCCCGTCTCGTATCCGGCGGTCGCGCCGAACGTGTCGCCCGGATGCCGCTGCCAGGAGCGCATCGCGTCTGTGCTGGTCGCGTGCATCACCACTTGCAGGGGCCGCCCGTCATCACCCAGCACGTCGGGATTCTGTCCCGTGTAGAAGACGTGGTGCGTCCCGTCTTCGACGAGCACGATGCTTCCGGTGTAGACGTTGAAGTCGGAGGCCTCGTGCCCACCCGACGCCAGGGCCATTCCCTCATCGTGGTAGTTGGTCAGGTCGTCGGTCACCACCCGATGCCACGGCATGCCCTCTTTCGGCGTGCGCCGCGACTCGTACAGGTAGAAGAGGTGGAACACACCTTCTTCCTGCCAGGGGATGACATCCCCGACCCACGCGCCTTCCGGCTGATAGAACCCTCGCTGGCTCATCGTCACCCACTTTGGTTAATCGGTTACGCAGAGCATATCCGGCGCTGTGATCGATGGTCAAGCGGTTAATCAAGAAATGTGGCCGCGTCCGCCCGAACGCAATGAGCGCCCCCGCTCGACGGTCGCGGGGGCGCTCATCCGATCACCGGGCGCTCACTCGAAGGCCCGGCACGGGGATCAGGAAGCCACAGAGAGCTCTCCGGCCCAAGGGAGGTCGGCGCCCGGCCGGCTGACGGTGATCGCGGCGGCGTCCACGGCTCGCACCGCCAGTTCCCGCAGTGCCTGCTCCGTAAGATCACCGTCGTGCAGCGCCGGGTAGTCGGCGACGAGCGATGCCATGAAGGTATCGCCGGCACCGATCGTGTCCGCGACGATGACGCGGCGACCAGGCACCTCCACGATCCGTCCCTCCGCGGCGAGGACAGCACCCCGTGCCCCGCGCGTGATGGCGACGAGCCGCGGGCCGAGGCCTCCGATCGTCGTCAGTACGCCGGCTTCATCGAGTCCCGGGTACAGGAAGCCGGCGTCTTCGTCCGAGAGCTTCAGCACAGTGGATCGTCGTGCGAACTCCTCGAACCTCACTCGCGCTCGATCGAGATCGCCGACGAGAGCCGGGCGGATGTTCGGATCGAACGTGATGATCTCGGGGGCGAGCCGGTCGATCTGCTCCAGGACGACCTCGTCGCCGGGTGGGAGGAAAGCGGCGACGGATCCCGCGTGAATGGTGCGCGGTCTCACCGGGAGGCTCTCTCGCGACGCGGTCCAGTCGATGCTGAACTCGTAGCGCGCCGAGCCGTCGTCGAGGATGTGGGCGTGCGCCGTGGACGTCGGGCCTGCGCCGAACGACTCTGCCAGCACCCACACGCCGGACCGCTCGAGGTGGTGGGTGATCGCGCTCCCCCGCGCGTCGGGTCCCAACCGGGTGAGCAGTGCCACCGCGATGCCCTGACGGCCGAGGCCGAGCGCCACATTCGCCGGACCGCCGCCCGGCATCTCGACCACCTCTGTTCCGGTGGTCGTGATGTCGACCAGGGCCTCACCGATCACCAGCACGTCGATGTCGATGGTCGTCGCGTCGATCACAGCCGTGCCTCGATCGGGCGAAGGAAGCTGAGTTCGCTCGCGCCCCCGACGATGAGAGGGCCGAGCACGTCGTTGAATGCCGCACCCTTGTCGGCCCCGATGTGGGCATCGAACGCCGCCTGACCGCGGTACACCTCGAAGACGACGAAGCGGTCCTCCCCCTCAGCGCGCGTGTAGACGTCGAACACGACGTTTCCCGGCTCCTGGCGGACAGCCTCCGCGTATCCGCGGATCAGTCCCTCGACCTCGGTGCGGGCGCCCGGTCGTGCCGTGAACTCGGCGTAGAGCACGATCGGCTCCATGTCGTCTGTCCCTTCTGCTCTGCTCGGCCGGGGGCCGGGATGCTCCCCGACCGAGCGAGGTCTCAGGCCTGTGCGGCTCCGGTCATGATGGCGACGGCATCCGTCATCGAATGCGACTGCGGGGTGATCGTCGCAGCACGCTTGCCGAGTCGCTGCACGTGGATCCGGTCGGCGACCTGGAAGACGTGCGGCATGTTGTGCGAGATCAGAATGACCGGCACGTTGTGCTCGCGCAGTCGCTCGATCAGCTCCAGCACCTGGTTGGACTCGCGTACGCCGAGCGCCGCGGTCGGCTCGTCGAGGATGACGACCTTCGAGCCGAACGCCGCGGCGCGTGCGACCGCCACGGCTTGGCGCTGCCCTCCCGACAGGTTCTCGACCGCGACCGTCACGTCCTGAAGGGTCGAGATCCCGAGCTTCTGCACCTGCTCGCGTGCTTCCTTGCGCATGCCGGACTTGTCGAGCGCACGGAAGACCGTTCCGGCCAGTCCTGGCTTGCGCCGCTCCCGCCCGAGGAAGAGATTCGCGGCCACGTCGAGCGCTGGTGAGACCGCGAGATTCTGATAGACGGTCTCGATGCCCGCGGCACGAGCGTCCTGCGGGCGCTTGAAGTGCACCAGCTCGCCGTCGAGACGCAGCTCGCCCTCGTCGGGGACGTAGGCGCCGGTCAGGCACTTGATGAGCGTCGACTTTCCGGCGCCGTTGTCGCCGATGACAGCGAGGACCTCGCCGGGGAACAGCTGCAGACTCACGCCGTCGAGTCCGACGACCCGGCCGAAGGTCTTGACGAGTCGCTTCGCCTCGAGCACCGGCACGCCCTGGGGCGTCGGGGTGGGCTCCACGGCATCTTCGATGAGGCTCACTTGCGTACCTTTCTGATCCACTGATCCACCGCGACGGCCACGATGACGAGGATGCCGATCGCGAGGGTCTGATAAAGGCCGTCGACACCGGCGAGGAAGAGGCCGTTGCGGAAGACGCCGACGATGATCGCACCGAGCAGGGTGCCCCAGATGACGCCGCGGCCGCCGAACAAGGACGTCCCGCCGATCACGACGGCGGTGATCGAGTCGAGGTTGAGGTCCGCCCCCGCGTTGGGGCTCGCAGCGCCCGAGCGGCCGATCTGGATCCACGCCGCGACGGCGAGGACGGCGCCTGCGGCGATGTAGACGCCCATCAGCACGCGGCTCGTCGAGATGCCGGCGAGGCGCGCGGCCTCAGCATCGTCACCGACGGCGTAGACGTGACGGCCCCACGCCGTGCGTCCCAGCACGTAGGCGACGAGGACGTAGAGGGCGAGCATGATGAGCACGCCGACGGTCAGCCGGACATCGCCGATCGGGAGGGGAGTCGCCGTCCACGTGAGCAGTGCGGGCATCTCCGCCTTGCGGACGGTCTGTCCGCCGCTGTACAGGAGGGTCAGGGCGATGAACACATTCAGGGTGCCGAGCGTCGCGATGAAGGGTGGGAGCTTCACCCGGGTGACGAGGAAACCGTTCAGCGCACCGGTGGCGAGAGCCGCCACCAGCCCGGCGAACAAGGCCAGGGGCGCGGGGAACCCGTTGTGGAACGCGGTCTGAGCCATCACCATCGAGGCGAGGATCATGGCGGCGCCGACCGAGAGGTCGATTCCCGCGGTGAGGATGATGAGGGTCTGCGCGATGGCCACCGTGCCGACGACGGAGACCTGATCGAGCACGAGCGAGAGGTTCGCCGGCGCGAAGAACCGCGGGTTGAGGCTGCCGAAGACGATGATGGCGAGCACGAGCACGATCGCCGGGCTGATTGCCGGGTACTTGTGCAGCACGCCGCGGATGCGGTCGAGCGGGGTACGCCGGTCGAGGAATTCGGCTGCGAGGTCGAGGGTGGAGGTGGGTGGAGCTGGCTGAGTCACAGTGTCACTTCCGTGGGGTGGGAAGGATGCTGCGACCGCCGCAGGCGTGACGGTCGCAGCATCCGTCATGGATCGGATTACTTCGTGCCCCAGCAGATCTCTGCGGCCTCGGTGGTGTCGATCGACTCGACGCCCTCGGCGGGCTGGTCGGTGACGAGCGCCACGCCGGTGTTGAAGAAGTCGAGACCGTCGCTGGTCTCCGGGGCTTCTCCGGACTCGACGAGCTTGACGATCGCCTCGACGCCGAGCTCGGCCATCTTCACCGGGTACTGCTGGCTCGTCGCGTCGATGATGCCGTCGGCGACCTGGCCGACGCCGGCGCATCCGCCGTCGACCGAGACGATGAGCACGTCGTCCTTGCTCTTGCCGGCCGCCTCGAGCGCCTGGTACGCACCGTAGGCGGCGGGCTCGTTGATCGTGTACACGACGTTGATGTCGGGGTTCTTCGCGAGGAGGTTCTCCATCGCCGTGCGACCGCCGTCCTCGGCGCCCTGCGACGCCTCGTTGCCGACGATCGTGTAGTCGCCGCCCTCGCCGCCGGTGTACGTACCCGTCGGCTCCTCGTCGCCGTTCACCTCGTCGTCATTCAGCTCGATGCCCATGCCGTCCAGGAAGCCCTGGTCGCGGTTGTAGTCCACGGTCACGGCCTTGTCGTCGAACAGGTCGATGAGGCCGATCACCGCCTCCCCGCCGGCGAGCGTGGCTGCCGTCCACTGACCGATGTACTGGCCCGCGAGGAAGTTGTCGGTCGCGAACGTGATGTCCACCGCGTCCGCGGGGTCGGGCACGGTGTCCAGCGCGATCACGAACAGGCCCGCGTCGCGGGCCTTCTCGACCGCGTCCAGGACAGCGGGACCGTTGGGGGTGATCAGGATGCCGGCGTCGCCCTTCGAGATGGCGGCCTCGATCGCCTGGATCTGGGTGTCTTCGTCACCGTCCTCCTTGCCCGCGGCAAGGGTGAGGTTGACGCCGTTCTCCTCCGCAGCGGCCTTCGCGCCGTCCTGCATCGCGATGAAGAACGGGTTCGAGTTCGTCTTGACGATCAGAGAGACGCCGATCTCATCGGAGCCGCCCTCGGTCGGAGTTGCGCCGCTCGTGCCGGCACAGCCGGTGAGCGTCAGCGCAGCGGCGGCTGACATGGCGAACGCTGCGAACAGAGCGGTGCGTCCCTTGTGCATGTGGTTCTTCATTGAGTTCCTCTCGGCCGACGTTGCCAGGCTGACAACGATGTCAGAAGCGTTTGTATCGCAGCGCTCGGCTAGGGTCAACTCCAAACTCCAATTTTGTGATGGGACTGTGACACCGATGTCAATCGCCAACCCGGCACGTGGGCAGAAGCCGCGCGCCACGATGAAGCAGGTCGCCGCACTGGCGGGCGTCGGCACCAAGACGGTCTCCAGGGTGGTGAACGACGAACCGAATGTCGCGCCAGGGACGGCGAAGCGCGTGTGGGACGCGGTGCGCGCGCTCGACTACCACGTCGACCTCCAGGCCGGCAGCCTCCGACGCACAGACGGGCGCACGCGGACCCTCGGCCTCCTCATCAGCAGCGTCGACAACCCGTTCGCCGGCGCGATCCACCGCGCCGTCGAGGATGCCGCGATCGAGCGTGGGGTGGCCGTGTTCGCTTCCAGCCTCGACGACGATGCCGACCGGGAGGAGCGAGCAGTGACTGCGTTCCTGCAGCGCCGGGTGGACGGCCTGATCCTGACCACCGCGGGGCGCCGGCAGAACTACATCGCGCAGCTGCAGGATCGCGGCATCCCTGTCGTGTACGTCGACCGCGAGCCCAGCGGCACCGAGGCGGACTCCGTCACCAGCGACAATCGAGCCGCTGCCAGGGCGGGGACCGAATGGCTCATCTCCCACGGCCACCGCCGAATCGCCCTGCTCGCCGACCGCCGCGAGATTCCCACGGCCGCCGAGCGCGAGCGGGGATTCCTGGACGCCACGAGGGACGCCGGGATCCCCACCGCACAGACCCCCGTCATCACCGGACTTCGCGATGCCGATTCCGCGCACCGCGCCCTGACGGCGCTCCTCGCGTCGGATCGGCCGCCCACCGCCGTGTTCAGCGCCCAGAACCTCATCACCATCGGCGCGATCCACGCGCTGCGCGAAGCGGGGGCCGAGCACTCGGTCGCACTGGTCGGCTTCGACGATGTGCCACTGGCCGACCTCCTCGACCCCGGCATCACCGTGATCGCGCAGGACCCGCAGGAGATCGGGCGTATCGCCGTGGCGCGCATCTTCGAGCGGCTGGAAGGCGAGGCCTCCCCACCCCTCCACCACGTGGTGCCGACGAGCTTCGTTCCCCGCGGAAGCGGGGAGATCCCTCCCCCGTCGCCGCTGCCCGGCTCACCGAGCGCGTAGGCGGGCGCGGTCACGACACCGACGCCGACGCCGGATCACGTCGTTGCTTTGTCCAGCGGACAAGCCATAACATCTCGCCCTGACGGTCTGACATCGATGTCAGATGAGGGTCGGAAGACCTCGATGATCGCCAAGGAGGGCGAACGACTGATGGTGCGAGCACGATGGATGCCACTGCCCGGCGCAACGCGGACCCCGAGAGCTCGGCGGCCGCGCGCCGTCGCGGCGGCGGGACTGGCGGCGGGGATGATCGCGGCCGGGCTGGGGGCGCTGCCGCTCGCTGCAGCGGAGGAGATCGCGGTCGGGGATGAGCTCTACCGGCCCGCTGTCCACTTCACGCCCGAGCAGAACTGGATGAACGATCCGAACGGCATGGTGTACGTCGACGGCACGTACCACCTGTACTTCCAGCACAATCCGCAGGGGACGCGCTGGGGCAACATGAGCTGGGGCCACGCGACCTCGGACGACCTGCTCCACTGGGAGGAGCAGCCCCTGGCCATCCCGCAGACGTTCGACGACGACGGCCGTCCCATCGAGAGCATCTTCTCGGGATCCGTGGTCGTCGACGAAGACAACACCTCCGGATTCGGCGACGGCGCCCGGGCACCGCTCGTGGCGATCTACACCAGCGCCTATGAGCCGGCGCACCCCACCCGCGCGGGCAAGCAGGCGCAGTCGCTGGCGTACAGCACCGACGGCGGGTACACCTGGACGAAGTACGCCGGCAACCCCGTCGTCGACCGAGACTCGGCGAACTTCCGTGACCCGAAGGTGTTCTGGTACGAGGGCCTCGCCGGCAGCTACTGGGTGATGACCGCCGTCGAAGCGCTCGACCGCAAGGTGGTGCTGTACAAGAGCCAGGACCTGAAGACCTGGGAGCACCTCTCCGACTTCGGCCCCGCGAACTCCACCGGTGGCATCTGGGAGTGTCCCGACCTGTTCGAACTGCCCGTCGACGGCGACCCTGATGACACGAGATGGGTGATGGTGGTCAACCTCAACCCCGGCGCGGTCGCCGGTGGCAGCGGAGGCCAGTACTTCGTCGGCGACTTCGACGGCGTCACCTTCACGAGCGAGACCACGGAGGGCCCGCAGGCTCTGCCCGCGGGCGAGGTGTTCGCGGGCTTCGACGACGGCACGTACGACGGCTGGACGGTAGCCAACGAGCCCGGTAACTGGAAGCAAGGGCCGTGGGGGCCCGCACCGGCGACGGGGACGCTGCCGGGACAGAACCCGGTCGCCGGCTACATCGGGGCGGGACTCGTCAACGGGTTCACCGACGGCGACTGGCCGGTGGGCACGTTGGAGTCACCTGCGTTCACCGTCGAGAACGACTACATCAACTTCCTCGTCGGCGGGGGGCGGCATCCGCATGTCTCCGGCGCGCAGCTGACCAACGAGCCGCCCGCCGGTACCACCGTGTTCGACTTCGAGCTGCCCGATGGACAGGTCCTCGCCGACGCCGGCTGGGAGATCACCGGCGACTTCGCGACCGATCCGTGGCGCAACCCGTCTACGGCCGGCGGTGACTACTACCTCGGCGCCAAGCGCCTGAACACGTGGGAGGGAGGCCCGCGCGGCGACGAGAACGTCGGCATCTACACCTCGCCGACCTTCGCGCTCGAGGGCGACTACGTCTCGTTCCTCATCGGAGGCGGCAAGCGCACCGACGGCTCGCTCCAGGCCGAGCTCGTGGTCGACGGTTCCGTGGTGCGCACCGAGACGGGTCCCGAGGCGGGACAGCTGAACTGGCGTTCCTGGGATGTCGCGGAGTACCGCGGGCAGAACGCCCAGTTGCGCATCCGCGACGAAGCCACCGGCGGGTGGGGTCATCTCACCTTCGACCATGTGGTGGTCGGCGATACGCCTGCGAAGCCGCGTTCGGACGAGACATCCGTCAATCTGGTCGTCGACGGCGAGGTCGTGCGCACGGCGACCGGCGCTGACAGCGAGACCCTCGACTGGGCGAGCTGGAACGTGCGCGAGTTCGAAGGGAGCGAGGCGTCGATCCGCGTGATCGACAACAACCGCTTCGGCTGGGGTCACATCCTGCTCGATCAGGTCATGTTCGCGGATGCCGCGGCCCCGACGAGGCTGGAGAGCTACGACTGGCTCGACTGGGGCCGCGACTACTACGCGGCCGTGTCGTACTTCGGCACGCCGTCCGGATCGCGGATCATGCAGGGCTGGATGAACAACTGGGACTATGCCAACGACATCCCGACGAGCACGTGGCGCAGCTCCATGACACTGCCCCGCGAGGTGACGCTCGTCTCGACACCGGCCGGCCCACGTTTGTCGCAGCGCGTCGTGCCGCAGCTGGCCGGCCAGCTCCAGACGACGCAGGCGGAGTCGCTCACGTCGGTCGCCGTGGACGGCGAGACCGACCTCGGTCTCGCGGGCGACGTCGTCAAGCTGGAGGTCGTGCTCCGTCCCGGTGACGCGGATCGGGCGGGCGTGCGCGTCTTCGGCGACGAGGACTCGGGCACCCTCATCGGATACGACGCGGAGGCCGGACGCCTCTTCGTCGACCGGCGCGACTCGGGGAACACCGCGTTCCACCCGGCGTTCGCCTCCGTCGAAGACGCGCCGCTGGATCTCGGCGCCGACGGCACCGTCGCCTTCGAGGTGTACCTCGACCGCGCCTCGGTGGAGCTGTTCGCCGCCGACGGGCTGCTGACGATCACCGACCAGGTGTTCCCCGACGCGGGTGCCGACGCCATCACCGGGTGGTCCGAGGGAGGCGAAGCGACCATCGAGCGGATCACCGTCACGCCGATCAGGCCCACCATGTGGCAGGAACCCGAGCCCGTCGCAGCACCTGGGGCTCCGGCATCCGTCATCGCCACCGCCGGCGGCGAAGGAGTCGAGGTCTCGTGGACGCCTCCGACCGACGACGGCGGTGCTCCGGTGACCGAGTACCGCGTCTATCAGGACGGTGTTCCCGAGCCGATCGCGACGACGACGTCAGCCGCACATACCGTGAGCGACCTGATCCCCGGCTCGACCGTGCGGTTCGCCGCGACCGCGGTGAACACGGCCGGCGAGAGCGAGAAGTCGGAGTGGTCGGCGCCGGTGACGGTCCCGGACGGGGCCACCGCCGCGCCCGCTCGGGGCACACTGTCGCACGACAACGGCTGGGACACCGGTCTTGCCGACGGCGACTACACCGTGACGATGAACCTCTACCGCGGCCAGAACGGCTCGTCCTTCCGGCTGTTCGAGAACGGAGCGCTGGTCGCTGCGGTTCCGCTCGCTTACGGCGGCACCGCGGCGCAGCAGGCGAAGGTGGCGATCACCGGAAAGCCCAACGGCGTCTACGTGTACACGGGCGAGCTGGTCAACACGAAAGGGGTCACGGCCACGACCTCGGTGACCGTCAAGGTCACCCAGGCCAATCCGGGCAAGCCCGTGCTGTCGCACGACAACACCGACGGCGACGGCCGGTTCACGCTCACCGCCGACATGTGGTGGGGCACGAACGCGACGTCGTACCGCTTCTACGAGGGAGAGACGGTGATCGCCGAGGGCATCCTCGTCGCGGCAACGCCGGGTCAGCAGTCGGCGACGACCGCGGTCAACGGGGCGGCACTGGGCAAGCACACCTACCGCGTGGAATTCATCAACGCGGCAGGGGCGACCTCCAGCGCGCCGCTGACGGTCACCGTGAAGAAGTAGCAGTCACGGAGGTGGAGGGGCTCGAAAAGCGGAGTCTGCGGGGCGCGAATCGAACCCCTCCACGTGGTGCGACGATGTCGTCGGTCGATGTCGCCACTCGACGGCGAGCGGCAGAGTCGTGGGCGGGCTGGCAGACTACTCGGGGCGCTGCGGACGCGGCGGAGCGACCGACTCGCGCTCCACCACGGGGCAGGCCAACACCGTCGGACGCTCGGTGAGCAGCGTCTGCTCGTCTTTGCCGTGAATGAGATCGGCGAGCGTGGACACGGCCCAGGCCCCCATCTCGTAGTGCGGGAGCGAGACCGTGGTGAGCGTCGGAAACAGACTGTCGGGTATCGGCGCCTGGTCGTCGAAGCCGACGATCGAGAGGTCGGTGGGGATGACGAGTCCGCGCTCGCCTGCCGCCCGGTACGCGCCGACGGCCATTCGGTCGTTGTAGCAGAACACCGCGGTGGGAGCGCGGTCCAGAAGCTCCAGGCTCGCGCGGTACCCGCCGCGCGCGTCCGCGGGGCCCGCTACGACGAGGTCTTCGGTCGGCAGGCTCGCCGCCTGCATGCCGTCGAGGTAGCCGAGGAGGCGTCCTCGCGTGGCGGGGACGTCCTCGGCGCTCGCGGCGAAGGCGATCCGCCGATGCCCCGCGCGCGCGAGCATCTCCACGACAGCGGCGGCGCCAGCCCGTTCGTCCGGCAGCACTGCGGGGATGGCCCCCGCGGAGTCTCGTGCTCCGATCAGCGCTGCGGGCCGGGATCGCAGGTTCTCCGGGGCGACGATCACGTCGTGATACACCGTGGCGTAGATGATGCCGTCGACCTGCCGGTCGAGGAAGGCCTGGATCTGGGCCGCGTCCACCTCCGGCTCCGGATTCAGCACCGAGTTGATGATGGCGAGGGTGAGGTTTCGCCGACTTGCCTCTTCCTGGGCGCCGAGGATGATGCGGCCGGCGTGGGGCGTGGTCGCGATCTCCTCGGTGACCAGGCCGATCATGTCCGACGCCTGCGTTCGCAACCCACGAGCGAGGCGGTTCGGTCGATAGCCCAATTCCTCAGCGGCCGCGCGGACGCGCGCTGCGGTGTCTTCGCTGACACGCGTGTGCGGCGTCGCATTGAGGACGTGGGAAACGGTGGTCTGCGAGACGCCCGCGTGTGCCGCGACGTCCCGGATGCCAGCGGTCTTCTCTGTCACTCGGCTCTCCGTCATCGTTGTCCCCTCACGTTCGTACCACCTTTCGGTCACCGGCGGTCCGCGCGGCGGTCCCCCAGCGCCACCACGCCAGCGGGCAGCGGGGTGGACTCCGCGTGCACGCCCGATCCGATCGCTGGGGTCGGCCGGAATGCGTTCACCGCGAGATCGACGACGACCTCGTCATCGCGCCCCGAGTCGAGGATGGTGTTCCCGGTGGCCGTGGGATCGACCAGGACCGCGGTGAGGGCGAGACTTCGCGAAGCGTGGGTCGCGAGCAGGGCGTCGACCTGTGCTTCGAAGCACGAGTCACTCGATGAGGTGGCGACGTCCAACCCGACGACGTGGTTGCTCGCGATGTAGTTGTCGCTGCCGGCCGCCAGCCGGATGATCACAGGGGCTACGCCTGCCGGCCGGACGCTCTCGGAGTCGATGACCTCGGAGAAGTGATTGCCGATGATCGAATTGTTGCTGCCGGTGATCACCAGCAGCCCGAAGAGATCGTCCAGCCCGTTGTCCACCGTGAGGAACGGCGTCCACGGCTCGTGGTCGCGGAGGAAATGATTCGAGCCCAACAGGTTCTCCGAACTGTTCCCGGCGAGGACCATCATCCCCGGGTAGAACGAGTGGAGGCGGTTGTTGGTCACGCTCGACCGGGTGACACCGTGAAGGTGCACGCTGCTCGCGCCGCGCGGAAAGACGTTGTTCGCGGTGATCAGAAGCCCACCGTGGTTCTCGGCGTAGATCGAGTGACCGTGGGGACCGGCCCCGATGAGGTTGTCGGTGATCTTGGACGCCTGGCCCCAGCTGCGCAGTTCGATGCACGAACCGCATTCCGCGATGAAGTTGTCGTGGATCGAGAGTGCGTCAGCTTTGTGGATCGTCAACGCGTGCTCGAGGTAGACGAACCCCATGCCTGTGATCCGGAATGAGTCGTTGGCATCCCTGACATGAATGCCCGTCTTCCCATTGGCGTACGAGTTCTCCGGGTTCTCCCCCGGTTGGTCGCCGGCGAAGTGCAGCCCGTCGATGCAGAAGCCTGAGAATTCGACCGAGCTGATTCTCGGGCTTCCGCTGCGTGCCACCAGGAATGCGGCGCCCGCGGATTCCTCGTGGGAGGCTCCGGCAGCGATGTCGACGAGGATGCGGCTGCCTCCGGGCCACAGCTCGTGCAACCCGGGCCATTCGTCTGCGGGGACATTGAAACGGATGCTGGACGAGCTGAAGCCGTGCCCCGCGCCTTCGATGCGCAGGAAGCTGATGTCGATCAGCACCTGGGTGCGAAGTCGGTAGTCCCCCGGCGGAATGCGGATCACGGCGCCCGGCTTTCCGCCGTCCCGCATGTCGCGCGCCACCTGGCGGGCTTTGACGTCCGCGATGATGCTGTTGATCACCTCGCCGATGTCCTGGTAGGGATCGCCGTGAGGCCACGCCGTCACGTCGTACGTGTTGTCACTCGACATTGGTGTCCAATCGTGTCCCGGCTTCTCAGCCCTTGACCGCGCCGAGGGTGAGGCCGGCGACGATCTGCCGCTGGAGGAAGAGCGTGAGCAGGATGACGGGGATCGAGTAGACGGCGGCGAGCGCCGTCATCCCTCCCCAGTCCAGGCCGAACTGGCTCTGGAAGTTGGCGATCACGACCGGGGTGGTCTGCGCCCTGACCGAGGTGAGCAAGAGGGCGAAGAGGAACTCGTTCCAGGAGGCGAGGAACGCGAAGATCGCAGTCACGGCGAGGCCGCCCGACACCACGGGCAGGACGACCCGCCACATCGCCTGGAGCCGATTGCAGCCGTCGACCTCGGCCGCTTCGCTCAATTCGTCCGGGACGGCCTCGAAGAAGCTCGCCATCAGCCAGATGGAGAGGGGAAGCGAGATCGTGGTGTGCGCGAGAGCGAGCCCGAAAGAGGTGTCGGTCAATCCGAGGTTGCGCATCACCTCGATGAGGGGCGCCCCCACGGCGATGGTCGGCACCATTCGGGTGACGAGCGCCGCAACGATGAAGACGCGTCCGCTGGGGGTGCGAAACCGAGTGATCGCGTATGCGGCGGGCACGGCGAGCACCAGCGACAGCACGGTCGAGATGACCGCGGTGACCACGCTGTTGATGAGCGCGGCCGGCACTCCCTCGCGGGTGAGCGCGGATACGTAGTTGTCGAGGGTCCACGTCTCTGGCCACACCGATGGCGGCACGGCGATCGCGTCCAGCGGGGGCTTGAACGACGTCAGCAGCAGGTAGAGGAACGGGAACCCGTACATGATGATGGCGGCGGCGAGCAGGACCCACAGGAGGATGCGGCTCTTGCCCCGGGTCTCGAGCGGATTCATCGCGTGCTCCCTGGACGCCAGATCAGCAGGATCGCGGCGATGGCCACGGCCAGCATGACGATGAGATAGACCGTTCCCATGGCGCTGGCCAATCCCGGATCCCCGAACCGGGTCATGGTGCGGTAGATGAGAAGGCTCAGCGTCGTGGTGCTGCCCTGAGGGCCGCCATCCGTCTGGATGAGGATGATGTCGAATGCTCGGGCCGCGTCGATGCCGCGGACGATGAGTGCGACGGCGATCACGGGTCGCAGCAGCGGGATGATGATGCTGAACAAGATCCGTGGGTACTTCGCGCCGTCGATACGGGCGGCCTCGATCACGTCCCCGGGGATGTTCTGCAGACCTGCGAAGAGCACCAGCGTGATGAACGAAGTGGTCAGCCAGATGTCGGGCAGCGCAACCGAGAACAGCGCGATGTTCGGATCGCTCAGCCACTGGATCTGGTCGGGGCTGGACAGGATGTGCGCCTCGTAGAGCATCTGGTTGACGATGCCGAAGTTGTCGATGAGGAGGAACCGCCACAGCAGGCCGGCGACCACCGGAGCGATCATCAGCGGGTACATGAACACGGTGCGGAACACAGCCGAGCGCCGGCCGAGCGCGGTGAACAGCAGTGCCACCGCGAGGCCGAGCACGAATTCGGCCGTCACGACGAAGACGGTGTACACGATCGTGCGGACGGATGCCGACTGGAAGGCGTCCGAGGCGAACGCGGTCGCGTAGTTCGCGAAGCCGACGAACGTGCGCGGCGCACCGGCGAACGGTGAGATCTCGAAGAAGCTGTCGTAGATGAACCGGACGAGGGGCCACAGCACGAAACCGGCGAGGAACAGGGCCGCCGGCGCCATGAGCAGGAGCGCGAATCGGCGGTCGCCGCTGTCCTTGCTGCGGTGCTTGCGCGCGTGCGGGCGTGAGCCGGGGCGCGGGCGTGAGCCCGGGTGCGGGGCCCGCGGCGGGACGGCCGGGGCCACCCCACCGCGGGTCGCAGGAGCGAGAATCTCCACGGAATACCTTCTGAATGGATCGTCTACTGGACGATCGACTCGATCTGGGACTTGGCGTCCGACAGGAGCTGCGCGGTGTCAGCTCCCGGCTCGACGGCCTTCTGGATCATCGGCACGAGCACGGAGTCGACGATCTCCTGCCACTGCGGGGTCGCCGGCCGAGGCAGCGACTGCGGCGCCTCCAGCGTCGTCACCAAAGCGGGATAGTTCTCGAATCCGGCTTCGCCTTGTTTGCTCTCGAACGCGCTCTTGCGGGCGACCAGGCCCAACGAGGTGTCGGCGGCGAGGTCGTTGTGCTCGTACGCGAACGCGATGAAGTCCTTCGCGTCGTCCTGCTTGGCCCCCGACGCGGGGACGGACAGGTACCACGCGCCGGGCACTCCCGCCACGCCACCGGGGCCGCCGATCATCGGGGCGACGCCGATGGCGTCCTTCACGGCGGAATCCTCCGGTGTCTGCCGGTAGGCATGGCCCCAGAATCGCATCATCGCGAGCTTGCCCTGGTAGAAGAGGTTCTGCGCTCCCGCCCAGTCCAGCTGTGCGGCGCCCGACGGAGCGTAGGGGAGCAGGCTGACGTAGTAGTCGAGCGCTTCCTGGTGCGCGGCGTCGTCGATCGTCACCTCGCCGCTGTCGGTGTCGAGCACCATGCTCTCTTCACCGGCCTGCGACACCGTGGCCAGCCACTCCGTCTCGACGGCGCCCTTCACGTCGGTGCCGTACAGATCGATCGCGCCGTCGCCGTCCGTGTCACGGGTGAAGAACTCCGCGATATCGCGGTATTGCTCCCACGTGGTCGGCGCGGTCAAGGGATAGCCGTACTTCGCCTCGAAGTCGGCCGTGTTCTTCGGGTCCTCGAAGAGATCGGTGCGGTAGAAGAGGATCTCGGAGTTCGTCCAGACCGGCATGCCGACGAACGTGTCATCCACCTGCGACTCGCTCACCAGACCGCCGAACAGGTCGGACTCGACGTCGTCGGTGAACAGATCGTCCAGCGGAGCCAGCCCCGGCGCAAAGGCCGGGAGCCAGATCGCGTCGAGCGCGGCGATGTCGAAAGAGGGGTTTCCCGCCTGCAGTTCGGACGAGATGCGGTCGTAGAGCCCCGCGTACGGAAGCTCGACGAGGGTGACCTCCGTCCCGGTCTCATCCTTGTACAGGTCGGCGATCGGCTGCAGTTCAGCCTTCCCGCCGCCCTCGACCACGACGGTCAGCGCACCGGCGTCAGCGGCGGGTTCACCACCACCGCCTCCGGCACCGCAACCGCTCAGTGCGATGGCTGCGGTGGTCACGGCTGCCGCCGCAACGACTCCCCGGCGCAAACGTGCGTCCGCGGGCATGCGAAGCTTCATCACTTCGACTCCATTCATTGGTGTACAGGAAGGGTGCAGACTCCGGTCGGACGTCGTGCCAATACGATTTGCCAAAACGTCTTGGCACGACGATAGCGGCCGCGACGGAGGGAGTCAAGAATCAGCTCGTCTTCGATCCACACGGAATGAGCCGCTCCGACGACCCGCCCGAGAATCCGGCTGACAGGACGGGTTGGGCGACTTCAGTCGCGTGTCCCGGACGAGCGTGGGCGATGCCGCCCAAGCCGTGCGGGATGTGGCCCTATGGGCATCGCGAGTCTTCGACACCGAAGAGATGAGGTGGCGTCGACGGGAGTCGCGGGGACCGCGTGTCCTGTCAGATCCCGCGGTGAGCGTTCTCGGCGGAACGCGGCAGGAGTCGCGCGAGCGATGTGCCGGCGCAGTGCGAAAGCTGTGTCTCGCCTCACGCACCCGCCGGTGACGGCGACGGTAGCGCGACGCCATGGAGTGCGTCCACCACCGGGGCGAGCTCGGGCCGGTCGGCGGCGTCGGCGAGCGCACGTTCGAGGGCCTCGTCGTGCACAGGCAGCGCCCGGTCGTAGAGCGCGCGCCCACTGGGGGTGAGCTCGGTGTAGATGCCGCGGCGGTCGTCGGCGCACAGGATGCGTGTGAGCAGCCCCCTGTCTTCGAGGCGGGTGACCAGGCGCGTGGTGGCGCTGGGGCTGAGCGCTGCAGCACGTGCGAGCTGCTGCATCCGCATGTGCCAGCCGTCCTGCCGGCTGAGCGCATCGAGGACCGTGAACTCAACCACGGACAGGTCGACCGCGTCGAGGCCGCGCTCCAGTTCCGACTCGATCAGTCCGTGCAGCGCCGCGAGCGTGCGCCACCCCTGCGCTCGCACCTCAACAGCGTCGTCGCCGATGCCCATGTGACACTCCTGAACAATAGTTGCTTGCGCGGATTATTTGCGTGTGCAATGATCTTCTTGCTTGTGCATTATACCGCGCTTGCAACTACTCTACCGTCTCACGAGGAGATTGTCATGCCTTTGGGTCTCGTGGCGCTGGCTATCGGCGCTTTCGGCATCGGGTTGACCGAGTTCGTCATCATGGGCCTGCTGCCCGAAGTCGCCGCCGATTTCGGCGTCTCGGAAGCCGCCGCCGGATGGCTGATCTCCGGCTACGCCCTCGCGGTGGTCGTCGGGGCCCTGGTGCTCACGGCGGCAACCACCCGACTGCCCCGCAAGCCCGTGCTGTTGGGACTGATCGTGCTGTTCATCGTGGGAAACGTGCTCACCGCGATCGCCGAGGACTACAGCCTCGCGATGATCGGCCGCATCCTCGCCGCTCTGTGCCACGGCGCGTTCTTCGGGATCGGCTCCGTCGTCGCCGCAAGTCTCGTGGCCCCGGACAAGAAGGCCGGCGCGATCGCGATCATGTTCACCGGCCTCACCGCCGCCAACGTCCTCGGCGTCCCGTTCGGAACGTTCCTCGGTCAGCAGCTGGGGTGGCGGTCGACGTTCTGGGCGATCGCCGCCATCGGCGTCCTGGCGTTCATCGGCATCGCCGCGCTCGTGCCGACCCTCCACAGCCCGGAAGAGCGGATCAGCATCCGCGGCGAACTGCGCGCGTTCCGCTCCAGCCAGGTGTGGCTTTCGCTCCTCGTCACCGTGCTCGCCTACGGCGGCATGTTCGGCGCGTTCACCTACATCGCGTACACCCTGACGGAAGTCACCGGGTTCCCCACCACCGCGGTCCCCTGGCTGCTCGTCCTGTTCGGCGCCGGCCTCGTCGTCGGCAACTGGCTCGGCGGCAAACTCGCCGACCGCTCCATCGACGCCACCCTGATCGGCTTCATCGCCGCACTCGTGGTGATCCTCGCCCTGTTCGCGCTGTTCGCGGGATCCCAGATCGCCACCATCATCGCCCTGTTCCTGATGGGCGGGTTCGGATTCGGCACCGTGCCCGGACTGCAGAGCCGCATCATGAACTACGCCGGCCAGGCGCCCACCCTCGCCTCGGGCGCGAACATCGGCGCATTCAACGTCGGAAACGCGATCGGCGCCTGGGCAGGCGGCGTCGGCATCGCCGCAGGCCTCGGCTACACCTCCCCGATCTGGATCGGCGCGATCATCACCCTCGCAGCCCTCGCCGTCATGATCATCACGGCCGCAGCCGGACGTCGTACGCAGACGGATGCCGCAGCCGCCGGGGTCACGGCGGGCTCGCCGACCGCCGCGAAAACGTCGGAGAACGCGACCGCGGACTCCCCCACCCGCTGAGCCGACCAGCATCCCCATCCCCACTCGCCGAGAAGGAGAATCCCATGCCCACCATCAGCAAGCTCACGACCGCCGACGCCGACCGACTCATCGACGTCGCCCGAGACGCCGCCGAACGGGCCGGCGCAACCGTCAGCGTCACCGTTCTCGACGCCGGAGGCCACCTCCTCGCCTTCCGTCGCGACGACAACGCGGTGCTGATCTCCGGGGAGACCAGCACCCGCAAGGCCTACACCGCCCTTCAGCTCAACGCCGCCACCGCGGACGTCGTCGACGCCGTGAAGCCCGACGGACCATTCCACTCCCTGCAGACCGCGCTCGACCGACCGCTGCTGTTCATCGCGGGAGGTGTGCCGCTCCATCGCGACGGCCACCTCATCGGCGCGATCGGCGTCGGAGGCGGTGCACCCGCCGACGACCACCTGTTCGCCACCGCCGCCGCGACGACGATCGGGGCCTGAACCGGGAGCGATCCCCCGCCCGGGCCCCCGGGGAGCGCTGGCGAGCGGACGCCCTGTCCACGACCTATCAGCTGTCGGCGGCCAGCGCCGAGTCCAGATCGGCGATGAGATCGTCCGCCGTCTCGAGCCCGATCGACAGCCGGATGAGACCCGGATGGATCCCCAAGCGCGCGCGTATTTCGTCGCCGAAGCGCACGTGCGTCGTCGTGGCGGGATGCAGGACCATCGAGCGCGTGTCGCCGATGTTGGTCATCCGCGAGAACACGGTGAGCGCGTCGATGACCCGGGCCGCAGCATCCTGTCCTCCCGGCACCGTGAACGAGAACACGGCCCCTCCATAGCCCCGGAAGTCCCGTTGCGCGAGGTCGTGATGCGCGTGACTCGGGAGCCCCGCGTAGTCGACGGATTCGACCCGCGGATCGGCGGCGAGCCATTCGGCGACCTGCTGGGCGTTCGCGAGATGCCGCTCGAGTCGCAGCGACAGGGTCTCCAGGCCCTGCTGGAGGAGGAAGCCGTGCAACGGCGAGAGCGCAGCGCCGAAGTCGTTGACCGACGTGTTCCGCACGTAGCCCTCGAACGCGCGCGCGGGCCCGAAACGTTCCAGGAACGACGGCACGAGCGGACTCTGCCGTGTGGCCAGCAGCGGATACCGGTCGGCGTACGCCGCCCAGTCGAACGTGCCGCCGTCGACGATCACGCCGGAAAGCGCCGCGCCGTGTCCCGTGAGGTACTTCGTGGCGGAGTGGACGACCACGTGCGCGCCCTGCCCCAGCGGGCGCAGGAGGTACGGCGTCGCGACGGTGTTGTCCGCCACGATCGGCAGGCCGTGGCGCGAGGCCACTCTCGCCACGAGGGCGATGTCGGCGAGGTCGCCTTTGGGATTCGGGATCGTCTCGACGAAGATCGCCTTCGTGTCGGGACCGATCGCCGCTTCCCACTCGGCTTCGTCGCGGTGATTCCACACCCAGTCGACAGTGATGCCCGTGCGCTCGAGCGCTCGCGCGAAGATGACCCTCGTGCCGCTGTAGATGCTCGCCTGCGAGACGAAGTGGTCGCCCGCCTGGGCCAGCGCCAGCAGGGTGGCAGCGATCGCCGCGGACCCCGAGGCGACCGCGACGGCGCCCGTGCCGCCCTCGAGATCGGCGATGCGGCGCTCGGCGACCGCGTTGGTGGGATTGCTGTGCCGAGAGTAGAACTCACCCTCCTCCGTGCCGACGAAGCGGGCGTGGGTCTGCTCGAAGGAGTCGAACCGGTACGCGCCGGTGAGATAGATCGGCGCGATACGGGCGCCGTACTCGCCCTCGTTGAGCTCGCCGGCGTGCACCTGGCGGGTCTCGAACCCCGCGCCGCTCCAGTCGGTGCGGGGAGGGCGAACGTGTGAATCGGTCATATCAGGCTGTGCTCTCGTCATGAGTGAGTCGGCGCGGGTAGCGGGCCGAGGCGGCGGCTCCGCAGCTCATGAACCACCGCCGGCTGCCGGCCCGGGAGTTGACGGCGAAGGAGAGCTCAAGGGCGGTGTCGTCCGCCGCAAGCCACTCTCGCACGGGGATGCCGGCGTACGGGAAGGCCTGCGCCAAAGGCGCGAACCAGTCCGGGTTCTCAGGGATGACGTGGACGGGAGCGGTCCTCACGGTGCCCCTCCGGAAACGACCGGGGCGAGCTGATGCTCCGCGGTCGGAGCCCACGCCCGCACGAGGGGGATGACATCGCGGGCGACCCGCTCGAGCTCCTCTCGCTGAGGGGAGGCCTGAAGCAGGAGGGTGTCCACGCCGACCTCCTGGAAGGCGAGGATGCGCTCGGCGACCTGCTCGGGAGTGCCTACGAAGTTCGGCCGCAGGCCACGGTTCGAGACGGAGTAGTCGCGCAGGTCGAGAACGTGCTCGAGCTGCGACTTCGAGATGAAGTCGCGATACGACTCGTACGCCGGCCCCTCGGTGACGTCCGTTATCCGTGCGAGCTCGGCCTGCGCCTCCGCCTCGGTGTCGCGCACGATGATGTACGCCGCCATCCCGAAGTGGGCGAACGGGGCGAGCCCGGCGTCTGCGCGGCGATCGCGCATCTCGGCGATCTTGGCGTGCAGTTCGTCGACCGTGCCGCCGTGCGTCAGGTACGCGTCGGCGAACCGGGTGATCGACGCCTTACCGGCCGGCGACTCGCCACCCGCATAGAGGATCGGAGGGGCCGCGGGCTTGGGCTGAAGGTGGGCATCCTCGACGTGGTAATAGTCGCCCGCATGGTCGAACCCGTCCTGAGTCCACAGGCCGCGGAGAATCGTTGCGAACTCCTCCGTGCGCGCATAACGGTCGTCGTGAGCGGAGAAGATGCCGCCGTACTGTCGGGCCTCCTGCTCCCACCACGCAGACACGACGTTGAGGCTGAACCGCCCGCCGGACAGCTGCTGCAGCGTCGCCACCTGCTTGGCGGTCACGGCCGGCAGGTGGAACCCCGGGCGGATGGCCGCCATCACCTCGATCCGCTCCGTCACGGCCGCCAGTGCCGTGGCGACTGTCCACGCCTCGAGGCTCGGCGCCGAGATTCCCTTGATGTCGTTGAGATTGAGCTCGGGGACGAGCGTTACATCGAACCCGTTGCGCTCGGCGAACCTGGCGAGGTCCGCCGCATAGCCGAAGTCGACCGGCATCCCCTCGTCTTCGACGTTGCGCAGCCACCCTCCGAAAATGGGGGTCCAGTACCCGAACCTCATGCCGTGACCACCCGCGGTGCGTGCTGCTCGAGAAGCGCGCCCAGATAACGGGCCACCTCCCGCGCGCCGGAAACGGCGGAGGAGGACTCGACAGCCGGGTTGTAGTTCGTGTTCGTATTGATGTCGTAGGTCACGGTACGGCCGTCCTGCGTCTCGATGAACTCGATCCCCGCCACCGCGATGCCCGCCCCCGAGAGCAGCTCCTCGTAGCGACGGATGAGCGGATGCGCTGCTGTGATGTCGCGACGAAGCGAGAACAGGTCGGCGGGCCCGTCGATGAGGCATACCTCGCCGATCTGCCCGGAGCCTCCCGCGGAAGCGGATGCGGGGAGGGCGCAGGCATCCGCGGGGCAGAGCTCGAAGCTCCCCGCCGAGGTGTCGACCCGCACCGCATAGATGAACCGCCCGCCCGCGAACTCCGCGCGGGTCACGAACGGCTCACGCGCCGGCAGGTACTCCTGCAGCAGAGTGATGCCGTCGACCGGCTCTTCGAAGTCAGGCCCCGCGATGTACGCGTCGAACTCGGCGTACGAGTCGAAACGGCGGACGCCGAGGCCCTTGCCCCCCTGATTGTGCTTGGTGATGAACGGCACCGGCAACGTGCGGGATTCCTCGACGAGACCTTGGCGACCGAACACGGCCGTCGTCCGGGGGACGTCGAACTGGTGGCTGCGAAGCAATGCGTGCTGCGCGACCTTGCTGACTTCGAGTTCGAGCACGCCGCTTCCGTTCACCACGACCCGGCCATGTGATTCGAGCCAGCGCAGCAGCGCCCGCGCGTACTCCTTCGTGGCCGCGTGGCCGCGCGTGTGCGCCGAGGCGCTGATCCGCGACCAGTAGACACCCTCGGCCGGCACCGAGCCGAGGTCGAGGGTGCCGCCGGTGAGCAGGATCTCCTCAACGGGCACGTGCTCCGCCTCGAACGCGGCCTGGAGCGGGGAGAACCACTCGGGGTTCTCGTGGATGACATAGACACGCGGAGACGTCATGACGCTACCGGCGTCCCTGCCTCCGAGGCCGTTCGTTGCGCGCCGATCGCCCACACGTACGGCACCGGCGTCGAGTTGATTGCCCAGTCGCCGACGATGCGCTGCTTGAAGATGACGGGATTGTGCGACGAGACGGTGCGGGCGTTCCGCCAGAACCGATCGAGCTTCTTCGACTCGGAGGTCGCCGAGGCGCTCAGCGCGTTGAGGACCTTGCTGGTCGCCTCCAGCGCCAGGTCGACGAGCACGATCTGCCCCTGGGCCGAGTCCAGCTCGGCGCGCTGGTTCGCGGCCTCCTCGGCGGCCAGGTCGTGCGAGAAGTGTGCGAGATATGCGTCCTGTGCGGCCTTCGCCGATCGCACCGCGATGGCGCGCGCGGCGAAGCCCTGCGCCGTCGCGACGCCTACGACCTGCTGCACGAGAGGGTCCTGGCTCCACTGCGGACTGGAGCCGTGGCTGAACACGCGCGTGCGGCTGCGCGCCTGGCCGGCGACCTCGGAGGCGGCCGCCTGGACGATCCCGGCGAGAGTGGCCAGGTGGACGAGCTGATAGAAGGCGGTCTGATACCGGAAGCGGTCGGTGAACACAGTGATGTTCGCCTCGTCCACGCGGGCGTTCTCGAGCACCGTCGTGCCGCTCCCGGTCGTGCGCTGACCGAACCCGTCCCAGTCATCGCTGATGCGCACGCCGTCCTGGTGCGCGCTGACGACCGCGACGACCGCGACGTCGTCCTCGTCGCGGCCGGCGTAGACATCGAGCCAGTCGGCGTAGATGCTTCCCGTGCTGTAATACTTCGAACCGTTGACGACGAGGTCGTCACCGACGCGACTGACGCGGGTCTTGACGTCGCCGACCTTCACATCGCCCACCTCGGTCCAGGCGTTCCCGGCGATCTCCCCCGCAACGAAGCGGGCGAACCACCCGGACTGGTCGCTCACCGCATGCTGGTTGAGGCGGTCCTCGACGTACGCGAAGTGACCGCGCAGGGCCTGTGGGATGTTCGCGTCGGCCGCCGCCAGCTCGGTCAGCAGCTCGATCAACTGGGGAACCGAAGCCCCGCCGCCGCCATACCGCTGCGGCACCCGTACGGCGCCGAAGCCAGCCTGCTTGAGGAGCGCGATCTCCTCACGCGGGAGGCGGCGCTCCTGTTCGCGCGCCACCGCGCTGGCCGCGATCCGAGCGAAGATCGGGCGGAATCGCTCGGCCAGCTGCTCGTAGTCTGCGCCGAGCGAAATCTCGCCGCGCACAGAGCCGGGCACGTGGGTCATGTCGGAGGTCCTCTCGTATCGGGACGCCCTCCGCGACAGCTCGGGCCTCGTCGAGGCCACGACTGCGAGGGCGATCCGAAGCACGATATGCGCCCCGGGCGTCATCGCTCCAACAGATGAGGAGTTGCGACGCGGATTTCGTCATCCGCAGTCATCCAGCGTCAAGAAGCGCATCTTTTCGGGGTCCGAATTGATTCGCCGCTCCTTCGCGGCCAGGTTCGTCGTCAGCCGTTTATGCGATTCGCCTCGCGCAGTGCTCCGCCGCCGGAGCAAGAAGGAGTGTCATGACCGATTCAGCCGCGGTCCACCAGCCGCTGAAGTTCGCCTACTGGGTGCCGAATGTGTCCGGGGGCCTCGTGGTCTCCACGATCGAGCAGCGCACGTCGTGGGACTACGACTACAACGTCGAGCTCGCACGGACCGCCGAGCGGGTCGGCTTCGAATACGCCCTCTCTCAGGTGCGCTACCTCTCGAGCTACGGAGCCGCGCAGCAACACGAGTCCACGTCCACGAGCCTCGCGCTCCTGCTGGCGACCGAGAAGCTCAAAGTCATCGCCGCAGTGCACCCCGGGCTATGGGAGCCGGCTGTCCTGGCGAAGTTCATTCTGACCGCCGACCAGTTCTCGAAGGGCCGCGCGGCGGTGAACGTGGTCTCCGGCTGGTTCAAGGACGAGTACACCAAGCTCGGACTGCCGTGGCTCGAGCACGACGAGCGCTACCGCCGCTCGGGAGAGTTCATCGAGGTGCTGCGCAAGCTCTGGACTGAGGAGAACGTCCAATTCCGCGGCGACTTCTACCGCGTCGACGACTTCACGCTCCGCCCCGGCCCCTACCCCGTTGCAGGTCGGCCCCACCCCGAGATCTTCCAGGGCGGAAACTCGACCGCCGCACGTTTCAACGGCGGAGCGCACTCCGACTGGTACTTCTCCAACGGCAAGGACTTCGACGGCTTCACGGAGCAGTACGACGACGTCACGCGCGTGGCCGCCGAGCACGGACGAACGGTCCGATTCGGCCTGAATGGCTTCGCGATCGTCCGCGACACCGAGGCGGAGGCGCGCGAGCAGCTGCGCGAGATCATCGCGAAAGCCGACGCCGGGTCGGTCGAAGGCTTCCGCAGATCGGTCCAGCAAGCCGGGCCGTCGACGGCCGACAAGAAGGGGATGTGGGCCGACTCGACGTTCGAGGACCTCGTGCAGTACAACGACGGGTTCCGCACGCAGCTCATCGGAACCCCCGAGCAGGTCGCCGAGCGCGTCGTCGAGTACAAGAAGCGCGGCGTCGATCTCCTCCTGCTCGGGTTCCTGCACTTCCAGGAGGAGCTCGAAGCATTCGGGCAGACCGTGATCCCGCTCGTGCGCGAGCTCGAGGCCGAACTTGAGCGCACCGGCGACCCCGTCGGCGTCGCCCGCTGACCCCGATTCACCCCGACCCATCGAGAGGACCCCATGACCGACACGACCTTGACCACCGCGCCCGACCGGCTGCTTGACCGCTGGGAGGAGACGCCTCGGCCGACCACCGCTGAGCAGTGGCTCGCCCGTGCGCAGGAGGTCGCCGACATCCTCGCTGCCGACGCCGTCGAGCGCGACCGCGCCAACGCGGCGCCGTTCCATGAAGTCCAGCTGCTGAAGAACGCCGGCCTCGTCACGGCACTCGGCCCCACCGCCCACGGCGGGGCGGGCCTGCGGTGGGACGTCGTGCTGAAGATCGTGCGCATCATCGCGCGCGCCGACGGCTCGATCGGCCAGCTGCTCGGATACCACTACCTGTGGGCGTGGGCCGTGCGCCTGGTCGGCACCGAGCCGCAGATCGCCGCCGTCGAAGAGCTCTACACAGCGAACAACCTGTTCTTCGGCGGCGCGGTCAACCCGCGCGACGGCGACCTCGAGATCGTGGAGGACGGCGACCAGCTCGTCTTCAACGGACGCAAGTCGTTCTCAACGGGCGGCCGGGTCGCAGACCTCACCGTGCTCGAGGGCGTCCTCCGCGAGACGCACATCTTCGCGATAGTTCCGACGGCGCAGGAGGGCATCGTCTTCGCCGGCGACTGGGACAACCTCGGCCAGCGGCTGACCGAGTCGGGAGCTGTCGAGATCACCGACGTGCGTGTCGACTGGGCAGGTGCCGCCGGCTTCGTCGACAAGGTGTATCAGCCCCTCGTCTACAACACCCTCAATGTGCCGGCGCTGCAAGCCGTGTTCAACAACTTCTACCTCGGTATCGCCGAGGGCGCCCTCGACACCGCCGTGGCCTACACCCGCGAGCACACGCGAGCGTGGCCGTACGGGGGCGAGAACAAGGAGCGCGGCATCGAGGAGTTCTACATCCTCGAGGGGTACGGCGAGTTGGCATCCAAGGTCTGGGCAGATGCCGCCCTCATCGACCGGATCGACCAGGAGATCAGCGATGTCCTGCACGCCCCGCGCGAGGAGCTCACCGAGCGCCGTCGCGGGGAGGTGGCGGTGCGCATCGCCGCAGCGAAGCTGCGGATCATCGACGACGGATTGGCGGTCGCCACGAAGATCTTCGAGCTGACGGGCGCGCGCGCCACCGCAAACAAGGTCGGCCTCGACATCTACTGGCGCAACCTCCGCACGCACAGCCTCCACGACCCGGTGCCGTATAAGAAGCGGGAGGTGGGCACGTTCGTGCTGCGCAACGAGATCCCGCAGCCGACCTGGTACAGCTGACGCACCTCTCCGTCGGCGAAGACCCCCGGGACGACCCGGGGGTCTTCGGCTCAGCCGGCGGACATCCAGGGCATCTCCTGGTCGAACGCACCGCTCTCTGCCCGTCATGCGGCGCGAACCCCGTCATCCATTCGCATCGGCGACCACCGGCGACGCAGGCACCGCCTGTGGGTCCAGCGCGTCGGCACGCCTGGCAGTTCGACGCGTTGACAGCAAGGGGTCGACGGCGCGACGAGCGCCCGTCGGTCGCCCAGCCGGACGATCGCGAGGAGCCGTCCCGCGGGAGTCTCTTCGGTCGTTCGTCAAGTTCCGGCAAGGTCACGTCTGAGGTGGCTGTCGGGATCTGATAATGCAGAGGCGGTGGTGTCTGTCCCCCGAACGGCCGACTTGTGGCGTCAGCGGGCATTGCAGAACGCTAGGAGGTGGTACTGGTGCTTCTCTTCCTCGCTGTGGCTCAGGGCGCAAGCGGACGCTGGCCGGTGCACGATCTCCTGTTTCAGCTGTCACAACTGAAAGGTTCTCGTCATGAAGACGCCTTCTACGCGAATTCGCACCATTGCCGCCCTCGCTGCCGGACCGGTCGCCGTACTGATTGCCGGCGGAATGGTCTGGCAGGGCTCGCAGGCCGCGTTCACGGCCACCACCCGCAACGCGGGAAACTCCTGGACCACAGGGAGCGTGTTCCTCACGGACGATGACCTCGGCGCGGCCGCGTTCAACGTCGAGAACCTCGTTCCTGGCCAGACGGGCCAGAAGTGCATCGTGGTCACCTCGAATGCCACCGTCCCCGGCGAGGTGCGGCTCTACTCCGACAACCTCCTGTCCGCGAACGGGCTGGAGGACCGGATCTTCCTCCAGGTCGAACAGGGCACGGGCGGGTCCTTCAACGACTGCACCGGGTTCAGCGCGGCAGGCGCCGCCATCGCTGATCAGCCACTGTCCACCCTCGCAACGACCCACGCAGATTACGCGACCGGCGGCGCGGCGTGGCAGACCGCCGGAACGGACGGGGAGACCCGCAGCTACCGGGCAAGCTGGCGTTTCGACACCACGGGCATGACGCAGGCGCAGATCGATGCGCTTCAGGGTGCGAGTGTCGGCATCGACCTGGTGTGGGAGCTGCAATCGGACGAATAGTCGACGCGTTGGCCTGACGGCGTGGCGATGACAGCCCTGTGACTCCCGAGCCACCGGGACGACTCGAGGGCGGCCTGTTCTCCGCGGACGGCTGGGCGGCGTTCATCGCGGCCACCGTGTCGCGGCTGTATCTGGGGGTGCTGCTCAGCCTTGCCGTCATCGCCGTGCTGCCCGCGCTCTTGGGCTGGCAGGCAAGTGTGGTGCGCAGCGGCTCCATGGAGCCGCACATCAGCATCGGTGATGTCGTCGTTGCGGCCGGATTCGATCGCAGTGACCCTGTGCCGGTGGGCGGTGTTGTCCGGTTCACGAGCCCGGCCGAGGCGGAACCGGACGGGCGGGCGAAGGCTCGGCTGCACCGGATCGTCGGCGTCAACGACGACGGGACGTTCACCACGGCCGGCGATGCGAACGCTGATGTCGACAGCACACCGCTGGAACGGAAGCAGATCACCGGCCAGGCCCGCCTGCTGGTTCCGTATATCGGGTTGCCCGGCCTCTGGCTGAGCAACGGAAACCTGACCGCCCTGGCGCTGTGGTCCGTCGTGACGGTGCTCGCCGTCGCCGCCACGGTCTACGCCAGCCGCCCCACGGCCATCGCCCTGGGCAGGAATGCCAGCCCCCCGATACCCGTCGACTCTGCGGGCGGTCGCGGGGGCGGACCTGCTGCTGTCAGCAGTCCTGCCGCGGCCGACTCGCCCACCGCGACCGCTCTGCCCCCCGCGAACCGCAGGGTCTCGATGCGGCGGCTTCGAACGGTGGTCACCGTCGTTCTTGTCCTTGCGCTGTGCGTCCTGGTGGTGCTCGGCGCATCCGGGTTCACGTCCGCGGCGTTCACGTCGACGACCGCCAATGCGGGGAACAGCTTCCGGGCAGCCGCCGACTGGGCGCCGCCCAAGGTCAGCATGACCGACCCCGGAACTCCGGTGAAAGATGCCATCACCCTCACCGCGACCGCCAGCGACGCGGAATCCGGGATCCGCGATGTCGCGATCCAGTACCTCCGGTCCGACGGCTCCTCCTGGACCACAGTGTGCACCAGGAGCACACCGCCGTACTCGTGCTCATGGAACACCAAGACCGTCACGGACGGCTCCTACACCCTCCGAGCGACCGCCACGGACAACGCCGCCCACGCCGCAACCTCCGCCACCGTGGAGACGGTGGTTGCGAACAGCCTGGTGGTGGTTCTGACGAATCCCGGTGAGATCCAGCGCGGCACGGTGAACCTCCAGACCACGCTCTACAGCCCGGGTACCAGCCTCTACTCGGTGCGGGTGGAGTACTCCGTGGCCGGGGCGAACAACTGGAAGACGCTGTGCGCGGCCGTCCTCGCGCCGTACAACTGCTCGTGGGTCACCACGGCCTTCGCCAACGACTACTACGACCTGCGCGCGGTCGCCGTCGCCGGCACGACCAGCACGTTCTCCGCGCCGGTGACCGATGTCCTCGTGGACAACCAGGCGCCCACAGTCACCATGACCGACCCTGGCACGCCTTTGAGCGGAACGGTGCCCTTTGCTGCCACCGCCGCTGACGCTCATTCCGGCATCGCCCAGGTCGCACTGCAATACTCCCAAGCCGGCACCGGCCCGTGGACTAACCTGTGCACTGTCACCGCGGTACCGTACTCCTGCCGCTTCGACACCACGACGTTGCCCGATGGCAGCTACAGCTTCCGCGCCATCGCAACCGACGCGGGCGGGCTCAGCACCACATCCGCGACCGTCGCCAACCGCACCGTCAACAACACGATCTCCTCCGTCTCCCTGCAGGACCCCGGGGAGTATCTCACCGGGATGGTGGCGCTGGCCGCCGCGGCGAACTCGACCGCGGGGGTGGCGTCCGTGGGCATCCAGTACGCCCCCGCGGGAACGACGACCTGGACGACAGCCTGCACCGTCACGACCACTCCCTACACCTGCACCTGGGACACCCGAACGCTCGCGGACGGCCTGTACGACTTCCGCGCCGTCCTCACCGATACCGCGGCGCGGGAGACGATCTCCGCCACCGTGGCCGCCCGCCGGGTCGACAACAGCCCGCTGCGCGGCACGGATATTCAGACGGCCAACGGCTCCGCGATCGCGGGACGGCTCGGCACCGGCGACGCGATGACCTTCACTTACAGCCAGCAGGTCAACCCCGCGACCGTTTCCCCCGGCTGGAGCGGCAGCGCTCTGGCGGTCACCGTCCGCCTGCGCGACGGAAACCTCGTGGCGCTGGGAAACAACGGCGACACGATCGACATCCAGCGGCAGAGCAGCACAGTGAACCTCGGCACCGTCAACCTCAGCCAGAACTACGCCAAGCCGCGCAAGACGGTCGTCTACAACGCCACCATGGTGGCGACCACCACCGCCATCAACGGAGTGCCGCGGACCGTCATCACCGTCACGCTCGGCAGCGTCGCCACCGGCGCGAACGGCCTGCGCACGGTGACCGCGCCATCCACCATGGTGTGGACCCCGACCGCAACTGTCACAAACCTCACCGGGACACCGTCCTCGCGGGCCCCGGTCAACGAGCCAGGGGCGGTGGACCGGGAGTTCTAGATCCCCCAGCCGGCTCTGACAGCCGGATATCTGAAGACCTACTCGCTCCAGTGCCCGGTTTCGAGGAGCAGTCGCGGGAGTGCGTGCTTGAGCCATTCCCCGAGGTGATCCACGGTCCAGCCCCGATCGATAGTGAAGGCGAGGAAGGACTGAGGTGACAGCGTCGTGGCAAGGATGTCGGCCCCTTCCTCGACACTAAGCCCGGCTCGTAGCTGGCCGTGCTCGGCGAGCGATCGGACCACGCGTACGCATCCGTCGAGCCGCAGTGCTTCGCTCCGCACCCACCACTCGGCGATGTAGGAGTCGGACATATAGGCGGCTCGGCCGACGTCGCTGATCGCGGACGTGCGTGCATACACCGGCAGCGCTGCGTCCACCCAGAGTTCGAGCGCCTGGACTCCGTCAGGCTCTTCCAGCGCGCGGCTGAATGCCTCTGTCTCGTCCGGTCGCCCGATCTCGCCGTCGCGCGTGCGACCCAGGACGGCGTTGCCGACGAGTTCTTCCAGCAAGCCGCCCTTCGTGCGGAATCCGAGGTACACCGTTTGGACGGAGACCCCGGCTCGATCGGCGATGGCCGTCATGGTGGTGTCGTGATAGCCGTGCTCTGTGAACTCGGCCAGCGCGGCATCCATGATCCGCCACCGTGTTTCGAGGGCTTTCTGTCGGCGCACGCCGCGGTGGGCGGCGGACGCGCCCGGGGTCCGAGTGTTCCGCCGATCAGGCTCGGCAGGGGCGTTGGTCACATCGAGAATGATACTAGATACGTTCACTAGTGGTGCACTATAGTGACTTGCTAAAGCGAAATCCTCCCGGACATCGTCATCCGTAAGGGGGTCGACATGCGGATTCTCGTCGCGACAGTCCCGGCAGCGGGGCACTTCAACCCGCTCACCGGGCCGGCCGTTCGCCTGGCGGAACGCGGCCACGATGTCAGGTGGTATGCCGGCCCCGAGTACGCGACCCGGGTGGAGCGTCTCGGGCTCGAGGTCATCCCCTACGCGGCAGCGACCGAGATCACGGCCGACAACGTGAACGCCCTCTTCCCGGAGCGCCAGAAGCTCAAAGGCCCGAGGGCCATCGAGTTCGATGCGGACGTCTTCTTCTCCCGTCCGGTCGGTGCCCAGTTCCACGACATCCGTGACGCACGTGAGCGATTCCCGTTCGACGCTCTACTTATCGACGGTGCGTTCTATGCCGGCTACCTCGCCGCGAAACTCCTGGACGTGCCCGTCTTCACGATGGGCTCGATCGCCGCGCCGACGCTGCGGGGAAGCAATCCGATCACGCCGTTCTTCGGCCTGCGTCCGGCGCGGACATTCGTCGGCAAGGTCGTCAACCGCATCGCTCGCGCCATGCTCCTTTCCGCCAGCCGGAAGGCTGTCGAGACCTTCAACGGCTTCCTCGCGGAGGAAGGGCTGCCGCCGGTGACCGTCGAGAACTACTTCGACTGCACCCAGCAGCCGGACGTCGCACGTCGCGTCTTCAACGTGGGGCTTCCCGAACTCGACTTTCCCGACGCATACGTTCCGCCCCACACCGCGTGGGTCGGCGCGTTGCTGCCGCACCGTCCGAGAGCGACGGCATCCCTGGGCCCGCGCATCGTGGAGCGGTCGGGTCACGTCGTGGTCGTCTCGCAGGGAACCGTCGACAACCACGACCCGCGCAAACTCATGATCCCGGCGATCGACGCGTTCGCGGGCGGCGACCGGCTGCTCGTCGTCGTGACCGGCGGCGTCGGAACAGACGATCTGCGCGCCCGCTACCCGCACGACAACGTGCTGATCGAGGACTTCGTCGACTTCGACCTGCTCTTCCCGCACACGGAGCTGTATGTCACCAACGGCGGACTCGGTGGCGTACTCCTCGCGCTCAGCCACGGCGTCCCGCTGCTGGTCGCCGGCACCCGCGAGGGCAAGGGCGACATCAACGTCAGACTCGCCTACCGCGGCCTCGCGGTGGACCTCCGCTCTGAAACACCCTCCGCCCGGGCCGTCGCACACGGCGCGGAACGTGTGCTCAAGGACAGCGAAATGAAAGCGCGGATCGCCGCTGTGCGCGCAACCCTGGCGGAGTACGACTCCGTCGGCATCATCGAGCGCGGACTACTCGACAGCCTGACCGCGAAGGGGAGCGAGTGACATGGACACCACGCAGACGGACGCCAGCGACCGCACCGGCCGGGCGCGAGTGCGGCCCGCAACGCTCAGCATCCTCGCTGGCGCACTCCTCGGGGTCACCTGGGCCGCCGGATTCCGGGCATTCATGGCGGAGATCGCCGGCCCCGAGTCCACGTTCAGCTGGTACGCGACCTTCGGAGTGGTGCTCGGCGGCGCAGGAATCGTCGGCGGACTGCTGGGCTGGGCGGACCACATCCGCCGCACGGGCGGTCGGCTGCACTGGCGGTGGCTCGCATTGTCGCCGCTCATCCTGGCTTTCCTGCCCCTCACCGTGCCGGGAACGCTCGCGGCACTCGCGCAGGGCATCGGCACGGCCGGAATGGCCGTCGCTCTCATCGCCATCGGGCTCGGCTACGCCTTCGGCGGTCGGGGCCGCGCCTGGATGCGCGTCATCGTCGGCGTCGTCTCGGCTGCGGCGGCCATCGCCCTCGTAGCATTCACTCCGATCATCAGCGAGGGGCGCATCTCGTTCGCCGACCCCCGCGGCGCGTGGGCGGGAACGCTCGCACTGGGCTCCATCATCGTGCTCGGCCTCGCGACGTCGATCCCCTTCAGACAGGTGCTTCCGCAGAGCCGAATTGCCGATACGACGCCCATCCTGGCGGCGGACCGGACGCCGAACCCACCGTGATCCTCTCGTTCCTGCTATGAGGGACCTCGGGTGGGTGGCGGTGCTGATCAGCCCAGGCGTTCCGGTGTTCATTGAACGGACCTGAGTCGCGCACGGCGATGAGGTCACGTAGACCCCCGCCCAGATCCGACCTGCTGATTTTACGCTCGATCAGGGATTCCTCTTAGAAATCCCAGTCCTCGTCCTCGGTGGCCTCCGCCTTGCCGATGACGTACGACGAGCCCGAACCGCTGAAGAAGTCGTGGTTCTCATCTGCGTTCGGTGACAGGGCCGACAAGATCGCAGGGTTCACGTTCGTGACGGTCGAGGGGAACATCGCCTCGTAGCCCAGGTTCATAAGGGCTTTGTTGGCGTTGTAGTGCAGGAACTTCTTGACGTCCTCGGTGAGGCCGACGCCGTCGTAGAGGTCCTGCGTGTACTGCACCTCGTTGTCGTAGAGCTCGTAGAGCAGCGAGAACGTGTAGTCCTTGATCTCGTCGCGCTTGGCCTGGTCGACCGTCTCGAGCCCCCGCTGGAACTTGTAGCCGATGTAATAGCCGTGCACGGCCTCGTCGCGGATGATGAGGCGGATGAGGTCGGCCGTGTTGGTCAGCTTCGCCCGGCTCGACCAGTGCATCGGCAGGTAGAAGCCCGAGTAGAAGAGGAACGACTCGAGCAGGGTCGAGGCGACCTTGCGCTTGAGGGGCTCGTCGCCGCGGTAGTACTCCATGACGATCTGAGCCTTCTTCTGAAGGTTCTCGTTCTCGACCGACCAGCGGAACGCCTCGTCGATCTCCTTCGTCGAGCACAGCGTCGAGAAGATCGACGAGTACGACTTCGCGTGCACCGACTCCATGAACGCGATGTTCGTGTAGACGGCCTCTTCGTGCGGGGTGATCGCGTCGGGGATGAGCGACACCGCGCCCACCGTGCCCTGGATCGTGTCGAGGAGCGTGAGCCCCGTGAACACGCGCATCGTGAGGGCCTGCTCCTCAGGGGTGAGCGTATTCCACGACTGTATGTCGTTCGACAGCGGCACCTTCTCGGGCAGCCAGAAGTTGTTCACGAGGCGGTTCCACACCTCGAGGTCCTTGTCGTCCTGGATACGGTTCCAGTTGATCGCCTGGACGTGGTCCAGGAGCTGGAGCTTCTCGCTCATCTTTCTCTCTCTTCGCGTTTCGTCTCGCTGGGCTGGCTCAACGGCCGGTCTTCAGAGCGTGCACGAGACGCACTCGCTCATGTCCGTGCCCTCGAGCGCCATCTGGCGGAGGCGGATGTAGTAGATCGTCTTGATGCCCTTGCGCCAGGCGTAGATCTGGGCCTTGTTGATGTCGCGCGTGGTCGCGGTGTCCTTGAAGAACAGCGTGAGCGACAGACCCTGGTCGACATGCTGGGTGGCGGCGGCGTAGGTGTCGATGACCTTCTCGTAGCCGATCTCGTACGCGTCCTGGTAGTACTCCAGGTTGTCGTTCGTCATGAACGCGGCCGGGTAGTAGACGCGGCCGAGCTTGCCTTCCTTGCGGATCTCGATCTTCGCCGCGATCGGGTGGATCGACGACGTCGAGTTGTTGATGTACGAGATCGAGCCGGTCGGCGGCACCGCCTGCAGGTTCTGGTTGTAGATGCCGTGCTGCTGGATCGAGGCCTTCAACGCACGCCAGTCATCCTGCGTGGGGATGTGGTGGCCGTCGAACATCTCGGCGACCTTGGCCGTCGCAGGCGCCCACTCCTGGTCGATGTACTTGTCGAAGAACTCGCCCGACGCGTACGTCGAGTCGGCGAACCCGTCGAAGGTCTCGCCGCGCTCGATGGCGATCTTGTTCGAGGCCGTCAGCGCGTGGAACAGCACCGAATAGAAGTAGATGTTCGTGAAGTCGACGCCCTCTTCCGACCCGTAGTAGACGTGCTCACGGGCGAGGTAGCCGTGCAGGTTCATCTGGCCCAGGCCGATCGCGTGCGAGCGGTCGTTGCCGTCCTCGATGGAGCGGACCGAGCGGATGTGGCTCTGGTCGCTCACCGCGGTGAGGGCACGGATGCTGGTGTCCACCGTCTTCGCGAGGTCGCCGCCATCCATCGCCAGGGCGATGTTGAGCGAGCCCAGGTTGCACGAGATGTCCTTGCCGATCTGGTCGTACGACAGGTCCTCGTTGAACGTGGTGGGCGTGTTGACCTGCAGGATCTCGGAGCACAGGTTGGACATGTTGATCCGGCCCTTGATCGGGTTGGCCTTGTTCACCGTGTCCTCGAACATGATGTACGGGTAGCCCGACTCGAACTGGATCTCGGCGAGGGTCTGGAAGAACTCGCGGGCGTTGATCTTCGTCTTCTTGATGCGCGGGTCGTCGACCATCTCGCGGTACTTCTCGGTGACGGAGACGTCGCCGAACGGCACGCCGTAGACGCGCTCGACGTCGTACGGGGAGAAGAGGTACATGTCCTCGCCGTTCTTGGCGAGCTCGAACGTGATGTCGGGAACGACGACGCCCAGCGACAGCGTCTTGATGCGGATCTTCTCGTCGGCGTTCTCGCGTTTGGTGTCGAGGAACCGCATGATGTCGGGGTGGTGCGCATTGAGGTACACCGCACCCGCGCCCTGACGCGCGCCGAGCTGATTGGCGTACGAGAAGGAGTCCTCGAGGAGCTTCATCACGGGGATGATGCCGCTGGACTGGTTCTCGATCTGCTTGATCGGCGCACCCGACTCGCGGATGTTCGACAGCAGCAGAGCCACGCCGCCGCCGCGCTTGGACAACTGCAGGGCCGAGTTGATGCCACGGGCGATCGACTCCATGTTGTCTTCGATCCGCAGCAGGAAGCACGAGACGAGCTCGCCGCGCTGCGCCTTGCCGGCGTTGAGGAACGTGGGAGTCGCGGGCTGGAACCGACCCGAGATGATCTCCTCCACCAGCGCGGTGGCCAGCTTCTCGTCGCCATCGGCCAGCGCGAGCGCGGTCATGACGACGCGGTCCTCGAAGCGCTCGAGGTAGCGCTTGCCGTCGAAGGTCTTGAGCGTGTAGCTCGTGTAGTACTTGAACGCCCCGAGGAACGTCTCGAAGCGGAACTTCTTCGAGTAGGCGAGGTCGTTGAGCTTCTGGATGTATTCGAACGAGTACTTCTCGAGCACGGCGCCCTCGTAGTACTCCTTCTCGACCAGGTAGTCGAGCCGCTCCTTGAGCGAGTGGAAGAACACCGTGTTCTGGTTCACGTGCTGCAGGAAGTACTCCCGCGCCGCGCGCTTGTCGGCGTCGAACTGGATCTTGCCGTCGGCGTCGTACAGATTGAGCATCGCGTTGAGGGCGTGGTAGTCCAGCCCAGAGAAGCGTGCCTGTGTCTTGCAGTCGGTCTGCGTCAGAGTTCCCACCATCGTTCCAATCCCGCGTTCACGCGTTCCACATCTTCGGGCGTGCCGAATACCTCTAGCCGGTACAAGTGCGGCACGTGACACTTACGGCTGATGATGTCGCCGGCGACGCAGAAGTGGTCGCCGAAGTTGGTGTTCCCCGCGGAGATGACCCCGCGGATGAGGTTGCGGTTGCGCTCGTCGTTGAGGAACCGGATGACCTGCTTCGGAACGGCGCCCTTCTCGACTCCCCTGCCCTGGCCTCCGCCATAGGTGGGTGTCACAAGGACGTAGGGCTCGTCGACCACGAGCACCGGATCCGTCGAGTGAAGCGGGATCCGGACCGCTCGCGCGCCGAGTTTCTCGATGAAACGCGCCGTGTTGCCCGACACGCTCGAGAAGTAGACCAGCAGTGGCGCGCTCGTCGCGACGCCTGGCGCCGCGAGAGCAGACATGGTCAGGCCAGACGTGAGGCGAGCTCGTCGATCTTGTCGGGGCGGAAGCCCGACCAGTGGTCCTCATCGGTGATGACGACCGGCGCCTGGAGGTAGCCCAGCGCCTTGACCTGCTCGAGGGCCGCGGGGTCCTCCGAGAGGTCGTGGATTTCGTACTCGATCCCCTTGGAGTCGAGTGCTCGATACGTCGCCGTGCACTGCACGCACGCGGGCTTCGTGTAAACCGTGATCGCCATGTCGATTCCGTCTCCTCAGTGCTTCCCCCGGTGGCATCCGGTGCTCTTCCCCGGTAGTCCCCCCACCGGGAGTCCAATACTACATATGGGTACCGACATTGGATACCACCACAAGGGCTAGTAGTTACATCGGTGTGATTTTCCACCGTTCTCCCCATGTACAACACAGGTTGTCCACGGATCCATCCACAGCCGCAAGCGCCTGGAAAAGGCCAGGATCACGGGGCTTTCGAACGCCACTGTCACATCCGTCCACAAGCGAGAAGCGAGCCAGCGCGTCCGACACCGGATTCAGCTGTGGATAACCGATCCGGCGTGTCGCGGGCGTGTCGCGCATGGTCGGGGCGCGGTGCCCGTGATGCCGTACCAGAACGTCGCCGGGCGTACCGTAACGTTGTCGGGTGGCCGGCTACAGGGAAGTTCTCCGCACCCCCGGGGTGGCCCGTATCATCGCGGCTCAGCTGACTGCTCGCTTCCCCAACGGGATGATCAGCCTCGTCATCCTCCTGCATATCGAGGGGATCACCGGCTCGTACGGCGCGGCAGGCGTGGTCCTCGCGGCGGTGTCGATCGGCCAGGCGCTCGCCGGCCCGGTCACGAGCCGCTGGATGGGCCGCTGGGGCATGCGCAGGGTGCTCACGCTCACCACCGCAGTGGCCGCCGCCTCGCTGACCGCGATCGCGTTCCTCGTCGCGCCCGTCCCGGTCTACATCGTCCTCGGCTTCATCGCGGGCGCCGCGACGCCGCCGATCGTCGCGGCGGTGCGCACCATCTACGCCAAGATGGTCAACTCCACGCAGCTGACCGCGCTGTACTCTCTGGACGCCTCGCTGCAGGAGTTCATCTGGATCCTCGCCCCGGTGCTCATCACCTTCGTCGCGACGCAGGCCGGCACGGTCGTCGGCCTCATGCTGGTCGTGGTGGTCCTGGTGGCAGGCGGCGCCTGGTTCATCCTCTCCCCCGAGGTCGGGCGCGTGCGCATCCCGCGCAGCAAGCGCTCATTCGGCAAGGTGCTGACACGGCCGCCGATCCTGCTGGCGACGGTCATCGGCTTCCTGCTCATCGGCTCGTTCGCGGCCGTCGAGGCGAGCGTGGTGGCGACCTTCGACCACGGCGGACTCGAGGCGGGACTCGTCCTTGCGGTGTTCTCGATCGGCAGCCTCGCCGGCGGCCTCACCTTCGGGCACCTGCCGATGGGCCGCTGGGCCATGGCACGGCGCCTGACGGTCGTGGCCATCGGGCTCGCCCTCACCGCGCTGTGGGTCAACGTGTGGTGGATCGGCGCCACGCTCTTCCTCGCGGGCATCGGCATCGCGCCGGCCCTCGCTGTGCTCTCAGCGGTCACGACCGCGAGCGTCAAGTTCAGCGACACCGCAGAGGCGTTCGGGTGGGTCGGCACGGGCCAGCTCATCGGCGCGGCGGCCGGCTCGGCCGTGGCCGGCATCCTCATCGACGGCCCGGGCGGCGTCACAGCGGCGTACACGTCCGCCGCGGCGTTCTGCGCGCTGGGCCTGCTCGTCGCCATCGTGTTCGCGCGCGGCCTTCCCGACCTGCGCGTGCGCGGCGCGAGCCCGATTCCCGACACCGAGCCGGTGACGACCATCGGCTGAGCAGCCTGCGCGGGGTGCAGGAGAGCGATGCGAACGGCACAGTCACCTTCACGGCGATCTCTCCCGCGTGCTCCTCGGGGCGCTGGCCGCACATCCGCTTCGAGGTATGCGACGACATCGTCACGGCCGTCGCGAGCGACCCGATCGTGAAGACGAGCCAGATCGCCCTGCGGCCCGAGACCAACGACGCCGTGTGTGCGACGAGCGGCTACGAACAGAGCGTGCGCAACGCGTCGCAGGTGTCGCTGCAGAGCGACACCGAGTTCTGCGACGACGGCGCGTCCATCAGCGCGCCACGATCTCGGGAGCGGCGTCGGCGGGCTGCACCACCGCGCTCACGATCGACCTGTCGAGGCGGTCAGGCGAGGCGGCGCAGCAGTTCCAGGAGGGCGAGGGCGTAGGCGTCCGCGGGCTCGGGATGCTCGAACACCCGCCGCTGGCCACCGAGCACGATCTCGACCTCGTGGTTGTCGGGCAGCCGCCGAAGCGACCGGAACGCACCCCGCAAGAGTTCGCGCAGCTGGTGCTCGTGGGGCAGCCACAGCGCGTCCTCGAGGGCGACGGAATCCAGCGCCCACTCGGTCGTGCCGTTGAAGGCGAGGATGCGGCCGGTCGGGTACTCGCGCGGCTCGATCGTCATCTCGCTGACGGTGAAGACGTCCGCCTCGAACTCCGGCTCATCGAGCTGGAAGCGGTCGCCCGAGCGCGGGTGCCACACCAGGCCCGCTTCGCGCAGCGCGATCGCCATTTCCGTCGAGATCACTCCACCATTCTGACGCGAGCGAGAGTTCAGGCGGCCATGGCGTCGATCGGCGGCGCCTCACCCGGGTGCCCCACGATGGCCTCGTCATCCCATTCCAGGACGATGCCGCGACTCGAGGTGGCCTCGTTGGCGAGCTTGCGCAGGTACTCCGAATCCAGGGCCTCCGGTTCTGGTTCGTCGAACACGAATCGCAGTGGGATGGACGGCTGCATCCACAGCGATGTCCTTCCCCCGGTCCCCTCACCGCGGTGACGCCAGGTGAGCATGAAGCTCTCGCCGCGACGCAGTTTCGTCGCGGCGACCACCTTCACGTGGGCCAGCACATGGTCGGGAATCTCGGCGGGACGGGCGTCTGCGCCGTAGTACAGGTAGGCCATCTCTCTTTCCTCCTCATGCGCGGCGGTGGCAGATCTACCACCTTCTGTCAATCTCAGTAAACATGTATCACAGATTCTGTGAAACTCAATAGCTTTCACACCAAGTGAGAGAGTATGGTAGGTCGCATGCCCCAGAACGTCGTACGCCGGGAGGGTGAGCATCTGTACTCGATGGAGCCGCAGTCAGAGGCCGGCAGACTGCTGAGCGAGGCCATCCTGCATCTGCGGCGTGCGGAGCGACACCAGTCCGACCGCGCCGTGCGCGCGTCCGGGATGTCGAACGTGGATCTCACCGCGCTCCGCTACCTCGTCCAAGGCATGCGCGACGAGCGCGACCTCGGTCCCAAAGACCTCATCGTGATGCTCGACACTTCCAGCGCCACGGTCACCAACGTGGTCGAGCGTCTGGTCGCCCGTGACTACATCCGGCGCGTCCAGCACCCCACCGACCGGCGGGCGCACTTCCTCGTCCCGACCGAGGAGGCCGTGCGGTGCGTCGACGACGCCTTTGCGGCACACCACTCCACGATCGTCGACGTCATCGACCACCTCCCCGACGACGAGGCCCAGGTCGCCGCAAGCGTGCTCACGAAGATCGCCGACGCGCTCGATACCGTGAGCTGAGGGGCACCGTCGGGTTCCGCTCGCCGGCACACCGCGCCGATCGCGCCAACCTGCGCCGGCATCCTGCCATGCCGCGGGGTGGCTCCCGCTGCGCCCGTAGGCTGGGCGCATGCCCGCCCCCGTCGCCCTTCCCCGCCTGTCGTGGGGCGCGGCCTCCGCTGGGCGCCGCGCACTGCTCATCCATGGTCTCGGCTCGAACGGAGCGCTCATGTGGCGCTACGGCGCGGCACTCGCCGATGCCGGATGGCGAGCGGATGCCGTGGACCTGCGCGGACACGGCACGGCCCCGCGCACGCTGGACTACACGCTCGACTCCTACGCCGCGGACGTCGCGGCGACTCGCCCCGACGCCGGGGCCGGGGCCGGTATATGGGATCTCGTGATCGGCCACTCGCTGGGGGGCGCAGCATCCGTCCTCGCTGCCGCGGCCGACCCGTCATGGACGCGTCGTCTCGTCCTGATCGACCCCGCGCTCGCGCTCACGGATCACGATCGCGACATCGTGCGCGACAGCCAGACCCGCTCGTTCGACGACCCGTCGCAGGCGGCCGTGCGGGCCGAGCACCCCGACTGGCACCCGCAGGACATCGAGCTGAAGGCCCTGTCGGCGCAGCAGGCCAGCCGTTGGGCGGTCGAGCAGACGAGCGCGCAGAATCCGGACTGGGACGTGACGGATGCTGCACTCCAGGTCGCCGTGCCGACCCACGTGATCGCGTCGGATCCCGGCGTGTACTCGATCTTCCGCGGCAAGCCGGCAGAGGCCGCCGTGGCGCCGAACCCGCATTTCTCGGTCTCGGTCGTCGCCGATGCAGGACACTCGCCTCACCGCGACCGGCCGGAGGCCACGATCGAGGCGCTGTTCGCCGTGCTCGCCTGACCCCTCGACCGCGGACGACGCCTACTGGACAGGGATCTCGACGCCCTGACCGACATCGATGACGACCCCGACGAGAGACGGCAGCACGCTCGCGAGCGACTCGCGGAGCTCGTCGATCGGGGGTGTCGTGCCGTCGTCGGTCGTGATCGCGACGGTGGCCGTCGCCCCCGACCAGTTGACCCCGTACACCCGGGCACCCTCGTCGTCGAGCCATTGCGTCGTCGCGTCCTGGATCGCCACCGACCACCTGGCCAGCGCCACCGCCACCGCCGAGTTCACCGCCAGCGGCACCGTGATCACCACCGCCAGCACGGTGACGATGACGTAGGCGCGGCGCCGGTTGGCGACCGGCGACGAGCCTGGGTCACGCGCGTAGCCCGCCAGCGTGAAGACGATGCTGCCGGCGATCACGAGGGCGACGACGTTGGAGAGGAACAGCCACAGCGCACCGAGGGCGTCTGCCCACAGCCCCTGCCCGGCGCACACGCCGACGACGCCGAGCGGCGGGACGAGCGAGATCGCGATCGCAACGCCGGGGAGGATGGCGCTGAGGTCCCGTCGGCACATCGCGAAGCCGCCCGCGAAGCCGGTGGCGAGCGCCGCGACGAGGTCCATGAAGCTCGGCGAGGTGCGGCCGAGCACCTGCGAGTTGGTCTCGAGGCTCTCAGGCGTCGCGACGAAGACGGAGAAGGCGAGGCCCAGCACGATCACGATGGCAAGGCCCAGCAGCACCCACAGGATGGAGCGCACCACCAGGCGGAGGTGACCGGTGACGATCCCGAGGCCGATCGCCAGGATCGGGGTCCCGAGCGGCGCGATGATCATCGCGCCGATGACCGTCGCGGTGGAGTCGGTCAGCACGCCGGCGATCGCGATGATGCCCGCCAGCGTCAGCATGATGAGGAAGCCGCTGCGTTTGCCGGCGCGGTCGCCTGCGCCGAGGTCGAGCGCCTCGGTCACCTGCGCCGCGCTCTGACGCTGGGTCGGCGGGATGAGCGCCTGGAGCATCTCCGAGAGCGTCGCCATGCGCACATCATCGCGTAAGAATGGCGTGGTGGCGTCCTTCGAACCGAGTGAGATTCTGACCGACGAGCTGCTGGGGCGCTTCCGCGCCCGGGCGGTCGTGCACGATCGCGAGAACACCTTCCCTGGCGACGACCTCGCGGACCTGAAGGATGCCGGCTATCTCGCGATCCTCGTGCCGCAGGAGCTCGGCGGGTCCGGGCTGGGGCTGGCCGAGGCATCCGTCCTCCAGCAGCGTCTGGCGGGCGCGGCCCCGGCGACGGCCCTCGCGATAAACATGCACTTGGTGTGGACCGGCGTCGCGAAGGTGCTCGCCGACCGGGGCATCGACGCGCTGCGGTTCGTGCAGGAGGGTGCTGCCGCCGGCGAGGTGTTCGCGTTCGGGATCAGCGAGGCGGGCAACGATCTGGTGCTGTTCGGGAGTGGCACGGATGCTGCGCCCCTCCCCGACGGCGGATACTCCTTCACCGGCACCAAGATCTTCACGTCGCTCGCGCCGGTGTGGACGCAGCTGGGGCTGCACGGGTTGGACACCTCGTCTGAGGATGCACCGCGGATGATCTACGCGTTCGTGCCGCGCGCCGAGGTGCAGGCGGGCCGCATCGTCGTGCGCGACGACTGGGACACGCTCGGCATGCGGGGCACGCAGTCGCGCACGACCGAGCTGCGCGACGCCGTGGCGCCGGCCGACCGGATCGTGCGGCGACTCGCCCCCGGACCGAACCCCGACCCGCTCGTGTTCGGCATCTTCAGCGTCTTCGAGATCCTCCTGGCGTCGGTGTACACCGGGATCGCGCACCGGGCCCTCGACCTCGCGGTCGCCGCCGCAGGCAGGCGGACCTCGAAACGCACCGGCAAGCCGTACAGCCAGGATCCCGACATCCGCTGGCGCATCGCCGACATGGCGCTCGCGTACGACGCCCTCCCCCTTCAGATCGACGCGCTCGCCCGCGACGTCGACGCGCTCGCCGATCACGGGGCGGGGTGGTTCTCGCTGCTCGCAGGTCTCAAGCACCGGGCGGTGACGGCCGCGAAGCAGATCGTCGACGACGCCGTGCTGGTGGCAGGCGGGGCCTCCTACTTCTCGGCGGACGAGCTGAGCCGCCTCTACCGCGACGTGCTCGCGGGCCTCTTCCATCCGTCCGACCCGGAGTCCGCCCACTCCACCGTCGCGACGGCATGGCTCGGGCCGGTCGAGGACTGACCCGATGTCGCCGACGCCGACCCGCCTCCTGAGCCCCGCCGACCAGGAGCGCCGCCAGGCCCTGCGCGCGATGAAGGGCGTGGCGCTCGGGGCGCTCGTCTTCATGGCCGTGCTGTTCGCCTTCTCGTTCGCGTTCCAGCAGGACGTGCCGGCCCTCGCCTACGTGCGCGCCGCCGCCGAGGGCGGCATGGTCGGCGCGCTCGCCGACTGGTTCGCGGTCACGGCGCTGTTCCGGCATCCGCTGGGCATACCGATCCCGCACACCGCGATCATCCCGAGTCGCAAGGACGAGATCGGCCGTACCCTCGGAGAGTTCGTCGAGACCGAGTTCCTGCGCGCCGACGTCGTGCGCACGAAGCTCGACCAGACCGCGATCGCCGCCCGCCTCGGCGAATGGCTGAGCGCACCGGTGCATGCCGAGCGGGTCGCGGCCGAGGCTTCCGTGATGGCGGGAAGCGTGCTGCGGGCTCTCAGCGACGACGACGTCCGCGACGTGATCGAGGAGCTCGCCCGTGAGCACCTCATCGCACCGGAGTGGGGTCCCCCCCTCGGCGAATGGCTGGAGCGCATCATCGACGCCGGCGCGCACCACGGCGCGGTCGACCTCGCCGCCGACACCATAGGCGCCTGGCTCGCCGCCAACAAGTCCTCGTTCACCGGGGTGGTCTCGCGCCGGCTGCCCGCGTGGGTGCCGTCGGTCGCACATCGTTTCGTGGACGACACCGTGTACAACGAGGCCGTCAAGTTCGTCGCGGCGGTGAAGGCCGACCCGCGGCACCCTGCCCGCGTCGCGATCGACGGGTACCTCGGGCGCCTCGCCGGCAATCTGCAGCACGACCCCGCGACGATCGGGCGCTTCGAGGACGCGAAGCTCGCCGTGTTCGACAGCCCCCGTGTGCGCGAGCTCGCCGGAGAGGCGTGGAGGACGGCGAAGACCGGACTGCTGCGCTCCCTCGCCGACCCCGAGAGCGGCCTGCGGCGACGGGGTGTCGAGGCCCTCGTCGAGATCGGCGAGCGATTGACGACGGATGCTGCGCTCCAGCGCCGCGTCGACACCTGGGTGACCGACGCGGCCGTGTTCCTCGTCGACCGCTATCGCCACGACATCGCCTCGATCATCACCGACACGGTCGAACGATGGGACCCCGCCGAGACGACGGAGAAGATCGAGCTCATGGTCGGCCGCGACCTGCAGTACATCCGGCTCAACGGCACGATCGTCGGAGCGCTCGCGGGGCTCGCGATCTTCTCCATCGCGCACGCGCTGCTCGGGTGATGCCTGATGGGCCGTGTTAAGAGTGCGTGAAGTCACGGTCGGCGCAGACCGCCGGGGGTTAGCCTGATGCCGTGTCCGCGGATGAGTCCACCCAGTACCTCTTCAGCTACGGCACCCTGCAGAACGCCGACGTGCAGCTCGACACGTTCGGGCGGCTGATCGAGAGCGTGCCTGACGCGCTGCCCGGCTACACCGTCGACTACGCCGAGATCGAGGACACGCGGGTCGTCGACCTGTCGGGCCTCTCGGTGCACCCGATCGTGCGCGAGACCGGGAACCCCCTCGACAAAGTCGTGGGCAGGGCGCTGCTGGTGACCGAGGACGAGCTCGACGCGGCCGACGAGTACGAGGTGGCACTGTATCGGCGCTGCGCGGTGGTGCTCGCGAGCGGTCGCTCCGCGTGGGTCTACGTCGCGGCGTGAGGCTGGCAAGCGGGTGCTCCGGTAACCTCGGGCCGTGACGCTTCCCCACGATCCATCGTGGCCACGCGCAGGTGCGTGGCCACCGCCCGAAGACGGGAGATGGGATGCCGCGATCCTCGGCGTTCCCGCATTCCGCACGTCCCTGTCCCCGACCGGTGCCCACGCGACGCCTGCGGCGATCCGCGACGCCCTGCGCCGCTACAGCCCGACCCTCCTCGGACCCCCGCCGGTCGATCTCGACGAGGTGCTGCGGATCGCGGATGCGGGCGACGTCGCCGAGCCCGACGGGCCCGCGGGTGAGGCATCCGTCCGCTCCACGGTCACGGAACTGCGCGAGCGCGCCGATCTCGTGGTCGCGCTCGGCGGCGACAACTCGCTCACCTACGCGGTGGCGCAGGGCGCCGGCGCCACCGGGCTCATCACGGTCGACGCGCACTTCGACCTGCGCGACGGCGTCTCGAACGGGTCGCCGGTGCGGCGGCTGGTCGAGGACGGCCTCGACGGGCGGCGGATCGTTCAGCTCGGCATCGCCGACTTCGCCAACTCGGTCGCATACGCGCGGCGCGCGGCGGAGTACGGCATCACGGTCGTGACCATGGACGACCTCCGCCGCCGCGGTGCCGCCGACGTCGCGGCCGAGGCGCTCGAGATCGCCGGTGCCGGCGGCGGCCCGGTGCATCTCGACGTCGACGTCGACGTGTGCGACCGTTCCGTCGCGCCCGGGTGCCCGGCATCCGTCCCGGGTGGACTGACTGCCTGGGAGCTGAGGGCCCTCGTGCGCGCCCTCGCCGCCGACACTGGCGTGCACAGCGCCGACATCGCCGAGGTCGATGCCACGGCGGATGCGCCCGACGGGCGCACCGTGCGCCTCGCAGCGCTGTGCGTGCTCGAACTCCTCGCCGCCAAGGCCTCCGGAAGGGTGACCTCATGATCCGTCTCGCACTGGTGCGGCATGCCAAGTCCGACTGGGGCGACCCCAGTCTGGACGACCACGATCGCCCGCTGAACGATCGCGGCATGCGCGACGCACCCCGCATGGCGGCGCGTCTCGCGGCTACGGGATTCCGCCCCGAGGTGATCCTGTCGAGCACCGCCGTGCGCGCGCGGACGACCGCCGAGGCATTCGCGGCCGAGCTCGGCGTCGCCGTCTCGCTCGACCCCGAGCTCTACGGCGCACCGGCGAGGAAACTGCTCGCGGCGGCGGCAGCCACGCGGGCGGCGACGGTCATGGTCGTCGCGCACGACCCCGGCATGAGCTCGCTGGCGGCGAGCCTTTCGGACGACGACATCGACCACATGCCGACGTGCTCGGTCGCGACGTTCATCTGGGCGCAGGACGACTGGGACGTCGCCAGCGCCGTCGACCCCGACAACTGGACCTTCGACGCTCCCCGCTGACCCGGGCCGGTCAGCGCGCGAGGCCTGCTCACCTGTCACGTTCTGCCGGGTCGACCGGCACTTCGTGACAGGTGAACAGCGATGACGGATGCCGCGCCTCGGGGTTCGACGAGGGTCAGGCCGCGGCACCGCCTACCCAGACGGTGTGCACGAGCGGCACACCGGGCCTGTACGCGAGATGCACGCGGGTCGGCGCGTCGAGCATGACGAGGTCGGCGCGCATCCCGGGGGCGAGTGCGCCGACATCGTCGCGGCGCAGGGCCTTCGCGCCCCCGGCGGTTGCCGCCCACACCGCTTCGGCGGGCGTCATTCCCATCTCGCGCACCGCAAGGGCGATCATGAGCGGCATCGAGCTCGTGAAGCTCGATCCCGGGTTGCAGTCGCTCGCGAGCGCGACGGTCGCGCCGGCGTCGATCAGCCGGCGCGCGTCGGGGTACGGCTGACGGGTCGAGAACTCGACGCCGGGCAGCAGCGTCGCGACCGTCGCGGACCCGGCGAGGGCGTGCACGTCATCGTCGGAGAGGTAGGTGCAGTGGTCGACGGATGCTGCGCCCAGCTCCACCGCGAGACGCACGCCGTCGCCCGGCCCGAGCTGATTGCCGTGCACGCGCGGCTGCAGGCCGTGCGCGATGCCGGCGGCGAGGATGCGCCGCGACTCGTCGGGGGTGAAAGCACCGCGTTCGCAGAACACGTCGATCCACCGGCTATGGGGGGTGCAGGCGTGCAGCATCGCGTCGCACACCAGGTCGATGTACTCCTCGCGGCGCTCGCTGTACTCGGCGGGCACGACGTGGGCGCCGAGGAACGTGACCTCAGCGGTCACCTCCGAGGCGAGGCGCGCCAGCCGCTCCTCGTCGGCGACGGTCAGCCCGTACCCCGTCTTGACCTCGAACGTGGTCGTCCCTTGCGCGTGCAGCTCGGCGACGAAGGCAGCGAGCCGGGCGCGCAGCTCGTCGTCGGTCGCGGCGCGGGTCGCCGCAACGGTACGCCGTATACCTCCTGCGGCATACGGCGCACCGGTCATGCGCGCCTCGAACTCGTCGGCGCGGTCGCCCCCGAACACGAGATGGGTGTGGCTGTCGACGAACCCCGGGATGACAGCGCGGCCGCCCGCGTCGACGAGGTGAGCGCCGGCGCTCGCGCCGGTGAATCGAGCCGAGACCGCGGCAGCCTCGTCCCCCGCCCCGGTCCAGGCGATCCGGTCACCCTCGATCAGCACCGCGGCGTTGTGCAGCGTCCCGAGCGCATCGCCGCCTGCCGGGACGTTGGTCGTCAGCTCGCCGATGTTCGTGATGAGCGTCGCTGCCACAGCATCCGTCCTCTCCTTGCCCCGAATTCCGACCCTCATGTCCCACTTTCCCTCCCTCAGCGACGTCGGAAGCGGCGAAAGGGGACAGGACCGACGGCGCGGGACGTCACTCACCGATCATCGGAACGTTCAGGCCGCGCTCGCGCGCGACCTCCTTCGCCCGGTCGTAGCCCGCGTCGACATGACGCATGACGCCGGTGCCGGGGTCGTTCGTGAGCACTCGCTCCAGCTTCTCAGCGGCCAGTGGCGTGCCGTCGGCGACGGTGACCTGACCGGCATGGATGCTGCGGCCGATACCGACGCCGCCGCCGTGGTGGATCGACACCCACGCCGCACCCGACGCGGTGTTGAGCAGGGCGTTGAGCAGCGGCCAGTCGGCGATCGCGTCAGAGCCGTCGGCCATGGACTCCGTCTCGCGGTACGGCGAGGCGACAGATCCGGCGTCGAGGTGGTCGCGACCGATCACGATCGGCCCCGACAGCTCACCCGACGCGACCATCTCGTTGAACTTGAGCCCGGCGAGGTGGCGCTCCTTGTAGCCGAGCCAGCAGATGCGCGCCGGCAGACCCTCGAAGTGGACGGCGTCACCTGCCTTGTCGAGCCAGCGCACCAGCCCGACGTTCTCGGGGAACAGAGCCTTCACGGCATCGTCGGTCTTGCGGATGTCCTCCGGGTCCCCCGAGAGCGCGACCCAGCGGAACGGGCCGCGGCCCTCGGCGAACTGCGGGCGGATGTACGCGGGCACGAAGCCCGGGAACGCGAAGGCCCGGTCGAAGCCGCCCAGCTGCGCCTCGGCGCGGATCGAGTTGCCGTAGTCGAAGACCTCGGCGCCGGCGTCCTGGAACCCCACCATCGCCGCGACGTGCTTGGCCATGCTGCCGCGCGCGCGGGCGGTGAAGCCCTCCGGGTCGCGGGTCGCCTCGTCCTTCCAGTCCTCGAACGCGATGCCCACCGGCAGGTACGCCAGCGGGTCGTGGGCACTGGTCTGGTCGGTGACGATGTCGACCGTCAGGTCACCCGCGCGGTGGCGCAGCAGAACGTCCCCGAAGACCTCGGCGGCGTTGCCCACCACCCCGACCGAGAGCGCCTCGCCCGCGTCCTTCGCCGCGACCACGCGCGCGATGGCCGCGTCGAGATCGGTCGTGTACTCGTCCAGGTATCCGTGCTCGACACGGCGCGCCAGGCGCGACTCGTCCACGTCGACGATGAGCACCGCTCCCCCGTTGAGGGTCACGGCAAGGGGCTGCGCGCCGCCCATGCCACCCGCGCCGCCGGTCAGCGTGAGGGTTCCGGCGAGGCTCGCGGTCGCGGCATCCGTCCCGTTCTTCGCGGCGAGGGAGCGCGCCACCGCGGCGAACGTCTCGTACGTGCCCTGCAGGATGCCCTGCGTGCCGATGTAGATCCAGGAGCCGGCTGTCATCTGGCCGTACATGGTGAGGCCGAGCTCTTCGAGGCGACGGAACTCGGGCCACGTCGCCCAGTCCCCCACGAGGTTCGAGTTGGCGATGAGCACGCGGGGCGCCCACTCGTGCGTGCGGAAGACGCCGACCGGCTTGCCGGACTGGACCAGGAGCGTCTCGTCGGGCTCGAGCTGGTCGAGCGTGCGGACGATGGCGTCGAACGCCTCCCAGCTGCGGGCGGCGCGACCGGTGCCGCCGTAGACCACGAGGTCTTCGGGGTGCTCGGCGACCTCGGGGTCGAGGTTGTTCATGAGCATGCGCTTGGCGGCCTCGGCGCCCCAGCTCTTGGCGGTGCGCTCGGGGCCGCGCGGCGCGCGCACGGCGCCCTCGCCGAGTCCGCGCGTGGCGGGCGCGGTCGTCGAGCTTGTCGAAACGGACATCGTCACTCCTTCGTGGTGGTCTGGTAGGCGGCTGCCGCGACGGCGCCCGACTGCACGAGCGCGGTCACGGCCTCCATCTCGGGCGACAGGTAGCGGTCGGGGCCGGGGCCGCCGGCGATGGTGCGCACGAGGGCGCGCACGGCGCCCGTGGCAGGGGCCGGCTGCAACGGCGCCCGCAGGTCGAGCGCGCGGGCAGCGGTCAGCACCTCGATCGCGAGCACGCGCGAGAGCCCGTCGATCGCACGGCGGAGCTTGCGCGCGGCCGCCCACCCCATCGAGACGTGATCCTCCTGCATGGCGGACGAGGGGATCGAGTCGACGGATGCCGGCACCGCCAGTCGCTTGAGCTCCGAGACGATGCCCGCCGCGGCGTACTGCGCGATCATGAAGCCCGAGTCGACGCCGACCTCATCGGCGAGGAACGGCGGCAGCCCGTTGCTGCGCGCGCGGTCGAGTGCGCGGTCGGTGCGCCGCTCCGAGATCGACGCGACGTCGGCGACCGCGATCGCAAGGAAGTCGAGCACGTACGCCACCGGCGCGCCGTGGAAGTTGCCGTTGGACTCGACGCGCCCGTCGTCGGTGATCACGGGATTGTCGACGGCGGCGGCGAGCTCGCGCGAGGCGATGAGCAGCGCGTGATCGGCGGTGTCGCGCGCGGCGCCGTGGACCTGCGGCGAGCAGCGCAGCGAATACGCGTCCTGCACGCGGGTGCAGACGACGGGGTCGCGGTGCGACGCCATGATCCCCGAGCCCGCGAGCACGGCCCGCAGGTTCGCGGCCGATACGGCCTGGCCCACCTGCGGCCGCAGCGCCTGCAGGTCGGCGGCGAACACCGCATCGGTGCCGAGCTGCGACTCGACCGACATGCTCGCGGCGACGTCCGCCGTGTCGAGCAGCACCGAGAGATCGTGGAGCGCCAGCAGCAGCATCCCGAGCATGCCGTCGGTGCCGTTGATCAGCGCGAGTCCCTCCTTCTCCCGCAGCACGAGCGGGGAGACGGATGCTGCCGCCAGCGCGTCGGCCGCCTCGACCTCTTCGCCGGTCGCGGTGCGCACCCGTCCCTCGCCCATCGCGGCGAGCGCGACGTGCGACAGCGGCGCGAGGTCGCCGGAGCAGCCGAGCGAGCCGTATTCACGGACGATCGGGGTGATGCCGGCGTTCAGCATCGCCGCGTAGGTCTCGACGACGACGGGGCGCACGCCCGTGTGGCCGGTCGCCAGGGTCTGCAGGCGCAGGAGCATGAGAGCGCGCACGACCTCGCGCTCGACCTCGGCACCGGTGCCCGCCGCGTGCGAGCGGATGAGGCTCGCCTGCAGCTGCATGCGGCGCTCTGTGGCGATGAATGTCGTGGCGAGTGCGCCGAAGCCGGTCGAGATGCCGTAGTGCGGCTCGGGGTCGTCGGCGAGGCCTTCGACGAGAGCGCGGGTCGCGGCGACGCGTGCCAAGGCCTCGGGGGCGAGCTCGACGAGGACGCCGTGGCGAGCGACGGCGACGACTTCGTCGGGACGCAGCGGCGCCGCACCGACGGTGACGACGGCGACGTCGCTGGCTGAGGTGGGCGTGACGATGGTCATGCTCCGATTCCACACCGCGACCGTGGCGCACGACAGCGACTCATGCCATCCTCTGTCTGTGATTCCAGACAGTGGTACGAGACCCCAGGTGCCCGCCGCCGACCAGACGCTGCGGATCCTGTCGCACCTCGCGCACCAGCGCGGACCGGTTCCCGCGCGATCCATCGCGACCGCCCTCGGCATCCCGCGCTCCACGGTGTACCACCTGCTCGCCGCGCTGCAGGAGCACCAGTTCGTCGTGCACCTGCCCGAGGATCGCCGCTGGGGTATCGGTATCGCGGCATTCGAGCTCGCGGGCGGGTACTCGCGTCAGGAGCCGCTCGCCCGGCTGGGCAGGCCGGTGCTCGCCGACCTCGTCGACCGCACAGGCGAGAGCGCGCATCTGGCAGTGATGCACGGTCGCGATGTGCTCTACATCGTCGAGGAGCGGGCGCCGCGCCGACCTGCTCTCGTCACCGACGTGGGGGTGCGCCTGCCCGCCCACCTGACGGCCACCGGACGGGCCATGCTCGCGGCGCTTCCTCGCGAGCAGGTGAGGGCGCTGTTCCCGGATGCCGCGTCCTTCGCCGACCGCACCGGCCGGGGCCCGCAGCGACCCGGCGAGCTGCGCGAGCTGCTCCGGGGCGTGCGCGAGCGCGGGTGGGCCGTCGAAGACGGCGAGGTGACGCTCGGGCTCGGCTCTGTCGGGGTCGCGGTACTGGACCACGTCGGCTGGCCCATCGCTGCGATCGCGGTCACGTTCCCGGCCGAGGGCGCGCGCGCGGCTGCGGACGTCGCGGAACTCGTCACGCCGGTGGCGGCCGAGCTCGGCCGGCGCATCGGCGGCGCGAGACCCTCGCCGAGGAGACTCTGATGATGGCCTACCCCGCGAGGTGCGAGAGGATCCGCCCGACCACCTCCGCTCGGGCTTCGTCGGAGTCCAGTTGTTCGAGGCCGAAGCCGAAGAGGATCGTGTCGGGTGTCGCCGTGGCGCTGTAGAACGGGCCCTCCGCGTCGTAGCGGAGGAACTCGCTCGCGTTGCCCGGGGTGATCCGCGGCGACCGCCATGAGCTCCTCGAGGATGCCTCTTTCGCCGCTGTACATCCGGAACACGCCGTCGGTCGCGGCCAGCGTCCGACGCTGTGCCGCAGGTTGCTTCGGCGTCAGCTCCGCGCCCCCGGCGGCGAGCTGCGCCGCCTGGTCGGCGCTCAGGATGACCTGCACTTCGACCTCGCCCGGTTCGTCGCCCGCCGAGGTCACGATCTCCTGGCGGTCGACGCCGAGATCCACGATCGCCCCCAGTCCTGCGGCATCGACCGTGCCCGCGTAGACAGCGAGCAGGTCGTCGGCCGGTGGCGGCTCCGGACTCGCGACGGCGGGAGTCACCGCGAGACCGGTCACGATCAGGGCTGCGGTGGTGGCGATGGCGAGCTGACGGATCATGCGTATCCCCTTGTCACGCGTGCTCGATGTCCGTTCAGGCACGGCGATCCCCATCTACGCCGATACGGACCGTCACTGTCTACCGCGCCCGTCGGAGGTCGTCAAGGCCGTCCTCCGGACCGATCCGCAGAACGGTGACGGATGCCGCGGCGCCGACACGCCCGCATGTCCGCTGCGGGGTCAGTCGACCTTCATGACGGTGCCGCCGGTGAGGCGCACGAGTTCGTCGAAGGTCATCGGGAACACGGTGTGCGGCGTCCCGCCGGCGGCCCAGATCTCGGGGTAGCCGGCGAGGTCCTCGTCGACGATCGTGCGCAGCGGCGCCGGATGCCCCGTGGGAGCGACTCCGCCGATGGCCTGGCCGGTCGCCTCCCGCACCTGTTCCGGCGTCGCTCGCCGGATCTTGCCGTGACCCAGGCGTTTCGCGAGCGCCGCGGTGTCCACGCGGTGCGCGCCGCTCGTCATCACGAGCAGCGGCGCGCCGTCGCTGGAGAACACCAGGCTGTTGGCGATCGCGCCCACCTCGACCCCGAGCGCCTGGGCGGCCAGCACCGCGGTGGATGCGGCATCCGGCAGCACCACGATGTCTCCGGGGATCCCGGCGGCGCGGATGGCCTCGTGGACGAGGCGACTGCGGGCAGGAAGCGAGGCGGTGATGGTCACCGGCTCAGCCTGACGACGCAGGCCGCGCGCGAGGATCTCGCCGTGGGGCATGAGGAGCCAGCCGTCGTCGGCGGCCGCCCACTCGCGCCAGCCGTCCGAGATGCGTTGCAGCAGCGCATCGTCGGCGCCCGTCGCACGCGCCGAGTCGGCGAACGCCGACTGCAGCACGCGGTCGGCCCACATTCCACCCCACCACTCACGGTCCGCCTCGTCCTCGAAGAGCCACAGCGACGCGGTGGCGCGGATGTCGGCGAGCCCGGCCTTCTGCGCCCACGCCTTGAGGCGGCGCCCCGCCGCAGGCTCGCCGGCGACGCTGCGGTGGGTTGCGAGGTACAGCGCGAGCCACTCGTCCAGCGCCGGGATCAGCGGGTACCAGATGACGCCTTCGTAGTCGACGTCGCGCGCCGCGACGAGCCCGTCCGTTCCGGCGACGCGGCCCAGTTCCCGCAGCATGTCGACGGGACGACCCACGTGCTGCAGCACCTGGTGCGCGTGCACGACGTCGAAGGAGCCGTCGTCGTAGGGCAGGGCGTAGGCGTCCCCCACCTCGAACGAGAGATTCGGCGCTGCGTGGTCGGCGGCGGCCTGCGCGACGACGTCGGCGGAGGCATCCGTCCCGATGACGCGAGCGGGAGCGACGTGCGCCGCGAGGTCAGCCGTGATGGTGCCGGGTCCGCTGCCCACGTCGAGGATCGAGACGCCCGGCCGCAGGTGCGGCAGGAGGTAAGCGGCGGAGTTCTCGGCGGTGCGCCAGCGGTGCGACCGCAGGACGCTCTCGTGATGACCGTGCGTATAGGCGTCTGGCATTCGTCGATGCTATCGACGGCGCACACACCGCTGAGGTATGCGCAGGACTCCTCTGGAGAGCATGCAATCTGCCCACTCGCCATCGAGACGGTTGAACAATTCGCAGAATCGGTGTGCAATGAGAACGGATGCCGCAACGCCGCGGCGTCCGCAGCGCACTGCCCACGAGGCCCGCCGAAGGAAGAACCGCGATGACGCACACCCTGCCCCTGCCCGATTTCGCACACGAGCGGGTGGAGGTGATCACCGGCCGCCGGAGCGGTCTGTTCATCGCCGTCGCGCTGCACTCCTCCGTGCTCGGCTCCGCCCTCGGCGGCGCGCGCCTGTGGACGTACCCGCACTGGAGCGACGCCCTCGGCGACGCGCTGCGGCTGTCGGCCGCCATGACGCTCAAGAACGCCGCAGCAGGCCTCGACGCGGGTGGCGGCAAATCCGTCATCGCGCTGCCTCCCGGCACCACGCTCGACACCGACCGCCGCCGCGCCGCGTTCCTCGACCTCGGTGATGCGGTCGAGTCCCTGCACGGCCTGTACCGCACCGCCGAGGACGTCGGATCGACGACCGAGGACATGCTCGTCGTCAGCGAGCGCACCGAGTACGTCGTGGGCCTGCCCGACGCCGTCGGCGGCTCGGGCGAGCCCGCCGGCCCCACGAGCCTCGGCGTCTACGAGTCGCTCTGCGCGACGCTCGAGCGCGTCGCGGGAACCGCCGACGTCGGGGGCAGGCGCATCACGATCTCGGGCCTCGGCCAGGTCGGCAGCCGCCTCGCGGTGCGCCTCTCGGCCGAAGGGGCGCGCCTGACGGTGACCGACGTCAACCCCGCCAAGCGCGACCTCGCCGCTGAGCTCGGTGCCGAGTGGATCGCCCCTGGCGAGGAGCACCTCGTCCCCGCGGACGTCTTCGTCCCCGCCGGCATCGGCGGGCTGCTCACCGACGAGGTGATCGACGCTCTCGACGCGAAGGCCGTGTGCGGCCCGGCCAATAATCCCCTCGCCGACCACAGCGGTGCGGCACGCCTCGCCGGTCGCGGCATCCTGTACGCCCCCGACTTCGTCGTCAACGCGGGCGGGGTGATCTACCTCGACCTCGAGGCGAAGCACCTCGGAACGCGTACCGAGATCATGGACCGCGTCGGCCAGATCGGCGACACCGTGCGCCGCATCTTCGACGAGGCGGAGGCCCGCGGCGTCACGCCGCTCGAGGCCGCTGAGGGACTCGCCGCCGAGCGCCTCGCGGCCGGTGGCCGGCAGCCCGCACTCGCGCGCTGAGACCGCGACGGTGTGACCCCGCGGACGAGAGACGGATGCCGCGGCGAACGCGTTTCGCCGAGGCATCCCTCGTCCCCGCCACTAGGTTGGCGCCATGGAAGGACTCTGGCTCGCGGCGCTCAGCGGCCTCATCGGCGGCGGCACGCTGCTCGTCGGGGCCGCGGTCGCGTGGTTCGTCGAGATTCCGCAGCGCATCGTCGCCGGGATCATGGCGGTCGGTGCCGGTGTCCTCATCTCGACCCTGGCTTTCGAGCTGGTCGAGGAGGCAGCCGAGGACGGCGGGCTCATCCCCACAACCGTGGGCTTTCTCGGCGGCGCGATCATCTACATCGTCGCCGACCAGCTGATCTCGCGACGCAGCAGGCGGCCCGCCTCCGGCTCGTCCCGGATCGACGCGTCCTCGGTCACCGAGTACTCGGACGGCAACGAGGTGTCCGCCAGCATCGTGGCCCGCCGCGCCGGAGCGCAGGCGGTGAGCGGAGCGGGGCTCGTGATCGCCGTCGGCGCGTTGATCGACGGCATCCCGGAGTCCATCGTCATGGGCCTGTCGGTGCTGGAGGGCGGGATCAGCATCCCCATCGTGACGGCGATCGCCATCAGCAACTTCCCCGAGGGACTCGGCTCGACCTCCGCCCTCAAACGAGGCGGCTCGAGCGGGCGGTACGTGGCCCTGCTGTGGAGCGGGATCGCGCTGATCACGGTGGTGGCCTCGGTGCTGGGCTACGTCGCCTTCCAGTCGGCGTCGCCGAGCCTCATCGCCCTCATCACCACGATCGCCGCCGGCGGTCTGCTCGCGATGGTGTGCAACACGATGATCCCCGAGGCCTTCGACGAGCAGCATGCGCTCACCGGCCTGTGGGCGACGATCGGCTTCCTCGCGGCGTTCCTCCTGCACGAGCTCGCCTGAGCTCTCCCCCGCTCGTTGAGCGGAGGGTGCGAGTCGAAACGCCTCGGACCGGCGAGCAGCGTCTGGTGGACCCGGCGTCCTACGCGGTGGCCCAGAGGTCGTCGTCCGCGACGCCGGGAGCCTCGACCGACAGGCCGTGGAGAAGTTCGAGCGCGGCGCGCGCCTCGTCGATGCGGCCCTCGACGGCCAGCTCGCGGATGCGCACCGACGGCCGGTGCAGCAGCACACCGGCGAGGTGGCGCAGGGCGGCCTCGACGTCGTCTCCGGCGCCGCGCGAGCGTGCCCGGGCGATCTCTTCGTCGACGATCCTCAGCACGTCTCCGCGGAGAGCCGTGATCGCGGGACCGGCCTCGCGGTCAGCGTGGAACTCGGTGGCCGCATCGCCCACGATCGCGCGCGCGTCGGCGTGGGCGCTGAACTCGGCGAGCGGGGCGTGCAGCCGGATGGTCTCGAGGTCGAGCAGCTGGACCGCCTCGACCGCGCCGACGGCGGGGTCGACGTTGCGCGGGAGCCCGAGGTCGATCACGAGCACGCGGTGCCCGGGCGTGAACGCGTCGGCGTGGACGACGGCGGCAGCGGTGCACGTGATGACGACGTCGGCCGTGGCGACCTCGGCCGGGAAGTCCGAGACCGGGATCAGCCCGTGCTGGGCGGCGAACGCCTCGGCCCGGCCGGATGGGGAGAAGACGTGGATGTCGCCGGCACCGCGGGCGCGCAGCGCCTCGACGGTGCGGACGGCGTACTTTCCCGTGCCCACGAGGACGATCTTCGCGGCGGCCCACTCGGCGACGCGGCTCGACGCCAGCTCGAGAGCGAGGCGCACGAGCGAGCGGTGAGCTCCGCGCAGCTGGGTGCGGTTGCGCACGCCGCGGCTGGTGTGGGTCGCCTTCTGGAAGAGGCGCTCAAGCTCGCTCGAGGTCATGCCGTCGGCGCGGGCGGCGTCGAGAGCGCGACGCACCTGTCCCGAGATCTCGTCTTCGCCGACCGACATCGACTCGAGGCCGCTGGTGACGGCGAACAGGTGGGCCGCGGCATCCGCCCCTTGATGGACAGCGACCGACGCGCGCAGCAGATCGGCGGCGACGCCGGATGCCTCGGCCATCGCCTCGATCACGGACTCGGCCGCGACCGCCTCGCCGCCGGTGAGCGGCTCGTCGATGTCGAGATAGGCCTCGAACCGGTTGCAGGTGGCGAGCACGACGGCGCCGGAGACGAAGATCTCGTCGTCCACGAGGGCGCGCGTCGCCGTGGGCGCCCCCACAGAGAGGCGCTCCAGGATGTCGAGGCTCGCGTTCCGGTGGTTCGCGGTCAGACAGAGGAGCACGGACCTAATCTTAACGTGTGTCGTTGCATGACTCTCACCCTTCCGTCCTTCAGAGAAACGATCCCCCCGCGCTGATACGCGCGTATCGCGGCGAACGGCCTGCTCGCACGCCGGTCTGGTTCATGCGTCAGGCGGGTCGATCATTGCCGGAATACCGCGAGCTGCGGGTCGGCACCGACATGCTCGACGCCTGCCTGAACCCCGAGCTCGCCAGCGAGATCACCCTGCAGCCGGTGCGCCGGCACAGCGTCGACGCCGCCATCTTCTTCAGCGACATCGTGATCCCGGTGCGCCTGTCGGGCGTCGACGTGCGCATCGTCGCGGGACGCGGTCCGGTGCTCGAGAACCCGGTGCGGACGACGGCGGATGTCGCGTCCCTGCCGCCGCTCGACCCCGAAGCGCTCGCCCCCATCCGCGACGCCGTCGCGCTCACGGTCGCCGAACTCGGTGCGACGCCGCTCATCGGCTTCGCCGGCGCCCCGTACACGCTGGCGTCGTACCTCGTCGAGGGGGGCCCGTCGAAGGAGCAGCTCAAGACGCGGGCGCTGATGCACTCCGATCCCGAGACCTGGGTCGCTCTGCTGACGTGGTGCGCCGAGATCACGGGCGCGTTCCTCGCCGCCCAGATCGAGGCGGGGGCTTCGGCGGGGCAGCTGTTCGACTCGTGGGCGGGCTCGCTCAGCCTTGCCGACTACACGACCCACGTCGCGCCGTTCTCGGCCCTCGCCCTCGACGCCGTGCGCCAGCTCGACGTGCCTCTCGTGCACTTCGGCGTCGGCACGGGCGAGCTGCTCGCCGCAATGCGCGATGTGGGCGTCGACACGGTGGGCGTCGACTGGCGCCTCCCCCTCGACGAGGCCGTGCGCCGGCTCGGCCCCGACGTCTCGGTGCAGGGCAACATCGACCCGGCGCTGCTGCGCGCGCCCTGGCCGGTGCTCGAGGCGCACATCATCGACGTACTCGAGCGCGGCCGCGCCGCACGCGCGCACATCGTGAACCTCGGGCACGGCGTCCCGCCCGACACCGACCCGGCCGTGCTCACGCGCATCGTGGAGTTCGTCCACGCGCATGGCTGACTTCTCCGTCGTGGGCGGCGGGGTGGCCGGGCTCGTCGTCGCCCGGCGGCTGGCAGCGTCCGGCGCCTCCGTCGCGGTGTTCGAGGCGTCCGATCACCTCGGCGGCACGGTCGCGCGGCACGAGGTCGGCGGACTCGCTCTCGACGCCGGCGCCGAGAGCTTCGCCGTGCGCGGCGGCGCGGTCGAGGCGCTCCTCGCCGAACTCGGCCTCGCCGGCGACGTCGTCGCCCCCGCCCCCGTACCGGCGTGGCTGCAGCCTTCGACCGGCGACGCCGTGCCGCTGCCGGCGACCGCGCTGCTCGGCATCCCGGCGGACCCCCTCACCGCCGACGTCGTGCGCGTCGTCGGACTCTCCGCGGCCGAGCGCGCCGCGGAGCTCGACGCGCTGCCGGTCGTCGAGGTGCCGGCGACGCTCGGCGCCCTCGTGCGGGAGCGCCACGGCGCGCTGATGCTCGACCGCCTCGTCGCCCCTGTCGTGTACGGCGTGCACTCGCAGCACCCCGACGAACTCCCGGTCGCGCGTGCCCACCCCGGGCTCGCCGACGCCGTCGTGAGCGCGGGCTCGCTCAGCGGAGCGGTCGCGCGCCTGCGCGCGGCCGCTCCCCCGGGCGCCGCGGTCGCGGGGATCCGCGGCGGGATCAACCGCCTCGTGCCGGCCGTCGCCGACGACCTCGAGCGCCTTGGCGGCGACATCCGCCTCGGCGCGCCGGTCGACGACCTCGGCGCGCTCGAGGGCACCGTGATCGTCGCAGCCCCGGGTGTGGTGTCGCCCGCCGCTCCTGGCCGTCGCGTCGACCTCGTGACCCTGGTCGTGGAGCAGGAGGAGTTGGATGCTGCGCCACGCGGCACCGGACTGCTCGTGGCCGCCGGGGCACCGGTGAACGCCCGCGCACTCACGCACGCGACCGCGAAGTGGGAGTGGCTCCGAGACGCCGCCGGCGGTCGCCACGTGGTCCGGCTCTCCTACGACGAGACCCCGGCCGACCCGGTCGCCGCCGCCGTCGCCGACGCCGAGGCGCTGCTCGCCGTGCGACTGCCGGTCGTTGTCGACGCGGCCCATGTGTTCTGGGTGCGGCCGGCCGCAGCATCCGTCCCCTCCGAGGTGGTCGTGGTGGGCGAGACGGTTGCGGGGTCCGGCCTGGCCGGCATCGTCGCCCACGCCGAGCGCACCGCCGCCGAGCTCCTCGCCCGTTGAACCGCGGGCTGGGACCGCGCTCAGGCGTTTCGTGTCGCTCGTTCAACGAGCGAAACCCCGACCGCCTGCCCGGAAACCTCGCACGGAGGGGATGGAGGGGCCCCTCCGGGCAGGAGGCGTCCCGCAGGGTGGAAAGATGGGAGTATGACCGACGTCGCGGCGAACTCCCCCACTGAAACCCTCGGCTACACCCTGTGGGCCGTCTTCCGCCGCGACTCCTCCGCGCCTGCCCCCGCCGGCGATCTGAGCGCCGCGGTCGCCGAGGTCGAGGCATCCGGGGTGGTCGTCCGCGGGTTCTACGACGTGTCGGGCCTGCGCGCCGACGCCGACCTCATGATCTGGCTCACCGGGGTCGGCATCGCCCCCGAGGTGCTGCAGTCGGCGCTGCGGATCCTCCGCCGCGCCGAGCCGCTGGCCTCGCTCGAGCCGGTCTGGAACGCGATGGGCGTGCACCGCGACGCCGAGTTCACCGCCAGCCACCTCCCCGCGTTCATGCGCGACAAGGATCCGGAGGCGTGGCTCACCGTCTACCCGTTCGTGCGCTCGTACGACTGGTACATCCTCCCCGACGACGAGCGCCGCCAGATGCTCGCCGACCACGGCCGCAAGGGGGCCGCCCACCGCTCGGTGCTGAGCAACACGGTCGCATCGTTCGCGCTCGGAGACTACGAGTGGATCCTGGCCCTCGAGGCTCCCGAGCTCGTCGAGCTCGTCGACCTGATGCGCGACCTCCGCCAGACCGAGGCCCGCCGCCACGTGCGCGAGGAGGTGCCGTTCTACACCGGCCGCCGCATCGGCCTCGACGAGATCGCCGAGGTGCTGGCGTGACCACCCTCCGCATCGGGACGCGCGGGAGCACCCTCGCGCTGACGCAGACCGGCATGGTCGCCGACGATCTCGCCGATGCGTACGGCGTCACGACCGAGCTCGTCACGATCACGACCGACGGCGACCGCTCGAACGAGCCGCTCTCACGCGCTGGCGGCACCGGACTCTTCACCGGAGCGCTTCGCGACGCCCTCCTCGCCGGTGAATGCGATGTCATCGTCCACTCGCTCAAGGATCTCCCCACGGCCCCGCACGACCAGCTCGTCGTCGCCGCGATCCCGGCCCGCGAAGATCCGCGCGACGCCCTCGTCGCGCGCGACGGACTGAAGCTCGACGAGCTCCCCCCCGGTGCTCGCGTCGGCACCGGCTCGCCCCGCCGGATGGCGCAGCTGGGCGCCCGCCGCCCCGATCTCGAGGTCGTCGACATCCGCGGCAACGTCGACACGCGCCTCGGCAAGGTGACGAGCGGGGAGTTGGATGCCGTCATCCTCGCCGCCGCCGGACTCACCCGCATCGGTCGCACCGACGTCGTGACCGAGTTCCTCGACCCCGACCGGTGGCCGACCGCCCCCGGGCAGGGCGCGCTCGCGGTCGAGGTGCGCCGCGGCGAGGAAGGGCTGGTCGATCGGCTCGACCACGCCGAGACCCGCGCCGCCGTCGAAGCGGAGCGCGAGGTGCTCGCCCTCCTCGAGGCCGGCTGCTCCGCCCCCGTCGGCGCGCGCGCCGTCGTCGACGCCGGGCTCCTCCTGGTCTCGGCGAGCGTCTACAGCCTCGACGGCACGACGATCCTCACGTCGTCGCATGCCACCGTGTGGCCCGAAGACGAGGGCGATCCGTCGCGTGAGGTCGCAGCATCCGTCGCCCGTGAACTGCTCGATGCCGGCGCCGCCGGCCTGACGGGAGAACGCCCGTGACGTACGGATACACCCCGGCCGACCGCCCCCGCCGCCTGCGCCAGACCTCCGCGATGCGGCGCCTCGTCGCCGAGACCCGCCTGCACCCCGCCGAGCTGATCCTGCCGGTGTTCGTGCGCGAGGGCTCGAGCGAGCCGGTGCCGATCTCGTCCATGCCGGGTGTCGTGCAGCATTCGACCGAGAGCCTGAAGAAGGCCGTGACGGATGCTGCGGCCGCCGGCATCGGCGGCATCATGCTGTTCGGCGTGCCCGAGTACAAGGACGCCGTGGGCTCCGGCGCGACCGATCCCGACGGCATCCTCAACGTCGCGACCCGGATCGCGGTCGCGGAGGCGGCCGACGCGCTCGTGGTTCAGACCGACCTGTGCCTCGACGAATTCACCGACCACGGCCACTGCGGCGTGCTCGACGCCCACGGACACGTCGACAACGACGCGACCCTCGAGCGGTACCGCGACATGGGCCTGGCGCAGGCCGAGGCGGGCTCGCAGCTGCTCGGCCTGTCGGGCATGATGGACGGCCAGGTCGCCGCCGTGCGCGACGCGCTCGACGACTCGGGGTTCGGCAACACGCCGATCCTCGCCTACGCGGCCAAGTACGCCTCGGCGTTCTACGGCCCGTTCCGCGAGGCCGTGCAGTCGTCGCTCGAAGGCGACCGCCGCACGTACCAGCAGGACCCCGCCAATCGCCGCGAGGGCGCGCGCGAGCTCGATCTCGACATCGCCGAGGGCGCCGACATCGTGATGGTCAAGCCCGCGATGAGCTACCTCGACGTGCTGGCGGATGCCGCGGCGACGAGCCCCGTCCCGGTCTGGGCGTATCAGGTGTCGGGCGAGTATTCGATGATCGAGGCCGCGGCCGCGCACGGCTGGATCGACCGGCGCCGCGCGATCGAGGAGTCGGTGATCGGCATCCGCCGCGCCGGCGCCGACGCCGTGCTGACCTACTGGGCGCTGGAGCTTGCGGAGTGGATCCGATGACGACCAATGCACAGGAGTTCGCCCGCGCGCGCGGCGCTATGCCGGGCGGGGTGAACTCGCCGGTGCGCGCCTTCGGCTCGGTGCACGAGACGCCGCGGTTCTTCGTGTCGGCGTCCGGCCCCTACGTCACCGACGTCGAGGGCCGCGAGTACGTCGACCTGGTCGGCTCGTGGGGTCCCGCGATCCTCGGTCACGCCCACCCCGCCGTCGTGAAGGCGGTTCAGGATGCCGCGGCCCACGGCCTCGGCTTCGGCGCGTCGACGCCGGGCGAGACGGAGCTGGCCGAGCTGATCGCCGCGCGTGTCTCGCGCGATGGGGCGCGCCCGGTCCAGCGCGTGCGCCTGGTGTCCACCGGCACCGAGGCCACGATGACCGCGATCCGCCTCGCGCGCGGCGCGACCGGACGCGACCTCATCGTGAAGTTCGCCGGCCACTACCACGGGCACTCCGACGGCCTGCTGGCCGAGGCGGGCTCGGGCGTGGCCACGCTCGCGATGCCGGGTTCGGCGGGGGTTCCCGCGGCGATCGCCGCGCAGACGCTCGTGATCGCCTACAACGACCTCGACGCGCTCCGCGAGGTGTTCGCGGCACACGGCGACGACATCGCCGCGGTCATCGTCGAGGCGGCGCCCGCCAACATGGGCATCGTTCCGCCCGCGGAGGGCTTCAACGCCGCACTCGCCGAGATCGCTCATGAGCACGGCGCTCTGCTGATCCTCGACGAGGTGCTGACCGGCTTCCGCGTCGGTCCCGCCGGCTGGTACGGCGTCGACCCGGTGCCCTTCTCACCCGACCTGATCACGTTCGGCAAGGTCGTGGGCGGCGGGCTCCCCCTCGCCGCGATCGGCGGCTCAGCGGCCCTCATGGAGCTGCTCGCACCGCTCGGCCCGGTCTACCAGGCCGGCACGCTGAGCGGGAACCCGCTCGCTGTCGCGGCCGGGCGCGCGACTCTCGACCACCTCGACGACGCCGCCTATGCGCGCATCGACGCCGCCGCGGCGACGATCGCGGACGCCGCGGCATCCTCTCTCTCCGAGGCCGGCGTCACACATGTCGTGCAGCGCTCGGGGAACCTGTTCTCGATCCAGTTCGCCGACGAGGCCCCCGTCGACTACGACACGGTGAAGGCGCAGGAGGCGTTCCGCTACCCGCCGTTCTTCCGCGCGATGCTCGCCCAGGGGGTTTCGCTGCCGCCGTCGGTGTTCGAGGCCTGGTTCGTCTCTGCCGCGCACGACGACACCGCTGTGGCGCGCATCGTCGAGGCGCTCCCCGCGGCCGCGCGTGCAGCAGCGGAGGCCGTGCCGGACTGACGGCGGTCCGCCCGTCGCCCGGACGTGCGGATGCCGGGCCACCTGCCGAGTTCATTCAGGCACCGGGTGCGGCAGCCACGACGTGAAATTCGAAGCGGAGTCGTGGATCAGTGGCCATGCGAGTCACTTCCACCGTGGTGCTGGTGGAGATGTGGCCCTCGAACCACTCGCTCTGGTAGCTGTTGACGACATTCTGATCGGCCTCGACGTCGGTGAAGAAGCGAATCATGTTCACCACGTCCGAGCGTGTGCACCCCGATGCGGCAAGTGCGAGGTCAAGATGCGCGAACGCGTTTCGCACCTGTCCCGCTGCATCCATCGGCATCGCGTCGAACACTGCGGGAACGTGGGGATGGTCGTGATAGACCGGAGCTCCCGTCACTCCGCTGATGAAGACGAGCCGCGCATTCGAGACGGCACGAATCGCGGGTACGAATGGGCTGACGATCGAGTCGTCGAAACCGTCGTGGTGGATCACATCGGCGTTGCCCACACGGCGCGGTTCGGGGACGGTCGCTGGCATCTGGACACTCCTATCGGGGACGCATTCTCCCGCTCACCCATCCAGCTTGTCGAACTCGCCGCTCATGACCGCGGCCGGCTTCACCTACGAACGGCGGGATCCCATTCAAACAATCGATTGCAGTCCTGTCAATCGATTCCCGGACGGTCCGTGACACCTGCACACGCGATATCGCACGACGAAACGCCACCACGACGAGCACCTATGGCGCGACCCAGGTGTATCCCGTGACGACGGAGAAAATGGTGGACCTGAGGGGAATCGAACCCCTGACCTCCTCGATGCGAACGAGGCGCGCTACCAACTGCGCTACAGGCCCTTGAACCTCGAAAACACTATCACGGTTCCGACACCCGCTCCGAATCCGCGGAGGCCCTCCGAGGGGCCTATTCGCCGGCCGCGCGGCGGGTCAGCAGCTGCCGCACGTGCGCCTCGATCTCGGCGTCGTCCACGTACCCCATGCGGGCGTATTCCGACTCCGCGGAAGCCGCACGCACGGTCCGCGCGACGTCGATCGAGGCGGGCTGCTGCGCCGCGGCGCGGGCCGCCATGGCCTCTTCGAGGGCGGCCTGCCGCAGCGCCGCACGAGCGGCTTCGCCATCCAGCACAGCGGCGGCGCGGGAGCCCGCCGAGGCCGTGAGCGGGCGGGGAAGGTCGCGCGGCGCCCACTCGCGCTGCTCGCGCTCGAGGGCGACATCCTGCACCTCCGCGATGCGGCGAGGTGCAGCATCCGTCGCCCGCGACACGGCACGCGCGGCGACGCGGGACAGCTGGCGAAGGACGAGAACGGATGCTGCCACCAGGCCGACACCCGCCCACATCCACGTCTGCGCACCGGCCGTGATGGTCTCGAACACGCCCCACGCCACGAGGCCGAGTCCGACGACGCCCACGGACGTCGCGGCGAGCCGGAACCGGCGCCGGGCGCGCGCACGACGCGTCGCCGGAAGGGATCGGACCGCAGCGAGATCGGAGCGGGCAGCCGCCGCAGCCTCGGCCCGCTCGGCTCGGGCGCGCTCCAGATCCACACGCGCGGCCGCCTCGGCGGCGACGCGGTCGGTGCGAGCACGCTCCACGCCGATGCGTGCGGCGGCCTCCGCCGCCTCACGCTCACGCTTGGCGATCTCGAGGTCTACGCGCGCACCCTCGAGCGCCGCATGCTCACGCTCGGCCAGCGCGCGCTTCGCGAGCTTCTGCTGCGCGGCGGCGGTGCGGGCATTGAGTTCGAGCCGCACCTCTTCTGGCGTCTCACTCGTCTCTGCGAGCACGCGAAGGGCCTGATTCAAGCGAACGGCGTTGCGTTCGGCCGCATCGAACTGGCGACGACTGTGCCACGAGGGCAGGAGGTACACCAGCCACAAGGCCACGGCGACGAGAACGATGACTCCCCCACCCCACACCTGCCCGCCCATGTTCACCACGGTAGGCGACCGGACGGCGGTGTCCCCCGCATCCGTCCGCGTGTCACGCAAGACGGATTTCTGCCGTGGTCAGGCACGGCGATGCGCGAGCGCCCGCCGGTGGTGAGGAGAACCGGCAACCGGACGACTATGCGTGAAGCCGGTCCGCGGGCGGAACCGTTGCCGCATCCTGGGGCACGCGACCCGACACCCAGCGCTGGAGCACGCCCTCGGGGACGTCCTCGCGGACGAGGGCGAACGCATAGTGGTCGCGCCAATCCCCGTCGATGTGGATGAAGCGGCGACGCAGCCCTTCGTAGCGGAAGCCGAGCTTCTCGACCACCCGCAGGCTCGCACGGTTCTCGGGGCGGATGCAGATCTCCATGCGGTGCAGTCGCAGCTCCGAGAAGCAGATGTCGGTGGCGAGCGCCACCGCCGTCGGCGTGATGCCGCGGCCCGCGAACCGCTCGCTCACCCAGTACCCGATCGTGGCGGACGCCAGCGAGCCGCGGGCGACCCCCCACACGTTGAGCTGGCCGGCGACCTCACCGTCGGACTCCATGACGAAGGGCACTCCGACGCCGTCGCGGTACTGCTGGAGCAGCCGGCGAATGCCGACGCGCATGTCGAACGACACGGGACCGTCCGGACTCGTCGCCTCCCACGGGCGCAGCCAGCCGCGGTTGGAGAGCAGCTCGTTCTGCAGCACGCGAGCGTCGCGCTGGCGAACGAGCCGGATCGCCACCGAGCCGTGTCTGCGGGGAGCCGACAGATCCACGAGACCCCCTCGAACGGGCGGCGTCAGAGGTTCGCCGCGAAATCCTTGAACCAGGGACGCAGTGCGGGACCGAGATCTTCGCGATCGGCCGCCAGCTGCACGATGGCCTTGATGTAGTCCACCCTATCGCCGGTGTCATAGCGACGGCCACGGAAAACGACGCCGTAGACGCCGGGGCCCGCCGGGTCGGCAGCGAGCTCTTGCAGGGCGTCGGTGAGCTGGATCTCGCCGCCCTTGCCCGGCTCCGTGCGCTCGAGGATCTCGAACACGTTCGGCGACAGCACGTAGCGGCCGATCACGGCGAGGTTCGACGGGGCGTCCTCGGGCTGGGGCTTCTCGACGAGGCCGTTGACCTTCACGATGCCGTTGCCGTCGGTGGACTCCACCGACGCGACGCCGTAGAGGTGGATGTGCTCGGGATCGACCTCCATGAGGGCGATGATCGCCGCGCCGGTGCGCTCGTGCTCCGCGATCATGGTGGTGAGCAGCTCGTCGCGCTCGTCGATGAGGTCGTCACCGAGCATGACGGCGAACGACGAGTCGCCGACGTGGGCCTTGGCGCGAAGCACCGCGTGGCCGAGGCCCTTGGGCTCGCCCTGGCGCACGAAGTGGATGTCGGCGAGGTCGCTCGACTCCAGCACACGGTGCAGCCGGTCGGTGTCGCCCTTGTCCTTCAGCTTCTCCTCCAGTTCGGGGACCGAGTCGAAGTGATTCGAGATCGCGTTCTTGTTGCGCCCGATGATGACGAGGATGTCGTCGATGCCGGCCTGGGCGGCCTCTTCGACCACGTACTGGATCGCCGGCTTGTCGACGACGGGGAGCATCTCCTTCGGCATCGCCTTCGTTGCGGGGAGGAAGCGGGTACCGAGGCCCGCAGCGGGGATGACTGCCTTGATGGAGGTATGCGCCATGCTGAGAGTCTAGGTGCGGCGATCAGGCCTTCTCGGCCGAACGGACGGTGTGCGATACTCCGCGCCGTACAATCGACACCATGTCCGACGCCATCGCCGATGCGAAGCGCGCCCTGCGCGCCGAACTCCGCGAGCGGCGGCAGTGCCTCTCGCCGCAGGCGCGCGAAGCCGCCGAGGCGGGCATCCATGCTCAGCTCGACGCCCTCGTCGCCGAGAACGGCGCGCGCTCGATCTCGTGCTTCCTGTCGACCACGGCCGAGCCGGGGACCCGTTCTTTCGTGGCGGATGCCGTGGCCCGCGGCATCCGTGTCCTCCTTCCCGTCACGCGCACCGACGGCCTGCTCGACTGGGCTGTCGCAGGCCCCGACGGCGAGATCGCCGAAGGCATGTTCGGGCTGCCCGAACCCGTCGGCGAGCTGCTCGGACCGATCGCTGTCAACGACGTCGACCTTCTCATCATCCCCGCCGCCTCCGTCGACCGCACCGGGATGCGTCTGGGCTGGGGACGCGGGTTCTACGACAAGACCCTCGGGTCGATGGAGCGGTGTCCTCCCGTCTACGCGGTCGTGTTCGACTCGGAATTCGTGGACGAGCTGCCGAGCGACGAACTCGACGAGCGCGTCACCGGCGTCGTCACGCCCACGCGCACCATCACCCTCGCGCCCACGAGGCGCTGAAAGCCGGAGACCGAGAGAACCATGCCTACGTACGCCTACGCCTGCAAGCAGTGCGGGCACCGCTTCGACGCGGTGCAGTCCTTCGCCGACCCGACCCTGACCGAGTGCCCCGAGTGCGGCGGAGCCCTGCGCAAGGAGTACGGGTCGATCGGCGTGACCTTCAACGGCTCGGGCTTCTACCGCACCGATTCCCGCGCGGGCTCGAAGGCGGGCGGCGACTCGGGATCGAGCGGCGGATCGGATGCCTCGGCTGGCGCGTCCTCGTCGACTTCGACATCATCGAAGACCGAGGCGAAAGCCTCGCCCGCGTCGTCCGGGGCCTGATCCTCCGGCGCCCCAGACGCGGGACGACACCCAGGGGGTACACGTGATCAAGGGCTTCAAGGAATTCATTCTCCGCGGCAACGTCATCGACCTGGCGGTCGCCGTGGTCATCGGCGCCGCGTTCACCGCGGTCGTCAACGCGATCGTCTCGAGCATCATCAACCCGCTGATCGAGCTCGTCTGGAAGCCGGACGCCAACGGCGCGATCGGCATTCCCGTCCAGGGACTGTGGGGAACGGTCACCTTCCCGATCAGCGACCTCATCAATGCGGTGATCGCCTTCCTCGCGGTCGCGATCGTCGTCTACTTCGTCTTCGTGCACCCCATGAACGTGCTCAAGGAGCGCGCCGCCGCGAAGGCCGGCATCACCCCGGCCGACGAGGAGCCGAAGCTGCCCACCGAGCAGGAGATCCTGGTGCAGATCCGCGACATCCTGGAGCAGCAGGCCGCCGTCGCCGCGCCCCGGCCTGCGCAGTCCTAATAGTGCGGCGGGACGTCGCGCCGCAGGCGCTCGTCGTTCGGACCGGCTGACTCGGATGCCGCGTCCCCCTGACCTTCGCGACCCGCGGGGGGCGCGGCATCCGTGGTCTTCTCATCGGCCGGGATCGGCTCGGCCGTGGTTCCCGGCGCGGGCGTCAGCTTCGCGCGACGGGAGCCCTTGACGCGCTCGATACGCTGCCGGTCACTCGACGACATCGATGGGCTGGGTCTCGTTGTCGACCCGAGGAGCGTCGGGCGGCACGCCCAGCATCGCGGCGATGCGCTGCGCGACGTCCGCCGGGTCGCGGTAGAGGTCGAACGAGTGCACGCGCACGTAGTGCCAGCCGAGGCGCCGCAGGATCTGCGGGCGCAGCCGCAGCGACTCGCGCAGCGACTCGCCGATCGTCTCGGGGTCGCTCTCGACCACCACCGCCTTGCCGTCGTACTGCGCGACGAGGGGCAGGAGGCCGCGATAGTGCACGTCCACGGAGAGCCCCGCGCGGCGGAGCTCCCGGGCCAGGGCGCGCGTGAGCGGGTCGGCGAGGTCCTCGAGGCGCGCCTCGCGCGAGCGGGCGGCGATACCGCCCAGGATCGACATGAGCGTCGCGGCACCGTACTCGAGGCGCCCGTCGTCGAACGCCGACGGTCGGATCGACGACACGATGACCATCGACCGCCGCGCGCGGGTCATGCCGACGGTGAGCAGCCGCTCGCCGTCGGGCGACGACAGGTCGCCGAAATCGCTCAGCACGCGGCCGTGCTTGGTGAGGCCGAAGCCGAGCGAGAAGATCACGCGGTCGCGGCTCTCGGCGACCGACTCCTCCAGGGTGAGCACCGCGAACGGCTCGGCCGTGTCGCGTGAGACGAAGTCGGCGACGTCGGAGCGCCCGGCGAACGCGGCCTCCGCTGCCGCGCGGATGCGTTCGGCGTGCCGCACACTCGCGGTGACCACCATGAGCGACTCGCTGCCGCGGTTGACGGCGTGCTCGACCACGAGCGTCACGACGCGGGCGACCTCGGAGTCGGGGCTTTCGACAGCCCCGGTGATGGGATCGGGCGCGCCGTTGCCGCCCTCGACGTAGTCGACCGCGAGGCTGCCGCGCCCCAGGTACGACCCGGCCCACGGGAGTGACACGAGCTCGCCGCCGTAGAACGCGTCGTTGACGAGCGCGGCGAGGTCCTCGCCACCGGCCCGGTAGCTGCGGGTGAGGGTCTCGACGGGCAGCAGTTCGGCGAGACGCTCGAACACGCTCGTCCCGTCGAACGGAACCTCGTCGTCGTCGCTGTCGGCGGGTGCGCCGTTCCCGGTGGGCGGGGGCGGCGCGGCGGCCGACATCGCGGACCCCGCCGATACCCGGAACGGGGTCGGCTTCTGCGTCACCGGGTCGCCGAAGGCCACGACCTGCCCCGCGCGGCGGAGCGCCGGCGATGCTTCGGCGAGGCACAGGGCCGCGGCATCCGCCATCACCACGACGTCGAACGTGACCGCCTCGGGAATGCGGGGCACCTCGTAGGGCGAGGCGAGCCACACCGGCGCCACCGTCCGCGAGAGCGTCGGCGCCACCGCCGCCAGTTCGGCCGGGGTGATCGCGCCGCGCTTCAGAGCCTGCTTGAGCCCGTCGGCCTCGGAGCGGTGGTCGACGATGCCGATCCGCCACTGCGTCGCCAGATGGGCGGCGAGGAGAGGACCGGATGCTGCGGCATGGGCTTCGTCGACGAGCCGGAAGTCTCGCTCCAGCCGGTCGACGACGGCCGTGTTCGCACCGAGCACGGCGCGGTCCGTGCGAAGCAGCAGCTCCAGGGCGGACTGCCACCAGGCGAACTCGAGCTCGGCGGCCACCTGGTCTTCGGGCACGTGGCGCACCGACAGCTCGAGCAGAAGGGGCTCGAGGCCCATGGCGGCCAGCTCGGAGCGCAGCGTCGCGCGCTCCTTGAGGTTGTCGAACACGTCGGAATCGGCGGCGAGGCCGGCGAGCGTGCGCACGAGGTGCTTCACCGGGAGCGTCGCGAGACGGTCGGCGCCGGTGCGGCCGAGCACCGCGTCCACCTCGGCGAGCTCGGCCTCGACGCGCTGCCAGGCGACCTGGACGTCGCCGAGGCCCAGGGGCACCTCGGGCGTGACGCCCGCGTCGACGTAGCGCTGCCACTCGGTGCGCTGCTGCTGGATGCGCACCAGCGCCTCGTACATGTCGGGAACGTGGACGCCGGGGCGCAGGTACTCGCGCGACAGGCGCCGCAGGCGCCGCCGGTTGGCGCCGTTCATCTCCGGCGCGTCGCGACGCGGCGCGTGCGCCTGGATGAGCTCGGCGAGGGGGCGCTCGAAGACCGTGAGGCTGAACTTGTCGAGCGAGTCGCGGATGCCGCGGAGCAGGCGCAGATACACGCCGAGCTCTGCGACGGTCTGGAACGGACGCATGCGCGTCTGCGCGATGAGCTCGTAGCCGCGCTCCAGCAGCGTCGGCACGTCGCTGCGGTGGAGCTTGCCGGCGAGCGCATGGGCGCCGCGAGCCTCTTCCACCGTCGCGAACGTGACGCCGTACCAGGGCGAGTCGTCGGGGCCGAAGCGGAACTCGCCGAGGCGCGCGGCGGCGGAGAGCTTGGCGGCCGCGTCGTCTCGGGTCGTCGCGAGACTCGCGAGCGCTTCGGCGTCGAAGCGCGCCTCGGTCGTGGGGGCGACGCCCCGCTCGGCGAGTTCGGCGAGCTCGCGAAGGATGTCGAGCACCGACACCCCGAAATCGGGATGCTTCGCCGTAACGGCGGCGCGGTAGTCCCGGAGCACGCCCCGCAGCCGCACCAGCGCGTCGTCGATGTCGGAGACCTTGGGGGCGTCGGCCTTCTCATTGCGTCCGATCGCACGGATGAGGTCGCGCTGCAGGCGGTCGGGCGAGACGGCGAGGCCAGGGAGCCCGATCCCCGCGAGGCGGTGCCGCACGCCGTCGAGCGTCGAGCGTCGAGCGCTCACCACCAGCACGCGCTTGCCGTCGCGCACGAGCGCGCCGATCGCGTTGATGACGGTCTGCGTGCCGCCGGTGCCGGGCAGGGTGTGGATGACGAGGGATTGGCCGTCGGCGATGCGTGCGAGCACCCGCTCCTGCTCGGAGTCGGCGTCGAGCAGCAGCATGTCAGCGGCCGGCGCGCGGTCGTCGGGACTCGTCGGCACCGGTCCATCGCGGCGGATCGTGAGCGACTCGCGGTCGGCGACGTGCCCGGCGAGCGCGTTGAGCACGGGGTGATCGAGATCCGACGCGTCCAGCGCCATGTCGCCGCCGACGTCGGCGAAGGTCGACACGAGCAGACGCGGCTTCACGGCATAGCTGTCGATCGACGCGGTCAGGGCACGGAGGTGATCGATCACCGGCTGCGGCTTGAAGACGCCGCCCTCGTACGCGAGGGCGGCGAGGCCGCCGGCGTCGATCATGATGCCGAAGTTCGTGCGCATGGCACGGATCAGCTCGGGATTGACCACGAACGTGCCGTGCAGCTTGAGCTCGAAGTCGCCGTGGTGGCGCCGGATCGCGAGAGGCCGCAGCAGCACGGGCGCGCTCCACGTGATCCCCGCGACGCGCCAGCTCGCGAGACCGACGGCGAGGCGCACCGTGTCGAGGCCGCGGGTCGTGCGCAGCTCCTGGTCCTTCGCGGTGATGCTCTGGGCGGCGAGGCGCGCATTGCGCAGCGCCACCTCGTCGCGGAACAGGTTCGACAACAGCGTCGAGCGCCCGGTGATGAACTGAGGCAGGCTTCCGGGGTGCGCCTTCGTGATCTCGATCGCGGCATCCTGGCCGTCGACGAAGTGCAGGAGAGTCGACCTGCCGCCCAGGGCGGCGGACTGCAGCCGGAGCCGGTCGCGTTCGGTCTCGGCGACGTGCACGACCGTGACGTCGGGTTCGGCGAGACCCAGATCGCCCGGGGTCACGTCGTACCCGCGCTCGGCGTCTGATGTGCCCAACACGGCGCTGCGTTCTGCTCGCCACACACGTGCCACCCTAAAGGCGACGTGTGCACGGCTCTTGCAATGGACCTGAGTTTCGCGGTATTGGACGGTGCCGGCGACCGCGCTCGGAGTGCCCTTCCTCCCCCGCCACCATCAGGACGGCAGACTTCACAGATCGCGGAGACGACCGACCACGGCGTCCGCGGGCCGCGCCAGGATGGTCGCATGACCTCCGAGGATCCGCCCCGCTACCGCGTCCACCCGTCGCCCATCGGCGACATCCTCATCGTCACGACAGCCGACGGCATCGTGACCCTCCACCCCTTCGACGGCCCCCTGCACGCCAAGATCGAGCGCGTCGCACTGCAGCTGCGCGCCCTTCCGGTCCCTGACGACGATACGGATGCCGCCACCGCGGCCTCCGCCACCACCGAGGCCTTCGAGAGCGCGGTGGCGCAGCTCGACGAGTACTTCGACGGCGACCGGGAGGAGTTCGACCTGCCGCTGGACTGGCGACTCGTCCGCGGGTTCACGCGCGCCGCGCTGGAGGCCGTGTGCGACATCCCCTACGGCGAGACCGCCAGCTACGGCGAGGTCGCGATCGCGGCCGGCATCCCCCGAGCTGCGCGCGCTGTCGGCACCGCGTGCGCGACGACGCCGTTCTCCGTGGTGGTCCCGGTTCACCGGGTCGTCCGCGCCGACGGCTCCCTCGGCGAATACGGCGGGCGGCCCGAGGTGAAGCGGTTCCTGGTCGACCTCGAACAGGGCCCTGCCGTCGCGCCGGCGCCATCGGCCGCCCGGCGCGACGCCGCGACGGCGGACTGAGGCGGGACCCCAGGCTGCGGGCGTGTAGGCCGCCCGCACGCCGCGAGGCCCGCGCGGCTCGCCCGCGGGCCTCGCGTTCCCGCCCGTGAGCACGCGCAGGCCGCCGAGGACGATACCCCGAGTGGTAGGGTCGACGCTACGAAAGAGGCGGCGAGGACGCCGTCACGCCGGAAGCAGGTCAGCCGTGGGCGCGTCCCTCCCACATCGCGCACCGGCCCCCGATCGCATGGGCGCGGGGGTCCGTATCGTCGTGGACGGCGCGGGCGGCGATCTCGGCGACGCGCAGGCGCTCGACCACGCGGTGGCCGACCTCGTGCGCCGTACCCGCTTCCCGGTCGCCTTCGGCGGACTCGCACTCGGCGACGCGATCCACGTCACGTCCATCCACGGTGCCCGCACCCGCAATCTCGAGGGTCTCGTCGTGGAGGCCTCTCGCGGCCTCGGCGGGCGCGCGCTCGTCGAGAAGCGCCCGCGGCTCGCGCTCGACTACGGCTCCTCGCGCAGCATCACGCACGACTACGACCGCGCCGTGCTCGGCGAGGGCATCGCGACCCTCTTCGCCGTCCCCGTGATGGTGGGCGGCCGCGCTCGCGGCGTCATCTACTGCGGGTCATGGGCCGAAGCGCCGGTGGGCGACGTCGTCGCCCGCCCCGCCTTCGCCGTCGCGGAGGAGCTCTCCAGCGAACTGCGCATCCGCGACGAGGTGCAGCGGCGGCTGACCCTCTCCCCCACGCGCAGCGCCCCGGCCGCGATGCCCGCGACCACGCGGGAAGAGCTGCGCGAGACGTACGCCGAGTTGCGCAGCATCGCGGCGATCATCGACGACCCTGCGCTTCGCGCGCGGCTCGACCGACTCGAGCGACGGCTGGCGGCGCTCTCCCACGACGCGTCCGAGCCGCCGGTCCAGCTCGACGTGCGGCTGTCCCCCCGCGAGATCGATGTGCTCGCATGCGCGGCGCTGGGTTCGACCAACGCCGAGATCGCGGCGTCCCTCGACCTCAAAGAGGGCACGGTCAAGTCGTATCTGCAGGCGGCGATGGCGAAGTTGGACGCCTCGACCCGCCACGCCGCGGTCGTCACCGCGCGTCGCGCCGGCATCCTCCCCTGACCTGCGGCCACGGTCGGCCCGGCCGAACCCGCCTCTTCGCAGGGAAATCCCGACGGTCGCGGCCGAATTCCCGTACGATGCCCGAATTCGCCGCCGACCCCGCGATCGTCCACGGAAAGGGAATTCATCAATAGGCGGTGGCGACAATTCGGCGTATTGTTCCCTCATGGCCCGTAGAATCGTTCACCAGCTCGTCGATGACATCGACGGAACCCTTTTGGAAGCCGGCGACGGCGAGACCGTTCTGTTCTCGCTCGATGGCGTCGCCTACGAGATCGACCTCACCGACGAGAACGCCGCCGCCCTGCGCGGTGCTCTCGAGCGCTACACCAATGCGGCGCGCACCGTCTCCTCCACCCGGGCGACGTCGAACGCCCCGGGCGGGCGCAAGCGTCGCCGCAGCGGACAGCAGGACTACAGCGGCGTCCGCGAATGGGCGAAGCAGAACGGCTATCACGTGTCCGAACGGGGCCGGGTTCCGGCATCCGTCCTGGAAGCCTACGAAGCGGCGCACTGACGCGCGCCGCTTCGGCGGCCTTTCACCGACGATTCGTCGAGGGATTTCACGAGCGTGAGAGCTGGAAGAGAATCTCGTCGACTTTCTCTTTCGCGTCGCCGAAGAGCATCTGCGCGTTGTCGCGATAGAAGAGCGGATTGGGCACGCCGGCGTATCCGGACGCCATCGAGCGCTTGAAGACGATGACGTTGTCGGCTTCCCAGACGCGCAGGACCGGCATGCCGGCGATCGGGCTTGCGGGGTCCTCGGCAGCGGCGGGGTTGACGGTGTCGTTCGCTCCGATGACGAGGACGACGTCGACGCCCGAGAGGTCGTCGTTGATCTCGTCCATCTCGAGCACGATGTCGTACGGCACCTTCGCCTCGGCGAGGAGCACGTTCATGTGGCCCGGCAGGCGGCCGGCGACGGGATGGATGCCGAACCGCACGTCGACGCCCCGCTCGCGCAGCTTCTGCACGAGGTCGGCGACGCCGTGCTGGGCCTGGGCGACGGCCATCCCGTAGCCGGGTGTGATGACGACGCTCGATGCGCCGGCGAGCAGATCCGCGGCGGCCTCGGCGTCGATCTCGCGGTGCTCGCCGTGCTCCTCGTCGCCGTCCTTGCGGGGCGCTTCGATGCCGAAGCCGCCGGCGATCACCGACAGGAACGACCGGTTCATCGCCTTGCACATGATGTAGCTGAGGTACGCACCCGACGAGCCGACGAGCGCGCCGGTGACGATGAGCAGGTCGTTGTTCAGCAGGAAGCCGGCGGCGGCCGCAGCCCACCCGGAGTAACTGTTGAGCATCGAGACGACGACGGGCATGTCGCCGCCGCCGATCGAGGCGACCAGATGCCAGCCGAGCGCGAGCGCGAGGAGGGTCACCAGTACCAGCAGCCACAGTTCCGGCGTGATGACGTACCAGACCGTGAGAGCGAGGAACGCCACGAGCGCGCCGATGTTGAGGGCGTTCTTGCCGGGCAGCATGAGCGGCTTGGACGAGATCCGCGCCGACAGTTTGAGGAAGGCGACGATCGACCCGGTGAACGTCACGCCGCCGATGAAGACGCCGATGAAGACCTCGGCGTGGTGGATGTCGGCGAGCGCTCCGCTCAGCCCGGTGTCGTAGAGGGCGCCGTTCCAGCCGACGAGCACAGCGGCGAGGCCGACGAAGGAGTGCAGCAGCGCGATGAGCTCGGGCATCCCGGTCATCTGGACGATCCGCGCGCGCCACAGCCCGATCGCGGCGCCGATGAGCACGGCGACGACGAGCAGCGTCAGCCCGAGCACACCCGACGGCTGATCCCACGCGCCGGCGGCGACCAGCACGACCGTCGCGATCAGCGCGATCGTCATCCCGACGATGCCGAACACCACCCCGCGGCGGGAAGTCTCGTGTTTGCTCAGCCCGGCGAGGCTGAGGATGAACAGGAGCGCCGCGACGATGTAGGCGGCGCCCGCGACCTGACCGGCGACCGCGATCATCGCGTCTCACCCTTCTGGAACATCGCGAGCATGCGCCGCGTGACGGCGAAACCGCCGAAGATGTTGATGGACGCGAGCAGCACCGCGACGGCGGCCAGGATCTGCACGGTGAGGTCGGGGACCGTGATCTGCACCATCGCGCCGACCACGATGATGCCCGAGATCGCGTTGGTCACGCTCATCAGCGGCGTGTGCAGCGCGTGCGCCACGTGGCCGATGACGTAGAACCCGACGACGATCGCGAGGGTCAGCACCAGGAAGTGCTGCGGCAGCGGCGGCGGCGCGAACGCGCAGATGGCGAAGAGTGCTGCGATGCCGGCGACGATGAGGCCGGTCCGGGCTGCGGTCGACATCGGCTTCTTCGGGGGCATCGGGGGCGCAGCATCCGTCGTCTTCGTCGCCGGAGGTGCCGCGGAGACCTGCACGGGCGGCGGGGGCCAGGTGACCGCGCCGTTCTGCACGATCGTGACCGTGCGCTGCACGACGTCGTCGAAGTCGAGCGTGAGCTCGCCGTCCTTGCCGGGCGTGAGCAGTTTCAGGAGGTTGACGAGATTGGTCGCGAACAGCTGCGACGCCTGCTGAGGAAGCCGGCCGGGAAGATCCGTGTACCCCAGGATCACCACGCCGTTGTCGGTGACGACCTTCTCTCCCGCGACCGAGCCCTCGACGTTGCCGCCCTGCCCCGCGGCCATGTCGACGATGACGCTGCCCGGGCGCATCGAGGCCACGTCTGCCGCCGTGATCAGGCGCGGCGCCGCACGCCCCGGGATGAGCGCGGTCGTGATGATGATGTCGACATCGGCCGCCTGCTCCGAGTAGATCTCGGCCGCACGCCTGTCGTACGCCTCGCTCGTCGCCTTGGCGTACCCGTCCGACGAGACCTGCTTCGCCTCCTCGGGCACGACGACCTCGAGGTATTCGCCGCCGATCGACGCGACCTGGTCGGCGACCTCGGACCGCGGGTCGGTCGCCCGCACGATCGCGCCGAGGCTCGATGCGGCGCCGATCGCTGCCAGGCCGGCGACACCCGCGCCCGCGACCAGGACCTTGGCCGGCGGCACCTTCCCGGCCGCCGTGACCTGGCCGGTGAAGAAGCGCCCGAACTCGTGCGCCGCCTCGACCACTGCACGATAGCCGGCGATGTTGGCCATCGAGCTCAGCACGTCCATCGACTGCGCGCGCGAGATGCGCGGCACCGCGTCCAGCGCGAGCGCGGTGATCCCCCGTGTCGCGAGCGACTCGACCAGCTCCGGGCGCAGCGCCGGGCTGAGCGTCGCGATGATCGTCGCACCGTCGGCGAGCCGGTCGATCTCGGCCGGCGTCGGCGCGTCGACCTTGAGCACGACGGGCGCCGCCCACGCCGTCGCACCGTCGACGAGGGTCGCGCCGGCCTTCGCGAAGGCGGCATCCGGGAACGACGAGCCGGCACCTGCGCCGGCTTCGACGACGACGTCGTAGCCGAGGGCGATGAGTTTCGGGACGGTGGTCGGGGTCGCGGCCACCCGGGTCTCTCCGGGCGCTTCGGCGACGATGCCAATGCGGGTCATGCGTTCCTCTGGGTCGGGTGTCGCAGCGTGGCGCTGCGGCGCTTCCGCGAGACCTGGTCGGTGCTCGCGACGACGCCTCCAACCATGTCAGACCACCACGCAGATATACCGCGCATTGCGCCCCGACACGATGTCAAGAATCACAGAATTTGCCCCCAGCACACCACAACCCGGGTTCCTCGGAGCAGGCTCCCTTCTCGGTCGCCACCCGAGCGTCGTCTCGAGTGGCGACCGAACGTGGGAACTCCCTCCGAATGCGTGCTGTGCGGCGCGCAGGGGTTGCATCTGCCGGTCGATCTCGGAATCGTGGCCGGTCCGGAACCGCAAACGGAAAGGAAAAGCATGCTCACGCTGACCCAGACCGCCGCCGAGGCCGTCAAAGAGATCGTCGCTCGAGTGCCGCTCGCCGAAGACGGAGGTGTGCGCATCCGAGACACGGGTGGCTCGTCCGGATTCGAGTTGAGCGTCGCGCCCGATCCCGGGCCGCACGACACCGTCGTGATCGAAAGCGGCGCCCGCGTCTTCCTCGACGAGACCGCTGCGATCGCGCTCGAGGACCGCGTCCTGGATGCCGAGCTCGAGAGCGACGGCTCCGTCCGCTTCGCTCTCGGAACCCAGGGCTGACAGCAGCACTTCAGGCCCCGGCATCCGTTATCGGATGCCGGGGCCTTCGCCTGGCGCCTTCCTCACCGTCATGCGGTCGCGAGCTGGACGTTCGAGAACTCGCTGCCGTAGTGCTCGCGCATCGCCGTCTTGCGCTCGAGGTCGTCGATGACGGCCGAGGCGAAGTCCACGTCGTACAGCGCAGCGCAGGAGCCGAGGCCACCCGGCGAGAACACGTTGACCTCCATCAGCTTGTCGCCGGCGATGTCCAGACCGACGAGGAACATGCCGTCGGACAGGAGCTTGGGCCGCACGGCGTCCACGAGGTGCAGCATCTCATCGGTGACCTTCACCGCCTCGGCCTTCCCGCCTGCGGACATGTTGGACCGCACTTCCGCTGGGTCCGGGCGCCGGCGGAACGCGGCGTAGGCCCCCTCGACCTCCAATGGGCGGCCGTTCATGACGAACATCCGCACGTCGCCGTCTTTGGCGGCGGGAAGGTACTCCTGAGCCACCACGTATCCGTCGCGGGCGATCGCCTCGACGATCTGGGCGATGTTCCGCTCGCGCTTCACGTCGACGAGGAAGACGCCCGAACCGCCCGAGCCCTGCAGGGGCTTGAGCACGGCACGCCCCCCGAGCCCGTCGATGAACTCGCGGACCCGGTCCTCGTCGCGCGTGATCAGCGTGCGCGGGCGCACCACCTCGGGGAAGGCCTGGAAGTACGCCTTCGACATCGCGTCCGCCAGTGAGCGGGGATCGTTGACGACGAGGACCCCGGTCTCGGCCACCATCCGGCCGAATGCCAGCCCGGCCGTGCTCGCCCATGCACTCTCGGGGGCCTCGGCCGCGGGGTCGGCGCGGAGCATGAGCACGTCGAACTCGCCGAGCCCCGTGCGCTGGCGCGTCGCGGACTGCACGTCTTCGAGGAAGCGGTCGAGCGACCGGTAGCGCTTGCCAGGGGTCGGGGTCGCCGCGATTGCCGAGAGCGATCCGTCGGGTTCGTAGCCGAAATCCCGAAGGCCCATGACGCACACGTCGTGCCCGTGAGCGGCCGCGCTCATCGCGAGGCGCGTCGTCGAGTAGATGGGCTGCTCCGTGGCGATGTCGTTGACGACGAAACCGATTCTCATCTGGGCTCCTCGAGGGTGTGCGGGGCCTGGGCCGGTGCTGTCTGTGCGTGATTCGCGGGCTGGGGCCGGATCGTCGAGCTGAGCCTACGCATTGACCAGCGAGACCAGGTCGTCGGCGCGGGCGGCATCGTGGATCCGTTCGGCGGATTCTGCCTCCGACAGGTAGCGCGGGGTGAGGCGAGCCGGTGCGAGGAGTCCCCGCTTTGCGAGGTCCTGGACCAGCGGCAGGTCCTCGAGGGAGAACTTCCCGAGGAACAGGAGGTCGAGCGCGCCACCGCGCGCCACGTGATCCAGGAGTGCGAGCAGGCCGCGGAGGTAGATGGCGTCCTTGGTGAAGCCGCCGGCGCGGTACACCCGCATGGCGACGCTGTAGGCGCTTCCCGCAGGCAGGCCGTGACCGGTGAGCAGACGGTGGGTCTCGACGAAGCTCGCGCCGCCCACGAGCGCGTGCACGGCCACCACCCGCGCCGCGAGCTGCCGCAGCCGGGAGGCGGTCAACCCGCCGCACGCGATCTCCGCGAGCACGGCGAGTCCCTCCTGCGTCTCGTCGTAATGAGCGAGCCCGGCACCGAGCATGCGGATCGGCTGCGCCAGTCCGTTCACCTGCGTCACCAGATGCGTACCCACCTCATGTTGCAGGAGGGCGTTCACTCGGGGGCCGGCGACGGCCGCGTTCTGCGAGATCAGGAGCGTGTTGCCCTCGACCAGCACGCCCGAGACGTCGTCGCGGATCTCGGCGTGAAGCTCGGCATCCGGATCGATCGAGCGGTAGTGGGCGATCTCGGCCTTGGCCGCCGCGAGGAACGACTCCGCGCCCACGGAGTCCCGCTCCAGCCTCCCGTGCGGGAGTCGGGTGAGCAGATCGTCGGCGGTGTCTACAAGCGCCGGCAGCACCGGTCCGTACTGCGCGATCGACAACTGCAGGAACTCAGGGGTGTTCCGGGCACGCAGCATCTCCACCCGCAGCGTCATCTCACGCTGCCGGTTGCGCAGCAGCGCCGCGAGGGTTGCGTCGGCGACCGCGTCGAGTGGCAGAGCGGCCACCTCAGCGTCGAGCACATCGGGGTCGACATCCAGGGGCCGGTATTCGAACACCGGGTCGTTCTCGGGGTCGGCGAGGAACTGCGCGCGGATGTCGTCGGCATTCACCGGTGTCATCTCGAGGAGGAATCGCACCGTGCCCGCCAGCGATGCCATCGCGTGGTCGGCCGCCAGGTCGGTGGCGGAGAACGCGCCCTTCTCGATGAGGTCGGTCTCCGGTCCCCCAGAGCCGCGGGCGTGTGCCGGGTGGGTGGTCACGGTGTCGCCACCTCGATGAGCGCCTCCTGGAGCACGGGAATCGTCGACGCCACGGCGCGTGCGAGCTCGTCGATGCGAGCCTGATCCGCCTCACCTGTCCACTCGTCCATGAAGGTCTTCTTGAACTCCAGCGCGAGCACGATGCCCCGGTCGGGATAGCGGGCATGAGTCCACGCCGCGAGCTGCTGCCCACGGAAGCGGACGTTCTCACGCACATCGAGAGGACCCGCTGACGTCCCGGCCCGCGCGAGCGACTCGATGAAGGCGTCCACGACCGAACCGAATCGGTCCCGATCGAGCGACCCCGTGCCGACGTTCACTTCGGGATTCTCCGCCCACGGGGCCTCGACGGCGTCCGCGCCGCCGCGGCGGTGGTTGTAGGAGTGGATGTCGAACACCACGAACGGCCCGCGCTCGGCGACCCCGTCGAGCCGCCGGCCGAGCTCGGCATAGAACGTGTCGTACACCTCGAGTGAGCTCGCGACGACGGCCGGATCGAGGGGTGGGTCACGGACCACCTCCAGCCCCCACGCCTCCTCCGCGGAACGGTAGACGGCCTTCTCGCGTGCGCGGTTCATATCGACCTCGAAGCGCGACCGGTGCACCACGACGCGGGCCGGGACGAGTGCGCCGATCTCGTCGGTGTGCGGGTCCTCCTCGCGGAGCCGATCGTGGTCGGGCAGGATCAGCTCGGCCGCGAGCTCCGCGCGGATGTCGTGGCCGTTGTGGATGGCCGTAGCGACGAACTGTCCGCTCCAGTCGCCGAGGAATTCGAACGGGGGGTGCTCCGTCGTGAACATCGGCCCATTGTTGTCGGGTGCGGGGTGGACGCTCAAGGGGGTTGCATCACTGCTGCTCGGGTGCTGGACTGCGGACGCGCGGGCGTTCCTCGCCGATGGCCCCGCGGAGCTCGCGTCCGTGCCGCGGCCCCGCACGCTCACCGCATAGACTGGACGACGCCAGCCTCTGTAGCTCAATGGAAGAGCAGTTCCGTCCTAAGGAAACGGTTGGGGGTTCGAGTCCCTCCAGGGGCACAGTCTCTTTTTGCCTCTGACCAGGTATTTCTTCTGTGGTCAGACCACACAAATGGCGTTTTTGCCCGCTTTTTGCCCGCATTCTGAAAATTTCGGCAGGCCGAAAACAGCGTCTGCAACGGCCTGCGCGCGACGTCTGAGAGCGCCAAAATCGAACGTTTCGGGCGAAATCTGCCTCGTCGAAAAACTGAGCAATCTGCTCTCTGGCGTCAAGACGGTCGGGCGTAGCGGGTCTGCGGTCCTTGCGGCAGAGCGACGAGCGGCATCGCGTCGTTCAGTCGCGTCCAGACGGCATCCAGATCATCGTCGAAGAGATCAGCGCAGGTGTCCCTACGCTCCGACTAGAGATGCTCGTCGAAACCCTCCTCCGAGCTATGCACTCGCCGGCATGAGAGGCGGTCGTGTGAGTGACGGCCCCCTTCGTAGACTCGGAGCCAGTAGAGCTTCAGGAGGGCACGTGGCAGAAGCACAGTTGCGTCGAGCCGCCCGGGCGCGTGCAGCGCTCGATTACCTCGCGTCGAATGCGGCGCCGGGCGAGTACGTCCCCATCAGCGACATTTGGGAGGACGCGGAACGCTCCGTACCTCTTTCCGAATACGAGTCCGAGATCAACACTCGCGGTCTGCGTCGAGGCGAGACGGACTGGCGTTTCGCGAGTTCTGATCTCGTCAACGCGGGCTGGCTGCGTAAGCACCCCGATGGTTCGGGGCGATGGGCCATCACTGAGTCGGGAATGCGGGCACTCGAGGAGTTTGGCGGTGACGAGCTCTTCGCAGAGGCGCAACAGCGAACGGCTGCCTCAAGACTTGAGTTGCGCGCCAGCATCGGCGACGCTCTGGCGACCGCGTGGGTCTCTGAAGATAGCGCGCAGCGGAAGATTCTTGCTGCTTCGCGGGCGTGGGTCGAGGAAGGTCTTCAGAGCGGCGGGTCGGTGTTCAGCCCGGGACTTTCCGTGTGGGACACCGCCACGGTATCGGCGCTCCACTCGAAGTGGATCGGCGCGCCGCGGGTGGAGGGCGCCAACTTCGTCCAGAACCTCGCCGTTCAGCTCGAAGACGAGACCGATGCGGTCAAACTCCTCATGGCCGAGATCGTGGCGCTGCAGATTCTGCCCATCTCTACCGTCATGGGTCACGCCAAGAAGACGGAGAAGGTCGAGGCGGTTCTTCAGCTGATGAAGCATGGAGTCTCAATCCCGACCCTGTTCGACGAAGCGTTTGGAGGTGGCGCCTTCAATCCCGGAACCGGGATGATGTCGCGCATCAATCACGCGGTCACGATCATCGTCAATCTCGCCAAAGCGTGGGTGGATCTCAACGCTGACGAGCAAGAGCGGGTGCTCCACGACCCACGAGCATGGCGCTCGTTCGTACTGTCCGTCGACGGCGATTCCTTCCCGACTCAGCGATACTCGCTCATGTATCTCGTGCATCCGGGATTCTTTGGGCCCATCGTGTCCGAGGACCACCGGCATCGCATCCGCGAAGCGTTCATTGGCGAGATCGGTGGACAGTTTGGCGACGACGCGGACGACGACCTGCGGCGGATCGTGCTTGCGCTGCAAGCGAAGACTGGCAAGCCTGTCAGCTTCTACAAAAGCCCGCTGCGCGATCGATGGCACCCGGATGCTCATCCCGAGCCGCCGATCGATCTCCCTGTCGGCCCCGTGGAGGCCGATGAGGATGAGGCCGTCGCCGATTCGCGAGGGTTCCGGCCAATGGACATCGATGTCGCCTTACTGAGCGACGAGCTCAACCTGGACGCCGGTTGGATCACACGCGTGCTCGATGCTTTGCATCGGCGCGGCCAGGTGATCCTCTACGGCCCCCCGGGAACCGGCAAGACGTTCGTCGCGAAGGCGCTGACGCAGGCGATCACCGACGGTCGCCAGGAGGCGCAGCGTCGCATCCAGTTCCACCCTTCCTACACCTACGAGGACTTCTTCGCGGGCTACCGTCCGCGCGAGAAAAACGGACAACTCGTTTTCGAACTCGCCAGGGGCCCGCTGAGCCGCATCGCCGAGGATGCACGCAGGGATCCGGATGTCGCACACGTCCTCCTCATCGACGAGATCAATCGGGCGAACCTGTCCAAAGTCTTCGGCGAGCTTTACTACCTCCTCGAATACCGGGGTGACGCCATCGATCTCCTCTACGCCGGGTCCGGGACCGACGGCGGCGACACCTTCGAGTTGCCCCCTAACGTGCTGATCATCGGGACGATGAATACTGCCGACCGCTCTATCGCTCTGCTCGACTCGGCGATGCGGAGGCGCTTTTCGTTCTTCGAACTTCACCCCGAGGTGCCACCGGTGGAGGGGATCCTTGATCGCTGGGTGCGAGAGCATCCGCAGACCTACCCGCTGCCCGCGCTGTTCAGTGAACTGAACTCGCGCATCCGGGATCGGGAGGACCGAATCGGCCCGAGCTACCTGCTTCGCTCGGACGATCTCTCCGTGCAGGATCTCGACGCGATCTGGACCGAGAACCTTCTCCCGCTTCTCGAAGAGCGTCATCTGGGCACGGACGTCAACGTCGCATCGCGCTTCTCACTCTCCTCGCTGCTCTCGGCACTTCAGCCGACAGCGTCGACGGCGGACACGGTCGAATCGGGCGGATCGACCACCTCCGAGGCGTCCTGATCTCGCCATGCCCGAGCGCGTCTACATCAGGGAGAAGGGTGAGAGCTTCGTCGACCTGACGCTCGCGCAGGCGATGGAGCTGCAGGATCTTGGATTCTGTCGTGTCACCCCAACTTCGACCGCAGGGCGCTGGCGGATAACTGACGTCCTGAAGGTCGGAGTGGCGGTTGCGAGCGGCTGTGAGCTCCACGTGGTGCCGAAAACGCCGCTCGAGAACATCGTCTTAATGGCCTCGCTGGGAGGAGTTCAGCTGCGCCTTGGTGCCGATGACGTGGGGCACGGCAGCGACAACTCGATCCCGACGGCTATTGCACGTGCGCTTCTTATCGCGGTCGAGCAGGCGACGCGACGGGGGTTGCTCAAGGGCTACCGGAGCGTGCAGGAGTCCGCCGCGGTCGTGCGCGGTCGGTGGGACATCTCGCGCCAGCTCGCGAAGCGACCCGGCATCCCGCTCCCCGTCGAGATCGAGTTCGACGATTTCACGGAGGACATCGATGAGAACCGGATCCTGCTGACGGCGCTGCGCGTGCTCGCCCGGCTTGATGGAATAGCGGACGTGCTCGGCTCTGCCTTCACCGCGGTGCAGATCCTTTTCGCAGATGTGGAGTCGTTGCCCCGCGGAAGGCCACTCCCCGATGTCCGCCCCAATCGGCTGAACCAGCACTACACCGTGCCCCTTCGCCTGGCACGCGTGATTCTGGAGGCCGTGTCATGGACCCATCGGGATGGGGCCACGGTTGGAGGCACGTTTCTCGTCGACATGGCGATGGTGTTCGAGGGATACATAGCCAATCGCCTTCGCGCGAATCTTGCGGAGATCGGGCTCGACGTGACGGCGCAAGATCGAGGCCGGTGGTTCGATGTCGACAGATCGGTGGCACTTCGGCCAGACATCGTTATCTCGCGTGACGGCGCTCCAGTGACGGTTGCAGACACCAAGTACAAGGTGCTCGGCAGCGGGAACGGCGCGATGCCCAATGGGGATGTGTATCAGGCTGTCGCATACGCGCTCGCGCTCGACGTCCCCACCGCGCACCTCATCTACGTGTCGGGCGATGTTGTCGCCCGCGTTCTCCAGATCCCCTCGGCGGGTATCGATGTCCACGTCCACGCCCTGCCGCTCGAGGGGAATGCCCGGGCACTCGAGCACGGTGTGGCCACGCTCGGCGCGAAGCTCGTACACAGCAGGCAATGAGCGATCGGCTCACCGAACTCGTGAATGCGTCCACGCACCGAGCGCAGGTACCGCAGACATCCATCCGTCATCCTCTCGCCGAAGGGGCCTACCAAGAATGAAGCGCGGCGTCGTTTCCCATTCCGCGGACGTACCGCGGATTCACGGCCGAGCTCGACTCCATCCACGTCGAAAGCAGCAGCCGAGTCGTAAGGAGGCCTAGCCCTCGGGGGTCCGGTGCTTCGCGGAGCATTCAGCAATCCGTTCTCTGGACTACTGCGGCCGGGCATACCGCGTCTGCGGACCCGACGGCAGGGCGACGAGCGGCATCGCGTCGTTGAGTCGCGTCGCGACGGCATCCAGATCATCGTCGAAGAGGTCCGCGTACGTGTCCAGCGTCATCGCCGCCGACGCGTGGCCGAGCATCCGCTGCACTGCCTTCACGTTCGCGCCCGAGCTGATCGCGAGTGACGCGGCGGTGTGACGGAGGTCGTGCGGAGTGAGCCGCGGGATCGATGGATCGAACTCCTGCGCCCGCCGCACCGCGTTCGCGAACCATCCCTTGCTGCCTGAGTTGCGCATGTGATTGACCCCGTCGCCGAAGAGCAGTCCCTCGGGCCCCTTGCCGGCGCACGCCTGCTCGATCATCGGGGCGAGACGCTCGGGGTAAGGCACCGAGCGCTTCTCATGCGTCTTGGGCGTGCCGACGTGGATCTCGTAGGCGATCATCACCGCGTTCTCTTCGATGACGAAGCGGCGACGCAGGCGATTCACGCTGCGCACACGCAGCCCTGTCGCCTCACCCCAGCGGAGGCCGGTGTACGCCAGCGTCAGCACGAGCGTCGGGTACGCCGAGCATGCCGCCAGCGTCGCCACCTGGTCGTGCGAGAGGTAGACGCGACGCTTGCCCGGCCCGTGCCGAGGAAGGTTGCGCACGTGTCGGGCCGGATTGCTCGCGAGGCGTCGATCGTCGATCGCGACGTCGAGGATGCCGGCGAGAACTCCCAGTGCGCGAAGAACGACCGTGCGCGACTTCTGCGTCGCGAGGTCGGACACCCAATCCTGGACTTCGGAGCGACGGATCGAGGAGATCTCCCTGTCGGCCCACACAGGCGCGACATGGTTCTTCCACGCCCGCTCGAGCGTCATGTAGTACGAGGGCTTCGACATCGGCGGCTGCTTGGATCGCAGCCAGCTGTCGGCGAACATCCGGACAGGAACCCGTGACGAGGACGGGTCGATGTACTCACCCTTCGACTTCGACACCGTGACCATGGACAGGTAAAGCTTCGCCTCGCGCATCGTCGTGAAGCCGCGCTTCTCCGCCTCGGTACGATCGGGCTTGCGATAGCGCACGCGGTAGCGTCGGCCCTTCGCCGATTCGTATGGGGTGATGCTGCCCATCTCGACCTCCGCTCACTCCGGCTCGACGGTCAGTATCGGGCCAGTGTCGGACACTGGCGGGATGCCGTCAACGCGGCTGATGACAGATGTGGATAGATGGCGGAAGACGTCGCTAACTGGCGTTGTGGCGAAGGGCGCCTCCCTCCGACGCCGAGAGTGTAGCGATCGTTCGCGGCTCCGTTCTCGCCGCTCTCTCCTTGCAGACTCCGCGCTGGCGCGCGTCGCTTAGCAGCCGTTCGACGACGAGCACTGCGCCGCGCCAGATCGCTGCGGCGGCTGACTGTCGGAGCGATGGCGAAACTGCGGTAGCACCGTGCCGTCACTGCGACGACGGCGCGACGTAGGTTGAATCGCCGCGCGAGTTGCGGGAACGAATCTCGAAGTCGCCATTTCTTGATGCAGTCGCGCCGCGGTGATGTCGAGCACGCGGCACCGGATCCTCCGGTCCACGGTATGCCCAACCTTCCTTGAGTGCCTCGTCGATGACCTCGACCCTCTCGCTGCGGCATTTGGCTACCTTGATCGGACCAATCGACTCAGCTTGGCCACCAACGGAGAGCTGAGATCACGGCCGCCTCTCACTGACCGTGCTCGACGCCTCAAGCTCTCGCCAGGTGGGGACAAGCGCGGTCATCATCGCGGCGAACGCCTTGCCGTGGGAGCGGTAGCGCAGGTGAAGGAGCTCATGGACAACGACATAGTCCTGGAAGTTGTCCGGCATGTCGACGAGGTCTCCCGCCAGGGTGATGACACCGTCCGGCGCGCACGAGCCCCACTTGGTCTCTAGGTCAGTGATCACGACTTGGGTGGGGTTCACGCGGATCTTCGTTGCCCAGGCCATAGCTTTGCGAGTGAGCACCTGGTCGGCGGTCAGGACAATCTTGGGCCGCCTCATCAGACCTTCTCCAGCACGTTCATGACGTTCTCGATGATCTCATTGCAGGCCTTCGCAGGAACGTTGTTGTCCAGCAGGGGCTTGTAGAGGCCACTACGGAGGCGGCGGCGCTCGTCCGGGTTCTGCTTCCAGTGCGGGAACTGGTTGACCGCGATCTCGATGGTCAACGCGACGTGCTGAAGATCGACCTTGAGTCCACTCAATGCGTGTTCTGCACTCAGGACCGAGTAGACGCCCAAGGCTCGATCGGTAAGCCCAGCCTGCTTCGCAAACTCACGTAGCCGATCCTTCTCCTCGGCAATCGCCTTGAGCTCGTCCAGGGCGGCGAGCCCGTTGACCTTGCGCTCCTCGAGGTTCTCGATGACGCGGTCCGCCTTCTCCTTGATGCTTTGGAGCACGACCGCAGCGGCGGGGGTGTCCTCCATCTCCTGCCGCAGACCGCGCAGTAGGTTGTAGACCTTTTCCTCCGGCGGTCCGTCGTCCTTGCCTATGGCTTCCAGTGTCTGGACGTCGAAGGTGGCAACTTTGGTGAAGCGGCCGAGACCGTCCTGGGTCGCGCTCTCCTCGATCAACCGCTTGGTCTTGTACTCCAGGTCGGCAGTGAAGCCGCCGGCGTCGGAGTATGCGTTTCGCACGGCGGCGTACAGTACGGAGAGCCGCTTGTATGTCGCGATGTGGTCGCGCAGCTCTGCTGACGGCGAGAGGATCTCCCATAGCGACTCGATGTCGCGGTAGGCGTCGAAGAATTCCTTGCGCGCTTCCTGGGTGAGGAACTTGCCGTAGACGAGGCTCTCCAACTGCTCGTCGGCACCCTGACCGCTCTCAACCTGGAGGTATTCGGTCGAGGCCGCGTCGATCTTGACGAGCAGATCGGCCAGCAGCACATCAAGGTCTTCCAGCGCGCCCTCGACGTCGGACGAGTCGAAGCGCAACGCCTTATGTAGCTCTTTCAGGATGCCGACGAAGTCCACCACCAGGCCGACCTTCTTCTGTACTCCCTCGCTGTCGACGTAGGGGCGGTTCACGCGCGCGAGCGCCTGGAGCAGCACGTGGTCGCGCATCGGCTTGTCCAGGTACATCGCGTACAGCACCGGAGCGTCGTATCCGGTCAGCAGCTTGTCGGTGACAATCAGGATCTTTGGCTGCTGGTCAGCCTTCTTGAATTGGCGGCGCACCTCCTTCTCCCGGTCATCCGAGAGCTGGAGATCGTGGACATCCGGCCGCTCGACGACGTCGTTGGCGTTCTTGCTGTAGACGACCTCGGACCATTCGGTCGGCAGCAGTTCGTCGAGCGCGCGCTTGTACTTGGCGCACGTTTCCCGGTCGACGGCAACGAGGAACGCCTTGTAGCTCAATGGGTCGACGTTCTCCATAAAGTGGTTGGCGACAAACTCGGCCACCTGTTTGACGCGGCTGTCTGCACCAAGGAAGGTACGCAGGCCAACGGCCCGCTGGAGTACCTTGTTGAGCTCCTCGACGTCAGTGATGTCCTCGTCATTCGCGAGGGCGTAGAACTGCTCGTCGAGGTCCTCGGGCTCCATGGACATTGTCGACGGAGCAAGCAGGTACTTGATCGGCAACGTCGTCTCGTCGTCGATGGACTCGATGATCGAGTACTTGTGCAGATAGCCCTTCTCGTCCTGGGCGCCGAAGATCTGGAACGATCCCGACCCGCCGCCGTGCGTGCCCCCGACCGGAGTTCCGGTGAAGCCGATGATGGTGGAGTTCGGCACGGCGGCCATCAAGTAGGAGCCGAGGTCAGCAGCGACGGAGCGATGAGCTTCGTCGATGAACACGAAGATGTTGTCCCGGTCTGAGCTGTCCTTCCGGATCGTCTCGAACTTGTGAATCATCGACACCACGAGCCCGCGGAAGTCTGAGTCGAGGATGTCCTGCAGGTCGTCTCGACTGTTGGCCCGCCGGACCGGAATGTCATTGGCCTGCATCTCGCCAAGGAGCCTGTCGACCCACTCCTTGAGCTGGCCCTCGAGCTCAGTGCGGTCGACCACAAGGATGATGGTCGCGTTCTTGAAGCGGTCCTTTTGGCTCAGGATCGACTGGGCCGCGGTAAGCAACGTAAACGTCTTGCCCGAGCCCTGGGTGTGCCAGATCAGCCCACGGTTCTTCGTCGAGTCGGCGCAGCGTTCAACGACGGCGTCGACAGCCCCGCGCTGGTGCTCGCGGAGGACAGACTTCCGGGTCTCGCCGTCCTCGACGTAGAAGAGCACCCACTCGTGAACGGTGCGCAGGAAGTCGCGTGGCTCGAAGAACGCCTGCACCGCGTCACGGTAGGACTCGTCGCTAGTGTGCTTCCACTTGAAGAGCATCCGGCGATTGACGTTCCACGTGACGCCGTACCAGTAGTCGATCAGGTGCGTCTCGTTGTGCAGCTGCACCTGCGTGAGGAGCTCGGGCGTCTCCTTCTCGTAGCGCCGAAGCTGGGTAACCGCCTTCGTCAGAGCATCGCGATCTTTCGGGTTCTTGTGCTCGACGATGGTCACCGGGATGCCGTTGACGACGAACATGACATCGGCGCGGTTGCCCTTGGCGCGCGCGGGCGGCTCGATCTTCCACTCCCAGGTGACCTGCAGCGCGTTCTGATCCGGGAAGGCGTAGTCGACGATCTGCACCGGTCGCTGTCGCTGCTCGTTCTCGTCGCGCCACTGTCGCTCTCCGCGCAGCCATCGAAGCACCTCGCGGTTGCCCTCAATCGTTGCCGGTAGCGCCTCAATGCTCTCGACAATCGCTCGAGCCTGATCCTCGGTCAGCCACGAGTTGAACTGTCGGAGCTTGTCCTCCAGCACCTCGGGGAAAAGCATGTTCGCGCGGCCGCGCCGCATGCCCTCAGCTTCCTCGGGAGTGAGTTGCTCCCATCCGACAGCCGAGGCGTGCTTCACCATCGGAAACTGCACCGACTTGGCCTCGGATATCTTGATCTGGGTCACGCAGTGCTCCCTTCGAGCGTCGACAGTGCACTCACGTCGAGGTCGTCCACAGATACCTCGCCCGTCATTAGCTTGTGGAGTAGCGACTTGAAGAGCTGGCCGATTACGTCGCGCTTGCGTCGATGCAGGTCGATCTTGCGGTCGAGGGCGTCAAGTACGTCGACGATCTCCTGCTGCTCATCGGTAGTGGACGGCACCGGCACGTCGATCTTGCGCACGATGTCGAGGTTCAGGTTCTGCTGTTGTCCACCGTGCGCTAGCAAGCGGATTGCTTCATACCTCGACGTCAGAAAGTGGTAGAGGTACCGCGGCAGGACATCGTCATCCGTCGGCGTCATCGCCGCACAGGCCTGGTTGCATGATGCCTCGATACCCAGAATCCCGACCTTCCCGCGCGTTACGCCTTGCCCGTACATGGCCATCAGCAACGTGCCCGTACCGAGCATCTTCGCGGCAGATCCGTCGAGCCCAGCCTGCGTGATGTGTTCGGCCGTCTCGGTGATAACGGAGTAATTCACCTCAGTCGTCTTGACCCAGGGGATCGTGCCACCGACCCAGTACGAGTCGTTACCCCGCGATGGTGTCCCGCCAGAGGTGACCGAGAAGTGCTTGTCGATAGTGGCTAACTCCCAACCCTCCGGGATTTGGCCGATCTCGGTCTCCTTCTGCGGCTCATCCCTCAGCCCCTGGGAGAACAATCGCTGCATCGCCGCCGCCTTGGTCTCAGCGGCCGACTCGAGCGCCCTCTCCTCCCCTTGGAGTTGCGTCAACAGCAACCTCAGAGTCCGGCTGATCGCAGTTTGGTCTTCGAACGGTACGAGCGGGATCTGAAGGTCGCGCAGGGTGGCACCGTTCACGCTTGCAAACGTAGATCCCGTCGCCTGCGCCTCAAGCGCTGGCTTCATGAACCCGAGCGCGAAGTACAGGTACCACGGATCAACCCCCTCGGCGGCGCGGATCGCTGACACACCACGCCCAATGACGGCGTCCTCCGTTGCCATGTTCACGTCACCAACCGGGGCGCGAACCGATATCAGAACGTCGTTAGGCTTCGCGAACTTACTGCCCTGTCTGCACCAGACTCGCGGGGTTGGATGCACGAGTCCGAAGTCGGCCTTTCCCTGATAGAACGGAAGGCCCTCGCGATGCTCGTTGTAGGTAGCCGAAGGAGGCGACTGGCCGAGAAAGACCTCAGACACCTCAGGGTCACCCAGCCGCACGGTCTTGATCGCAACGCTCACTGGATTCCTTTCAGGAGTGCGAAGAGCGCGTCGTCATTCTTCGCGGCATCCGCAGAAAGTGCTTGCAGGTCGGCCACGAGTTCGCTGATGTCTCGATGGTTGGCGGCGTCCGCACTGGTGACCCATCGGCTCGGGCTGAGGCTATAGTCCGCGTCAGCCGCCTGCGCGGTGTGGATGACCGCAACCTCGCCCTCAACGGGCCGGCCCGAGTTGAAGAGCATCGCAAGATCAGTGACGTCCTCGTCGGCGAGGTGGTTCTTGGGCTTGCCCTTCTTGAAGCGCCTGCTGGCATTGACGAGCGTGATCGTGCCCTTCTTGGACTCGGGCTTGCGCTTGTTCAGCACCACGATCACGCCCGCGGCGGTGGTGTTGTAGAACAGGTTGTCTGGCATAAGGATGACGCCCTCAATCAAATCCTGGTCGACGAACCACTTTCGGATGTTTCGTTCCTTATCCTCATTTTTCGAGCCAGAGCCGCGAGTCACAGCCCCGGTGTCGAGAACCACGGCAGCACGGCCTCCGTCCTTGAGAACCGACAACGTGTGCTGGAGCCAGGCCCAGTCGCCCTTACCCGAAGTCGCGCCGCCGTTCTTGACGAAGCGGTCGTATGGGTCGTCCTCGAAGATGCTGGCCCCAAAGGACTGGTTCCACATCGGATTGGCCACAACGAGGTCAAATTGGTCGAGGGAACCCGCAGGCGTACGGAACTTGGGATTGATCATGGTGTCGCCCCGACGGAGGTCGACGTCCATGTCATGGATGATCGCGTTCATCCGCGCGACCGCGTAACTCTCGGCCTGAAGTTCCTGCCCGTAGAGCTTCAGAGGCACCTTCGCGGTCGGATCGAGCTCCTGAGCGATGAGCTGGAGCTTGATGAGAAGTCCAGCCGATCCGCACGCGTAGTCGTGGCAGGTTTGCCCCGGCCTGGGGCGGAGGATCCGGGCCATCAGGAAGCCCACCTCGGTGGGGGTGAAGAACTCACCGGCGCTCTGGCCGGAACCTTCGGCGAACTTGCGGAGGAGGTACTCGTAGGAACGACCGAGGAAGTCGGGTTGCACATCAGCGAGTCCGAGCCGGTAGCGCGGATCCGAGAAGGTCTCGACGACACCGTTGAGCTTGGCGGGATTGATGTCTCGCTCGCCGTTGCGCTCGGCCGCGAAGTCGACGACGTCGATCACCCCGGCCAGTGTGGGGTTGTAACGGACGACAGCACGCACCGCTTTGGTCAGGTGCTCGCCAACGTCGCGGGGGCGGGTCGAGCGGCCGCGCTCGTCGTCCGGCCAGTCGTACTTTGCCCGGCCACTAACTACTCCCCACCGAGACTCGGGCGGGAGGTAGAAGCGGAGGAGACTGTGGTCATTGTCCGCGATCTCGATGGCGACGTCGCGGTCGCCGTACTCCTCAGCGAGGCGGTTGATCTCATCATCGAAGACGTCGGATAAGCGCTTCAGGAACAACAACGGGAGCAAATAGTCCTTGAATTTCGGCGCGTCCTTCTCGCCGCGAATCGAGCAGGCCGCGTCCCAGAGCATCTGCTCCATCGGCTTCGTGGTCGGTGTCGCCGACTTAGCCTGCCGGCCGCGACGACGGGCCACCACTGCGTCGCCGATGATGGGGGCATCGCTGACGTCGACGCCGGCCTCTTCGGCCAGCACAGTGATCTTTGCCAGTTGCGCCCTTTGCGGGCTGTTGGCCCCGCCTTCCCACCTGTTTACCGTGGCGAACGAGACGCCGAGACGCTCAGCCAGCTCGGCCTGCGTCAGGTCGAGTGCAGCACGGACGGCCTGGATTAGCAGAGAAACATTCGCGGCTTCTGTCATGTCTGTTATGTTTGCATAGTGATCTAGCAAATGCAATCGTGAGGCGGGGCAGGCGATGTTCAAGATCAATGGGGTGCCACCTCGAGGAGCGCGCATTTCGATACAACTTGCAAGGCTTGGCTTTAGGGCGGATAGACAGGGGAACGAATGAGTACAGAGCATGTCAGCTCGGGGGTGCCTCGACGCATTCTCACGATCGACGGCGGAGGCATCAAGGGCGTGTTTCCCGCGGCCTTTCTTGCCGATCTGGAAAGCGAACTCGACCAGCCGTTGGCGTCCTACTTCGATCTGATCGTCGGCACCTCGACCGGTGGCATCATCGCCCTGGCGCTAGGTCTCGACATCCCGGCGTCAGACATCCTCCGCTTCTACGAGGAAAAGGGGCCGCAGATCTTCAAGGGGAGCAAGCGGCTCGGGCCGCTTCGGCAGCTGGTCACGGCCAAGTACGACCCGGCGCCGCTGAAGGCAGCGCTCACCGAGGTTTTTGGCGATCGGCGCGTCGGCGAGAGCACGACGCGGTTGGTCATTCCGGCCCTCAACCTCTCGACGGGCGAGGTCAACGTCTTCAAGACCGCCCATCATGAGCGGTTCGAGCGCGACTACAAGCTGCGAGCCGTCGACGTTGCCATGGCGACGGCCGCCGCGCCGACCTATTTCCCGACGCACCGCCTCACCAACGGAGTCCCGCTGGTGGACGGCGGCATGTGGGCCAACAACCCTATGGGTGCGGCGGCGGTGGAAGCGATCGGACTCCTCGAGTGGGAGAAAGGGGATGTCGAGCTCCTTGGTGTCGGCTGCACGGAGGCGCCCGCCAACTTCCAGGCAAGCCGAGATCGCCGCCACGGGCTTGCGAATTACTGGGCGAAACGAATCGTGAAGGTCTTCATGTCGGGACAGTCGTCGTCCTCGATCGGATCAACCATGCTGCTGCTCGGTCACACCCACGTCGTGCGCGTCTCACCCGTCGTCGACGAACGGCAGTACAAGCTGGACGGCGTAGAAGGAATCCCGGAGCTTCGCGCCCTCGGTGCTGATCAGGCACGCACACAATTGCCGCTCCTGCGCGCGCGGTTCTTCTCGACGGCCGCAGCGCCGTTCGTTCCAGTTCGGGTGCTTGAGAACGAGGAGGCGGCACGATGAAGCTCATCAAGCACTTCGACGCGTTCCTCGTCAACAAGGTCAATCTCGGCGACGGCCGCATCAAGCAGCTCGACGAGCGCGTCACGGCAATCACGAACTTCGTGCAAGCGGGCGATGATGCCTTCGCGACCAACTTCATCGACATCCTCCCGCAGGGCAGCTACGCCCACCGCACAATCATCAATCCGGTGCGCGCCAACGATGAGTTCGACGCGGACCTCTTGCTCGAGATGGACGAGGTGGATGAGTGGGAAGCCGAGGACTACGTCCAGGAGTTGTACACCGTGTTCCGTGGCAGCTCGACCTACCGCGACATGGTCAGCCGGCACGACCGCTGCATCCGGATCGACTACGCCAACGAGTTCCACATCGATCTGGTGCCCTATATGGAAAGGCGCAGCGCCCACTACATCAGCAACCGGGCCGAGAACCAGTTCGAACTGACCAACCCGGAGGGCTACAACAAATGGCTCGATGAGCAGAACCGTCTCGCGAGCGGCCGTCTCGTCAACGTCATCCGGCTCGTCAAGTACCTGCGCGACTTCAAGGACACCTTCAGCTGTAAGTCCGTGATCCTGTCCATCCTTCTTGGCAACAGCGTCAGCGACGCTGTCGCGTGGGGCGACGACTCGCAGTACGCCGACGTGCCAACCGCGCTCAAGAACATCGTCGGCGCGCTCGACGTCTACCTGCAGGACAACGAACTGATGCCGAGCATCGACGACCCGAGCGAGCCGACCGAGAACTACAACCATCGCTGGAATCAGGACGAGTACGCCAACTTCCGCGCCAAGATCCACGTCTACCGCGGTTGGATCGACGAGGCGTATTACGAGGAAAGCGCCGAAGAGTCCAAGGTGAAGTGGCGTCGACTCTTCGGCGATAAGTTCGGCACCTACGACACGACCGTGAAGAAGGCGTCCGAGGCACACCTCGGCGTCGAAGGCGTCCGCAACACCGATGAGACGATCGGTGATCGGTGGGGCATCCCGATCCGCCTCGATGTGCGCTACCGCGTGAGTCTGACCGGTCGCGTTGCAAAACGTCGCGGCTTTAGGGACTACGAGCTCGGCCGATACGGCAACGTGGTGCCTGTGAAGTCAGACATCAAGTTCCGCGTCCAGCACAACGTGCCAGGACCAGTTGAGGTGTACTGGAAGGTGCGAAACACCGGAGAGGAAGCGATCCGCGCCGATTGCATCCGTGGGCAAGTCGAGAAGGACAACGGCACGCTGACTCGGACGGAGCCGACCTCGTACCGCGGACGACACTACGTCGAGGCGTATGTCGTGAAAGACGGTGTCTGCGTCGCCATCAGCCGGCAGGACGTCAGCATCAAATAGCGGTCCTGACATGTTATGTCGCTCCGGACCGTCGGCCGTCGTGCGGCCGACGGTCTCTGTGCGCGCGATCGACCGCAGCACGCCGCCCACCACTCTGCTTGAGCCACGGTCTCGGGTTATCCCCGCCCGCTGGTCCAGCACGACGAGGCGCCCGTTATCGAACAAGACGATGCACGCAGGCACCCATGGTGAGCGACACCCTTTAGAGGCACTCCCCTACACGTACCTGCACACCAGAAAAATACCTGGATAATGTGGAAAACGCACCCTATTCTGACGCCATGCGAGGAGGCCTCGAGCGTTGGAAGCGAGGTGTCGAGTCCCGTGGGGTTCGGCAGGCGATCGGCTACGCGCTCGAGGGCACCTGCGATGCTCACCTGCACCACTCCCCCGGCGTTGACGCGCTCGAAGCGTATGGTGCGGCATCCAGTTCGACGGTCTCGCGATTCATTGTCGCGAGCGGCAGGATCGGCAGCGACGAGCTCACCACCGGCGGCCTTCGTGTCTGGCTCACCGGACACGACCCGATCACCGGGGAAGAGCGCGGCCACCAGCGGCTGAGCCCCGACGCCGATCTGCTGCTCGATGGAACGCTCAACCACCCGAAGTCGTACAGCATCGCCGCGCTGCTGCATCCCAAGCTCGCTGCCGAGTTCGAGGCCCTCCAGGACCGGTTGCGTGACCGCATCCTGCTCACGTGGCAGACGGAGCTCAACGCGCGGCGCGGGCACGGAGGACTCATCCGCGAGGAGATCACCCGCATCGAGGTCGTCGAGCTGCGACATCGGCGCTCGCGCGCGCTCGACCCGCATATCCACCGTCACCTCTGGCTGAACATCAAGGTGCTCGGCGCGGACGGCAAGTGGTCGAACCTCGACTCGCGCGTCGCAATGAAACTGCACACGGTCGTCAACGCGGAGGGCGAGCTCGCCGCCCGCACCGATCCTGCCTGGATCTCCGCACTCGCCCGGCATGGATACACGCTCGACGACACTGGCGAGGTCGCCGAACTCGCCGGTGCTGTCCGGCCCGTGTCGCGTCGGTCGGCGCAGATCGAAGGCAACCGCGCGCGCCTGATCGCGGAGTGGTCGGCGGCGCACGGAGGATCGGCACCGAGCGTGGAGGTGCTGCACCAGATCGATCGGCGCGCGTGGGCGGTGTCGCGTCCGAACAAGCCGGCCGATCTCGATGAGACGACGTGGGAAGCGCGCGTCCGCGACGAGATCGCAGCGATCAATCCGAGCCTGACCACCCGGCGCGCACCCATCCCCGTCGCTCCAACAGACCTCCATGCCGTCGATCTGGATCTGCTCGCCGCACAAGCGGTCGTCGACGCGGACGAACGGTCCGCATCATGCGGCGGGAGGTTCAGCATCTTTGACATCCGTGCCGGCGCGATACGCGCGCTCTCACGCACGGGGGTCGTTGCCGAGCGCGACCGGCTCGATGGCGTGATCGCCGAGATCTCGGAGCGTGCCACGGGTGCCGTCTATCGGCTGGTTGCGGAGCCGCCGGCGCACGTCAAGGCGTTCATGGCGACCGAGACCGTGTGCGCCAAGGTGCGTCTCGCCGGCCGCCTGGACGTGCTCGCCCGACCCGGGCGCTCCCTGCTGTCGGGAGAGTTGCAGCGGTTCGCCCTGAACGAGGATCTGTCGGCACTGGACGCGTCGCAATGCGTTGCCGCGTGCGCCATCGCCGGCACGGACGGCCTCGTGACGGTGACCGGCCCCGCCGGCGCGGGTAAGACGACGATGCTGCGCGCTGCGTTCGCGGCACTCACGTCGCAACGGCGGCGGATGCTCGTTGTTGCTCCCACGCGGAAGGCGGCGTCGGTGGCGTCTCGCGAGGTCGGGGGCGCGGCATCCAGCATTCATGCCCTGCTTTCGGACCACGGCTACCGGTGGGGCACCGACGAGACCGGCGCGAAGGTATGGACAAGGCTCCGAGTGGGAGACGTCGACCCCAGCATGGGCTTCGTGTACGGCGGACCCACGCAGTACGTGTTGCGTTCTCGCGATCGGATCGTCGTCGACGAGGCCGGCATGGTCGACCTGCAGACGGCGAACGTCCTCGTCGAACTCGCGATCGAGCAGGGTGTCGGGCTGGCCTTCGTGGGTGACACGCATCAGGCGTTGCCGGTCGGACATGCGGGCGCAATGGGTTCTGCGATCCGGCACGCGAACGCTGCGGTCGAGCTCGACACGGTGCACCGGTTCCGTGATCCCGACTACGCGGCGCTCACGCTTCGGCTCCGAAATGCGGGTGATCGCGAGCGTGCGCTGGCGGTTGCGGGCGAGCTTGCCGAACACGGTCACATCGACCGGGTCGAACATCACGACGCGGCGTGTGAGCGGATGATCGACGCGTACTTCGACTGGCACGCGCGCGGCAAGCGCGTGACGTTGGTATCAGGCACGAATGCGGAGGCAGACGCGATCAACGACGCCATCCAGCAGCGGCGAGTCGATCAGGGCGAGCTCGACGTCCGCGTCGTCGCGTGGGGAATGAGGCAGCAGCGCATCCTCGTCGGAGACACCGTCCAGACCCGTCGCAATGACCGGCTCACGGGTGTCGAGAATCGCGCGCAGTGGATTGTGCGCGGCATCCGCGACGAGTATGTGTCTCTTGTCTCCGTGGGCGACAGCGGCGAGGTGGGGCGCGTGTCCACCGAGTACGCCCACGAGCACCTGCAGCTCGCCTACGCGTCCACCGTGCACGGTGTGCAGGGCGACACCGCCGACGCGTCGGTGGTCGGGCCGGATGTGGATGCCGCAGGGCTCTACGTGGGCCTCACGCGAGGGCGGGTGCATAACGTCGCGATCGTCGTGGCGCGGACGGATGCCGCGGCGCGCGAGTGCCTCGCCGAGTCGATGCAGCGCGGCACTCCGGAGTTGACGATGCAGGATGCTGTGCGCGCGGCCCAGGCAGAGATGCGTCGCGCGGCGAGGAACCGGGAGGTGGCGATGACTACTGGGCCAGTGGTTGGGGCGCCGAGTGCGGGGCGCGATCTCGGGATGTAGCGCTCGGCGGTCGGGCGCTCATTGAGGAGAGGCTCGCGCGGGCTTCCGGGCCTGATCAGCGCGGGTTTCGACCTCGCTCACAGAATCTCCTCGAGTGTTGCGCGAACGACCGATACCGGGCATGGCCCATCGGACGTCGGGATCCCTCGACTTCTTCGTGGTGATCGTTCCATGCCACTGCAGCGTAGAACTGCTGATTGCGGACTGTTCACTTCCGACGCGCAGCTTGCCTTGACGCCGACAGAATGGACTCATGCAGTCATTGCTTACGTCGACACCCAACTCGAGGCACCGTGGGCGTTAGCAAGGCAGGGGGCACGCTTGCACGGACGCTTCTGTGGACGGACGCGGCCTGGTGCTTGGATGTCTTCAAGTCTGCACAAGCCGGCACGGGCGTCGACTTCGCGTCCTGGATGATGCTCAGCATCAACGCGCGAGTCGCGTTCGAGGGTCGAAGGGTGATTCAATCGCCGGACACCAACGTCGGCGTCCCTCAACTCGTCCCATTCCTCGCGGAGGACGAGAGCCCCTCCATCGAGAAGGCGCGCCACGCTGCGAAGCTGCTAGACAACACGAAGAAGTCCGTAGAGGACTTCCGAGCCGAGATGCAGAACTACTGGGTAGCACACCACGTGTGGATGCGCGGTCGCGCGCCGCGGTTCATGCATCACCTTGTCAAAGAACTCGGAGTCGCCACGTTCGACGGTCACATCGTGTTGGCTACGATCCCTACCCAGGTGCGTTTCGTACTCCCCGCTGGGGTATCGGAAGAGTTGCGCGACGCCGCATTGAAACTGGGAACAGACCTCGGCAGAGATCTGTCCGCATTCCACATGATGGTCGGCTCCGGCCACCCGACCCAAGCGACCCTCGACCTGAGCGGATTGAGGAATGTTTTATGGGAAGACCACTACGTCCGGAAGTTTCTGCCGGCACAGTACGAAGCGTCGCTCGGCGACGAAGCGAAGATGCTCGTCCTTCTTCTCGAATCGGACCTGAACACTCTGGTGTTCTTGCTCTCGCAAACACTCTCGGGTCATGAAGGGCCGTTCTTCCGCACGGCTATGGTCACGCTTTGGCATGCCCTTGTGTCGCTTCAGGAACTCCTGAGCGAGTACGCCGCGGCGAAGGCCACAAGGGTGCGAGAACTTCTCACATCGAAGGACGTGGCTACGTTCTTGGACCCGCGCAACAAGCGCATTCGCAACACCTTTGTGCATTACATCCCCCAAGATCTCCCATTCGATGCGAGCAAACCGATGTCCGGCCTCGTTGAGCTCCTCAACCCGGACCAGGACGCCGCCTCGCTCAGCGATCTCACCTGGCGACTCGCTCAGGCGACGCGGGAGGCTGTCGAGGAGTGGCGGCTCGAGCGCTCGTGAGACAACTCGTCACTGACGTTTCATTCGGGGGGCCGGTGCGATTTGACGTAAGCGACTCGTTCGGACGTCGAGGCCCGCGACTCGGCGAAGATTGGCGCGTTCTGCGACCGCCTTGCGCGCGGTTGCCACTGGTGGTCGCCCGCGTCCGCGCATACAGGTGTGGTGACCGTCTCCGGATCGGGGCACGCGATCGTCGCAGTAGAGTGCCTCCGATCCGAAGGCCGGCGAAAGGTGGTACAACCGCGGGGACGAGTTCGCCGACAAGGAGTACGCCCCGAGCGAAGAAGCTCGCTAGCGCTCAGCGGCTCAGACTTTCAGAATCGAAAGCGAGATTCCTGGCCGAACAGCGAGGCCAGTATCGCTTCCGATTTTCGCGGGATTGCGCGGATTGTCTGCTAGCCGACCGCTCTGCGTCGACCAGCGCCTGTCGGGCAGTGCGTTCGGAGTTTCGGCGTACGCGCCACCGTGTCCAGCGACCGTGATCGAGGGCTTCCAAGGTAGCTCCAATGTTGCTGGGCGTTGCCTTCGCCCATTCCTTGCGCCACTCTGCGAATGCCCACCAGTGCTGTTCCACGTTCACCCGATTCTTGACGTACTCCCCCGTGAATGTCTGAAGGTCGCAGTGGTGAATCTTCTCAACTCCGCCGAAGTCGGCCCAAATCTTCTGCCAGAGGGGGCCCGCCGGCAGCGGCCCTGAAATCAACCGGTTGAGCGTGTCGAACATCATCCGGGGAGTGTTGGTCTTCGCCTGTATCAGGACCTCAACCTTCTTGGCTGAGGCAACCATCGCCTCCCAGTGCTGCACGTAGTCGAGCAGCACACCGAACTCTGCGATGAAAGGACGGGAAGTGCCAGGTGGAATCTGTCGTACAAGTCGTTCAACGTGTTGAAAGTCTGTGTCGGCGGGAATGAGCGAGTCCGAGCTGTAGATCAGCTGCTCGCATCCATCGGTCGGCCTCCGTGACGACACGCCGCTGCGCATCCGCGCTCTCGCGCAGCGCGGCACGGCGGGATATCTGCCGCTCCGCGAAAATCACCGCCGCCGCGACAAAAAGACCGGTAAAAATCGCGACGATCATGTCGGGCCAGAACGATGACCAGTCAACAGTTGCGACTGTCTTGGCGACAGTGAGCACCCGACCAGTATTCCGTGACTCCAGAACCGTCGTAACCCCGCGCGAAGGGATCGAGATGTGCGCTGGGGTACCGGCATTCGCGCAGCGCAGTAGCGGGCATATCTAGGAGCGAACCGGCGCTGTGTTCCAGCGCGCACGCAGTGCCAGCCACCCCGACTCGCGGAATTGGGTTCGAACACGGGAATAGCCGCGCGTGCTCCGTTGTTGAGTGTTGTCGAGTGGACCTGTCTATCGCCTGTGATAGGCCGAACGGGCCGAATCCAGGCCCTAACCAAGCTCCGACCGGAACATCACGCTCCGGCTGACTGACAACCCCAGAGCTCCATGAGAGCCGTCCTAAGAAGCGCCGACAGGCGGGCGCTTCTGGAGACGTGCCTCATGGACCTTCTGGTTGGTTCCTTTCCTTACCTCCTTTCCACCACCGCGATCGCGCTGTTTGCCGCCGCGGCCCTGGCTCGCCTGCTCTTCTTCCTGGCGGTCGCACTCGCCTTTGTTCCGCAGTGGAAGCAGCGCATGCTCAAGCTGATCAAGGTGGCAGCGCCACTCATACGAAAGAGCGGCCTGATCGGCACCCGTCGGCTTCACGAGCGCATCGCCGTACCGCCGCTCATGTTCCTGGCGATGATCCCGGCGACGGCGAAGACCGCGCGCCAGATCCTGGCCACCCTGAACACCTGAAGTCCGCCTGCGCGATGGGCTTCAGAGGCGTTGGCCGGAGCCTATCGCGCGCCGTCGTTCGTACGGGCGGCAAGCGACCGCCAACCGCTCGCCGGTGCAGGACCTTCGCCAGACAACCGGGGAGGACGTCCCGGCCTCTACCATGTCGTCATGGGCCCGGCAGATTCAATCCTCGCTGCGGTCACGGGTTCCGACTGGGCGCGCATTGTCGGCAGCACCGCCGATTGGGTCACGCTCGGAGCGTTCGCGATAACGCTAGTCGGATTGTTCTCCGCGTTTCTTACGCGTGGGCGGCTGCGTAGCTCCGTGTTCTGTACGCCGCCAGCACGATCGTTCACCTGGACACTCTCCAACGCCGGAGCGAGCCCCGTGCAGCAGATCGCCTATCACCGCACGTGGATTACTCGAACGGGTCGTCCCGTCGCCGGCGACGGAACGTTACCCCTGGTGCAAGCACTGTTTCCAGGCGAGACCTTTCGGATAGAGATCTTCGACGCGGAACAGGTGTCATGGTCTGGCGACGAGAGGCATGACGAGCTACGCATGCCATCACCGTCAGGCGCAGACGGCGCTGTCGTAGTCCTCACCTGGCGCAGCCCGCTACTCCCCTGGAAGCGCAGGCGACAAGTAATCATCGCCATGTTCGGCCTGCCACCAGTCAAGCTACGCGGTCGCGGTGCACGTAAGGTGGCCCGCGAAATGAAGTCGATCGGCCCAAACAGCTGGCCAGCCGCGATCAACTCCGAACTCACCAAGATGAACGGTGGGGTTGCTCCTACTGAGGAAAGCATCCAGGACCGTTATCCTCGCGCTGGCGCAGAGATCTCACCGCACGAACTGACGAAGGGTCCCCCTCCTCAACGAGTTCAGCTCTATCTCGGGACCGAGTTGCTCGCCGATGGGCAGCTCGAAGAGTACATGCTGACCGGTCCGACGGACGTGGGGCCCGGCCGTGACCGCGCCGCACCCGATACCACGGACAGGCCTCGAGGGTTCGTAAAGATCGAAGGTCAGCAGTTCGAGCTGAACGAATCCCATCGGCTACGAGTCTTCACACGGTAGCCGGCGCGGGCGTCTGCATTTCCCGCGAGGAGGCACCCCGACCGACTGAGTCCTGATATGCCACCCTCCCGGTCGCGCGATCGAGGACCCGTTCACGCGACTGTGTCGCCGGCCGAGCCAGAGACCTGGCGTCAGAGGGAGAACTGGACACAATCTCACTGTCGATCTGGGCGGTGCTGGCGCAGCCAACGCCGACCTGGCGTGAGAGCTCGATGCGCTCCGTACGAGGTTGAAGCGATCGAAGTTGACCAGCGTCATCGCTGGCGTGGCGGCCGCCGTCGGCTTTGTGGCCGACGCGGGCGGGGCGGTTGAGACGATCCGCGGCATCATTGAATGGGCGACGGCGCACTTCGACGCTAGTGGCGTCCCGGACTTCTCGAACCTGCCGCCCGAACAAGTCCCCCCGGCAGGCGCGACTTTGGCACCGGCCATCAGTGGATGCGGAACGAACGCGTCATCTCCCGCATGCTGCGTGCCCTCATCGTGCGTTGCCCGCATGAGGATCGAGATCGCCGCGCCGTACGGCGTACGCAATCTCCCCGAACGCGCATCGCGAATGGGTATCCCGAGAATTTCCTCACCGACCTGCGGACGCTGCCGACTCCATACCCATCCCCGTTACGTCGGGCGATAATCGACGGCTTCTACCCAGAGTCCGGGTCCGCTTAGTCAGCTATCCGTTCTGGGGCCGCAGCGTGGACGATGGACTGAGCGTCAAGGTGCAGCGAGGGCCTCTGCAAGATCGACGCTCTGCCGCAACTTGGCAATCGGACCGTTCCACGTCTTTGTTAGGAACGCCCACTGACCAGCAACGAGACTCGGAGATACGCGAAGATCGTGCGCGATCGAACGGATCGTTGACGTGGTTGTGGCGGACAGTAGAGCATCCCGGTACGCCCCTGGAATCAGGTGCTCCTCCGCGAATCGATTTGCGGCCGTCTCCTGCGCATCCGCATCGTCGTTCGCCCTAAAGTCGTCGACGAACGTGCTCCGCTTCGGATGCAGAAGGACGTGAGCAACCTCGTGTAGCAACGTGAACCAAAGACTGTCCAGCGTCTTATAGCGACTCGTCACCGCGATCATCGGCGTCTTGTGGATCCACCTCGACACACCACTGATTCGCGTGTTGGGCAGCTCTGCAACGAACACCAAGACCACTCCTGCCTCTAGCAATAGATCCTGGGCCCGCTGGAAGGCAACTCGCGGCCCTTGCGTGGTGAGTCTGGGTAGCTCAGCGGCAACGTCTCGCAGCTTGGTTGGGTCATAGGGTGGCGCCTTGTCGATGAGCTCTGCCGCCTGCAGCTCGGACAGCCTGAGCCAGAGCGCCGTCAGATTGGTGTCGATTACATGTATCTGGCTGCGCTTGTAGGAGGCTTGCGGCTCTAGCCAGGTCTTCGCGAAGGCGTGTGGGGAAGCAACTTCGAAGAAGGAGAGTAGCTTCGCCGCTACAGCCGGCCCGTGATCTAGTTGCTCAATCACCCCTCGCTCGATGAGCAGTTGCCGAGGGAACGTGCTGGCCCACTCCGCGAATCCCGCCAGCGCGTCTCGCCGTTCGGCTCGCGCGCCCTGCGCTTGACGGGCAGCCTCAAGGCCCAACCACATCTCAGCAGACACACCGAGGATCTCCTCAAGGGTGACAGCGACATCCGCAGACAGCGGTGCGGTCCCTTTGATGACGAGATTGACGTGCTTTGTGCTGAGCCCGGTCCGCGCGGCAAGTTGAGCTTGACTGATCCCGCGGGAGTCAAGTTCGCGCTGCAATATGCGCCCTGGGTTCGGGGCGAAATCAAACCGGGTGTCGGTGGCGGTGTGTCTAGTCATGAAATCTCGATTCAGCTCGCGCGCCGGAGGATCGAGCGGCCGCGGACATGGAAGTCGTGAACAAGTAGAGCCTCCGCGGAGGCGTGCTCGAGCAACGAGGCCCGATTCGGGAGTGGGAGCGCTACTCCGTCGGCACTGAGTGTGTTGGCATGCATGTCGACCTCATCCATCGAGAGAGTCAGGTGGCCTGAGTGAACATCGATTTGGACGCTTCGCAACGGGCCGAGATCGCCGAGCATCGGCGCTTGCGAGATGAGGTACAGAAGGTCTTCCGCTGCTGCGCTCTGGTCGCCGGCGGCGGCTCGCAGCTGCGCTCCTGACAGACAGCAAACCTGGAGCGATGTGCTCGACCACGCCAACAGCAAGATTTACCTCTTTGGTAAACGAAGATCTGGTACAGTGAGATTTACCCGACAGGTACATGCTACCTGCTCCCAACCGCGAGCAGGGGCGACACGCTACAAGGAAGGAGGGTCTCATGACCCCCGACGCACCGCTCAAGATCTACATCGACAACAACGCTTTCACCACGCTCGACGAGGACCAGGAGGCCGCTGCTCTCCTGCGCTTGGCGGGACACGACCCGAAGTCCCACGACCTCTTCCTCATCACCAAGAACGGCGTAGAGGAGAAGATCGGCGACGGCCAGATCGTCAACCTGAGGGATTCCGCGCGGTTCTCCGCCCGCAAGAAGATCCGCTTCACGATCGACGGCGAGCGACACACCAGCCACGACGACGACCAGACCGCGGCGGCGCTGCTCCGGCTCGCCGGAGTTGACCCGGCTGGCTACGACCTCGCCCGCATCCTCCCGACGGGTGGCACCGAGTCCTTCGCGGACGAACAGGTCGTAAAGATCGAGAATGGCGACCAGTTCGTCACCGCCAAGCAGGTCGGAGACGTCGCGTGACCGACGCGCCGCCCCTCTCTGGGCCGGCCCTCAGCGGGCCGGCCCAGCAGTTCATCGACGACATGACTGCGGCTGGCGCCCCGGCGTGGGCCGACGGAGCACGAATTCTGTACAACGTCGTCGCTGTCGGCGGTGCACTCGCTGGCGACAAGGTGACCACGGGGGTCAGCCTGGCCGAGGTGCATAGCTGGCCGATGGTCCCGCCGCACTGGATTCACCTACCCGCCTCCGTCGCTTTCGCCGCGACCAACGTGGACTCCACCGACTGCCCTCCTGGATGGGTGCGGCACTCGCGGGAATTCAGCTTCACCGACATGGCGACGGCTCCTGCTCTCGCGTGGCTCCGCCACGTCCGCGGATTCATTTCCATAGCGATCCCGACGGCGGCTTGATATGCGATTCTCTGTAGCGATTCCCGGCGACCTCGACGAGGCGATGCGTGATCATTTGATGCGGGAGGACGGGCAAGAAGACGTGCTGATCGCGACCTACGCACTCTCCACCGGATCCGAGCGCACCACGGCGCTCGTCAAGACGGTGATCCTTCCTCGCGAAGGCGAGCGCCACCTACATGGCAACGCCTCGTTTACTAGCGCATATGTCCTGCGTGCGTCAGTCGAAGCTCAGGCACTCGGGCATGGCCTAATTCTCCTGCACTCGCACCCGCACAGCGCGGGCTGGCAGCGACTCAGCGACATGGACCGCAACACAGAGTCCGAGTACGAGCGCGTCGCGCGAACCATCACGAAGACGCCGCTCGTCGGCATGACACTGGGCGGCGCCGACGAGGCGTGGTCAGCACGATTCTGGTTCGACCGGACCGCCCCGTCCTGGGCCGAATCTGTACGAACAGTGTCGGCGAAGCTCAAGGTCACTTGGAACGACCAGCTTCGCGGCATCCCGGCGGTGACTCGTTCCCAACAGCGGACGGTTTCATCGTGGGGCGAGAGCACGCAGAAATCGATCGCACGGCTCCGGATCCTCGTCGTGGGCGCGGGAAGCGTCGGGCTCGACGTCGCCCAGCGTCTCGCCGCCACGGGCATCGAAGAGATCGGTGTCATGGATTACGACGCCGTCGAAATCGTCAACTTGGATCGCATGATCGGCGCAACACGCCTCGATGCCGCCCTCGGACGCGCCAAGGTAGACGTCGCCGCGCGCCTGATGAAATCGGCGGCGACCGCCCGAAGGTTCCGCGTTAGCACGCACGAGGTCAGCATCACCGACCCGGCTGGCGTGAGCATGGCGCTGGATTACGACGTGATCTTCTCGTGCGTTGATCGGCCGTGGCCGCGTGCGGTTCTCAATGAGATCGCCTACTCGGACCTGATCCCCGTCATCGATGGCGGCATCGCCCTCGACACCTTCCGCGACGGGCGCATGCGTAATGGCATCTGGCGAGCACACACCCTTGTACCTGGCCGACCCTGCATGGCTTGTCTCGGGCAACTCGTCCTCGGAGACGTCGCTCTCGACAAGAACGGGCTCCTCGACGACCCCGAGTACATCGCCGGCGCGAATCGAGAAGCGCCTTCGCGGCAGAATGTCGCTGCACTCTCCTCCAGCGTCAGCGCCGCTCTCCTCGCGCAATTCGTGAGCCTCACCGCCCATCCCGGCGGCCGCGGCGTCTCGGCTCCGCTTCGCTACCTCCTGTCGACCCACACGCTCGAGCACTCCGCGGCACCCTCCGGTCCCTACTGTCCCTACGAGAACGCCCTTGCAGTGGGCGACGCACGAACGCCGATCGCTGAGCAGCGCGAAGACTGGCGGGCGATCGTTCGGCAACGAAGTACAAAGAAGGCAACGCTGCGGCTCCGCGGCCTCGCTGCCATCGAGGGCATCTTGACCCGCGCCATCGGGCGCCTGAAGTAGGAGAGAGTGGTGATGAACGCCGACACCTGTCAGGTCCTCGCAACGGTTCTTCCCCTCGTGATTGTCACTCTCGTCATAGAACGACGGGCCTTGCGAATGAAGGTCCGCCGGCAACGGTGGTTCCGACACGGGATTCTCGTGCTTCTCGAGACCTCCGTCATCGGCCTCGGATTTGTCGTCGGGGGGACGCAAACAGGTGGACTGGAAGGCGTGTGGGGCATCTTCAGCTGGATCCTCTCCGCAACCTCGCTTGCCGGGCTGGCGGTAATCACGCTGCTCTCTATGGCGTCCACCGAAGTAGATGAAGACGAGGCGGGCGCTCAGCACGCGTAGCGTGCCCAAGTCGAGTCACGACTCGCAAAGCACGGCCGCCAGCGCGAAACGATCCTCAGCCGCGCCCAAACCCGCACGCAAGCGGGACCAAACGCACGCACTCGGCGCCGCTCGCGTCGGGCCCCGAGCGCGCAATGCCCGAATAGGGATCCGGCTTCGCGGTGCAGGAGCGCCATGATGGCCAGCATGTGGGTGGGAGTTGGCGTACCTAGAAGCGCGCGGCCTCGCCTGGCGATAACGCAGTTCCGGCGAACCGGCCTGCTACGTTCGCGTCGTGACGCTGGAACTGGGGCCAGACGATAAACGCATGCGGCTACGGTACGCCGGAACGTGCCGGCTCTGCACCCGGCAGATCTCCGCCGGCGAGGAAGCGGTCTACGAGCGCGACTCGAAAAGACTTCGCTGTATTGACTGCGCGGCGGAGTTCACTGGTGCGGACCGAGGCGAGGCGGGGGCATCCGCGCGACGCGAATACGAGCGCCGCCGAGACAACCGGGAACGGCGGATCCGTACAGACCATCCGAAGCTCGGCGGGCTGATCCTCGCGCTCACCGATGACCCGCAGAGCACGAAAGCGTGGGAACGCGGCGCCATCGGTGAAGAGCTGCTGGCGCGCCGTCTGGGGGACCTGCCCGACACCTTCCGGACGCTGCATGACCGCCGCATCCGAGGCACCCGAGCGAACATCGATCACATTGTGATCGGCCCGACCGGGGTCTGGGTGATCGACGCGAAGCGGTATATGGGTAAGCGTCCCGCGCTGGAGGTGGAAGGTGGCATCATTCGGCCGCGTGTCGAGTCTCTCCGTATCGGCGGACGAGACGGCACCAAGCTGGTACAAGGAGTGCAGTCCCAGGTCGAACGAGTGACTGCGGCGCTCGAAGAAGCAGTGCCTCCGGTGACCGGCGTGCTGTGTTTTCTTGAAGCCGACTGGTCACTGATCGGCGGCTCCTTCAGCGTCGACGGTGTCCACGTTGTGTGGCCGCGCCTGCTGGTCCAGCGCATGATGGACGCGGCGCCGCAGCCCATCGATGTCGACCGCATACATACCCAGATCGCCCGCGCGTTCCCGAGCGCATAGGGCGACCACCGGGCTGGAGCCAGCGCCTTAGAGGAAAGTCCGACGAGGGAGCGACTCCCGCTCGTCGCGCTCGCGCATCACGCCGGCCTGTCGGGCGGTTACACGCGGCGAGCTCCGCCCGTCGCACCGCTATCAGATGTCGACGCCGAAGGCGCAGCAGCGGAACGCGGGGAACATCCGGCGCGGGCCGAGTTGAACGGTGGGGATTGTCCCGCTTTCGATGCCAAGCCTGATCGTGCGGTAGTCAACGCCGACGAGCTTCGCGGCATCCTTTATTTCGGTGCTAGACAGTCTGGTCACCGGTTCATGGTCCCGCCCTTCTGAGACCAGTGTCACTCTCCCTTCGTCGCCAGGTACCACCTTGGCTGCCAGGTGACACTCGAGCACTCCGGTGCCTGTTCTGAGAGGCTTCGCTTTCGGACCCTAAATTACTGAGCTGCTACCGATGATGACTGCCTCCGAAACGAACCGGATCAACGGGATCTCGCGACGAAGCGCGTGGTCGTCTTTAAACGGTGTGTAACGGGACTTGTCGCCATCCTTGCGATGAACGAGGGCATTCCTAGTCTTATAGATGCGTTGAGCAAGGCGTTTGTAGCGCTGATCGTGCGGTGACCTGAGGTCGACGGTGTCTCCGGATGAAAATCCGACAGGCGTGTGCGCGTAGTACTCAAGCAACGAAGCATCGAACGTCGATATCGAGTCGGCGAGCGACGCTAGGTCTACGTACTTCTCGAGAGTCAGCTGGAGCGCCGTGGCCTCGTTGATCACTACGCTCTCGTCCCTCGCACGAAGAGACTTGCTCACAGTACGGATGACGCCGCGGATGTCCTTCTTTCGCCTCGCTGAGAAGTCTGGCGAAGTAATGGCGAGCTGGACGCGAGTTGCCACATCGTCGAGAAAGACGTCTTCGAACCAATGCTCAGCGACGTGATAGAAGGATAAGTACGACAGCATAGGGCTCTCAGACCCTAGCGCCACTTGATAGCTGCGAACTATCTCGGGGATATACGTCCGCCGCGGCGCATCAAGCTCGTCTGTCATAGTGCGCCGCAGTCTCTGAATCCGACTCGAGCGGGACAATTCTGTCGCGGACTGTCGCGGGGTGAGTGCCAGGTCGAGGTTGAAACCAAGGTGGAAGAAGAGGGACTCGGAAAGAACGCGCCAGTCGGCTTCGCTTCGCTTCTTGGTGCTCTCGATGCGCAACGTCGAAAGCCGGACCCAATCGGCGATTAAGACGAACGGATCAACAATTTCTGCCTGACCGGACGGTGACCGACCATAGCGCAATAGCGTTGGCATCATCGGTCGATCTCGCCTCGGGATGTCAGTCATCAACTTTGCACAGGCGATGCTGAAGGCAGTGCTGGGTCGCCCAAGCCGATAGAAGAGCCCTTCCGCGGCATTTTCAAGGATCAGGTCGTCGCGCGCCCGTAAAGGCCTTCCGAGAGAGGATTCGTCCACGGCGACCTCGAACGTCGTGTCTGTGATGAATGCCAGCCCGAGTGACTCAGATGACCGAAGTCGTTCAATCTCAGCGAGCACCTTCAGAACGTCGGTCCGTGACTTCTTCTCCAAGACCAGATCTGCTGATTGTCCAGGTTGCCTACCTCGAAACTCGACTTCATCGCCGTTCAAGCTCACCTCGAGGCGAAAGACATCGCCGAGGACGCGGGAGAGAGCACCGATCTCGTCAGACTCCACGTCATCGGTCGAGTCGACGTCCCCGATCACATCACCACTCATCTGCTCACCATATCGGCGCGTAGGGCGCCGATATGGGAATACAGAAACCTAGTCGCGAACGCGACGCCGCTCGTTGTCTGGCCGCGCGGGAGAGGCGTGCATCGGTCGCAGATGCGAGCGCGACGCGGGCGCCTTCAGTTGGTGGCTCTGAGCCATCCACCGCACGGGCGGGGTTGGCAACGTGCGATCGGGCTCGCGTGGGTTTCACTTGCGCAAACGAAGAGTCAGAACGGAGTTCCGCCGGAGACCCGAACCTTGAATCAGGATGGAGCATCGAGCCGCGAACAACGCGTCAGGGGCAACGCGTCCTCAGCCTCGAAAGACCAACCCGTAGCTCCAGCCATTAGCCACCGGTCAAGCGTCGACGCCGAAGGCCCGCAGCAGCGGGGCGCGAGGGATCATGCGGCGGGGGCCCAGCTGGATCGTGGGGATGGTCCCGTTCTCGATGCCGAGCTTGATCGTGCGGTAGTCGACGCCGACGAGCTTCGCGGCATCTTTCATTGTCAGAGCCAGGCAGTCCTGTGACCGGTTCATCGCCCTTCCTTCCTGTGAGCCAGCAGTGTCAGTCTCCCTTCATCGCAAGCTACCACAACCGTGAGCCAAGATCGACAGTCTTCTTCGCGAATCGTCGCCGACCTGGAATAGTGGGCTCCATGGCAGACGTCGAGGCATATGACTTCAGCGACGAACGCATCGACCTCGGCAGCGGCGTAACGCTGCCGAAGTCGTGGCACGCGCGGGTGTCAGGCGAGCAGGACGTGCCCGGCACGATCACCGTGCGCGTGGAGTGGGACGCTGCGCTTGGCCGCACGGCCGTTGTGTTCGCCGCCCTTGAGCGCGAAGCGGAAGGCGTCGACATCACCAGCCAAGTGCTGCGCGAGGTGCGCACGCATTGGATCATGACGAGGTCAGCCCTCGAGGTCGTCACCGTCGACGTCAGCGGGGAGGGTATCGACGATCGCTCTCGCATCCCGGTGCGAGAGTATCTCAGCCGCGTGCAGGCGCAGGAGGAACGCGAACCCTTGGAGTCCCTGCACGCCGCGATCGCCGTCTATCGCGTCGCTATGGCGATCAGCTACCCCCCACTCAAGCTCATCAGCGACACTCTCAAGATCAGCCAGAGCACCGCAACCCGCCTCATGACTCGCGCCCGCGATGCGGGTCTCGCGCCGGAGGTGCGGATCCAGGAGCCTCGGCGTGCGCCGGCAGTGGACCCGTACAACCCGCTGAGGCCACACGCAACAGGGCCGTACTACGGCCCGTCCGGGCCCGGGGGTCCGTCGATCGGGCGATGAGCACAACCCTGGCAGGTGCCACGTGGGCCGATTTCACGGGGCTCGGAGCAAAGTAGATGATTGAGCATTTTGCTCATACATCACGACGGACACGGCTTTGCGTTACGCAATGTGCTCTCAGGTAGCTGGCGAAGAATCTGTCTGTTCGACAGCCCTGCGCAGTGCGCTTGACCATCGCTGAGACCCCTGATTTTCTGCGGATTGCTGCCCGCATTTTGCCCGCAAACTGTTTGCCGGGACCTGCTTCCGACTGCTGCGCGGTGTCGGCCAGCTCTCTCGAAAGCCCTGTAATTCCGCGGTTCTTGTAGGTATCGGTAGGATTGAGCATTATGCTCAGTCGTGTTCAAGTCCCTCCAGGGGGAGCGACATTCTTATGTCCTCTGATCAGGTCTTCTTTTCAGCCCGAATTCCTTAGTTGCCACCCGCCAGACTTCACCCGGGTCGACCTGGGTCCTCGAGCTCGGTTGCGATTGTTCGCGCCCAGGCGTCGATCGCCGCCCAGTCTCTGAAGTCGCCGGCGGGCAAGGCCTCCGCTCCCGCGGGTACGAGCTTCATCAGGTGCTCCGCGGCGCCGACGGGCGGGGCATCCGGATCCCATGCCCCGAAGAAGACCCGCTCGTCACGAGGGTGCAGTGCCGAGCTGAGTTCTTCGAACTCCTTCGGCCGGCTGGACTCCAGGACGTCGCGGCCCTCGGCGTCGACGGTGTCTGTGCCGAGCGGTCCACTGCTGAACAGCCAGAGCGGGCGTGAAGCCAGGACCGCCTTGTGCCTCTTGACGAACCGGGTCGCATCTTTCATCCAGTGGAAGACGTAAGCCGCGGCACCGACGACGAAGGCGTCGTACTGCTCGACGTCGTGGACGTCTTCAGTCCGCATCGCCTCCGCTTCGACACCGGCGGCCGTCAGCTCGGCGGCGACCCGTTCTGCGATTCCGGCCGTGGAGCCGTGCCGACTGGCATAAGCGATGAGAACCTTCATGGCGTGCTCCCTGCCCAGTGATCACCGTGTCAATGTGCTCACCGTAGGAGGCGCCGCCGCGCCCCGCCGGGACCTTCGTCCCGGCTTCTCAGCCCGTCATCGAGGGCTGCTTCGCCGCGGAAGGCTGGGAGCCGGCCGACGTCATCTGGGAGAGCTATCTGAGCGATCCGGATGCCGAGCCCGATCCGACCGCCTGGCGCACGCTGATCTCGTGGCCCGTCGCCGACCACGAGAGCGACGACCGGCCCGCAAGTGCGTGAAGGTCAGGCGGAAGAGGGTTCCCGGCTCCGCGGGACCTTCGACCCGATCGAATCGCGCCCGCGGCGGGTTTACTCAGACGGAGAGGGCCACCCTGGAGTGAGGGAGCGATCATGGAGAACGCCGATGACGTCGTCACGCAGTTGGATGAAGAGGCGTGCTGGGCTCTTCTGGCGCGCAACGAGCTCGGACGACTGGCGGTGACGGCGGGGGGCGACCTCGAGATCTTCCCGATCAATTACGTGATCGACGGCGGTCGCCTGTACTTTCGCACAGCCCCCGGATCCAAGCTTGCGGGACTCTCGGCGCACCCGCGCGTCGCCTTCGAAGCCGATGAGCACGACGACGTCTCCGCCGCGAGCGTGGTGCTGAAGGGCACGGCGCGGCGTGTGGAGCTGCAACGCGAAATCGATGCGCTCGACGCGCTTCCCCTGACGCCCTGGATTCCGACGCTGAAGTACCGCTGGGTTCAGATCACTCCTGACTCCGTGACAGGACGGCGATTCGAACGCAGGCCGGAACCGGATCGATACATGGCGTCGACCAACGACCAATGGACGTAACGCCCGGCCTGTGCGCCCGATGCACGACTGCTGATCGCGTCGGCTCCTGAGCCGAATGTGTCGAGCGGATGCCGCCGGCACGGTGCGGGAGGGAGGTCTGACGTGCGACGCGAAGAGATGCTGAGGCCGGTCGACGAAGCCAACCTGGTACTGGATCACTCGGGCCAGGTCAACGTCTTCCTCATCGCGGGCCTGCTCGGTCCCGGCGGGTTCGTCTTTGAGCACGGCGGGCTGGATCTGGTGGTGCTCCGCGAGGCCGTCCGGCGTCGCATCGCAGACATCCCAGCCCTGTGCCAGGTGCCAGTGCCGGTGGGACGGCGGCATGAGTGGGCGGAGCGCCAGCCCGACCTTCGATTACACGTGCGCCTTCTGCCGAGGATCGACGACCTGAGCGATCTCGAACTCCGATGCGCCGAACTCATGGTCGAGCCCCTCCCGCGGTCGCGGCCGCTGTGGGAGCTGCTGGTCGCGCCGACGCCGGCAGGCGCCGCCGTGATCTTCCGCATCCATCATGCGATCGCGGACGGCATCGCGGCGGCTGAGGTGGTCCGGCGACTGCTGGATGACGACGCTCACTCCCCCGCTCCCCCGGTACAACCGCCAGCGCCACGCTCGTCACCGATGGATCGCCTGGGTGCCGCGCTGTTCGGGGTGCGCCGCACGGTGACGACTCTCACCGCGCGCGGTCTGCCCGATACGGTGCTTCTCGGCGCGCGCAGCTGCCATCACGGCGTGATCTTCGCGGATGCCGACCTCGAGCGCATCAGGGCCACGGCGCACGGCGATGCGGCGACGGTGAACGACGCGATCCTCGCCGTCGCGGCAGCCGGCTACCGAGCAGCGCTGACGCAGGCCGGTGGCCCGATGCCCGCTGAACTGCCGGTCTCCGTTCCCGTCGCCCTCGAGCGACGGGGCGCTTCGCGCAACCAGGTCGGGGTGATGCTCGTCCGGTTGCCCCTGGACGCGGCGTCACCCCATGAGGCCCTCGCCCGGATCGCCGCGCAGACGCGTATCCAGAAGGTCCAGGCGCGGCAGCAGGGCACGCTCGAGCTGATGCGAGGCCCGCTCGGGGCGCGGGTGATGGATCGGATAGCGCACCGGCAGCACCTGGTCGGAGGCTTCGTGACGAACGTGCCTGGTCCGGATCACAGGCTGAGCATGGCGGGCGCTGCGCTGCTGCAGCTCTGGCCGGTCGCCGTGCTGGCCGCCAATGTGCGGCTGGGGGTCGCGGCGGTCTCGTACGCGGGACGACTCTGTCTCGGCGTCCACTTCGACGCCGGCTACCTCGACGAGGCCGTCGTCAGCGCAGCGATCCGTCGCGAGCTGGTCGCGCTCACGTCGTGACTCGCTCGAGGTCCGGTCGATCGCCGCAGCCGCACCCGTGCTCGGCCGAGCAGAGGCGAGATCACGCCCATCGCGTTCGGGCGCGCTCAGCCTCCGCACGCCTCGACGGCTGTCTTGAGGAAGCCCACCACCCGCGACGACCACTCCTGCGGTGAGCTCCTGATCGCGCGGCGAGGTGCACGTGCCCCGGTGTTGATCGACATGTCATCTCCACGGATCCATTCGGCGGGTGCCCGTCACAAGGCACCTCTGGTTCGCCAGTCACCGACCAGCGACCGCCGGTCACCCCGCGAGCTGCTCTGTCAGACCATGGCCCCATTCCCGGGCGCGCTGGAGCTGTCCGCCGACGAGAGGGCCCTCGTAGCCTTCGACCAGAAAGCTCGCGGTGTCGACGACCTCCAATCCGAGCTTCCTGGCGACACGGGCGGCGCTCTGCGACGCCGCGCCCGGCAGGAGCGGCATGTCCACGCGGGTGTCGAATGCCGCGAAAGCACAGGCCGACGGGGGCGCAGGGAGGGCGTGGAGCCATTCGCGCAGCCCTTCGGGCACATCCGTGTAAGCGCCGCCGCGTCGAGCCGCGCCTCTCCGAGTCGCGAGTCGCGACATCGAGAACGCGTGGGTTGGTCCGCCGACGACGAGCAGATCCACGTCGTCGGGCACGCGTTGCGGCGCATCGGAGACATCGAACACGGAAACGTCCGACCCGTCGGCCATGCCATCGGCGATCGCGTCGGCGATCCGGTGAGTGTTCCCGAACATCGACTCGTAGACGACTAGTGCACGCATGACGGCACTCTCAACGTTCCGCCGCAGCGGCGCCCTGCGCGAGTCCCTCGCTTCGTCCGTGGACGACGACGACAGGGCAATGCGCGTACTCCGCGCACGCCGTGCTGACGGACCCGAGCAGCAGCCCGGCGAAGCCGCCGTGCCCGCGACTGCCGAGCACGAGCATTCCGGCGCGATCACTGACGTCGATCAGCGTCCGCGCGGCAGGGCCGACGAGGACGGTTCGCGTGAGTCCCTCGGGTGGCGAAGCGCCGAACGCCCTCTCGATGGCAGCGTCCAGCGTGTCGGCGGCACTCTGCTCGGGATACCAGCCCGGGACTTCCGGACCGGCGAACGACGGGTACGTCCATGTGGTGATCGCTTCCAGGGGGGCGTCGAAGGCCTCCGCCAGGCGCGCCGCGTACCGGAGGGCGGCGATCGACGACGCCGATCCGTCCACGCCTGCGACGATGCGATCCGGGTCTGTACTCTCATCCATCGCTCAAACCCTCCTCACCCGTCACCGGGACGACGTCAGCGGTGTGATAGGTGAACACCAGGCGTGCAGGCACCGTGCCGGCGAGAACCTCGTCAACCGAGGCGTTCACCTGATCGAGGTCCCGGGTCTGCGTGATCACGCGCGTGCGTCCGGCGGCGTGGAGCGCGAAGACCTCCGCGAGATCCTGCCGCGTGCCGACGATCGAGCCGATGACGCTGATGCCCTTGAGCACCGTGTCGAAGATCGGGATCGTCAGCGTGCCGTCAGCCGGGAGCGAGACCAGCACCAGTCGACCCCCGCGGTTGAGGGCCTCGAACGACTGCTCGAACACCTTTCGGGCGACGGCGAGCACCACAGCCACGTCCGCGCCGCCCAGATCGCGGATCGCTTGGACCGGATCGGTCAGCTCGGCGTTGACGACGTGGTCCGCGCCGAGCTCGGCGGCGAGCGCCAGCTTCTCAGCGGTGACGTCCACGGCGATGACCTTCGCACCGACGAGTCGGGCGTACTGCACGGCCAGGTGGCCCAGGCCGCCGACACCGAACACGACGACCGTCTCACCGGGAGTGACGTGCGCATTCTTGATGGCGGCGTAGGTGGTGACTCCCGCGCACGTCAGCGGTGCGGCATCGAGCGGGGTGACCCCGTCGGGGACGAGGACGGCGAAGCGGGCGTCGGCGAGCATGTATTCGGAGTATCCGCCGTCCACGGCGTAGCCGTTGTTGTACTGCTGCTCGCACAGGTTCTCGCGACCATCGACGCAATACCGGCACTCGCCACATGCGTGCCCGAGCCAGGGCATCGCCACTCGCTGACCGATCGTCCGCGTGGTCACCCCCTCGCCGACAGCCTCGATGATGCCGACACCCTCATGCCCGGGCACGAGTGGCAGGTGAGGCTTCACCGGCCAATCACCACGCATGGCGTGGATGTCGGTGTGGCAGAGCCCGCATGCCTCCAGCCGCACCAGGACCTGTCCAGGACCGGGTTGCGGAATGGCCCGCTCCTCCACACGCGCCGGCGCTCCGAAATCATCAACGACTGCGGTCTTCATGGTCATCTCCTCGGCAGTATCTCTTTCATCAGTGTCTCCGCCGCGCGGTCGGGCAGATGGGACGTAGGTCCTGCGGCCCCGGAACACGACGATCTCCCGGCGTCTGGTCATCGGATCGACACCGTCCCGAGGACGCTGCATGGGTTCGCTGTCGCTGACCGCGGATGTCGAGCCGCCGAGTTCGAAGATGCTTCGCGGTCGCGTCGGCGAGCAGGACCGCCGGAATCGCGACGCTCGCGAGGAGCCAAGCGTGACCCCGCTTCGTCGCGATCTGGGATGCTGAGCGGCATGCGACTGCTCCGTTCGCTGTGGATCTACCCCGTCATCACCGTGACCGTCATCATGCTGGGCATCGTCGTGGCGCTCGCAGCGACGGATCAGCCTCGGGCTGCTCGCTGGATCGCGACGGCGTGGGTGGGCGCCGTGGTGGTCTGGACGCTGGTGGGCATGATTCGCGACGTGGTGAAGGGCCATGTGGGCCTCGACATCCTGGCTGTCGTGGCGATGGTGGCGACCCTGGCGGTCGACGAGTACATCGCATCGCTGATCATCGTCCTGATGCTGTCGGGTGGGGAGGCACTGGAGGATTTCGCACAGCGGAGGGCCAAACGCGATCTCACTGCGCTGCTGGATCGTTCGCCGCGGGTCGCCCACGTGCTCTCGAGGGGCGAGGGGCCGGAGCTCGTAGAGGCGCAGGATGTCCCCGTCGACGAGGTCTTGGTCGGCGACGTCCTTCTCGTCCGCCCGTCCGAGATCGTTCCCGTCGATGGGGTGCTGCTCACCGATGACGGCACCTTCGACGAGTCTTCATTGACCGGGGAGAGCATGCCGGTGGGCCGGAGCGCAGGCGATGAAGTTCTCTCGGGAGCGATCAACGGCACCCGTGCCGTGCGGATCCGCGCTTCTCGCAGCAGCGCCGAGAGTCAGTATCAGCAGATCATCGCGCTTGTGCACGCCGCCGAGGAGTCGCGCGCGCCCGTCGTACGTCTCGCGGACCGCTTCGCGATTCCGTTCACCGCCGTCTCGCTCGTGCTGGCCGGGACGGCCTGGGCCATCTCCGGGGATCCGACCAGGTTCGCGGAGGTGCTGGTGCTGGCGACACCGTGCCCGCTGCTGATCGCGGCACCGGTCGCGTTCCTAGGGGGCCTCTCACGGTCGGCCAAGAGCGGAGTGATCATGAAAGGCGGTGCCGTGATCGAGCAATTGGCCGGTGTGCGGTCAGCCGCTTTCGACAAGACCGGAACGCTCACGCGGGGAAAGCCGACGCTCGTCGCGGTGCGACCCGCCGCCGGATTCTCGTCCGACGAGCTGCTGCGCCTGTCCGCCTCCGCCGAGCAATACTCCTCGCACGTCCTCGCGAGCAGCATCCGGCAGGCTGCGATCGATGGCGGCCTGGAGCTCCTCGGCGCAGGCGACGCGAGCGAGGTCGCGACCAACGGCGTGACGGCCGATCTGGGTGGCCGAACAGTCGTCGTCGGCAAACCCGGGTACGTGTCGTCGATCGCCGCCGATATGCACCGGACCGAGTTGAAGCCGGGCCAGGCGGCGGCGTACGTCGCGGTCGACGGACAGTTCGCGGGCGCACTGGTGCTCGCGGACGATCCCCGTCCCGAATCGCCGGCGGTGATCTCCTGGCTGCGCTCCGCAGGTGTGGAGCGGATCACGATCCTGACCGGCGACGCCCAAGCAACCGCCGAGTCGATCGGCTCTGCTGTCGGCATCGACGAGGTGCACGCCGAGCTGCTGCCCGGCGAAAAGGTACAGCTCGCGGCGGAACTGCATCCCCGCCCCGTGCTCATGGTGGGCGACGGGGTGAACGACGCGCCGGTCCTCGCGGCCGCCGACATCGGCATCGCCATGGGGGCGAAGGGTGCGACGGCTGCGGGAGACGCCGCGGACGTCGTGATCCTCGTCGACTCGCTCGCGAAGGTGACCGACGCCATCGCGATCGCCAGACACACCCTGCGCGTCGCTCTGACGGCGATCTGGATCGGCATCGGCCTCAGCGTCGGCCTCATGCTCGTCGCGATGACCGGTGTGATCCCGGCAGTCGCAGGCGCGCTCACCCAGGAGCTCGTAGACCTCGCGACGATTCTGTTCGCCCTCCGCGCGCTCCGGGGACCGACGAGCGGCCTCCCTCGGGACGCGAACTCCGCTTCGATCGTTCCGTTCCGCTCCGACTCGTCGGAGGGAGCCCTCGGCCGATGAGACGGGGGACGCTGAGAGTGTTCCGGCTCGCCAGCCATGGCTGGCGGACGCCGCCCCGGCGTCATACTGTGGCCTCGGCGCCGAGGAGGTGCGACATGACCGGACCCGACCCACTGTCGTTCCCGGACGGCCCGCGCCTCGATCTCGACGAGGCGCTCACCACCCTGCTGACCCAGGCGGAGCGAGTCCGCGCGACGCAGGACCGACTGCGCGCGCTTCTCAGCGCCACCCAGGCGGTCGTGGAGGAGAGCGACCTGCCCTCGGTCCTTCGTCGGATCGCACAGGCGGCGGCGACGTTGGTGGACGCGGAGTACGGCGCGCTCGGCGTGATCGCTCCGGAGCGGGACGCGCTCGAGGAGTTCATCTACGTGGGTCTCGGCGACGACCAGGCCGCCGCGATAGGGCATCTGCCCACGGGACACGGTCTGCTCGGCGCCCTGATCGCCGACCCGCATCCGATCCGGCTGCCGAGCATGGCCGACGACCCCCGCGCCGTGGGCTTTCCCCCTCACCACCCCAGGATGGACTCGTTTCTCGGGGTGCCCGTCCGGGTGCGAGGCGAGGTGTTCGGGAACCTCTATCTCACCAACCGCCGTGACGGCCTGTTCACGGAGGAGGATGAGCGCCTGGTCGAGGCGCTGGCGACCACTGCCGGCTTCGCGATCGAGAACGCCCGGCTTCTCGAGCAGGCGAGGGGCCGTGCGCAGTGGATGAGTTCCGCAGCAGAGCTGTCCGCCGCGCTCCTCTCGTCCACCACCGACACCGCCTTCGACCTCATTGCCAGCCGCATTTTCGACTTGCCGGATATCGACAAGGTCACGGTCGTGCTGGCGGACGATTCCGGGGCCCAGCTTCACGTCGCCGCCGCCCGCGGACAGGGCGAGAGCGAGGTCAGGGGACTCTCGCTCGATGCTTCATCGACATGCGCGGGCGCCGTCATCACGAGCGGACAGGCGCGATCATACGTCCGCGAACCGTCGCCCGAGAACGACCCGCTGCGCGTGGTGCGCGACGGGGATGCCGGCCCGGTGGTCGCAGCCCCGCTGCGGAGGCGGGGACGGCTCTGGGGTGTTCTGTGCGTTGCACGCGACCCCAATGGCCGGCGCTTCACGGTGGCCGATCTCGAGAGCATCGCCGACTTCGCCTTCCGTGCGAGCCTCGCGCTCGAGCTGTCGCACGCTCGGGAGGAGGGTCAGCGCGCGCTGCTCGCCGACGATCGGCGCCGGATCGCACGTGACCTCCACGATCACGTCATCCAGCAGCTGTTCGGTACCGGCCTCACGCTGCAGGCCGTCGCCGGAAAGCTTCCGCCCGGACCGGAGACCGAGCAGCTGCACGCGAGCATCGACCAGCTCGACGACGCGATCTCGCAGATCAGGACCGTCGTGTTCGCCCTGTCCCAGCGCGACGAGAGCTCACTGCGCCACCGCGTGATCGACGTCGTCGCGGACCTCTCGGCCATGTTGCGTCGTCCACCCGCCATCCGGTTCACCGGCCCGGTGGATCACGCGATCACGGGCACCCTGCTGGTCGATGTCGTCGGCGTGACCCGCGAGCTTCTCAGCAACGCCGTGCGCCATTCGAGAGCCGACCGGATCTCCGTGGAGGTCGGCATCGACGCGGACACCGCCGTGGTGCAGGTGGAAGACGACGGCATCGGGATCGGTGCAGGCGACCGGCGCAGCGGATTGAAGAATCTCGCCGACAAGGCAGCAGCGCGCGGAGGACAGTTCACGGTCGAGTCCGTGTCCGGTGCCACGACGGTACGCTGGGCCGCTCCCCTGAACGGCGAGGCCGACAAGAGACAGGGGCGGAGTCGATGACCAACGTCTTCCTCGTCGACGATCACGAGATCGTGCGCCGCGGGCTCGTGGACCTCGTGCGGGCTCAGACCGACCTGGAAGTGGTGGGCGAAGCGGCCACCGTGCGGCAAGCCATCGGCCGCATCGAGGCCACCCTGCCCGACGTCGCGGTCCTCGATGTCCGGCTTCCCGACGGCAGCGGGATCGACCTCTGTCGCGACATCCGTTCCCGCATGCCTGCCGTCGCGTGCCTGATGCTCACCGCGTACGACGATGACGCCGCCGTCCGTGCGGCTGTACTCGCCGGCGCGTCGGGGTACATCTTGAAGGACATCGGCGGCTCGCGACTCGTGGATGCCATCCGATCCGTGGCGAACGGCCGAACGCTCATGGATGACGCCGTCGTGAAGCGGGCGACGGAGAAGATCCGTGAGCGAGCCGACAACAGCGACCCGCGCCTGGGGTCGCTCGGGCTCCGCGAGCGACAGATCCTGCGACTGATCGCCGACGGACTGACCAATCGGCAGATCGGCGAGCACCTCGGCATCGCCGAGAAGACGGTGAAGAACTACGTGTCGTCGCTCCTGAGCAAGCTCGGCCTCGAACGCCGCACTCAGGCCGCCGTGTTCCAGCTCGAGCATCGCGGCGGACAGCCGAGCTAGCTTCTCGCCGTATCGCGACTCCCCTCGACGGCATGCTCACGCTCCGCCGGGCGTCGCCGGTGCGTGTGCGGCGACATACGTCGACCGGTGCGGGTGTGCCAGATGCGTCAGGACGCCGAGAAGCAGCATCGTGACACCGAGTTCGACCAGACCCAGCGCGAAGTAGAGCGCCTGCAGGAGACTGAAGGGGATGTAGATCATCTGGATGAAGATCCAGATGAGGCACGCGAACCCGCCCGCCGCCGCGAGCGGCATCGACCAGCGAGATCTCATGATGGTCGCGACGAACGCGGCCGCGTGCACGCCGGCAACCAAGACGATGAGGCTCATCCCGGGAACGAGGTACGACGAGAACGGAGAACCCTCGAGGTACTCCGCCGGCGGGACGATCACCGCCCCCCAATCGGGATTGAGGCTGCCGAAGATCAAGGCGAGCCCTCCTGCGAACGCGGTGATCGCGACGAACGCCTGCGCGCTCAGCAGCGCGATACGGGCGAATCGGATCATGATCACTCCTCTCTTCCGTGGTGAAGCACAGCGTCCCGGGGAATGACTGCGACCGGGCACTCCGCCTGCCAGAGCACACCCTCGGCGACCGAGCCCAGCAGGCTGCCTGCGAGGACGCCGCGATGATGAGTGCCGATGACCAGCATCGAGCTGCGCGGCGCATAGCGCAGCAGCGCGGCCGAGCGACTGTCTCGCACGAGTTCACTCTGCAGGCGCATCGTCGGATAACGCTCGACGAGCCAGTTCACGGCAGCAGTCAGCGTCGCGCGATGATCGGCCATCACATCCTCCTGCGTCGCAACCATCACCGCCGATCCCGAGAAGGACGGCGTCGGCATGAGCCACGCGTGCACCAGACGGACAGACGTCTCGGTCTCCTCGGCCTCCTGAGCCGCGAACGCGAGCGCGGTGCTGGACGAATCATCGTCGGAGATCCCGATGGTGATCGGATCGCCGACATCCACCCAGCCGGCAGGCACCATGACGACGGGAACGCGAGCATGGGTGCTGATACGCAACGGCATGGCGCCGGCCATCGCCGCGCGGATCGGGTGTCCCGGATTGATGCCCACGACGAGCAGATCCGTATCATCGGCGAACTCGGTCAGCGAGTCGGGTACACCGCCCTCGAGCCGATGGAGTTCGACTCCGACACCGGGCACCCTGTCGCGGAGAAAGGTCTCGGCCTCCGCCAGCTGGTCGAGCGCGGATGCCCGATCCTGCGCGAACCGGGACACCACATTGACGAGACCGACCTTCGCCACCTCGCGGCCGGCTCGTGCCGCCACCCAGGCCAGCGCCGACACGGATGCCGGACTCCCGTCGTAGCCGAGGACGATGCGTTCCATGAGCGACCCCATCTCGAATCGGCGACCTCTGCCGTTGTCGAGCAGTCAAATCGCGCCGGCGTCCGAGCGCCGGGCCGAAAGTCCCATCGATCGGCTCACGAGAACACGGGACCTTCGACCCGACGCCTCCTCACCCAAGCCGATCGAATGAAGCGAGGCGACGGAATGAACACCACCCACAACCCGGCCGCTCCGAAAGGTGCAGTTCGATGACGAATTCTCCCGCCACCGACCCACGGTCGCGATCGCGATCGTGTACGAGTCGATGTTCGGCAACACGCGGCGCATCGCGGAGGCGATCGCCGACGGCATCCGCCTGCAGCGACCGGTCAGCCTGATCCCCGTCGGACAGGCCGATCGTCTCCCCGCGGACGTCGACGCGCTGATCATCGGCGCCCCCACCCATGCCCACGGACTGAGTCGACCCGAGTCGCGGGCCGAAGCGGTGGTCTGGGCTGGCAACGAACAGAAGCACCTGAAGCTCGACGACGCCTGGAGCGACTCCGGCGTCCGCGAATGGCTGGCCGACGGATCACCCCGCTCTGCAGGTTGGTCAGCCCCATCTCGTCGCAGACGAAGCGCAGCGCCTCGCACTCCATCGCGAAGCAGTCCTCGAACTCGGGCGTGATGTAGCGGGACGCCCCGCGCCATCCCAGCATCGGGTTCTCCTCCCGTGGTTCGTAGCGGTCACCGCCGAACAGGTGGGCGTACTCGTTGGACTTGAAGTCACTGGTCCGCACGATCACCGGCTCGGGGCGAACGCGGCAGCGATCGTCGCCACGCCCTCCGCGAGGCGCCGGACGAAGAAGTCCGGCGCCGATGGGTAGGCGGCGATGCGGTCGGCGACGTCGGTCTTGAGTGGTTCGGGGAACGCATCGAACTCGAGCAGCGCCCGGGAGTGGATGCCGATCTGGTGGCCCACGATGAACTCCAGCCGGGGGTGACGAGCCCGTCATCTCCGGGATCGTCTGCTCCCACCGCACGGGACCTTCGGCCCGCAGGCGTCCCCCGCGAGGGCGGAGAGTCAAGTCGACAAAGGGAGACAACATGTCCACCACCTCACCCGCTAGCCCTGCTCCCGCAGAATCGTTCGCTCCCCCGGTCGCCACGGCGTCCGACCGATCGATGATGCCGTTGCGGCAGGGGAGGTGATCGCGGTGAGCGTTCTGCGGCGTGCCGTCCGTCCTCTGGCCGTGATCCTCGCGGCCGGCATTCTCACGCTCGTCGCCGGTGGCGCCGCCGCCGGCGCACCCGTGCAGTCCTCGCCCGCGGTCGCATCGGCGGTAGACGATCGGGACGGACCACGGTTCTACTCCGGCTTGGTGATCGATGTCTCCGGTGCAGTCGATGGCGATGTGTACGCCACGGGCCAGAGCGTCACCATCAGCGGCGACGTCACGGGTGACGTGATCGCCGCAGCTCAAACCGTCGCGATCACGGGGACGGTGGACGGCGATGTTCGCATTGCCGCCCAGGACGTCTCGGTCACCGGCGAGGTGTCCCGAAGCGGAACGGTCTTCGCGGCCGGCTTCACGATCGGCGATACGGGATCCTTCGGTCAGGACGTGGTCACTGCTGCGGGCACCGTCAGCATCGCCGGCGAGGTGGGGCGCGATGTCGCTGCCAGTGTCGGACGTCTTGTCATCGACGGGTCCGTCGGCGGCAGCGTGACGTACGTGAGCGACGATGATGCGCGTATCGCAGAAGGGGCGGTCGACGGCACGGTCGAGCGCCTGGAGCCTCCGCAGACCCCTCGGGTCGAGGTCTCCCCGTGGGCGGTGTTCATCGGCTGGTTCCTCGGCTTCCTTTATGCGCTCATCTCTCTCAGCCTCATCGCCCTGCTCGCGGGACTCCTCCTCCCGCGCTGGCTGCAACGCGTCACCGACCATCTGACGCCGTCACCGTGGAAGGCGCTGCTCGTGGGCTTCGTCGCATCCGTCGCGGTTCCCATCGCACTCTTCTTCGTGGCCATCACGATCATCGGCGCTCCGCTCGCCATCGCCGGCGCACTGGTGTGGACGGTCATGGTCCTGGCGACGTTCGTGTACAGCGCGTTCTACATCGGGCGCCTCGTGTTCCGCGACCGTGCGCACCCCGTGGTGATGTCACTCGTCGGCGGGGTGATACTCATCGTCGCGCTTCAGATCCCGTGGCTCAACATCCTCGTCTGGCTCGCGATGGTCTTCTTCGGCCTGGGAGCCCAGCTTCTGGAACTCCACCGTCAGCGGCCATGGCATCGCACACCGACAGCGATCGTCGGCCCCGCACTGCCGGCGGATCAGACAACAGCTCACGCGCAGCCTCCGAGCGCAGGCGTTGCGCCGCAGGCTGGCGTCACATCTCCGCCGCCGCCATCCCTGCGCACAGACCCGACGGCGCCTCCCGCCCCGTAAGGAAGCATGCCACCGTCGCGAGATGCGCCCGCTGGGCTACTGCGTCGACGATGTCGCCGAGGGACTTGCCGTCACGGCACCGGAGGACGGACGATCGGATGCCGCGGCCGCCCTGGCCGACTGCTACCTGCGTTTCCTCGAGTCCGCCGTCACAGAGGACGGCCGCGTGCACAACCGCATGGGTCCCGGCGGCGAATGGACCGACGAACCCGGTCCCGGAGACTGGTGAGGCCGCGCCCTGTGGGGACTCGGGGTCGCGGCACGCCGATCGAGCCTCGCCGCGCTCGGCGCCGTCGAGATGGCCGGTCCGGGAGGAACGGATACTGCGGCACTCGCCCTGCTCCGTGACAAGACCGCCGCCATCGCCGCGTGCCGGTCGGGGGTCTCGGGCTCGACCCTTGCCGCTCTCGCGACGCTGCAGTGCGTCCGCCGCGCGACCGGCGCGCCCGACGGATGGCGTCAGAGCGCGGTCAGCAGCGCGTCCAACTGGCGCCGCGGCATGGGTCGCGCGAACAAGTAGCCCTGGCCGCGGTCGCACCCCAGCGACGTGGCCTTCTCCAGGTGCCGCGTAGTCTCGATCCCCTCGGCGACGACGCGGATGCCGGCGTCGTGGGCGACAGTGATCGCGGCGCCCATGGTTCGTTCAGCCGATGGGGACTCGTCCGCCACCAGGGCGCGGTCGATCTTCAGCTCTGTGGCGTGAAGCCGCTTGAGCTGGGTGAGCGATGCCTGTCCGGCGCCGAAGTCATCGAGCGCGATGCCCAGCCCCATCGCCCGGAGACGATCGAGCCGGCCGACGACCGCCGACACATTGCCGATGCGACGACCCTCGGTGATCTCGAGCGTGAGCCGGCGTGCGGGATGACTGATCCGATCGACCAGCCGACCCAGCCACGTGGAGAACGCGGAGTCCTGCAGCTGTGTCGGCGACACGTTGACGGAGACATCGATGCCCCACCTGGACATCACGGCGATCGCCTGCGTGGCCATGTACCGGCCGATCTCCCCGATCATGCCGTCCTCTTCGGCGATGGGAATGAACTCGTTCGGTCCCACCGGGCCCCAATCCGGGTGAGTCCACCTGCACAAAGCCTCGACGGCGACCACTCTGTGGGTCACCAGGTCGATCTGAGGCTGGAACCACGCGGTGATCTCCGAGCGGTCGAGGGCGTGCGCCAGCGCTCTCGATATCTCGCTTCTCACAGCCACGGCTTCTCGCTTCCGGTGCTGGCGGTCACCCCTGCCCCGCGTCTTCCCGTCGCGCCATTCTCGCACCGGACGCGGTTGGGCATCGGCGTCTTGACTGCGGCCGGTGTTGTCGGATACCCGATGCGTCGCGTCTCGCTTCATGGGCCAGCGCTTTCGAGTCAACCCGGTTCGCGCGATCGACAGGAGCCGGTTTACTGATCGTGATGAACAGCCGTGATCCGCAGGACCTGATGATCCGCGACATCCGTGAAGAGGATGCCGGCGAGGTGCTCACGCTTCAGCGCGCCGCGTTCGTGCAGGAGGCGCTCATCTACGACACCGTCCGCATGCCGCCCCTCACACAGAGCCTCGACGAGCTGAGAGCGGAGCTGGCGGACAACCTCGGGCGCGTCGCACTGCAGGGATCGAGGCTGGTCGGCGCGGTCCGCGCCAAGCATGAGTCCGGGCTGCTGCTCATCGGTCGGCTGGCGATCGCCCCGGACGTCCAGGGGCTCGGAATCGGCTCCCGGCTGCTCCTCGCCGTCGAGGATGCCGGGCGGAACGCGGGATGCCGGGAGGCTGAGCTTTTCACGGGGTCGCTGAGCGAGGCGAATCTGCGACTGTACGAACGCCTCGGCTATCGCGAATCCCAGCGCGTCGACGGTGACGACGGCATCGAGCAGGTCTTCCTCCGCAAGGCGCTGCTCTGATGCCTGGTGCCGCGTCACGGTCGTGGCGCAGCGGACGGCGTGAAGGTGCAGGTTCTGGGACTGCCTGACGGTCTCGGCCCGTGCTCTGCCGAGTGCGCCGGCCGACGCGCACGCGAAGTCCGCGCCGTCTACGCGGCAGCGCTGTTCGGCGACGACCCGGGGTCAGCCGAAGGAGCGGCGTGGCCCTCGCCGTGTGCGCCTCATGAACCGCTAGGGTGGCAGCAAGCCGGGTCCCACACCTTTCGGCAGCGTCGCAGAGGCATCCCCAGTGCTGAGCCCTCCCCCCAAATGGGCGCGTGATGCTCGCGGGACAGGCTGAGGTCCCTCGGACGCTACAGGATCTAGCTGCAACGTCCGAGGGACCGTCCTTGCGCGGGGGGAGCGCAGGGAAATCGGCGGCACTGCCCCAGAGATCCCCAGACCGGACGCCCGCGCCGTGATCATTTCCCAGGATCACGCCGAGCTGCCCGCGGCTCACCATATCGCGTCCACGCTGCAGTGAACAGCATCCGCCGCCCCACGTCCGTACCCGCCGTGACGTCCGCGTCTTCGGACGAGCCCTGGGGCACTGATGAAGGATGCTGCGGACCGCAGCATCCGTCGCGGACCCGCTCTCTCGACTATGCGAGCCGCATCGTCGCCTGCGGCAGTGCGGCGAGCCCGGCCGCTGTGCGCTCGATCGTCTGCTGCATCACCTCGACGGCCCGTGTCGGAGCCATGTCGGTGACCCGCGCGATGCTGATGGTGCGCGTCAGGGTCGGGTGGGACAGGCGGACCGATCGCAGTCCGGACCGCTCGATGAGCACCATCGCGGGCACGATCGCGACGCCGATCCCGCGCTCGACGAAGCGCAGCACGGCGTCCATCTCGGCCCCTTCGATGACCGTGTGCGGCGTCAGTCCCGCCGCCGCGAACGCGGCATCGGTGGTGGCGCGCAGGTCGTACGTCGAGCTGAAGACGACCTGCGGCAGCGCGGCGACGTCGCCGAGGCCGACGCTCGCTCGTGTCGTGAGCGGAGGCGCGCTGCTCGACGAGATGACGACGAGCTCTTCGACGAGTAGCTGCGTGACGGTGAATCTCTCGGCGGATGCAGCGCCGGAGGTGGTGATCAGCGCGAGGTCGAGTTCGCCACCCGCAAGGTCGTCGAGCAGACCGCGCGACCCGCTCTCGGTGATGTGCAGCTCGATTCCGGGATGCGCGGCGTGGAACGCGCTCAGCACTTCGGCGACGAGGCTGATGCAGAGGGTGGGCGTGGCGCCGAGGCGGACGCGCCCGCGCCGGAGGCCGGCGAGCTCGTCGATCTCGCGGCGAACGGATGCTGCGTCGGCCAGCATCCGTCGGGCGAGGGGCAGGAGCGCCTCGCCCGCGGCGGTCGGTGTGCTGCCTCCGCGGGCGCGGTGGAACAGATCCACACCCAGACTCTGCTCGAGTGTCGAGATCTGGCGGCTCAGCGACGGCTGCGCGAGGTGGAGCTGCTCGGCGGCGCGGGTGAAATTGCCCAGCTGAGCCACCGTGACGAACGCACGGAGCTGCTCGAGATTCATTTTGAATAGCCTATTGCTATCTATCCCACCAGGTATATGCATTGGAGTAATCGGTGCGAACTGCTTAGCGTGTCTGCTGTGATCCCCTCAGAACGCCGGCTTTCCACCACCGTCCTCGTGATCGGCACCGGGGGCTCCGGTCTCCGCGCGGCCATCGAACTCGCCGAAGCCGGCGTCGACGTCGTCGCGCTGGGCAAGCGCCCGAAATCGGACGCGCACACCTCCCTCGCCGCAGGCGGCATCAACGCCGCCCTCGGCACAATGGATGCCGACGACAGCTGGCAGCAGCACGCCGCCGACACGCTGAAGGAGAGCTACCTGCTCGCCAACCCGCACACCGTCGAGATCGTCACGTCGGGCGCCGCTCGCGGGATCGAAGACCTCGAGTGCTACGGCATGCCGTTCGCCCGCGAGGACGACGGGCGCATCTCGCAGCGGTTCTTCGGCGCGCACACGTACCGTCGCACCGCGTTCGCGGGCGACTACACGGGGCTCGAGATCCAGCGCACGCTGATCAACCGGGCCGCGCAGCTGCACGTGCCGATCCTCGACACCGTCTACGTGACGCGCATCCTCGTGAACGATGACGGGGCTGTCTTCGGCGCCTACGGCTTCGACCTCGAGGACGGCACGCGCTACCTCATCCACTCGGACGCGGTGATCCTCGCGGCGGGCGGGCACAACCGCATCTGGCGGCGCACGTCGTCGCGACGCGACGAGAACACCGGCGACTCCTTCCGCCTCGCGGTGGAAGCAGGCGGCCGGCTTCGTGATCCGGAGCTCGTGCAGTTCCACCCGAGCGGCATCATCGAGCCCGAGAACGCGGCCGGCACCCTCATCTCCGAGGCGGCACGCGGCGAAGGCGGCATCCTGCGCAACGGCCTCGGCGAGCGCTTCATGCACAAGTACGACCCCGAGCGCCTCGAACTTTCCACACGCGACCGTGTCGCCCTGGCCTGCTACACCGAGATCAAGGAGGGCCGCGGCACCCCGAACGGCGGCGTCTGGCTCGACGTGTCCCACCTCCCGCGCGAGACGATCATGACCCGCCTCCCCCGCGTGTACCAGACGATGCTCGAGCTGCAGATGCTCGACATCACCAAGGAGCCGATCGAGATCGCGCCGACTGCGCACTACTCGATGGGCGGCGTCTGGGTTCGCGCGTCGGACCACTCCACCGACGTGCCCGGACTCTACGCCATCGGCGAGGCGTCTTCGGGCCTTCACGGCGCCAACCGGCTCGGCGGCAACTCGCTCATCGAGTTGCTCGTGTTCGGTCGCATCGTCGGGCAGGCCGCCGCCGCGTACTCGGCGGCGCTCCCCGCCCAGACACGTTCGGCGGCGGCCGTCGCGACCGCCCGCGCGGAGATCGACGTCCTGCTCGCAGCATCCGGAACCGAGAATGTCCGGGCGCTCCAGCGCGCCATCCGCGACACGATGACCGAGCACGCCGGTGTCGTGCGTGACGAGGAGGGGCTTCTCGCCGGCCTCGCCGAACTCGACGCGATCGAAACGCGGATGACAGACATCGGCGTGCACCCCGACATCGCGGGATATCACGATCTCGCACACGCGTTCGACCTCAAGTCGGCGGCCCTCGCCGCGCGGGCGACGCTCGAAGCCGCGCTCGAACGGCGGGAGACCCGCGGGTGCCACAACCGCAGCGACTACCCTGACATCGATCCCGAACTGCAGGTCAACCTGGTGTGGTCCCCCTCGACCGGCGTTGTACGGGAGCAGATCCCGCCGATCCCCGCCGAGATCGGCGCGCTGATGCGCGAGGTGTCCGTTGCCGGGAAGCTGGCCGAGTAGCCCTCGCACACCCGTCTCGAGGGATGCCGGCCACATCGGTCGATGGCGGCTTGTAGCCCCTTCGGCGCCGGGCGGCAACCCCCGAGAGCGACGGCGAATCCTCAGGTAGAAAGGACTCGTGAAGCGGGTGATCTACGCGGGAAGCGAGTTCGTGACGGGTGACGACATCGCCGCCACACTTCTGCGCTGCGGCCAGGCGCTGGCCGAGGCGGGCGAGGCCGAGGCCGTGACGGTTCCGACGAGGGAGCCGGACGGCTCCGTCGGTGAGGTGACTGTTCTCATCGGGCCCGCGAGCCAGATGGTCGCGCGTGACGTCCACGACGACAATGGGGAGCTCGTCGATGAGGCGGCGGTCGAGCGGATGAAGTCGATCCAGCGACGTCTGCACCCGATCGCCGCGGTCGACCCCGCCCCTTCGGCCGAGGTCGACTGGGAAGACGAGATCTGACAGGCATCGTCATCGGAAGTCCCTGGTGCGATGCTGCACGCCGACGCGGAGGTCTTCGAACGCGTCGGCGATGAGGTTCGTCACGCCCTCGGCCGAGCGCTCGAGCATGCCGCGCGCGATGAGCGCGGGCGAGTCGCGCACGATACGGCGATACCGATTCCAGACGCCGAGCGAGCACACGATGTTGACGAGACCGTGTTCGTCTTCGAGGTTGAGGAACGTGATTCCGGATGCTGTGGCCGGCCGCTGCCGATGAGTCACGAGGCCTGCGACCTCGACGCGGCGGCCGACCTCATGGCTGCGCAGTTCGCGGGACGTCAGCACGCCACGCGCGTCGAGCCCGGAGCGATAGTGGGTGATCGGATGGTCGTCGGTGGAGATGCCCGTCGCCCACAGGTCGGCGGCGAGGCGCTCGTAGCTGGTGGGGTCGGCGAACAGCGGCGGCTGCACCGCGATGAGCGAGTCCGGCAGGAACTCGGGGCGGTCCTGCGCCGCCGACCCGGCGAGCCAGATCGCCTCGCGCCTGCTGAGCCCGAGGCATTCGAACGCCCCCGCGGTGGCGAGCGCCTCGACCTGGACCGCGGTGATGCTGGTGCGCCGCACGAGATCGCGGAGGTCGCGGAACAGCCCGCCCGACTCGCGCGCGGCGACGATGCGCTGGGCGACCGTCGCGCCGATCCCCTTCACCCCCGCAAGCCCCAGCCGCACCGCGAACCTCCCGTCGCGGCGGTGCGCCGCGGATTCATCGGGCGCGTCGATGTCGAAGAGACCGACGGGCGGCTGCTTGCGCTCGGCACACGAGCCGAGGCCGGTGGGCCCTTCGGCTCCGGTCGCTGAGCCTGTCGAAGCGCCGGCGACGGGCTCGAGCACCGCCTCGCTGCCGGACAGGTGCAGGTCGGGGCGACGCACCTCGACCCCGTGGTGGCGCGCGTCGCCCACGAGCGTCGCGGGCGAGTAGAAGCCCATCGGCTGCGCCCGCAGCAGGCCGGCGAGGAACGCCGCCGGATAGTGCAGCTTGATCCACGAACTGGCGTAGACCAGCAGCGCGAACGACAGCGAGTGCGACTCGGCGAAGCCGAAGTTCGCGAATGCCTGGATCTTGGCGTAGATCGCGTCGGCCTCCTCGCCCACGAGGTCGTTCTCGGCCATGCCGGCGTACAGCTTCTTCTTCAGCGAGTCGATGCGCTCGATCCCCCGCTTGGACCCCATGGCGCGCCGCAGCAGGTCGGCGTCCTCTCCGGTGAGCCCGCCGACGGCCATGCCCATCTGCATGAGCTGCTCCTGGAACACCGGGATTCCGAGCGTTCGCTCCAGCACCGGCACCAGCTTGGGGTGCGGGTAGGTCACACCCTCCTGCCCGAGCTTGCGCTTGACGAACGGGTGCACGGCACCGCCCTGGATGGGGCCGGGGCGGATGAGCGCGATCTCGATCACGAGGTCGTAGAACCGGCGCGGCTGCAGGCGCGGCAGAAGGCCTATCTGCGCACGCGACTCGACCTGGAACACCCCGATCGAGTCGGCGCGGCACAGCATGTCGTAGACCGCCTTCTCCTCCTTCGGGAGGGTCGACAGCTCCCAGTCCTCCCCGGTCGAAGCACGGATCATGTCGAAGCAGTACTGCAGGGCCGCCAGCATCCCGAGGCCCAGCAGGTCGAACTTCACGAGCCCCATCCAGGCGGCATCGTCCTTGTCCCACTGGATCACCGTGCGGTTCTCCATGCGGGCGTGCTCGATCGGCACGACCTCGCCCACCGGGCGGTCGGTGAGCACCATGCCGCCGGAATGGATGCCGAGGTGCCGCGGCGCCTTGAGCAGCTCGGAGGCGAACTCCAGCACCTGATCGGGGATGTCGTGCCCGGCTCCCGTCTCGAGGAGCGCTCCCCAGCCTTCGATCTGCTTCGACCAGGCGTCCTGCTGGCCAGGCGAATGCCCCAGCGCCTTCGCCATGTCGCGCACGGCGTTCTTGGGTCGGTACTGGATGACGTTCGCGACCTGTGCCGCACGATCGCGCCCGTACTCGCGGTACACCCACTGGATGACCTCTTCGCGGCGATCGGAGTCGAAGTCGACGTCGATGTCAGGCTCCTCCTCGCGCAGACTCGACAGGAACCGTTCGAACGGCAGGTCGTACCCGATCGCGTCGACGGCGGTGATGTCGAGCAGGTAGCAGATGGCGCTGTTGGCGGCGGAGCCGCGCCCCTGACAGAGGATGCCCTGGCTCCGCGCGAACTGCACGATGCCGTGGACTATCAGGAAGTAGCCCGGGAAATCCTTCATCTCGATGACTCCGAGCTCCTTCTCGATACGCGCCCGGTTCTCCTCCGTCAGGTCGGGGTACTTGCGCGGCACCGCCTCCCACACGAGGTGCCGCAGCCACGACATGGGCGTGTGCCCCTCTGGCACCTTCTGCTTCGGGAGCGCCGGCTTCGCCTTGCGCAGCGGGAAGGCGAGTTCGTCGGCGAGCGTCACAGTCCGGGCGACGGCATCCGGGAACCGCACGAAGCGCTCCGCCATCTCGGCGCCCGACCGCAGATGCGCACCGGCATGCACCGGCAGCCAGCCGTCGAGCTCGTCGAGACCGCGATTCGCGCGCACGGCGGCGACCGCCGCGGCGAGCAGCTGCCGCTTGGGCACGGCGTAGTGCACGTTGTTGGTCGCCAGGAGCGGAAGGCCGCGCTCCCGCGCGAGCCCGACGAGCACGTCGTTGTCGCGGGTGTCGAGCGGATTGCCGTGGTCGATGAGCTCGACGTGCACGTTGTCTCTCCCGAACAGGGTCACGAGACGGTCGAGTTCCCCGGCCGCCGCAGCGGGGCTCTCGGCGAGCGCGCGGCGCACGGCGCCCTTTCGGCATCCGGTGAGCACCGCCCACTCCCCCGCCGCCTGCGCGGCGAGTTCGTCGAGGTCGTAGACCGGTCGGCCCTTCTCAGCGCCCTGCAGCTGCGCGTGGGTGATCGCGCCCGCCAGCCGGTGGTATCCATCCTCACCCCGCGCGAGCACCAGCAGATGCGCGCCGACCGGATCAGCCTCCCCGTTCTGCGGCTTCGGCAGCTCGAGCGACAGCTCGGCACCGAACACCGTCTTGAGCTGGAGCGCCTCGGCGGCTTCGGCGAACCGGACGATGCCGTAGAACCCGTCGTGATCGGTCACCGCGAGGGCATGCAGCCCCAGGCGCTCCGCCTCCTCGGCGAGCTCCTCGGGCGAGGAGGCCCCGTCGAGGAACGAGTACGACGAGTGCGCGTGCAGCTCGGCGTACGGGATCGCATCGGCCGGGCGCTCGATCTCGGGGGTGACGTACGGCCCCCGCTTATGCGACCATGCGGGACTGTCGCCCCCGTCCGCGCCGACCGGCGGCGCGTCGGGCCGGCGACGACCGCTCAGCACACGCTCCATCTCGGACCACGGCACCCCCGGGTTGTTGAAGCCCATCAGCCCGGCCCCCTAGTCATAGGTCGCCTCCGCCGTCCAGGCGTCGCCGTCGCACACCAGCAGCCACGCGGACCCGTCGGCGTCGACGACCTGGAACCGATGCGCACGGCGCGAGCGCGCCGCATCCCATCCGCGCTCCACCACCGGCCACGGCCCCGCCCACGCCTCGATCGCGCGCCGGCGACCGCTCTCGATGAAGAGCGCGGGCACGGCGGACACGTTGCCCCGCTCGTCGACGTCGACCAACTCGCCGCCGAGCGCACGCACGTCGACCGGCACCGGATCGGCGAACACCGTCGTCGGCAGCGGGTCGGGCAGGCTCCCCGGCCACGGGCGCGCGCGCTGCGCCGCGAGGCCCCCGGCTCCGGTGGCCGTCCTGTCGCGTTCGTCCTTCTCACCCCAGGGCACGAGCACCTGGCGCTCGGCCAGCCACCGCCCGCCGCCGATCGCGGGGGTCAGTACGCCGCGGTGCCCCAGCATCGCCTGCACACGCGACAGCGCGTGGTGCACCCGCTCCTCAGGTCCGCCGCCGAACAGCGCAGGAGCGTGATGGGATGCCGCATCCACCGCCTCCGGCGAGATCCGCACGAGCGTCACCCCGCTGCGCAGCCCGCGCCCGGCCGCATCGCCGGCGCCGACGTCCTCCGCGAGCTGCCACCGCACCCGGTCGACGACCGCCGCGGCGTCGAACGAGCCCGGATGCAGCCACACCCTCTCGCTGCGCTCCCCGCGGTCGCCCACGAGTTCGACCCGCAGCTCGGTGCAGACGAGATCCACCGCACCGAGACCCGAGACGAAGTCGTCGGCGGTGACGCGCATGGCGAACGCCACCTGGTCGGCGATCTCGAGGGGCGGCTCGAACGCGACCTCGCGCTGCAGCTCCGGCGGCGGGGTGCGCGGCTGCACCGGTCGCGAGTCGCACCCCGCGGCGAGCGCGTGGAGCCGGACGCCCCACTCGCCGAACCGCTCACGCACGCGATCGGTCTGCATCTCGGCGAACCCGCCGAGGGTCTGCACGCCCAGCCGGGCGAGCAAGCCCACAAGGCCCGTCGCCTCCTTCGCGCCGGTGCCGAGCATCGCCGAGGCATCGAGCACCGAGACCGACAGTGGTGCGAGGAAGCCGGCCGCACCGCCCGCGGGCACGGCGAACACCGGATCGGCGGCGCTCGTGCCGGCGCGCGCCGCCTGCTCCGCGGTGAACGGACCGTCGGCGATGCCCACCCGCACCCCGTCGAGCCCTGCGTCGCGCAGGGCGCCGATCAGCATGCGGGCGGCCTCGATCTCGCCGCCGTAGTACCGCGCCGGCCCTCGGGCGCGCAGCGCGCACAGTCCCGGGCGCACCAGCTGCACGCCGGGCGCCTTCTCTTCGATCAGTGACACGATCGGGGCGAACGCGCGGTGATCACGCGCAGCGTCCGCGTTCACCAGCGTCAGCCCCGGGCACCGCGCCTGGGCGTCGCGCCGGCGTTGCCCGCGGCGCACCCCCTCCGCACGCGCGGACGCCGAGCACGCCACCACGAGGTTGCGCTCCACGACGGCGACCGGGGGCTTCGCCTCGGACTTCTCCCGCGGCGCGTGCGTCCGAGTGCCCGGCCGCTCTCCGACCGCGTCCTCCGATTCCGCCGCGGGCGCGCCCGCCTCCCGCTCGAGAGCCGTGACCGGCCAGTCGGGGAACCACAGCACGAGGCTCCGCACCGGCGTGCCCGGCGACATGTCACCCCACCGCCCTGATCAGATGCGGGAAGGACTCCGCGGATTCCGCAGGCATCGCTTCGACGGTGCGCATGCGCTCGGGCGCGGCGGAGACGTGCCCCGCAGCATCCGGAAGCATCACGCGAGCCCGTCGCGAACGCGGCCATCGCCGACTGGACGAGGTGAGCGTCACCTCGCGACCGGAGAGGTAGCCGTGCCCGCGGCCGACGCCCTCCCACGTCGGCTCGCCCACCTCGATCACGGCCTCGGCCTGCGGCCAGGGTCCTTGAACGAGCAGCACCGCGCCGCGATCGCGCAGCCGTGCCGCCAGGCGGGAGATCTCACCGTCGGCTGCCCGCCCCGACGGGCGCACCGCGACCACCGGCAGCACCTCGGCGACGGTCGAGGTCACCGCGAGCCAGCGCGCACCCGGATCGGGGATGAGTACGAGCCGCGACAGATCGACCCCGAGGCCCTCGGCCGCCTCGGCGCCGAGCCGCGGCATGCCGATCACCCCGCACCACGACCCGGCCTGCGACGGCTGGGCAAGCAGCGCCAGCAGCACCGACGTCGAGCGCGGCAGGGAGTAGGCGGAGCCCGGGCGCAGACCGCCCCCGGGAAGCAGCGAGGCGATCGCGGGATGCACCGGCAGCACCGGCGCATCGAGCCGCCTGCCCTGCACCCGCTCGACCTGCGCCCGCAGCTGCGCGACGGTTCCCGCAGACGACGAACCCGCAGACGTCCCGCCCGCAGACGACGAGTCCACCGCACCGAGGGCGGCAGGCTGCGTGCCCGTCGGCGCCTGGCCGACGGCCTCGTGCACATGCTGTGCCGTGAGCTGCACGATCGCCCTCATTCCCACAGGCTAGAACAGATGTTCTAGTATTTCAATCGCAGGAGATCAGGGTAACGCCGGGTTCCGACAATTATGTTCGATGTTTCTCCGCCGCCGGCGAGATCGTGCTTCTCGACCGCGCCATGGCCGCGCGCCTCGTCAACGAGCGCCGCATCCTCAACGCGATCGGGACGACGGATGCCGCAGCCCTCGAGCCGATCCTCACTCGCTGGCGCGCGTGCTCCACGCACCGGGCCTGCCTTCATGCCGCGGCGCGGCTCACCCTGAAGTCTCGGGTTTCGCTCTCTCCTGACGCGCGTGCGATCACGCCGCGAGGGCGAGATACGGCTCCCACCGCGGGTCGGTGCGCTCGGTGCCGCGGACGGTCCACTGCGCGCCGCGCGGCGGGTGCGGCGTGAAGCGCAGCTCCCAGTGCATCTCCTGCGGGGTGCGATCGCTCTTGATGTTGTTGCAGCGCAGGCAGCAGGCGACGAGGTTCTCCCACGAGTCGGCGCCACCGCGCGAGCGCGGCAGCACATGGTCGATCGTCGACGCCGCCTTGCCGCAGTAGGCGCAGTGATGGTTGTCACGACGCAGCACGCCCCGCCGGGTGACCGGCACGTGACGACCGCCCGGCACCCGCACGTAGCGGGTCAGGATGATCACGGCCGGGCGTTCGTACGATCGTCGGGTGCCCCACACCGGATCGGTCTCGGTGTGTTCCACCACGGTGGCCTTCTCGTTCATCACGAGCACGAGCGCCCGCTTGAACGACACGACGGCGAGCGGCTCGTAGCCCGCGTTCAGCACCAGAGTGCGCATTGATCATCCTCTCGAATGGCCGGGACGGCTTCTCGGTTATTCGACTTGCGCGACGATCAAGGGCGCAGGGGCATGAAAAAAGGCGCTGTCTACAGACAGCGCCCTGGCGCCACGGCAATGCCGCGGCATCCGCTCGTGCAATGCCGAAGGACGAGGCGTCCAAGCGCATCCATGGTTCGGATGCGTGGTGTGCAGCCCATCGGCTCCCTCCGCTCTCTCAGCGTCGAATCCCAGGGTAACCCACCGCGACACGCCCGGGGCGCGGCGAGACTGAACGGCTGATGGCGTGTCGGGTAACGAGAAAGCGAACGGATGCCCCGGCCGGGGCATCCGTTCGCTTCTGTGATTGCAGAGGTCTGTGTGTCAGCCGGCGTTGGCCTGCAGCCACGCCCACGGGTCGACGACCGAGCCGTTGATGTGGACTTCGAAGTGCAGGTGGCACGCGGTCGAACTGCCGGTGCTGCCGACGAGGCCGATGAGCTGGCCGGCCGAGACGGACTGGCCGACCGAGACCTGACGGCTGCCGTACGTCATGTGGCCGTAGAGCGAATTGACCTGCTGACCGCCGATGACGTGATCGATCGAGACCGCCACGCCGTAGCCGCCGTAGCTCTCCTGCGAGACCTTGACGACGCCGGCGGCCGTCGCGTAGATCGGCGTGCCGCACGACGTCAAGAGGTCGACGCCCTGGTGATACCCCGAATCCCACAGGCCGCGGCCCTTGGTGAAGTTGAGGAGGGGCCAGCGCACCTCGCCGGTGCCCGGCGACGTGAGGGCGATGTTCGTCGGAACCGTGGAGCGCGACTTCGCCGCCGAGGCGGCAGCCGCCGCCACCTGTCGGGCACGCTCGGCGGCGGCCTCTTCGGCCTTCTTCTTCTCGATCTCTTCCGCGGTGGTGGCCGCGTAGCTCTCGCGCGACAACTCGCTGGCATTCGCGTCTGATGCCGCGACGAACGTCTGCGCATCGTCGACGGCCATCTGCTGGATCGTCTTGGAATCCTCCACCACAGCGGTGGCACCCGCGGCGAACGCGGGGATCGCGACCGTGGCGACGAGACCGCCCACCATCGTCAGCACCACGAGGCTGCGCAACGGCTTCACCACCCGGCCCTTCTTCGACGAGGACGCCGATGCGGAGGGACGGGTTCCCGCCCGTGCTGCCGTCGCCTTCGCGGGCGCGGCGGCGCCGAAGCGTCGCACGGGGGTCTTCCGATTGCGCGCACGACGGTTCTGGTCCGCCGCGGCACGCTCGGGTACGTTTGCGTGCGACTCGATCTCTTCAGCCAAACTGGTCCTCCGGCGCCTCTGCGCCGGGGCGCCTGGCTCGTCGGCACTCGATGTCGGGGCACGATGTGCGGGCTTCACCACATGTGGACGACGAGCCGGTGAGGCAATCCACGCGGGGTCCTGTCGGCGGGCTTCTGGCCTGGTGGACTTTTCGAGGCTACCCGAAGGTCACGTTTATGTCACGCTCCGCGCCTGGCAATCTCCGCACAGTGCGTCACGAGGGCTTACGGAATGCGGCATCCGGTGCCCTCACGCGGCGCCAGGAGCAGACACACCGCGGTGAGCTTCGCCCTTCAGGGGGACGCGCCCGCCTCAGCGGACGTCGTCGACGAGGAAGATGTGCGACGCGATCTCGACCGGCAGCTCGAGGCCCTCGTCGCTGCCCTGCATCTGAACGAGCACGTAGCCCTCGTTGTAGCGATAATCGCCGACGGCGCCGGGGACGACGCCGGCGCCCTTCAGCTGCTGCAGCAGTTCGGGGTCGACCTGCGCGGGCTCGGCGAGCCGGCGCACGGTGCCGGTGATCGGCTCACCCGCATCGTTGAGCCGGCGCACCAGGCCCACGACACCCTGTTCGAAGCCGTTCGTCGGCGCGTCGCCGAGCTGATCGAGCCCGGGGATCGGATTGCCGTACGGCGACTCGGTCGGGTGACCGAGCAGTTCGACGAGGCGGCGCTCGACCTGCTCGCTCATGACGTGCTCCCAGCGGCAGGCCTCTTCGTGGACGTAGGCCCAGTCCAGGCCGATGACGTCCGACAGCAGACGCTCGGCGAGCCGGTGCTTGCGCATGACGTCGACGGCCTTCTGCCGGCCGGCGTCGGTGAGCTCGAGGGTACGGTCCTCGGAGACGACGACGAGTCCGTCGCGCTCCATTCGCCCGATCGTCTGCGACACCGTCGGGCCCGAGTGGCCCAGGCGCTCCGAGATGCGCGCCCGCAGCGGCACGATGTTCTCCTCCTCGAGCTCGAGGATCGTGCGCAGGTACATCTCAGTGGTGTCGATCAGGTCGGTCATCGCGGTGTCCTCAGCGGTCTCAAGGGGCTGAGGAAAGCCTATCCTCTGCGCTGGACGCCGAGGCCGGGTCGGCGGCCGGGGCCCCACGGCGTCACGACGTGTCACGGGGGCGGGGCGGGGGTGCGCGCGTCTCTAGAATCGACGCATGGCACACGTTCTTCTGCCCCGTGAGATCCTGCCCACCGACGGACGGTTCGGCTGCGGCCCGTCGAAGATCGCGTCCGCGCACCTCGAGGCGCTCGCGGGCCCAGGATCGGCGCTCCTGGGCACCTCGCACCGCCAGGCCCCGGTCAAGGACCTCGTCGGCCAGGTGCGCGCTGAGCTGGCACAGCTGTTCCGTCTGCCGCACGGGTACGAGGTCATCCTCGGCAACGGCGGATCGACGGCGTTCTGGGATGCCGCAGCCTTCGGCCTGATCGAGAAGCGCAGCCAGAACCTCGTCTTCGGCGAGTTCGGCGGCAAGTTCGCCGCCGCGGCGAAGACCCCGTGGCTCGATGCCCCCGACGTGCGCAAGGCCGAACCGGGCACCCGCACCGTCGCCGAGGTCGTCGAGGGCGTCGACGTGTACGCCTGGCCCCACAACGAGACCTCGACCGGCGTCGCAACCCCGGTCGTGCGTGTGCACGGCGACGACGGCGCACTGACCGTCATCGACGCGACCAGCGCGGCGGGCGGCATCGACTTCTCGGTCCACGAGGCAGACGTCTACTATTTCGCGCCGCAGAAGAACCTCGGATCTGACGGCGGACTGTGGTTCGCGCTCGTGTCACCGGCCGCGATCGAACGCATCGAGCGCATCGCGGCATCGGGTCGCTACATCCCCGAGTTCCTGAGCCTCAAGAACGCGCTCGACAACTCGCGTCTCAACCAGACCCTCAACACCCCGGCGCTGGCGACGCTGTTCCTTCTCGACAAGCAGCTCGACTGGATCCTGTCCTCGGGCGGCCTGCAGTGGGCCGACGCCCGCACGCACGAGTCGTCGCAGGCGCTCTACGACTGGGCCGAGGCATCCGCCTTCGCGACGCCGTTCGTCGCCGACGCCGGCGACCGCTCTCCCGTCGTCGTCACGATCGACTTCGACGAGTCGGTGGATGCTGCGGCCGTGGCGAAGAGCCTCCGCGCCAACGGCATCGTCGACACCGAGCCGTACCGCAAGCTCGGGCGCAACCAGCTGCGCATCGCGACGTTCGTGTCGATCGACCCCGAAGACGTGCGTCAGCTCATCCGCTGCATCGACTACACGGTCGAGCGACTGGGCTGAGCCGCCTCGTGGGCCCCGTCCGCGAGCGGCGACGGGGCCGGTGACAGCACCGGAGACACCAGCGCCTCGATCGCGAATTCCGAGGTGTCGAAGCCGGCGGGTTCGAGCTGCCCGCGGGTCCGCCTTCGCGCGACGACGTGCTGCGCAGCGCACGCTTCCATATCGCCGACGCGGCGGTTCTCACGGCGGTGCCGGCCGAACCCGCGGTCGAGCGACGCTGAGGGAACGCGAAAGGGTGGATCCCACCGAGCCGTGGGCGGCGGGATCCACCCTTTCGTCATGTCTGGAGGAGGTCAGACGTCTTCGGGGTCGGGGTCCTCGTCGGAGTAATCCTCATCGGAATCCTCCTCGTCCTCGCCCTCGCCCTCGTCGTCGTCGTCGTCGAAGTCGTCCTCGTCGGAGTAGTCGTCCTCATCCCCGTCGTCTGAGTCGTCGTCGTCGAAATCCTCGTCGGAGTCGGAGTCGTCCGAGTCGTCCTCGTCCGAGTCGTCCTCGACCTCGGCGTCGGCGAGCTCGTCGATGTCGACGCCGTCGACGTCACCGGCGTGGAGGATGGGCGAGCCGTCCTCGTCGAAGTCCGACGGGTCGAGGTCATCGTCGTCCTCGAGCTCCTCCTGGTCCTCGTCCTCGTCCTCGTCGGCGTGCGCGGCCTCCGCCAGGGCGGCCTGCGCGGCGTGGTAGTCCGCAAGTCGCACGGCCCACGGCACCCAGTCGGGGGCGAGCAGCGCGCCGTCGCCGGGAAGGAGCTCGACCTCGAGCACGGTGGGCTCGGCGTCGTCGACGCGCGCGAGACTGACGGTCCAGAACCAGCCCGGGTAGCCCGCGAGGCGATTCGCGAACCGCAGCGAGACGACGCCGTCGGCCTCGACGCGGTAGCCCGCGGGGTCGCCGATCGTGACCTCGGGCGTGATCTCGCGGAGCGCGGCGAGCGCCAGATCATGCGCCGCCAGGAGCTGGGCGTCGGGATCGGCCGGCGCGACGACCTCCACGACCTCGACGACCTCAGCGGTCTCAGATGCCTCGACGACGCCGACGACGTCGACGACGCTCTCGGTCGGGTCAGGCGTCGAGTTCATCGGCGACCTTGCGCAGGACCGCGGCGACCTTCTTGGCGTGCGCACCGCTCGGGTAGCGACCGTGACGGAGGTCTCCGCCGATGCCGTCCAGGAGCTTCACGAGGTCCTCGATGATGATCGCCATGTCGTCGGCGGGCTTGCGGGCGCGCTTCGCCAGGCTCACCGGGGCCTCGAGCACGCGCACCGAAAGGGCCTGCGGGCCGCGCTTGCCATCGGCGATGCCGTACTCGAGGCGAGTCCCCGCCTTGGGCGCGGGCGTGCCGGGCGGAAGGGCAGTGGCGTGCAGGAAGACGTCCTGACCGTCTTCGGAGGAGATGAAGCCGAACCCCTTCTCCTCGTCGTAGAACCTGACCTTGCCGGTGGGCATGGAAACCTCGCTGGATCGGCGTCCGCGACGCGTCGCGGACGAAACAGAGCATGACGAAACCGGGGTCTTCCAACCCCGCCTCCCAGCCTAACGGCACGGCGTCCGCCGCGACCCCATGGCGCAGCATCCGTCATCAACCATCACGGTCGCGCGTGCTGACCGCGGCGCGGGCACCAGCGAGTAGGCTGGTGCGGATGAGCACGAACCCTTCCGGCGACGTTCCCGTCCGCCGCATCGACCGCATCCTGGCCTTCATGTCACTGGGCCTGCTCGTGCTCTCGATCGTGAGCTTCTTCGCGATCATGATCGCCTCCGCGTCCGGTGCCGACATGAGCACCGGCATCTGGCCGCTCATCGGCGTACTCGTGTACATCGCCCCCATCGTCGCGTTCGCGATGCTGCTCGCAGTCCTCATCATGAGCTTCGTGCGGAGGGCCCGGGCGAACCGAGGGGGCTGACCAGGTTGGTCTCCGACGCGCGCGCCCTGGCGACGCGGCTCGCCGAGCTCGGCGATGCCGCGCTCGCCATGACGCTCGCGGCGCGCGGTGTGTCGCCGCAGGCGGGCTGGCACGACTTCTTCGATGCCGCCGAAGGCCTGCTCGATCCCGCGTCCATCGACCGGGCCCTGACGCACCTCGACCGCGACGACCTCCTCGCCCTCGTCGCGCACAGTGCCGGCGCCGATGGCGAACCCGCGCGGCTCGCTCTCACCGACGCGGACGGCACGCCGTACGCGGCCGTCGCGGAGCGGGTGGCCGCTGCCGCCGCCGCCGCGCCGGACGCGTTCGCCGCTACGCCGGCGACCACCGAGCCGGTTCCCGCCGATGCCCGCACGGCCGCCGCCGCTGCGGAGCGCGCGTTCACCACCGCGGGTTCGCTCGCCGACGTTCTGCTCCTGTGCTCGCACACGCCGCTCGTCCGCACCGGCGCGGGACCTGTGAGCGCGGTGGACCGCCGACGTCTGATGGACGCGGGAGCCCTCGAGTTCGCCGACGACCTCGAGGATCTGCTCGCCTCGGCGTCCGCCGCCCGCCTTGCGACCGCGCATGAGCGCGAGTGGACCGTCACCGCGGCCGGCGAGAGGTGGCTGAAGGCCCCGACCGCGGATCGGTGGGAGGCGATCGCCGCCGGTCTTCGCGCGAGCCTTCCTCGCGGGCTGCGCACGTCGTCGCACGGCTTCCTCTCGCCGGATGCGTGGCTGGGCATCTACCCCCTCGACCCCGAGTGGCCCGCGCGTGCGGAACGACTGCACCGCATCGGGGTGCGCTGGGGGCTGTTCGCCCCCGACCGCTCCCCTGCCGAGTTCCCGTGGACGACGGCGCTCCGGGCCGGAGGGCGTGCGGATGCCGCCACCATGGCGCCGTACCTGCCCGCCGAGATCGATCGGGTCTACCTGCAGGCCGATCTCACGGCGATCGCCCCCGGCCCGCTCGCGCCCGCCCTCGACCTGCGCCTGCGCTCCATCGCGGTGCGGGAATCGCGCGCCCAGGCATCGACCTATCGCTTCACGGCGGAGTCGATCGGCGCCGGCATGACCGAGGGCGAGACGGCCGGGTCGATCCGCGACTTCCTCGCGGGCCTGTCGCTCACCGGCATCCCGCAGCCCCTCGCCTACCTCATCGAGAGCACGGCGGCCCGGCACGGCCTGGTGCGGGTGCGCGCCGACGAGGCCACCGGCCGCACCCGCGTCGAGAGCCCCGACGCCGGCCTCCTCGACGCGATCACGGTCGACCAGGCGCTGCGGCCGCTGGGTCTGCTCGTGCTCGAGGGCGACGACGCGCTCTCGTCGCGCGTCGCCCGCGACGCGGTGTACTGGACCCTCGCCGACGCGCGCTACCCGGTCATCGCCGTCGACGCCCGCGGCGTGCCCGAGTCGATCCACCGCCGGACCGCCGCGACCGCGTCCGAGCCGGCCGCCTCGCCGCAGCACGCCTACGCCCGCCTCATCGGAACTCTCCGCGGCGGACACGGCACGGACGGCGAGTCCGGCTGGCTCGAACGCGAACTGGAGCAGGCCGTGCGCGCTCGCGCCGAGATCGTGGTGGTCGTGCGCATGCCCGACGGCTCCGAGCGGTCGTTCACCCTCGAGGCCGCCGGTCTCGGCGGCGGGCGCCTGCGCGGACGCGACCGCGCCGCCGACATCGAGCGCACGCTGCCCGTGTCGAGCATCGTGAGCGTCCGCGGGGGCTGAGGCCGCAGCATCCGTCCTCCGCCTGCGCCGGTAGACTGATCCGTTATGGCTGACGGCCCCCTCATCGTCCAGAGCGACCGCACCGTGCTCCTCGAGGTCGCGCACCCCGATGCCGAGAGCGCGCGGCACGAGCTCGCGATCTTCGCCGAGCTCGAGCGCGCCCCTGAGCACATCCACACGTACCGGATCACGCGGCTCGGGCTGTGGAACGCGCGCGCCGCCGGCCACGACGCCGAAGACATGCTGGCGACCCTCGAACGGTGGTCGCGCTTTCCCGTGCCGCCGTCGGTGTCGATCGACATCGCCGAGACGGTGGGCCGTTACGGTCGCCTCGTCATCGAGCGGAACGACGACGGCGAGCTGATCCTGCGGTCGACGGATGCTCCGGTCCTGGCGGAGGTGTCGAAGAACAAGCGCATCCAGCCGCTGCTGATCGGGCGTCCCTCCCCCGACTCGTTCGTCATCGACGCGTGGGCGCGCGGCCAGATCAAGCAGGAGCTGCTGAAGATCGGCTGGCCCGCCGAGGACCTCGCCGGCTACACGCCGGGGACGCCGCACCCGATCGACCTCGCCGAGGACGGCTGGCACCTGCGGCCGTACCAGCGACAGGCCGTCGACATCTTCACTCAGGGCGGGTCAGGCGTCGTCGTGCTCCCCTGTGGCGCGGGCAAGACGCTCGTCGGCGCCGCCGCGATGGCCGACACGAAGACCACGACGCTGATCCTGGTGACCAACACCGTCAGCGCCCGCCAGTGGCGCGACGAGCTGCTCAAGCGCACGTCGCTCACGGCCGAGGAGATCGGCGAGTACTCGGGCCAGACCAAGGAGATCAAGCCGGTCACGATCGCGACGTACCAGATCCTCACTGCGAAGCGGAAGGGAGAGTACGCGCACCTGGCTCTCCTCGACGCCCTCGACTGGGGCCTCATCGTGTACGACGAGGTCCACCTCCTCCCCGCGCCCGTCTTCAAGCTGACCGCCGACCTCCAGGCGCGCCGCCGCCTGGGCCTCACTGCGACCCTCGTGCGCGAGGACGGTCGCGAGGGCGACGTGTTCAGCCTCATCGGACCCAAGCGGTTCGACGCGCCGTGGAAGGAGATCGAGGCCCAGGGCTTCATCTCCCCCGCCGTCTGCTACGAAGTGCGGGTGGACTTGCCCGCCGGCGACCGCCTCGAGTACGCCGCCGCGGCCGACGACGAGCGCTACCGCCTGGCCGCGACCGCGCCGGCGAAGATCGGCGTCGTGCGCGACCTGGTGGCGCGCCACGAGGGCGAGCGAATCCTCATCATCGGCCAGTACCTCGACCAGATCGACGTGCTCGCCGAGGCGCTGAACGCCCCCAAGATCACCGGGCAGACGCCGATCGACGAGCGCGAGGAGCTGTACCAGGCGTTCCGGGTCGGCGAGATCTCGGTGCTCGTGGTGTCGAAGGTCGCGAACTTCTCGATCGACCTGCCCGAGGCATCCGTCGCCATCCAGGTGTCGGGGTCGTTCGGCTCGCGCCAGGAGGAGGCCCAGCGCCTCGGACGCCTGCTGCGGCCGAAGCAGTCCAACCACACCGCGAGCTTCTACACGCTCATCGCCCGCGACACCGTCGACCAGGACTTCGCGCAGAACCGCCAGCGGTTCCTCGCCGAACAGGGCTACGCGTACACGATCCTCGACGCGCACTCGCTCGCGGCCTGACCCGCCACCGAGAAGGCCCGGCGCCGAAGCGCCGGGCCTTCCGCGTGTGCGCGGTTACGGCACCAGGGTGATCCGGTCCAACGGCCCGGGCGTGTAGGGGCTGTTGGCGCCCAGGTACGCGGCGAACGCGTCGATGTCGAGCCCGCCGTAGTACACGTTCTGCGCGTCCCTGAACGTGCCGAACCCGTCCCCGCCGCCGGCGAGGAAGTTGTTCGTCACGACGCGGTACACCGCGTCGTCGACCAGGGGCTGGCCGTTCAGCATGACCGTGCCGAGCGTGAACGTCGTGGCCGTGCTGCCCGAGTAGGTGTACGAGAAGCCGTCGCTGACCTGCAGCACCTTCCTCGCCGCCGGCGTGTTCGCTCCGCTCCACTGCGCTTCCAGAAGATCCCTGATCTGCGCGCCCGTGAGGTCGAGCGAGACCAGGTAGTTGTTGAAAGGCTGAACGGTGAACGCCGCGCCGTAGGTGACTTCGCCGGCCGCGTTCGGCACGAGGTCTGCGCGGATGCCGCCCGGATTCATCAGCGCCAGCTGCGGCTGGGCGTACGGCCCCACCACACTCGGATCAGCCAGTTGCGCGTCGGCGATCAGATCGCCCAGCGGCGATTCCCCAGCTGAGTTCTGCGTGCGCGTGATCGTACCGGACACCGAACCGATGACCTCGTTGGCGATCGGAGCGACGAGGGTCGTGTACTTCTCGATGAGCGCGGTCTCCGTCGGGTCCTTCGGCACATCGCGCGTCACGACCATGTTGGCGCTCGTGACGGTCGTGCGCACGATGTCGGAGGTGCGCCGATCATACGTGAGGTTCGTCTCGGTATAGAGACGGCCGAACGACGACGCCGAGGTCACCATGCGCGGCTGACCATTCGGATCGGGGATGTTGCACACATACGGCGCGTGCGTGTGCCCCGAGACGATCATGTCGATCGCGGGATCGAGGTTCTGCGCGATCGGGATGATGGGGCTTCCCTCATCGAGCCGCGCGCCATTGCCGCAGGCGGCGTTGTACACCCCCGAGCCGACGGGCGTGCCGCCCTCGTGGAGCAGCACGACGATCGCGTTGACTCCCTGGGCCTTCAGCACCGGCACGAGCGCGTTGGCGGTCTCCACCTCGTCCTTGAACTGCAGGCCCTCGACGCCGGCCGCGGTGACGATGTCGGGAGTGCCCTCGAGCGTCATGCCGATGAAGCCGATCTTCGCGCCCTTGATCTTCTCGATCGAGTAGGCGGGGAGGATCGTGTCGTTCGTGCCCTCGTAGACGACGTTGGCCGCGAGGTAGTCGAAGTTGGCGCCGGGGAAGACCTCGCCGTCCGGGCAGGAGTTCTGGTTGAGCGCACCGTCGCCGTCTTCGATGCAGCCCCCGTTCGCCATGCGCTGCAGCTCCAGATAGCCCTCGTCGAATTCGTGGTTGCCGACGGCCGAGACATCGAGCTTGAGCGCGTTCATGGCGAGGATCGACGGCTCATCGTGGAACGCGCCCGACAGCAGCGGCGTCGCACCGATCAAGTCGCCCGCCGCAACGGTGAGGGAGTAGGGATGATCCTCGCGAGCCTGGGCGAGGTGGGTCGCGAGGTACTCGACGCCGCCGGCGGGTTGAATCTCGCCGCTGGGAAGCGTGATGTTGCCGCCCGAGCCGCTCGGGGGCTGCAGGTTGCCGTGGAAGTCGTTGAACGACAGCAGCTGGATGTCCATCGTCGGGCCGTTCGGCGTGTTGCCGCCGTTGTTGGGCCCGGTCGGCGGTGCAGCCGATGCGGCTCCCGGCCCGATCATGGCGACCGCGAGCGCGGTGGCGGCGATGACCGCTCCTCCCGCCAGTCGTGCCGTCGATGTCTTGCGCATGTGCACAGAACCCTCCCGTTTTCTGGCGGACGGCTCTGCCCGCCGAGATGCACGCGTCCTCGTGGGCGCGATCACGAGAAACCTAATACAGGCCCTGCGGATGCGACAGCGGGGATCGGTCAACGTCACGAAACCGGAACGATGCAGGCGACCAAGAGCGCTACTACTTCTGCAGTATCCACTCTTCACCTACTGTCGATGCATGGCATCCACCCGCGATCGCGCGCTCGACGCTGCGCTCGCGCTCGTGGGCGAGCAGGGCATCCGCGCGCTGACGCACGCTCGGGTCGACGAACGCGCCGGCCTGCCGAAGGGGTCGGCATCGAACTGGTTCCGGACCCGCGATGCGCTCGTCGCGGGGGTGGTCGCATGGCTCGCGGAAGCCGAGCGGGCCGAGTTCGCCGCCGCAGCCGCGCCCCCGGTCGAGACGCCCGAACAGTTCATCGAGGCGCTCAGCACCATGATCGCTTTTCAGACCGGGCCACGCGCTTCACGTACGAGAGCGCGCTACGCACTGTTCCTCGAGGGCGCGGGTGATCCCGAGCTGCTCGCCCCGCTCCTCACCCAGCGCCGGCTCTTCGTCGAGTGGACGATCGCCCTGCTGGGGCGGATCGGCGCCCGCTCTCCCGATGAGGCGGCGCGTGCTCTCATGGCCGCGGGCGACGGGCTCGCCCTGCACCGGGTCACCGTGGATCCGGATGCCGAGATCCGGCCGATCGTCGAGCGCGCTGTTCGCGCGTGCCTCGACTGACCGATCGCACCGGCCCGCGTCACGACGCGACGTAGCGGAGGAACACGAAGCCTTCGTGGTCGGTCACGACACCCGCGAGTTCGAACCGGCGGTCCGACTCGGCTGCGCCCTGCACGATGCGCCCGGCGTCTCCCCCGACGAACCGGGGCGCCAGTGTGACGCACACCTCGTCGACGAGGTCCGCCTCCAGCAGTGCGCCGAAGAGGTGCGGGCCACCCTCGCACAGCACCTGCGTCCAGCCCCGCCGCGCGAACGCGTCCAGCATCGCGGCGAGTTCGACCTTTGGATCGCCGCACGCCAGCACCGTTGCCACTGATTCGAAGCGCCCGCCGTCGGCCGCGGCGGCAGCATCCGTCGTCACGATCACGGGCTTGCGCACCGCGTCGGCGAAGACCGAGTCGGCCGGGTCGAGATGCAGCCCACCACTCACCACGGCGAGCGCGGGCTGGTCGTCGAGGCCCCGCGCACGGCGCCACCCGGCATCGGCCTGATCGACTTTCAGTCCGCCATAACCCTCGGCGCGTACGGTTCCGGCCCCGACCAGCACGACGTCGGCCATCGTCCGCAGCACCTGCATGAGTGCACGGTCGGTCTCGCCACCGAGCGCACCGCTGCGGTCGTCGAGCGTGACCGCGCCGTCGGCACTGGAGACGAAGTTCATGCGCACGCGTGTTCCGTCGCGCCCGTGCAGCGCGTACGCATCGAAGAGCTCGGAGCGCGTGGGCATCAGTCGTTCCCCTCGGGCCGGGTGTTGTGCAGCTCGTACGCCGGATCGCGCCAGCCGAGGATCGCCTCCACCATGCGCATCGCGTCGACCGTCTCGCGCACGTTGTGCGCGCGCACGATGCGCGCGCCGTTCAGCGCGCAGAACACCGCGGCCGCGAGCGAGCCGGGCAGGCGGTCGCCCTTCTCGCGATCGAGCGTCTCGCCCACGAAGTCCTTGTTCGACAGCGCCACCAGCAGCGGTGCGCCGAGCCCGGCGAGTTCGCCCAGCCGCCGGGTGAGCTCGAGGGTCTGCCGCGTGTTCTTGTTCAGGTCGTGCCCAGGGTCGAGCACGATGCGCGAGTCGGGGACGCCGTGCTCGCGCGCCCGCTCGCGCCGCGCGACCAGGAACTCGGCGATGTCGCCGATCACGTCGTCATAGGACGGGAGCGGATGCTGCGTCCGCGGCGCTGCGAGACTGTGGGCGATGACCACCCCGGCGCCGCCCTGCGCGACCACATCGGCCATCGCCGGATCGTGCAGGCCCGTCGTGTCGTTGATGATCGCAGCGCCCGCCTCGATCGCCGCCCGTGCGACCTCGGGGTGGAACGTGTCGACACTCACACGCGCGACCGGTGCAAGCTCCCGGACGACCGGCACGACGCGGGCGATCTCCTCGGCGACCGGCACCGCCGGCCCGGGCGCGAACTTCACGCCACCGACGTCGACGATCTCGGCACCGGCCTCTGCCGCGGCGAACCCTGCGGCGACCGCCGCGTCGAGCGCGAACGTCGAACCCCGGTCGTAGAACGAGTCGGGTGTACGGTTCACGATCGCCATCACCGCGATGTGCCGCGACAGGTCGAGCGCACCTCCTGGCAGGTCGAGCACCGGTGCGGCCAGGGCCGAGGCATTGCCGGGAGCGAGCGTCACGGCAGGAGATCCTCCAGGGGCGCGTCGGAGTCGCGGAGCCGGTCCGGGTCGATTCGGACTCCGGAGCGGATGAGGTCCTGCACCTTGTCGTTCACGTCCCACACGTTGACGTTCATGCCCGCGACGATACGGCCGTCGTCGACCCAGAACGCGATGAACTCGCGGGCGTCGAGATCGCCGCGCACCACGATCTCGGCATCCGTCATCAAAGGTGCGTAGCCCGACAGCTCCATGCCGAGGTCGTACTGGTCGGTGTAGAAGTACGGGATCTCGTCGAAGGATGCCGGCTGCCCGAGCATCGACTTCGCCACGACCTTTCCCCCATTCAGCGCGTTCGCCCAGTGCTCGCTTCGCAGGTGCTGCTGCAGCACCGGGTGGTAGGCGTTCGCGACGTCGCCCGCCGCGTACACGCCGGGCGCGCTGGTGCGCAACGCCGCGTCGGTGAGGATCCCGCCCAGGATGTCGAGCCCCGCCTCCTCGGCGAGAGCCGAGTTCGGCGCGGCCCCGACGCCCACGAGCACCAGGTCGGCGGGAAGCGTCTCGCCGTCGACGACGACACCCTCGGCGCGGCCGTCGCCGACGATCCGATCCACGCCGACCGACGTGCGGAGGTCGACGCCGTGCTCGAGATGGAGACTCCGGAACACCTCTCCCATCTCGGCGCCGAGCGCCATCGCGAGCGGCACGGCGTCACGCTCGAGGATCGCGACCTCGTTGCCGAAGCCGCGGGCCGTGGCGGCGACCTCCATGCCGATCCAGCCCGCGCCGATCACGACGAGCCTTTTGCCGCCTTCGCGCAGCTGCGCCGCGAGCTCGTCCGAGTCGTCGAGACACCGCAGTGTCATGACTCCGGCCAGATCGTGTCCGGGCAGCGGGACCATCCGCGGCGTGGCGCCCGTGGCGAGCAGCACCGCGTCGTACGTCACGCGCTCGCCGTCGTCCAGCTCCACCGCGTGCGCGGCGGGCTCGAGCGAGGTGACCGCCACTCCAGTGAGGAGTCGGATATCGTGCTCGTCGTACCACTCGGTGGGATGCAGGATGACGGCGTCCAGCCCCTCATCACCCGCGAGGTACCCCTTCGACAGCGGAGGCCGCTGGTAGGGCGGATGCGCCTCGGCGGCGACGACGGTGATGTCGCCCTCGAACCCCTCGTCTCGCAGCGCCTCGGCGGCTGTTCCGCCGGCGAGGCTTCCCCCGATGATCAGCATGTGGCTCATGGCGACTCCTCTCGTCGATGGTGTACGTCAGATCGGACGCGTTGCGAGGAACCGCGCCTGCACAGCGAGGTCGGCGGCGAGCGCGCCGCGGAATGCCGTGGGCGACATCATCCGCACCCCTTCGTCCTGAGCACGATCGGCTCGCCTGGGCCCGACGCTAGAACTCTCAGATTCTTTTGTCAAGGTTCCTGCTTTTAGAGGTAGACTCACGCCGTGAGCACCCTCACCCCCAACCGCGCCGAGGCGGTCGCGGCACTCGCCGACCCGCAGCGCCGCGAGCTGTACCGCCTCGCGGCCGAGCGGCCGATCGGCCGCGCCGAGGCCGCGGACGCGCTCGGAATGCCGCGGAGCACGGCAGCGGTGAACCTCGATCGATTGGCGGATGCCGGACTCCTGACGGTCTCGTACGAGCGGCGTTCGGGTCGCACAGGGCCCGGCGCCGGCCGCCCGGCGAAGCTCTACCGAGCAGCCGACGCCGAGCTCGCCGCCACCATCCCGGAGCGGCACTACGAACTGGCGGGCGAATTGCTCGCCGCCGCGGCGGAGAAGGCCGACGAGCGCGGGGTGCCGGTGCGAGACGCACTCGACACCGAGGCCTTCACCGCGGGCGCAGCGATCGGCGCCCGATGCGCCGATCTCGAGGAGGCCCTCACGCTGTGCGGCTACGCGCCCCGCGCGAAGCACGCGGTCGCCCCGGACAGCGCAGGGGACGCGGCATCCGTGGATCTCGTGCTCGAGAACTGCCCCTTCCACACCCTCGCCACCCGGCACACCGCCCTCATCTGCGGAGCGAACCTGGAGCTCGTGAAGGGGCTCGCGACCGCGACCGACGACGCGCGGACGCCCGTTCTCGCGCCCGCGGCGGGCGGCTGCTGCGTCGAGATCCGCCAGAGCGGCGGTTGACGGATTCCGGCAGAGTCGCCCGATATCCAGGCACCGCATCGATTCCGCCGACATAATGGGCGCATGACCGCACCGCGCATCCTCGTCGTGGACGACGAACCGAACATTCGCGACCTGCTGATCACGAGCCTGCGATTCGCCGGATTCCAGGTGCGCGCCGTCTCCAACGGCGCCCAGACGATCTCGGCGGTGCTCGAGGAGGAGCCGGACCTCATCATCCTCGACGTGATGCTGCCCGACATGAACGGCTTCAGTGTCACCAAGCGCCTCCGCGGCGCCGGCTATACCGCCCCCATCCTGTTCCTCACCGCGAAGGACGAGACCGAAGACAAGATCACCGGACTCAACGCCGGCGGCGACGACTACGTCACCAAGCCCTTCAGCCTCGACGAGATCGTCGCCCGCATCCAGGCGATCCTGCGCCGCACGATGCAGGCCGACGAGGAGTCGATGATCCGTGCCGGCGAGATCACGATGGACCAGGACACCCACGACGTGCAGGTGGGCGACGCGTCCATCGACCTCAGCCCCACCGAGTTCAAGCTCCTGCGCTACCTCATGCTCAACCCCAACCGCGTGCTGTCGAAGGCTCAGATCCTCGACCACGTGTGGGAGTACGACTTCAACGGCGACGCCGGCATCGTCGAGAGCTACATCTCCTACCTGCGTCGCAAGATCGACCCGCACTCGTCCGAGCCGCTCATCCAGACCAAGCGCGGCTTCGGCTACATGCTGAAGGCCGGCAAGACGGCATAACGCGGGAGCGAACGAGGGGGACGATCTGGCGCACAAGCCCGACGCGATCACCCGGTGGTGGCGCGGCACGAGTCTGCGCGCGAAGGTCACCGGGGTCACCGTCGCGCTCCTCGGGATCGGGCTCATCGCCGCCGGCGTCGGCACCGCGCTGTTTCTGCGCAACTCGCTGATCGACGGCGTCGAGACCCAGCTCATCGCACTCGGACGCCAGGAGGCCGCCGCACCGTTGCTCGAGTTCTCGTCCGTCGACGGACGCCTCGAGGTGGAGGAGAAGGAGGGCACCGCCGGGGCCGACTACTTCGTCGCCGTCTACGAGCCCACCCAGAAGGAGGACAACCTCCTCGCACTCGTCGGTGGTCGGGGCGGCCCCTCCCCCGACGTGCCCACCACGCTGACCCCCGAGCGGGCGGTGACGGAGGAGCTGCAGATCCAGCAGCTCCTGTCGGAGGACGGCGAGGCGGAGTTCCTCGCCACGGTGTCGAACCAGCAGTCCGAAGACACCGGCATCCTCTACCCCCAGATGGTGGCCGTGCCGCTGGCCCCGGTCAACCGCACGATCGCGCAGTACATCGGCATCTATTCGATCCTCGCGCTCGTGGTGCTCATCGCCGGCGCGGTGGCGACCCGCTTCCTCGTCACGCTGACGTTCCGCAGCCTCGGGCAGGTCGAGTCCACCGCCGACGCCATCGCGGCCGGCGACTTCAGCCTGCGCATGACCGACATCGAGCCGACGACGACAGAGGTCGGCCGCCTCAAGACCGCCATCAACGCGATGCTCGACCGCGTCGACGCGGCCCTCTCGCAGCGCGATTCGACCGTGCGCCAGATGCGCCGGTTCGTCGGCGACGCGAGCCACGAGCTGCGCACGCCCCTCGTGACCGTGCGCGGGTACGCCGAGCTGTACCGCATGGGCGCGATCCGCGGCGACGAGGACGTGGCGCAGTCCATGGAGCGCATCGAGAAGGAGGCGATCCGCATGGGCGTCCTCGTCGAGGACCTGCTCGCGCTCGCCCGGCTCGACGAGCGCCGCGATGTCGTCATCGGGCCCGTCGACCTGCGTCCCATCGCGCGGGACGCGGCCCTCGATGTGCGCGCCGCCTCGCCGATGCGCGCGGTCGCCGTCATCGACACCACGAACGACGAGCCCGCGCCGGAGCCCGAAGAAGTAGCATCAGAGCCGCCCGAGACGAAGCGCCGCGGGGGCGCGCCGTCGGCGAGGTCCCGAGCCGGTGCGACGCTGTCGCTGCTGCGCCGCCGACCGAAACCCGTGTCCGCGGCGGGGGCCGCGAGCGCCGTGCTCCCGCCGATCCTTCCCGACGCGGAGCCGCAGCCTTCCGCAGACAGCCTCCCGCCGGTCGTGCTCGGCGACGAGAACCGCATCCGCCAGGTCGTCACGAACCTGCTCGGCAACGCGCGGCGCTATTCGTCGGAGGACTCCCCCGTCGAACTGCGCGTCGGCGTCGATGTGCGCGATCGCTCGGGATGGATCGAGGTGATCGACCACGGGGAAGGCGTCCCCGACCAGATCAAGGACAAGATCTTCCAGCGCTTCTGGCGGGCCGACACGTCGCGCACGCGCGACACCGGCGGGTCGGGACTGGGCCTGTCGATCGTGGCCTCGATCGTCGAGGCGCTGCACGGATCCGTCGGCGTCGTCGACACGCCGGGCGGCGGTGCGACCTTCCGTGTGGCGTTCCCGCTCGCCGACGCCCGCGACTCCGCCGAGCACCTCGACCTGGAGACCCGGCCGATGGCGCGGCTCACCGACCTGGCGGAGTGAGCGCTTCCTCCCCAGCCGCCGCTCGCCCCGCATCATGCACAACGGACGACGGATGCCACGACCCCGCCCCGTCGGACGCCTAGCGTGGCTTCACCGCGGGTTTCGGCATCCGGCCGCCGCACGTCTGATCAGGAGCCCCGAATGGCCGTCTTCACCGTCGACAGCGACACCATCCTCACCTCCACCGCCACGGTGCGCGGCACGATCGACCGGCTGCAGGCCGAGTCGAACGCGATGCTCACGCAGCTCACACAGCTGCAGTCGTCGTGGACCGGCTCGGCATCGGCCGCTTTCGCGGGCGTGGTCGAGCAGTGGCGCGCGACGCAGCGTCAGGTCGAGGAATCCCTGGCGAACATCAACGCCTCGCTCGCGGCGGCCGGCCGCCAGTACGCCGACACGGAGGTCGCCACCACGAGCCTGTTCCGCTGACTCCCCCGGGACGGCAGAACGGCCCCTCCGCAAGGAGGGGCCGTTCTGTGGAACGCGTTACGCGGTCGTGGAGTTCTGGATCAGAAGTCCATGCCACCGGTCGGGTCGCCGACGGGAGCGGCGGCCTTCTCGGGCTTGTCGGCGACGACGGCCTCGGTCGTGAGGAAGAGGCCGGCGATCGACGCGGCGTTCTGCAGCGCCGAACGGGTCACCTTGGCGGGGTCGATGATGCCCTGCGCGAAAAGGTCGCCGTACTCGCCGGTCGCGGCGTTGAGGCCGTGGCCGAGCGGGAGCTCCGAGACCTTGTTCGCCACGACGCCCGGCTCGAGGCCGGCGTTGAGGGCGATCTGCTTGAGCGGAGCCTCGATCGCGACGCGCACGATGTTCGCACCGGTCGCCTCGTCACCCGTCAGCTGGAGGCTGTCAAGCGCCTTCTTGCCCGACTGGATGAGGGCGACGCCACCACCGGCGACGATGCCCTCTTCGACGGCGGCCTTCGCGTTGCGGACGGCGTCCTCGATGCGGTGCTTGCGCTCCTTGAGCTCGACCTCGGTGGCCGCGCCCGCCTTGATGACGGCGACGCCGCCGGCGAGCTTGGCGAGGCGCTCCTGGAGCTTCTCGCGGTCGTAGTCGCTGTCGGTGTTGTCGATCTCGCGGCGGATCTGGGTCACGCGACCCTCGATCTGCGACGCCTCGCCGGCACCCTCGACGATCGTGGTCTCGTCCTTGGTGACGATGACCTTGCGCGCACGGCCGAGCAGGTCGAGGGTGGCGTTCTCGAGCTTGAGACCGACCTCCTCGGTGATGACCTGGCCGCCGGTGAGGATCGCGATGTCCTGCAGCTGCGCCTTGCGACGGTCGCCGAAGCCGGGGGCCTTGACGGCGACCGACTTGAAGATGCCGCGGATCTTGTTGAGCACGAGCGTCGCGAGAGCCTCGCCCTCGACATCCTCGGCGATGATGACGAGCTCCTTGCCGTCCTGGATCACCTTGTCGACGACGGGCAGAAGGTCCTTGATGTTCGAGATCTTCTGGTTCGCGATGAGGATGTACGGGTCCTCGAAGACGGCCTCCTGGCGCTCCGGGTCCGTGACGAAGTAGGGGTTGATGTAGCCCTTGTCGAAGCGCATGCCCTCGGTGAGCTCGAGCTCGGTGCCGAAGGTCTGCGACTCCTCGACGGTGACGACGCCCTCCTTGCCGACCTTGTCGATGGCCTCGGCGATGAGCTGGCCGATCTCCGGGTCAGCAGCCGAGATCGACGCCGTGGCGGCGATCTGGTCCTTGGACTCGACCTCCTTGGCGGACTCGAGCAGCTCGGCGGTGATGGCCGCGACAGCCTTCTCGATGCCCTTCTTGAGCGAGATGGGGTCGGCGCCGGCCGCGACGTTGCGCAGACCCTCGCGCACGAGCGCCTGGGCGAGAACCGTAGCGGTGGTGGTGCCGTCACCGGCGACGTCGTCGGTCTTCTTGGCGACCTCCTTGACGAGCTCCGCACCGATCTTCTCGTACGGGTCGTCCAGCTCGATCTCCTTGGCGATGGAGACACCGTCGTTCGTGATCGTGGGGGCGCCCCACTTCTTCTCGAGCACGACGTTGCGACCGCGCGGGCCGAGCGTCACCTTGACGGCGTCGGCCAGGATGTTCAGGCCGCGCTCGAGGCCGCGACGGGCCTCCTCGTCGAAAGCGATGATCTTTGCCATGTGTGTGTCGTCCCTCCGGAACGTTGGCTTTGGGTATTAGCACTCAACAAACGTGAGTGCTAAATCATTCTGGCACTCGACCCTATCGAGTGCAAGCCGCCGAGACGGATGCGGAAACACCAAGAGACGGGACGCCTTTCGGCATCCCGTCTCCGGTGTCGGTTCAGCGCAGGGCGCTGAGCCGGACGTTCAGACGACGCGCACGGACTCGGCCTGGGGCCCTTTCTGGCCGGAGCCGACCGTGAACTCCACGGTCTGCCCCTCCTCCAGCACGCGGAAGCCCGACATGTCGATGTTCGAGTAATGGACGAAGACGTCCTGGCCATCGGCGACGGTGATGAAGCCGAATCCCTTCTCGGCGTTGAACCATTTCACGGTGCCCTGGGTCATGCGTATCTCCTGTTGCCGGCGGTGCAGGGCTTCATCGTATGCAGGCGAAATCGCGGCATCCGGCCGTTTCGTCACTTGTTGACATGCAGGCACACAAGTGTTTACCGGCGCGAAACACGCCAGAGGGGGGTCAGGGCGTAGGAGCCGGCGTCTGCCCCGCCGCCGTGCGGTCGAGGCCGATCACGACCGTGAGCTGGGGCACGCCCTCCGTGGTCGCCGGGTACGCCTCGCTCTGCTCGATCTCCGCGCCGCCGATGACTCCTGCCAGGCCCGCGGCAGCAGCCTGATCGGCGGGATCGACATAGAAGACCGTGGTCGTCGGGAAGTCCTGCGAGCCCGCCTCGCCCGCCGTGACCTTGTCGTCCGTCCAGCCCGCACCCACGACGACGTCCTTCATCTGCGTCGCGAGTCCCTGCTCGGGGGTCGCGTTGAGGATCATGACGTCGTAGTTCACGTCGATCACCGGAGTCACCTCGGGGACCGGCTCGACGGTCGGGGTGGGCGTGGGGACCAGCTCGATGCGGCCGGACGCCAGCAGGGTGCCGAAGATGCCGACGACGATGAGCACGACCGTCGCCAGCGCCGCCCACAGCAGCACGACCCATCCACGCATGCGCGGATTCTCGGCCCGGTGGGCGCCGACGCGGTCCGTCTCCGGCACATCGTCGAAACGATCCCGGGGAAAGCTGGTGGTCGGCACCCGTCGATGCTACCGGTCGAAGCCTGAGCGTCCCGCGCGGGCGGACCCGCGTGGCGTGGAGCGGCAGGTCAGCGCGCGTCGGCGGCGCGCCCCGCGCCCTGGTGCAGACGCGCCTCGCGCAGCCGGCGCAGCCGCTTCACGAGCATGGGGTCGTGCTCCTGCGCGTCGGTCGTGTCGATGAGACGGCCGAGCAGCTGGTAGTACCGCGCCGGCGACAGCCCGAGGTCGGAGCGGATCGCCTCCTCCTTGGCCCCCGCGTGCCGGCGCCACTCGGCCTCGAAATCGAGGATGGCGCGGTCGCGGTCGGTCAGAGGCACCCCTCCACGCTAGCCCGCGGCATCCGTTCCTGGAGTGCGCCACGCGCGCCAATGCACGAACGAGCCGAGCGGGTCCACCGCGGCGAGCGCCGCGCCGTCGCGTCCGAGCACGAAACCACCCCACGACGCTGCGTCGACGGGCGGATGCCACCGCTCGTGCAGCGCCGGCGGGTCGATGGTGATCCACACCGCGTCGACGGTGAGCAGGGTGTCGAGAAGGCGTTCACGGCCCGCGTGCGGGATGTGCGGCAGCACGCCCGGCGTCGTGACGACGAGGGTCGCACCGGCCGGCGCGCGCGCGGCGGCGGCGCGCAGCACGTCCGGGTCGGACGCGTCGCCGGCCAGCAGCGTCGGCGGATCCGCCGACGCGATGTCGAGGGCGGCCGAGATCCGCTCTGCGCGCCCGGTCTCGCCCGGCCACACGAGGCTCGTGAGGAATCTGCGGTCGGCCGCGTCCGCGGCATCCAGCGGCTCGAGGTCGATTCCGCCGCGCCACACCACGTGGGGCAGCCGCAGCTTCGGCCCGCCGGTGACCTCGCAGTCCAGCACCACCGTCGAGGTGCCGTCGTCAGGGTCGAGCGCTACGACGCGGCCGCTCTCCCGGTAGCGGTACGAATAGCGGTCGGGGTACAGACACAGCCCGGCGCTCGCCCCGAGCTCGAGCAGCGCGATCGGCCCGTCGATCGTGGCGAGGGCGGGGAGCAGAGCCGCGCACCTCTGCGGCTCGTTGGTCTGGAGGCGACGGACGGATGCTGCGGCCACGACCTCGTCGGCATGCTCGCGCAGCCACTCTGCCCACGCCGGGAACGCGTCCTCGGGTGCGCCGAGCATGCGGGTGACCGCGAACACGAGGGGCGGCTGCCGGCGCGTCGCCGGGATGCGCGCGAGCAGCGCGGCGAGCAGCGCATCGGCCGCGACCCCGTCCGCCCACTCGGCGTAGAGCGCGGAGCGATCGGGCGCCTCGTCGCGCGCGAAGCGGGCGTACCGCTCGACGACCGCGTCGGTCTCGTCGCCATCGGTCCCATCCGCCACCCCGCCATCCTCGCGCATGGCCGGGCGCCCCACCGCGCGTGCCGCTGAGGTTGAATGGAGGGTGCCGCACGCTGCGGACGAGGAGGAACGATGACCTACGCCGTCGACAAGAGCGACGCCCAGTGGCGCGAAGACCTGACGCCCGACCAGTACGCCGTCCTGCGACAGGCGGGCACCGAGCGGCCCTGGACCGGCGAGCTGCTCGACGAGAGCCGTGCCGGCCTGTACACCTGTGCGGCGTGCGGCGCCGAGCTGTTCCAGAGCGGCACGAAGTTCGACTCGCACTGCGGCTGGCCGAGCTTCTACGAATCGATCCGCCCGGAGGCGGTCGAGCTCATCGAAGACAACAGCCACGGCATGGTGCGCACCGAGGTGCGGTGCGCGAACTGCGGCTCGCACCTCGGCCACGTGTTCCCCGATGGCTTCGGCACGCCGACCGGCGACCGCTACTGCATGAACTCGATCTCGCTGCAGTTCACGCCGGGCGACGAGGCGGGAGCGGGGTGATGTCCGGCGCGCTCGACGCCGCGCTGGCACGACGGTCGTGGTCGAAGGTCACCGACGAGGCGCCGACGCACGAGGAGCTCCTCGACTTCGTCGCCGCCGCAGGTCGGGTCGCCGACCACAAGTCGCTGCACCCGTGGCGGCTCATCGAGCTGCGCGGCGCGGATCGCCAGCGTCTGGGCAGGGCTATCAACAAGGCCGAGGGCGAAAAGGGCACGTCGTCGAAGCCGATGCGCGCGCCGCTGCTCGTCGCGGTGGTGGCGAGCTACAGCAAGACGCACAAGGTGCCGCGGTGGGAGCAGGAGGCCGTCGCCTCCGGCGTCGCGCACGTGCTGAGTCTGGTGCTCGACGAGGCCGGCTGGGGCGTCTTCTGGCGCACCGGCGACTACACGCGATCCAAGGCCGTCGCAAAGGCTCACGGCCTCAAGAAGAACGAGGAGCTCCTCGGCTGGCTCTACGTCGGCGGCAAGCCGAAGCGCTCGCGTCCGACGCGCCGTAAGGGGGTCGACGCGACGCGCTTCGTCGGCCGCATGCCGAAGGGCTGACACGCCGGCCGCGACCCGGCCTCAGCAGAAGCCGGAGATCCCGTTCCACGCGGGGTGGTCCCCGGCGACGCCCTCGCGCAGCACCGTGGCCTCGATCAGACCGTACGGGCGATCGGCGGCGTAGAAGACCTCATTGGGGTTGTCGAGTCCGAACGGCGTGAGGTCCACCGCGAAATGGTGCAGGTTGGGCATCGAGAACCGGATCTCGTCGATCTCGGTGCGCTCCTCGAGCACGCGCCGGCCCATCTCGTACAGGGTCTGCTGCAGGGCCAGCGAGTGGGTCTCGGCGAACGCCACGAGCATCAGCCGCCGCACGTCGGCGAACGCCTCGTCGAAGTCGACATCGAGTCTGCGGTAGCGCCATCGTGCGGTGACCGAGGTCGCGAGGATGCGGTCGTCCGTCTCGGCGAGCGTCGTGTAGCGGTCGCGGACGAATCCGTGGAACTCGGAGCCCGCGGACTTGAGAACCGCCAGGTCGCGCAGCCCCGAGATGACGGTGGCCTCGGCTCCGAAGAACGTGACCACGGCCGTGCGGATCTCGGTTCCGCCGCGGACGAAAGAGTGGTCGTGCCCTTCGCCGTCGACGGGGATGCGGTTCCAGGTGTACTGGTCGGCCTCCCAGCGTCCGCCCGTGACCCACGCGAACTCGCCGGTGAAATGCCGCCCCAGCCGTAGCAGGAAGTCCTCCGGCGTGCCGACCCCGTCGCGCGCGAAGGCGAACACCGTGTTCTTCTGGGTGTCGGTCGCGACGATGCGGGCGTTGTCGCCCTCGGTGTGGGCCGCCGTGAAATCCCCGCGCAGCTGCGAGGTCACGTCGAGGTCGGTGACCCTGTGCCTCGAACCGTCCCGGTCGATCCGGACGAGCCGCACCTCGGCCTTGCCGTACTGGTTCGCGCCGAGCACGATGCCGGGCTCGGTCATGTCAGTTGCCCCGGTAGGTGGAGTACGAGAACGGACTGAGCAGCAGCGGCACGTGGTGGTGCTCCCCGCCGTCGGCGACCGCGAAAACGATCGACACCACCGGGTAGAACGTGTCCCGTCCCGTGGCGGCGAAGTACTCGCCGGTCGCGAACGTGAGCCGGAACGTTCCGGCGTCGAGCCGCTCGGGGCCGAGATCGGCGATCCGGCCCGCCTCGTCGGTGACACCGGACGCCACCTCGACGCCGGCCGCCGTGGCGAGCACCACGCCGACGCCACGCGCAGGGCCTCCGAGCGCAGCATCCAGCACGTGCGTCGTGATCTGGCTCATGAACCGATGTTCCCTTCCCGTCGGAGGAGGGCGATCCGGCGCAGCTGCTCCGCACGACCGGGATCTCCTGCTCCCCAGTGTGGGCCAGACGGGCGTTCAGCGCATCGAGGATCTCGTCGGCGCTGCACGCGCCGGCGGACTCAGGCGGCGAGCTGGGCGCGGAGGCGATCGACGTGGCCGCGGGGATCCACCCGATACTCGGCGGACTGCACCGTGCCGTCGGGATCCAGCACGAAGGTCGAACGGATGAGGCCCACGCGCTCCTCGCCGTTCACCGCCTTCGTGCCCCACGCGCCCCAGGCTTCGGCGACGGCATGGTCCTCGTCCGAGAGGAGCGGGAATCGCAGCTGCTCGGCCTCGGCCCATTCTGCAAGGCGCTCGACCGGGTCGGGTGAGATGCCGACCACGGCGACCCCCGCCGCCTGCAGCGACGCGAGGTTGTCCCGGAAGTCGCAGGCCTCGGTCGTGCAGCCGGGCGTGAACGCGGCCGGGTAGAAGTAGACGACGAGGCGGCGGCCGGCGAAATCCTCGGGCCGCACGACCGCCCCGGTGGAGTCGGGAAGCGCGAAGCCGGGGTTCGCGTCGCCCTTGTTCAGCCGTGTCTCGTCCGCCATGTCGTGCGTCCCTTCGATGGCTCCTCGTGAGGCGCCGGTCACGAGGTCGGGTGAACGCCGAACGCGAGAGCCAGCTTCTCGATCTTCTGCGCCCGGCCGAGCCGTGGCAAGTCGCTGCCGTCACGGACAACGCGCCCGCGACCCTCGAAATCTGCCAGGAAGTCGAGCGCCCACAGAACCTCGCTCGGCGTGGGGCAGATGACCTCGTTGATGACGGGCGCCTGCTCGGCGGCGAGGCACAGCTTTCCGGTCATGCCCATCGACACCGTGATCGCGGAGTGGTCACGCAGTGTCGGCATGCTGTTGCCCACGGTCGGGCCGTCGATCGGTCCGGGCAGGTTGCCCACGCGACTGGCGACGACGAGTCGGGCACGCGGGTAGGCCATCGCCTCGGCGTCCGCGCTCATGCCGGTGTCGCGACGGAAGTCGCCGCTGCCGAACGCGAGGCGGAACGCACCGCGGGCGCGGGCGATGTGGGCGGCGTCCTCCATGCCCAGCGCCGACTCGACGAGCGCGACGACCGGCACGTTCCCGCCGAGGCGGTCGAACGAGCTCGTGACCTGGTCGGGTGATTCGGTCTTCGCGAGCATGATGCCCTCGAGCGAGGCGATACCGGCCAGGGCGGCGAGGTCGTCGGCCCAGAACGGGCTCAGCGCGTCGTTGACGCGGACCCACGCGCGGCCGCCGCCGCGGAGCCACTCCGCGACGTCCTGGCGCGCCCGCGGCTTGTTGCTGGGGTCGACCGCGTCCTCGATGTCGAGCACGACGGCGTCGGCACGCGACGCCGCCATGTCGTCGAACGACTCAGGGCGGGTTCCCGGCACGAGAAGCCACGAACGCGCGATGGACGGGTCCACCGCGCGGTGGCGCGCGGGGCGCGACGGGATCAGCGACCGCAGGTCGTCCTCCGTGTCGAGGACCTCTGCGCCGCTGCCATAGGGATCTACCGTCATCTCACTCTTCTTCCGTATCGTCACGTCTACCCGGCCGGGGGCGGCCGGTGTCGGCGTCAGGCCGCGTCGCGGCGCAGCAGGCGACCGCGGGGCTCGGCGAAGTCGACCCGTTCAGCCCGCAGGAAGGTCTCGCGGACGACGCCCGTCAGGACGCGGCCGTCGTACGGCGAGAGGGGATTCTTGTGGTGCAGGCGGGCGACGTCGACGACGAACCCTGCCTCGGGTGCGAACACCGACAAGGTCGGCGTCGAAGCCGAGCGCAATCCTGCCCTTGCGGGCGAGACCCGCCAGGGCCGCCGGACGCGCCGACATCCATTCCACCACCTTCTCGAGCGAGATGCCTCGTCGCCTGGCATCGGTCCGGACGACGGGCAGCCCCAGCTGGAGAGACGAAACCCCTCCCCACGCGGCGCCGAAGTCGCCGTGGTCCAGCTCTTGAGGTCGAGCGCGGCGGGCGAATGGTCGCTGACGACGCTCTCGATCGTGCCGTCGAGGAGCCGCATCGGTGATGCCGACGTCGCGCGGCCGGAGACCGCCCCCGGTCAGCACCCGCCCGCCGCGCACGACGAGGCCGTGCCGTGGGATCGCTCGCTCATGTGGTCACCGGCGTCAGGTGAGACGGACCTGACGGTTGACGTCCTTGTAGAGCAGGTACCGGAACGGCTCGGGGCCGCCGGCGTAGCAGGCCTGCGGGCAGAAGGCCCGGAGCAGCATGTAGTCTCCGGCCTCGCACTCGACCCAGTCGTCGTTGAGCCGGTACACCGCCTTGCCTTGCAAGACGTAGAGGCCGTGCTCCATGACGTGGGTCTCGGCGAACGGGATCGACCCCCCGGGCTGGAACGTGAGGATGTTGACGTGCATGTCGTGGGCGAGGTCGTCGGGATCGACGAAGCGGGTGGTCGCCCATGCGCCGTCGGTGTCGGACATGGCGTGCGGTTCGACGTCCTGCTCGCGCGTGACGAACGACGTGGGCACCGGTATGCCGTCGACCCGTTCGTAGGCCTTGCGGATCCAGTGGAACGTCGTCGGCTCACCGCGTTCGTTGGCGAGCGACCAGTGCGCACCCGGCGCGAGGAACGCGTACCCACCCGCCTCGAGCGCGTGCCGCTCGCCCTCGAGGGTGAGCGCGAGCACGCCCGCCGTGACGAAGACGACACCCTCGACGCTTTTCTCGAGCTCGGGCGCCTCGGCTCCCCCGCCCGGGGCGATCTCGACGATCAGCTGTGCGAAGGTCGTCGCCGACCCCGCGACCGGGCGCGCGAGAATCCAGGACCGCGTGTTCGTGAAGCCGGGCAGGTTGCTCGTCACGATGTCGCGCAGCACTCCCTTCGGGATGAACGTGTACGCCTGCTTCACGACGGCCCGGTCCGTGAGGAGTGCGGTCTGCGGCGGCAGTCCGCCTCGCGGCGTGTAGTAGCTCATGCGTGATCCTCGGTCGTGACCGGCGTCGGATGCGCGAGCGCGACGAGGGCCGCGAGGTCGAGGCCCGCGGCATCCGTCAGCTCGGCCGCGGTGATGGCACCGCAGGCGGCACCGCGGACCAGGAACGCCGAGAGCGCACGGGCGGTCGCGGGCTCGTCGAGCACCGCGCCGCCCCCGGCTCGGCCGACGTAGGCGCGCACCCGCATGGCGGCATCGGCGAACCCCTCCCGGTAGAACCGGGCGTTGGTGACGAAGCGGGGCACGAGCTGCGCCGGATGCAGGTCCCACCCCTGGAAGAAGCCGCGCTCCAGCGACCGCCGCGTGAGCCGGGCGCTGAGGCGCCATGCCGCGCGCACGGCGTCGGCATCGCCGACCGGGAGGATATTCGTCGAGCCGTCGGACAGCCGCACGCCGGTCTGCGCCGCGGCCACCTGCATGACGTTCTTGGCGTGGTCGGCCGCCGGGTGGTCCAGCGACTGATATCCCGGGGCGATGCCCAACGCCGCGCTGTAGTCGTAGGTGCCGTAGTGGAGCCCGCTCACCCGTCCGCCGGCCGCGTGGATCGCCCTCGCCAGGGGGGAGGTCCCGTCGGCGCCCAGCACGATCTGCGGCGTCTCGACCTGCATCTCGAACCGCAGCCGCCCGGCCGGGAGCCCGTGATGCTGCTCGAGGCGGTCGCAGAGCCGCGCCATCGCCTCGACCTGCGCGACCGCGGTCACCTTCGGGAGGGTGAGCCGGAGGCCGTCGGGCAGGTCGCCCGCTCGCAGCAGCGTCGCCAGGAACAGATCGAGAGAGCGGATGCCGCGTCCTCGCGTCGCACGCTCGGGCCCCTTGATGCGAATCCCGAAGAAGGCGGGCGCCTCGCTGCTCGCGAGGGCCTCCAGAAGCATTCCCGCCGCGCGGCGCACGTCGGCGTCCTCCGTCTCGTCGCCGCGGTCGCCATAGCCGTCCTCCAGGTCGAGGCGGAGGTCCTCGATCGGCTCGGACGCGAGCTTCCCCGCGACGAGGGCCGAGACATCGCCGGCGAACTCTTCGGGCACGCCCAGGTCCAGGACGACAGCGTCCATACCGCCCTGGACGGCGACAGCTGCGAGCGCCGCAGCGCCCCACTCGCGCGCGAGGGCCGGGGAGTACCGGTCGGCGGGCACGTAGACCGTGTGCACGGGCTGCCGGGCGCCGTCGTCGCCCGGATAGCCGTCGGCGAGGAGCCGGTCGGTGGGTGCCAGGAGGCGGTCGATGCCCGCGAGGTCGTCCGGCGTCAGCGCCGGTCCCGTCACCGCACGCTCTTCCGGTCGGGCGCCGTGGTCGGCGCGCGACGGGAGGGTGCGGTGCGGCTGCGACCCCTTCGGCACGGTCTCAGCATGCCACCCCGCAGCGCGACGCGGGGTGCGAAATCGCGGGGTCCGGCGTCAGCGGCCGCGGCGCGGGATCCATCCCCACGGCATGGCCGCCACGACCACCGACAGGATCGCGAGCGCCGACATGAGGAGGGAGGCGCCGAGCGTCGGCGCGGCGTCGGTCGGCCAGATCGCGTCGATCAGCACCGAGGTGACGACCTGGCCCACGACCGTGCCGAGGCCGAGGAGGAGGACGCCGGTGTAGGGCACGAGCGCCGCCGCCAGGAAGATGTACGTCACCCCGATCACGCCGCCGAGGTACAGCCAGGGGTCGGAGGGAAGGGAGGTCGCCGGCCCGGCGATCGCGGTGTGGATGAGTTCGGCGACGCCGAGCACCGCCGTACCGCCGATGAAGTTCACGAAGGTCGCCGTCAGCGGCGTGCCGACGCGCTGACGCAGCCGGCCGTTGACCGCCGACTGCCACGCGATGCCCGCGCCGACGAGGAACGGCAGCACGAGGAGAACGGGCGGGGCATGGACGCCTCCGGCGAGCGACACCCCCGCGGCGAGCACCGCGAGCGCACCGCCGACGAGGCGCGCAGGGGTCACCGCGACGATCCCCGCCGGACCGATCCCGGCACGATCCAGCAGCAGGCCGCTCACCGCCTGGCCGGCGACGACGCCCACCGTGAACAATGCGACGCCGATGATTCCGACCGCGAGCGACTGGGTGGCGACGGAGAGCGCGCCGGCGACGCCGCCGCACAGCATCCAGATCGGGATGCTGCGCGTGCGCAGCCCCGAGACCAGTGCGCCGAATCCACGGCGCCCCTGTGGCAGCGCCGCCGAGAGCACGACGAGGACGACCAGTCCCGAGCCGAACGAGATCACGGCCGCGGCGAACCCGTCGCCGATGCGGACGCCGAGCTCACCGTTGATGCGCGCCTGCACGGCCGTGAGGACGCCGATGAGTGCGGCGCCGCCGAGACCGATCCAGACGGGCAGGCGGCGTGGGGTCACCCGATCCATCCCTCCTGCCCGAGGGCTGGAGCCGATCGCGTGGCGCGGACCGGTGGCGGCGAGTCCCGGGAACCTGGAGCCGACTACGGGACTTGAACCCGTAACCCCCGTATTACAAGTACGGTGCGCTACCAATTGCGCCAAGTCGGCAGAGCGCCCAGTCTAGCGGCGCCCGCGCGAGCATCCGGTCACGGGGCCGTCGGAGTCGGCGTGGGGGTCGGCGTCGCCTTGTAGTATGCGTCGCTCGCGATCGTCAGCACGAACTGCGCGAACTCCTTGGGGTCGCCCAGCTCGCCGACGTACTGCGTGCCGTTCACCAGCACCATCGGCGTGCCGGTGAGGGCGGCGCCGTCGGTGCCGGGGAGCTCCTTGAGCGCCTGCTCGGTCGCTGACTTCGCCCACGACGCGTACGACTGCTCCTCGATGCACGCGCGGACGACCTTCGGGCCGTCGAGCCCCGTCGCCTGCGCCACGTCCGCAAGCTGAGCGTCGGTGAGACCGTCGGAGTCGACCTCCGGCTGCTGGCGCAGGAGCGCGTCGTTGAAGGCGAAGAAGTAGTCCGGCGCGTGCTGCGCGACGCAGGCGGCGGCACCGGCGGCACGCAGCGAGTACTTCGTGCCGTTCGACTTCGCCGTGAGCATGGCCACCGGGTAGTACGTCAGCGTCGCTGCGCCGTCGTCGACCCACTCCGAGAGCTGCTTCATGTTCGCGAGCTGGAAATCGCGCGAACCCGTCGAGAGGTAGTCCACATAGACCCGGATGTCGACCGCCGGCGCCTGGGTCGGGGTCGCGGTGGGAGTCGGCTCGGTCTCGGGAGTCGTCGACGCCTCGCCCTCGACGAGGCCGCCGGCGCCGGGGTCGGCCGCGACTCCTGCTCCGGCGACGTCGGTCACGACGAACCCGCCGTCGACGCCCTTCGCGGGACTCATGGTCGGCTTCGAGGCGCTCGACGAGACTGTCCAGGTCACCACGACGGCGATGACCGCCACAAACGCGATCGCGACGGCGACGAGCGACGTGCGCCGGATCAGGCGCGCTCGGGACTGGCGCGCCTTCACCTGCTGCGCCTTCTCACGCACGGCGTCGCGGCGCTCGCTGGGCGCGGAGTTCTGTGACTCGTCGCTCGACATGGAACCTCTCGGGGCGGAAAGTGGGCCGGTGATCCGGCGGGGCCAGACGGGAAAGCGGCCGTCCACGATGCTAGTCAGCCACCCTGGGAAATGCCCAGACGCAAGCTCCGCGCGCGCCGTGTCATACTGTTCCTTGCGCCCGATGGCGGGCGTGCGGGTAAGCCCCCGCTCATTCCTCACTACGGATCGTCCGGCACGTACCTGCCGGTGAAGGAGAAGAGAACATGGCGTCCGTCACGTTTGACAACGCAACTCGTCTGTACCCCGGGGGCACTCGCCCCGCCGTGGACAAGCTCAACCTCGAGGTCGGTGACGGGGAGTTCCTCGTTCTCGTCGGCCCGTCTGGTTGTGGAAAGTCCACGTCGCTGCGCATGCTGGCAGGCCTCGAAGAGGTCAACGCGGGCCGCATCCTCATCGGCGACCGCGACGTCACCGACGTCCCCCCGAAGGACCGCGACATCGCGATGGTCTTCCAGAACTACGCGCTGTACCCGCACATGACGGTCGCCGAGAACATGGGCTTCGCGCTCAAGATCGCCGGCGTCGGCAAGGAGGAGCGCGCCGCGCGCGTCCTCGAGGCCGCCAAGCTCCTCGACCTCGAGCAGTACCTCACCCGCAAGCCGAAGGCCCTCTCCGGTGGTCAGCGTCAGCGCGTCGCGATGGGCCGCGCGATCGTCCGTCAGCCGCAGGTGTTCCTCATGGACGAGCCGCTGTCGAACCTCGACGCCAAGCTCCGCGTGCAGACCCGCACGCAGATCGCGTCGCTGCAGCGCCGTCTCGGCGTCACCACCGTCTACGTCACCCACGACCAGACCGAGGCCCTCACCATGGGCGACCGCATCGCGGTCCTCAAGGACGGCCTGCTCCAGCAGGTCGGCACCCCGCGCGACCTGTACGAGAAGCCGAACAACGTGTTCGTCGCCGGCTTCATCGGCTCGCCGGCCATGAACCTGTTCCCGGCGCACATCGCCGAGGGCGGTGTCAACTTCGGCGACAAGGTCGTGGGCGTCGAGGCCGACACGCTCGGCAAGGCGCACGGCAGCGAGGTCACCATCGGCGTGCGCCCCGAAGACATCCAGGTCGCTCCCGAGGACGGCAAGGGCCTCACGGTCACCGTCGACCTCGTGGAGGAGCTCGGCGCCGACGGCTACCTCTACGGTCACGCCGATGTCGCCGGCAAGCGCACCGACATCGTCGCGCGCGTCGACGGCCGCCGTCACCCGCTCGCGGGCGACAAGGTCACGCTGGCCCCGGTCCCCGGACACGTCCACGTGTTCGACATCGAGTCGGGCGAGCGCCTCACCGACAAGGCCATCGCCGCGGCGTAACGCTGATTCGTTCGCGACGGCGCGGGTGGGAGACTGTTCCCCCCGCGCCGTCGCTCGTTTTCTCCTGGAGGGGATCGTGCCTGACGCCCTGAGCATCACCGCCTCGAGCGTCGATCCGGGACTGCTGACGCTGCCGTGGTCGACGCCGCTGGGCGAGTGGCCCTCGAGCCACATCGTGTTCCTGCCGAAGGGCATCTCTCGTCATCTGGTGCGATTCGCAAACCTCTCGGGCCGGGTGGTCGCCATCAAGGAGACCACGCAGGCGATGGCGCAGCGCGAGTACGACATGCTCGGCAACCTCGCCCGCCTGGATGTGCCGTGCGTGGAGCGCGTCGCGGTGATCGCCGGCCGAACGGATGCTGCGGGCGAACCTCTCCCGGCAGCTCTGGTCACCGCGCACCTGAAGTTCTCGCTCCCCTACCGCGCGCTGTTCACGCAGGTGCTGCGCCCCGACACCGCCACGCGCCTCGTGGACGCGCTCGCGCTGCTGCTCGTGCGCCTCCACAACGTCGGGTTCTTCTGGGGTGACGTGTCGCTGTCGAACACGCTGTTCCGTCGGGATGCGGGCGCCTTCGCCGCCTACCTCGTCGACGCCGAGACCGGCGAGCTGCACGAGAGCGGCCTGACGCCGGGCCAGCGTGCGCACGACCTCGACGTGGCCCGCACCAACATCGCCGGCGAGATCATGGACCTCGAAGCCGGCGGACGCCTCGAGGGCGGCGTCGACGCCATCGCGATCGCCGACGGCATCGTGTCGTCGTACCACTCGCTGTGGGCAGCGCTCACCGACGAGGAGACGTTCCGCGCCGACGAGGCGTATCGGCTCACCGAGCGCGTGCAGCGGCTGAACGACCTCGGGTTCGACATCGGGGAGATGTCGATCCAGGCCACCTCCGACGGCACGCGCGTGTCGATCCAGCCGAAGGTCGTCGACGCCGGCCACCACCAGCGACGCCTGCTGCGCCTCACGGGCCTCGACGTCGAGGAGAACCAGGCGCGGCGCCTGCTCAACGACCTCGACGAGTTCCGCGTGCGCATCTCGCGCCTGGGCGACGACGAGGAGATGGTCGCGCACGAGTGGCTCACCCGGGTGTTCGAGCCGGTCGTCAAGGCGATCCCGTGGGACCTGCGCTCGAAGCTCGAGCCGGCTGAGGTGTTCCACCAGCTGCTCGAGCACCGCTGGTACCTGTCGCAGGCCAAGGGCAAGTCGGTGCCCCTCGCCGAGGCGCTGACGAGCTACATCGACAACGTGCTGCGCCACCGCCGCGACGAGGCGACCCTGATGGGACCGCCGACCGAGACCGTGTCGCTCTCGATCATCACGTCGTCCAACCCCGTGATCGACGATGACGACGAGGACGACATCGACTGGCGCGACCTGGTCTGACCTCGCTCGTCAGTAGCCGACGGTGAACCTCTTGCGGGGGTGCTGCGGGTTCTCGATCTCGTCGACGATCGCCACCGCGAGGTCCTCGCCCGAGATGTACGACTCGCCCTCGGCGTCGGTGACGATCACGTCGCCCCCGGTGCGGTACTCGCCGGTCCGCTCCCCCGGGTTGTACGCTCCGAAGCCGCCGGCCGGGTGGATGTAGAACCAGTCCAGCGACTCCGGCGCCTGCTTGAGGTCGTCCAGGACGCCGATCGCCTCGAGCGCCTCCGCCTTGTAGTCCTCGGAGAAGGAGGGAAGGTCGACGACCCGCTCGCCGCCCTCGGTGACGAGGCTGCCGCCGGCGCCGCCGATCACGCCCAGGCGAACGCCCTCCGGAAGGAGGGAGGCGAGCGCAGCGATGTTCGGGCGCACGAGGCCCTGCATCTCGCCACGCGGTGCGACCGCCGAGACGACGACGTCGACGCCCACGATCTGCGAGAGCAGGTCGGGGACGTCGGTCAGCGAGCCTTCGATGTACATCGCCCCTGCGTGACGCTCGGCGGGGATGCGGCGAGCGATCGACAGCACGTTGTGCCCCCGACTCACCGCCTCCGCGACGATGTGACGGCCGGCGTACCCCGAGCCTCCGATGACGGCGATGCGTGCCATGCGCTGGTGCCTTTCGACGTGTGGTTTCGCCGGCTCGTGCCGGCTCTGCAGAAGGGATCGTGCGATGCGGGCGGAGTTCGTCCCGCGCCCGTCGGGCGGGGACTCAGGCGGGACGGGCGCCTCGGAGGGTCGACACCTGGTACAGGGCGACGGATGCCGCGATCCCGGCGTTGAGCGACTCCGTGGCCGACGAGATCGGGATCGACACGATCTGGTCGCACGTCTCCGTCACCAGGCGCGAGAGGCCCTTGCCCTCGGAGCCGACGACGATCACGACGGGGCGGTCGGCCAGTTGAAGCTCCGGAAGGGAGACGTCGCCGCCGCCGTCCAGGCCGAGGACGAACACGCCCTGCTTCTTGAAGTCCTTGAGCATCGCCGTGAGGTTCGAGGCGAGGGCGACGGGCACGCGTGCCGCCGCGCCCGCACTCGTCTTCCACGCGGCCGAGTTGACGCTGGCCGAGCGGCGCTGCGGCACGATGACGGCCTGCCCGCCGAAGGCCGCGGTCGAGCGGAGGATCGCACCCAGGTTGCGCGGGTCGGTGATGCCGTCGAGCGCGACGAACAGCGGGGTCTGACCCGACTCGATCACCTGCTCGAGCAGGTCCTGCGGGTGGCCGTACTCGTACGGCGGCACCTTGAGCGCGACGCCCTGGTGCACTCCGTCGAAGCCGGCCATGCGGTCGAGCTCGGGACGCGTCACCTCGAGCACCGGGATGTCACGGTGCGTGGCGATCGCCAGCATCTCCTTGACCCGGTCATCCATCTCGACCCGCTGCGCGATGTAGAACGCGGTCGCGGGGATCTTGGCGCGCAGCGCCTCGAGCACCGAATTGCGGCCGGTGACCGTCTCGGTGTCGTCGTCCTTCTTCGCGGGGCGGGAGCTGCGGGGCGCGGGCTGCCCGGGCTTGCCCTTGCCGCCGGCCGCCGCGTACCGCTCGGCGGCGGCCTTGCGCTTGCCGGCCGGGTGCCACGCGCGGTCCTCCGCCTTGGGCGTCGGCCCGCGCCCCTCGAGGGACCGCTTGTTCTTGCCGCCGGTGCCCTTGGTGGGGCCCTTCTTGCTGCTCTTGCTGGCGCCGGGGCGTCCTGGCTTTGCCATCAGTTCTCCTTCGTGCGGGCCGCGGCCCGTCGGTTGCTCTCCACCGGACGAGGAGCATCGGCCACACTCCAGTGCGTCCCGTCGGGACCGTCTTCGAGGGCGATGCCGGCCGCCGCGATCGCGTCGCGGATGCGGTCGGCGGCCGCCCAGTCCTTGGCCGCGCGCGCGTCGGCGCGCTGGGCGATCATGGTCTGCACCAGTACATCGAGAGCGGATGCCTCGGCCGAGGCGTCCGTCGACCGCCAGTGCGGATCCAGAGGGTCGATGCCGAGCACGCCCGCCATCACGGCGACGTCCGCGAATGCGCGGAGCCCACCGGCACGGTCGCCTGCGTCGAGCGCGGTGTTGCCGTCGCGTACGGTCTCGTGCAGCACCGCGAGCGCCTGGGGCACGCCGAGGTCGTCGTCCAGTGCCGCGGCGAACGCGGCCGGGACCGTGGCATCCACCCTCACATCCTCGGCTCCGCGCAACATGCGGATCGCGCGCTCGAGGAAGGTGCGGATGCGCTCGAGCGCCGCTTCGGCCTCGTCGAACGTCGACGTGGTGATGTCGAGACTGGACCGGTAGTGCGCCGCGGCGAGCGCGTAGCGCACCACGAGGGCGTCGCGCTCGCGGAGCAGGTCCTCGGCGAGGACGAAGTTGAACAGCGACTTCGACATCTTCTGCGCGCCGACCGTCACGAGGCCGTTGTGCACCCAGTACCGCGCGAAGCCGTCGCCGGCCGCCGTGGACTGCGCGAGCTCGTTCTCGTGATGGGGGAAGCGCAGGTCGAGCCCGCCGCCGTGGATGTCGAAGTCGGCACCGAGGTAGCGCCGCGCCATCGCAGAGCACTCGATGTGCCAGCCGGGGCGCCCGGCGCCCCACGGCGAGGTCCACGTGGCGGATGCCGGCTCGTCGGGCTTGGCGCCCTTCCAGAGCGCGAAGTCGCGAGGGTCACGCTTGCCGCGCGGGTCGGCGTCGGCGGCCGGCTCCATCGCGTCGATCGACTGGTTCGTGAGCGACCCGTAGTCCGCCCAGGACCGGACATCGAAGTAGACGTCGCCCGCGGCATCCGTTCCCTCCGGCGCGGCATATGCGTGACCCGCCTCGATGAGCCGCTGGATGAGCTCCTGCATCTGCGGGATCGACGCCGTCGCGCGCGGCTCGTACGTCGGCGGGAGAATGCCGATCGCGGTGTAGGCGCGGGTGAACTCGAGCTCCATGCGGTATGCGAGCGCCCACCACGGCTCGCCGTCGGTCGCGTTCGCGAGCACCTTGTCGTCGATGTCGGTGACGTTGCGCACGAAGGTGACGCGGCCGTACCGATGCGTGAGCCAGCGTCGGAGGATGTCGAAGCTGAGCGCGCCCCGCAGGTGCCCGATGTGGGGGCCGGACTGGACTGTCGGGCCGCACACGTAGATCGTGACGTTTCCGGGGTCGAGGGGCACGAAATCGCGCAGGGTCTGCGCCTTGGTGTCGTACAGCTGAACCGTCACCGCACCAGCCTACCGGCGGGCGCCGTGGCGACCCCTGAGAGACCCGGGGCGCACAGGCCCCGGCGCCGAATCGGGATAGAACAGTAAGGTGCATGTGCTCGCCGTCCTCGCCGCCGCGCTGCTGTTCGGCACGACCGGAACCTCGCAGGCGCTCGGGCCCGAGGGCACCACTCCCCTCTCGATCGGCGTGATGCGCATGGTGATCGGCGGCACCGGGCTCGCCATCATCGCGTTCTCGCTTGCCGCGCGCCACCGGGCGCGGCTCCCCACCGGTACGGTGCGTCCGCGGTGGGGCCCGCGTCCCGCCCTGCTCATGGTGCTCACGGGCGCGTGTCTCGCGCTGTACCAGCCGCTGTTCTTCCTCGGCACGTCGCGCAACGGCGTCGCGGTCGGCACGGTCGTCGCCCTCGGCTCCGCACCGATCCTCGCGGGCCTGCTGGAATGGGCGCTGACGCGACGGATGCCGACACTCGCGTGGATGGGCGCGACCGCCCTCGCGACGATCGGCGTCGTGCTGCTCGGCTTCGGCGGCGCGGCGGGCACGGGCGGCGGGACGGATCCCCTGGGCCTCGCCGGATCGGTGGGCGCGGGTGCGTCGTTCGCCGTCATCGCCAACGCGCAGCGGCGTCTCCTCGACGACGGCTGGGATCCCTTCACCGTCGTCGGAGCCATGGGCGCGAGCTCCGCGGCGATCTGCGCGTTCGCGCTCCCCTTCGTCGACCTGGCGTGGCTCGGCACGACACCCGGCGTGGTGATGGCGCTCTGGCTGGGCCTGGCCACCATCTCGATCGCCTACGTGCTGTTCACGTGGGGACTCAGCGGGCTCACGGCGGCCACCGCCGCGACGCTCACCCTCGGCGAGCCGCTGACCGCGAGCGTGCTCGGTATCGTGGTGCTCGGCGAGCGCCTGTCGGCGCTCGCCGTCGTCGGACTCGTGGTCCTCGCCGCGGGGCTGGCACTCCTTGCGTGGGGATCCCGCGCGCCACGCGACGCCGCTCCCTACGCCGTCGAGGCGTGAAGCCCGGCCCCACGGCCGGAAACACGGCCGAAACCGGCTCGTGGCACACTGGGCGCGACATGCAGCGCACCATCGAGATCCGCACCGACGACCTCACCGGCGAAGCCACCCGCCGCCTCATCGCCCTGCACCTCGCGGCGATGCACGACAGCTCTCCCCCCGAGAGCGTGCACGCGCTCGACATCGATGGGCTGCGGGACCCGTCCCTCTCGGTCTGGACCGCGTGGGTCGACGGAGAGCTCGCGGGCGTCGGCGCCCTGAAGGCACTCGACCCCGACCGAGGCGAGATCAAGTCGATGCGCGCGGACGACCGGTTCCGGGGCGCCGGCATCGGCCGCGCGCTGCTGCGCCACATCATGGAGCACGCGCGGCAGCGCGGGATGTCGAGCCTGTGGCTCGAGACGGGCGCCACCGAGGACTTCGTCCCCGCGCAGCGCCTGTACGAGAGCGAGGGCTTCGTCGTCTGCGGTCCGTTCGGAGACTACGTGCTCGACCCGTTCTCGGTGTTCATGACCCGCGCACTCTGACGCCCGCCGCTCCGGTGCTTCTCAGGCCGGCACGACGAGGGCGACGGCGAATGCCGAAACGCCTTCGCCCTGCCCGGTGAACCCGAGGCCGTCGGTGGTCGTCGCCGACACCGACACCGGTGCACCGCCGAGTGCGTCCGACAGGGCGCGTTCGGCCTCGATGCGGCGTGCGGACAGGCGCGGGCGATTGGCCTGTACCTGCACCGAGACATTGCCGACGCGCCAGCCCGCTTCCCCGAGGAGCGCGACCGTGCGCGTGAGGAACGCGTCGGCGTGCGCCCCGGCGTACTCGGTATGATCCGTGCCGAAGTGCGTGCCGATGTCGCCGAGCCCCGCGGCGGCGAGAAGTGCGTCGACGATCGCATGGGCGACGGCATCCCCGTCGGAGTGTCCTGACAGCGGCGCCTCGCCGGGCCACTCGAGCCCCGCCAGCCACAGCGTGCCCTCACCGCCGAACGCGTGAACGTCGGTGCCGACGCCGACCCGCGGGAGCGCCGGCGCACGGCCGAGGTGGGCGGCGACGTGCGGTGCGGGCTCGGCGATCAGGTGGCGGGCGCGTTCGAGGTCCGTGGCGGTGGTGATCTTGAAGGCGAGCGGATGCCCCGGCACGGCGGCGACCGCATGCCCGGCCTCGGCCACCAGTGCGGCGTCGTCGGTGAAGTCCGCGAGGGCGGCGTCGTATGCCTCGTCGAGCACGTCTCGCCGGAAGCCCTGGGGCGTCTGCGCGGCAGCGAGTTCCGCACGGTCGACCGCGGCGACGATCTCGTCGCCCGCGACACGCTTGATCGTGTCGATCACGGGGAGCACCGGGATGGCGCCCGCCGCACCCCCGTCGATCGCGCCGATCACGCGCTCGAAGACCTCTGCGGGGGTGAGGGCGCGCGCCGCGTCGTGCACCAGCACGACCTCGACGTCCGCCCAGAGCGCCGCGAGCCCCGCGGCGACGGAGGCCTGCCGGGTCTCCCCGCCCGCGACGACCGATACGAGGTCTCGTCGGTCCCCCGCGGTGGCCAGCGCCTCGCTGATCGCGTCGCCCTCGCGTCCGGCGGGGGCGACGACCACGACCTGCGCGAGCGGAGCGGCGAACACTCCCTCGAGCGCATGCCGCAGGATGCTGCTCCCGTCGATGCCGACGAACGCCTTCGGCGCTCCGGCGCCCAGACGGGTGCCTGATCCGGCGGCCACGACGATGACGCCGACGCGCGGCACGGGAGTGATGCTCACCCGTTCACGCTATCGCGATCGACGGCCGGCGCCGTGCGGGGACGGCCTCTGCAGAACCGGGCGCACACAGCAGAACGGCGCCCCCGCAGGGGGCGCCGTTCCCAGGAGTCTCAGCTCGCGAGGACCTCGTCGAGAAGAACGCTGGCCTTCTCTTCGTCGGTCTTCTCGGCCAGAGCGAGCTCGGAGATCAGAATCTGCTTCGCTTTGGCGAGCATGCGCTTCTCCCCGGCCGACAGGCCGCGGTCCTGATCGCGGCGCCACAGGTCGCGCACGACCTCGCTGACCTTGATGACGTCACCGGAGGCGAGCTTCTCGAGGTTCGCCTTGTAGCGGCGCGACCAGTTGGTCGGCTCCTCGGTGAAGGGAGCGCGCAGAACCTCGAAGACCTTGTCGAGGCCCTCCTTGCCGATGACGTCTCGGACGCCGACCAGGTCGACGTTCTCTGCGGGGACTTCGATGATGAGATCACCCTGCGTGACGTTCAGCTTCAGGTACTTCTTCGTCTCGCCCTTGATGATCCGGTCTTTGACCTCGATGATCGTTGCCGCCCCGTGATGGGGGTAGACGACCGTCTCGCCAACCTCAAAAAGCATGGAGTTATGTCCTTTCGGCAACCTCCAGGATACCACAGGCGAAATACGCTAAGGTTCTCCGTCCCCGGGCCGGGCGGTGCTCCGCGCGGTCGATCACGAGCCCCTAGAATGCTGGAGAACCGTCATCCGTCATATGGAGGATCCGTGAACCGCCGCCTCATCGCGTCGCTGGCCATCGGGGGCGCACTCGTCCTCACGACGACCGGGTGCAGCATGATCTCGCCGCAGGCGACCACGATCACCTATTCGGCGGCGGAGGGCACGAACGTCCACGATGCCGGCCCCGTCGAGGTGCGCAACGCGCAGATCGTCGCGAACGAGGACGGCTCGGAGGGCAACTTCGTGGCCGCGCTGGTCAACCAGACTGAGGACTCGCACACCCTCAACGTCGAGTTCGGCGAGGGCGGCCCCACGCTCACCGTGCGCGTGCCGGCCAACACGACGGTGAGCCTCGGCTCCGACGAGGACGAACCGCTGCTCGTCGAAGACCTCGACGCCCTCCCCGGCACCGACGTCACCACCTTCTTCCAGTCCGGCGACTCCGAAGGCGCGATCGTCTCCGTGCCTGTGCTGGACGGCACTCTCGACTACCTCGCGCCGCTCGCTCCGTGAGCGCGGTCGCGAAGACACGAAGAGGGTGCCCCGCGAGGGGCACCCTCTTCGTGTCTTCGCGGTGCGTCAGCCCTCGAAGCGGTAGCCGAGCCCGCGCACGGTGACCAGCATCTCCGGCGAGCCCGGGTTCTTCTCGATGCGGGAGCGGATGCGCTTGATGTGGACGTCGAGCGTCTTCGTGTCGCCGAAGTAGTCGCTCCCCCACACCCGGTCGATGAGCTGGCCGCGCGTCAGCACGCGTCCGGCGTTGCGCATGAGAACCTCGAGCAGCTCGAATTCCTTGAGCGGCATGTTGATCTCGCCGCCCTCGACTGCGACGGTGTGGCGGTCGATATCGAGCACGACGCGACCGCCGTCCAGCACGCGATCCTCGAGGTCGGCGTCGATCTGCGAGAACCGCCTCATCACCGCACGCATGCGCGCGAGCAGCTCGCGTGCGGAGTACGGCTTGGTGACGTAGTCGTCGGCGCCGAGCTCGAGGCCCACCACGATGTCGACCTCGGAATCCTTGGCGGTGAGCATGATGATCGGCACCGCGGAGCTGATCCGGATCTGGCGGCACACCTCGGTGCCCGGCATTCCGGGCAGCATCAGGTCGAGCAGCACGATGTCGGCGCCGCGCTCGCGGAACGCGGTCAGCGCGGTCGGGCCGTCCTCGGCGATCTCGACCTCGTAGCCCTCACGGCGAAGGAGATAGGCGAGCGGGTCGGCGAGGTCTGGCTCGTCCTCGACGATCAGGACGCGGGTCATGCGGGGTCTCCATTCGCGACGGAAGCGGGGTTCTTGCCGCCGGCGGGACCGACGGACGACTGGGCTGCGGCGGACTCGGCAGTGGCGGACTCGGCAGTGGCGGACTCGGCAGCGGCGGGTTCGACGGCGGCGGGCCTGGTCGCACCCGCGGGCCGGCGCTTCGCCGCCCGATCGGCGTCGGCCGGGGGCGCCGGAGCGGCGGGCGCCTCGACCCGAGCGGCGGGCGCCTCGACCGTGCCGCCTTCGGCCGCTGCGGGCCGCTTCTTCTTGCGCCCACGCTTGGGTGCCGGCTCGAGCGCGGGTGCGTCGATCTGCGGCAGGCGGATCGTGAAGGTGGATCCGCGGCCCGGGCGCGACCAGAGACGCACCTCGCCGCCGTGCCGCTGCACCGCGTGCTTGACGATCGACAGGCCCAGACCGCTGCCGCCGGTGCGGCGTGCGCGTGCGGGGTCGGATCGGTAGAAGCGCTCGAAGACCCGGTCCTGCTCTCCCTCGGCGATGCCGATGCCGCGATCGGTCACGGCGATCTCGACGATCCGGTCCGCTGCCTTGATGCCGACGCCTACGCTGGAGCCTCGCGGCGAGTACGCGATGGCGTTCGCGATGAGGTTGCCGACGGCTTCGCTCAGCACCTGCGCGTCGCCGTGCACGTAGAGGCCGCGTGCACCGCCGCGCACCACCTCGACACCGGCGGAGTCGGCCTGGATCGCATGCGCGTCGAGGGCCGATGCCACGACCTCGTCGATCGAGACGTCCTGCTGCGGAAGCTCGTCAGCGGCCTGCAGCCGCGAAAGGTTCATGATGCGCGAGGTCAGCAGCGCGAGCCGGTTCGCCTCGCCCTGCAGCCGCGTCGCGAAGATGCGCACCTGAGGCGGGTCGTCGGCCGCCGACTCGATCGCCTCCGCCAGCAGGCTCACCGCACCGACGGGGGTCTTCAGCTCGTGGCTCGTGTTCGCCACGAAGTCGCGCCGCATCTCCTCCACGCGCTCGCGCTCGGAGATGTCGCGCAGCACGAGGAGGGTGAGCCTGGGCGAGATGCGCGATGCGCGCACCGCCACGAGACGAGGCTCGGCCGGCGGAGCACCGCGGCGCAACCGCATCGTCTCGGTCGCGTTCGTCTCGGCGACCGCCGCGTCGCCGGTACGCACGCGGCGTGCGAGGGTGCGCAGCTCGTCGGTCGGCAGCGCACCGCCCTCGAGCAGATCGAACGCCGCCGCCGCCGAGGACGCCGCGAGGACCGTGAACGATGCGTCGACCACGACTGCCGGATCGTCCATCCCGTGAAGCACGCCGCGTACCCCATCGGGGATCTCGACCGACGTCTGCGCGTGTGCGCGGTCGCGCGCCCGCATCGACGCGACGACGACGACGGAGATCGAACCGCCGATGATGATCCCCGCGAGGAGGGCGAGCAGCGCGAGCTGCGTCGTGTCCATGCCTCAAGCGTAGGTGCACGCCGCACGCGAGAACGGACGCTGACCCCGCTGCGGGCGTCCACGCCCCGTACTGTTCACCGTGGGAGCACCATCCGTTAACCTTCCCTGACGACAATCGACCGGGCGCGGGCGAAAGCTCCGCCATCCATGAAAGGTGCGTCGGAATGCGCGAAGTCTTCCACCAGTCTCTCGAGGACGTGCAGGGGCGTCTCGTCGAGATCGCCGAGCTCGTCACGGTCGCCATCGACAAGGCGACGCGCGCGTTCGGCACGAGTGACGTGGCACTGGCGGAAGAGGTCATCGAGGCCGACGCGGTCATCGACGAGAAGGCCGTCGAGCTCGACGAGCTCGCCATCGAGATCCTCGCCCGTCAGCAGCCGGTCGCCCGCGACCTGCGCATCGTCGTCAGTGCGCTGCGCATGAGCGCGTCGCTCGAGCGCATGGGCGACATCGCCGAGCACATCGCCCAGCTCACACGCATGCGCTTTCCCGAGCGGGCCATCCCCAAGGGCCTCAAGTCCACGTTCCTCAAGATGGGCGAACTCGACGTCGAAGCCGCTCGCCAACTCACCGAGCTGCTGCGCACGCAGGACGGCGACCTCATCGACGAGATCCGCAACGCCGACGACAAGCTCGACGAGCTGCACGTCTCGGTGTTCGAGAAGGTGCTCAGCGACAGCTGGCAGGGCGACCCGTCCGCCACCGTCGACGCCACGCTCGCGAGCCGCTACCACGAGCGCTTCGGCGACCATGCGGTGTCGGTCGCGAAGAAGGTCGCCTACCTCTCCACCGGGGACTGGACGTCGAGCACCGACTCGATCGACGTCGCTCCGTCTCTGTAGAGCCCGTCACGCGGCCGCAGCTGGGGCCTGCCGCTGCGAAGGCGAAGAAAAGGAAGAGCGGATGCCTCGTGGGGAGGCATCCGCTCTTCCGGCGCTCGTGACGTCAGGCCTTGCCCTGGTTCGCGACCGCGGCGGCACCGGCGGCGGCGGCCTCCGGGTCGAGGTACTCGCCGGGGGCGACGGGCTCGAGGTTCTCATCGAGGCGGTACACCAGCGGGATCCCGGTGGGGATGTTGAGCTCCGAGATATCGGCGTCGCTGATGCCGTCGAGGTGCTTCACGAGGCCACGCAGCGAGTTGCCGTGCGCCGTCACGAGCACGGTCTTGCCGGCCTTCAGGTCGGGGACGATGTCGCTGTGCCAGTACGGCAGCATGCGGTCGATGACGATCTTGAGCGACTCGGTGTCGGGAACGGCGCCGTCGATGCCCGCGTAGCGCGGGTCGCCGACCTGGCTGTACTGGTCGTCCGCCGGAAGCGGTGGCGGCGGGACGTCGAACGAGCGGCGCCACAGCATGAACTGCTCGTCGCCGAACTCTGCGAGCGTCTGTGCCTTGTCCTTGCCCTGCAGGGCGCCGTAGTGGCGCTCGTTGAGGCGCCACGAGCGCTTGACGGGGATCCAGAGGCGATCGGCCGCATCCAGTGCGATGTCGGCGGTCTGGATGGCGCGGCTGAGCACGGAGGTGTGCAGCACATCGGGGAGGATGCCGGACTCGGCGAGCAGCTCGCCGCCGCGCTGGGCTTCGGCCTTGCCCTGGTCGGTGAGGCGGACGTCGACCCAGCCCGTGAACTGGTTGGTCTTGTTCCACTCGCTCTGGCCGTGTCGGAGGAGGATCAGCGTGTAGGGCGCGGTCATGCGCCCCATGATATCCGCGCCGGGGGCCGCGTCCGGATGCTGTGACGGGCACGGCTGGCATCATGGAGGCATGGCGCGGGGACCGGTCGGGCAGATCACGCGCGGGACCACCGGCACCAACCGGCTGCGGCGCGTGGACCGGTGGATCGCGCGACACCCAGCCCTCCGACGAGCGGCGGATCCACTCGTCATCGACCTCGGCTACGGCGCGAGCGGCGTCACGGCCCTCGAGCTGTACTCGCGGCTGGTCCGTGCACGGCCGGACGTCGAAGTGCTCGGCCTCGAGATCGATCCCGCGCGGGTCGCGCGGGCGCTCGTCCAGCTCGAGCTCGTGCGCGCGGGCGGCACCTCCTTCGCACCCGAGGCCCGCGTCTCGTTCGCGCGCGGCGGCTTCGAGGTGCCCGTGCCGGGCGGACGCCGGCCGGCGGTCGTGCGGGCGTTCAACGTGCTGCGGCAGTACGACGAGTCGGAGGTCGCGGCGGCGTGGGCGACGATGTGCGGGCGTCTCGCACCGGACGGCCTCCTCGTCGAGGGCACGTGCGACGAGATCGGGCGCGTCGCGACATGGGCGGCGATCGGCCCCGATGCTGCGCCGCGGACGCTGACCGTGTCGCTGCGACTGGCGGGGCTGCAGCATCCGTCCATCGCCGCGGAGCGGCTCCCCAAGGCGCTGATCCACCGCAACGTCCCCGGGGAACGTGTGCACGCGTTCCTCGCCGCCCTCGACACCGAGTGGGAGCGCGCGGCGAGCGTGTCGCCCTTCGGTCCCGTGCATCGCTGGCGCACGGCGCTGTCGGCCTTGACCGACGGTGGCTGGCCGATCCTCGAACGGTCGCGGTGGCGTCTCGGCGAGGTCACCGTGCCGTGGGATGCCGTGGCCCCGAGCTGAGCGTGCCCTGCTCCGTTCGTCACACGCGAGGCAGCACGGCGCGCGCCTCGGCGGAGGACATGCCGGTCGCGGTGAGGAGGTCGACCGCGAACGGCCGCATGGCCGTGATCAGGTTCTGCTCGCCCTGCGAACCGTCCGGGAGGATCTGCTCCGGGTCGAGGCGCACGGCGACCGCACGCACCGCCTCGCGGGCCGCCGGCTGCAGCGAGATGTCGTCGAGGCTTTCGCCCAGCAGCCCGGCGGCGCGCATGAGCTCGGCCAGCACGTCCGCCGGCACCGGTCGGCGCTGGCCGTCGTCGCACAGGTACACCGCGCGGCGGGCGACCACGCGGAGGTTGCGGGTGGCGAAGTCCATCGCCTGCAGCACCGCATGGTGCCGACGAAGCTCGGCACGCTGCGGGCGCAGCCACGGCGAGAAGCGGGCGACGGCGAGCCCGGAGTCCAGCGAGGCGCGCCACTCGTCGATGCGCGGGGCGATCGCCCGCGCTTTCTCGAGGCCGCGGGCGGCGCGGATCGCGTCGCCCCGGCGCAGCGCCTGTACGATCGTGCGCGCCGCGGCGTCCGCCGCTGCGAAGACCGCGTGCCCGTCGCGGGCCTCCTCCCGTCGGGGATTGCGCGGGATGAGCGCGGTCACCGCGAGGGCGGCGACACCGCCCACCGCGCCGTCGATGAGCCGGGAGAACGGCTCTGCCGCCGGCAAGGACATCACGATGCATGCCTGGACGCCCGCCATGATCGCGAACGGCGGGTACGGCGAGAGGAACCGGGCGACCAGTAGCGTCACGCCGAGGGCGAGAGCGAGCTGCCACCAGCCGGGTCCGACGACCACGACGAAGCCCTCCGCGACGAGGATGCCGACCAGCATCCCGACGACGGTCTCCAGCACGCGCCGCGGGCGCGCGTCGCGCACGAGGCCGAGGCTGGTGATCGTCACGGTCGCCGCGAGCAGCGGCGCAGCATGCCCGAGCACGTAGTGCGCGAACGCCCACGCGGCGGTCGCCGCCACCGTGATCTGCACGATCGCGAGCGCCGATCCCCGGACGCGCGACAGCTGCGGGCGCAGGTCCAGCCGGGCGCGCCAGCCCGTGGGGACGACCTGCGTGATCCCGGCGGTCTCGCCGTCGCCGGTCACCGCCGGCTCTCCTACTGGGCGGCCGCGCGGCGCGACAGCCGGGTGATCCGCGGCACGTTCGCCGTGGCCCCGGCATCCGGCGGCACGACCATCTCCTGGGCCGCTGCGACTGGGCCGTCGGTGGTGTCGACCGTCAGCGCGGCGTCGACCGGCGTGGTGCGGCGGACGACCGCGAGCGCGATCGGGCCCTCTTCGTAGTGCAGCGCCGCCGAGGTCACGATGCCCACCTCAGTGTCGCCGAGGTGTACTGCCGCGCCGTGTGCGGGGAGCACGCTGCCCGAGCCGTCCAGCTGCAGCGAGACGAGGCGACGCGGCGGGTGACCGAGGTTGTGGACCTTCGCGATGGTCTCCTGCCCGCGGTAGCAGCCTTTGTCGAGGTGCACTGCGGTGCGCAGCCAGTCCAGCTCGTGGGGCAGCGCTCGCTCGTCGACATCGGTGGTCCACCGCGGACGCCACGCGGCGACGCGCAGCGCGTCGGCAGCCGCGAGACCGGCGAGTTCGAGCTCACCGCGGGCCGCCGCATCCGCGATCCTCTGCTCCTCGTCGCGCGTGACGATCGCCTCGGCCCAATCGCGATCGGCACCCGGGTGCGGGTCCACCGGCGCGTACGCGTGGCCGCCGGGCGCGACCGAAGGCCATGGGTCGCGCCACACCAGGGGCACCCCGCCCGGCGTCGCGGGCGAGATGCGCTCGAGCGCGGCGGCCGTGCCGCCGATCACCGCGTACTCGTCGTCGGCGACGCGCGGGTCGACGCGCAGGCGGAACCGCATCTTGCGGAGCCAGTCGTACAGCCCCTCGGCGTCGGCGCGATCGGCGATGAGCCAGGTGGTCTCACCGTCGTCGACGACGGATGCCGCGTGCTCGACATGTCCTTGCGGGTCGAGGATCAGCAGCTCCGTGCCGACGCCGGGCGCGAGCCGGGTCAGCGCCTGCGACGACAGCGAGTCGAGCCAGGACAGGCGGTCCTCACCGGGGACGGCGATGACGACGCGGTCGGCGCGGGGGGCGAGAGCCGCGCCCGCGGCGAGCCGGCGCTGCTCGACGAGAGGGCTTCCGACGTGCTGCAGGCCGGCGTCGTCGACGACGGCCCCCGGAACAGCGGCGAACGGGCTCGTCATCATTCCGCCCGGGCGAGCCGTGCCGAGGCGTGGGCGCCGAGCTCGAAGCCGAGTGCGGCGATGTCCCACGCCCACAGCAGGTGGCCGTCGACCAGCCCGTACATGCGGGTCGCTGCCGCATAGGCCTTAGCCCCGGCAGGACGCACCACCGCGTCGGTGGCGATGTCGATGCGGGGGCCCTTGATCTGACCGAGATAGAGCTCGCTCACGCCGTCGGCGTGCACGAGGGCAGCCTCGAGATCGAAGCCTCCGTCGCCGTTGCGCAGCCGCTCGATGTCGTCGGCCGTGCGGGCGACCGGAGCAGTGAGCGCCGGAAGAAGACCGGGGCCCGCATCGGCGTCGGTAGCGGTGAGGGCGAGACGCCAGTACCCGAGCTCGGCCACCAGGCGGGACCGCTTCTCGGGATCCTCCGCGTCGTGCAGCCAGGCGTCGGCCGAATAGTTCAGGTAGTCGCCGCCGTCATGGCTGAAGCTGACGCGGTGCGTGAACTCGCCGGTGTACGTGTGGTCGCCGTAGTCGATGACGCCGGTGCCCTCCCACACTCCGATGAGCCACGACAGCGGGACGAGCTCCGCGGGAAGGTCGGTCGGGATCTCGAGCACGACCGAGCCCGTCAGCGCTGGCCGCGGTAGAGGTTCTTGACGACCACCGCGGAGACGAAGACGATCGCCAGAGACGCCAGACCGAGCAGGCCCACGAAGAACAGTTCGAGCGCGACGGTATCCATACGGGGAAGTCTAGCCGGGAACGAGGGCCGCCAGACCGAACCCCAGGCTGATGACGCCCATCACGAGCGCGGCCCCCAGAACACTCGCCGCCACGCGCTCGGTGAACCCCTGGGACCGGCCAGACCAGAGCTGGACCGCGAACGCGGCGATGAGGCATCCGCCCAATCCGACGCCCAGCCACGCGGCGCGCCAGTCTGGCGTCGCGAAGACACCGACCGCGATGGCGATCAGCGCCGCGAGCACCCAGACGGCGACGATGCCGCCGATGGTACGGCGGGGGGCGAGTTCAGGCACGGCCACGCGTCCCATCATCGCGCATAGGTCCGCGCGGCGCACCGGTCGCGACACGGGTCCAGGGCGTGTCGGCAGACGAAATGCGCACGGAAAGGCCCTCCCCCACGCCCTACACTGGGGTTCGCGGCGCACCCCCCTGCGCCGGGAAGGCGATCCATTGGCACAGCTCCTGGTTCTCAGTTCCACGCACGGAGGCGGCCCCGTCCTGCCCTCGCTCGAACTGCTGAGCCACCGCGTGCGCCTGATCCCCGCCGAGCCCGCCCAACTCGTCAACGCCCCCAGCGCCGACATCATCTTCGTCGACGCGCGCGTCGACCTCGTCGGCGCGAAGTCGTTGTGCAAGATCCTCAACACCACCGGGCTCGACGCGCCGTTGCTGCTGATCGTGACCGAGGGTGGTCTGACGGCGGTCTCGCCCGACTGGGGCGTCGACGACGTCATCCTCTTCACCGCCGGCCCGGCCGAGGTCGACGCCCGCATCCGCCTGGCCGTCGGGCGCCAGTCGGCCGAGCAGGTGTCGACGCGCATCCAGACCTCGGGCATCACGATCGACGAGTCGTCGTACTCGGCCAAGGTGCACGGGCGTCCGCTCGACCTCACGTACAAGGAGTTCCAGCTCCTCCACTTCTTCGCCACGCACCCCTCGCGCGTCTTCACCCGGGAGCAGCTGCTGAGCGAGGTGTGGGGCTACGACTACTTCGGCGGCACCCGCACGGTCGACGTGCACGTACGGCGCCTGCGCGCCAAGCTGGGCGACATGGAGCAGCTCATCGGCACCGTGCGCAACGTCGGGTACCGCTTCAACGTGTACGAAGACGAGCCCGAGCCCGCCTCACGCGAACGCACCGACGCCTGACCCGGGCGGAGCGCCGCCGTTCACCTGCGCGACAGATCGTTCACACTCTCGTCACGTCACCCTGCAATGATGAGGGGATGATCGAACCCGAGGTGCTCGACGCCGGCCTGGGCGACGCGGACGACGACGACTTCGACCTCTCGGAGGTCTTCGACTCGCAGCTTCCCGACCACCGCTATCTCGATCGCGAACTGAGCTGGCTCGCGTTCAACCAGCGTGTGCTGGAGCTCGCCGAGGACCCGAACCTCCCGACGCTCGAACGTGCGAACTTCCTCGCGATCTTCGCGAGCAACCTCGACGAGTTCTTCATGGTGCGCGTCGCCGGCCTCAAGCGCCGCATCGTGACCGGCCTCGCCCTTCCCACCAACGTGGGCCGTTCCCCTGCAGACGTGCTCGCCGACATCTCGGCGGAGGCGCACAATCTGCAGCTGCGCCACGCCGAGGCGTGGACCTCGCTCGTGAAGCCCGCGATGGCGGAGGCCGGCATCCAGGTCGTCTCGTACGAGTCGCTCGACCAGGCCGAGCGCGAGGCGCTCTACGACTACTTCCAGGCGCAGGTCTTCCCGGTCCTCATGCCGCTCGCCGTCGACCCGGCCCACCCTTTCCCGTACATCTCGGGGCTGTCGCTCAACCTCGCGATCCGCATCCGCAGCGCCCGCACCGGGCGTCAGGAGTTCGCACGCCTCAAGGTGCCGCCGATGCTGCCCCGCTTCGTCGAGCTGCCTCCCGTCGACGGCACCGTGCGCTACCTGCCCCTCGAGGACCTCATCTCGAACCACCTCGACGACCTCTTCCCCGGCATGGAGGTGCTCGACCACCACGCGTTCCGCCTCACGCGGAACGAGGACGTCGCGATCGAGGAGGACGAGACCGAGAACCTGATCCAGGCGCTCGAGGCCGAGCTGCTGCGTCGCCGGTTCGGTCCGCCGATCCGCCTCGAGATCACCGACGACATGGACGACGTGACGCTCGACCTCCTCATCAAGGAGCTCGACATCACCGCGCAGGAGGTCTATCGCCTCCCCGGCCCGCTCGACCTGCGGGGTCTGTTCGATCTGGCCCGCATCGACCGGCCGGATCTGCACTACAAGCCGCACCTGCCGACAACCGCGCTGGCGTTCCAGCCCGGCGACAACAACGAGCGGCCCGACATCTTCGCGGCGATCCGCAAGGGCGACGTGCTCGTGCACCACCCGTACGAGTCGTTCGCGACGAGCGTGCAGGCGTTCCTCGAGCAGGCTGCGAAGGACCCGCACGTCCTCGCGATCAAGCAGACCCTGTACCGCACATCAGGTGACAGCCCTATCGTCGAGGCGCTGATCGACGCGGCCGAGGCCGGCAAGCAGGTGCTGGCACTCGTCGAGATCAAGGCCCGTTTCGACGAGGCCAACAACATCCTCTGGGCGCGCAAGCTCGAGAAGGCGGGCGTGCACGTCGTATACGGCCTGGTGGGCTTGAAGACCCACTGCAAGCTCGCCCTCGTGATCCGCGAGGAGAACGGCGTGCTGCGCAGCTACAGCCACGTCGGCACGGGTAACTACAACCCCAAGACGAGCCGCATCTACGAGGACTTCGGCCTGTTCACGGCCGACGACCAGGTCGGCCGTGACCTCACCCGCCTGTTCAACGAGTTGAGCGGCTATGCGATCGAGAAGAAGTTCAAGCGGATCCTCGTCGCGCCCCTGCATCTGCGCAAGGGACTGCTGCGACTCATCGACAAAGAGCGGCGCAACGCCCTGGCCGGCAAGCCGGCGAGTGTGCGCATCAAGGTCAACTCGATCGTCGACGAGCAGATCATCGACGCGCTCTACCGCGCCAGCCAGGCCGGAGTGACGGTCGAGGTGTGCGTGCGGGGGATCTGCTCGCTGAAGCCCGGAGTCGAGGGCATGAGCGAGAACATCACGGTCCGCTCGGTCCTCGGGCGCTACCTCGAGCACTCGCGCATCTTCGCGTTCCACAACGACGGCGACCCGATCGTGTACATCGGCAGCGCCGACATGATGCACCGCAACCTCGACCGCCGCGTCGAGGCGCTCGTGAGGGTCTCGACCCCGGCCCACGTCAAGGAGGTCAACGACCTCTTCACGCTCTCGATGAGCGACTCGACGAGCTCGTGGCACCTGCAGCCCGACGGCGAATGGACGAGGCGCAGCCGGGACGACGAGGACAAGCCGCTCGTCGACCTCCAGGACCGGACGATGACCAACGTGCAGCGGCGCCGGCGGGCGCGGGCGGTGCGATGACCGAGACGGCCGTCTACGCGGCCGGGGGCGTCGTCTGGCGTGTCGTCGACGGCAAGCTGCGCGTGCTCCTGATCCACCGCACGAAGTACCGCGACGTCACGCTTCCCAAGGGCAAGGTCGACCCCGGCGAGATGCTCGCCGAGACGGCGGTGCGCGAGATCCACGAAGAGACCGGCATCCGTGTCTCCCTCGGCGTACCCGTCGGGGTATCGAGGTACCGGCTGCCCAGCAAGCGCACCAAGATCGTGCATTACTGGGCCGCGGAGGCGACGGATGCCGCGATCCGCGCGTCTGCGTTCGTGCCGAACAAGGAGATCGCGGCGATCGAATGGGTCTCGCCTAAGAAGGCGCTGAAGCGGCTCAGCTACCCAGTCGACGCCGAGATCATGGAGCACTTCCACCGGCTCATCGACGAGGGCGTGTTGAGAACCTTCCCGATCGTCGCCCTCCGGCACGCCAAGGCGGTCGCCCGCGAGGAATGGCAGGGGAAGGATGCCGCGCGGCCGCTCGCCACGCGCGGCCGCCGGCAGGCGGCCTCCATCGTCGGACCTCTCCTGGCCTTCGGCGTCCGGCGGATCGTGTCGAGCCCCGCGGTGCGCTGCGTCAAGACCGTCGCACCGCTGTCGGCCGCGATCGGCCGCGAGATCGACACGACCAAGCTGATCAGCCAGGACGCGTGGGAGGACGGCAAGTCCGATGCGCGCGCAGTGATCGGCGAGCGGGTGCGCTCGCGCAAGCCCGCTGTACTGTGCACCCACGGGCCTGTGCTCCCCGACATCCTGAGCGAACTCGCCCTCGCGACCGGCACGCTGCGGGGCTCGTACCTCGGCAGCGCCTCGGCCCTGGAGCCCGCCGCGTTCTCGGTCGTGCACCTGTCTGTCGAGAACCCGGGCTCGGGAATCGTCACGATCGAGACGCACGAGCCGAAGGTGTGATGACGCCCGCGAGGTCGATCGTCGACGTCGCGTGGGTCGAGGTGCCGCCCCACTCGCCCCGACGCGAGCACGCGTGGCGGCTGCTGACGGGGATGCTGCCCGCCGGCGCCGAGCTGAGCAATGCGTGCCCCCGCTGCGGCGGACCGCACGGTCCGGTGGTCGTCTCCCGGGCCCCTTTCATCGCGAGCGTCACGTACGCCGGCGGGTACGCGATCGCGGCTGTGGCGGGCACGCGGGACGCGGCGGCCCTCGGCCTCGACGCGGAGCCCGAGCACGACGCGCGCCGCGACGCGGCCAGCATGGCGGGCGTGCTCGGAGACGGCGTGGCCACCGTCCGCGACTGGGTCCGCGTCGAGGCGGCGGTGAAGGCTGACGGCCGCGGATTGCGCGTCGAGCCCGCGACGGTGGTGGTCTCGGCGACGGCGGACGGCTGGACGGCGGCCGTTCCCGATGGCCGGGTCTATATCGGGTGGGATGCGCTCGGGCCGCCCGGCATCCTCGTGAGCGTCGCGGTGCTCAGTCCCGAGAGCCCGGCAGCCTGACCCACCGCCTGACCGCGGGTGCCGGCAGCCTGGCGGGCAGTGGCGGGAGCGCCGCGGTGTCGAGCCAATCCCCGAGCAGATCCGCCGCCGCCGCACCCGCGACCCGCGCGACGCAGTCGCGGAAGGCATCGGTGGTGGCCAGCGCGTGCCGATGCTCACGCACCCACGTGTGGAGCAGGTCGGCGAACACCTCGGCGCCGACCGTGCGGCGCAGGGCCTCGAGCGTCAGGGCGCCGCGTTTGTAGACGCGGTCGTCGAACATGAGCGCGGGACCGGGATCGGAGATCACGAGGTCCTGGGGCAGCGCCCGCAGGCGCGCGTGGTGCTCGTCGGCGAGCGTCGCGATGTCGGCCCCGCCGGAGGCCTCCGACCACAGCCACTCCGCATAGCAGGCGAACCCCTCGTTCAGCCAGATGTCCCGCCACCGCTCGACGCCTACGCTGTTGCCGAACCACTGGTGGGCGATCTCGTGCGGAACCAGGCGCGCCGCCTCGGGCTCGAAGTGGTTCGCACCGAACACCACGAGTCCCTGCGCCTCCAGGGGGATCTCCAGCGGGTCGGCGGTGACGACGACCGTGCAGCCTTCCTGCGGGTACGGGCCGAATGCCTCCTCGAAGCAGTCCACGATGCGCGGCGCGTCCGAGAACCATCGCCGCGCAGCGGTCACGAGCGGCGCGGGTGCCATCAACCGCAAGGGTCCGATCGCGCTCTCGCGGTACGCGCCGATGTGCACGGCGGCGAGGTACGTCGCCGTCGGCACCTCCGACGCGAACTCCCAGCGCGTGAGCGCGCCGCTGCGCACCGGCGGCCGGGGCACCCCTGTCGCCGCGACCGTGTACTCGGCGTCCGTCGTGACCGTGATGCGGTACCGGGCCCTGTCATCAGGGCGGTCGTTGCACGGGAACCACGTCGGCGCGCCCACCGGCTGCGAGGCGACGAGCGCCCCGTCCTCGAGCTCCTCCCACCCGATCGTGCCCCACCGTGAGCGACGGGGCCGCGGCGCCCCCGCGTAGCGCACCTCGATGGAGAACTCCTCGCCCACCTCGAGCGCCTGGGGCGGCGTGACACGCAGGCCCGCAGCATCCTGTGCGAACTTCGTCCGCGGGTCGCCGTCCACGCGCACCCGCGACGCGCGCAGGCCGATCAGGTCGAGGCGCACCGAGCGGGTCCGCTGGGTCGCGACGGCGTTGACGAGCGCCGTCCCCTCGAGCCGGTTCGTGGGGACGCGGTAGCGCAGATCGAGGTCGTACGAGACGACGTCGAACGAGGCGTCGCCGCTGCGCGGCGTGTACGGATCGGGCCCGATCACGACGTCGACTGATACGCCCGGACGGTGACCGCGCGCCACGGCCCGATCGGGTTGCCGCTCCAGCGGGAGCCGACGGGCACGCTCTCGCCGCGCATCACGAGGGAGGCGGGGCCGACGGTGGCGTGGGCGCCGATGGAGGCGGCCGGGAGGATCACGCTGTGCGGCCCGAGCGTCGCACCGGTTTCGAGTTCGACGGTGTCCATGCTCATGATTCGATCATGGAACAGGTGCGTCTGCACGACACACCCCCGGTTCACCGTGGATGCCTCGCCGAGCGTCACGAGGTCGGGCTCGGGCAGCCAGTAGCTCTCGCACCACACGCCGCGCCCGATGCGGGCGCCGAGGCTCCTGAGCCACACCGCGAGCGCCGGCGTGCCGGCGGCCGCTCGCGCGAACCACGGGGCCGCGAGCATCTCGGTGAAGGTGTCCGACACCTCGGTACGCCACACGAAGCTCGACCACAGCGGCTGCTCACCCGCCCGGATCGTGCCGACGAACAGCCACTTCGCGGCGGTCGAGATGCCCGCGGCGACCGCGCCAGCCGTGAGGAGCACGAAACCCGACAGGAGAAGCGTGATCCAGGGGCCCACCGTGTCGACGAGCGCGGCGAGCGCGAACAGCACGAGCAGCCCGAGGCCGCAGGTGACGACCACGGGGATGAAGCGGCAGATCTCCCACAGCGACCGTGCCACGCGCAGAGACGCCGGCGGGTTGTAGGTGCGGCTCGCGTCGCTCTCGTTCGGCTGCCGGCGCAGGCGCGTGGCCGGCGAGCCGAGCCACGACGAGCCCGCCTTCGCCTTGACCGGCGCGGCCGAGAGCACCGCGACGAGACCGTCCTTCGGCACGGTGTGCCCAGGCGACGCCATGCCGGAGTTGCCGAGGAACGCGCGCTTGCCGATGCGCACCTCGCCGAGCCGCAGCCATCCGCCCCGCATCTCGTAGGACGCGACCATCGTGTCGTCCGCGAGGAACGCGCCGTCTTCGATGCGCGTCATCGCCGGGATGAGGAGGACGGTGGATGCCTCGACGTCGTGTCCGACTCGCGCCCCGAGCAGGCGCAGCCACACCGGGGTGAACAGGCTCGAGTAGAGCGGGAACAGGACCGTGCGGGCGGAGTCGAGCAGGCGCTCCGTGGTCCACGCCTGCCACCCGACGCGACTGCGCACGGCGTGGGTGCCCTCGTGGAGCCCGATGGCGGCGAGACGGACGCCCAGCACCACGGCGCCGGCGTAGACGAGGCCGGTCACGAGCACCGCGGGCACGAGCCAGACGAGCGCCGCGCCGAGGGCGCTCGCGAGGTCGGGGGTGCCGCGCATGCCGATCGCGAGCACCACTCCTCCGGCCGCGAAGCTCACGATGGGGAGGAGACCGAGGGCCACGGCCGAGGTGGCGTACGCCCACAGCCACCGGCGTGCGGCGCGCGGGCGCTCGGCCGGCCACCCCTCGGTCGTGCCGCCGACGCGCACGGCGGGCGAGCCCGCCCACGACTGATTCGCCCGCACGCGGCCGAAGACCGCCGAGCCGGGCGCGATCTCGGCCCGCTGGCCGATCCGCGTGCCGGGCGCGAGAGTGCTGCGCGTGCCGACGGTCGCGTCGGCGCCGATGCGCACCTCGCCGATCCGCACGAGGTCGCCGTCGATCCAGAAGCCGCTGAGGTCGACCTCGGGCTCGATCGACGCGCGATCGCCGACCCTCAGCATCCCGGTGATCGGCGGAAGGGTGTGCATGTCGACATCCGTGCCGATGCGGGCGCCGAGGGCGCGCGCGTAGTACGAGACCCACGGCGCGCCGGCGAGACCGACGGCGTCGACCTGATCGGAGATCTGCTCGGCGAGCCAGAGCCTCAGGTGCACCGAGCCGCCGCGCGGGTAGTCGCCGGGACGCAGTCCCGCCAGGAGCAGTCGAGCGGACGCCGCGGCGATGGCCATGCGGCCGAACGGCGTCGCGAAGAGCACGAGACCGACGATGAGCAGCCACCAGGGCGCCGAGGGCAGCGCCTCGAATCCCGGGAACTGGTTCAGGATCGCCCCGGCGGTCAGCAGATACAGGAGCCACCGGACGCCGGAGAGGATGAACAGCGGCGCGCCGAGGAGCGACTGCACCCACTGCGTGGCGCGGGGCGTGGGCTCCGGCATCCGGAAGTCCCCCGCCTCTTCGCGCGACAGGAACGGCTGCAGCGCCTTCGCCATCGCGCCGAGGCGCGGCACGTCGTAGATGTCGGCGACCGAGAACTCGGGCACGCGGGTGCGGATGCGCGAGACGAGCTGGGCCGCGGCGAGCGAGCCGCCGCCGAGGTCGAAGAAGTCGGCCTTGCGGTCGGGGACCGGGATTCCCAGCACCGCCTGCCACTGGTCGGCGAGCCACTCCTCGTCGGGGCTCAGGCCGGCCCGCGGGATGTCGAGGTCGGGCAGCGGCCACGGCAGCGCGGCGCGATCGACCTTGCCCGAGGTGCGCACCGGCAGGTCGGGCACGACGGCGAGAAGAGGCATGACGCCGGCGGCCAGCCGCTCGGCGAGATGGGCGCGAGCGGCCGCGCGGTCGAGTTCGCCGTCGACGACGAGGTAGCCCACGAGGACGGGCACACCGGCATCGCTCATGCGGACGGCGGCGCTCGCGGCGGTTACCCCTGGAAGCTCCTGCAACGCGTTCTCGACCTCGCCGAGCTCGATGCGACGCCCACCGACCTTGACCTGGTCGTCGGCACGGCCCTGGAAGAGGAGTCCTTCCGGCTCGTAGCGGACGAGGTCGCCGGATCGGTAGGCGCGCTCCCAGCCGAGGGTCGGCATCGAGGCGTACTTCTCGAGGTCCTTGACCGGATCGAGGTAGCGGGCCAGGCCCACGCCACCGATGATGAGCTCGCCCAGACCGCCGGGCTCGACCTGCCGGTCGTCGCCGTCGACGACGGCCAGCGCCCAGCCGTCGAGCGGGAGGCCTATGCGCACCGGCCCTTCGCCGTCGAGGAGCGCCGCGCAGGCGACGACGGTGGCCTCGGTGGGGCCGTACGTGTTCCAGACCTCGCGGCCGTCGGCGACGAGTCGCGCGACGAGTTCGGGCGGGCACGCCTCGCCGCCGAAGATGAGCAGGCGCACGTTCTCGATCGCGTCAGCAGGCCACATGGCGGCGAGCGTCGGCACGGTCGAGACGACGGTGATCGCCTGGCGGATGAGCCACGGCGCCAGGTCCTCGCCCGATCGCACCAGCGAGCGCGGCGCGGGCACGAGACACGCCCCGTGCCGCCACGCGAGCCACATCTCCTCGCACGAGGCATCGAAGGCGACGGAGAGACCCGCCAGCACGCGGTCGCCCGGGCCGAGCGGCGCGCCTTGCAGGAAAAGGCGCGCCTCGGCGTCGACGAAGGCGGCGGCGGAGCGATGCGAGACCGCCACACCCTTGGGCACCCCCGTCGACCCCGAGGTGAAGATGATCCACGCGTCGTCGTCGATCGTCGGCGGCGGCACCGTGACGATCGCGTGCGTGCTCGGGTGCGGCGCCGCGCCGCCGAACAGCGCGGCGGGCTCCTGGCCGTCCGGGGCGGCCGCGGGGACGTACGCCCCGCCCTCGCCGATCACACCGCGCACGTGCGCCTCGCCGAACACGAGCCGTGCCCGCTCGTCGGAGTCGTCGGCGTCGACCGGGACGTACGCCGCGCCCGCGGCGATGATCCCGAGGATCGAGATGTACAGCTCCTTCGACCCCGAGGGCATCCGCACCCCGACACGGTCGCCGCGGCGGACGCCCGCCTCGTGCAGCAGGGCGGCGGTGCGTGCGACGCGCGCCATGAGCTCGCGATAGCTGAGCGCTCCCGAACCGTCGTCGAGAGCAGATGCCTCGGGTGTACGCTCCACGGTCGCGCGGAGGATGTCGAGCAGCGTGCGCGGCGCCGGTGCCGCGTCGATGCGATCCAGCGGTGCCGGCACGGCCGGAGGCGAATCGATCGAGATCACGTCAGGACAGCAGGGTGATCAGCTCGGCCTTGGTGAGCCGCGAGTAGCCGGTCCGGCCGCCGGCACGCGCGCGCTCGCGCAGCTGCGCGACGGTCAGCGTGTGCAGATCGGAGGAAACGGATGCTGCGGCAGCAGCCCTCGGCATGCTCGCAGGCTTCTTCGCACGCGGCGCGCGGGCCGGCGTCGTGGTGCGGGGTGCGCGGGCCTTGGGCGCCGGAGCGGCGGGGGCCCCTTCTGCTGCCGACGCCTCTTCTACGGCGGGAGCTTCCTCTACGGCGGGTGCCTCGGTTGCCGGAGTCTCATCGACGACGCCGGCGGCAGCATCCGTCTCCGGCTCCCCGGAGGTGAGCTCGGCCTCGAGCACGCGATCGGCATCGAGTGCCTCCTGCTCGGCCTGGGCGGCGGCCCGCTCGGCCTTGGCGACCGCCTTCTTCAGCGCCTTCGCCTCGGCGGCACGCGCCTTCGCCTCTGCAGCGGCCTTCGCGGCCTCGGCGGCGGCGCGCTCGGCCTGCGCGCGCAGACGCGCCTTCTTCTCCGCCTTCGCGACGGCGACGCGCGTCGCCTTGCGCACCCGCTCTTCGGCGCGATGCGCCTTCTCCACGACCTTGCGCGGGTTCTTGCGGACGGCCTTCTTCGAGACGTCGACGTCGTCGACGGTCTCGGCCGCGACCTCGCGCAGCTTCTTGGCGCTCTTGCCCGGCAGGGTCTTCGCGACGCGTCGGGCCTTCTTCGCCGCCGACTGCGCGTCATCGATCGCGTCGAGCGCCTTGCGCTGGGCCTTCGTGGTCTTGCTCATGCCAGGCACCTTAGCGGGCCGGAGTGAACGGCCGGCGTTCCGCGAGGCGGAATTCCAGGGCCGCGCCGGTCCGCGTGTCAATGCCGATGCATGGATGTCGGCATCCCGTTCACCTTCCGTTCACCCGCACAGCCCAGACTCTTAAGAGTCCGAGCCTACGTTTCAGAGCGAACCCCGCACCGGGTTCGAACCCGAAGGCCGTTTCGGCCTGTTTCCCTGACACGTGAAGGATTCACACAGTGAAGATCTCTCGCATCGCCCAGGTGGGCGCTGTCGCCGCAGTCGCGGCTCTCGCTCTCGCCGGCTGCGCCTCGAACGAGACCCCCGCCGGCGACACCACCGACGCGCCCGAGTCGACCCTGTCCGGCGAGATCGCGGGCGGCGGCTCGTCGGCGCAGGAGGTCGCGGTTCAGGCCTGGACCTCCGGCTTCCAGACGGCGAACCCCGACGTCACCATCAACTACGACCCGTCCGGCTCGGGCGCGGGCCGCGAGTCCTTCCAGGCGGGCGCCTTCCCGTTCGCGGGCTCCGACCGCGCGTTCAAGGTGGAGGAGATCGAGGCCGGCCCGTTCGACGCGTGCGTCGACGGCTCGGGCATCATCGAGCTCCCCACCTACATCTCGCCGATCGCGATCATCTTCAACGTCGAGGGCGTGGACTCGCTCAACCTGGACGCCGCGACCGCCGCGGGCCTGTTCGCCGGCACCATCACGAACTGGAACGACCCGGCGATCGCCGCGCTCAACCCCGACGCGACACTCCCTGACCTGGCCGTGACGCCCGTGCACCGCGCCGACGACTCGGGTACCACCGAGAACTTCACCGACTACCTCTTCCAGGCTGCCGGCGACGTCTGGACCAACGAGCCCGACGGCGTGTGGCCGCTCTCCAGCGGCGAGGCCGCCCAGGGCACCTCGGGTGTCGTCTCGGCCGTCGCGGGCGGCAACGGCACCATCGGCTACGCCGACGCGTCGCGCGCCGCAGAGGAGGGCCTGTCGACCGCTGCCATCCAGGTCGGTGACGAGTTCGTCGAGTACTCGCCCGAGGCCGCCGCCGCGATCGTCGACGAGTCGCCGTTCGAGGAGGGCCGTGGCGAGGGCGACCTCGCGATCGAGCTCGACCGCACCTCGGACGCCGCGGGCGTGTACCCGATCGTCCTCGTGAGCTACATGATCGCGTGCCAGGAGTACGCCGACACGGCCGTCGCGCCGATCGTCAAGGGCTACCTCCAGTACGTGGCCAGCGCCGAGGGCCAGGACGCGGCCGCCGCCGCGGCCGGCAACGCGCCGATCTCCGACGCGCTCCGCGAGCAGGTCAACGCCGCGATCGACCTGATCGTCGTCGAGTAGGACCCGATTCCCGGCCCGGTCGTCGCACGACCGGGCCGGGAATCACCCCGAGACCCGAATTCAGAAGGACACCATGACCACGACGACCGCCCCCGAGAGGGGCAAGGTCACGCAGCGGCCAGGCGACCGCTGGTTCTCGGGAACCGCGCTCGGCGCCGGCGTGATGATCCTCGTCACGCTCGCCGCCGTCGCGATCTTCCTCATCGTCCAGTCGATCCCGGGCCTCACCGCCACCAGCGAAGACGCCAGCCTGCTCAGCGGGAACTTCTGGGAGTACGTCTGGCCGCTCGCTTTCGGCACCGTCTGGGCGTCGTTCCTTGCGCTCCTGATGGCGGTGCCGCTCGCGGTGTCGGTCGCCCTCTTCATCTCGCACTACGCGCCGCGCCGCCTCGCGCAGAGTCTCGGCTACATCGTCGACCTGCTGGCTGCGGTGCCGTCCGTCGTCTTCGGCCTGTGGGGCATCATCGTGCTGGCGCCCGCCGTCCAACCCGTCTACGCGTGGCTCAACGCCAACATGGGCTGGTTCCCCCTCTTCGGCGGCACGGTCTCCAGCACCGGCCGCACCATCTTCACCGCCGCGATCGTGCTGGCGGTGATGATCGTCCCCATCATCACCGCGATCTGCCGCGAGATCTTCCTGCAGACCCCGGTCCTCCACGAGGAGGCCGCTCTCGCACTCGGAGCCACCCGATGGGAGATGATCCGCATGGCGGTCTTCCCCTTCGGTCGTAGCGGCATCGTCTCCGCATCCATGCTGGGGCTCGGCCGTGCGCTCGGCGAGACGATGGCGGTTGCCATGGTGCTGTCCGCCACGGGCGTCGTCACCTTTCAGCTCTTCACGTCGGAGAACCCGAGCACGATTCCCGCGAACATCGCGCTGACGTTCCCCGAGGCGTACGGCACCAACATCAACGTGCTGATCGCGACCGGCCTCATCCTCTTCATCGTCACCTTCGCGGTCAACGCCATCGCCCGATGGATCGTCAGCCGCCGCAAGGAATTCTCGGGAGCGAACTGACATGACCGTGACGACCGCTCCCCCTCAGCCTCCCCAGACGGCGGCTCCGGTGCGCGAGACGCGCCGGCTCACCAGCGGACACCTGCCCGCGTGGGCGCCCTGGGCCATCCTCGTCGGCAGCCTCGCCGTGAGCGCCCTGCTGTTCGGCGTGCTCGCGATGGGCTCGGGCGAAGCCTTCAGCCTCGCCGGCTGGGCCGTCGTGGCGGGGCTGGCGTATCTCGTGCTCATCACGACCGCGTCCTCCATCGTCGAGGGCCGCCGCAAGGGCGTCGACCGCCTCGTGACCGGTCTGGTGACGATCGCGTTCCTGATCGCGATGGTCCCGCTCGTCTCCGTCGCTTTCACCGTCGTCGTCAACGGCGTCGCGGGCTTGTCCGCCGAGTTCTTCACCTCCTCGATGCGCAACGTCGTCGGCGAGGGCGGCGGTGCGCTCCACGCGATCGTCGGCACCCTCCTCATCACGCTTGCCGCCGCGATCATCTCGATCCCGATCGGCATCTTCACCGCGATCTACCTGATCGAGTACGGCGCCGGCAACCGGCTCGCGCGCGGCATCACCTTCCTCGTGGACGTCATGACCGGCATCCCGTCGATCGTCGCGGGTCTGTTCGCCTACGCCGTCTTCGCGCTGTTCTTCGGTCCGGGGATCCGCATGGGCATCATGGGATCGATCGCGCTGTCGGTGCTGATGATCCCGGTCGTCGTGCGCTCCACCGAAGAGATGCTGCGACTCGTGCCGAACGAGCTGCGGGAGGCGTCGTATGCGCTCGGCGTGCCGAAATGGCGCACGATCGCGAAGGTCGTGCTGCCCACATCGGTAGCCGGCATCACCACCGGGGTCATGCTCTCGATCTCGCGCGTGATCGGCGAGACCGCGCCACTGCTGCTGACAGCCGGCGTCGCAACCTCCATGAACTACAACCTCTTCGAGGGCCGCATGATGACGCTCCCCGTCTTCGTCTATACGCAGTACATGAACGCGGGCATCCCGGTCGAGGCTTACCACAACCGCGCTTGGGCGGCGGCCCTCGTCCTCATCGTCATCGTGATGCTCCTCAACCTGATCGCGCGCATCGTCGCGAAGGTCTTCTCGCCGAAGCTCGGCCGCTGAGCGGCCTCCCCCGAAAGAATTGACAGGAACCATGTCCAAGAGCATCGAAGTCAACGACCTCAACGTCTACTACGGCGACTTCCTGGCCGTCGAGGGCGTCTCGCTCGACATCGAGCCGCGAAGCGTCACCGCCTTCATCGGCCCCTCGGGCTGCGGCAAGTCGACGTTCCTGCGCACCCTCAACCGCATGCACGAGGTGATCCCCGGCGCGCGCGTCGAGGGCGAGGTGCTGCTGGACGGCGACGATCTCTACGGCGCCAACGTCGACCCGGTGCTGGTGCGCCGTCAGGTCGGCATGGTCTTCCAGCGCCCCAACCCGTTCCCGACGATGTCGATCAAGGAGAACGTGCTTGCCGGCGTGAAGCTCAACAACAAGAAGATGTCGAAGTCGGACTCCGACGCGCTCGTCGAGAAGTCGCTGAAGGGCGCCAACCTCTGGAATGAGGTCAAGGACCGCCTCGACAAGCCGGGCTCGGGCCTGTCGGGCGGTCAGCAGCAGCGTCTGTGCATCGCCCGCGCCATCGCCGTGTCGCCCGAGGTCATCCTCATGGACGAGCCTTGCTCGGCCCTCGACCCGATCTCGACGTACGCCATCGAGGAGCTGATCGGCGAGCTGAAGAACGACTACACGGTCGTCATCGTCACGCACAACATGCAGCAGGCGTCGCGCGTGAGCGACAAGACGGCGTTCTTCAACATCGCCGGCACCGGCAAGCCGGGCAAGCTGATCGAGTACAACGAGACGAAGACCATCTTCACGACGCCCTCCGTCCAGGCCACCGAGGACTACGTCTCCGGCCGCTTCGGTTGATCCTGCACGCGCGGTGACCCGGAGCCCCTCGCCTCGCGCCGAGGGGCTTCGTCGTTCCTGTCGCCTCAGTCGCGAGGGCTCAGCAGATACCGGTTGAAGGATGCTGTGAGCTCGGCATCCACAGGAACCTCGGCGCCGTCGATCGCCGTGATCGGAGCGGCGAGCCGCACGCTGGACACCAGCCACGCGGCATCCGCTTCCCCCAGCGCGCTCGTCGGGACGACCTCGTAGCCGGTCTCGTGCCCGTGCTCTTCGAGGTGGGCGAACAGGCTCAGCTGCGTCGTGCCGTGGAGGATGCCGCCGTTGGGCGCCGGCGTGACGAACCGCCCGCCGATGCGGAGGATGAGCGATGCCGTCGGGGCCTCGAGCACGAAGCCATCGGAGGTGACGAAGATCGCGTCGTCGGCGCCGCGACCTTTCGCCTCACGGATCGCGGCCATGTTGACGGCGTACGACAGGGTCTTGGCCCCCAGAAGCAGCCACGGTGCGCGCGGCGGGGTGTCGATGCCGTAGCCGCGGTCGAGGGTGACGACCCGGACGCCACGCTCGCGTGCGGTCGAGTTGTCCGGGGCAGCCGTCGCCGTCACCCATGCGGTGGGCGCAGGGCCGTGCTCGACGCCTCGGCTCAGAATGAGCTTGATCACTCCCTCGCCCTCGCTCGGCGAATGCTGGGCGGCGATCGCGACGGCCTGGCGCCATTGCTCGAGGTTCGGGGCGGGGAGATCGCAGATCCGCGCCGAGTGGGCGAGTCGCTCGAGGTGGGCCTCGGTCTCCTGCGCGTGCCCGTCGACGACGCCGATCGATTCGAAGATGCCGTCGCCTCGCTGCGTGCTCAGCTCGCCGACGCTCAGCGCCGGTGCGGACGGGTCGATCACGCGGAACGAGTCGGAGAAGATCGGACCGGGATCATCGGATGCCGCGGGATCGATCACGAGCGCGAAACGCAAGGCCATGACCCGAGCCTAAGCGTTCGGGAATGCCACACCCCCGGACTCGGTTACACTGGATCGGCCGGGCCGCAGTAACCCCGGGCTCCAAAATTTGCCGCTTCGAGCGGCACCGCGCCGAGAGGCGTTCTGCGGCCCGGCACTTTCATGCCCGGACGGGTTTTGGCGAGTCGCCAGAGAACCGAGCGATCGCCGCGCATTCTGGCGAGTCGCCAGAAACTGCGCTCCTCGGAAACTGCGCGCCCGGGGCGAAACCACATTTTGGCGAGTCGCCAGAGAACCGAGCGATCGCCGCGCATTCTGGCGAGTCGCCGAAATCGCCGCTGGGGTCGGAGGGCTCGGGCCGCGAGGTATGTCAGGTGAGGGCGTCGCGGCGCCAGAGCGCCGCGCACGCCGTGAGGTCGGCGGCGTAGTCCGAGAGGCGCAGGGCGCGAGTCGTGAACGCCGACGCACGCTCGGGCTCGGTCGCCTCGTAGTCGTCGGCGACATGCGTCGCACCGGATGCCTGCACGCGGCAGAACGCAGCCGCACGGTCGAGAGCCACGGCGAAGTCGCCCTCGAAGAGCCCCCGCAGGATGGTGTCGACCAGCGTGACGAGCTCCTCCGGCCCGGCCGGCGACGGCGCACCGGCCACCGCGTCGTCGGCGGAGGCGAGTTCGGCCCGCCCGCGCTCGTAGAGCAGCGCGGCCGTGCGCGGGTCGTCGTGGATCATGAGCTGCACCAGGTACAGCCGCCACAGGGCGCCCGGAAGCGTCTTCGCGGGAGACCGCGACCACAGCTCTGCGAGGTCGTCGATGCCGTGCTCGTCGGTGAAGGTCACGAGCCGGTCCACGACGGTGCCGTCGGGGTCGGCCCGCACGCGGGCGAGCAGGGCGTGCGCAGTCGTGTGCGCGACGCGAGAGACCTCGGCCGGGTCCTCCGCAGGGAAGACCCGGTCGAAGAGCTCGGTTGGTCGGCGCACGGGCTTGTGGAACTCCCTGGACGAGTCGCTCATTCCAACCAGGCTACTCGCCGCCACGAGCACGGGCTCGCGCTGCATGGCGGCGACCCACGGCAGGCACACGATCGCGCCCGTGTCAGACCTGGTTGATGCGGATGTGGTTGCCCGCCGGGTCACGGAAGGCGGCGTCGCGCGGACCCCAGCCCTGCTCCTTGGGCTCCTGGAGCACCTCGGCGCCGAACTCGCGCAGCTTCTCGAACGTGGCGTCGAGATCGGAGGTGGTGAAGACATAGGGTCCGGGGCCGGATCCCTTGACCACCAGGCGCTGCAGCGCGTCTCCGTCCTCCGGCGAGCGGCCCGCGGTCGGGTCCGACACGACGAGCGAGAGGCCGGGCTGGCCGGGGAAGCCGAAGCTCACCCAGCGGTGTCCGTCGTACGCGACGTCGTTCACGACCTCGAGGCCGAGTCCGTCGCGGTAGAAGGGGATGGCGGCGTCGACGTCGTCGACGGTGATGGGGCTGTACGCCAGGGCGATGTTCGTCATGGCTGCCACGCTACGACGGCCGCGACCCGCGCGCTTCTCCGATCCTGCTCGGTTGCGGATCAGGCGTAGCGCGTCGGGCGCGTGAGGATCTTCGCGACGCACAGCGGCATCGCCTCGGCAGCGTCGTGTGGGCGCGAACGGTACGAGCTGGGGGTCTCGCCGACGATCTCCGTGAACGTCGAGCTGAACGACCCCAGGGAGGTCGCGCCGACCGCGGTGCAGGCATCCGTCACCGACATGCCCTCCCGCAGCAACGCCATGGCGCGCTCGATGCGGCGGGTCATCAGATACGCGTACGGCGTCTCGCCGTACGCGGCCTTGAACTCTCGCGAGAAGTGCGCGGGCGACATGAGGGCCTTCGTCGCCATCGTGGGCACGTCGAGCGGCTGCGCGTAGTCGCGGTCCATGAGGTCGCGCGCGCGGCGCAGGTGCGCGAGCGTCTGGGTCGTCTGTGCCGTCTGTGTTCTTTGGGGGACGGATGCCACGGCCTCACGCTACCCGGATCGGCGGCGCCGCGTCGGCGTCAGGCGGTCGGGATCTCCACGATCGGGTCGGACGACGGCTCGCCCGTGGGCGAGCCGCCCTGGGGCTCGACCGTGACCGCGATCACGTCGCCGGGCTCCATGGCTCCCTCGAGCAGCGCCGTGGTCGTCCCGTCGGGCGCCTCGAACACCCCAGCGGGCACGGCCGCGCCGTCGCGCACGAACCAGAGCTCGAAGCTCTCGTCGTCCGCGATCTGCGGCAGTCCCTGCGAGACCACCACGACCTTGCCGATCGACTCCGACCAGTGCGCCGTCGCTGTGCCGCCCTCGGTGACCTCGGCCGTCGCCGACTGCGCGTCGGGGGCGTCCTCGATCTGCTGCAGTGCGACGACCTCCGCCGGGCGGTTCATGTACTCGTTGATCTGCACGGCCCCGAGGCCGAGTGCGACGAGCAGCACCATCGAGGCGGCGAGCGTCAGGATGCCGCGGGTCCACCGGCGCCGGGACACCGCCTGGATCACCGCCGTCGGCGGCGGCGGCTCGGCCGCCGGCCGGTCACCGGATGGCTCGGGAGCAGGCGGCGGAGGGGCGGGCGTCCAGCGGTCGACAGGCTCGGCGGTGGCGGCCACTGCGGCGTCCATCGCCGGCAGCTGCGGGGTCGTCGCAACGCGCGAGAGCAGTGTGGAGCGGAGCGTCAGCGGAGGCAGGGCATCGGAGACGGTGTCGGCGAGCGCCGCGGCGGTGGCGGCATCCGTCTCGATCCAGTGCTCCCATTCGGGGTGCTCCCGGCGGGCCGCGTCGAAGGTCGCGCGGTCGGCGGGCGAGAGCGCGTTCAGGGCAGCACCGGCGGCGAGCTCGGCGAACTCCTGCTCGTCCATCACGCGTTCACCCCCATCTCGGCCCGCAGGCGCGAAAGGCCGTCCCGCATCCTCGTCTTGATCGTCCCCAGCGGCGCTCCCACCAGGGCGGCGATCTCGCTCTGACTGTAACCCCCGTAGTACGCGAGGGTCAGCGCCTCCCGCTGGGCGTCGGGAAGCCCAGACAGCGCCGCTGCCACCTTCTGTCCCTCGATGCGCAGCTCGACCTGCTCCGAGACCCCGTCGTGGGCGACGTCGAGGTCGCGGAACCCGGCGCGGGCGTCCCGATCGCTCGACGCCTGCGACGACCTCACGCGGTCGACGGCCCGGCGGTGCGCGATCGTGAGCACCCACGATCTTCCCTGACCTCTGTTCGGAGCGAACCGCGCGGCGGATTGCCAGACCTCGAGGAAGACCTCCTGCAGCACCTCCTCGCTCTGCGCGCGGTCGACGAGCACGCGGAGGATGAGCCCGAAGACCCGGGGCGAGAGCATGTCGTAGACGCGGGCGAACGCGGTCTGATCGCCGCCGGCCACACGCTGCAGCAGCTCTCCGATGTGGTCGACGGGCTCGGTGCCGTCCTCCGGCACGTCGATCCCGTCGATCACCATGTCCACCAGCATGCCTTACGCACCTCCGACCGATCTCCCGTCGCCTCACCCGAACGTGAACGAGTACACTTCCACGCCCGGCGAGACCGCGACGTCGAGGACGTGGACGTCTCCGTCACCGGTGCCGTCCGCGACTGCGTACGAGCGGGGTGTGCCGGAGACGGCCACGATCTGCTCCTCGCCGTCGTCGAGGCGCACGCGCACCTCGCCCGCACCCGCCAGCACCATGCGCACCTGGGCGGCATGGAACCGCAGACGGATGCTGCCACCGCCGGCAACCGAGGGCGTGGCGTACTGCGTCTCGATCCGCCATGTGCCCTCGAGCGCGAACGAGTCGCCGCGCTGCGAGGCAGGCAGCGAGTAGTCGCCTTCGCCCGCTCGATAGGCGCCGTCGCCGCCGTAGTTCACGTCCTTCGCCGCGCCGAGGAACGTCTCGCGCGTGTGCGTTCCCTCCTCCGGAGTGTCGTCGGCGACATCGGTCGGATCGGGGAGCGCGGTTCCGGGTCGGGCGTCCGTCAGGAGTTCGCGGATGAGCTTCTCGGTCGCCGCGTAATTGCCCTCGCCGAAGGCGATGTGGCGCACGGTGCCCTCGGCGTCGATCAGGTAGTGGGCCGGCCAGTAGCGGTTGCGGTAGTTCGTCCACGTCGAGAGCGAGTTGTCGAGCGCGATCGGATACATGATCCCGAAGTCGCGGGCGCCGGCCGCGACGTTGCCGGCATCCTTCTCGAAGGCGTACTCAGGCGAGTGGATGCCGATCACCCGCAGCCCTGCGTCGCGGTAGGCCTGGTCCCAGGCGACCACGTGCGGAATGCTCCGTTGGCAGTTGATGCACGAGTAGGCCCAGAAGTCGATGAGCACCACCTCGCCGCGCAGATCGGCGAGGTCGATCGCCTGACCATCCGGCACGTTGAGCCACGACTCGATGCCGCGGATGCGGGGCGCAGTTCCGCAGGATTCGAGCACAGGGGCACCGTTCGTGCACTCATCGAGCTCCTCATTCTCGTCGGTGACGAGACCACCGAGGTCCAGAGCCCGGCGCGCACCGGGGTTGTCGGTGAGATCGCGCTGGATGCCGGCCGTGTAGTCGGGCACAAGCCGCTGCAGCAGCTGCGGCACGTTGAACACGAGACCTACCGCGAGCGCGAGCATGGCGACGCCGGCGGCGATGCGCAGGCCGCGCTCACGGGTGCGGAACGCACGGATGCGCTCGATGAGACCTCGCCCGGCGAGGGCGAAGAACAGCAGCGGAACCGCGACTCCGATCGCGAACGAGACGGTGAGCACGATGGTGCCGGCGTCGATGCGCCCGGTGGAGCCGGCGACGATGATCGCGGCCAGAACCGGGCCGGCGCACGGCACGAACACCGTGCCGAGTGCGAGCCCGACGCCGTACCCGCTCCCCCGGTTCTGCACCTCCGTGCGCCGCGCCAGCTTCTGGAACGGCTTCTCGAGCAGCTGCTCGAAGCGCGGCACGAGCAATCCGATGCCGATGAGCACGAGTACCGCGATCCCCGCCCACCGCAGCACATCCTGGGGCAGGCCCAGTGCGCCGAGCAGCAGCGAGCCGAGCAGCGTCACGAGCGTGAAACTCGTGATCAGTCCCGCGATCACCAGAAACGGGCGCCCGCGCGAGACCGGGGGGCCGTCCCCGTCGAGGCGGGCGGACTGCGCGCCGCCGGTGAGGAAGATGACCGGCAGCACCGGCAGGATGCACGGCGAGATCCCGGTGACGAGCCCACCGAGCAGACCGATGATGACGAGCTCCATGGATCCCCCTCGTGTCGTGTGTAGTTCGCGCCGGGCGCCGGTTCGGATTGGGTGCGACGGATGCCGGTACCTCCGCGGAGGTTCCGTGCAGGCATCTCCAATCCGATCTCGGGCCCTTTCCGAACAGTCCGTGTAGCCGCTCCTGCGGCACGCTCCCCGCACCGGGGCTCACCAGACCGCGGTCGTCCGACCGCATGAAGGAGGAAGACATGTCACGCATCACCAGGAAGCGGCTCCCGGCCGGGCTGGCTCTCGCCGTGGCCGCAACCTTCGCGCTGTCCGCGTGCTCGATGGGCGGATCGGGCGCCGAGCCCTCGACGCCGTCGATGGAAGCCACCGAGGACGCCATGACCGCCGACCCGGCTGCGAACCTCGTCGGCCCGGGCTGCGCCGCGTACGCCGAGGCCGTGCCCGACGGCGATGGCTCGATCGAGGGAATGTCGGGCGACCCCGTTGCGGTCGCAGCATCCAACAATCCGATGCTGACGACGCTCACCGCAGCCGTCAGCGGTCAGCTCAACCCCGAGGTGGACCTCGTCGACACCCTCAACGGCGACGAGTTCACGGTGTTCGCACCGGTGGACGACGCCTTCGCGAAGCTCGACCCCGCGACGATCGAGTCGCTGAAGACGGATACCGCCACGCTGACGTCGATCCTCACTTACCATGTGGTGCCCGGCCAGGTCGAGCCCGCTGACATCGCGGGCACGCACACCACGGTGCAGGGCGCCGACCTCGAGGTCACCGGTGAAGGCGACACGTGGATGGTCAACGACGCCAACGTCATCTGCGGCGGCGTGCAGACCGCCAACGCCACCGTGTACCTCATCGACGCGGTCCTGATGCCTCCGGCTCAGTGACCGGCGCCGGCAGCATGCCGGCATCCGGGGTGCGGCGAGGCCGCGGCGCCTGCGAGGTGGCGCCGGCGGCCTCGTCGTGTGCGTTGCACGTCGGCGAAGCCTCGTCAACCCCTCGGTTCGCGAGGGGCGCATTCCGTACGGTTGATGCGGGCCCGGTGCGGTGCCGGAGGGGTGCGAGCATCGGGCGGGAGGACACGTGACTGACCTGCTCGCGTCGGGAGAGCTCTCCACCGGCGAGCTCCTCGATGAGCGATACCTGCTGCGCGAACGCATCGGCGAGGGCGGCATGGCACGCGTGTACCGCGCTGACGACACCCACCTGCAGCGGTCGGTCGCCGTGAAGGTGTTCCGTGAGCCGACGGACGGCATCGGCTCCGTCGAACGCGCGCTGTCGGAGACGACACTTCTCGCGTCTCTCAGTCATCACTCTCTGGTCACGGTGTTCGATGCCCGGGTCGGCACGGATGAGGTCAGCTACCTGGTGATGGAGCACGTCGACGGCATCACCCTGCGCGACCTGATCGCGCGCGGGCCGGTCGACCCGCGAGTCGTCGCGTCGATCGCGATCGACATCGCCGAAGGGCTGCACGTCGCGCACGACCACGGGGTCGTCCACCGTGACATCAAGCCCTCGAACGTCCTGCTGTGGTCCTCGCCTCGGCCCGGCTGGGAGTGGCGCGCGAAGCTGGCGGACTTCGGCATCGCGTACCTCATGGACTCCGCCCGCGCCCGCGTGACGACGCCGGGTGTCATCGTCGGCACCATGGCGTACGTTGCGCCCGAGCAGGCGCGCGGCGTCGCCCCGGCACCGCCGGCGGACGTCTACGCCTTCGGTCTCCTCCTGATCGAGGCGCTTACGGGCGAGCGGCCGTTCGGCGAGGCCGAGGGCATCGGAACCGTCATGGCACGGCTGGCGTCTCCGCCCGAGATCCCCGAGTCGCTGCATCCGTCCTGGCAGGGCCTCCTGCGCGGCATGACGGCGATCCGCCCCGACGACCGGCCGACCGCGCTCGAGGTGGTGACGGCGGCGTCGCGCCTGGCAGCGATGGAGAACACTATCGCGCGCGAGAAGGCCGACCCCTCGACGGCTCCGGTGGCGACGCCGGTCGCGACGCCGGTCACCGCGCCCACCCAGGTCTTCTCCCCGGCCCTGCCGACGCCGGTCCCACAGGGCGAGCGCGCAGCCCTCCGCCGCGATGCCCGTAGGGCCACCCTCGCTGAGGGAGCCTCTGCGTCGACGGACCCCGAGGCTCCCTTTGCGCCGTGGGAACCGGACGAGCGGGTTCGCCCCTCCCGTCGTGCGCTGATGATCGGGCTCGTCGTGGCGGCGTTCCTCGCCGTCGGGCTTGCTCTCGCGACACTGTGGCTCTCCAACGTCTCGGCCGCGGAACCGGACCCTGCGCCGACACCACTGGTGGTGGAGGAGCAGGATTCGCCGGCACCGTCGGACGAGGCGCCGGCCGAGGAGGCGCCGGCGGTGACGGTCCCCGCCGAGCGGGCCCCTTCGGACGACGCGCCGCCGGCTGACACCGGCACGGGCGGGAGCGAGAACAGCGGCCCTGGCAACAACAACGGCAACGGCAACGGCCCCGGCGGCAACAGCGGCAACAGCGGCAAGGGCAACGGCAACCGCTGAACCGCCTACTCGCCCGTCGCCGGCGCATCGCTTCGGCACGCCAGTTCGTCCCACCGCGCTCGAGCGTCACGATCGCGTCAGCGATCTCTCCTGCGGGCCGTCGGCAGGAACCGACTTTCGATCTGACTCGCCGAGTCGTGTGAGCCGAAACCCGCGTCCCGCATCGTGTGAGCATGGCGTTCGGCCTCCTCGCGAGGATCGTCGAGCCTCGATGGAGATGATCCTGGAGTTCGGCACCGACGCTCCGAGCTGCTCTCGGGGATTGCTAGGGTTGGACACGCCCCTATAGCTCAGTTGGTTAGAGCAACGGACTTCAAGACAATTAAATGGAGCGCCGGCGCAGAAATGCGTCGGATGACCGCCGCTATATGCTGGGACGCCCTGAGAGCCCGAGGTACTCGCCGGAGACGGCAGTGACAATCCGAGGGATTGGGTAATCAGCAGGTAACCGCAAGGGAACCTCAGAGACTACACGCGGCGCACCTGACCGGTCCGGCCGAAGGTGAAGATATAGTCCAGACTGCAAGCCGGCGACGGTGGCTGGGGAAAGCCCAGTGCAGCAGGTTAATCCGTGGGTCCAGGGTTCGAGTCCCTGTGGGGGCACCACACCGCTCGCCTCGGCCGATGGCCGCGCCAACACCCGGAAAGGGCCCGCCGCGCCCTCTGGTGCACGCCGCTGACCTTTCGCCAGGGTCCGAGACATCACCCCCGGATCGGTGTGGACGGTGCGACTTCCGATGCTCTGCCGGCTGTGGGGCGGTCTTCACGAGGTGGAACGAGACCGCCGAGGCTCCGCTCGGCGGCGGCCGCGGTTGGTCACGAGCCGAGGCCGATCTCGTAGTGCACGAACCCGGTGTGGTTCGCTACCCGGTCGTACAGCGCCCGCGCGGTGGCGTTCGTCTCCTGCGTGAGCCAGTACACCTTCGCTGCGTCGTGCTCGCGCGCCCAGCCGCTCACATGGGCGATGAGGGCGCGCCCCGCGCCGGTGCCTCGGGCGCCGGGAGCCACGAAGAGGTCCTCGAGGTAGACATAGGGCGTCGCGGACCACGTGGCGGCGTGCGTCAGCCAGTGCACGAAGCCGACCGCGCGGCCGGTGTCGTCGACCGCGACCGCCCCGTGGATCGGGACCTGCGGGTCGAGGAGGCGGTTCCACGTGAGTCCGGTCTGCTCGTCCGGGACCTCGGACTCGTAGAACTCGACGTAGCCGTGCCAGAGCGCAAGCCAGGCGTCGCGGTCGGCAGGGGCGAGGGGTCGGATCTCGGTCACGAGCCCGAGGGTAGTCCCACGTGTCGATGCGGTCGAGCCGCCGCATCCACAGCTCGTACAGCGCGGCGCGGTCGACGCCCCTCGTCCGGGCCTGGGAAGTCGAGGATCGACACCGCCACCATCCGCATCTCGTACGCGTCCGAGTCGAGCAGCCGGTCGACCTCGCTGAGCAGCATCCGTTCGTTTGCCTTCGCGATGTCGAATACGGTGCCCGTGCGCACGCCGATCACCTCGGTGCGCTGGTGGGTCATGCGGCGCCGGATCTTGACCGCTTCGTCGACGGATGCTGCGCTCTCGAGTGTGCGGACGCCCTCGACGGTCGGTGCCCCGCGGGGCTCAGTCACCGCCCTCGAGCCCCGAGGGCCGCAGCTCGGCTCCGGCGTGCGCGAGCTCTGCCAGGGCCGCATCGCTGGATTCGGCCGCGACGCCGGCGATCAGGTCGGTGAGGATGCGGACGTGTCGGCCGTGCTCGATCGCGTCCAGGCCCGACGCCCGGACGCAGTAATCGGTCGCGATGCCGGCGATGTCGACATCCACGACCCCGTGCTCCTCGAGCAGGTGCGCCACGGTCACGCCGTCGTCCGTGGTTCCCTCGAACAGCGAGTAGGCGGGCCTCCCCTGCCCCTTCTTGACGTGGTGGGTCACCGCCGATGTGTCGAATCCGGGGTCGTACTCCGCCCCCTCGGTACCGCTCACGCAGTGCACCGGCCAGGTGTCGATGAAGTCCGGCTCCGGGTGGAAATGCCCGCCGTTGTCGCCCTCGCCGTGGTGCCAGTCGCGCGAGGCCACGATGACGGTGTACTCCTCGGCGTGGGTCACGAGGAACTCGGAGATGCGGTGGGCGACGGCGTCGCCGCCCTCGACGCCGAGCGCTCCGCCCTCGGTGAAGTCGTTCTGGACGTCGACGATGAACAGCGCCTTGCTCATGGTTCGAGGGTACGCCTGTACTCCTCGCGGGTGAGAGGGTGCCCGTCGCCGGCGACGAGCTGGGGGTCGGTCTCGGCCGGCACCGGTGCGTCGTGAGCCGCGGCTCCCCCTGGCTCGGCAGGGCGCCACGTATCCGGGCCGGGTGCTTCGAACGAAGCGGAGTCGCTGACCGCCGACACGGCACCGATGTCCTTCCGCCAGAGCTTCGACGGCCACCAGATCGCCTTGCCGATGTCGTACGAGAGCGCCGGCACCAGGAGAGACCGCACGATGAACGTGTCGAGCAGCACGCCGAAGGCGACGATGAACGCGATCTGCGCGAGGAACAGGATCGGGATGACGCCGAGCGCCGCGAAGGTCGCCGCGAGCACGAGTCCAGCCGACGTGATCACCCCGCCCGTGGCGACGAGTCCGCGAAGGATGCCGGGCCTCGTCCCATGGACGAGCGACTCCTCGCGCACGCGCGACATCAGGAAGATGTTGTAGTCGACGCCGAGCGCCACGAGGAACACGAAGCCGTAGAGGGGCACCGCCGGATCCGCGCCGGGGAAGCCGAACACCTCGTCGAACACGAGCGCGCTCACCCCGAGCGCCGTCGCGAACGACAGGATCACCGTGCCGATGAGCAGAACCGGGGCCAGAAGCGAGCGCAGCAGCAGCATCAGGATCACGAGGATCACCGCGAGGATCACGGGGATGATCACCGTGCGGTCGCGCGTCGACGTGTCGTTGGTGTCGATGTCGGTCGCGGTCTCGCCACCGACGAGCACGGTTCCGGCACCGAGCGTCTCGTCGAGGTCGGCACGGAGCTCGCGCACGGTGTCTTCCGCGGCGACGGAGTCGGCAGCATCCGTCAGCGTCCCGATCACGAGCACGTCGCCCTCGGCGACCGTCGGCTCGGGCGCCGGAGTCCCGGGCGGCCCGACCGCGGTGAACACCGGCTCCCCGTTCTCCATCCCGACCCGCGCCTGCCCCGTGGGAGAGTCCTCGGAGGCGACCGAAACCGATTCCACTCCTTCGGATTCGTCGAGCACGGCGACCGTGTCGGCGATGTCCTCCTCGGGCACGATCACATACACGGGCGATCCGGAGCCGGCCGGGAAATGCTCGGCGAGCACCTCCTGGCCGTCGCGTGCTTCAGAGGAGCCGAGCACGAGGTCGCTCGTCGGCACGCCGTCGGCCTCGAGCTGCGTGATTCCCACGGCACCGGCGAGCAGCACGATCGTGCAGGCGATCCACACGATCCGCGCGTGACGCGCGACGAAGCGGGCCTGCCGTGGCCAGAGGCCCTTGACCGGCTGAGTGCGGTCGTCGGGGAACAACGCGATCGGCGCCTTCGGGATGAAGGGCCAGAAGGCCGCGCGTCCGCACAGCGCGAGGAGCGCCGGCAGGAAGGTCAGGGCCGACAGCATCGAGAACACGATCCCGATGGAGGCGATCGGACCGAGGGCGCGGTTGGTCGCGAGGTCCGAGAGCAGCAGGCACATCAGGCCCGCGGTCACCGTGCCGCCCGAGGCCAGGATCGGCTCGAACGCTCCGCTCCACGCCGAGAGCGCAGCATCCCATCTGTTCATCCCCGTCGCGAGGGATTCGCGGAAGCGGGCGACGTACAACAGGGCGTAATCGGTCGCCGCGCCGATCACGAGGATGAAGAGGATGCCCTGCACCTGGCCGTTCAGCACGACGATCCCCGCATACGCGAGCCACCACACGGTCAGAAGCGCGGCGCACAGCGCGAACATCGACGTCAGCAGCACGAGGACGGGCAGAAGCGGCGAGCGGTAGACGATCACGAGGATCAGGAACACAGCGAGCAGCGCGACGCCGAGGAGGAGCCCGTCGATCCCGAGGAAGCCATCGACGAGATCGGCGGTGAAGCCGGCGGGGCCGGTGACCCAGCCCTCGAGATCGGACGGGAGGTCCTCGGCGACGAGCGAGCGGATCTCCTCCACGGTCGGCCCCACCTCGCCTGACGCGTCGATGGGCACGAAGATCTGCACGGCCTCGCCGTCGTCCGACAGGATCGGCGGAGACGCGTCCGACTGCACGCCGTCGACGCCGACGATGTCGTCGGCGAGGTTCTGCACATCGGCGAGCTCGTCGTCGGAGAGCTCGCCGTCGCCTGTGACCACGACGAGCGCGGGGATGCTGTCACCGCCGAGGAACTCCGCGAGCCTCTCGTTCACCTGCGTCGCATCCGCGCTCTCCGGCAGGAACGAGGAGCGGTCATTGCTCGACACTTCGTCGACCTTGCCGAAGCACGGTCCGCCGATCGATCCGGCCGCGAGCCAGATGAGGACGAGGAGTGCGGGGATGCCGATCCGGAGCCATCCCGAAGGGCGACGGTTCGCATGAGGGGGCCAGGTCATATCGCTAGCTTATCTAGCGAGTTGGGGCCGTGCGACCACTCGGGCTCATTCCTGGCGATCGAGGTCTCTCTGGGCGCTCCTATGCTGGGTCGCGATGCTCTCCGCCGCCATCGCCCTCGTGGGCGCCATCGTGTACGGCTCTGCGGACTTCCTGGGCGGCCTCGCGGCCCGGCGCCTGCGCTCGATCGTGGTGACGGCCGTCGCCGCGGTCTCGGGACTCGGTGCCCTGCTCGTCACTCAGCCGCTTTTCGGCGGCGTCTGGTCGGCGTCCGACGTGGCGTGGGGCGTGCTCGGCGGCATCTTCAGCGTGGTCGCGATCGCGTTGCTGTACGCGTGCCTTGCGATCGGCCCGATGAGCATCCTGTCGCCGCTGACCGCCGTCGTGTCGGCCATCGCACCGATGCTCTGGGGGCTGCTTGTGAACAACGATGCGCTGGCGCCGATCGGCTACGCAGGACTCGGTGTGGCGCTCGTCGCTGTCGTGCTCGTGGGCTTCATCCCCGGCGAGAGGATCGTCCGGCCGAGCACCCAAGGCCTCGCGATGGCCGTCGGGGCGGGCCTTGCGATCGGCGCGTTCCTCATCGTGCTCGATCGGACCTCCGCCGCCAGCGGCCTCGTGCCGCTGGTGACGAGCCGCGCGACCAGCGGTGTCGTGACGCTCGCCATCGTGGGCGTGCTGGCCTTCGCGGCCCTCCGGCGCGGCGATCGCGCGCGGTCGGTGCTCGAAGTCGCAGGACTCCCGCTCGGCGCCGCACCCAGCGGGCACGCCGACCTCGAGCATGCCACGACGGGGGTCGGGCGCGTCATCGCGACGACTCGTCAGGCCTGGTGGCTGGCGATCGCGTGCGGGATCGCGGATGCCGCCGCCAACGCCCTCGCCCTCTTCGCGCTGCGGACGGGCGACCTGGCCGTGGTGTCGGCGCTCACCGCGCTCTACCCCGCCGGCACGATCCTGCTCGCGGCGATCGTGCTGCGGGAGCGGGTCGCGGCGGTGCAGTGGGTGGGCCTCGGCCTCGCCCTGGTCGCCGGCGGCATGCTGGCCCTCGCATAAAGCCGAAGGCCCCGCCAGCGAGTCAGCGGATCAGCCGCGCACGAACAGCATCACGAGCGACGTGACGAGCGCCACCACGCCGAGCGCGAGCATCCCGATCGCCAGGCGGGCGACGGCGCGCACCGCCGGGGAGCCCTGGGTCAGCCGCATCCGATTCCGCGATCCGCGGCGCACGAAGATGTCGGCCATGTCCGCGTCGCCGATGTGGTGATCCTGCTCGTGGGTGAGGTGCGCTTCGCCGACGCCGCCGTCCTCGTCGAACCAGCGGACGAGCCGGCCGTTCGGGCCGCTCTCGACGACCGCGCGCACCGGCAGCCAGGTGCCGTCGAAGAGGTACATGATGAGCGCGATCCCCGCGAGGAGGGCCCCCACACCGAATCCGATCCACGAGAAGATCTCGGCGAGGGCGTCGATCGCCTGAGACACCGCATCACCGTCCTTCGGATACGGAAAACGGCCGCTGTCCGCGGCCGTTCCGGTTCTGAGCCACCTAAGGGAATCGAACCCTTGACCTAATCATTACGAGTGATTCGCTCTGCCGACTGAGCTAAGGTGGCCGGCCTCGCTTGCGCGACGCACAAGCAACGATCTTACAGGGTCACGGCGGTGCTCGCGAACCACGGCGGCCGAGGCCCCGTCGAGATCGACGGCCGCGACATCACGCACCTGCGCTAGCGCGAACTGCTCGGCGACATCGGCATGATCTTCCAGCCGTTTCGGCCTCGTCGACTCCCCGACGATCGCGAAGAACATCGCGTACCCGCTCGAGGTCGCGCGTCGTCCGCGGGCCGAGACCTGCGCGCGTCGAAGAGCTCCCACGGGCCGAGGCATCCGCTCTCCTCATGTCGCGGGTCACTCGCAGCGGAGGCCGTCCTGCGGGGGCGTGCCGTCGAGCAGATAGGTCTCGACGGCGGAGTCGACGCACGCGTTGCCCTTGTTGTAACCGGTGTGACCCTCGCCGACCCGCGTCACCAGCACGCCGGAGGAGAGCTGCTCGGCCAGCGACACCGACCACTCGTACGGTGTGGCCGGGTCGTTCGTCGTACCCACGACGACGATGGGCGCTGCGCCGTCGGCGGTGATGCGCGCGCGCACGCCGGTGGGCGGGTGGGGCCAGACCTCGCACGGATCGGGGCCCTGCCAGTAGGGGGCCACGGTCGGGGCCTCCGCCTCGAGGAGAGCCGTCGCGTCTGCCTGCTCCTGTTCGGTCGCATCGACCGGGTAGTCCATGCAGTTGTAGGCGCGGAACGCCTCGGTCTGGTTGTCGAGGTAGATGCCGTCCTGGCGGTTGTTGTAGAAGTCGGCGAGCTGGAAGGCGATCTCGGCGTTGCCCTGCAGGACGTCGGCGAGCGCCGTCGTGAGGTAGCTCCAGCTGTCCTGCGAGTAGAGGGCGGCGACGATGGCGGTCATCAGAGAGTCCGCGCCCAGCGTGCGGCCGTCCGCGTTCGGGATGGGGTCGCGGTCGACGCTGGCCAGAAGTGCACCCAGGTCGGCCATCGCCTCATCGACAGTGCCGCGGAAGGGGCACTCGTCGTCGGTCAGGCAGTCAGCCATGTACGCGCGCAGTGCCGACTCGAAGCCGACGCCCTGGGTGATCCCGACATCCAGCCCGGAGACGGACGGGTCGATCGCACCGTCGAGCACGAGTCGTCCCACCTTCTGGGGGAACAGTTTCGCGTAGGTCGCGCCGAGGAACGTGCCGTACGAGTAGCCGAGGTAGTTCAGCTCGGTGTCGCCGAGCACCGCACGCAACAGGTCCATGTCGCGGGCGGCGTTCTCTGTCGTGATGTACGGAAGGATGCCGTCGCTGTTCTCGCCGCAGGCTTCGCCGAACTCCCTGTGTCGTTCGAGGAGCTCGTCCGTCCACGCATCGGTTCCCCGAGCGTTCGCGGGAATGTCGTAGAGGTAGGCGTCCATGTCGGCCGCGTCGTAGCACGTCACCGAGGTCGACTCACCGACACCGCGCGGATCGAAGCCGATGACATCGAACTGTTGACGCACCGGCTCGCTCACCGCGAACGAGACCGAGTCTCGGATCAGCGCCACACCGCTCGCGCCCGGACCGCCCGGGTTGGTCAGCAGAGATCCGAGGGGATCGTCGGTGCCCTCGGCGCGGCTGCGGATGACGGACAGCTCGATGTCGCCCTTCGTCGGGTCGGCCCAGTCCAGCGGCGCCGTCACCGTCGTGCAGTCGAAGGTCTCGTTGCAGCCCGACCAGTCGAGCTTCTGCTCGTAGTACGGCAGCAGGTTCTCGGCGACGCCGTCCGTATCCGCCGCCTTGCTCGAGGACGGCCGGGGCGACGCGTCCGGGATCATCGCCGACAGGCAGCCGCTGAGGATGACGGATGCGGCGACGAGGCCTGCGACGACGGCTGCCGCGCGACTCCGTCGGCGGGGGCGGGTCGGGTTCACGGGATCCTTCCGCTCGCGACGGTGACGAGCATGCTCTCGAGCGCCAGAGCGGGCGCGGCGTTCAATTCGAGGTTCTCGCGCGTGACGCCGATGCGGTCGACGACCGTCAGCGTGCGCTCGGGCGTCCACGCGGCCGCGAGGGCGCGCAGGTCGGGCTCGAGCTCGCGATTGATGAGGTCGGTGTCGCGGCCGAACTGCAGCAGCAGCACGTCGCGGAACATCGACTCGAGGTCGGTGAGCACGCGGTCGATGCCGTCGCGCAGGCTGCGCGTGGCGCGACGCTTCTGCTCGTCCTCGAGGGCCGAGAGCTGCGAGCGCACGGCGGGCGGGATCGCGCCGCCCTCGGCGATGCCGAGCGTGCGCAGGAGACCGGCGCGCTCCGCTTCGTCGCGCTCCGCGGTGAGCGCCTTCGCGTCGTCGGTGGCGGCGGCGACGATCGCGCCGGCGACCTCCACCGCGTCGCCCACGCCGCGTACCGCGAGCACGCCGCGCAGCGTGGCGTCGCGACGTGCGCGGGCCGCAGCATCCGTCGCGAGCCGCTGCGCCATGCCGATGTGGCGCTGCGCGTGGCGAGCGGACTGCTCGGCGATCGCCGGATCGACGCCGCTTCGCCGCACGATGAGCTCGGCGACGTCGGCGACGTCGGGCTCGCGAAGGCGCAGCGTGCGCACGCGAGAACGGATCGTCGGCAGGAGGTCGGCCTCACTCGGCGCGCACAGCACCCAGACGGTGCGCTCGGGCGGCTCTTCGAGCGCCTTCAGCAGCACGTTCGACGTGCGCTCGGCCATGCGGTCGGCGTCTTCCATGACGATGACGCGGTAGCGCCCGAGCGACGGCGCGAAATACGACCGCTCGACGAGGGCGCGGGCGTCCTTGATGGAGATGATGACGCCCTCGGTGCGCAGCGCCGTCAGGTCGGGGTGGGTGCCGGCGAGCACCTGGTGCATCGTGCGCTCGTCACCGGGCTCGGCGATGAGAGCTGCCGCGAAGGCGTGGGCGAGCGTGGACCGACCGGAGCCGGGAGGGCCGGTGATGAGCCACGCATGGGTCATCGACGCGGGATCGGATGCTGCTTGCGTGAGCGCGGCCACGGCGTCGGGCTGTCCCCACACGTCGCCCCAGGGGAATGCCTTGTCGTCCGTCACGGGAGACGCCCCAGCGACAGCGGCGACCGGCTCCATGCCGACCAGCCTAACCGTGGCGCCGGACACCCGCTGTGCGTACGCCGAGCGTTCGCTTCATGCGAGCAGCCGCTCCACACGCGCCCGCACGGCCGCGGCGAGATCGGCGGGCGGCAACGCCGCGTCGAGGACGAGGAAGCGCCCGGGCTCGGCGGCGGCGAGCGCCAGGAACTCCTCCCGCACCCGGGCGTGGAAGTGCTCCTTCTCGGCCTCGAGACGGTCGAACGGCTTGTCGTCGGCGTCGAGACGCTCGCGGGCCGATGCGGGGTCGAGGTCGAGGAGCACCGTCACATCGGGGAGGAGTCCCCCCGTCGCCCACAGCGACAGTTCGCGCACCTCGTCGCGCCCGAGGACGCGCCCGGCGCCCTGATACGCGACGGAAGAGTCGAGGTAGCGATCCTGGATCACGACCTCGCCGCGCGCCAGGGCGGGGCGAACGAGCGTCTCGACGTGGTGCGCCCGGTCGGCGGCGTACAGGAGGGCCTCGGCCCGCGGGGCGACCTCGCCGCGATGATGCAGGACGATGTCGCGGATGAGCACGCCGACTTCGGTGCCGCCGGGCTCGCGCGTGCGCACGACGGTGCGTCCGGCATCCGTCAGCCAGGCGTCGAGGAGCGCAGCCTGCGTCGTCTTGCCGACACCGTCGCCGCCCTCGAACGTGACGAACAGCCCCCTCGCGGTGTCGCCGGGGCCTGTCACTTCTTCGCCGCGGGCTTGCGCGTCGTCGTCGTGCGGCGCGCCGGGCGCTTGGCCGGGCCTTTCGCGCGTTTGTCGGCGAGCAGCTGTACCGCGCGCTCGAACGTGACCTCCATCGCGTCCTCGCCGCGCGGGATCGTCGCGTTGGTCTCGCCGTCGGTGACGTACGGGCCGAAGCGGCCGTCCTTCAGCTTGATCGGCTTGCCGCTCGTGGGGTCGGCTTCGAACTCCTTGAGCGCAGATGAAGCGCCCCGTGCGCCGTACTTCGGCTGCGCGTACACCGCCAGCGCCTCTTCGAGCGTGATGTCGAAGATCTGCTGCTCGTTCTGCAACGTACGGGAGTCGGTGCCCTTCTTCAGGTACGGGCCGTACCGGCCGTTCTGAGCGGTGATCGGGGCTTCCGTCTCAGGGTCGATGCCGACCGTGCGCGGCAGGTCGAGCAGCTTCAGCGCGGTGTCCAGGTCGATCGTGTCGACCGACATCGACTTGAAGAGCGACGCTGTGCGCGGCTTCGGCGCGGCCTCCTTCTTCGCGCCGCGCTTCTTCGGCGCGGGTTCCGGCTCGACCGGGACGACCTCGCCGGTCTCCTCGTCCACGTTCTCCTCGGCGGGCGGGTCGGCCTCCTGCACGTAGGGACCGAAGCGGCCGTCCTTCACCACGACGAGCTTGCCGTTGGCGGGGTTCTCGCCCAACACGCGGTCGCCCGCGACCGGGGCGTCGATGAGCTCCTTCGCACGCGCCGGAGTCAGCTCGTCGGGCGCGAGGTCCTCGGGGATGTTGACGCGCCGGGGCTCAGCGTCCGGCTTCTCCTTGTCGGGCACCTCGAGATACGGGCCGTACTTGCCGAACCGCAGCGTCGCGAGGTCCCCGATCGGTGTCGAGTTGAGGGCGCGAGCGTCGATCTCGCCGAGGTTGTCCACGATGTTGCGGAGGCCCACGTGGTCAGTGGAGCCGAAGTAGAACTCCTGCAGCCAGTCCTGACGCTTCTGCTCGCCGCGGGCGATCGCGTCGAGGTCGTCCTCGAGTGCCGCCGTGAAGTCGTAGTCGACGAGGTCGGCGAAGTGCTGTTCCAGCAGGCGCACCACGCTGAACGCGAGCCAGCTCGGGATGAGCGCCTGGCCCCGCTTGGTCACATAGCCGCGGTTGAGGATGACGTCGATGATGCTCGCGAACGTCGAGGGGCGGCCGATGCCCTTCTCCTCGAGCGCCTTGACGAGGCTCGCCTCGGTGTATCGCGGCTTGGGGCTCGTCGCGTGGCCCTTCGGCTCGACGTCGCGCAGGCGCAGCACGTCGCCGACGGCCATCGCGGGGAGCGACTGGTCGTCGGCCTTGTCGCTGTCGCCGCGCTTCTCGTCGCGGCCTTCCTCGTACGCCTCCAGGAATCCTTTGAACGTGTAGACGGTTCCGGATGCCGTGAACTCGGCGCGACGACCGGCCGCCGAGACCTCGAGGGTCACGGTTGTGGTCTCGTACTTCGCGTCGGACATCTGGCTGGCCATCGTGCGCTTCCAGATGAGGTCGTACAGGCGCAGCTCGTCGCGGTCGAGCTGCCCCGACACCTCCGACGGCGTGCGGAACGTCTCACCCGACGGCCGGATGGCCTCGTGCGCCTCCTGCGCGTTCTTGCTGTTGTTGCGGTAGCTCCGCGGGTTCGGCGGCACCGACTTGTCGCCGTACATCGCGACGGCCTGCTCGCGCGCGGCCCGCACGGCCTGCGTCGACAGCGCGGTCGAGTCGGTGCGCATATAAGTGATGTACCCCTTCTCATAGAGACGCTGCGCGACGCCCATGGCGTGCTTGGCGCTCATCGAGAGCTTGCGACCGGCCTCCTGCTGGAGGGTCGAGGTCGTGAACGGGGGCTTGGGGCTGCGGGTTCCCGGCTTCGACTCGAGGGCGGTGACGGATGCCTCGGCCGCGGCCTCGATGGCGGCGGCGAGTTCGCGCACCTGGGCCTCGTCGAGGACCAGCACGGCCTTCTTCAGCTCACCGCGATCGTCGAAGTCGGTGCCGCGGGCGAGCACCGCACCGTCGACGCGTGCGAGGCGGGTCGAGAACGACTCGTCCCTCCCCTGCGGGCGGTTCGGCGCGGCGAGCGCCTCGATGTCCCAGTACGAGGCCGACACGAACGCCATGCGCTCGCGCTCGCGGTCGACCACGAGCCGCGTCGCCGCCGACTGCACGCGGCCGGCCGACGTTCCCTGCTGCACCTTGTACCAGAGCACCGGGCTGACGTCCCAGCCGTACAGCCGGTCGAGGATGCGGCGGGTCTCCTGCGCGTCGACGAGCGCGAGGTCGAGCTCGCGCGTGTTGCCGACGGCGGCCTGGATCGCATCCTTGGTGATCTCGTGGAACACCATGCGCTTGACGGGGACCTTGGGCTTGAGCGTCTGCAGGAGGTGCCACGCGATGGCTTCACCCTCGCGGTCTTCATCGGTGGCGAGCAGGAGCTCGTCCGCCCCCTTCAGCGCGCGCTTGAGCTCGGCGACCGTCTTCTTCCCGCGCTCGCTCTCGACGTAGTAGGGATCGAAGCCGTTGTCGATGTCGATGGAGTACTTCCCATAGGCCTGCTTCTTGTCGGCCGGGATGTCGCGCTTGTCCGCCAGGTCGCGGATGTGCCCGACCGAGCTGAGCACCTCGTAGCCATCGCCGAGGTACCCCTGGATCGACTTCATCTTCGTCGGTGACTCGACGATGACGAGCTTCTTGCCTTCTGCCAACGGGGGCGTCCTTTCTTCGACGCAAACCATACACGCCAGTTCCCGGTGCGGGCGCTGTGAGACGGGATCAGGGCGGCGGACCTGCCCGAGCCGATGCCCGTGCGGCGACCGGTCCGAGGCGCATCGAGACGGTGACCGTCGCGATCAGCTCGTCGAGCTCGCACGCCTCGACGACGGCGCCGAACGTGCCCGCGACCTCGGCCGCCCGATCGCACGGGACACCGGGAATCGCCCCCGATGCCGCGTCCGCCGCGGCGAGCGCCCCGGCGTCCGCCGCCGAGGCCAATCGCTGGCTCGCGGCCGCGGCCGCGCCGGCGCCGGCGAGCCCCACCGCGAGCAGCGCTGCGGCGGAGATGATCCCGACGGCCGCCATCGTCCCCGCCATCAGCAGCGTCCGCTCGCCGGCGGGGCGAAGGCACGCGGCAGGATCACAGGCCACCTGCCAATGCGCACCCGGCGGCCGTGACACGCACCCCGAACAGCGCGGACGCGGTTGCCGACACGCACACGAGATCACCTCGAGGGGTGATCTCGACGGATGCCTCGCCCACCGTCGCCGCGACGGCATCGCGGACGCGCTGGTCGGATTCGCCGCGAGCGCTCAGGCGCGCGGCATCCGCCACCGCGTCTTGAAGCCGCACCTGCCGGGACGCCCCGGCGAGCGCGCCCACACCGAGGACCAGCACGAGGACGACCGCCGGGAGGGCGACCGCGAACTCGGCGACGACCGCGCCGCGGTCGTCGCCCAGCCGCGGGCGCATCACGCCACCGTGAGCGCGCGTCGTACGAGGTCGGTGAGGATTGTGCGCACCTCGTCGGACCGCATGATCACGACCAGCAGTCCGGCGAAGGCGACGGCTGCCATCGTCGCGATGGCGTACTCGGCCGTCGCGGCTCCGGTCTCGTCGGCCCACGTGCGTTCGGCCTCGGGCGGTGCGAACAGGCGTTCGGCACGGCGGCGTGTGAGAGGGGGCACGACTCGGTCGGCTCGGGACAGGGACATGGGGGTTCTCCGTTCGATGGATTCGTGGTTCGGGCACGGTCTGGGGCGACGGCCAGTCGCGGGTCGGCGCGGCTCGCGAGCCGGTCCGTCACAGCGAGACCGACATCGTCGACATGACGCTGAGCAGCATGGGCGCGACTCCGAGAAGGAGGAAGGCCGGCAGCGTGCACACGCCCAGCGGAATGAGCAGCCGAGACGAGAGCCGCGCAGCACGCAGACGGGCTTCGACGCGCGCACGATGCCGGGCGTGGGCGGCCGAAGCGCGCAGCAGCTCGACGGCGGGCACGCCGGCCGTCCGCGACAGCGCCAGCACGGCATCCACATCGTCCGATCTGCCGGAATCCTCCTCCACGTGGGCTGTTTCATGCGCGGAGCGGTCCTCCGAAACGGAGCTCCCGCCCGGGTTTCCTCGTCGGCGCGCCTCCCGTACGACCGCCCGCGCCCGATCGATGGAGACCCCGCCGCTCAGGGCGATCGCGATCAGCTCCGCATCGAGGCCGGGCGCGCCCTCGGACGTCGCGGCTGCGCGCACGAGCCGCGTCGTCCAGCGGCGAGCAGCGAGGATCAGCACGGCGCCGCCGGCGAGACAGGCCACCCCGAGCGGATTCGCGAACAGGGTGCCGAACGTATCGAACCCGAGTGCAGCGCCCAGTCCCACCGCAACGAGCGGGAGCCAGCTCATGAGTCGAGCCGTTCCCGCGGGCTCGGCGAGGGCCACCCGCACGTCGTCGGCCGCCTCCTGCCCGTCGCGCAGCGCCGCGGCCAGTCCACGCAGGCACTCGGCGAGCGGTGCACCCACGACCAGCGCGACCTGAGAGGCGACGCCGACCTCGCGCCACGCGCCGGACCCCGCGGTGGCGATCGCCTCGGGCAGCGGCACCCCTCGTCCGATCGCCGATGCGACGTTCAGAGCCGCCGGGTCGCCGGCGCGAGCGAGATGCTCCCACGCGCGGGCAGGCGCCACTCCCGCCTGCAGCAGCACCGCCAGCCTCAGGACAGTCTCCGCCACGTCGGCTGATGACGCCGGGCTTCGGGACGACGCCCGAAACCGGGACGGCGTCCGAAATCGGGAGGTTGCCGGGAGTCGCGACGAAGGCGGGCGTCGCCACAGCGCCCGGGCCTCCGGCGCGCGCTGCGTCAGCGAGAGTCCCATCGCTCCTCCTCGATGGCGAGACGCCCGTCGTCATCGATGAACGGGCGACCGACTCCGGCGATGCTGCGGGAGCCGTCCGCGCTCCGCTCCACGTGAACGACGAGCCCGATCGCACTGGCCGCCTGGCGGGCGAGTGCGCGATCGTCGAGTCCGGCGGGTGCACCGAGCGCCTCGAGCCGGGCGGGCACGTCGTGGAGTCCGTTCGCGTGCACGGTGCCGGCTCCGCCGTCGTGGCCGGTATTCAGTGCCGAGAGCAGCTCCCGGACTTCGTCGCCACGGCACTCCCCCACCACGAGCCGGTCCGGCCGCATACGCAGCGCCTCACGCACCAGCCGCGCAAGCCCGACGCCGCCGGATCCTTCGATGTTGGGTTGACGCGCCTCGAGGCGGACGTGATGCGGATGCGCGATGCGCAGCTCGGCGACATCCTCGATCGTGACGATGCGCTCGTGGGCGGGTGCCTCCGCGAGAAGCGCCGCGAGCAGTGTGGTCTTCCCCGCGCCGGCGGCCCCCGATACCAGGAGGTTCGCGCGTCCCGCAATCGCGTCGACCAGCCGTCGGCGCACGTCCTCGTCGAACATCCCCGTGCGCTGCAGGTCATCGAGCGTTGCAGCGCCGAGGCGCGGCACGCGGATCGACAGGACCGTGCCCTCCGGGGCGATCGGCGGCAGCACGGCGTGAACGCGGATGCCGCCGTCGAGGCGCACGTCCACGCACGGAGCGGCGTCGTCGATGTGCCGCCCACCGAGGCCGATGAGCGCCACGGCCAGATCGCGCACCTCATCTTCGGTCGCCCGCCATTCCCGCGCCTGCACGACCCCGGCTCCGCGATCGACGAACAGCCCCGCCGCGCCGTTGACGAACAGGTCGGTGACCTCCGGGTCGTCGAGATATGCCGCGAAGGGCTCGAGGACGGGAGGCCGCTGCGCCGAACTGTGGGCGAATGCCACTGTGTTCGGGCGAGCCGGGCTCAGTGCGGGTTTCGCTGCTTCACCGAGCCCGGGGGGCGACGCCGACTTCGCCACCCGAGTCGCTGCACCGGCACCGCCCCGATGAGGCACCCACGCGCCCGCCGCGGCGGGCGGCGCAGCAGCCGCCGGAGCGAACGCCGGGGCAGCCGACGCCGGCCGGGGCGCAGCATCCGTCCGTTCCTTCGCACCGGGGGTGACCGAGGTCCCGGAGCGGCGACGGACGACGAACGGTGCGGACATGCTCCGACGGTACGGAGCCCCTCGCCCCTGCCCGCGGTGAATCCGGTCATCTGTGGAGATCTGAGGGGTGAGCACCACTGGGGAGGAGCCGGCACCGGCGCGCAGCCGCTCCCAGAAATGAGAGGCGGCATCCCATGGGGGGAATGGGATGCCGCCAAGCGCGGCCCCGAATTCGGGGGGTGACGTCGGGTGCCGCAATGCCAGAATCGATGTTCGGCCAACGGTCAGCATAGGCGAGGCACGGGTCCCGGCAAAACGAAAAGGAGAGGATTCTCACTGATATATCGGTCGGGATCGATGTATGCGGCGCCCCCTACTATCGGGGGTAGTCGCTTCGGGCGGCGGTGGGTACATTTCCTGGCAGACTCGCCGTCACCCCTCGGCCTCGACCAAGCCCGCAAAGGAGCGCGCTCTCATGAGCGAACAGACCCCTCTCACGCAAGCCAGCAGCCAGATCGACCACCTGCTCAACGAGGACCGGCGGTTCGCGCCCACCGATGACTTCGCCGCCAACGCGATCGCGACGGCGGAGCTGTATGAGGACGCGATGGCCGACCGCCTCGGCTTCTGGGCCGACCAGGCGCGCGACCTGCACTGGCACAAGCCGTTCACCGAGGTGCTCGACTGGTCGAACCCGCCGTTCGCTCGGTGGTTCGCCGACGGCGAGCTCAACGTCGCGTACAACTGCCTCGATCGCCACCTCGAGGCCGGCAACGGCGACCGCGTCGCGCTGCTGTGGGAGGGCGAGCCGGGCGACGAGCGCCGCGTCACCTACGCCGAGCTCACCGACGAGGTGAAGCGGCTCGCAAACGTGCTCGAGGGCCTCGGCGTCGGCCAGGGCGACCGTGTCGCGATCTACCTGCCGATGATCCCCGAGGCGGTCGCCTCGATGCTCGCCGTCGCGCGCATCGGCGCCGTCCACTCCGTCGTGTTCGGCGGCTTCTCTGCCGACAGCCTGCGCGCCCGCATCGACGACGCCGGCGCGAAGCTCGTCATCACCGCCGACGGCGGCTACCGCAAGGGCAAGGTCTCGCCGCTCAAGCCCGCCGTCGACCTCGCCCTGGGCGACCGCGGCACGGGTGTGCAGGAGACCGTCGAGCACGTGCTCGTCGTCAAGCGCGGCGGCAACGACGTCGACTGGGCCGAGGGTCGCGACCTCTGGTGGCACGACGTCGTGCCCGCGGCGTCCGCCGAGCACGAGGCGCGGGCCTTCCCCGCCGAGAACCCGCTGTTCATCCTCTATACGTCGGGCACCACCGGCAAGCCCAAGGGCATCCTGCACACGTCGGGCGGCTACCTGACCCAGTCGGCGTTCACGAACAAGGTCGTGCACGACCTGCACCCCGAGACCGACGTGTACTGGTGCACCGCCGACATCGGCTGGATCACCGGACACAGCTACGTCACGTACGGCCCGCTCGCGAACGGCGCGACGCAGGTGCTCTACGAGGGCACGCCCGACACCCCGCACCCTGGCCGCTGGTGGGAGATCGTGCAGAAGTACGGGGTGACCGTGCTCTACACGGCGCCGACCGCGATCCGCTCGTTCATGAAGCTCGGCCGGGCGATCCCGAAGCAGTTCGATCTCTCGTCGCTGCGCCTGCTCGGCTCGGTGGGCGAACCCATCAACCCCGAGGCATGGATGTGGTACCGAAAGATCATCGGCGGCAAGACCGCGCCGATCGTCGACACGTGGTGGCAGACCGAGACCGGCTCGATCATGGTGTCCGCCCTACCCGGTGTCACCGAGACCAAGCCCGGGTCGGCACAGGTGCCGCTGCCCGGCATCTCGATCGACGTCGTCGACGAGGACGGCACCCACGTCGGCAACGGCAACGGCGGACTCCTGGTCATCACCGAGCCGTGGCCGTCCATGCTGCGCGGCATCTGGGGCGACCCGGAGCGCTTCGTCGAGACCTACTGGGAGAAGTTCCAGAAGCAGGGCTACTACTTCGCCGGCGACGGCGCGCGCCTGGACGACGACGGGGATGTGTGGCTGCTGGGCCGGGTCGACGACGTCATGAACGTCTCCGGCCACCGCCTGTCGACCACCGAGATCGAGTCGGCCCTGGTGGGCAACGAGGCCGTCGCCGAGGCGGCCGTCGTGGGCGCCTCCGACGAGACCACCGGCCAGGCCGTCGTGGCCTTCGTCATCATCAAGCAGTCATACCTCCATGCGCACTCCCCCGACGGCCTCGCGCAGAACCTGCGGCTGTGGGTCGGCGAGCAGATCGGCCCGATCGCGCGTCCCCGCGACGTCTACATCGTGGGCGAGCTGCCCAAGACCCGGTCCGGCAAGATCATGCGCCGCCTGCTCCGCGACGTCGCCGAGGGCCGCGAGGTCGGCGACACCACGACCCTCGCCGACACCGCCGTCATGTCGGTGATCTCCGCGCAGGTCAGGTAGCGAGAGCCTCCCGCTCAGTGAGCGAAGGGCGCTCTCGCGCCCGAAGTCGAAACGCCCCGGACCTTGCGCAAAGTCCGGGGCGTTTCGACTCGCTTCGCTCGCTCGACGAGCGGCGAGGACGATCACGCGTACGAGAAGACGACCTCGACTTCGACGGGGGCGTCGAGCGGCAGCACCGGCACGCCGACGGCCGAGCGGGCGTGCTTGCCGGCGTCGCCGAAGACCTCGCCGAGCAGTTCGCTCGCGCCGTTGATGACACCGGGCTGGCCGGTGAACTCGGGAACGGATGCCACGAACCCGGTGACCTTGAGGACGCCGGTGAGGCGGTCGACTCCGCCCACGGCGGCTGCCGCGGCCGCGATGGCGTTGAGGGCGCTCTGGCGCGCGTAGGACTTGGCGTCCGAGGCGGGCACGAGTCCGTGGCCCTCGCCGACCTTGCCGGTCGCCGGCAGCGCGCCGGCGACCATCGGCAGCTGGCCGGCGGTGTAGACGAGGTCGCCGTGCGCCTTCGCAGGGACGTACGCGGCCACGGGAGGAACGACGTCGGGAAGGTCGATGCCGAGCTCGGCGAGACGGGCGCTCACGCTCATGGTCACGCCTCCTCGAACTGCTTCGCGGCCTGGGCCGCGGCATCCAGTCCCACGTTCTGCTGACCGCCGCCGGAGGGGCGCTTGAAGTAGGCGACCAGTCCGCCCTCGGGGCCCTGCACCACTTGCACGAGCTCCCAGCCCTGCTTGCCCCAGTTGTTGAGGATCGCTGCGGTGTTGTGGATCAGAAGGGGCGTGGTGAGGTACTCCCACGTCGTCATCGCGACTCCTCGAGTGTGCGGAAAGGACGGCTGGTGAAGGCTGGGAAACACCCCGGTCGACCGAGCGCCCTTGATGGATCGCCCAGGTATCTCCCTTACGATCAACCCTATGCCTGATACCAAACGCACGGCCACCGGTGTGCTCGGCGGACTCGCCGGGCTCGTCGGCCTCAGTGCCGCAGCCGGTGTCCTCATTGCGGCGACCGTCACCCCCGCGGTCGCGATCACGAGCACCGCGGCAGAGCGCGCGATCACGATGTTCGACAATCTCCCGAGCGTCCTCGAGATCGACAAGCTCATGCTCCCGAGCAACTTCTACGCCACCAACCCCGAGACGGGCGAGCAGACACTGCTGACCAAGTTCCTCGAGCAGGACCGGACCCCGGTCAACTTCGACCAGATCAACCCGGTCATGTACGACGCACTCCTCTCCTCCGAGGACCCGCGTTATTACCAGCACGGCGGCATCGACCTCATCGGAACGACGCGCGCCCTCCTGTCCAACGCGCAGGGCGGCGGCGAGACGCAGGGTGGCTCGTCTATCAGCCAGCAGTACGTGAAGAACGTGCTGATCCAGAAATGCGAGCAGAACGCCACGACGGTGTACGAGACCGACGAGGCGGGAGAGATCGTCAAGGACGAGGCAACCGGCCTGCCGATCGAGAAGATGAGCCGCGACGCGGCACTGCGCCAATGCTGGGTCGACGCCACGACGGCCGAGGGCTCGGAGGGATATACCCGCAAGCTGCAGGAGATGCGCTACGCCATCTCGCTCGAGCAGAAATACTCGAAGAACGACATACTGCTCGGGTACATGAACATCGCCAACTTCGGTGGCATCACGTACGGCATCGAGGCCGCGGCACGCCACTACTTCAACACCAACGCGGCGAGCCTCACGGTCGCGCAGGCGGCGACGCTCGCCGGCATGGTGCAGAACCCGAACAACTACCGCATCGACAAGCCGGGCGGCTCGATCTTCGGCTCCGACGGCGCGACCTTCAACAAGGCGCCGGATGGAGTCATCGACGAGGGCGCCAAGCTCGGCGCCCTCGACGCGCTCGTGGCGAGCGGGGAGATCACCGAAGAGCAGAAGCTGGCTGCCGCCGACGGCTACACCTCGACGAAGGTGCGCCAGCTCTACGTGCTGAGCCGGATGCTCGACGACGGCAAGATCACGCGCGAGCAGTACGTCGAGGCCGCGGTCTGGCCCATCACGCCGACCATCGTCGAGCCGACCACGGGCTGCCAGGCGGCCGGCGGCGCCGCGTACTTCTGTCAGTACGTGAAGGACGTGATCCTGAACGACGAAGCGTTCGGAGCGACGCAGGACGAGCGCCGGGCGCTGCTGCAGCGCGGCGGGCTGAACGTCTACACCACGCTCGACACCCGCGTGCAGACGACGGCGCAGGACGCGATGACGAAGTACGCCCCCACGGCGATCGACATGCCGATCGGCAGCACCACTCCCTCTCCCGGCCGCTTCGGGGCAACCTCCGTGAGTATCGAAGCGACGACGGGGCGCGTTCTCGCGATCGCGCAGAACACGAAGTTCAGCGAGGATGCCTCGCTCTCGAGCGACCCGAACTACGCATCGCTGGTCTTCGCCGGTGACGCGAAATTCGGCACGTCCGGCGGGTTCCCTGCTGGTTCGACGTTCAAGCTGTTCACGCTCATCGACTGGCTCGAGAAGGGGCATTCGGTCAACGAGACGCTGAACGGTACGCTGCACGTCTTCAAGAGGATGAAGAACTCATGCTCGGGTGACTGGGTCAACGGGTCGAACACCCTCATCAAGAACTTCGGCAACAACAGGGGCTACATGGGCACGCCCATGCGCTTCACGAAGGACTCCCTCAACACCGGATTCTTCGCCATGGCGGAGAAGCTCGATCTCTGCGACATCAAGAACGTCGCCACGCGAATGGGCGTGACCCAGGGGAACGGGAACGAGGTCGAGATGACCAACCTGAACTCCATCATCGGCACGAACTTCGTCTCGCCCATGGCGATGGCCGAGGCCTACGCGACCGTCGCCAACAACGGCATCTACTGCCAGCCCCAGGCCATCGACCGCGTGACCGACTCCGAGGGCAACGAGCTGGCCAAACCCGCACGCACGTGCACCCAGGTCATCGCCCCCAACGTCGCGGCGACTGCGGCGTACGCGCTGCAGGGCGTGATGAACTCGGGCGGCACCGGCACCGGCGGCAACCCTGGCGACGGCACGCCCCTGATCGGCAAGACGGGTACGCACGAAGAGATCACGACGTGGATGGTGGAGTCCAGCACACGCGTGGCAACGGCGACGTGGGTCGGCAACGTTCAGGGTGGCGGTGACATCACCAAGACGTCGTACAACGGGAACCGTCTGAACCAGATCCGCTTCCCGATCACACGAGCCATCCAAGGCGTCGCTAACGACATCTATCCCGGTGGGAAGTTCGCTGCTCCCGACAATGAGCTGACGAAGGTACAGCTCACCGATCTGCCCAACGTCGTCGGCAAGTCGGTCGACGAAGCGACGAAGCTCCTGACCGACGCGGGCTTCACCGTCGAGGTCGGCGGACCGGTCGATTCCGACCAGCCCGCGGGCGTCGTTGCGGCTCAGAACCCCGGAGCGGGCAAGGTCGCGGGCGGCAGCACCGTCACGATCAACCCCAGTAACGGCGAGGGTGTCACCGTGCCCGACGTGTCGGGACGGACGCTCGACGATGCGAAGAAGGCGCTGCGCAGCGCCGGCTTCGGCAACGTCGGCGACGGCAACTGCTCCGTCGATGCCAGCCTCGGCGCGCAGACCAAGGCCGGCGCGACGAACCCGGCTGCCGGCTCGGTCGTAAACCGCAACTCCTCGATCACCGTCGATTACTCCGCCGTGATCTGCGGCGGAGCCGGGGGCCGGGGTCCCGGCAACGGCGACGGCGACGGCGACGGCTAGTGCCTTCCTCAGCAACGCGCACCGCCCTCACTGTGCTCGGCACGGTGGGGGCGGTCGGCGCGGGCGCCGCGATCTGGGGTGTCGGCATCGAGCGCTACCTCTTCACGGTCCGCTTCCATGAGGTTCCTGTGCTCCCCACCGGCGCATCGCCGATCCGCGTCCTCCACCTCTCCGACGCGCACATGGCGCCCTGGCAGCACCGCAAGCAGGACTGGATCGCCGCGCTCGCCGAGCTCCAGCCCGACCTCGTCGTCAACACCGGAGACAACATGGGCCACTTCGATGGCCTTCGCGGACTCCGCCGCGCGTTCGATCCGCTGCGTGGCGTCCCCGGCGTCTTCGTGCACGGCTCCAACGACCACGCCGCGCCGTCGCCTCGAAACCCGTTCCGGTACTTCACGGGACCGTCGAAGGCGAAGCACACCGCGGAACCACTCGACACCGAAGCGCTGGACGACTACCTCACTCGAGAACTCGGCTGGCTCGACCTCAACAACAAGGTCGGGTCGTTGGATGCCGCGGGCTTGCGCATCGCCGCGTTCGGCGTGAGCGACGCCCATCGTCACTGGGACCGCCTCGAGGCGCTCCCCGAGCCGCTGGCGGCGCTTCGCGCCGAGGAGTCCGCCGACCTGTCGATCGGCGTCACCCACGCGCCCTACCGTCGTGTGCTCGACGACTTCGTCGACCTCGGTGCCGACGTGATCTTCGGCGGCCACACGCATGGCGGCCAGGTCCGCATCCCCGGTTTCGGCGCGCTCGTCGCCAACTGCGACATCCCGCTGCGTCAGGCGCGGGGGCTCAGTGCGTGGAAGCAGGACGGCCGCGCGGTGCCGCTCAATGTCAGCGCGGGCATCGGCCACTCGATCTACGCGCCGGTGCGCTTCGCCTGCCGTCCCGAGGCGTCGCTCCTCACGCTGATTCCGCGGGCATAGCGCCGGCCCGCTCGGGTTCCTCCCCAATCGCCCTCGGCGAGAGGTCGTCCACAGTTCGTCCGCTTCGGCCGCCACTGCCGGCGCGGGGCGACGATCCTCGATGCATGGCTGCTTCGCGTCACCCACGACCCGCCGACACCCCGTGCCGAAACACGCTCGTCGCCACGATGGCCGTCCACGAGGTGGGCCTTCCCACCCGTCTGAGGCTGCTCGCGCTCCTGATCGCTCTCGCGATCATGGGCGTCTGTGCATCGTTCGGCGCCCCAGCGAACGACGATGCGGATCTCGGCGACACGCATCCCTCTCGCGGCTTCGGCCGGCACGCCCCGTTCATGCCTCTCGTCGAGGAAGCGGAGTGAGCATGCCCCTGGCCGACTCGTCCCGGAATCAGACTCGGCCCGTGTTCCGCGGGCGCGCACTGCCCCTGCCCGCGTACCTGCTCCTCGTCATGATCTTTCTGACCGTCCTCGGGGTGAGCATCGGCTCCCCATCCCGCGCCGACGCCGCCGAACGCGGTACCGGGTTCGGCACCTGGGCGCCGATCTCCGCGTACGGGTGGCACGGCTCGATGCTCGTCGGAGGTGTGCACACCTACTGCATCACACCGGGCGCCCCTGCCCCGACCGGGCAGACCACCGATCACGGAATCAGCGGATCGGCCGCCGGCCTCTCACCCCAGCAGCTCGTCGGGATCAACCTCCTCGTGACGACATACGGACAGACGGACGACCCGGTTCAGGCGGCCGCGGTCGCGTGGGCCGTGAAGGCCATCGCGAACCGCGACGAGACACTGCATGCCTTCGGCTATCGCGGCGACTCGCTCGCCGGGGCGATCCACTGGACGATGTCTGCGCTCTCGCCGCAGCATGACCGCGCCGTCCAGGAGCGGGCGGTCGCCTACTACGACGAAGCCACACGGGCGGCGCTGGGTCCTGCGACCGCCGATGGAAGACTGGTGTTCACCACGGATGCTGCGGACCATCGCTCCGGAACCGTCCGGGTCGACACATCCAGCGCAGCAACCGGCACCGTCACCCTCACCGACGCGGTTTTCGCGGATTCCGGTTCGCCGACGCTCGAGAATGCGACATCCGGCTCGACGTATGGCATCCGCACGGCACCGCCCGCCGAGGGGCGCCCCTACACCGTGAGCGGAACAGGCCATTTCGACGCCGGCCTCGCTGCCGCCGTCCGGCACTTCACCACCCCCGGCGGCCAGGAGACCGCGGGCCCCGCGGGGCGCGTGCAGTTCGACGTGTCGGGAGCGGACTCCGCCCCGCGCGTCCCCCCGTTCTCTCCGGCCATCTCGACGCAAGTCGCGGCGCGGGACGCGCGCGGCGGAAAGTACGTCGACGAGGTCACCTTCACTGCGGCGGAGGGCTCGTGGCCGCGCGCCGACGACGGTTCCTTCCTGCCGGTCACCGCGAGCGCCGTCGTGTACCGCACCGACGCCGAGCCCGTCGCCGGTGCAGCCGTCCCGGGCGACGCGGCCATCGTCGGCACGCTCGAGGTCACCACCGAACCCGCGACCGGCCCGACTGCGCCGTACACCGTCACGTCGTTGTGGGAGATGATCGCTCCGGGGTACTACACCGCCGTCTGGAGCGTGTCCGCCGCCGACCAGCTCCCGTCCGTCGCCGCCCACACCGGCCCCGACTTCGCCTGGACCGAGCGGTTCGGCGAGCCTTCGCAGGTCGCCGTGGTCGTCCCACCTCCACCGGCGCCGACGCCCACGCCCACGCCCACGCCCACCGCGGCCGCCGAAGCGCCGCCGACTCCGAACGGGCGACGCCCCGCGGAGCTGGCCGCAACGGGAACGGATGCTGCCACTCTGCGCTCGCCTACCGCCATCGCAATCGCACTCCTCAGCCTGGGCATCGCGATCGTCAGCTCGAGACGCCGGTGGTTAGGAGCACCCTCTCGGATCGGTTAGACTCGGAGGGTTGCAAAACGGGGTGTGGCGCAGCTTGGTAGCGCGCTTCGTTCGGGACGAAGAGGCCGCAGGTTCAAATCCTGTCACCCCGACAGCAGAGAGGCTCCGCCGTAGGGCGGGGCCTTTCGCATGAAAGGACGGACACCATGGTCGACAGCACCACCCCGCCCCTTCTCGTCGCGTTCGATCTCGACGACACGCTCGCACCCTCGAAGAGCGAGATCGACCCGCGCATCGGAGAACTGCTGATCGCTCTCGCCGAGCGCGTCGAGGTGGCGATCATCTCCGGCGGCCAGCTCCAGCAGTTCACTGCGCAGGTCGTCGACCGCCTTCCCGATGCCTCCGCCGACGCCCTCGCGCGTCTGCACCTGCTGCCCACGTGCGGCACGCAGTATTACCGGCTCACGGCGGACGAGGTCGTCACGGTCTACAAGCGCTCGCTCACGGACGACCAGAAGTCCCGCGCCCTCGCCGCCGTCGAGGGCGAAGCACGCCGTCTCGGGCTCTGGGAGTCCGAGACGTGGGGCGACATTCTCGAGGACCGGGGTTCGCAGATCACCTTCTCGGCACTCGGCCAGAAGGCTCCCGTGTCGGCCAAGACCGCCTGGGACCCCACCGGCGAGAGGAAGAACAGCCTGCGCGCCGCGGTTGCGGCGCTGCTGCCCGATCTCGAGGTGCGCTCGGGCGGCTCGACCTCGGTCGACATCACCGAGCGGGGCATCGACAAGGCGTACGGCATGCGGCAGCTCGCCGAGCAGACCGGCATCTCCCTCGACGACATGCTGTTCGTCGGCGACCGTCTCGATCCCGACGGCAACGACTACCCCGTCCTCGCGATGGGCGTGCGCTGCCAGGCCGTCGACGGCTGGGAAGAGACGGTCGTCTACCTCGAGCAGCTCATCCCCACGCTTCCCGTCCGCGTCTGACGCAGCATCCGCTCGCCCGTCACGATCTGCCGGCGCCCCCGACGCTTCGTGACGGGTGAGCAGAGTCTTCGGACCGACGAGACTGCTCGCCTGTCGCGATCTGCAGCAGTGAACGGCACACTGTGACAGAAGAGCGGGCGACGTTCGTCACGCCGCTGCGCGCGAGCCCCGGCGAGCCACCGTTCCCCGGGTTTGGGGCGCACGGCGAACGTTTGGGGCGCACGGCATCCGCCCCAAGCGGTCGCCGCACGCCCCAAACCCGAGGGAGGCCGGATCAGGCCTTGGCGCGCGGAGCGGTGCTCTTCGCAGCCGGAGCCTTCGCAGGACGGGATGCTGCAGCATCCGCCTTCGCTGCGCTCGACGCCGTCGTGGCACGAGCGGCGCGAGGGCGCGCGGTCGACGCGGCCGCCTCGGCGGTGGGTGCCGGCACCGCCACGGGGACCAGGCGCTGGAGCTGCGTGACGTGTCGCGGCTCGAGCTCGGCGATGGAGGACACGCCCAGGAGCTTCATCGTGCGCTCGATCTCGCTGCGCAGGATGGCGATGGTGCGGTCGACGCCCTGGCGTCCGCCCGCCATCAGGCCGTAGAGGTACGCGCGGCCGATGAGCGTGAACCTGGCTCCGAGGGCGATCGACGCGACGATGTCCGCACCGTTCATGATGCCGGTGTCGACCATGACCGTGGCGTCCTTGCCGACCTCGCGCACGACCTCAGGCAGGAGGCGGAACGGGATCGGGGCGCGATCGAGCTGACGGCCGCCGTGGTTCGACAGGATGATGCCGTCGACGCCCGCATCGATGAGCCGCTTCGAGTCGGCGACGTTCTGCACGCCCTTGACCACGATCTTGCCCGGCCAGATCTCGCGGATGATCGCGAGGTCGTCGTAGCTGATCGTCGGATCCATCGCCGAATTGAGCAACTCCCCCACAGTGCCGCCCGTCGTCGACAGCGACGCGAACTCGAGCTTCGGAGTGGTGAGGAAGTCGTACCACCACCACGGACGCGGAATGGCGTTGACGATGGTGCCGAGCGTGAGCTGCGGCGGGATCGAGAAGCCGTTGCGCTTGTCGCGCAGGCGCGCGCCCGCGACCGGCGTGTCGACCGTGAACTGCAGCGTGTCGAAGCCGGCCTCGGCGGCGCGGCGGGCCAGGCCGTACGAGATCTCGCGGTCCCGCATGATGTACAGCTGGAACCAGTTGCGTCCGTTCGGGTTGGCCGCCTTCACGCCCTCGATGGACGTCGTGCCGAGCGTCGAGAGCGTGAACGGGATGCCGGCGGCACCGGCAGCTGCGGCGCCGGCGACCTCGCCCTCCGTCTGCATGAGCCGCGTGAAGCCGGTCGGAGCGATGCCGAAGGGCATGGCGGACGGGCCACCGAGGATCTCCGTCGACATGTCGACGTTCTCAGCGGGGCGCAGCACATCGGGGTGGAACTCGATGTCTTCGAACGCCTGGCGTGCGCGAGAGAGCGACAGTTCGCCCTCGGCCGCGCCGTCGGTGTAGTCGAAGGCGGCCTTCGGCGTGCGGCGCTTCGCGATGTCGCGAAGGTCGTGGATCGTGAGCGCGGACTCCAGGCGGCGCTTCTTGCCGTCGAGCTCGGGCTTCTTGAACTGCATGAGCTCGAGGAGCTCCTTGGGGTTGGGGAACTGGCGGGTGACCATGAATACCTCTCCGATGGGTCAGATCTGGGTGCGTGCGGCGGTCGAGTGGGCGAGACCCGCCGCTGCGTAGTAGCCGACGATGTGGTCGTGGACGAGGGTGCGGGCGAGCGTCGGGTCACCCGCGTCGACGGCGTCGAGGATCGCGTGGTGCTCGTGGCGCAGACGGTCTGCCGCTGCGTCCCATTCCGCGAGACCCGCCGCGCCCGCCTGCACGTACGACTCGATCGCCGTTCGCAGGCCGGCCATCATCGCCGCGATCACGACGTTGCCCGATGCCTCGGCGAGGGCGAGGTGCAGCTGGGCGTCGAGGGCGAGGAACTCGGGAGTGGTGAGGTCGTCGGCATCCATCGCGTCGAGCAGCTCCCGCGCCCGGGCGGTCGAACGAGAAGGCGCTGCGGCGAGGGCGTCGACGACGGCCGACTCGAGCACGAGGCGCGTGGCGACGACGTCGTCGAACGGGAAGCCCTGCGCGGCGACCTGCAGTCGCAGCAGCGCCGACATGCCGCCTTCGGGCGTCGCGATGATGATGGCGCCGGAGGTCGGCCCCGACCCGGTGCCGGTGCGGATGAGCCCCATCACCTCGAGCACGCGCAAGGCTTCGCGCACGCTGGAACGCCCCACGCCGAGCGTCGCGGCGAGCTCCCGCTCGGGGGCGAGCCGGTCACCGGGCTTGAGGATGCCGTTGAGCAGGTCGGTCTCGATCTTCTCGAGCACGACGCGCCACGCGCGTGCGGGCGCGAGCGCGGGCGGAGTCGGGGTGTCGGCCACGGATCTCCTCGTCGATGTCGGATCCGGCGTCCTCCGTCTTCGAAGGGGGTCCGACCACGATAGCGTGTGGTCGGACCACAGACAACCCGCATGACGACGCGTGTCCGGGCGGAGCACTACGCTGACCCCATGGACCCCCTCCTCCTCGTCCTCATCGTCGCGGGCGTCGCCGCCACGTTCTGCTGGATCACGTCGCTCGTCACGAAAGAGACGTCCTGGATCGACCGGCTGTGGTCGATCGTGCCCGTGATCTACGTGTGGATCTTCGCCCTCGCGGCTCTCGTCGCCGGGGTCGACGCGACGCGGCTCATCGTGATGGCGCTCCTCGTCACGGCCTGGGGCGCACGACTGACGTTCAACTTCGCCCGCAAGGGCGGCTACACCGGCATGGAGGACTATCGCTGGGCGATCCTGCGCGGCCGTATGACGCTTTGGCAGTTCCAGCTCTTCAACGTCTTCTTCATCGTGCTCTTCCAGAGCGCGCTGCTCGTGCTCATCTCCCTTCCCGCCTACATCGCGTGGCAGCATCCCGTGCCCTTCACCGGATGGGATGCCGCTTTCGCAATGCTGTTCGCCGCGTTCCTGGTCGGCGAGACCGTCGCGGATCAGCAGCAGTGGGCGTTCCACCAGGCCAAGAAGGCGGCGGGCGGCGCGCTCGAACCCGGCTTCGTCACCACGGGACTGTTCGCGTACAGTCGGCACCCGAACTTCTTCTTCGAGCAGGCCCAGTGGTGGGCGTTCTACGCGCTCGGCGCGGCGGCGCTCGTCGCCGCCGGCGGCAGCTGGCTCAACTGGACGATCGCGGGCGCGGCTTTGCTGACGGTCCTCTTCATCGGTTCCACGGTGTTCACGGAGTCGATCTCGGCGTCGAAGTACCCGGCCTACCGGGAGTACCAGCGCGCGACGTCGATGCTGATCCCGCTCCCCCGGCGACGCGGACGCGCGCCCGAGACGGCCTGAACCCCGGGCCGCCCCGTCGGTGGCGTCACTCCAGACGACCGCCCGACGCGCGCAGGTAGTCCTCGGCGCACAGCGACTCGTACGTGACCCGATCGGCCGTGAGCTCGTCGATCGCGACCTGATCGCCGTCGAACACGAAGCGACCGCCGACGAGACGGGCGTTGAAGAGCGCCTTGCGTCCGCACCGGCAGATGGTCTTCAGCTCCTCGAGGCTGTGGGCGAGCTCGAGCAACCGGGCCGAGCCCGGGAAGGCCTGGGTCTGGAAGTCCGTACGGATGCCGTATGCCAGCACCGGCACCCCGTCGAACACGACGATGCGGAGCAGATCGTCGACCTGCGCGCGGGTCAGGAACTGGGCCTCGTCGATGAGCAGGCACGCGATGTCGACTTCGTGCTCGTCGGCTTCGGGGACGAGCGTGTCTGCCGCCTCGGCCTTCACCCGGGCGCGGTGCTGCGCGAACAATGCGCGGATGTCGTCGTCGGGTCGCACCAGGAAGTCGACGGTGCGCTTCACGCCGAGGCGGCTGTCGATCTGGTCGGCGCCCTTGGTGTCGATGGCGGGTTTGGCGAGGATCACGTGCTGCCCGCGCTCCTCGTAGTTGTACGCGGCCTGCAGGAGCGATGTCGACTTGCCGGAGTTCATCGCCCCGTAGCGGAAGTAGAGCTTGGCCACGGATCGAGCGTAGTCGGTGGGCGGATCAGCGCCCGCCGAAGCCTCCGCCGCCGCCCCCACCCCCGGAGAACCCGCCACCCGACGATCCGCCCGATGACGACCAGCTCGAGCTCGAGGACGAACTCGACGACGAGCCGGGACGCGACACCGGTGTGGCCGCGAGCCGCCCGATCGACGATGACGCGTCGGACAGCGACCGCGAGTTCACGGCATCGAACAAGGCGACTCGCGCAGTCGCCTCGGCCGCCCCCGCTGCGCGGATGACGTCCACCCAGTCCCGCTCCATGCCGAACAGCACGGCGTACGGCAGCAGCCGTTCGTAGAGATTCACGACCGACGCGCCAGGAGCGCCCGACGCGTCGCCGTAGGGGCGGCGACCCGCCGACACGAGATCGGCGGTCTGCGGCGACTGCGCCGCGCGCAGACGGTCTTCCTCCGCAAGCTGCAGGTACTCGCGTATGCCGTCGAGATAGGTCTTGTGCGTCCCCCCTGCCACGGTGAGCACCGACTTGGGGAGGGAGAAGAACGGCAGCCCGATGAAGGCGAAGAAGGCGCTGCCGACCGCCGCGAAGTAGATCAGGTTGCCGAGCGACCCGAGCGGCTCGAGCACGATGTAGACGACGTCGGCGAAGAAGATGAGGAGCATCGCCAGCGGCAGCCCTGCGAAGAGAATGAAGCCGCGCAGCGCGGTGATCCACGCCGGAAGCTTGCTCCGATAGCCGCGCTGCACGGTGAACTCGTCGATCCGCCGCACGTAGGTGACGGCGCGGGACGGCGGCTTGCGTGCGAACGCGCCGAGGTCGACGTCCGCGCCGGGTTCGGCGTTGCGCCCGAACAGCGTGTCGACGATTCGCCGCTCGTCGCTGTCGAGCCCGGTCGTCTCGCGCAGGATGACCTCGAAGTCGTCGGCGTCCTGGCGGTCGCCGATCGCCCGGATCTCGACGGCGTCCTTCACTGCCAGGTCGACCACGTGCGCGGCCAGTGCCCGTTCCGGAACGTCCAGCACACCGGCCGACAGCGTCAGCGACTCGTCGTCGGGAGGCGTGTACTGCACGATCAGCGGCGACCGGTCGGGGTTGCGGCGCGCGACTGCCTTCACCACGAGCACGAAGACGAGCCCCCCGATGCCGGAGAGCAAGGCGAGGGCCGGGAGGATCCACAGCCACCACGGGTAGGGCGGCGGCGGGGGCGGGCTGGGCGCTGCGAACGTGCCCTGCTCGAAGCCGAGCGCCACCGTGACATTCTCGTACGGGCCGAGGCCTTCATCGCCGGCGGTGAAGGCCACCGCGCTCGTCGCCGACGAACCGACGGCCTGCGCCCACGCCTGGACGGCGTCCGGCAGCGATTCCGGTTCGGTAGCCCGCTCGATCGTGCACTGCTCGGTGGATCCGGCGGGGCCGGTGTAGCAGAACGCGCGCCCGTCGATCAGGCCGGCGGCAGCATCCGTCGCCACATGCACGTCGGCGGTGACCACGTCGAACGGCTGCGCGTGGTCGGTGCCGACGGTGTCCCAGTAGAACTCGTCGGCCGCGGTGTCTTCGTAGCGCAGCACGACGTCGCTCATCTCATATGTGATGACGTAGGTCTGCGCGCCGCGCACGTACGAGTCGTCGCCGGTGAGTACGTAGATCCAGTCGCCGTCGCGCTCGGTCCACCAGGGGATCGTCGCGCCGTCCGCGCCCGTCACTGTGTAGACGACCGTGCCGAGGTCGATGCCGCTGTCGACGACGGGCAGCGACCGCACCATCCCCTTGTTCTGGTCGAAGTCCGGGAAGCGCGCGACGATGGTCTCGGTCGTGAGCAGCCGGGTGCGATCGCCGGTGCCGCGGACGAGCCAGTAGTCGGCCTGGAACGAGTCGAACGTGAAGTCGTCGACGGATGCCGGCGCCAACGCGCCCAGCACCCCTGGGCGTTCGCTCTCCCGCGCCGCGATGGCGGCGGGCGTTGCGGCTGCGCCGGCGACGCCCAGCGTGATCGCGCCCGCGACGACGAGTGCGACGAGCGCTCCCGCGGCGATCCCCCAGCGACGCCATCCGCGTCGTGACACCGACATGCCCCCACCTTAGGGGGCGAGCGGGGTGTGCTCGCCGGATCGGCGCGCCCTGCCGTTGTGCGGGGAGGTCACGGCACCGCCCCGCGCCGCGGATCAGGCCGTGAGCGCGAGGGCCTCGGCCGTCTCGTCCAGCGACTCGCGGGCGACCTCGGGACGCGCGTTGAGCGTGTCGCCGTAGCTCGGGATGAGCTCGCGCAGGCGCGGTTCCCACGCCTCGATGCGTTCGGGGAAGCAGGTCTTCAGCAGTCCGAGCATGATCGAGGCCGCGGTCGAGGCGCCCGGCGAGGCGCCGAGCAGGCCGGCGATCGTGCCATCGGCGCCGGTGACCACCTCGGTGCCGAACTGCAGCACACCACCCTTCTCTGGGTCCTTCTTCATGACCTGCGCGCGCTGGCCGGCCTGGATGATCTCCCAGTCCTCGTCCTTCGCAGTGGGCATGAAGACACGGAGGCTGTCGACCTTCTTCTTGTGGTTCTTCAGCAGCTCGCCGACGAGGTACGTGATGAGACTGGGGTTGTCCCACGCGACCTTGAGCATCGGGCCGATGTTGCCGGGGCGCACCTGGCCCACGATGTCGAACCACGAGCCGGTCTTGAGGAACTTCGGACTGAACGTCGCGAAAGGGCCGAACAGCAGCGACGCCTCGCCGTCGACGACGCGGGTGTCGAGGTGGGGCACCGACATCGGCGGCGCACCGACCGAGGCCTGCGAGTACACCTTGGCCTTGTGCTGCGCCACGACGGCGGGGTTCGACGTCTTGAGGAACTGCCCGCCGATCGGGAAGACGCCGTAGCCCGAGATCTCGGGGATGCCCGAGCGCTGCAGCAGCTTGAGCGCCCAGCCGCCCGCGCCCACGAACACGAACTTCGCGCGGATCTCACCCGGGGTGCGGCCGATCGTGCGACGGTACTTCACGCTCCAGGTGCCGTCGGCCAAGCGCTTCAGCTTGCGCACCTCGGTGTTGGTGCGCACATCGGCGCCGTTGTCGGCGAGACGGTCGAAGAGCTGACGCGTAAGAGCGCCGAAGTCGACGTCGGTGCCCGCAGGGACCCGCGTCGCGGCGAAGGGCTCGCCCTTGCGGCGCTTCTGCATGAGCAGCGGCGCCCACTGATTGATGACGCGGGAGTCCTCGCTGTACTCGATGCCGGCGAACAGCGGCTCGTTCTTCAACGCCTCGTAGCGCTTCTTGAGGTACGCGACGTCCTTCTCGCCGCGGACGAATGTCATGTGCGGGGTCGAGTTGATGAAGGTCGACGGGGCGTCCAGCACTCCGGCCTCGACGAGCGACGACCAGAGCTGGCGGCTCTGCTGGAACTGCTCGTTGATCGAGATCGCCTTCGAGGGGTCCAGCGGGCCGCCGTCCTTGCTGTCGGGCATGTAGTTGAGCTCGCACAGGGCGGCGTGGCCGGTCCCCGCGTTGTTCCAGGGGTTCGAGCTCTCCAGCGCGACGTCGCTCAGCCGCTCGAACACGGCGATCTTGAGGTCGGGTTGCACCTGCTGCAGAAGGGTACCCAGCGTCGCGCTCATGATCCCGCCGCCGATCAGCAGGACGTCGACCGTTCCCGTGGGGAGATCGCTGTCGTCAGGGCTGGGCAGGGAGTCGGAGGGCTTCTCGGTCACCAGACGATTCTAGTTCCGCCCGAAACCACCCCCGACCGGAGGCGGGTTCCGACCGCGAAAGTCCGGCGGTTCTTGCCGAAACGTAAAGCGGACGGATGCTGCGGGGCCGCAGCATCCGTCCGCCTTCGATGTGTGCGCGTCAGGCGGTGACGCCCAGGTTCGCGGCGACGACCTCGGCGATCTGCACGGCGTTGAGCGCCGCGCCCTTGCGCAGGTTGTCGTTGGAGATGAACAGCACGAGGCCCTTGCCCTCGGGGGCGGACTGGTCGGCGCGGATGCGGCCGACGTAGCTCGGGTCGTTGCCGGCCGCCTGCAGCGGCGTCGGGACCTCTTCGACGACGACGCCGGGTGCGGAAGCGAGGATCTCGTACGCACGATCGGGCGTGATGTCGCGCGAGAACTCCGCGTGGATCGACAGCGAGTGGCCGGTGAAGACCGGCACGCGCACGCACGTGCCCGCGACCCGGAGGTCGGGCAGCTCGAGGATCTTGCGGCTCTCGTTGCGGAGCTTCTTCTCCTCGTCGGTCTCGTTGAGGCCGTCGTCGACCAGGTTGCCGGCCAGCGGGATCACGTCGAACGCGATCGGCGCGACGTACTTCTCGGGCTGCGGGAAATCGACCGCTGCACCGTTGTGCACGAGGTCGAGCGTGTTGCCCTGCGCGAGGACACCCTCGACCTGACCGAGGAGCTCCTGGGCGCCGGCGAGACCTGAACCCGACACCGCCTGGTACGTCGAGACGATGAGGCGCTCGAGGCCGGCCTCGGCGTCGAGCGGCTTGAGAACCGGCATCGCGGCCATCGTCGTGCAGTTGGGGTTCGCGATGATGCCCTTGGGCGGGTTCGCGATCGCGTGCGGGTTGACCTCACTGACGACGAGCGGCACCTCAGGGTCCATGCGCCACGCGCTGGAGTTGTCGATGACGATCGCCCCTGCCTCGGCGAAGCGGGGAGCGTGGGCGCGACTGCCGGTGGCGCCGGCCGAGAAGAGTGCGACGTCGATGCCGGACGGGTCGGCGGTCGCGACATCCTCGATGATCACCGTCTCGCCGCGGAACTCGACGGCGGTGCCGGCTGAGCGGGCCGTCGCGAAGAGGCGCAGCTCGCGGATCGGGAAGTCCCGCTCGGCGAGAATCTCGCGCATGACCGTCCCGACCTGGCCGGTGGCGCCGACGACGGCGACGGAGAGTCCTGAATCGGAGATGCGGGTCATGGTGGTTCCTCAGCGTGGGCACAAGCGTGGAGCGGACGCGCGGGCGTCGTCGATCGCGCGGGGTTTGGGCGATTCTACCGGCCGCGGCCGGGCGCGGACCGCGGTGTTACCCCTCCGAGCGGACAGTGTGCGTGCGATTCCTGCCGTTCGCGCGGGACGGGGGCGCGAACGGATCTCTTCAGCGGCCGGTGCCGGCGTAGACGGTCGCCTCGATGTCGCCGTCCAGGCCGTAGGCGGTGTGCACGACGCGGGCGGCCTCGGCGAGGTCGTCGCCGCGCACCACGACCGAGATCCGGATCTCGGACGTCGAGATCATCTCGATGTTGATGCCCGCGACGCTCAGCGCCTCGAAGAGGGTCGCCGAGACGCCCGAATGCGTGCGCATGCCGGCGCCCACGACCGAGAGCTTTCCGATCTGGTCGTCGTGGACCAGGTTCTCGAACCCGATCTCGGACTGGTCGCCGGCGAGCGCCTTCAGGGCGGTGGCGGCGTCGGTCTTGGGAAGCGTGAACGAGATGTCGGTGCGGCCGGTGGCCGCCGCCGACACGTTCTGCACGATCATGTCGACGTTGGCGCCGGACTTCGCGATGACTTTGAAGATCTCGGCGGCCTTGCCGGGCACGTCGGGGACGCCGATCACGGTGATCTTGGCCTGGCCGAGGTCGGTGGCGACGCCGGCGACGATGGGCTCTTCCATCTCTTCTCCCTTTTCGCCCTCGGGAACGTTCATCCCGGGGCCGAGCACATAGGTCCCCACGCCCGAGCTGAACGTGGAGCGGGCGTGGATGAGCACGCCGTGACGGCGTGCGTATTCGACGGCGCGGATGTACAGCACCTTGGCGCCGTTGGCAGCGAGCTCGAGCATCTCCTCCGCGGAGACGACGCCCAGTTTCTTCGCCTTCGGCACGACGCGTGGGTCGGCGGTGAAGATGCCGTCGACGTCGCTGTAGATCTCGCACACGTCGGCCTCGAGCGCGGCGGCGAGGGCGACGGCCGTCGTGTCGGAGCCGCCGCGGCCGAGCGTGGTGATGTCGCGGGTGTCGCGGTTGAACCCCTGGAAGCCGGCGACGATGACGATCGCGCCCTCGTCGAGCGCCTCGCGCAGGCGGATCGGCGTGACGTCGACGATGCGCGCCGAACCGTGGTCGGCGGTCGTGATCATGCCGGCCTGGCTGCCGGTGAACGAGCGCGCCTCGAAGCCCATCGAGTGGATCGCCATCGCCAGCAGCGCCATCGAGATGCGCTCACCGCTCGACAGCAGCATGTCGAGCTCGCGGGGCGCCGGAATCGGCGCGACCTGACCCGCGAGGTCGAGCAGCTCGTCGGTCGTGTCGCCCATCGCACTGACGGCGACGACGACATCGTGACCGGCGCGGCGCGTGTCGACGATGCGCTTCGCGACGCGCTTGATGCTCACGGCATCAGCGACCGACGATCCGCCGTACTTCTGGACGATCAGCGCCACATCGAACTCCACGCGTTTTGTCTGAGGACGGGCGAGAACGGATGCCGCAGACCGCGGTTTCCTGTCGCCCAAGGGTCCATCTTACGGACGCGCTCATGCGCGCCCAGCCATGTGTCGCGACGCCCGAGCGGCAGCGGGCGCTGCACAGGATCGGAGGTCGGCGCCGACAAGCCGCCCGCGCAGCGCGCCGACCGGCGTGGCGGCGAAAGGGTTCCGATTCTGTGCGCCGCGGTGCAGCGCCAGTAGCATCCGAGCATGGAGCAGATCGAGACGTGGTCGGACTTCAATGTGGCCATGGTCGGGGCGACGGCGGCGCTCGCGGGTCTCGTGATCGTCGCCGCGAGCGTCAACATCGGCGACATCATCAAAGAGGCGTCGCTCACAGCCCGTCTCGCCGCGGGTATCTCGGGGCTGGTGCTCGCCCTCATCGGCTCCGCGATCGGGCTCATCCCGGCTGTCGGCCCCGTCCCGTACGGAGTCGCGATGGTCGTCATCGCGGTCGGCGCGGGAGTGTTCCAGGCGCAGGCGACCCGCAGGATCTTCGAGAACCGGCTCCCCGCCAACCGCCTGCGCTGGCTCAAGTCGGCGGTGGGATTCTTCGCGCCGCTCGCCTACCTCATCGGCGGCGCCCTGCTGGCGGCGGGCCAGCCCGTCGGCCTCGTGTGGTTCGCCGCCGGGTCGATCGTCGCGATCGTCGCCGCGCTGCTGGTGTCGTGGATCGTCCTGGTCGAGGTGCTGCGCTGACGCTCAGCTCGACGCGATCGGTGGCAGGTCGGTCGACTCGCGCGTGCGTGCGCGCACCGGGCCGCCGGTAGCGGCGAGCCAGCAGCCGAGGATCACCAGCGGGAAGCCGATCAGCAGGCCCGGCGTCAGCGGCTCGCCCAGGATGATGGTGCCCAGCACGATCGCGACCACGGGGTTGACGTACGTGAACAGCGGGGCCCGCACCGGACCCACGCGGGCGATCAACGCGAAGAACGCGATGAACGCGAGCGCCGTGCAGAGCACCGCGAGCGCGACGAGCGACACCGTGCCCTCGACCGTGGGCACCTGGTGCTGGGTCAGGAAGGCGATCGGCGTGTAGAAGATGCCGACGGCGAAGAGGGCGAGCGTGATCGAACCCAGTGAGGGCACATCGCGCAGCTTGGTCGCGATGACGAACGGGGCGATCGCGTAGAGGAGGGCGACCAGAAGGACTTCACCGACGGCGAGCAGACTGCCGCCGCCCCCGACAGTGAGTCCGGGACCGGCGACGATCACGAACACGCCCGCGAAGCCGACGAAGAGTCCGATCGCCCGCGCCGGGGTGAGCACAGACCTGTCGCCGCCTCCGAACGCGATCAGCGCCGCGAACAGCGGCACGGTCGCCACGAGGAGTCCCGTGAGCCCGGAGGGCAACGTCTGTTCGGCATGGCCGAGCAGCAGGAAAGGCCCTGCCATCTCGATGGCGCCGAACAGCAGCACCCAGCCGATCTTCGCGAACGCGGGGCGCAGTGCCTTCTGACGCCACGCGAACGGGAGCAGAAGCAGTGCGCCGAGGAGCGTGCGACCGGCCACCACCGCCGCCGGCGAATACGACTCGACGGCCACGCTGATGAACAGGTACGGGACGCCCCACAGCAGCGCCATCGCGCCGAACAGCAGCCACGCCTTCGTGTCGAATCGCTGCGAGGAGCTCATGCGAAGTGTCTCCCAACGGTGGTGTGGCGGGGTCGGTGCGACGCCGCCCGAGGTCGTCCTCGACTACGTTCCGTGGTCGCCGGCGCAGAACGCGAGACGGCCGACCGCCAATCTACGACGGACTTCCGACATCCTGGGCGGATCGTCGCACCGAGCCTGCGGCGAGCGGCTCAGACGGAGCGGCGGCCCTCGAAGGCGCGGCCGAGCGTGACCTCGTCGGCGTACTCCAGGTCGCCGCCGACAGGGAGGCCGGAGGCGAGGCGGGTGACCGTGATCTCGAGGGTGTGGAGCAGGCGGCTCAGGTAGGTCGCCGTCGCCTCGCCTTCGAGGTTCGGGTTGGTGGCGAGGATGACCTCCTGCACGGTGCCGTCAGCGAGTCGCTGCATGAGCTGTGTGATCCGCAGGTCGTCGGGGCCGATGCCGGCGATCGGGCTGATCGCGCCGCCGAGCACGTGGTACAGCCCGCGGAACTCGCGAGTGCGCTCGATCGCCGCCACATCCTTCGCGTCCTCCACGACGCAGATCAGAGTCTGGTTGCGACGGGGATCGCGGCAGATGGAGCAGCGTTCCTGCTCGGAGACGTTGCCGCACACCTCGCAGAAGCGCACCCGCTCGCGCACCTCGCTGAGCAGCTCGGCGAGGTGCGACACGTCGAAGTTCGGCGTCTGCAGGATGTGGAACGCGATGCGCTGGGCCGATTTCGGCCCGATCCCGGGAAGGCGGCCGAATTCGTCGATGAGGTCTTGGACGATGCCGTCGTACATGGGCTAGCTGAACCTCGTGGGCGGCTCGTAGGGCTCCTCGCGGACGAACGTGGCGCCGAGCACCTGGCGCACCACCGCCTCGCCGTAGCGCTGCACGCCACCGTTGCGCGTCGTCACCACCGGCGTCAGCGGCGGCGCGACCGTCGGAGGCACCGGAAGATCAGAGACAGCGTCCGTGTCGTCATCGTCATCGTCGCGCTCGGACGGCGGAGCGATCTCCGTGCGCGGCAGGACCTGGCCCTCGCGCGGCGGCGCGAGCGTCGCGACCCGTGCAGTCGCGGCCTCGGCATCTTCGGGCTCGTCGTCGACCGCGAACTGCGCGGGCATCTCAGCGGGGAAGGCAGCGGGGCCCGGGTCAGGCGGCGGGGCGTCGTCGTCGGAGGGGATGGCCGCGACAGCCCAGTCCGTCACGGGCGCGACGGATGCCGGCGCCGAAGCCGTCGCCCGGGGCACGGCGGCAGGAGCCGCCGCCCGTGGCGCGGCCGATGCTGACGCACGCGGTGGCGCGGCCTGCGCGTTCCGCGACCCGCTCGGCACGTCATCGGTGGAGCGCGTCGTCGGTGCCTCTGCCGCCTGGCGCGGAGCCTCGCGGCCGGGGTCGGATGCCGCCGGCGCCATCGGGGCGGGCCCGGATCCGCCGGCGGGGTCGTGACGGGCGATGTACTTCACGCGGATGCCGAGCACGGCCAGGATCGCCTGGCGCAGGTCTTCGCTGGGCCCCTTGCCGGCAGCGAGCTGCTTGAACTTCGCCACGTCGCTCTGGCTCGAGAACGCCAGCGTGAGCACGTCGTCGTCGAGCGCCACGGTGCGGGCGCCCGACGCGAGCATCCAGGACGAGCGACTCACGTTCTCGAGTTGCGCGAGCACCTGCGGCCAGGACTGCTGCAGGCGGTCGAGGGTGACCGGTCCGGCGGGTACGGGAGGTGCAGCCATGGGCGCCGGCTCGGCGGTCGGCGCGGTCGGAGCCGCGGCGGTCGGAGCCGCGGCGGTCGGAGCCGCGGCAGACGGCGCGACCGGAGCGGCCGGCACAGCGACCGACGCAGGGGGGACGACCGGCGCCGCAGCGGGCGCGGCGCCTGCGCCGCGTGCGAGCACCCGCGCGACCATCAGCTCGAGTTGCAGCCGCGGCGAGGTGGCGCCGGTCATGTCGTCGAGGGTCGCGATGACGAGGTCGGCGATGTGCGACAGCCGTGCCGGGCCGAACGCGTCGGCCTGACGCCGCATGCGCGCGAGGTCGTCCGCGGAGACGCCGCGCAGCACGGCAGAGGCGCCCTGGCCGGTCGCCGACACGACGATGAGGTCGCGCAGGCGCTCGAGCAGGTCGTCGACGAAGCGGCGGGGGTCTTGTCCGGTCTGCACCACGCGGTCGACCGCGGCGAAGGCGGCCGACGCGTCGGACGCGGCGAAGGCGTCGATCACCTCGTCGAGCAGCTCGGCGTGCGTGTAGCCGAGGAGCGCGACGGCGCGGGCGTAGGTGACCTTCGCGTCTTCCGAACCGGCGATGAGCTGGTCGAGCAGCGACAGCGTGTCTCGCGGAGAGCCGCCGCCGGCGCGCACGACCAGGGGCAGTACGCCCTGCTCGACGTCGACACCCTCCTGCCCGCACAGCTGCTCGACGTACTCGAGCATCGCCGCCGGTGGCACGAGGCGGAACGGGTAGTGGTGCGTGCGCGAGCGGATGGTGCCGATGACCTTCTCGGGCTCGGTCGTGGCGAAGATGAACTTCACGTGGTCGGGCGGCTCTTCCACGAGCTTCAGCAGGGCGTTGAAGCCCTGCGGCGTGACCATGTGCGCCTCGTCGAGGATGAAGATCTTGAAGCGGTCGCGGGCAGGCGCGAACACCGCGCGCTCGCGCAGATCGCGGGCGTCGTCGACGCCGTTGTGACTCGCGGCGTCGATCTCGACGACGTCGAGCGAGCCGCCGCCACCGCGACCGAGCTCGACACAGCTGTCGCACGTGCCGCACGGTGTGTCGGTCGGACCCTGCGCGCAGTTGAGGCAGCGCGCGAGAATACGCGCCGACGTGGTCTTTCCGCACCCTCGGGGACCCGAGAACAGGTACGCATGACCGACGCGATCGCCGCGCAATGCCGTCATGAGCGGCTCGGTGACCTGCGACTGCCCGATCATCTCGCCGAACGACTCGGGCCGGTAGCGGCGGTACAGGGCAGTGGTCACTCCCCCAGCCTACGGCGTGGGGCCGACACTTCGGCGGGCGCATCGCATCGCATCGCGGCTTCGGCTCCACCGCGCCCGCGGGCGACGTCGACACACGGCGATGCCCCGTCGAGATCGCCTGCTAGATTGCTCCGCAGTGACACGGGGTGCCCGCACGGCGGGCTGAGAGCACACCCGTCGAACCTGATCTCGATCATGCGAGCGAAGGGATGTCGCGATGAACGCGCGCACCGAAGCACACCTGTCCCCCTTCTCCCCCGCCACCGCGCTGACGGCGCTGCGGGAGGCGTCACCCCTGGTGCAGTGCATCACGAACGCGGTGGTGACGAACTACACGGCGAACGCCCTGCTCGCGGTGGGCGCCTCGCCCGCGATGTGCGACATCCCGGGCGAGGCCGGGCTCTTCGCGGGGATCGCCGACGGAGTGCTGGTGAACCTCGGCACGCCCACCGCCGAGCAGCGCGATGCCGCTCGCGAGGCGGTCCGCGCCACCTCGAGCTGGGTGCTCGATCCCGTCGCCGTCGGCGTTCTCCCTGTGCGCACGGCCGTCGTCGCCGAACTGCTCGAGCACCGTCCCGCCATCGTCCGCGGCAACGCCTCGGAGATCCTCGCCCTCGCCGGCGAGGGCGGCGGCGGTCGCGGAGTCGACGCGACGGATGGAACGGATGCTGCTGCCGGCGCCGCACGATCGCTCGCGCTGCGCACCGGCGGCGTGGTCGCCGTGTCGGGTCCGGTCGATCTCGTCACCGACGGCGAGCATGTCGTCCGTATCCACGGCGGGGACGCGCTCCTCACCCGCGTCACCGGCGGCGGCTGCTCACTGGGCGCGGTGATGGCCGCGCTCGTCGGCGTGTGCGCGCCGTTCGAGGCGGCGGTGGCGGCATCCGTCCTCTATGCGGTCGCGTCGGAACGCGCGGCCGCTCGTGCGGAGGGGCCGGGGTCGTTCGCCGTGGCCTTCCTCGACGCGCTGGACGCCCTCGCGGCCGACTCGGCCGAGCTCGACGCGCGCGTCGCCGACACCCTCGCCCTCCGATGAGCGGCGTCGTTGCGATGCGCCGCGGGGACCTGCACCTGGTCACCGACGAGCGGGTGCCCTTCGACCGGCTCTGCGACATCGTCGATGCCGCCGCGGGTGCGGGCGCGGACGTCGTGCAGCTGCGGGCGAAGTCCGTCACCGCCCGCGAGCTGCTGCGGCAGGCCGTCGTGCTGTCGGGGGTCGTCGACGGGCGCAGCCTGCTGGTCATCGACGACCGCGTCGACGTCGCCCTCGCTGCCCGCGATGCCGGGGCGCGCATCGACGGCGTGCACCTCGGTCAGAGCGATCTGCCGCCGGAGACCGCGCGGCGACTGCTCGGCACGCATGCCGTGATCGGGTGGACGGCGAACACCGTGGCGCATCTTGCCGCGGCATCCGCACTCCCCCCGCGGACGATCGACTATCTCGGCGTGGGCGTGATCCGCCCGACCTCCACCAAGCCGGATCACCCTCCGGTGCTGGGGATAGACGGATTCGCCGCGCTCGCCGCGACCGCCCCTCTGCCGTGCATCGCGATCGGGGGCGTGACGGTGGACGATGTGCCGGCGCTGCGCTGGGCCGGGGCGGCCGGCATCGCGGTGGTGTCGGCGATCTGCGCCGCCGACGACCCCGGCGCGATGACGCGGGCACTTCGAGACGCGTGCCACGACCCGCTGGCCGACGCGCCGACCGACCCCTCGGGCTCGTCCAGGGGACGCACCCCGGACGCGAGGCTGGAGGCGGCGCGGTGACAGCGATCCCCCGGGTGCTCAGCATCGCCGGCACCGATCCGACTGGCGGCGCAGGCGTGCAGGCCGACCTCAAGTCGATCGGGGCGCTCGGCGGCTATGGCATGGCCGTCGTCACCGCTCTCGTCGCGCAGAACACGCGCGGCGTCCGCGACGTCCACGTGCCGCCCGTCGCGTTCCTCGGAGCGCAACTGGACGCCGTGTCGGACGATGTCCGGATCGACGCCGTCAAGATCGGGATGCTGCAGTCCGCCGAGATCATCGGCACGGTCCGGGAGTGGCTGGCGCGGGTGCGCCCTCCGGTGGTCGTGCTCGATCCGGTCATGGTCGCCACCAGCGGCGACCGGCTGCTGGATCCGGCCGCCGAGGACGAACTGCGCGCGCTGTGCGCGGAGGCCGATCTCGTCACCCCGAACCTCGCCGAGCTGGCGGTGCTCACCGGGCGCCCCGCGGCGACGACATGGGAGCACGCGGTCGACGACGCCCGCGCTCTCGTCCAGGCCAGCGGCACCACCGTGCTGCTGAAGGGCGGGCACCTCGCAGGGGCCGCCTGCCCCGACGCCATCGTGGGTCCCGACGGGGTGCACGAGCTCGCCGGCCGACGCGTCGACACACGCCACACCCACGGCACCGGCTGTTCGCTGTCGTCGGCGATGGCGACGCTGCGGGCGGCGGGTGCGTCGTGGCCCGACGCGCTGAAGCGCGCCAAGGAGTGGCTGACGGGCGCCCTCGTTCACGCGGACGCGCTGCACGTCGGCACCGGCAACGGCCCGGTCGACCACTTCCACGAGCTGCGCCGCGCGCAGGGTGCGGCCGGCTCCTGGTCGCAGCGGGCATGGGATGCCTCGGCCGACGTCCGAGCGCAGGTCGACGCCGGCCGGTTCGTGGGCGGCCTCGGCGACGGCTCGCTGCCGCGAGAGGTGTTCCTGCGCTATCTGGCGCAGGATGCCCTCTACCTGGGCGAGTACTCCCGCGTGCTGGCGCGGGCGAGCACGCTTGCCCCGACAGCGCAGGAGCAGGTCTTCTGGGCGCGCTCGGCCGAGTCCGCCATCGTCGAGGAGCGCCGGCTCCACGAGACCCACGTCGAGTCCGCAGCATCCGTTCCCGAACCGCAGATGCTCGCCTACACGAACCATCTGCACGCGTCGGGGGCGTCGTACGGCGAGTTGGTCGCCGCACTGCTGCCGTGCTTCTGGCTGTATACCGACCTCGGCACACGGCTCGCCGCGCGCAGGCACGACGGGCATCCGTACGACGATTGGCTCGCGCTGTACGGCGATCCCGCGTTCGCGGAGGCGACCGCACGTGCCATCGAGATCGCCGACGCGGCGGCGCGCGAGGCCGGGCCCCGCGAGAGGGCCCGCATGAACGCCGCGTTCGCCCGGTCGATGGCGCACGAGCTCGAGTTCTTCGAGGCCCCGGCGCGCCCCGCCCTCGTCGACGGGTGACGCGCGGCGCCGGCGAGATCAGGAGATCCGGCGGCCACAGGACGATTCCCGCTCGTATCGTCCTGCGTCCGCCGGATCGCCTGTCCTGGCGAAGCGGCTAGACGTCGGCGCCGTGCTCGACGTCGGCGGCTCCCACGATGATCGGGATCGTCGAGGTGACGGTGGGCACCGACGCCGACAGCAGTGAGCCGTCCTCGCGGCGCGCGTCGCCGAGCTCGCGCAGCGACGGCCGGCCCGGGATGACCGGCCCCTGCCCGGCGAGCGGTGCCACCACCTCTTCGCCCGCACCGACCACGTAGCCCACGCCCCGCACGCTGAAGCCGACGGGGTCGCCCTCCGTGGCCCGCACGCGAAGTTCGCCACGGGTGACCGTGACGACCAGGCGCGTGCCGTGCCAGTGCAGCACGAACTCGAGGGATGGCCACGAGGCGGGAAGCCGCGGGTCGAATGACAGCTCGCCGAAGTGGTCGCGCATGCCGCCGAAACCGGAGACCAGCGCGGTCCACACGCCACCGGCCGACGCCACATGCACACCGTCGGCGGCGTTGTGGTGCAGGTCACCGAGGTCGACGAAGATCGACTGCCGGAAGTACTCGAGCGCGAGGTCCTGGTAGCCGACCTCGGCGGCGAGGATCGACTGCACGACCGCCGACAGCGTCGAGTCGCCCGTGGTCAGCGGGTCGTAGTACTCGAAGTCGGCGAGCTTGTCCTCGTCGGAGAAGTGGTTGCCCTGCAGGAACAGCGCGAGCACGACGTCAGCCTGCTTGAGAACCTGGTACCGGTAGATCACCAGCGGGTGGAAATGCAGCAGAAGGGGTCGCTTGTCGGGCGGAGTGTTCTCGAGGTCCCAGATCTCGCGCTCGAGGAACACGTGATCCTGCGGATGGATGCCCAGGCTCGGGCTGAACGGGATGTGCATGGCCTCGGCGGACCGCTCCCACGCCTCGGGCTCGCCCGGCTCCAGGGCGAGGCGGTCGACCATCTGGCGGTAGACCTCGCCGTCGGCCTCGGCCATCTCCCGGATCGTGCGGGCGGCGAAGCGGAGGTTGAACCGCGCCATGACGTTCGTGAAGAGGTTGTCGTTGACGACGGTGGTGTACTCGTCGGGCCCCGTGACGCCGTGGATGTGGAACGTGTCGCCCTCGCCGTCGACCACGCCGTCGCTCGAGCGCCAGAAGCCCAGCGTCGCCCACAGGCGCGCCGTCTCGACGGCGATGTCGACGCCCTCGCGGAAGAGGAACTCGTCATCGCCCGTCGCACGCACATACTTCGCGAGGGCGTAGCTGACGTCGGCGTTGATGTGATACTGCGCGGTGCCGGCGGCGTAGTACGCGGATGCCTCTTCGCCGTTGATCGTCCGCCACGGGAAGAGCGCGCCGGCCTCGTTGAGCTGGAAGGCCCGGCGCCGGGCGGCGGGCAGCATCAGGTACCGCATGCGCAGCGCATTGCGCGCCCACAGCGGCGTCGTGTACGCGAGGAACGGGAGCACGTAGATCTCGGTGTCCCAGAAGTAGTGTCCGGAGTACCCCGAGCCGGTCATGCCCTTCGCGGGCACGCCCTGGCCATCGGCGCGCGCCGACGCCTGCGCGAGCTGGAACAGGCACCAGCGCGTCGCCTGCTGGAGGTCGTCGTGGCCGCCGATGCGCACGTCCGAGCGCTCCCAGAACGCGTCGAGCCACGCGCGCTGCTGCGCGCGGATCGCGTCCACGCTCTCGCCGAGCGCACGGTCGAGCGTTCGGCGGCAGCGGTCGACGAGCTCCCGCGCGGGTACGCCGCGCGACGTGTGATAGCTCACGAGCTTCGTGACGCGGGTCGGCACGCCGGCCTTCGCGTTCACCCGGAACACGTTCTTCGCGATGTCGGGCTCGATCAGCGTGCGCGAGGTGTACTCGTTCGCCGTCTCGACCAGGTGGTCGGCGACGACGGCGATCGTCATGCCCGAGTCGGTGACGCGGTACGACAGGGCGGCGCGCAGCTTGTCCTGCCAGTACTCCTGCGGCTGCAGCACGCGCTCGTGCAGCTTCTCCGTCTTGCGCGGGTCGAAGCCGGCCATGCGCGGAGCCGTGGGCGTGCCGCCGTAGACGTCTTCGCCGTCCTGGCGGTTGAGGATCTGGCAGCTCACGGTGACGGGCGCGTCGGCGTTGAGCACGGTGACATCCACCGTCATGACGGCGAGGTGCTTCTCCTCGAACGACACCAGCCGCTCGTAGTCGATCCGCACCTCCTTGCCCGACGGTGTGACCCACAGGATGTGCCGGCGCTGCACGCCGTCGCGCATGTCGAGCGTCCGCTCGTATTCGCGGACGTCGGCGACGTCGAGCGACAGCGGCTCGTCGTCGACGTAGACCCGCATGACCTTGGCGTCGGGGGCGTTGATGATCGTCTGGCCGACCTCGGCGAAACCGTAGGCCTGCTCGGCGTGACGGATCGGGAACGTCTCATGGAACCCGTTGATGAACGTGCCGTGCTCGTGTGCGTGGCGTCCCTCGGGCTGGTTGCCGCGCAGGCCCAGGTAGCCGTTTCCCACGGCGAACAGCGTCTCGGTGACGCCGGTGTCGTCGAGCTGGAACGACGTCTCGACGAGGCGCCACGGGTCGACGGGGAACCGGTCGCGATCGATCATCGTGCGAACTCCTCCAGATCCTTCACCACGACGTCGGCGCCCGCAGCGACGAGGTCGTCCTCGCCGGCGCCGCGGTCGACGCCCACCACCAGTGCGAAGCCGCCGGCGGCCGCGGACTGCACGCCGCTGATGGCGTCCTCCACCGCGACGCTGCGCGACGGCTCGACCCCCAGCATCCGCGCCGCCTCGACGAACACGTCCGGTGCGGGCTTCGAAGCGAGGTGGTCGCGTTCGGCGATCACGCCGTCCATCACGACGGCGAAGCGATCACGGATGCCGGCTGCCGCGAGCACCTCCTCCGCGTTCTTGGAGCTCGACACCACCGCGACGGGCGTGCCGGCGGCGGCCAGCATGTCGAGCAGACGCAGGGAACCCGGATACGCGGCGATGCCGTCGGCGCGCAGCACACGCTCGAAGACGGCGTTCTTGCGGTTCCCGATCCCGCACACCGTGTCGGCCGTCACCGGGTCGGACGGGTGGCCCCATGGCACCTCCACGTCGCGGGAGCGCAGCAGGCTCGCCACGCCGTCGTAGCGCTTCTTCCCGTCGAGGTGATCGAAGTAGTCGCGCTCGGTGTACGGCGGGGTGATGTCCCATGCCGCGAAGAGCTCCTCGAACATCGTCTGCCATGCGTGCATGTGCACTTCGGCGGTGGGCGTCAGGACGCCGTCCAGATCGAACAGCACGGCCTCGTAGGCGGTCAGATCGGGCAGGGCGTCGTCAGCCACAGAACCTCCGGATGCGGGTACGGATGCTTCGGCACTGCAGCGCGCCGTCCAGCAAGCGTAATGGGCGCGAGTGTCCGGTCGACACCCCGTGACGCTTACGCGCGGGCGACACTCAGGGTTTGACGCGCGATCTCGAGCTCCTCGTCGGTCGGCACGACGAGCACGGTCACCTTCGAGGCATCCGTCGAGATGACCCGGATGCCCCGTTCGGGGCTTTCGTTGCGCACCGGATCGAGCTCGACGCCTGCGAAGCCGAGCGTCTCGAGCGCTCCGGCACGCACGAGGGGTGCGTTCTCGCCCACCCCGGCCGTGAACGAGATGACGTCCGCGCCGCCGAGCTGCGCGAGGTAGGCGCCGGCGTAGGCGCGCAGCCGATGCACGTACACCTCGAACGCCAGGATCGCCTTCTCCTCGCCGCGTTCGATGGCGGCACGGATGTCGCGCAGATCGTTGGAGCCCGCGAGCCCCAGCAGTCCGCTGCGCTTGTTGAGCAGGTCGTCCAGGTCGTCGACCGACATGCCGGCGCGCCGCTCGAGCTGGAACAGGACCGCCGGGTCGATGTCGCCCGAGCGCGTGCCCATCACGAGCCCCTCGAGAGGGGTGAACCCCATCGAGGTGTCGATCGAGCGGCCACCGTCGATCGCGGTGACCGAGGCCCCGTTGCCGAGGTGGAACACGATCTGCCTGAGCTCGGCGAGCGGGCGCCCGAGGAAGGCGGCCGCGGCCTCGCTCACGAACTTGTGCGACGTGCCGTGGAAGCCGTACCGGCGGATGCGATGGGATGCTGCGACTTCGACGTCGATCGCGTAGGTGTAGGCCGCGGGCCCCAGCGTCTGATGGAACGCGGTGTCGAACACGGCCACGTGCGGCACGTCGGGGAACGCCCTGCGGGCGGCGACGATCCCGGCGAGATTCGCCGGGTTGTGCAGGGGAGCGAGCACTGACAGCTCGTCGATGTTGATCTCGACGAGCGGCGTGATCAGGGTGGGCTCGAAGAAGCGCGCGCCGCCGTGCACGACCCGGTGCCCGACGGCGACGGGCGGCGTCTCGTCGAGCGACGGGCCGTCGGACGCGAATGCCTCGAGCATCACGGCGAAGCCCGCAGTGTGGTCGGGGATGGGGAGCTCCCGCGTGCGCGTGGCGTCGAGGAACGCCGGCGAGGGCCCGTCCGTCGGAGTCGGGTACACGGTGTGGCGGGCGACGCCGATCGGGTCGCCGATGCGTTCGACGAGGCCTGACGCGAGCGTGCGCTCGGTGTCCATGTCGAGGAGCTGGTACTTGAACGACGATGAGCCGCTGTTGATGACGAGCACCGGGGTCATCGCGCGTTCCCTTCTTGTTCCGGTCGCCGTCTCAGCGACCGGCCTCCTGCGCCTGGATCGCGGTGATGGCGATCGTGTTGACGATGTCGTCGACGAGGGCGCCGCGAGAGAGGTCGTTGATGGGCTTGTTGAGGCCCTGCAGCACCGGTCCGATCGCGACGGCGCCCGCGGATCGCTGCACCGCCTTATAGGTGTTGTTGCCCGTGTTGAGGTCGGGGAAGACGAACACCGTCGCGCGTCCGGCGACCGCGGACCCGGGCATCTTGGCGGCGGCGACCGCGGCATCGGCCGCCGCGTCGTACTGGATCGGCCCTTCCACGAGCAGCTCCGGGGCCCGCGAGCGGACGAGGGCGGTCGCATCCCTCACCTTCTCCACGTCGGCACCCGTTCCGGACTCCCCCGTCGAGTACGACAGCATCGCCACCCGCGGATCGATGCCGAACTGCGCCGCGGTCGCCGCCGACGAGATCGCGATGTCGGCGAGCTGCTCGCTCGTGGGGTCCGGGATGACGGCGCAGTCCCCGTAGACCAGCACCCGGTCGGCGAGCGCCATGAGGAACACGCTCGAAACGACCGAGACGCCCGGCTTGGTCTTGATGATCTCGAACGCGGGCCGGATCGTGTGCGCCGTCGTGTGCGCGGCGCCGGACACCATGCCGTCGGCGAGGCCGAGGTGCACCATCATCGTGCCGAAGTACGAGACATCCGTCACGGTGTCGGCCGCCTGCCGGACCGTGACGCCCTTGTGGGTGCGCAGGCGCGCGTACTCCTCCGCGAACCTGTGCACGTGCACGGCGTCCAGCGGCGACAGCACCTCGGCGGACTGGATGTCGATTCCCAGCTCGATCGCCCGCGCCCGCACCTCGAAGGGCTCGCCGAGGATCACGAGGTCGGCGATGCCGCGCTTGAGCACCGTCGCGGCGGCCCGCAGCACGCGGTCGTCGTCACCCTCGGGCAGCACGATGCGCTTGCGCTGCGCGCGCGCCCGCTCGATGAGCTGGAACTCGAACATGAGCGGCGTTACCACCGTCGCGCGGGCGAGGCCGAACGCGACGAGCAGCTCGTCGGTGTCGACGCTCTGCTCGAAGAGGGCGAGAGCCGTGTCGTAGCGGCGCTGCGAGTCGGCGGCGAGGCGCCCGCGGGTGCCCATGATGCGCACCGCCGTCTCGTAGGTGCCGAGCTCCGTCGTGATGATGGGCACGCTCGAGCCCAGGCCGTCGATGAGGCGCGTCACCGTCTCGGGCAGCTCGAAGCCGCCATTGAGCACGATGCCCGAGATCGAGGGGAACGTGCCCGACGCGTTCGCGAGCAGCGTCGCCAACAGCACCTCGGAGCGGTCGGCCGGGATGATGACGACCGCACCCTCGAGCAGGCGCGGCAGCACGTTCACCATCGACATGCCCGCGACCACGACCGCCAGCGCTTCGCGCGTGAGCCGACCCGGATCGCCGGCGAGCATCTCCCCGTCGACGGAGCGCATGATGCCGCGGATCGAGGGTGCGACGAGGTACCGGTCCTCGGGGATCGCCCAGACGGGAACCGGCGTGGCCGCAGCGGCGCCGTCGAGGTGCACGCGGATCGAGCGGCGGATGGCTTCGAGCGTCTCGTCGGAGCGCTCCGCGTCGGCGCGGTTCGCGACGACCGCGAACAGCTTCGCACGACCGTGGGCGAGCTCGGCGAGCGCGAGGTCGGCGATCTGCCCCATCTCGGCGGGGGTGCGCGCGACAGACGAGCCGAGCTGCTCGGGCTGGGTCTGGTTCTGCGCCGAGCGGCCTCCGAGCACGAGCAGCACGGGGGCGCCGAGGTTCGCGGCGATACGGGCGTTGTAGGCGAGCTCCGCGGGACTGCCCACGTCGGTGTAGTCGCTGCCGACGATGACGACGGCGTCGCACTGGGCCTCGACGGCCTTGTAACGCTCGACGATCGTCGCGAGCGCAGCATCCGGATCGTGCCTGACGTCGTCGTACGTGACGCCGATGCAGTCGTCGTACGGCAGGTCGACGCCGTCGTGGTCGAGCAGCATCTCGAGCACGTAGTCGCGCTCCACGGTGGACCGCGCGATCGCCCGGAACACGCCCACCCGCGCGGTCGCGTGACTCAGCGCGTCGAGCACACCGAGCGCGACCGTGGACTTCCCCGAATGACCCTCTGCCGACGTGATGTAGATGCTCTGCGCCACGCGTCCAGCCTATGGGCGACACGGATGCTGCGGCCAGGCGTGCCACCGGATCAAGAGCAGCATGCAGTCCCCTGGGCGGATGCGCGGCCGCCGCGGATACCCTCGACGGCATGCACGAACCCCGCCCTGGAATCGACGTCCCCGATCACCGCGGCCGCACCGGCCTCGACCGGACGGGACGCGATCTGGACCGCAACCCGGACGTGCGGGTGACCGATGTCGAGGTGCTCGCCTCGGCGTGGCACGTGCTGCGGCGCACGACGCTGGAATACCGAGGGCCGTCGGGCGGATGGGAGACGCAGCAGCGCGAGACGTACGACCGCGGCAACGGCGCGACGGTGCTGCTGTACGACCGGGCGCGGCGCACGGTGCTGCTCACGCGCCAGTTCCGGTACCCGGTCTACATCAACGACCACCCCGACGGGATGCTGATCGAGACCGCCGCCGGACTCCTCGACGAGGACGACCCGTCCACCGCGATCCGGCGCGAAGCGGTCGAGGAGACCGGCGTGGACATCGGCGAGCTCCAGCACGTGTGGGACGTGTACATGAGCCCCGGCTCGGTCACCGAGCGGCTGCACTTCTTCGCCGCGGCTTACGACGGCGCGGCGGGGATCGGCGAGCGTGGGGGCCTGGCGGAGGAGGGCGAGCACATCGAACTGGTGGAGCTCGTCATCGACGACGCGCTCGCGATGGTCCGCGACGGACGGATCCAGGACGCGAAGACCATCATGCTGCTGCAGTGGTCGGTGCTGGAGGGCCCCTTCGCCCGGAAAGATTAAGACTCTCCGCGAACCCGGCAGAGCCTGGTTACCCTTGCTACGTTTCCGTCCTGGGGGAGTTGGCCTGGATGCCGCCTCGCGGAGAGCTGGCTCAAGTCTAACCCGTCCGGCGGCGGCCCGACGTCACACCACCAGCGGCCCCAGGCGCACGGCCAGAGGCTGCAGCACCGACAGCACCTGAGACGGGTCGTCGGCACGGTGGCGGGGACCGGAGAATCCCACCGCACCCGCCAGGCTCCCCGTGGCGTCGCGGATCGGCACCGCGACGCAGCCGTACCCCGGAACAAGCTCGCCGAGCTGGCGGGTCGCGCCGAGATCGGCGAGGTCCTGCCGCGCCGCGTCCTCCCCTCTCCCCTGCTCGATCCGCAGCAGGCGTCCGAGCGCGAACCGCTCGGGCTCGCGGGCGAGACGCACCTCGTCCGAGAAGGGGAAGTCGGGGTCGGCGTCGACCATAGAGACACGGCCGTCCACGAACAGCACCACGTGCACGCCGCCGCGCAGGGCCGTGCGGGCCTCGGCCACGACGCCGCGAGCCGCCGACGTCAGGCGCGCGGGTCCCGCCGCCACGGCGGCCAGCTGCACCACCTTCGCCCCCAGGGCGAACCCCGCGAGGTCGGGGGTGCGGACGAGGTACTCGTCCTGCACGAGGAGGTTGAGCAGGCGATAGGCGGTCGCACGCGGGAGGCCGAGCTCGAGTGAGATCTCGCGCGCGGTGGCGCCTGCACCGAGGTGCGCCACCGCCTCGAGCACCGTCAGCGCGCTGTGCACCGCCTTCGGCTGGCGCGCCGTCAGCGTCGGACCCGACGCCGGCAGCTCACCCACCGCCGGTTCGCCCCCCGCGGGCGACGCCGCCCAGCACCTGCGACGCGACAGGTTCGTCGTACGAGCCGATGCCGGCGAGAGACGACGGGCCGCGACGAAGCCGACCGAGCACGGCGATCGCCGAGATCACGGCGATCCCCGCCGCGACCCACACCGCGACGCCCCCCGCTGCGGCGTCGACCGCGAAGAATGTGACCAGGGCGCCGGTGAGGACGACCGCCGACACCGTCGCCGCGACGGTCGACCCGAGAGTCTGCTCGCCGATGCGGCGGAGGAAGACCGGTGCCGCCACGCACACCAGGGTGTACGCGACGATGTAGCCGGCGCCGCCCACGGCGATCGTGACGTGCATCGCGTCGCGGATGTCGAGCCCTGAGACGAGGAGCAGGAACGGCACTCCCGCGATGACGGGGAACGCCAGTGCGACCGCCCCGATCGGCGTCCCGAAGCGCGGATGGGCGCGACCGGCCGGAGCCGGCAGCACCCCGTCACGGCCCATCGTGAACAGCACCCGTGTCAGGGCGGTCGTCGACCCGATGGCGCACGCGATGAAGGAAGCCGCGATGCCGATGTCGGCGACGACCCCCCAGCCGCCCAGCCCGTACGCCGCCGCGAGCTCGTTGATCGGCGAGGCGCTCTCGCCGAGCGGCGCCCCGAGCGCATCGAATCCCGCGACCTGTGTCACTGCCGCCAGCACGTAGAGGCCGCCCGACAGCACCACCGTCCACACGATCGCGCGCGGGACGTTGCGCAGCGGCGCCCGTGCCTCGACACCGAGCGTCGAGGCGCTCTCGAACCCGACGAACGCGGTGAGGGCGATGACCGACCCGGCGGCGAGCGCCGCCGGGTTGGCGTCCCCGACGCCGAGCACCCGCCACGGGTCGATCGGACCGATCCGGACCAGCAGCACCACCAGCAGCACCGCGATCAGCGCGACCGAGAGCACCTCGACGAGGAGCGCGATGCGCGACGAGATGCGGATGCCGCGCACCAGCACGACGGCCACGAACGCGGACTCGGCGGCCAGGACGCCGGCGAGGGTGCCGGGGCCACCCGCCGCAGGCCACACGGACTCGAGCAGGAACGTGACGTAGTACGCGCCGCCGAGGAGCGCGAACATCGCGATGGCGCCGTAACCGACGAGGATCGCGGCACCGGATGCGAGGCCGGCGCCCGAGCCGAGGCCGCGCGCCGTGTAGGTGTAGGTCGAGCCGGCGGCGGCGAGCCGGCGTGCGAACTGAGAGATCGTCCGGGCGACCAGAAGGCTGAGCACCGCCGCCAGGAGGATGGACAGCACGGTCGCCGACGGCGAGATGCCTGCCACGAGCAGCACGACGGTGGTCGCCGCGGCGGCGGGCGCGACCGCCGCCACGGACTGCGCGAGCACGTCGAAGAACCCGACGCTGCGGCGGTCGAGTCCGTCGAGCGGCGAACGCGCTCCGAAGTCGTGGACGGGGTCGGGTCGCGCGATCGCGCGCTCGAGTGCGGTCATGTCGCCTCCGGTGGTGCGAGCCAGACGATACGCGCGCGCGGTTGCCGCGCCGCTTCCCCCGTGTTTCGCCCGTGTATCGCCCGAATGAGACACGGCCGCCCGCCGATCTCACTCGGCGTGCGCGAGGTTTCACAGGGGTGAAGCGGCCGTGCAATCCGCCGGAGCCAGGCTCGCAGCATCCCGTTTCCCCATCCGTCCGGAGGTCCCGCCATGACCCAGCTCGAATCGAAGGGGGTCGAGGCGTCCGCCAAGCGGACGCTCACCGGCTCGCTCGGAGTCACCGCCATCGTCTTCATGGTGGTCGCCGCCGCATCCCCGCTCACCGTGATCGGCGGCGCCGCGCCGCTGGGCATGCTGCTGGGCAACGGGATCGGCTTCCCTGCGCTGTACGCGATCAGCGCCGTCATCCTGCTGCTGTTCTCGGTGGGCCTGGCGACGATGACCCGCCATGTGCCCAGGCCCGGCGCCTTCTTCACCTACGTCGGCTACGGCCTCGGCCGATCGACCGGCCTCGCCAGCGCATGGATCGCGATGCTCACGTACACCACCATCCAGGTGTCGGTGTACGGCTACATCGGCTACATCCTGTCGGTCACGCTGCAGTCCCTCGGGGGTCCCGCCCTGCCGTGGTGGCTCATGTCGCTGGCGACCATCGCCGTCGTCGGCGTGCTCGGCTACCGCCACATCGACCTGTCGAGCAAGGTGCTCGGCGTGCTCCTCGTCGCCGAGGTCGGGATCGTGCTCGCGATGGTGGTCGTGGTCGTCGCGACGGGCGGTGCCGAGGGGCTCAGCCTCGCGCCGTTCGAGCCGGCCAACATCTCGAGCGGCTCCCCCGGTGTCGGGCTCATGTTCGCGATCGCCGCCTTCATCGGCTTCGAGGCGACTGCGATCTTCCGCGACGAGGCGAAGGATCCGAACCGCACGATCCCGCGCGCCACCTACGCCGCGGTCATCGGCATCGGCGTCTTCTACACGCTCGCTTCGTGGGGACTCGTGATGGCGTGGGGTCCGAGCGGCGTCATCGACAAGATCGCCGAGGATCCCGGCACATTCATCATCGCGACGATGGCCCGCTACCTCGGCCCGTTCGGCGAGGTCGCGGTCAACATCCTCCTCATCACCGCGATGTTCGCGTGCGTGCTGTCGTTCCACAACGTCGTCACCCGCTACCAGCACTCGATGGCGAACGCCGGCGTGCTGCCCGACACGCTCGGCGCGGTGCACGCCAAGCACCTCTCGCCGCACGTGTCGTCGCTCGTGCAGACGGCCACCGCCGTCGTCTTGATCGCGGCGTTCGCGGTGCTCGGCCTCGACCCCGTCCTGCAGGTGTTCACGTGGTTCGCCGGCGTCGCAACACTCGCCATCGCGATCCTGATGGCGGTGACGTCGGTGGCCGTGATCGTCTACTTCGTCAAGACGAAGAAGGACGGCCGCGTCTGGAACACGGTGATCGCGCCCGCCCTCGGATTCATCGGGCTCGTGCTGTCGGCGGCGCTCATCGTCGCCTACTTCCCGATCATGGTCGGCGACGTCGACGCGGACGGCAACCCCGTGTTCGGCACCGTCAGCTGGTTCCTCCTGGGCCTCGTGGTGGTCGTCCCGGCCATCGGCTACGCGCAGGCTGCGTGGATCAAGAACCGGCGCCCCGCCGCCTACGCGAAGCTCACCGACTCGATCGCCGGCTGACGGCCGCCGATCCATCCCGCAACACCCGCAACAAAGGAGAACCATGACCATCACCGACGTCGCCGCCGCTTCGGGCTTCGCCGCACCGCCGGCGCCGCAGCATCCGCTCGCCTCGCTCACGCCCGCCGAGATCCAGGCCGTGCGCGCGATCGTCCTCGGGCTCGAGAGCACGACCGACGCCACGCGTTTCGCGTACGTCGGGCTCGAGGAGGCACCCAAGCCCGAGGTGCTCGCGTGGGAGGCCGGCACCGGCGCCCTGCCGGAGCGCCGGGCGCGCGTGCAGCTGCTCGACATGAAGACCGCACTGTCGCTGGACCTGGTCGTGTCGCTCGCCACCGGCGCGGTGCTGTCGAGCGTCGAGCTCGACGGCACCGCCGGTCAGCTGCCGATCCTCGACGCCGAGTTCGAGGAGGTCGGCGTCATCGCGAACGAGAGTGAGGAGTGGGTCGCCGCCCTCGCCGCTCGCGGTCTCGCGCCCGACGATGTCGTGCTCGTGCCGCTGTCGGCCGGCAACTACGGGTACGAGGACGAGGCCGGGCGCCGCATCCTGCGCACGTTCGCGTTCCAGCAGTTCCACGCCGCGGATCACCCGTGGGCGCACCCCGTCGACGGCCTGACCGCCTACATCGACGTCGCCGCGCGGACGGTGATCAAGATCGTCGACAACCCCGGGTTCGACATCCCGCAGACGAGCGGCAACTACGACGACCCCGAGCTGCAGGGTGCGCCGCTCGAGGGACTTGCGCCCATCGTGATCACCCAGCCCGAGGGGCCGAGCTTCCGCGTCGACGACGAGCACGTGACGTGGGGCGAGTGGGACTTCCGCATCGGCTTCGACACGCGCGAGGGCCTCATCCTGCGTCAGCTCTCGTTCGCCGGGCGCCCGGTGATGTACCGCGGATCGATCAGCGAGATGGTGGTGCCCTACGCCGACCCGCAGCCGAACCGGTTCTGGCAGAACTACTTCGACACCGGCGAGTACCTCTTCGGCCGCTACACGAACGAGCTCGAGCTCGGCTGCGACTGCGTCGGCGACATCACCTACCTCGACGCGATCCTCGCGGATGAACTCGGGACGCCTCGCACCGTGCGCAACGGCGTGTGCATGCACGAGGAGGACTTCGGGTCGCTGTGGAAGCACACCGACCTCTTCACCGGTGCGTCCGAGGTGCGCCGGTCGCGGCGGCTCGTGATCTCGTTCTTCACCACCGTCGGCAACTACGACTACGGGTTCTTCTGGTACCTCTACCTCGACGGCACGATCGAGTGCGAGGCGAAGCTCACGGGCATCCTCTTCACGTCCGCCTACCCGGGTCTGAACGAGGACGGATCGCCGTACGCCTTCGCATCGGAAGTCGCCCCAGGACTCGGTGCGCCATACCACCAGCACCTGTTCTCGGCACGGCTCGACATGACCGTCGACGGCATCGCGAACGTTGTCAACGAGATCGACGCGGTGCGCGTGCCGATCTCGCCCGCGAACCCCGCCGGCAACGCCTTCACGAAGAGCGTCACGCCGATCGCGTCGGAGAAGGAGTCGGGCCGGCTCGCCGACGGCGCCCGCAACCGGATGTGGCAGATCGCCTCGACCGACAAGACCACGTCGACGGGCCAGCCGACCTCGTATGTGCTGTTCCCGACCGAGACCCCCGTGCTTCTCGCCGACGACGAGTCCTCGATCGCCTCGCGCGCCGCGTTCGCCACGAAGAACCTCTTCGTCACCAAGTACGACCCCGCCGAGCGCTATGCGGCGGGCGACTTCGTGAACCAGCATCCGGGCGGCGGCGGCATCCCCGCCTTCATCGCCGGCGACGAGCCGCTGATCGGCGAGGACGTCGTGCTGTGGCACACGTTCGGACTCACGCACTTCCCCCGCAACGAGGACTGGCCGGTCATGCCCATGGACTACGCCAAGTTCACGCTGAAGCCGTACAACTTCTTCGAGCGCAACCCCACGCTCAACGTGCCTGCCCCCGAGTCCGCGCACTGCTCGGCAGGCACCGGGCACGTGCACGGCGCGACCGGCGGCTACGGACCGACGGCTGGCGCGCACGCGCACGATTCGAGCACGCACGGGCATGACTCCGACGCGCACGGTCACGCGCACGGCGCGCACCACCACCACGGTTGATCCGTGACCGAACTGCTCCACGCCTGGGCCATCGCCCCGGCCGCGATCGGCGCCTGCTGTGTGGCAGCCGACCGCGGCCGGGCGCGGTGGCCCGACGCCGTCGCGTCGGCGCTCATGCTGATCGCGATGCTGGACGCGGCGCTCATCGGACTGGTGGCACCGGTGTACTGGGCGGCGGTGCTCCTCGGCTCGGCGATGGCCCTTGCCGTCTGGCAGCGCCCGCGCCGGGGGATCGGCGGTCGCGCCGCGTCCCCGCCAGGCCCGATGACGGTCCACACCGGGCTGGGGCTCGTCGCGATGGCCGCATTGCAGGTCGGCATGGTCCCCCCGCCCCCCGCGACGACCGCCGCGACGGCGCACGCCCACGGGGGTGCCAGCGGCGGGTCGCTCCTCGCCGTGCTCCTGCTCGGCGGTGCTGTCGCGTACGCCGCACTGTCGGCGCTCCTCGTTCTCCGGGCTCATCGGCGACTGGACCGCGCGCAGCTGATCTGCATGGGCATCTCGGTGCTGCTCATGGCGGCGGGGGTGTCGGTGTAGCCGCGGACGGTGGGTCGCGGCATCCCAGTGTTCTCCCAGCACCATCGATACCGAATCGATATCTGCGCGGTTAGGATCAGTCGCGTGGGCGAGGGAGCCCGCACCCACCCGCGACCCGCTCGTTCGAGGGCGGAACAGGAGCCGGCGATGGTCGATACCGCGATGACGGATGCTGCGTCGGAAGGCTCCGGTGCGCTCGGCACCACGAGCGCCGAGGGTTTCGCCCGCGTCACGGACGCGATCCTGAACGCGGTGGGCAGCGTCATCGACGGCAAGCCGGACGCGGTGCGCAGCGCCCTGGTGTGCTTCCTCGCCGAGGGGCACCTCCTCATCGAGGATGTTCCCGGCGTGGGCAAGACCATGCTCGCGCGGGCACTGGCGACCTCCGTGGATGCCACGGTCCGCCGCATCCAGTTCACTCCTGATCTCCTCCCCGGCGACGTCACCGGCGTGAGCGTTTTCAACCCCGTCGAGCGCGAGTTCGAGTTCAAGCCGGGCGCGATCTTCGCGAACATCGTCATCGCGGACGAGATCAACCGCTCCTCCCCCAAGACGCAGTCCGCCCTTCTCGAGGCGATGGAGGAGCGCCAGGTCACCGTCGACGGGCGCACGCACTTCGTGCCCGAGCCGTTCCTCGTCGTCGCGACGCAGAACCCGCTCGAGATGGAGGGCACGTATGCCCTTCCCGAGGCGCAGCGGGACCGATTCATGATGCGCATCTCGATGGGCTATCCCGATCCGCGGTCGGAGGCCCTCATGCTGCGTCAGCGAGACACGGTGAACCCGCTGGACCAGCTCGCGCCCGTCGTCTCGGCGGACGAGGTCAGTGGGCTCGTCGCGTGGGCGCGGGCGGTGCACGTCGCCGCGGCGATCGAGGACTACGCCGTGGCTCTTGCCCAGGCGACCCGCACGCACGGTGACTTGCGCCTCGGCGCGAGCCCGCGCGCCACACTGCAGCTGGTGCGCGCGGCCAAGGTCTGGGCCGCGCTCGACGGTCGCGCGTTCGTGATCCCCGACGACATCACGGCACTCCTCTCGCCGGTGTTCGCACACCGGCTCATCCCGACCCGCGCCGCGGGAGGGGCCCGGGCATCGAGTGCGTCCGACGCGATCACGACGATCCTCGAGCGCATCGCCGCGAGTGTGCGGGTGCCGATCGCCGCACGTCAGTGAGCAGATCATGAGAAGCGTGTGGCCACTGACCGTCCGGGGAACCGGGGCGCTGGTCCTCGCGATCGCGTGCTTCATCGTGGCAAACGAGGCGAGCATCGTCGAGTTGATGTACTTCGGCATCCTGCTGCTGGCGGTGGTCGTCGCCAGCATCGCGTCCCTCTACGTCGGGCGCCGCTCGGATGCTGTCACCCGGGCGCTCGTCCCGGACGTCGTCTCGGTCGGGCGAGAGGCGCGCGTGTCGGTGCGCGTCGAGGTGCGCACGGCGCTGCCCACGGCCCCGGGAACCTGGCGCGACGCGCTGCCCAAGGGGCTGCGCGGCAAGGCCGAAGGGGCGTTCCCCGCGCTCGGCTCGGGGTTGCGCGGCGACGAGCGCGGCGGCGCGCGCAGCATCGACCTCGTGTACACGATCACCGGCGTGCGGCGCGGGGTCCACGCGCTCGGGCCGCTCACCGTGCGCTCGTCCGACCCGTTCGGGCTCGCCCGGCGGACGGTCGTGTTCAGCCAGCGCACACCGGTCACCGTCGCACCGGCGGTGGTGGATCTGCCGCCGCTCGTGGACTACGCGGGCGCCACGGGCGGCATGCTGCACACCACGACCGACCAGCTCGGCCAGGGCGCCGACAACCTCGTCGCGCGGCCGTACGCGCCAGGCGACTCGATGCGGCGCATCCACTGGCGCGCGACCGCGCACCGCGACGAGCTCATGGTGCGCCAGGAGGAGCAGGAGTCCACGCCCGAGGCCACGGTCGTCCTCGACCGTGCCGCCTTGCGCTGGTCGCCCGAAGCGTTGCGCGCGCCGGGCGCCGACCTCGGCTTCGAGGCCGGAGTCTCAGCGTGCGTCTCGGCGGTCGCGCGGCTCGTTCACGACGGGTACGCCGTCGAGGTGCTCGACACCGAGGGAACGGTGCTGGTCGACCGCATCGACGGCGGCGACATGACCGAGGTCGACGCGATGCTCGTGCAGTTCGCGACGATCACCGCGCACCGCGACGACGCCCTCCCGCGGCTGTCGCGGCTGTTCGCGGCGGCCTCGACGGGTCCGATCGTGCTCATCGTCGGGCGGCTCGACCCGGCCGACGCGGTGGCGATCGGCCCGGTCTCGCACCACAGCACGCTCCCGCTCCTGCTGTCGGCGGCGCCGATCGCCGACGCGCTCGATATCGCCGCCGACCACGGCTGGCACGTGGCGGCTGTGGGCCCGGACCGCGATCTGAGTCTCGCCTGGGCGAACGCGATCGGTCGGGGGGTGCACCATGTCTTCGGCTGAGACCGCACGCGAGGAACGCGCCCGCGGCGGCGAGCGGCTGCTGACGTTCGCGATTCTGGCGGCGCTGCTGGCGGCACTGCTGCCGGTCGTGCGGGTCGTCGAGCCGGGATGGTGGCTGGTCGCCGCGCCCGCCCTGTCGGCGATGGTGCTCGCCGCCGGCTACGCCGCCCGCCTCTACCGACTCCCGGCCGTCGCGGTGACCCTCATCGAGGTCGCGGTGTGGGTCGTGTTCATGACCCTGGTCTTCCTGCGCGACACCGCCCTGCTCTGGGTGATCCCGACGCTCGACACCTTCCGCGCCGTGCCCCTCCTGGTCGAGGCCGCAATGGAGGAGATCACCATCGGTGCGGCGCCGCTCGAGCCCACACTGTCGCTGGCGTTCGTCGTGGTGGGGTCGATGGGGCTTCTCACGATCATCGTCGACCACGTCGTCGTGACTGCACGGATGCCGCTGCTCGCCTCCGTCGGCATCGTCGCGGTGTCGCTCATCCCGGCGATCGCAGCGCCGAGCGAGGTCGACGTCATCGGGTTCGTGTTCCTCGCGGTGACGATCCTCTTCCTGCTGCGCTCGGAGACCCGCTCGCGGGAGAAGCCGATGGAGCGCGAGGCGGAGCGAACCGCCGGCGTACCCGCGACAGCGCTCGGCATCGGCGCGATCGCGATCGTCGTGGCCGTCGTCGCGACCCCCGTGCTGCCGCAGCCCGGAGCGCGGGCCGGGTCGGGCCTCGGACCCGGGCCGGGGATCGATGCGACCCTGCAGCTCGGCGACGACCTGCGCCGGCCGCGGGAGACCGAGGTGCTCCGCGTCCGCACGGACGCGCCCTCGGTCCCGTACCTGCGCGCGACGACGCTCTCGCGCTTCGACGGCGGGCTCTGGGAGCCCGACCGGTCGCAGACCGTGTCGCTGCAGAGCGAGCGCGCGTTCGGGGTGGTGGACTCCGACGACGACATCCGCATCGGCGAGTACACGGCGAAGGTCGACGTCGTGAACCTCGATTCCCGGTGGGCGCCGGTACCGTACCCGGCAGTCGGCATCACCGGTCTCGGCGGGGGTGTATGGGGCGCAGTCCCCTACAACCACACGGTCGCCACAAGCGGCGGCTCGACCCAGGGTCAGTCGTACGAGGTGGTGTACAACGTCCCTCGGCCGTCGCTCGAGCGGGTACGCGCGGCGGTGTCGGTGGGCTCGCAGGTGCGCGATGAGACGACGCAGCTGCCCGAGGACATCCCGCCGATCATCGGCGAGCTCGCCGTGCAGGTGACCGCCGACGCCACCACCGATTACGACCGGCTGACGGCGCTGCAGCGCTGGTTCCGCGGCACCGATTTCCGCTACTCGCTCGAGGCGCCCGTCGAGGATGACTTCGACGGCAGCGGGGCGGAGGCGGTGGCGCGGTTCCTGGACGTCCGCGAGGGCTACTGCATCCACTTCGCGTCGGCGTTCGCGCTGATGGCACGGACGCTCCACATGCCGTCGCGCATCGTCGTCGGATATCTGCCCGGCACTCCCACCACCGACACCGTCGACGGACAGCCCGTCTTCTCCGTGTCGAGCTCGCAACTCCACGCCTGGCCCGAGGTGTTCTTCGACGGGATCGGCTGGATCCCGTTCGAGCCGACCTCGGGTCTCGGCGTTCCGACCACGTTCTCGTCGGAGCTGACGCTGCCCGGCCAGACCGCCGAGAACGATTCGACGACTCCGCAGTCGAACCCCACACCGACGCCACGCGGCGATCAGGCCCAGATCGACCTCGAGGAGCAGCGCCAGAGCGCGTCAGACGGATCCGCCCGGGACGCCCTCGACCCGCTCCCGATCCTCGGCGTGGTGGCGGCGGTGCTGGTGCTGCTCGCACTCCCCTTCCTCATCCGCGAGCTGCGCCGCCGGCAACAGGATGCCGCTGCGCGAAGCGGCGACGCGGCCGCCGCCTGGCAGTCCGTCCAGGAGGCCGCGATCGACGCCGGCATCCCGGTGCCCGCCAGCGAGACGCCGCGCGCGTTCGCCGGCAGGCTCGTCGCCGAACACGGGGTCGCGGCATCCGAGATGAACACCGTCCTGCTCGCGATCGAGCGCGCCAGCTATTCCCGCGCCGGTGCCCGCTCGTACTGGATGGGAGACGCGGCGGCCGATGCCGCAGCATCCGTCCGCGTCTCACTGCTGGCATCGGTGCCGCCCTCGCGCCGGATCCTCGCGCTGATCGCGCCGCGTTCGCTCGTGATCCGGCCCGGCAGCGTGTACGCCGGCACCGCCCCGGTTCGGGCAAGGTAGCCGAGCAGGGTAGGATGGTCGGCGGCCCTCCGGGGCCTCCCGGAGGATTCGCCTAGTGGCCTATGGCGCACGCTTGGAAAGCGTGTTGGGTGCAAGCCCTCGGGGGTTCGAATCCCCCATCCTCCGCGCCTGTCCTGAGTCGCGACATCGTTTACGAACAAGTCGCGGCTCAGGACTTTTCTTGTGGGTTCGGCGGGTTGGCGGTCCGGCCTCGAACCGGCTGCGGGTCGAGCTCTCCCGCAAGGTCTCGCGTAAGCCCCGGCGATCGCGTCGCGCAGCCCGCGCACGCCGTCGAGGTCCCACGTCTCCGGGTCGGGGAACCGCTACTCGACGAGCCGACCGGCAACGGGGCCGGGAAGGGGCGGGCCCGGCTTCATGGTCACCACGACGTCGTCCGCGGCGAGTCGGCTGCGGTGACCAGCCGCGGCTCGGCGGCGGCGGTGTCGACGCCGAGTTCGTGAAGCGACTCCGCGATGACGGGGTTGACCTCGTCGGCGGGGCTGGCCGCCGGCGACGCCGCCCCACGGGCGGGAAGGATCTCTGCCAGAAGCACTTCGATGCGACGGCGGATCTCGTCGCGGATCGGCCGGACGGCGTCGATCCCCCGACCGGCCGGGTCGTCCAGTTCCCAGTCCTCGTAGCGCTTGCCGGGGAAGATCGGGCAGGCGTCGCCGCAGCCCATGGTGATGACGACATCCGACTCACGCACAGCATCGACGGTCAGGACCTTGGGTGTGTTCCCGGCAATATCGATGCCCTCTTCCGCCATCGCCACCACGGCGACGGGGTTGATCGAGTCTTGGGGAGCGGATCCCGCCGAAAGCACCTCGACATCCTCGCCGCCGAGTGCCCGGAGATAGCCGGCGGCCATCTGCGAACGCCCGGCGTTGTGCACGCAGACGAACAGGACAGTGGGCTTGCGGTCGCTCATGAAGTCTCCTTCTCTCACGAGAAGCATAGACCAATATCTATTGATTTACACCACGGCGAGTTGCATGCCGGCGAGCAGATCTCGGACGCGACCGTCGATGTCGTCGCGGATGCGCCGGACGGCGGCGAGCGACTTGCCGGCCGGATCTTCGATGTCCCAATCCAGGTAGCGGCGACCGGGGTGGATCGGGCACGCATCGCCGCAGCCCATCGTGATGACATAGTCGGCGGCGCGAACCGCTTCGTCGGTGAGGGGCTTCGGGAACTCGCCGGACATGGGCACGCCGATCTCGTCGAGCGCGTTCACGATGGAGGTCCGCACATCGGCGGCGGGTTCGGAGCCGGCGGTGCGGACGACGATGCGATCGCCGGCCAGCTGCCGCAGGATGCCGGCGGCCATCTGCGAGCGGCCGGCGTTCTGCACGCAGACGAACAGGACCTCGGGCACCGCGCGGCTGCTCTCGTCGACCCGGAGCAGATCGGTGAGGCGCTGGGCGGCGAAGGCCGCCGAGCGTGATGCGAGCAGGGGCGTCGACTGACGCGCGGCCAGCAGCGCGTGACTCTCCCGCACATACCGCTCCACGGTCTCGGGGCCGACGACGCCACGGAAGCGGCCCTGAAGATCGGCGACCACTCGGCCCAGGTCCGGTTCCGGTTCGTCCGTCGCGACACCGCCGAGAACGGTGGTCACCAGTTCGCTCTGATCCGGGTTGATGGAGTACCAGACGCGCCTGCCTTCGGGCTCGCGGATCACCACGCCGGCGTCAAGGAGCGCACGCATATGGTGGCTGACGGTCGGCTGGCGAAAGCCGAGCTGGTCGGCGAGCCTGCCCACGAGCTGGCGCCCGTCCGGAGCGTCGAGGATCAGGCGCAGGATGCGCGCGCGGGTGGGGTCGGCGAGCGTCGTCAGTGCGGGAGCGACCGCAGAATCCATAGACATGAGTCTATCCTCCCGACTTCCTCGATCGACTTGAAGCGGCCGGCATGGATTGTCCCGTTGACGTGCCGTGTGGTCGACTCATCCACCGCTCAGCCGCCGTCGACGACCGCACTGCGGCGCTCGATGAGCAGTGTGTCGCGCCACATCCCGGCGTGAGGTCCCGTCCCCGACCGGGCGATGCGTTCCCGTCGACCTACCGTCCGGAACCCCGCAGATTCGTGGAGCCGGAGGCTGGCGGCGTTCTCGGGGAAGATGCTCGACTGAATCGTCCAGATCCCGGCTTGCTCGGACGCCGCGATGAAGGCGTCGAGCAGCACGCGCCCCACGCCGCGACCGCGTGCCGCTCGGTTGATGTACACGGAATGCTCGACGACCCCTCGGTACGCGGGTCGCGAGGAGACCGGTGACGCGGCGACCCATCCCAGAAGGACACCGTGGGCGTCCACGGCGACGAAGCGGTGGTCACGGAGCTTCCCGGCGTCGAAGGCCTCCCAGGATGGCGTGGCGACCTCGAAGGTCGCCTCCCCGTCCTCGATCCCCTGCGTGTAGATCGCCGCGACCGCCGGCCAATCGCCGGCCGTCATCTCGCGCACTGTGATCACGAGCAGCAGCTTGACGCGCCGTCGCCGAGGTTCGTGGAGCACACTCCGGTCGCAGGGAGCACCAGCTCGACGTTCGATGCCGAGGCGGTATCGCCGGCGAGCCATGCGGCGACGGAGCGGACCTGCTCGTATCCGGTGGCGAGCAGGAACGTCGGCGCGCGCCCGTAGGACTTCATGCCGACGATGAAGAATCCCTGCTCGGGGTGGGTGAGCTCGCGGAACCCGTGGGGCTCGACCGTGCCGCAGGAGTGCACGTTCGGATCGATGAGCGGGGCGAGTCGCTTGGGCGCCTCGACGATCTCGTCCAGCTCGAGGCGAATCTCGCGCAGCATGTCGAGGTTCGGGCGGAACCCGGTGGCGTTCACGACGACATCGGTGGTGTGCACCACGACCTCGCCGCGGCGCTGCCCGACAAGCTCCACCCTCTCCCCTGCGCGTCGGGCGCGGATGATCTCGAAACCATCGAGCACCGTGATCCGACCGTCCGCGACGGCCTGGTCGACGCGGCTGCCGAGTCGTGCGCGATCGGCGAGTTCGTCATCCGGGGACGAGGAGACCCGGACGGCTTGGGCGTTGCGGATCAGCCAGGTCACGGTCGTTCCCGGCTCCTGACGCGCCAGCTCCGCCAGGCCGAGGAGGGTGTTCGCTGCGGAGTGTCCGGCACCCACGACGGTGGTGTGGCGGCCGGCGAAGCGCGCGCGGTCGCGGCCGAGGATGTCCGGCAGCGCTGGTGTCACCGCATCGGCGATGTCGCTCATACCCAAGAGCTCGAGCCCGTTCGAGGACAGCGAGTTGGGCGAGCGGTATGTCCCGGACGCGTCGATCACCGCCCGAGCGGCGACATCCTCGACGTCCCCGTTCGCGCTCCGGATGCGCACCGCGAACGGGGTCGCCGCCCGCGCCCGGGTGCGGGTGCGGTCCATCCCCTCACGGGTGACCGCGACGACCTCGACGCCGAGCCGCAGGTGGGATGCGATCTCCGGCAGTGCGGCCAGCGGGGCGACGTACTGCTCCACCAGCTCGGCACCCGTGGGCGCCAGCTCCGGGGTGGGGGTCTCCCACCCGTGCTCGCCGAGCAGGCGGCTGGACGACGGGTGGACGAGGTGCTTCCACGGCGAGAAGAGTCGGGTGTGGCCCCACGCCCGTACGCTCGCGGCGACCTCGTCCCCGGCTTCGAAGATGACGAAGTCGATGTCGCGCTCGACCAGGTTGGCCGCGGCCGCCAGCCCGATCGGGCCGGCGCCGATGATCACGACGGGAAGAGTCGACACACGGTCCGCGGTCACGGTTCGCGGTGTCAGGTCGAGCAGAGTCACAACAGCCTCCAGCGAATATCGATGAACTTCGATGCATGATTGTGCAACGCCGTATCGACATATGTCAATATCCACTATCGTCGATGTATGGCCACGATGCTCGACCTCACCGACGTCACCGCCGGCGCGTGCTGCACACCGCTGGTACGCGAGCCGCTCACCGCTAAAGAGGCGGAGCATCTGGCCGGGACGATGAAGGCGCTGGCCGATCCCACGCGGCTGCGGTTACTGTCCATCGTGGCGGCCTCAGAAGACACCGAAGCGTGTGTGTGCGACCTGATCGAACCGGTCGGGCTGAGTCAGCCCACCGTGTCGCACCACCTGAAGATCCTCACCAATGCCGGATTCCTCACCCGCAGCAAGCGGGGCACATGGGCGTACTTCAAGCTGGTCCCCGGCGCGCTCGACCGCGTCTCGCAGCTCCTCGTCGCCTCGTGAGCTCCCTCCCACGCGCTGCCGCCGGCGAGCTCCTCGGCAGCGCCGGACTCGCCGCAGTCGTGGTCGGCTCCGGCATCGCCGCGCAACGCCTCTCGCCGACCGACATCGGGCTGCAGCTGTTCGAGAACGCGATCGCCACCGCCCTCGGACTCGCCGTGCTGATCCTCGTCTTCGCCACCGTCTCCGGCTCCCATTTCAACCCGGTCGTCACCCTCGTGGACATCACCCTGCACCGCCGCAGCTGGTTCACCGCCGCCGTCTACCTGCCCGCCCAGGTACTCGGCTGCATTGCCGGGGCGGTGCTGGCGAACGTCATGTTCGCCGCACCGGCCGTGGCCTGGAGCACCACCGACCGGTCGGACTGGCCGCACCTGCTGTCCGAGGTAGTCGCCACCGCCGGGCTCATCTTGCTCATCTTCGCGCTGGTCCGTACCGGCCGCTCCAACTCGGCCGCCCCCGCGGTGGGTGCCTACATCGGCGCCGCCTACTTCTTCACCTCGTCGACGAGCTTCGCCAACCCGGCGATCACCATCGGCCGCATGTTCACCGACACGTTCGCCGGCATCGCCCCCACCTCCGCACTGCCGTTCATCGGCGCACAACTGGTGGGCGCAGCGCTCGGCTTCGCCGCCATCCGGGTGCTGTTCCCCGTCGCCGCGCCGGAGCCTGCCACCGCGCGAGACTGAGCCCATGACGCGTCTCCGATCCGGCGCGTACCTCACCGCCCTGGCGGCCGCGCAGGTCGTCGCGTGGGGCGTGCTCTACTACGCCGTCCTCGTCGCGGCGCCCGCGATCGCCGACGAGACCGGGTGGGACGAGCAGGCGATCTTCCTCGCCATCACCGCCGGACTGCTCACCGCCCCTCTCTCCGCCATCCCCGTCGGGCGCTGGCTGGACCGACATCCGCGACGCGTCATGGTGACCGGCGCCGTCGTCGGAACGATCGCACTGCTCGCCGCCGCAGCATCCCCGACCCTCTGGGTCTTCGCCGCAACATGGATCGTGTGCGGCACAGCCCAATCGGCCGTGCTCGACCAGGCCGCGTTCACCGTCATCACGCACCGTTACCGATCGAACAGGTACGCACCACTCGCGCTCGTCACCCTCGCCGGCGGACTCGCGTCGACGATCTTCGCGCCTCTCACCGGCTGGCTTGTCCTCCAGGTCGGATGGCGAGGAGCGTTCGTCGTCCTCGCCATGATCTTCGCAGCGGCCGCGGTACCCACCTACGCGCGCACGGTGGAACGCTGCTGGCCGCACCCCGACAGGGTCGCCGACGGCGATGACGAGTGCGGGCGCATCCTCCACTCCCGCCGCTTGTGGATTCTCGCCAGCTCGTTCGCGCTGATGTCGTTCTCGCTCTACGCCGTGACACTGTCTGCCGTCCCGGCGTCGGTCGAGAAGGGCCTCGACCTGCAGGCCGCGGCGTGGGTACTCGGCCTGATCGGCGCCGGGCAGGTGGTCGGGCGCCTGCTCTACCTGGCCATTCCTCGAACCCGCGCTCCGTGGATCCCACCCACCCTTGTCGGAGCGCTGGGTGCCATCGTCCTCGTAATGTTCGCTGTCGCCGGGAGCTCGGCGGGGATCTGCATCGCCGGCGTGGTTGCGGGCGCCGTCCGCGGCTCGCTTACCCTCGCTCGGGCAGAGCCCGCGCAGCGGTGGTGCGGCCCTCCGACGCCGCATCGGATACGTCCCCGGCGAGCTCCGGCTCGATGGCCGGGTGAAGGGCCGGGCACTGCTGCGCCACCTCGCGGACATCAGCGGGCCCGTCGCACCCGGAATGGTCGACGAGCTCGCCGAACGACTGGGACTGGACCTCACGCGCCCCGTCGGAACCCTCTCCAAAGGCAATAAGCAGAAGGTCGGCCTCGTTCAAGCGTTCATGCACCGGCCCGATCTGCTCGTGCTCGACGAGCCCACCAGCGGGCTCGACCCCTTGGTGCAACGGGAGTTTCTCGCCATGCTCACCGAAGCCCGCAATGACGGGCAGACCGTGATGCTCAGCTCCCACGTGCTCAGCGAGGTTCAGCAAGCGGCCGACGACGTCGCCGTCCTCGCACACGGACACGTCGTCGCGGAGGGGTCCGTCGCGGCGCTGCGGATCGCCAGCGTGCGGCGGATCCGGGCGACCGTCACAGCCACTCCTCCCGATGCGTTGCGCGCATCGCTGCTCGCTGTCACCGACGTCGACGAGGTCGATGTCACACAAGCCCCCGGCAGCGAACTGATCAGAGTCGCCGCGACCGCCCTCGGTGCCATCGACCCGCTCATCCGCGCCCTGACCGCCGGGACGATCCGCGACCTCACCGTGGAGGAGCCCGACCTGGAGGAATCGGTCCTCAGCCTCTACGAGCAGAAGGGGAAGGCATCATGACCGCCGTCGCATCTGCGTCCGCTTCCGGCCCAACGCTGCCTGTGCTGCGGCGACAGATTCTCGATGGCTGGCGCGGCGTGGCGGGTTGGTCAACGGGAATCGCGGGAGTCATTCTGATCTACCTCCCACTGTTCCCCTCGATGCAGAGCCCTGAACTCGCCGGGATGATCGACTCGCTCCCGCCGGAACTGGTCCGCACGCTCGGCTACGAGAGCATCACAACCGGAGCCGGGTACGCGCAGTCGACGTTCTTCGGGCTGCTCGGGTTCGCACTCATCACGATCGCCGGGATTTCGTGGGGCGCCGCACCCACAGCAGGCGCGGAAGAGTCCGGGCAACTCGAGCTCACCCTCGCGCACGATGTCGGCCGCGTCCGCTATTGCCTCGAGAGTGCGGCGGCACTCGTCGTGAAGCTCATCACCGTGGGCGCCGCCGGCTACGTCGTCGTGTGGCTCGTGAACGACCCCGCAGGTCTCGAGCTGAATGCCGCGAACCTGCTCGCCGTGTCACTAGCGTGGGTCGGACTCGGTCTGCTCGCCGGGACAGCGGCCTTCGCCGTCGGCGCCGCAACCGGCCGTCGAACGCTGGCCATTGGAGCGGGCGCCGCGTGGGCTGTCGTCGGCTACATCCTGCAAGCGGTCGCCAACAACAGTGAAGACCTCGACTGGCTGCGCACACTCTCTCCGATCGAATGGGCCTACGGAAACGCGCCGCTGGCAACCGGGTTCGACTGGGCCGGACTCGCGCTGCTCTGGGGAGGATCAGCGGTCCTCATCGCGCTCGCCACGTTGGCCCTGGCCCTCGGACGAGCCCCACGAAGGCTCAGGAGGGCGACGCAAGACCAGCTCGGCCGACGACGCACTTCGGACCCTTGCGCCTAACGGTTATCCGCGTAGCGTGTGCAGGAAGAAGCGACGGCGCAGTCGAATGGGGGTGTCCTCGATGGGAAAGCTGATCTACGAGAACGCCGTCAAGGTCGACTTCGAAGACCGCGCACTGGCTCACCTGCAGCTGGTCATCACCACCAAGCTGCGGCGAAGGGAAGGGTTCCACTTCACCTGGAAGGATGACGCCAGCATCGGCAACGGGCGAACCTCGGTGTGGGTCCATCCCGAGGCCAGCCTGGTCTTCAAGTACTACGGGTCCCGTCCGCCCCGTCTCAACCACGCGTGGCTGGAGGCCCTCGTCGCCGCCGCCAATTCGCCGGCAGGTCTCTACCTCGTCCCTGAACCGGGTGAACCCACCGAGTCGCACGACATCAGCGAACTCGTGACCGCCGACGTATAGCCCGCCCCGACGGTCTCAGCCCTTCACCCCTCCCGCGCTGATGCCGTGGATGATCTGCCGTTGCGCGACGAAGAACACGATGATCATGGGAACCGTCGCGATGACGCTCGCCGTCACGATGAGCTCCCAATGCCATTCACCCCCGAAGCCGAAGGCGTCGACAAGGGACTTGAGCCCGCGCGGCAGGGTGTAGTCCGAGGAGTCCCGTAGGTAGATGAGGGCGCGCATGAGGTCCGTCCACACGGCCTGCACCTCGAACACGAAGGTCACGGCGAGCGCGGGCTTGCTGAGGGGCAGGGCGATGCGCCAGAACAGGTCCCAGTTCGAGGCGCCGTCGACGCGGGCCGCTTCGAAGAATTCCCGCGGCAGCCCCAGCATGAACTGGCGGAGCAGGAAGACATAGAAGGCGCTGCCGAACAGGTTCTGCGCCCAGAGTGGCACCAGGGTGCCGACGAACCCGAGGGTGTTCCAGATGAGGAACGTCGGGATCATCGTGACCGCGCCGGGCAGCATCATGGTCGCGAGCACGACGCCGAACAGCGCACCCCTTCCCCGGAATCGGAAGTAGGCGAACCCCCAAGCGACCATCGCGCTCGACAGCGTCACGGTTGTGGCGGCGAGCACCGTGACCAGCAGCGTGTTCCACAGCCACAGCGCGAGAGGCGCCGCCTGCCACACGTGCACGTAGTTGTCCCACGTGAAGGTCTCCGGGATCAGCCGGTTGTCGAACACCTCCCCGCGGGGCTTGAACGACGCGCTGACCAGCCACACGAACGGGTACGCGAAGACGACCGCGAGCAGGCTGAGGGCCGCGATGATCAGCGAGCGGCGGATCAGGTGCCGCCGGCGCGCTCGTCCGGCAGCCGGGGTCCGCGCCCTCGGCCCACGAGGTGCCTGGTTCCCGGCGTCAGCGACCGGGAACGGCGCGAGGGAACCGGTGGGATGCTGCGCATCGAGCTCCTCGTCGTGCGGCAGGCCCGGAGGGAGCACCCTGCTCATGGGCGATCATCCCCCTCGTAGTACACGACCCGACGCGAGACCAGGATCTGGACGGCGGTGACCGCCATGATGAGCGCGAACAGAACCCAGGCCATGGCGGAGGCGTACCCCATGTGGAGGAACTCGAAGGCCTGCTGGAACAGGTAGATGACGTAGAACAGCGCCGCATCGTTGCTGTACGTCGTGTTGCCGGCGCCGAAGAACGCGGTATACGCCTCATCGAAGGTCTGCAGGCCCGCGATCGTGTTGACCACCACGATGAAGAAGAGCGCAGGGCTGATCATCGGCACCGTGATCGAGAACGACTGCCGCCAGAAGCCGGCGCCGTCGAGCTTCGCGGAGTCGTAGAGCTCGTCCGGGACGGCCTGGAGCGCGGCCAACAGGATGATGACCGAGGCGCCGACCGTCCACAGACTCATGATGATGAGTCCCGGCTTCACCCACGCAGCATCCGTCGTCCATGAAGGTCCGTCGATTCCGAACCATCCCAGCACCGTGTTGAAGAGCCCGTTCTGGCCGTTGAAGAGCAGCAGGAACAGGATGCCGACGGCGACCGGCGGGGTCATCTTCGGCAGGAAGAACACGGTACGGAAGAAGCCGGCGCTTCGGCCCGCGCGATTGAGCAGCAGAGCGAGCAGGAGCGAGACCAGAACGTACAGCGGCACCTGGACGATCGTGAAGAACAGGGTGTTGCCGAGCGCCAGCGCGATCTTCGGGTCGTTGAACAGCGCGACGTAATTCTCGGCACCGACGAAGTTCGGGTCGTTGATGACGTCGTAATCGGTGAGCGAGAGGTACACGCTGTAGATCAGCGGCCATGCCGTGAACACCGCGAACCCGACGAGCCAGGGGCTGAGGAACAGCAGTGCGGAGCCCAGGTTGCGCCGCCGGGCCCGCCTGCGACCGCGCTCGCGGTCCACAGGCGGCGCCACGGGAACGTCCGCGACGGGCGGCGCGGTCATCAGTCACCGTTTCCCAGCTCGGACCACGCGTCATCGAGGGCGGACTGCGCCTCTTTCTGCGCGTCGGCCAGGGCATCCGCGGCGGACGCCTTGCCATCCAGCACGGCGTTCACCGCATCGAACATCGCGGCCTTGAACTCGGCGTCCGCAGGATTGGCGGGCATCGAGAAAGTGCTGTCGTTCGCCTCGTACATCTTCGACACGGCGGTGTCCCAGGGCTCGCCGCCCGAGGTCGTCAGGTCGCGGATCATCTGATCGGCCTTCGCGTTGGCCGTGAGGATGCCGGTGAAGGGCTTGTCTTCCGACTTCCGAACTTCGATCCGTGCCTCGGCCGCGGCCTGCCAGGCGTCGACCGACGTCATGGCGCGGGCGAACCGGCAGGCGGCCTCGGGATTGGCGCTGCCGCTGGGGATCGCCCACGCCGAGCCGGTCGAGTACGCGATCGTGTCGCCCTTGCGGTCGTGCACCGTGTCGAATGCCATCGGGGCGTCGGGCGAGACGTCGTTGAGCACGTTGACGTACCACTGCTCCATCGGCATCGCGCCGAGAACACCCGTTGCGAACTGGTTGCCCTCGCCGAAGAAGTCCGCGGAGTCGCGGTACGCCTTCACCGCGCTGAACCCACCCTGGTCTTCATAGATGGATGCTGCCCACTCGAGCGCTTCGACCACGTGCGGGTCGTCGAGCTGAGCCTTCTTCCCGTCGGGCGTGATGACGTCCGCGCCGTTGGCCTTCGCCCACAGTGGCAGGAACTCGGGAAGCTTGCTGTCGTAGCCGATGACGTCGAGGTTGCCGCCATCGTTCACCGTGAGGGCTTCGTTAGCCGCGCTCATGGCATCCCAGTCCGAGCCGTTGACATCGTCGATCGTCAGCCCGGCCGCCGAGAGCAGCTCCTCGTTCGCCATAGTCAGCTGGACGGTGTTGAACTCGGGGATGCCGTAGACGACGCCGTCGAGGGTCACCTGGTCGAGCGCGGGCGGCACGAAGTCGTCCGTCGGAATGCCCTCGCCGTCGATGCAGCGGTCGAGGGGAACCACGGCTCCCCGCGCGGCGAGCGAGCCGATCTGGTCCCTGCTCGCGTAGACGACGTCGGGCGGTTCTCCTGACGCGACCGCCGAGAGGAATTGCTGCAGGTCGAGGTCGCCCTCGGCGAGCTTGACCTCGACATCGCCCAGCTGCCCCTCCGCATAGTCGACGCGGCTGGTCGCCACTTCGTCGACACCGGAGAAGCCCATCACCGACAGCGAGCCGCTGAGGGCTGCGTCGGAGTCGTAGTCCGCGTCGTCATCACCGGCGCCGCCGGTTCCGACGGCGCATCCCGTGGCCCCGATCGCCAGCAGAGCGATGACTCCGGCGGCCGTCCATCGTGTCACACGCATGATCACCTCCTCCGCCCGTGAGAAGTGGGCGGTGGAGGGACGGTAAGGATGCGAGCGACCGAGCACCGAGGGGATTGACGAACCGTCGGTGGGAGCGTATTCGCGGGCGGGTGTCGCGCGAAGGACTCCCGCCGATTCCCGGCAGGATCACGGGGCTATCACGGCGGTACACCCTGACGCAATCCCGGCGAGCGGCAAGGGCGGAGTCCGTAGCGTCGGCGTCATGTCACCCGCCGCGCTCGCCCTGAACCCCTGGCGACCCTCCGCCGCGCCCGCCGCAGCGGTGGAGGCGATCGATGGCCTGGGCACCGACGTGCCTGCGACGATCGAGTGGGCGGTTCGCGTCGGACGGGACGCACCGTTGCCGGGGAGTGGCCGGACAGCACAGCTGTGGGAGCTCCTCGCCGAGACCGCGAGACTCGACGTCGGCGCCGCCCGGATCCTCGAACCACAGCTCGACGCACTCGCGATCCTGTGCCAGGCGCGCCGCGACGGGGTGGACGTCGATACGGCGCTGGACGAGGTGGGTGCCAGTGGTGACGCATCGTGGGGCGTCTTCGCGGCAGAGGGGCCCGGCGCGCGACTCGAGGCCTCTGCGCATGGAGCCGACGGCTGGCTGCTGAACGGGACCAAGCCGTGGTGCTCGCTCGCGGCGTCGTTGAGCCACGCACTCGTGACGGCCTGGGTGTCTCCCGATGCGCGCGGTCTGTTCGCTGTGCCCCTCCGTGTCGTGGGAGTGTCCGCACGATCGGGCCCGTGGGTCGCGCGAGGGCTCAGCCAGGTGATCAGCGCGCCTGTCGACTTCGACGCCGTCCGCGCGGTGCCGGTCGGCGAGCCGGGGTGGTACCTGTCACGCCCCGGGTTCGCGTGGGGCGGTATCGGCGTTGCGGCGGCGTGGTGGGGTGGAGCTGTTCCCGTGCACGAGGCGCTGGTCGCCTCAGCCGGTCGTGACGGCGCGGACCAACTCGCCGAGTTCTCCGCCGGGAGCACGGATGCTGCGCTCTGGGCGGCGCGGGCAGTCCTGGCCGAGGCGGCCGAGGCGATCGACACCGGCTTGGGCGACGAGGAAACCGGCACGCTCGCCGCCCGGGCGAGGGCCGTCGTCGCAGGCGCCGTCGAGCAGGTCCTCAACCTCGCCGATCATGCGCTCGGTCCCGGCCCGCTGACCACCGATGAGGATCACGCGCGGCGTGTGGCGGATCTCCGGATCTACGCGCGACAGCACCACGGCGAACGGGACCTCGCCCGCCTCGGCCGGAGGCTCCTGCCGTGAGCGTCGCCTTCGATCACCGCGACCCCGGTACCTCGGAGGCCGAGTGGACGGCGGCCCGGCTGCGGTCCAGAGCGACGCCTCTGCACGACCGCGCGTCGCGCCTCATCGTGCTCGCCGCGCACCCCGACGACGAGACGCTCGGCGCGGGCGGACTCATCGCGACCGCAGCGGCGACCGGAACGGACGTATCGGTGATCGTAGCCACGGACGGTGAGGCGTCTCATCCGCGCTCCTTGGCGGCCGCGGATCTCGGCGTACGACGGCGATTCGAAGTCGTCGCGGCGCTGCGCGAACTCGCCCCCGGTGCGCGGCTCAGGTTTCTCGGCCTTCCGGACGGAGGCCTTCGCGAGTCGACGGCGGCACTGCGCGATGCGCTGCTGGGCGAACTCGGACCGCTGCCGCACGGCGTCCTGCTGGCGGTCCCGTGGTGGGGCGATGGCCATCGCGATCATCGGGTTGCGGGCGAGACCGCCCTCACGCTCCGCGGACCGGGGGTGCACGTGATCGCGTACCCGATCTGGCTGTGGCACTGGGGCGATCCCGAGGCCGTCGACGCTCTCGTCGAGCCCGCTCGATGGCGCACGCTGCCGCTCGCGAAGGGTGTCGCCGACGCCAAGTCCGCGGCGCTGGCGCGACACGTGTCGCAGGTCGCGCCGATGTCAGATGCGCCGGGCGACGAAGCGATCCTGCACGACGACATGCGGGCGCATTTCGCTCGCCCTTACGAGCTGTTCATCGACACGGAGCCCTCGCCGGCCGCCGCGTCCGCGGACCCGGCGACGTTCGACGGCTACTTCCGCACGCACGCAGATCCCTGGGGTTTCGAGACGAGCTGGTACGAGGAGCGGAAGCGCTCCGTCCTCTTGGCCGCGCTCCCCCGTCAGCGCTTCTCACGTGTGCTCGAACTCGGCTGCGCGACCGGCGTCTTGACGATCGAACTCGCCCGGCGTGCCGATGGGGTGCTCGGCGTCGACGCCTCGCCCACTGCGCTGGCCCGTGCCCAAGATCGAGCCGACGGAACCATCGGTCTGGCTTTCGAGCACCGGAACCTGCCCGCGCAGTGGCCGAGCGGTTGCTTCGACCTCGTTGTGCTGTCCGAACTCGGCTACTACTGGTCTGCGGACGACCTGGCCGCCGCACGGGCGCGGATCGCAGCATCCCTTACTCACGATGGTGTCCTGGTCGCGTGTCATTGGCGGCACCCGATGTCGGATGCGCCGCTCACCGCAGACGAGGTCCACGCCGCCCTCGGCGACGACCCCTCGTGGACGAAGACGCTGCACCATCTCGAACGCGACTTCGTACTCGAGGTGTTCGAGCGGTCCGCCGGCGGAGAGCGTCCTATATGAATAGACGCACGCGGGCCGTCGCCGTGATCGTGCCGGCGCACGACGAGGAACAGCTGCTCGGCGCCTGCCTGGACTCGATCGCTCGGGCCGTGGACGCGGCGCGCTCGGTCGTACCACGCATCGGAGTGTGGGTTGTGCTCGATGCCTGCACCGACGGCTCGGCGAGCGTCGCGGAGGCTGCGGGCGTCGAGGTCATCAGCGTCGACGCGCACAGCGTCGGCACCGCCAGGGCGGCCGGGGTACGCGCGGCGCTCGAAGGGCTCGGCGACGCCCCGGCGCGCGCGATCTGGACCGCGCACACCGATGCCGACTCGGTCGTACCGCCGAACTGGCTGATCCATCAGCTGGATCTCGCCCAGCAGGGAGCAGATGTCGTGGTCGGCACCGTGCGCCCGGATTTCCGCGACCTCGACGCGGAGCAGGTCGAGGCGTGGTGGGCGACCCACACGCCGGGTGTCGCGAACGGACACGTGCACGGGGCGAATCTCGGCATCCGCGCGAGCGCACTCCTCGATGCCGGAGGCTTCGCCGATGCCGCCGTGCACGAGGATGTCTGGCTCGTCGACGAGATCCGCTCCCGGGGCGGGCGCCTCCTCGCGACCGATGCCGCGTGGGTGCGGACCAGCGGACGCCCGATCGGTCGCGCCCCGGGCGGCTACTCCCGCTACCTGCGGGAAGACCTCGTTCCGCTCGCGCGGCGACGCCACGACCCACCACCCCTGCAGCACGGCGTCCACCAGTGGGAGCACGACCCGTCCGAAGTCGCGTGATGCAGAGGCTGTCCGCCGTGTCGGCGCCCCGTCGTCACTCGTGCTCCGGCAGAAGCGGCGTCGACCAGCCGGGGTCGCGGCCGAGCTGCGTCGCGCGGGAGACGGATGCTGCGCCGAAACGATCGCGCACGGCATCGAGCACCGTGTCCAGGCGCACGCCGTCGTCCCAATCGATCGGGAGCTCTGGCGGGACACTGTCGACGCGGCCGAGCTGCGACAGCGAGACGCCGATGAGGGTGATGCCGCGTTCTGCGATCTCGGGCTGCGCGACGGCCAGCAACCCGTGCGCGACCGCGAGGATCAGCGCAGTGCGATCGGTGGGTGAGCGGAACGAGCGGGAGCGCGTGGCCTTCGCGTAGTCGCCGTACCGGAGGCGCAGCACGACGGTTCGACAGACGCGGTCGCCGTCGCGCAGGCGACGCGCGAGCCGATCGACGATCTGCGTGAGGATGACTTCAAGCTCCTCGGGCGTGCGTGGCCGGTTCCCGAGCGCACGCTGCGAGCCGATGGACCCGCGGCGCCGCGTGGTATCGACCGGGCGCGGATCGCGCAGCCGAGCCAGCGCATGCAGGTGCGCTCCGGCCGCCCTGCCGAGCAGTCTCTCGGCTGTCGCAGCCTCGAGCTCGGCCAGCTGCCCGACGGTGTGGATGCCGAGACCGTGGAGCTTCTCAGCAGTGACGGCGCCCACCCCCCACAGCCGTTCCACCGGCAGCGGGAGCAGGAACTCCTCTTCGCGTCCGGGCTCGACCAGCAGCAGCCCGTCGGGTTTGCTGACGGCGCTGGCGACTTTGGCGAGGAACTTGGTGCGGGCGATCCCGACCGAGATGGGCAGCCCGACCTCCGCACGAACCCGCTCCCGCAGTCTCACCGCGACCTGCTCAGGCGTACCCGCGATGCGTCGCAGGCCGCCGACCTCGAGGAATGCCTCATCGATGGAGAGCCCCTCGACGAGCGGCGTCGTATCGCGGAAGATCGCGAAGACGGCTTTGCTCGCCGCGGAGTAGGCCTCCATGCGGGGCGGCACGATCACGGCATCGGGGCACAGGTCGCGCGCCTGACGGCCTCCCATCGCGGTGCGCACTCCTCGAGCCTTCGCCTCGTAGCTCGCCGCCAGCACCACGCCGCCGCCGACGACGACGGGCCGGCCACGCAACGCGGGCGCGTCGCGCTGCTCGACCGACGCATAGAAGGCGTCGAGATCCGCATGGAGCACGGTCGCCTCGTCGCGCATACCACCTCCCATCGAACATCTGTTCTGACGATCGTCGCACCGACCGACGACATCGGCGACCCCCTCCGTTCCCATTACGCCTCTCGAGCCGGATTGGCTAGGGGGTCCCTGATCTTCGGACCGTTTCTTAGCGTGGACATCGGAGCGACCACCCCGGTCGATCTCCGAATCCATCCCTCGCATGACGACAAGGAGCACTCATGTCCTCGAGTTGGGACGCCTGGGACTACCGCCAGTCGGTCGATCGCGGGGCCGGTTCCCGCGACCTGGTGGGGTATCACGTGGAGGCCAAGGATGGCCGCATCGGAAAGATCGACGAGGCGAGCAACGACGCCGGCAGCAGCCGGCTCGTCGTGGACACCGGGCCGTGGATCTTCGGGCGGAAGGTGATTCTTCCGGCCGGGACGGTCGAACGTGTCGACGACGAAGAAGAGAAGGTCTACGTCGATCTGACGAAGGACCAGATCAAGAACTCTCCGGAGTGGGACCAGTCCACGACGGGTCAGGACGACGCGTACCGCAGCCAGCTGGACACCTACTACGGCGACTTCTACCGCTGACCGGATCGGCGGCCGGATGGTCGTCATCCTCGCCGACTGATGGAAACGGGGTGCAGCCTTGCGGCTGCACCCCGTTTCGCGTGGCCCGACTATCCCCGGCTCGGGACCCGGTTCTCGGCGCTGACCATCCATGCGTATTGTTCGAGCTTCTCGATGATCTGGTGCAGCAGATCCGCACTGGTGGGATCCTCTTCGTCGACCGCGTCGTGCACGTCGCGACAGGTGCCGACCGTGTTCTCGAGCCGTTCCGTGATGAGGTCGATCACGTCGGTCGTGGCGATCTCGCCCTGCGGGAACTCGGGGAGGCTGGTGGTCTCGGCGACGGTGTCGCTGCGACCATCGGGAAGGGCATGCAACGCGCGCATGCGTTCGGCGACAGCATCGCTGAACTCCCGTGCCGACTCGATGATCTCGTCGAGCTGGCGGTGCGTGTCGCGGAAGTTCTTCCCCACGACGTTCCAGTGGGCCTGCTTGCCCTGCGAGGCGAGCTCGATGAGGTCGACGAGCACCTTCTGGAGGTTGTCGCTGAGCGTGGCGGACGCGGCGAAACCGCTCTCGGCGTTCTGCTCCTTGGTGAGCTGGGCGCCGCGAGCGGGCCGCCGCTTGTTACGCGTGGAGGATGGGGTCGAGTTCTTCGTCGTTGAGTTCTTCGTCGTGGTGGCCATGATGCCGACCGTACGGACCGAACCGGTCGAACAAGCAGGGATTGTGCGTGCTCGACAGTCGTGCTACCGGCCTCAAGTTCCGCGCCGGCGCTCACGTGGACGCTTCGGGCGCGACGCGCTCACCGATCGCGGTCGGAGCGCTCCTCGGCGCCTGGCGGAACATCTCGGTCCACCGGAAGCTGACTGGCTGGAGCCACGGTAGACGGGGTGCGCGACACCTGCGCCGCCTCCTCCACAGCCCGCGCCCTCGGACGGTATCGGCGGGTTCTCCACAGGGCTGAAAACGAGGCTTGATCTGGGGGTTCAATGTCGGAACCCCTCGTCAGAATGGAGCCATGACGAACCTCTCCGACGCCCTCACCGGGCTCGGTGATGCGCTCGCAGAGGTGGTCGCGGCGGCCTTCGCCGAAGGCTGTCTCGCCGCCGAGACCGATGCCGGCGTGCTGGCCGCGCTGGCGGCGGCGGGGCGGCTGCATCGGCTGGCTGAGGCGGCGATGACCGCGGCGGTGGCTGAGATCGTCGACCGCGATGACGCGGTTCCGCGTCCGGATCAGATCACCACGCGGTACGGCTGCCGCAAGGTGGGCGAACTGGTGGAGCGGGCGACCCGGGTGTCGGGGCGCACCGCGGCCGAGATCGTGAAGGCGGCCCGAGCGACGGGGCGGCGCACGTCGCTGTCGACGGGGGAGGCGCTGCCGGCGGAGTACCCGCAACTGCGCCGGGTGTTGGCGGCCGGGCAGGTCGGCGTCGACGGGGTGGTCGCCGTGGTCGGCGCGTTCCGCAGCAGCGTGGGCCGGGCCGACCTGCTCGCCGCCGACGATGAACTCGCGGCCGCCGCGCGCGGTGAGGGAGCGGATGCTGCGCCTCCAGCGTCGGCGGACGAGCTGCGGGCGCTCGCACAAGTGTGGGCGGCGTACCTCGACCAGGACGGCGCGGAACCCGCCGAGGCGAAGGCGATGCGGCGGCGCGGTATCACGCTCGGTCGGCGCGGTGAGGACGGACTGGTGCCGATCGGCGGTCGGCTCCTTCCCGAGGTCGCGGAACAGCTGCAACTCGGATTTGACAGCGTCCTCAATCCCAAGGTCGACGGCGTATCGATGCCGAAGGGGCCCTGCTTCACTGGTATCGATCGTGACGCCGACGCGGTTGGCGATGTTGGTCTCGACCGTTCCGAGGGCGAAGGTGCGGAGGGGTCCGAAGGTGGCGAGTTCGCGGGTGAGGAGCGGGTGCGTGACCAGGTCCGTCGCGAGTTCGCCGATGAGGAGCCGGTAGAGGCGGCAGCCGACCAGCGCAGCCTTCCACAGCAGCGGCACGACGCGCTCGCGATGATCCTCGGCGTCGCTGCCGCGTCCGGCGCGCTACCCACGCTGGGCGGCGCGGCACCGACGCTGGTTGTGCACGTACGCGAGGAAGACCTCGCGACCGGCCGCGGCTGCGCGTACCTGCCTGGCCAGGACGACCCGATCCCGCTCGCCGCTGCCCGGCACATCGCGTGCACCGGCGCCGTGCAGCGGGTGGTGCTCACCGAGAACGGCCGCATCGTGTCGATAGAGATCCTCGACCGCGTCTTCAACCACCACCAGCGCAAGGCGATAACCCTCCGCGACGGCGAATGCATCATCCCCGGCTGTCACGTCCGACCGGAATGGTGTGAGATCCACCACGTCGAAGAGCACTCGAGGGGTGGACCTACTCACACCGACAACGGCGTCTTGCTGTGCTGGTGGCATCACCGCACCCTCGACACCGGCGGCTGGCAGATCCGCATGGTCGATGGCAGCCCGTATGTCAAGGGCCCGTACTGGTGGGACGCGCAGGTGAAGTGGCGACCGGTCACGAAGTCGACGACGCGCAGACGCGACCACATCGCCGCCCGCATCTGACCCGGACGCGCCCAGGAGAAGCGACCGGGGACGGATGCGCGAGGCGATCGCACTGCCTAGTGAGCGTGCGCGTCGCGATCGCCGTCGTCGTCCTCGAGCAGCATGCCGACCGACGTCGCACAGGCATCACCCCGCCAGGCTTCCCTCCCCTCGCGCACGGCGAAGACCGCGATCACGAGCCCCGCCACGGCGTCGGCCCACCACCAGCCGAGCAGGCTGTTGAGCACCAGACCCGCGAGCACCGCAGCCGACAGGAAGGTGCAGATGAGAGTCTGCTTCGAATCGGCGACCGCCGTCGCCGACCCGAGCTCCCGCCCGGCGCGACGTTCGGCGAGCGACAGGAAGGGCATGATGACGACGCTCAGCGCGGTGATCGCGATTCCGGCCGGGCTGTGCTCGACCTCGACCTGCGCGACCAGCGTCAGCACCGACGTCGCCGTCACGTACGCGGCCAGCGCGAAGAACGCCCCCGCGATCACCCGCAGCGTCGGCCGCTCCCAACGCCCCGGGTCGCGTCGAGTGAACTGCCACGCGACCGCGGCCGCCGACAGGACCTCGATGGTCGAATCCAGTCCGAACGCGATGAGCGCGCCCGACGACGCGATCGCGCCGGCGGTGATCGCGACGATCGCCTCGACCAGGTTGTAGGCGATCGTCGCCGCGACGATCCAGCGGATGCGGCGCTCGAGGAGGTGCCGCCGCTCGTGGGCAAGGACGCCGGCGCTCATACGCACCCGCAGGTCTCACCGGTGCAGCAGGCGGGATCGACCGACAGCACGACCTGCAGCAGCTCGTCGAGCGCGGGCGCGAGGTGAGGATCGGCGAGCCGGTACGACGAGCGTCGTCCCTCGGGAGTCGCCTCCACCAGACCGCAGCCGCGCAGGCATGCGAGCTGGTTCGACATCACCTGACGCGACACCCCGACGGCGTCCGCGAGATCGGACGGGTAGGCGGGACCGCTGCGCAGCGCCAGGAGGACGGCGCTGCGCGTGGGATCCGCGAGCGCGAAGCCGAGCCGGGCGAGGGCGGCGGTGTGGGAGACAGTGGCGTTCGCCGAGGTCATCCCCGCAATAGTACAGAGATTACTGTACTGAATCGACGGGCGCTCTCGTCGCGCGAGTCCCGACTCAGGCCCCGAGTCCGCGGCGCAGCGCCGCGAGTCCGTACTCGAATGCGCCGTCGACGTCGCCGCCGAGCCGGAAGGCTCCGGCGAGCTCCATGTGGATGAACCCGGTCGCCCACGCCGTCACGAGACGCGCCGCATCGAGGGCGTGCTCCTGGCCGGCGATCGCGGCGGCACTGTCCACGATGGTCATCCCCGCGCGGTCGAGCAGCTCCTGCGGGGCGGCGGCCGCGAACATCAGGCGGAACCCCTCCGGGCGCTCGTGCGCGAGCGCCCGGTACGCGCGGGCGAGATCTTCCAGAGAGCGATCGGATGCCTCGAGCCGCTCTGTCAGGTCACCCACGGTTGCGGCGGCCACGGCCCCGATGAGGGCGTCGCGATCACGCACGCGCTTGTAGAGCGACGGCGCGCGCACCCCCACACGCTGCGCGACGCTCTGCATCGTGAGGCCTGTCGGCCCGGACTCTTCGAGGATGTCGCGCCCTGCGGCGACGATCTCGGCGTACGACGTGCGTTCCGGTGTCGGCATGTGGCGTCTCCTCGATGGCTATTGACAGTAGCCATCATAGCTACGTATCGTAGCCATGCCAAGTTCGGAGACACCGACGGCTCTCGCGAAGGATCCCCCATGAAGCTCGCACCGCACCTGCACCGCATCGGCAACGACATCGTCGCCGCCTACCTCGTCGTCACAGACGACGGCGTCACCGTCGTGGACGCGGGACTCCCGGGTCACTGGAAGGACCTCGTGCGCGAACTCGAGACGCTGGGCCTCACCCCCGCCGCCGTCAAGGGTGTCGTGCTCACCCACGGCGACAGCGACCACATCGGCTTCGCCGAGCACCTGCGCCGCGAGCACGGCGTGCCCGTCTACGTGCACGAGGCCGATGCCGAGCGCGCCCGGACCGGAGAGAAGCCGAAGGTGTCGACCGGGCCGATGAAGCTCGCGCCGACGCTCGGGTTCTTCACCTACGCCCTGCGCAAGCGGGCGATGCCCATGACCTACGTCTCGGAGGTCGTGGAGGTGCACGACGGCGATGTGCTCGATCTGCCCGGCTCACCCGTGATCGTGGGCATGCCCGGCCACTCGCCCGGCAGCATCGCGGTGCACATCCCGGTCGCCGACGCCGTGTTCGTGGGCGACGCGCTCACGACGCGCCACGTGCTCACCGGCCGCGAGGGCATGCAGCCGGCACCCTTCACCGATGACCCCGCCGAAGCCCTGGACTCGCTCGAACGCCTCGCCGGCGTGAATGCCTCGTGGGTGCTCCCCGGTCACGGCGCGCCCTGGAAGGGCTCGCCCGCCGAGGTCGCGGCCGCTGTCCGGGCGGGTGCGGCCTGAACCCCACCTGCCCGGGCAACCGGTGGACTCAGACCGGCCGCGCCGCCGCGAAGAGGTTGGCCGGGTCGTACGCGAGCTTCAGCTGACGCAACCGGGCCCACGCCGACCCGAACGCCACCGAGCGATCGGCACCGGGCGCGTCGACGAACGTCAGCGCGAGCGCGTCGACGCGCCACTTCATCATGGCCGCGACCCCCGCACGCACCGCGGCCGTCGCGGCCGGTGCGGCGTCGGGCGTCATCACCATCGCGATCGAGTGCACGAGGTACTCGCCGTCCAGCGACGCGATCGCACCGCCGCCCTCCGGGCGCCGGTTCACGGCCCCGCCGAGGTGACGCAGCTCCTGCACGAAGATCCCGGGCGTCTGCGCCGCCTCGACGAAGGCGTCCACGGCGCGTGCCGGCAGCTCCCCCAGCACCGCGTGCCACGTCGCCGACGGCGACGGCTCGGGCGGGTCCATGTGCACGCCGACGAGCGCGGGCGCGGGAATCCGGGCGAACGTGTCGACCTCGGGCTCGAGCGCACGCAGCGGCTCGAGCAGAGCGGCTGCCGCGGCATCCGTGTCTTCGATCGCGCCATCGATCACGACCACCGAGCGGCCCGACAGGAACGGCGGCAGTTCGGGCATCGGCGGGATGTGGAGGATGCGCAGCGTCGTGGTGGCCGTCTCAGGGGCGGACCGCGTCCATCGCGCCCATGCGTGCGAGATCTCGGAGGCGCGCGACGCATCCCACAGCAGCATGCCGGCGAAGACCTCGGCGAGCGGGAGCAGGTCGATCTCGATCGCGACGACGACGCCGAACGAGCCCGACCCGCCTCGCAGCGCCCAGAAGAGCTCGGGGTTCTCGTCGGCCGTCGCGCGCACGAGCACGCCCTCGGCCGTCACGACCTCGACAGCGCGCACCGCGTTGACGGCCAGACCGTGCGCTCGGGCGTAGAACGAGAGCCCGCCGCTGAGCGAATACCCGACGACCGACACGTCGCCGGCGCTGCCGTGCAGGGCGGTGAGACCGTGCGGCGCCGCCGCTTCGAGCACGTCGTTCCAGAGCGAGCCGCCGAGCACGCGCGCCGTCCGCGCCTCGGCGTCGACCGTCACGCCCCGCAGTTCCCGCAGCGACACCAGCACGGTGTGCGCGAGGTCGGTGTCGCTGAGCGCGCCCGCACCGTGACCGGTCGACTGCGGCGCGATGCGCAGGCCCGAGAGCGTGGCGGCACGAACGACTTCGACCACGTCGTCCGCGGACTCCGGGATCACGACGGCGAACGGATGCTGCGCCACGGCGAGGTTCCACGGGGTCCTGGCGGCGTCGTATCCGGCGTCGCCACGCAGCAGCGCGCGGTCGCCCAGCGCCGAGCGCAGCTCGGCCGCCGCGGCGGCCGCGGCCGCGTGGGGCACGTCGATGGCGAGGTCGTTGAGGGACATGGGGCTGCCTTTCGGTGAACGAGTGCGACGGAACCTCACGACCGACTCCGTCCGCGCGGTCGCCCACACACGGCGGCCACCCCACGAAAGAGCGCGAAGTACCCCCGCAGATACACGGCGGCGCGAACCCGCCCTCAGCTCTCGAAGTCCTCCGGTTCGACGTCGTCGAGGAATCGCTTGAACTCGTCGAGCCGCTCTGCGGCATCCGTCTCGGTGAGCACGTCGGGAACACCCGCCTCGGCGAGGACCGCGTCGGCGACCCAGATCGGCGCGCCCACCCGCGACGCGAGCGCGACGGCATCGGACGGACGGGCATCGACGACGCGCTCGCCGAGCGCCGTGGACAGCGTGATCTCTGCGTAGAACGTGCCGTCCTCGATGCGCGTCACCTCCACCTTCGTCGCCGCCGCGTCCAGCGCGGTGAGGATAAGCCCCATGAGATCGTGCGCGAGCGGCCGCGGCACCTCGGCGTTCTCGACGGCGACCAGGATCGACGTGGCCTCGAGCTGGCCGATCCAGATCGGGAGCACGAGCCCGTCGCCGGGGATCTGATCGACGGGCTTCAGCAGCAGCACGTGCTGCCCCGACGCGTCAAGAGCCACACCGGCCACGCGGACCTGGACCATTGCGCACCCCCTCGGCTCGCGGCATCCGTCGGCGCCGTCTTCTCTCGGGCCATCGTAGGCACCGCGCACGCACCCAGGACAGGGGGTTGCGCGCGCCTCGCGTTCGCCGCACGACTGTTTTCATTCACCGGAATGGATGCCCCGCGCGTACGGTTGCAGACGACATGCAGCGATTCGGAACCCTCTCGTTCGGACACTACGGCCCGCTCGGCGGCGGGCGACAGCTCAGTGCGGGCGACTCGATGCTGCAGGCGATCGACCTCGCCCAGGGCATGGATGAACTGGGCGTCGATGGCGCGTACTTCCGCGTGCACCACTTCGCACGCCAGCAGTCCTCCCCCCTGCCGCTGCTCGCGGCGATCGCCGCGCGCACCGAGAACATCGAGGTCGGCACCGGCGTCATCGACATGCGCTACGAGAACCCTCTCCATCTCGCTGAGGAAGCAGCCTCCGTCGATCTGATCTCCGGCGGCAGGCTCGCCCTCGGTGTCTCGCGGGGCTCGCCCGAGACTGTGGTTCGCGGCTACGAGGCGTTCGGCTACACCGGCTCGGAGGACCCCCGCGGCGCCGATATCGCGCGCGAGCACTTCGACCTCTTCCTGCGGGCGGTCGACGGCGAAGGACTGGCGGAACGGGATGCTTCGTCTGCGTTCGGCACCGGAGCCAGAGGCTTGCAGCGCATCGAACCGCACTCGCCCGGGCTGCGTTCGCGCGTCTGGTGGGGCGCGGGCAACCGCGACTCCGCCGAGTGGGCGGGCCGCACGGGCGTGAACCTGATGTCGTCGACGCTGCTCACCGAGGCGGACGGCACACCCTTCGACCTGCTGCAGGCGGAGCAGATCGAATCGTTCCGCGCCGCATGGCGCGAGGCGGGGCACGCCGGCGAGCCCCGCGTATCGGTGAGTCGCTCCATCTTCCCGATCACGACCGCCGAGGAGCGGATGTACTTCGGCGGACGCCAGGACGGCGACCAGATCGGTGTGATCGACGGCATGCGCTCGACGTTCGGGAAGACCTACGCGGCGGAACCCGACGAGCTCGTCGAGCAGCTCCGAGAGGATGCGGCGATCGCCTCGGCAGATACCCTCATGCTCACCATCCCGAGCCAGCTCGGCGTCGAGTTCAACCTGCGGGTGGTCGAGTCGTTCGCGAAGTACGTCGCGCCGCAGCTCGGCTGGCAGGCTGCGCGCTCCTGACTTCTTGACCGGCCGGTCAGTCAGGCGTACTGTTCGAATCGACCCCCGATCGGGAGCCATCAGGTCTCGGAAGGAGGAGATCCGAATGAAGAAGTGGACTCGCTGGGAGGACTGGGTCGCAGTCGGCGTGGGCCTCGTCGCCGCGGTGTGCGCGTTCGCCTTGCCGCAGATGGGCGCTTCGATGCCGTGGATGCTGATCGTCGGTGTCCTGCTCATCGCCGCGGGCGTCGCGAACCTCGCGATGCCGGGGATGGTGGCGATGGAGTACGTCCAGCTCGCACTGGGAGCGCTGCTGTTCGTCGCTCCGTGGCTTGGCGGCTATGCGGACATGCAGGCCGGCGTCGCCTGGGTCAGCTGGATCGGCGGAGCGGTCGCGGTGATCGTCGCTGCGCTCGCCGTGAGACCCGCCATGCACATGCACGACCAGACCCTCCCGCACTGAGTGCGAACCGAGACGGGGGCGCCGGTCACCACCGACGCCCCCGCCGCTTTCCCCAGGACCCGACATGACCCGCGATCGCGAAAGCCGCAGGCTCATCCTCGACGCCGCCGAGCGCCTGTTCGCGGAGCGCGGCTTCGACGCCACTCCGACGACGGCGATCGCGGACGTCGCCGGCGTGCCGAAGGGTCTGCTCTTCTACTACTTCCCCACCAAGACCGATCTGCTGCGTGCGCTGGTCGGTGAGCGTCTGGACCTCGACCCCATCGACACGTCAGGGCTGATCGCGCGCGGCGACCCCGCACGCACGCTGCTGAACGTGACCGGCCGGCTGCGGGAGTTGCAGGCGGAGTCGGCGGTGCGCGGCGTCATCGTGTGGCGGGAGCACCGCACGCACCCGGAGGTCCGCGAGAAGCTGCAGACCTACCGCGCTCAGCTGCAGGCGATCGTCGAACGCGTGCTCGGCGCGAGCATCCTCCACCCGATCGCGGCGCGCCGGGTGCGCACGGCCGCCGCCGCATGGGTCGCGATCATCACCACGCCGAGCCTGCTCGAACTCGCCGGCGGCGACGAGACCGCTGCCGGGGGCGCCGACGTCGTGGTGGACCCCACCGAAACGCCGGACCTGCCTGCCCTCGCCGACCTGATATCGGCGGGCTTGCGCGAACCGGCCGCCTGACCGCTCGCTGCGGGCTCAGTCGAGCACTTCGATGCCCGTGATGCGCAGCTCTTCGACGTCCAGACGCGTCTGGATCTGGGTGACGACCGCGTCGTCCACCGCGCCCTCTCGCCTCAGGCGATAGAGCACCTCGCGCTTGCGGTCGAGCACCGCGATGCGAAGTCGCGAGTACTCCGCGTCTCGCTCGCGGGGCGAGGGCAGCGGGGCAGGCACCTCCAGGAGCGCTGTGGCCGTTGCGGCCGCGGCGACCGCGTCCGTGCCCTCGATCCTCCTGTCGAGGTCGGCGATCTGACGGTCGACCTCGGCCTGCTCGCGGGCCTGCGCCCGCTCGTTGTTGCGCTCGAGGTACTCGTAGTAGTCACGCGTCAGGCGATCGCGGATCTCCTCGCTGATGCCGTGGTCGCGGGCGAGCTCCTTGACCGCGGTGAGCGCGGCGCCGGTGATGGCGCGTTCGGCGAGCTCCAGCTCGTGCTGCAGCGCGGAGTCATCGGGCAGGCGCGCCCATCGCACGACAGCGGGCAGGAGCGGCCCCTGCACGAGGAGGGTGAGCACGATGACGCCCGCGGTGACGAAGATGATCTCGTCACGGCCCGGCAGCACTTCCCCCGCGCTCGTGGTCAGCGGCACCGACAGTGCGATCGCGAGCGACACCGCACCGCGGAATCCCGCGACGGCGCTCACGATCCGCGCGCGATAGGTCGTGCGGCGAAGGCGCTGCGAGGGCCGGCGATCGAGCAGGCGGATGATCATGACCGATGTCGTCTGGAAGACGAAGCGGGCGACGAGCAGCACCAGCCACACCGCCACGGTCATGACGGCGAGCCCGCCGATCTCGCGGCCGGGGATCTCGTGGGCGACCGCCTGCACCTCGAACCCGATCAGGACGAAGAGCGAGCCGTTGAGGAGGAAGGATCCCAGCGGCCACGTCCACGCGGCCTGGCGGCGAGAGGCAGCCGTGCTGATGCGCGGATTGATGTACGCGACGATGAGCCCGGCGACCACCACTGCGAGCACGCCGGATGCGTGGATCAGCTCTGCCACGAGGAACGCCGTGAACGGCACGAGCAGAAGCGCGATGTTGAGGTTCAGCGTGTTCGGCAGGCGCCTCATCACCAGATAGGCGGCACCCGCCACGACGACACCCGCGGCGGCTCCGCCGACGTAGGACAACAGCACCAGTCCGGTGATGTCGAGCGGCGTGTACTGTCCGCCGACCGCGACACCGACCGCCACACCGTAGATGACGAGCGCCGTGCCGTCGTTCGTCAGACTCTCGGCCTTGAGATTCATGAAGTTGCGCCGCGGCAGCATCCGGCCGAGGGCGGCCACCGCCGTGGCATCGGTCGGCGCGACGGCCGCGCCGAGGATCAGCGCGGCATCCCAGGGCAGGCCGAGCGCGTAGGCGACACCGGCGACTGCGAAGGCGCTCGCGACGACGAGCCCCGTGCTCATGAGGAAGATGCCGCGGAAGTCCCGGCGGATCGAGCGCAGCGACGTGGTCATGCTCTCCCAGAACAGCAGCACCGGGAGGAAGAGGAGCAGCACCGTCTCGGGCGGCAGCACGATCTCACGCACCTCGGGGATGAAGCCGAGCGCCAACCCCGCCACCAGGAGCAGCAGAGGCATCGCCACCCGGAATCTCGGAGCCAGGATCGCGCCGGTGAGGACGGTGATTCCGAGCAGGACGGTGACCTCGAGTCCGTTCATGTGGGCTCCCTTCAGCGCAATGATCGTGCAACCGCGGGCGACCTGTCGGGATTCCCGCGAATCCCATCGAACCGGACGACCAGATGATGGCCTGCCGCGTCGCTTCTCGCGGCGCCCGGTGGGCACGCCTCGCGGGGACCTGAACTCCGGCCTGCCACGGCTGGCGCTGGACGGTCCGACGACGGCGCGCTGGCAGGAGCAGGCCGACGTGCGTGCCTTCGTCTTCGACCACGCGCAGGCGGAGGACGAGGCGCGCCGCATGACCGGCGACGACCGGTCTCGCTCCGGGCGACGACCGTCGGCAGGACCGTGCGCCGCGCGATCGCCTATATGGTGCAGCACGCACAGGAGGCTGGGCTGATCTCGGCGGAATGCGGTGCGGGACGGGAGAGACCTGTCTCCACGACGGCCCGCGCGGGTAGACTCCGGCCTGTCGAGGCGATGGAGGCGACACGGATGGACAGCACGGATCTGGCCGATCTGATCGACGACCTGACGGCGAAGGCGCGCGAGGCTTCGAGCGGGCGCGCCGCGCGCACCATCCGCGGCGGTCATGAGCACGCTCTGCGCGAGACGGTCATCGCGCTGCGCGCCGGACACGAGCTTGCTGAGCACGAGAGCCCCCACGAGGCCACGCTGCAGGTGCTCCGCGGGCGTGTGCGACTCATCGCCGGCGACGACGCCTGGGACGGGGCATCCGGTGATCACCTCACGGTCCCGCCCGAGCGCCACAGCCTCGCGGCGCTCGAAGACGCCGTCGTGCTGCTGACGGTGTCGAACCGCGTGCCGTGACTCCGTCGAGGTCGGTCAGCCCGCAGTGCGCGGGGACCGATCAGGGCAGTCCCATGACCGAGACACCGAGCCACTCCGCGAGCTCGGAGATCTCGGCGCGGACGATCTCGGACTCTTCCGGCTCGAACGGCAGGAACTCGTGGAGCGCAGTGATCTTGAGCACCTCGCGGTCGCGGTCGACCTCGGCGTCCAGCATCCCGATGAACCGGTCGCCCATCAGGATCGGATGCGCGAAGAAGCCGTACCGGCGCAGCGCCTTCGGTTTGAACTGCTCGAGCACGTAGGTGAACTCGAAGAGCTCTTCGAGGCGCTTCCGGTCGAAGAGCAGGCTGTCGTACGGATTCAGCAAGGCGACCCGGCCTCCGGAGTCCTCCTCTTCGAGCGCGGCGAGCGCCTCGGGGTCGACCCGGTACTTCGTCGTGCTGCCCTCGACGACGGCGGCTTCGCCGGTGTCCCTCGCGACGCCGCTCCAATACCAGTGCGGCTTCGTGAGACCGGCGGACTGGAGGCGCCGTGCCGCCAGGAGCGCGGCCGCCTCGTCGTCGCCGTAGTCCGGCAAGTCGTGCGGGTACACGCGCTCAGCGAGATCCCACACCCGGTGGCGGCCTTCGCGGCCCCTCACCGCCACCTCTCCCTGGCGGAGCAGGAAGTCCAGCATGTGGGGCACCTGGTTCGTCCCCGACCAGCCGTCGGGTGCACGGCTCACCTGCGCGGTGTCGGGGATGTCGCTCGCGAGCAACGGCCCTTCGGCGCGCAGTCGCGAGAGCACATCCGCACGGAAGCCGGCGTTCGCCTCGAGCCACTGGCGGCTGCTCTCGCGCTGCGGCCACCGGCGCATCGCGGGCAGCATCAGCGGTAGCAGGCTCATGGGGCGGAACGTGCCGTCGAACTCGAAGAGCAGGCGGTCGTCCTCCACGACCTTGCGCAGCTGCCCTGGTTCGTACGACCAGCCGATCCGCGACCACAGCACGGTGTGCTCGCACGGCGCGATCGTCGCGGTCGGGTCGATCTTGATGTAGCCGAGCTGCTCGGCCACCTCGACCACGTCGCCGGGTCTCTCGGCATCGAGCAGCTGCGCGCGGACCACGATGCGCCGCGCCTGATCGCGCGTGAGCCGGTGCGCCGTCACGCCGATCCTGCGGACTCGGCGAAGCCTCCGGGGAGCACTCGATACCGCACGTGTGTGACGAGCGACGCCGACCGGCCCGAGATCTGCTCGAGCCGGACCGGGCCGATGCCGTCGAGCAGGCGCAGCCCGGTGCCGATGATGCTGGGCGAGATCTGCAGCATCAGCTCGTCGATCAGGCCCGCAGCCAGATAGGAGTTCGTGGTCGACACGCCCCCGGCCACATGGATGTCGCGCTCGCCGGCCGCCTCGCGCGCCCGATCGAGGGCCGCGTGGATGCCGTCGGTGACGAAGTGGAAGATGGTGCCGTCCTCCATCTCGACGGGCTCCCGAGGGTAGTGGGTGAGGACGAAGACCGGGGCGTGGTACGGCGGGTTGGGGCCCCACCACCCGCGCCAGTCGCGGTCCCACTCGCCGCGCACCGGACCGAACATGTGGCGTCCCATGATGAACGCACCGGCGTCGACGATCGCGTCGATCTCGGCACGGTTCTCATCGGGCGTCTCGAACATCCAGCGGTGCAGCGCGTTCTCGGGCACCTCGCCGAACGGGCGCTCCTCCGTCTGGTTGATTCCGGCACCGATCCCGTCGAGCGAGAGCGACATCGTGGCGACGACGGACATGCGAGCCTCCGATAGGTGCGTGCGGTCACGTCCCACGCTAGCCCGAGGCGCCGACGGCACGACAGCCCCCCTCGCGCGTGCGCGCGCGGCGCTCGCGGATAGCACCCTTGACGTCGAGGTCGCACTCCCGCACGCAGCGGCCACCCCGGTGCCAGCTCGCGCTCACCCCTGTCCTGCGAGGCGGGCCTGGATCACGTGAGCGGATGCTGCGGCCCCGTCCTCGTCCGCATACGCGGCGCGCACGCGCTCGGCCGCGGTGCGCATCCCGTCGTCTGTCAGCAGCCGGCGCACGGCGTCCGCCAGTGCGAGCGTGCCGGCCTGCTTCGGCGACAACGCGAGCGCGTTGCCCTGGCGGACGCATTGATCGACGTTCCAGACCTGTTCCGGCTGCAGTCCCATGCCCACGAACGGGATCCCGGCCGCGCACGCCGTCTGCACGGTGCCCTGACCGCCGTGAAGGACGGCAGCGTCGACGAGTCCGCCCAGCAGGTGCGCCGGCAGCAGCCCGGTCGCGTGGACGTTCGGCGGCAGCACGTCGTCTTGCGCGCCGCGGCGGTCTCAGCGGTCGACGATCTCGCCGGCGTTGACGCCGATCCACGCCATGAGCGGCATCATGCGCTCCATCAGCTCGTCGCCGAGCGGCGTCAGGGAGTATTCCACGCGCGGCGGCACCTCAGGGTAGGCCGTGCGCGCCACGAAGCCGTCCTTCTCGAGCGTGCGCAGCGTCGACGCGAGCATCTTCTCGCTGATACCCCCGACGGTGCGGCGCAACTCGCCCCACCGGATCGTGCCTTCGGAGAGCGCCATCAGCACCAGCACACCCCACTTGCTCATGACGTGGTCGAGGACCACCCGCGTCGGGCAGGCCTCGTCGAAGACACCGGGAACCTCTGCCCGGATTTCCGCAAAACTCACCATCACGTGGGTACCTTACCTCAAAGTGGGTACCTACCGACTGGAATGTATTGCGGCGCACGGCACGTTGGCGTCCGATGAGCGCGCCCCGAGCGCGTCCCCACCGAAAGGACCACCATGACCATCCTCGTGACCGCCGCCGGCGGACAGCTCGGCCACCTCGTCATCGACGCCCTCCTCGAGCGCGGCGTCGCCCCCGGAGACATCGTCGCCGGCGCGCGCACGACCTCGAAGGTCGCGGATCTCGTGGAGCGCGGTATCCGTGTCGTCCCGCTCGACTACGACTCGCCCGAGGCCGTCGCCGCCGCGCTCGAGGGAGTCGATTCCGTGCTGCTCATCTCGGGCTCCGAGCCCGGCCGGCGGTACGAGGGCCACGTGAACGTGATCGACGCAGCGAAGGCGGCCGGTGTCGCGAAGCTCGTCTACACCAGCCTCGCGCACGCCGACTCCGTCGACTTCGTGCTCGCGCCCGACCACAAGGCGACCGAGGAGCACCTCGCCGCGAGCGGTGTTCCCGCGATCGTGCTGCGCAACAACTGGTACATCGAGAACTACGCGCCCGACGTGCTGCGCGCCGCCCAGACCGGCGCCATCGCCGCATCGGTGGGCGATGCGACGGTCGCCGCCGCGAGTCGCGCCGACTACGCCGAGGCCGCCGCCGTCGTGCTCCTCGAGGACGGCCACCTGGGCCGCACCTACGAGCTCTCGGGCGACACCGCCGTGTCGTACGCCGACCTCGCCGCTGCCGCGGCCGAGGTGCTCGACCGCGACGTCGCCTTCGTGCCGGTCTCGCGCGAGCAGCTCGAGGCCGCGCTCACCGACGCGGGGCTGGACACGGGCACCGTCGGCTTCGTCGCCGAGATGGAGGCCGGCATCGCTCGCGGCGTGCTCGCCGACGCCGACGCCGCGCTCGCACGCCTGCTCGGCCGGCCGACGACGCCCGTGGTCGACGGCCTGCGCGCGGCTGTGGAAGCTTCCCGCGTCAACGCCTGACCGCGCGGGCAGAAGACGAGGACGGATGCTGCGGCCGCAGCATCCGTCCTCTCATCCGCCGGTGACGATCACTGCCGGGTCGCGCGGTCGATCGCCATGACGAGGATCACACGGTCCTCCTTGTCGCGCGGCGGCGTGGAGCTCGGGTTGCCGTAGCGGTTCTGCAGCCGCACGTAGAACGCGCCCTCGGGGTCGGGGACGACGTCGACGAGCTTGCCCGCCACCTCCAGGTACTGGAAAGGCGAGTCGGGATCGAGGATCGACAGTGACATCGACGGGTTGTGCTGCAGGTTGCGGTACTTCTGCCGGTAGTTCGTGTGCGTGAACCGGACGTGCTCGCCGTCGAACTCGAACCACATCGGGTTGACCTGGACGGTGTCGTTCGGGCGGATGGTCCCGAGGTGCGCGTACACCGGGAGCTCGAGCAGATGGCGGCGGTCAGCGGGGACGATGTCGTCGACGTGAGGCATGGCACCAGTCTGCCGTGGCGTCGGCGGGCGCGGGCCGATCCCCGGAATCCGCGTCACGAACTACCCTCGGATCATGGTGACGCAGCCCGCACCCGGGTGGTACGACGACGGCTCGGGCAAACAGCGCTGGTGGGACGGCACGCACTGGACCGACCAGTACATCGATCTGCGCGAGCGCGACACCGAGTTGCGGACGGATGCCGGCCCCGCCGCATCCGGGCCGGCACAGGCGGGATGGTACGACGACCAGCGCGGTCGCACCCGCTGGTGGGACGGCCGGCGCTGGACCAGCCACGTGCGGTACAGCGGCGAGGAGCAGGGCTTCGCGGGCGTCGTGATCGACGGGCGGTGGATCCACTTCGGCGACCTGAGCCAGCCGGTGAGCGAGGTGGCGGCATCAGCGGACTCGGGCGACGCGCTGCTGCGGCGCCCGGAGTTCACGAGGGCCGCCGTGGAGCGGCGGATGTTCGGACCCGCCGGTTCCATCACCCCGCGCAGCATCAACCGGGCGATCGACCGGGCCGCACCGCACCTCGTCATCGCGGGGTCGCAGGTGTGGGTGGCGCCGTTCTTGCCCGCGCACGACGCGGAGGCCCGCCGCTTCATCGCGTGGGTCAACAGCAGCGCGGACCACTACCGCTACCGCTGACACCCATCCCGTCAGTCCGGCAACGCGAGCGGGAGCTCGCGCTCCTCGTCCCACGGCTCGCTCCAGCCGAGGCGGTCGAACAGCGCATCCAGCACCATGCCGGTGAACCCCCACACCAGGTGCTCGCCGGTCGCATGCCGCACGAGGAATCCGGGGCCGCGCCACTCCTGTGCGCCGCGACGGATCACGGTGATCCCGCGGTTCGCCGGGTTCAGCAGGTCGGCCACAGGCGCTCGGAACACATCGGCCGACTCCGCCTCGTCGACGACGCGGACGGGTGACGGATGCCGCCACCACGCGAGCACGGGAGTCACCACGTGCTGCGAGAACGCGAGCGGGATGCGGACGAGTTCGCCCAGCACCTCGACGCCGGCGGGATCGAGGCCGGTCTCTTCGCGGGCCTCGCGCAGTGCCGCCGCCACGGGACCGTCATCGCCTGGATCGATCCGGCCGCCGGGGAACGCGACCTGACCCGGATGCGCACGCAGCGTCGTCGCACGGGCGAGGAGCAGCACGTCGAGATCGCGTGACACCGCCGTGGACTGCGCGTCGTGGTCGCTGGGGAGCGTGTCGAGCACCCCGAAGAGCATGAGCACCGCGGCCGGACGCGGATCGGCGGGCGACGGCAGATCCAGCAGCGGGCCCGTCCCCGTCGCGGAGGTCTCGGCCATCGCGGCGAGTTGAGCGCGCGCACCGAGCACCTCCCCGCGACGCACATCGCCCGTCGGCGGAGTCGTGGGGTGCGGCATCCGTTCAGGCTACGCCGCATCGGCGACATGCGGCCGCGGCGGCGCAGAACGTGGTCGACCGCCGCTCGCCCCGTGACGCGACCTCCATCCCGGGCAAACCCTGAACGGGTCAGCCGCGGAAGTAGGTCTCCGCGACGCGGGCGAGGTCCCACAGGTCGCTCACGCCGGCGAGCTCGCGCGCCGAGTGCATGGAGAGGATCGGGATGCCGACGTCCACGGTCCGGATGCCGAGACGGGTCGCCGTGATCGGGCCGATCGTCGAGCCGCACGGCACCGCGTTGTTCGAGACGAACTCCTGGCTCGTGACGCCGGCCACGGCGCACCAGCCGTTCCAGGCCGACGCGCCTGCGGCGTCCGTCGCATACCGCTGGTTGGCGTTGATCTTGAGGATCGGGCCCGAGCCGAGCACGGGCTGCACGACTGGGTCGTGCTTGTCGGCGTAGTTGGGGTGGACGGAATGGCCGACGTCGCTCGAGACGCACCAGGACGCGGCGAGCGCGCGCAGCTGCTGCTCGCGATCGGCGCCGAGCGACAGCCACAGCCGTTCGAGCACGTCGGAGAGGAAAGGCCCGGCCGCACCCGACCGGGTGCCCGAGCCGACCTCCTCGTGGTCGAAGACGGCGAGCATCGCGATGTGGTCGGCCTCGTGGCCCTCGGCCGCGCGCTCGAGCGCGACGACGCCCGCGTGCACCGACGCGAGGTCGTCGAGGCGTCCGGAGGCGAAGAACACATCGTCACGCCCGAAGATCGCGCCCCGCGCCGCGTCGGCGGTCACGATGTCGTAGCCGCGGATGCGGCCCGCGTCCACGCCCGCCTCGCGTGCGAGCTCGCCGAGGATGTCGGCGGACTCCGCCTCGCCGAGACCCCACACCGGCTGCGTCTGCGACTGCTTGTCGAGCGCGAGGTGGTCGTTGACCTCGCGGTCCAGATGGATCGCGAGCTGCGGGAGCCGCAGCAGCGGACCGGTCGCCGCGAGCACGCTCGTTCCGTCGTCGAGCACCAGCCTGCCCGCCAGGCGGAGCTCGCGGTCGAGCCACGAGTTCAGGAGCGGGCCGCCGTAGATCTCGACGCCGGCCTGCAGCCAGCCGAGCTTGCCGGTCGTCGGCTTGGGCTTGAGCTTGAACCCGGGCGAGTCGCTGTGCGCGCCGAAGATCCGCACGCCCGTCGACGCCGTCGCGCCGGGCGGCACGATCCATGCGATCGCCGCGCCGTCGCGCACCACCACATACTTCCCCCCGGCCGGCGCCGGCCATCCGGCCGCCTCGTCGAGACGGACGAATCCCGCGTTCTCGAGGCGGCTCGCAACCTCGGCGGCCGCGTGGAAGCTCGACGGCGACGCCGCCACGAACGCGTCGAGATCGTCGGCGTGCGCGAGGGCTGCGGGGCGGGCGGGAGCGGTGGGCGAGGGCACGGTCGAGCCTCCTCTGGACGTGCGGCGAGTGCTTCGATCGTAGTTCGGAGGACCTTCCCAGGCGTCCTCATCCCACCGGATCCCACCCCGTGATCGGGCCTTTTCGAACTTTCCGCTTACATGTAACGTTCAGGTAACGCACCGGAATCGTCCAGAAACGCCCGGGAGACTCGGGGACTTGTGCCCGCCCGAACGGTCACGACGCGCCGCCCGATGGCGCATTTCGCTGATACGGAACCCGGTCTTATATGCGCTCCCCCACGTCGATTCCGCCCGCCCGCCGCACTCTCCGCCGCGCCGAACGCCGCCTCCGCCGCCGCCCGGTGCTGGTCGCGGCGACGCTCGCCGTCGGCGTGCTGGCCACCGCCGCGTTCAGCACGGCGACCCCCGCATCGCAGGCCGAGGCATCCGGTTCGCTGACGAACTTCGCGCTGGCGTCCTACTCCCCGGTCTCCGTCACCGCCGAGACCGCCGCGGCACCGAGCGCGTTCGAGACGACCGTCGCCGATGCCGACGCCGCGATGACCGCGGCGTCGACCGTGTCGTCCGACATCGCCGCGTCGGGTCTCGACGTCGGCACACCCGACACGACGGTGGACACCACCGACCTCGAGGACGCCATCGCGCAGTTGAAGCGTGCGCAGTCGCTCCCGGCCCAGTACACGACGGACGTCACGGATGCCGTGACCGCTCTCACCGCCTCGGTCAACGAGCAGGCGCACGGCCTGCGCGGCAAGCTCGACGCCGCGATCGCCCTCAAGGCGCAGCGCGAGGCGGAGGAGAAGGCCCGCAAGGAGGCCGAGGCCGCCGCGGCCGCCAAGGCCGCCGAAGAGGCCGCCGCGGCCAAGAAGTCGACGACGCCGCGTTCGTCCGGCGGGGGCGCACCCGTGTTCGCCACCGGCGGCGCCGTGGGGGGCACCAGCCCGGCCGACGCGCAGGCGACCGCACGCTCGATGATCGGAGGCTACGGGTGGGGCGACGACCAGTTCGGCTGCCTCGTGTCGCTGTGGAACAAGGAGTCGGGCTGGAACTACCAGGCCTACAACAAGTCCAGCGGTGCCTACGGCATCCCCCAGGCTCTCCCCGGCAGCAAGATGGGCAGCGCCGGCGCCGACTGGCAGACCAACCCCGCGACGCAGATCGCCTGGGGCCTCGGCTACATCTCGGGCCGCTACGGCAGCCCGTGCGGCGCGTGGAGCCACTCGCAGTCGACCGGCTGGTACTGATCACCGCCGCGAATCTCATAGGCGATCCATAGCGCTCGCCTGACAGCCTCGAAGAGGGCACGTCCAGACTGTGGACGTGCCCTCTTCGTCGTCTGCTGACCCGCGCTGCCAGAGCGCGTGGCTCAGGCGGTGCGGAGGATCTTCTCCATCGACTTGCCACGAGCGAGCTCGTCGACGAGCTTGTCGAGGTAACGGATCCTCTGCATCAGCGGGTCCTCGATCTCCTCGACGCGCATGCCGCAGATGACTCCCGTGATGAGCGAGGCGTTCGGGTTGAGGTCGGCGTCCGCGAAGAAGTCCTCGAAGGTCGTGTGCTCGTCGATGTGCTGCTTCAGCCGGGCATCGTCGAATCCCGTGAGCCATTCGATGACCTGGTCGAGCTCCTCGGCCGTGCGCCCCTTCTTCTCGACCTTCGTCACGTACAGCGGGTAGACCGAGGCGAAGCTGATCGAGAAGATCCGGTGCATGCCGACAGGCTAGAACCGGACGGATGCCTCGGCCCACGGCATCCGTGCGCCCGGCGCAGAAGATGGTCCCGGTGGGTTGCCCTCCCACCGGGACCATCGCGCGTTCGCGGGAGACGGGACGGCGACCCGAACGCCGAAGCTCGACCGCTACGCGCTGAACTGCATGTTGCTCCGCCAGATTAAGCAGGGACACCCGGATCCGTCTCCCTGTTGACACGCGCCGCGCGGAACTGATATCGGCCGATCGCGTCGGGCCGCGTCGGCTTCGGCTCGGGTCCGACGGGGTCATTCCCCGCGCACCGCAACCACGACTTTGCCGAGCGCGCGGCCCTCGCCGTGCCACGCAAGCGCTTCGGGGACCTGGTCGAGCGGGAACACGCGGTCGATGTGCACCCTCACCTCCCCGGCCGCACACCGCTCCGCGACCGGCACGAACGCCGAGGGGCCCTGGCGCACGAACAGCACGCCCAAGTGCCTGCCGGTGACGGCTCCGAGCAGCGCGCCGGCAGTCAGCATCCGTATCAGCGCCCGTCCCGTGCCACCGACCATCACGCACCGGCCGCCCTTCGCGAGCGCACGCGCATAGGCGAACACGGAACGGCGCGCGACGAGATCTACGATGAGGTCGTACGGGCCGCCACGGGCGAAGTCCCCGCGTCGGTAGTCGATGACCGCCTCCGCGCCGAGCGTGCGGAGGAAGTCGAGCTTGCCGGCGTTGTCGACCGCCGTCACGTGCACGCCCTTCTGTGTCGCGAGCTGCATCGCGAGACTCCCCGAGCCTCCGCCGGCGCCGTTGAGCAGCATCCGTGAGCCCGGCTCCGCCAGCGCGACGGCGTGCGTCGCGATCGCGGCTGCCTGGGGAAGAGCGGATGCCTCGGCGAACGACAGCTGCGCCGGCTTCCGGGCGAGCGCCGACTCGGGCACGGCGACGAATTCGGCGAACCCGCCGTAGCGAGGCATGATGTCGCCGAACACCTCGTCGCCGATCGCGAACCGCGTCACGCCTTCGCCGACGGCCGCGATGCGGCCGGCGATGTCGGATCCGAGGATCCGGCGCCGCGGCCGGAACAGCCCGCCCAGGCGCGCGTAGGCGGGACTTCCGTGCAGCCCTTCCCAGTCCGAGAGGTTCACCGACGTCGCCACGACCTCGACGAGCGCCTCGCCGGCCCCGGGCACCGGCCGCGGGACGTCGCGCACCTGGAGCTGCTCGGGCGAGCCGTACCGCTCGTACACGACCGCGCGCATGCCTACATCGTCCCGGGGTCGTGACGACGAGCGCAACGTCCTCTCGGCGTGGCGGAGTGAGGTTCCGATCAACCGCCCGCGCCTGGAGGCAGCAGCGGCTGCAAGGCCCGGCCGAGCACGACGGCCAGGTCGGCGCTGATCTCCGCGGTGAGGTGATGCGAGTCCCGGTACACGAGCGTGTTGCCGAGGATGGGCGGACACGCCTCGACGCCGCACAAGTACTCGTTGAGGTCGACGAGGGGGACGCCGCGCTCGGCGGTGGCCGTCGCCTCGCCCTCGCGGGCCGGCCCGGCCAGCGCGACCGTCCGGTGCTGGGCACACGCCCCGGTGTCGGAGAGGTGCGCCGACAGGCACGGTGCCGGGTCCTCCCGCATATCGGGGGTGTCGGCCATCATCGCGACGGGCGCGTCGATCGCGTCGAGCGTACGACCGAACGCCGCCGCCCATGTCTTCGCGTCGTCCTCGACGCCCGGCGCGAGCTCCGGGTCGGTGAAGGTCGCCAGGAGCACCAGGGCAGGAGGCGAAGCGTTGATGCGGTCGATCACGGCATCGCGCCATTCGGGGCACTGCGGGAAGGGCGCACCCCGGCGCAGCGATTCGATGTCGGCCGCCGGGCAGGAGCTCTTCGTGTGGACCTCGACCGAGTACCCGGCCGACGTGGCGAAGCCCTCGAGCGCGGGGAACCACTGCGCGGCGTGCGAATCGCCCAGGAGCACGATGCGGGGCGCCGCGGGATCCCCGTAGACGCAGCCCTCTGCATCCGTGGCCCTGCTGCCCCGCATACAGCCGTCCTGGTAGAGCTCGGGAAGGCTGTCGCGGGCGTCCCGCAGCGCAGGCGCGAGGTTGTCGGGCACGAACTCGGTGCCGCGCGGGGCATCGACGATGACGGTGCTCGAGGCCGCGCGCTCCGCGTGCAGCGAACGCGTGTCGACCACCGCGTACGCCGCGCTCGCGAGGCCCAGGCACGCGAGCGAGCCGGCGAGCGCGCCGACCAGCGTGACATGCGCACGCCGCTTGGTGAGCAGCGGCGCGCGGCGCACCGGATCCTCGACGAACCGGTACAGCAGCCACGCCACCGGCACGCACGCGACCGCGATGCCGAGTGTCGTCCACAGCGGCAGCTCCCCCGGAAGCGCGGTGCCGGGCAGCACGATCGCCGGCCAGTGGATGAGATACAACGAGTACGAGATCGTCCCGATGAACACCATGCCGCGGGTCGACAGCATCCGTGTCGGTCCGCGCCACGTCTCACCCGCCGCGATCACCGCCGCCGTGCCGAGCACGGGCAGCGCCGCCGCCGCACCCGGGAAGAGCGTCTCGGACGAGAAGAAGAGGACGGATGCGGCCACGGCAGCGATCCCCGCCCACCCGAGGGGCGCCGCCCATCGCTCCCCTGCGATCGCGGGCCGCCGCTGCAGCAGCACGGCGACGAGCCCGCCCGCGCCGAGCTCCCACGCGCGCGAGGGCAGCGAGAAGAACGCCCACGGCTGCGCGGCGAACGTAAGCCACACGCAGAGTGCGAACGAGGCAGCGACCACCGCGATGAGCACGGCGACCAGCGCCCGTCGCGAGCGGACCAGAGCCCAGACCAGTGCGAGCAGCGCCGGCCAGAGCAGATAGAACTGCTCCTCGACCCCCAGCGACCAGTAGTGCTGGAACAGCGACGGATTCGACGACTCGGCCAGGTAGTCCGAGTTCGCGGAAGCGAAGAAGTAGTTCGGCACGTACAGCGCGGTGGCGACGGCCGCCGCCCAGAGGTCCTTCATGAGCAGCGGCGGATACCAGATGAGCGCCGCCGCGACCGAGATGATCAGGACGACGAACGATGCCGGCAGGATGCGGCGGGCCCGTCGGGCGTAGAACTCTCCGAACCTCAGCCGGCCATGGCGCTCGAGCTGCCCCAGCAGGTGCGACGTGATGAGAAAGCCCGAGATGACGAAGAACACGTCGACGCCGATGTAGCCACCCGGGAGGAACGGCAGCCCCGCGTGGTAGAGCAGGACCGACGCGACCGCGATCGCACGCAGTCCTTGCACATCGGCGCGAAAACCCGAGTGGTCGGGCTGGGCGCTTGCTCGGTCCACCACTCGACAGACCCTAGGTCGGCGAGGTGAACGGTCGCCACCCCCTTGACGGACCGCGGCGGACGCTGCACGATACGGCTCACGCAGCTCGGAGCTGGCATCCTGACGAAACTGATCCTCGGCGGGATCCCGCAGTGGGCGACGCTCGAGGTGCCCTCGGCGCTCTTCACGACGCTCTTCGAGCTCGTGCCGCGACCCCTCTGCCTTCGTCGACCTGGCGCGTTCGCGCCGAGGAGCGGGCTACGACACCCGACCGTCGCCCGGCCGCGACACTCGCAGCCATCGGTAGCCGTAGGCCGGCACCTCGAGCTCCAGGCCTCCCCGTCCATCGAGCTCGATGCGGTGCGAGCCCAGCAGGTCGACCAGGCAGGTGCCTTCGGGCTCCCCATCCACGATGAATCGCGTCGTCGCGGGCACGTCGGCGAAGTTGTGGATCGCGATCATCCGACCGACATCGGCGCTGAGTGAGTGCGTGAGGATCGCCGGCACCGGCTGCTCGAGCACCTCGAAGGCTCCCCACCCGAGCTCCGGCGAGATCCGGTAGCGCGACATCAGGTCGCGGAAGAAGTGCAGCAGCGAATCGCGGTCCTTGATCTGGGCGGCGGCGTTGACGTGCTCGGGCGCGTAGCCGTCGCCCGGCGGCTGCGCGATCAGCCGCGACGGGGGCGCCGACGAGAAGCCGCCGTTCTTCTCGCCCGTCCATTGCATCGGCGTGCGCACGGCGCTCCGCCCCGGGATCTCGGCGTTCTCGCCCATCCCGATCTCCTCGCCGTAGAACAGCACCGGTGTGCCCGGGAGGGTGAACATCAAGCTGTACGCCATGCGGATACGCCGCGGGTCGCCGAGCATCGGAGGCAGCCGGCGCGTGATGCCACGGCCGTAGACGCGCTGCTTCTCGTCCGGCGCGAAGGCTTCGAACACCTCCTCCCGTTCGTCGTCGGACAACTTGTCGAGCGTCAGCTCGTCGTGGTTGCGCAGGAAGTTCGCCCACTGCACGTCCTCGGGAAGGTCGGGCCGTGACGCCAGCGCCTCGACGAGCGGCGCAGGATCCTTGCGGGCGAGAGCCAGGTAGAACGCCTGCATCCCGATGAAGTCGAACTGCATCGACAGCTCGTTCACCTCCGCACCCCCGAAGTACTGCACCTGCTGGTCGTACGGCAGGTTCACCTCGCCGAGCAGGATCGCCTCGCTCGAGCGGCGCTGCAGGAAGCGCCGGAAGTCCCGCAGGAGCTCGTGCGGATCGGGGATCTGGGTGCCCTTCGGCAGCTCGAGCAAGAAGGGGACCGCGTCGACACGGAAACCGGCCACACCCAGCTGCAGCCAGAAGCCGATCACCCTCGCCAGTTCGTCGCGCACGACGGGGTTCGCGATGTTGAGGTCGGGCTGGTGCTCGTAGAAGCTGTGCTGGTACCACTGCCCCGACGCCTCGTCCTGGGTCCAGACGCCCTTCGCCTCGCCCGGGAACACGGAGTTCTTCTGCCCCTTCGGCGGAGGATCGTCGCGCCACACGTAGTAGTCCCGGTAGGGCGAGTTCACGCTCCGCTTCGCCTTCAGGAACCACGGATGCCGGTCGGACGTGTGGTTCACGACGAGGTCCACGATCACCCGCATGCCGCGGTCGTTGGCGGTGCGGATCACCTCGACGAGCTCGCCGTGGTTGCCGAGCCGCGGATCGACCCCGTAGAAGTCCGTGATGTCGTACCCGTCGTCGCGGTCGGGGGTCGGGTAGAAGGGCATCAGCCACAGGCACGTCACGCCCAGCTGCGCGAGGTAGTCGATGCGCTGGGCGAGGCCCTGCATGTCGCCGGTCCCGTCGCCGTCAGCGTCCATGTACGTCTCGACGTCGAGGCAGTAGACGATGGCGCTCTTCCACCACAGGTCGCTCGTGTCGGTGATCTTCATCGTGCCCTCCTCGGATCGGGAACGGATGCCGGCTGCCGGGCCGCACGGCGGCCACGCATGGTCATTCCGCGATTCTCACGAACGGCGAGGCGCCTCGCGAGGCCCTTGAGATCGGCCGCGTCGTCGGGTACGCGCGGCTAGAGTCGAAGGGCCGCGCGGGTCGCAGCATCCGTCCCCTTCCCATTTCCCACGGGCGCAACGGTGAGCGCACGTTCCGAGGAGCCGCCGTGTCCACCGTCGCCCCATCCGCCGATCGCTACCGCAGCGAGCCGACCGTGCGGCAGGCGCTTCGCCGGCCGCGTCTGCTCACCCGCGAGGTCATCGCCGGACTCGTCGTGGCGCTCGCCCTCATCCCCGAGGCGATCGCCTTCTCGGTCGTCGCGGGCGTCGATCCGCGGGTGGGGCTGTTCTCATCGTTCGTGCTCGCGGTCGTCATCGCGTTCACCGGTGGGCGCCCGGCGATGATCACCGCCGCAGCGGGCGCGGTCGCGCTCGTCATCGCGCCGGTCGCGCGCGAGTACGGCTCCGACTACCTCATCATCACGATCGCGCTGGCCGGCGTGATCCAGGTGCTGCTCGCGGTGCTCGGCGTCGCGAAGCTCATGAGGTTCATCCCGCGCAGTGTGATGGTCGGCTTCGTCAACGCCCTCGCGATCCTCATCTTCCTCTCGCAGATGCCGCAGCTCGTCGACGTCCCCTGGGCGGTGTACGTGCTCGTCGTGGTGGGGCTCGGCATCCTCTTCGTCTGGCCGCGGATCACTCGCGCAGTGCCGGCGCCGCTCATCGCGATCGTGGTGTTGACGGTGGTCGTCGTGGTGTTCGGGCTCGCGGCGGTGCCGAACGTCGCAGATCAGGGGGAGCTGCCCCGAAGCCTTCCGGAGCTCCTCCTCCCGAACGTGCCCCTCACGTGGGAGACGGTCCAGATCGTCGCGCCCTACGCCTTCGCCGCCGCGCTCGTCGGCCTGCTCGAGTCGCTCATGACCGCGAAGCTCGTCGACGACGTCACCGACAGCCACTCGCGCAAGACCCGCGAGGCATGGGGGCTCGGCGTGGCGAACGTCGCGTCCGCCTTCTTCGGCGGCACGGGCGGCTGCGCGATGATCGGGCAGACCATGATCAATGTCAAGACCTCGGGAGGTCGCACCCGCATCTCGACATTCCTCGCCGGCGTATGGGTGCTGGTCCTCGTGGTGGCCCTCGGCGACATCGTCGGCCTCATCCCGATGGCGGCTCTCGTGGCCGTCATGATCGCGGTGTCGGTGATGACCTTCGACTGGCACAGCGTCCGTCCTTCGACACTGACGCGGATGCCGCTCAGCGAGACCCTCGTGATGCTCGTCACCGTCGTGGCCACAGTGTGGACCCACAACCTGGCCGTCGGAGTGGTCCTGGGCGTGCTGGCCGCGATGGTGCTGTTCGCGCGCCGCGTCGCGCACTTCACGACCGTCACCCGCGAGGTCGATGGCGAGACCGCCCGCTACCGCGTCGACGGCGAGCTCTTCTTCGCGTCGAGCAACGACCTGACCACGCAGTTCGACTACTCCGCCGACCCGCCGCACGTCGTGATCGACCTCTCCCGCACGCACGTGTGGGACGCCTCGACGGTCGCCGCCCTCGACGCGATCGTCACGAAGTACGAGGCGCGCGGCACGACGGTCGCCCTCGAGGGCATGACGGATGCTGCGGCCCGCTTCCACGGCCGCCTCAGCGGGAAGCTCGGCTCGGCCTGATCGCGCCCGAGGGGCAGCTCGGCATCCGGCGCAAGCCCCTGCCCCGCACGCGTGTCGGAGAAGAGCAGCAGTCGCGTCGCCGTCCTCTGATTCCGGCCGCCGCGCGAGGGCGAGGTGAGGAACCCAACCAGGCGTGCAACTCGGAGCCCGTTCCCAGGTTCGCGGGACCAAAAGCGCCGAGACATCCGTTCTCCTCTATGACGCCGCAGCCAGCTGCGTCGCAACTGGAGGAATCGTGAGCAACGAGTACCGCAAGACCCCCGAGGCGCTGAGCCGCCTCACCGACACCCAGTACCGCGTCACGCAGGAGGACGGCACCGAGCCGGCCTTCCGCAACGCGTACTGGAACAACCACGAGCCCGGCATCTACGTCGACGTCGTCTCAGGCCAACCGCTCTTCTCATCGACCGACAAGTACGACAGCGGAACCGGATGGCCGAGCTTCACCCAGCCGATCGAGCCCGACGCCGTGTCGACCAAGAAGGACTGGAAGCTGCTCCTGCCGCGCACCGAGGTGCGCTCGTCGGGCGCCGACAGCCATCTGGGTCACGTCTTCCCCGACGGCCCACGCCGGGCCGGCGGCCTGAGATACTGCATGAATTCGGCCGCACTGCGCTTCGTGCCCGCCTCGTCGCTCGAGGACGAGGGCTACGGCGCCTACCGCCACCTCTTCACCACCGAGAACCAGGAGCACTCATCATGACCAGCGGTCCCTTCGACACCGGCGAGATCACCCGCACCCCCGGCACCGAGACGGCAGTCCTCGCCGGCGGCTGTTTCTGGGGCATGGAGGACCTCATCCGCCGCCAGCCCGGGGTGCTCGACACCCGTGTCGGCTACACCGGCGGCGAGAACGCGCACGCGACCTACCGCAAGCACCCCGGTCACGCAGAGGCGGTGGAGATCGTCTTCGACCCCACGAAGACCTCGTACCGCGACATCCTGGCGTTCTTCTTCCAGATCCACGATCCGTCGACCCTGAACCGTCAGGGCAACGACATCGGCTCCAGTTACCGCTCGGCGATCTTCCCGCTCTCGCCTGAGCAGGCCGAGGTCGCGCGCGACACCATCGCCGACGTCGACGCTTCGGGTCTCTGGCCAGGCGAGGCAGTCACCACGATCGAGCCCGCGGGCCCGTTCTGGGAGGCCGAGCCCGAGCACCAGGACTACCTGATCCGCATCCCGAACGGCTATACGTGCCACTTCCCGCGGGCCGGCTGGGTGCTCCCCAAGCGGGCCGACGCGACGGCGTAGGAGCAGGCGAGAACGGATGCCGCGACCCGGCCGGGTCGCGGCATCCGTCGTCCGGATCGTGAGGCGTGAGGACTACCCCGCCGTTTCGACGGGCTGACGCAGGATCGTGCGGAGCTTCTCGGGGGCCGAGCGGCGGGGATCGGCGAGGTAGATCTCGTGGTGCAGGCCCCGCATGCGCAGACCGGCCTCGGGAATGAAGCGCTCGTGCATTTCGGCGAGCACCGGCGCCTCGTCGTCGTACGACCCGACGTGCAGGGTCTGCACGCACCGGCCCTCGGCGAGCTCCGCGAGGCGCAGTCGATCGAGGGCGGGAGGGCCGCCTTTCGCCGCCGCCGCGTCCCGGGCGCGCTCGAAGTGTCTGGCATCGAGCCACTCCGGGACGAGGCTCATCATCGTCCAGCTCCACCGTGACTTGTCACGCTCCGACGTGAACGCCGACATGTCGTCGGACCACCAGAGGCCCTCGAGCGGCATCACGACGTAGTCACGGCCGAGCTCGCCCTTGCTCAGGAACTTGAGCTTGTAGGCGACGCTGAACACGGCGGCCACGGCGTGCCCGTACGCCTGCGACGTGTTGGGGTCGCCGTGGCCATCGATCATGAGATACCGCATCGGCGGCACCTCGACGATCTCGAACGACCCCCGCGGTGCGGCGTACGCCCCGATCGATTTTTTCAGATCGAGCTTGTTCACGACGCGTCTGCGGCCGTCTCCGACAGGCCGCTGCTCGACGACTCGGACTTGCGCGAGCCCGCTTCCAGCACGTCGCCCGCGGGCAGCTCCTGGTGTCCGCCGAACTGCAGACGCATCGCAGAGAGCACCTGGTTGGCGAAATGGTCCTCGTCGCGAGACGCGAAACGCTCGAAGAGCGACGCCGCGAGCACCGGTGCGGGAACACCCGTGTCCACGGCGGCCTTGACCGTCCAGCGACCTTCGCCGGAATCCGACACGCGCCCGGCGAGACCGTCGAGCGTCGGGTTGCCCTGGAGCGCCGCCGCGGTCAGATCGAGCAGCCACGACGAGATCACCGAGCCGCGGCGCCACAGCTCCGCCACCTTCGGGGTGTCGATCGTGAACTGGTAGAACTCCGGTTCCTCGAGCGGGGCGACCTCGGCCGAGTGCTCGGCCTCCTGAACCCCGGCGTCCGCGTGCTCGAGAATGTTGAGGCCCTCGGCGAGCGCCGCCATCACGCCGTACTCGATGCCGTTGTGCACCATCTTCACGAAGTGGCCCGCACCGGACGGTCCGCAGTGCAGATAGCCGAGCTCCTCGGGGGCGAAGTCCCCCACGCGGCCCGGCGTGCGCTCGACCTCGCCGCTGCCCGGCGCGATGGTGCGCAGGATCGGCTCGAGGCGTGCGAACGCGTCGTCAGGTCCGCCCACCATGAGGCAGTATCCGCGCTCGAGGCCGAACACGCCGCCGCTCGTTCCGACGTCGACGTAGAGGATGCCGGTCTCCCGCAATGCGGCCGCGCGTCGCACGTCGTCGCGGTAGTTCGAGTTCCCGCCGTCGATGATGATGTCGCCCTCATCGAGCAGCCCGGCGAGTTCGTCGACGACTTTGCCTGTCAGTCCGGCTGGGATCATGAGCCAGACCGCACGCGGCGCCTCGAGCTTGCTGACGAGATCGGCGAGGCTGTCGGATCCGACGGCGCCCTCATCCGCGATGGCGGACACGGCGTCGGTGCTGACGTCGTACGCGACGCACTCGTGCCCGTCCCGCATCAGGCGCCGGACGATGTTGCCACCCATCCGGCCGAGGCCCACCATTCCCAGTTGCATCGCCGCTCCTCTGCTCGCCTGTGGAGGGCGCCTGGGCGGGCGCCCGTGATCGAAAGTCTAGGGAGCCGTCGGGTCCGCATTGATGATCGTGCTGAACGCGAGGACGATGATGAGCGCGTTGAGGAAGAAGCTCGTCGTGGTGTGCCACACCACGGTCCACCTCATCCGTGTCGTCACGACCTGAACGTCCGACACCGAGAACGCGGTCGCGTTGGTGAACGAGAAGTACACGAAGTCGGCCAGTCGCGGGTCATCCGTGCCGGGAAAGATCAACGGCGGGATGATCGCGAGCCGATGGCGGCGATCGTAGATGCGGGCGAACCCCCAGTGGTAGAGCGCCCACGACAGCAGCATCGCCACCACTCCGACGGGTTCCACCCATCCCGCCCAGGCCGGGTCGTTGCGGAGCACGAGGATCTCCGTGGCGGCGATGATCCCGACGATGCTCGCAAGGAAGGTCGCGGTCACGCTGATCACGGCGACGACCGGATGAACGTCGTACTTCTCGATCCACCGCGGGGCCGCGATCCGGGATCGCTTCACGCTCGTTCCGACGGCGATCACGGATGCCAGCCAGTAGAGCCCGCCGAGCGCGCACCACGCGGCGAGCGCGTAGAGCGTTCCTTCCTCGCTGTCGACCAGGACGATGAGGAGGCCGAGCCAGATCAACGCAAGCTGCACCAGCAGATCAGCGACCCGCACGATCACCGCCCAGACCACACGCACCCCCGAGGACAGGTTCCTGCGTGCCACCGTAGCGGGTCGGGTGCCAGGCGTCGGCGCAGGTCGACACCGCCCTCGGAGACCTGGACCTGCCCTGAAGCGCGAGGGCGCGGCATCCGCCATGCGAAGTCTCAGCTGTGGACGCGAGCTCAGCCGCGCGGCCCGCGCCGGCCCGAGAACCCCGCGAGAAGGGCGTAGAGCAGCGGCACGAGCGAGCCGATCATGAGCACGCTGCCGACCGTGAGGTCTTCGGCCCGCAGCACCGACCCGCTGATGAGCAGTGCGGCGAACAGCACCGCCGCCACGACGCGCCGGATGAGGCGCTCGAGGCGGCGCAGCCAGCGGTCGAGCTTCGGCACGTCCGCGACGAGGCGACCGTCCTCGATGCGGGTCACCATGTCGTCGAGGCGCCGAGGCAGCCGGGCCATCACACCCGCGACCGACGCGGCCTCCTGCGCGACGGCCTTCGCGGCGTTGCCCCTTTCGTCGCGCAGCAGGCGGGCGGCGTACGGCTCGACGGCGTCCCACACGTTGAAAGCGGGGTCGAGCGAGCTGCACATGCCGCTGGTGAGCGAGACCGCGCGGATGATCAGCAGGAAGTTCTCGGGCAACTGGAACGGCAGCGACCGCATCACGTCGCCGAACTCCTTGGCGAACTGTCGGAACTCGCGAGGGTCGACCTGCTGCAGCTCCGCGAACCCCATGCCGCCGAAGCGCGCGAACAGCGCCGTCATCGCGCGTTCGAGCTCGACGGTGTCGGCCGACGGCAGCAGCACGCCGACGGCACGGATGCTGTCGATCATCTGTCCGCTGTTGCGCGAGGCGACCGCGATCATGAGCCTCTGCAGATCGTGACGCAGCTTGTCTGGGACCTCGCCCATCATCCCGAAGTCGATGAAGGTGAGGGTCCACGGGCGGCTGGTGTCGCCGGGGGCGCGGGTGACCGGCGTCACGAAGATGTTCCCCGGGTGCGGATCGGCGTGGAAGAACCCTCGGAGGAACAGCTGGTCGAACATCACGTTCGCGAACTCGACGGCGACCTGGGCGGCATCGATGCCCGCGGCGCGCAGACCGTCGAGGTCGTTGATCTTTATCGCGCTCACGTCGGCGAGTGTCAGCACCCGACGGGTCGTGCGCTCCCAGGCGATCTCCGGCACAGTGACGCGAGGGTCGCCCGCGCAGTCCGCGGCGAACCGCTCCGCATTCTGCGCCTCGTGCAGGTAGTCGATCTCCTGGCGACTGGTGTGGGCGAACTCCTCCACCAGCGCCGGCAGGTCGACGTGGTCGCGTACGACCCGCACGCTGCTGAGCCAGCCGGCCACGCGGCGCAGCGCTGCCAGGTCGACGTCGACGATCTCCTCGATGCCCGGTCGCTGCACCTTGACGACGACGTCGGAGAACCCGGTCTCGGCGGCGTCGGCGGGTGTCAGCCGCGCACGATGCGCCTGTCCGAGGGACGCCGCGGCAACGGGCGTCTCGTCGACCCACTCGAACGCGCGGCCGAGGGGTACGCCCAGCTCGGACTCGGCGAGGTCGCGGATGGCCGGGAAGGCGACCGGCGGGACCTCGTCCTGCAGACCCTCCAGTTCCTTGGTGATCTCCGGCGGCAGCACGTCGAGCCGCGACGACAGGAACTGGCCGACCTTGATCATGAGCCCGCCGTACTGGACGGCGAGCACATGGAACTTGCGCGCGATGTTCTGCAGACGCCGGGTTCGGCCGCGGGCGGCGAGCGCGCCGAAGCCGAACCGGGGCAGGACGAGCTCGAACCACCATGCCTGGACGATGTAACGGCCGGCGAAGCGCAGGATCCGGCGATAGCGGGCGCGCGCGTTCCCGACGTCGGCCATCGAAGCTCCTCGGCGGTGGTGGTCAGTGGATTGCGGGGTGCCCGCGGTCCCGGTCGCCCGGGATCGTGCGCGCCCACCCTGACGCCGTGGGTCCGGACCGACGCCCTCTGCCGGTGGGCAGGCCGTCAGTCCTGAGCCAGGATCGAGTAGAGCTTACGCCGCGCGTCGTCGAGCACTTCGACGGCTTTCGCCACCTGCTCGGGCGTTCCGCTGCGACCGACGGTCGCGGCCGCCTGGGCGAGCTTCGCGCCGGCCTTCGGCAGCGCCGTGGCACGGCCGGAATCGCGCGACCCGGCAGATTCCCACGGTGCCGACTGACCTTCGGCGGCCGCCGCCGCTTCCCGGCCCGCCTCGGTGAGCGAGTACGTCTTCTTGCCGTTCGACTCCTCGGCGGCGACGAGCCCCTCGTCAGCGAGCAGCTGCAGCGTCGGGTACACCGAGCCGGGGCTCGGCTTCCAGGCGCCGTCGCTGCGCTCCTCGATCTCCTGGATGATCTGGTAGCCGTGCATGGGCTTCTCGGCCAGGATCGCGAGGACCGCGGCCCGCACATCCCCCTTGGCGACGCGCGGCGAGAAGCTGCGCTCGAAGGTGTCCTTCAACTGCTCCATCGCGTCCCAGAAGCTGCTCGGAAGTCCCGAGCCCTGCCCTCCCGGACGCGAACCGAATCCCTGGAATGAACCGCTCATGGCGACCTCCCGAACGAGTGTGTGCCGATACCCTGACGATACCTACCGATATATCGGTGAACAAGGGCTGGGGCCTGAGCGTTCGCTGAGCAGTCCGCGGGACGGCGGCCGAAGCATCCGTCCCCTCACCAGCCGAGCGAGCCCGGCACGCCCTTGAACGGACCGACGATGTCGGGAGTGATCCACCCGCCGTAGAAGCGTCCGGGCTGGGGCAGGACGTCGACGCCATCCAGCGTGCAGCGGGTTCGCCGTGCCGTCGCACGCAGGCGTGCACGGGAACGGCGAGGTTCGGATCAGCGGCCGTACTCCTCGAGCCACCGCAGCCACACCTCGCTGATCGTCGGATACGACGGCACCGCGTGCCACAGCCGCTCGATCGGAACCTCGCCGACGATCGCGATCGTGGCGGCGTGGAGCATCTCGCCCACGTCCTGCCCGACGAACGTCGCGCCGACGAGCACACGGCGCTCCTCGTCCACGATCGCCCGCGCCTGACCCTGATAGTCGTCGGCGACCTCGCTCGCGCCAGCGATCCAGTACAGGTCGTAGTCGATGACACGGACGCGAAGTCCCGCCTCGCGGGCCGACTTCTCGCTGTGCCCGACCGCCGCGATCTCGGGATCGGTGAAGATCACCTGCGGCACCGCCGAGTGATCGGCTGTCGCGACGTGCCTGCCCCACGGGGCGTCGTCGACCTCGGCCGCCGTCGCCCGCGCCGCGATCACATCGCCCGCGGCACGGCCCTGGTACTTGCCCTGGTGCGTGAGCAGCGCGCGGTGGTTGACGTCGCCGACGGCGTACAGCCACTCCACCCCGCGCACGCGCAGCGTGTCGTCGACGTCGAGCCACGAACCCGGCTCGAGTCCGACCGTTTCCAGGCCGAGGTCCTCGGTCCGCGGCACCCGTCCCGTCGCCACCAGCACCTGGGCGGCCCGCACGTGAGACCCGTCCGACAGCGACAGCACCACCTCGCCGTCGTCGTCGCGCGAGACCCGCTCGACCTCTACGCCGGTGCGGACAGTGGCCCCGGCACCTGTCAAGGCCTTCTCGACGGTCTCGCCCGCGAAGGGCTCGACGCCCCGCAGCAGGCCGGAACGGGCGATGAGGGTGACGGTGGAGCCGAACGTCGTGTACAGCGTCGCCATCTCGCTGCCGACGGTGCCACCGCCGAGCACGGCGAGGGAGGCGGGCACGTCACGCACGCCCGTGGCCTCGCGACTGGTCCACGGCTCGACCTCGCGCAGGCCGGGGATGTCGGGAAGGAGCGCTGCCGAGCCGGTCGACACCACGACCGCGTGGCGGGCCACGAGCACCTTCTCGGTGCCGTCGGCATCGGTCACGGTGACCTGGCGCTCGCCCGTCAGGCGTCCGTGGCCGCGAACCAGATCGATGCCCGCGCCCTGCAGCCACTCGACCTGCGACGTGTCATCCCAGTTGTGCACGAGCTCGTCGCGGCGCACCAGGGTCCTGGCCACGTCGACGGCCCCGGTCACCGTCTCTGCGGCGCCCTTCACCCGGCGAGCGGCCTCCACGGCCGCGCCCGCGCGCAGCATCGCCTTCGAGGGGATGCATGCCCAGTACGAGCATTCGCCTCCGACGAGCTCGCTCTCGACCACGACGACCGACAGGCCCCCCTGGGTGGCCCTGTCTGCGACGTTCTCCCCCACTGGGCCGCCGCCGATGACGATGAGGTCGTACTCCCGCGCAGTCATGCGCCCTAACGTAGCGGGCGGCGATGACACGACGAAGCGGTTGCCCGCCGCGCGCGCAGACGGAAGGATGGCGCAGGTTACGGCACCTGTCCAGCTCCGGCCGCCATGTCGGCGGCCTGTGGTTATCTGGGAACCCCGGCCGAAAGGGCAGCATGGCGATCGAATTCCGTGGGGTCTCGAAGCGTTATCCCGACGGCACGGCCGCTGTCGAGGACTTCAGCGCCGTCATGCCCGCGCACAAGACGACGGTGCTCGTCGGCTCGTCGGGAAGCGGCAAGACGACACTGCTGCGCATGATCAACCGGCTCGTCGACCCGACCAGCGGGATCATCACCATCGACGACGAGCCGATCTCGCAACGCGACCCGGTGACGCTGCGCCGGGGTATCGGGTATGTGCTGCAGAACGCCGGACTGCTCCCACACTTCTCCGTCGTCGACAACATCGCGACCGTCCCCGTGCTGAGCGGCGTCCCCAAGGCCAAGGCGCGCGACCGCGCACTCGAACTCATGGAGGTCGTAGGCCTCGAACGCGGACTCGCGAAGCGCTACCCGAGTCAGCTCTCCGGCGGCCAGCAGCAGCGCGTCGGCGTCGCCCGCGCCCTCGCCGTGGACCCCAACATCCTGCTGATGGACGAGCCGTTCGGCGCGGTCGACCCCATCGTGCGCCGCGAACTGCAGACCGAGACGCTGCGGCTGCAGAAGGAACTCGACAAGACGATCGTCTTCGTCACCCATGACATCGACGAGGCGTTCCTCCTGGGCGACCAGGTGGTGATCCTCGAGAAGGGCGCCCGCATCGCCCAGATCGGCAGCCCGAGCGAGATCATCGAGAATCCCGCGAACGACTTCGTGGCCGACTTCATCGGGGTCGAGCGGGGCACGCGCGCGCTGCGCGCCAGGCACACCGATCGCGGCACGGTCCTCGTGGACGCCGCCGGTCGCACCCAGGGCGTGCTCGTGGAGGACGAACGGTGAACTGGGTCTGGGACAACCTCGATCTGATCTGGGCGCTGACGCTGGATCATCTGCGGCAGAGCGCGATCGCCATCGTCGCAGGCTTCGTGCTGTCGGTGCCGTTGGGTTGGCTCGCGTTCCGGTACACACCGCTGCGCGGAACCGTGCTCACCGTCATCGGGCTGCTGTACACGATCCCCTCGTTCGCGATGTTCCCGCTCATCACCACGGCGCTCGGCGTGCCGCTGCTCTCCGAGGCGAACCTCGTCATCGCGTTGACGATCTACGCGGTCGCCATCATGACCAGGTCGGTGACCGACGGCCTCGCGTCGGTCGATGTGACGACCCGCTCCGCCGCGGTCGCGGTCGGATTCGGCCCGTGGCGGCGATTCTGGACCGTGGACTTCCCGCTCTCGGGCCCGGTGGTCCTGGCCGGGCTGCGGGTGACGGCGATGTCGACGATCTCGCTCGCCACCGTGGGCGCCCTGATCGGCGTGCAGAACCTGGGCTACCTCTTCACGAACGGCTCGCAGCGCCGGATCATCGCCGAGGTGTTCGCCGGCGTGGTCGCCGTCGTGGTCATCGCGGTCATCGTCGACGCCCTTCTCATCCTCGCGGGGCGCGTCCTCATGCCTTGGACGCGGCGCACAGCGACGCCCCGGCCGGCGCGGCTTCGGGCGGTGACGGCATGAACCTCCTCGCCGAGGCCTTCGCCTGGATCTTCTCGCCTGCACGACTGACGGGCTATCTCCCGTTGCCGGCGGCGATCCTGCAGCACCTCGCCTTCACCTTCGGCTCTGTCGCGATCGCGTCGGTGATCGCGATCCCTGCGGGGTGGCTGATCGGCCACACCGGCCGCGGTCGTGAGGTCGCGGTGTTCCTGTCGGGCGCGGCGCGCGCGCTTCCGGCGCTGGGTCTCGTCGTGCTGCTCGTGATGCTGTTCGGTGTCAACCTCAAGACCGAGGCCGCGGTGACGGTGTTCGTGGTGCTGGCGATCCCGTCGATCCTCGCCGGTGCGTACGCCGGGGTCGAGTCGATCGATCGGGCGGTCATCGACGCCGGACGAGCGATGGGAATGACCGAGTGGCAGATTCTGTTCCGAATCGAGATGCCTCTCGGCCTGTCGCTTCTCATCGGCGGACTCCGCTCCGCCACGCTGCAGGTGGTCGCCACCGTGACCATCGCCGCCTACGTCGGGCTGGGCGGCCTCGGCTTCTACATGATCCAGGGGCTCAATCTCCGCGATTTCGCCGAGATCCTCGGCGCCTCGATCATCGTGGTCGCGCTGGCCCTCGTGCTCGACGGTCTCTTCGCCCTGCTCGGCCGCTTCGCCGTGCCTCGCACGGATGGGCGCCCCTCCCGTTCCCGTACTGCCGTGCCTGCAATCGCCCGCGCTCCGCAGTTCTCCCGCTGATCCCTCACCCATCCCACCGGAGGTCCGAGAATGTCCACAGCACGAACCCGCATCGCCGTCGCCCTCGCGGGCACTGCAGTCGCAGCCTTCGCCCTCGCCGGGTGCGCCTCGAGCGACCCGCTCAGCGGCGACAGCGGCGACACCGCCGCCCCGTCGACCATCGTCATCGGCTCGCAGTCGTATTACTCAAACGAGATCATCGCCGAAATCTACGCGCAGGCGCTCGAGGGCGCCGGCTTCGACGTCGAGCGCAAGTTCAACATCGGCCAGCGCGACGCCTACATCCCGTCGCTCGAGGACGGCACCGTCGATCTCTTCCCGGAGTACACGGGGAACCTGCTGCAGTTCTTCGATCCGAGCGCCACCGCCACCACCCCGGACGATGTCTACGCCGCACTGCAGGAGGCGGTGCCCGAGGGCTTGACCGTCCTCGATCAATCCGCGGCGACCGACCAGGACTCGTACAACGTCACGGCCGACTTCGCCGCGGAGCACGATCTCACCTCGATCGCCGACCTCGCGAGCATCGACGGACTCATCCTGGGCGGCGCGCCCGAACTCGAAGAGCGCCCCTACGGCCCCAAGGGCCTCAAAGACGTCTACGGCGTGACGGTCACCTTCAACGCGACCGCCGATACCACCGTCGATGAGCTCGTCGCCGGAAACATCCAACTGGCGGACGTCTACAGTGCCGACCCACTCATCAAGACCAAGAACCTGGTCACGCTCGAAGACCCCGAGGGCCTCTTCCTGGCGTCGAACGTCGTCCCCCTCGTGAACGCCGACATCGCCGACGAGATCGCCGACGTGATCAACGCGGTGAGCGCCGCGCTGACTCCGGAGGGCCTCATCGCCCTCAACGTCGAATCGACGGTCGACCAGCGCTCCTCGGAGGACATCGCGAAGGAGTGGCTCGCGGACAACGGCCTGAGCTGAACCCTCGAAGCCCCTCCACAGCGCCTCCCTCGCCGCCCGTCACAGGTCACGGAGGAGGCGCTGTGTCGAGCGCGCCCGATCTCGGCGCGCCCCGGTACGCCGTCCCCGCCGGACGCGACCCTCTCTCCTGCCGGCGAGACCGGGTCGTTCACCGTGAACGGCATCACCCGATCGTCGAGCGACCGCGGTGCGACGTCGGCGACGGGCACGGTGACCGGCCGCTTCGCGGAGGACCAGCGGTACGTCATCATCACCGCGCCGGCCCGCGCTGCCGACGGGGTGATCGTGGCGGCCGCCACCAGTTCCGTCGAGACCGTCCCCGCCGATGGCACACCCGTGCCATTCGAGGTGTGGTTCAGCGAGCTCCCGGCCGACGCGACTTTGCAGGCGTTCGCGCACCGTTGACAGCGCAGTGACGGATGCTGCGGCCATCGTCGCGACGTACGCTGGGCGTCATGACGATCGGCGACGCGATGGTGTGGGGATTCGCCTGTGTGGTCGTCGGACTGCCGGTGTACTTCCTGTGGTTCGCGTTCGACACGCACCGTCGCCGCAAGCGAGGTGAGACGCCGTCGCACTCGTCGGGCGGTCTGCTGGGTGTCGAGGAGTTCTTCTACCCGACCGCGGAGAACGCCCGCGCGGTGTGGGAGGCCGAGCAGATCACACCGGCGCCCGCACCGCTTCCGGGCGACCGCCCCGGTCTGATCGAGGGGAATCGGATCGTCATAGACACGGGGCTCCGAAGGACGCCCTGAGACCGAGACGACTTCAGCGTCGGCGCACGCGCCTCACGACCGCGACGATGACGCGCCACCCCACCAGTGCGACCAGGAGCGTCAGCGACGCCACGACGATGAACGGAATCGCGGTGCCCTGACCGGCTGCCCAGCGCAGCAGCATCCCACCGCCGACGGTGATCGCCCAGACTCCGACCCCCGTGCGTACCGGCGCGACGGGCGCGCGCCACCCGCGGGTCACGAGCCAGCCGATGCCGAGGGCCGCCAGGAAAGGCCAGGCGGTCTGCCACAGGCCGATCCAGACGTCGGAGTCGTGGCTCGCGCGACCGATCGCGGCGAACGCGACCACCAGCACGACGTCTGCCGCGAGCGCGATCAGCACCTCGGCGCGACCGGGGGAACGAGCGCCGGCGGCATGCTCGGAGCGGCTCACGCGAGTGCTCCCGACCGCGGCGCCAGGCCGGGGGTCAGCGCTTCCCGCTCGTCGAACACGAAGCAGTCGCCGTTCCAGTGGGCTCCGCCGACGTGCTCGAAGTAGCCGAGGACGCCGCCGTCCAGCTGGTATGCGTCGACGCCGACCTCGCGCAAGTAGATCGCGGCCTTCTCGCACCGGATACCGCCGGTGCAGTAGCTCACGACGGTCTTGCCCGCGAGGTCGGGCGCTGCGGCGGCCGCGGCATCCGGGAACTGCGTGAACCGTTCGATCCGCCAGTCCAGCGCGCCGTCGAAGGCGCCGCAGTCGACTTCGAACGCATTGCGGGTGTCGAGCAGCACGACCTCGCGGCCGTCGTCGTCATGGCCGCTGTCCAGCCAGCGACGGAGCGTCGCAGGGGCGACCGCGGGCGCGCGGTTGCCCTCGGGACGGATGGTGGGGTGGTCCATGCGGATGATCTCGCGCTTGACCTTGACGAGCATCCTGCCGAAAGGCTGCGCTTGCGACCAGCTCTCCTTGGTCTTCAGCGCGGCGAATCGCTCATCGCCCCTCAACTCGTGGACGAAGCCGCGCACCGCTTCGGCGTCTCCCGCGAGGAAGAGGTTGATGCCCTCGTCGGCGAGCAGGATCGTGCCCTTCAGCCCCGCAGCGACCGCGCGCTCGCGCAGCAGCGGCCGCAGCTCGCCGGTGTCGTCGATACGCGTGAACAGGTACGCCGAGATGTTGAGAACGGATGCCACCCCTCCAGCCTACGGAGCCCGCCACGGCGCCGCGTACGAGGGCCCACGCGACATGGTGCTCGGGTGCGACCCGTCGACGACACGCAGGCGCGCGGGGTCTCAGTGTCGCGCTCATGCCCACCCCGGGCCGCCCGTGCGCGATTCGTTCCCGGTCGCTGACGCGTAGACCCGCACTGCCCTCCCGGTCAAGGGCCTCGCGGCATCGGGCCAGGCGGCGCAGGCTGGGATCACCTGCGGGGGCGCGCGCAGCGCCCCCTCGATCCTCCCCTGGAGACGTCATGACCGACCCCACCGTCCCCGAACCGCTCCCGGGCCGGACCCCGCCGGGTGCGATGCCGCCGGCACCCGGCTCCCCCGGGCCCGGCAGTCCCGACCCCGGTCCGGGACCCAGCATCCCGACGCCGCCGGACGAGCCGACCGCCCCGTGGCCTGAAGAACCGCTCGCGCCGCACCCGGAGGAACCGCCCTTCCCGCGCCCGCCGGAGACGCCGACCCCGTAACGGTGAGCCCGAGTCAGATCGCGGCCGAGCACCGGGCGCGTTCGTAGCCGAACAGGCCCGGCGCCACCGTCGACGCCCCGTACGCTCCAGCGGAGCGCGTGCGTGCGTCAGGGGTTCCTCACACGAGCGCCGGAATCGGGGGAAGACGCGGGACCGCGGCCTCGACCGCACGTCCAGCCTCGAACAGCACCTCTTCGCCGAAGGCGGGACCGATGAGCTGGACGCCGGTGGGCGTGCCGTCACCGCCGAGGCCGGTGGGCAGCGCCAGCGCGGGGAGTCCGAGGAAGTTGACGACCACCGTCAGCCAGAGGTCGCGCCACGCACGGTCCGCCGCCTCCTTCCCGCCGAGGTCGTAGTCCGGTTCCCGCATGCGCGAGATCGACACCGGTCCGAGGATCACGGGCACGTCGACCAGCAGCCGCCGCCACTCCGCCGCGATCACCGCCCGCCGCGCCCACGCCTCGGCATATTCGCGCGCCGACGCGTAAGGGCGCGCCGCCGCGGTGCTGTCGCGCAGGAAGGCGGTGGCCGAGCGCCCGAGCGGTTGGCCGAGGGCGGCCGGATCGAGCGAGATGAGCATGTCGGTGCACGACAACCGCCGCCACAGCACGGCCGCCTCCTCGAGCAGCGGAGCCGCGACATCGACGACCTCCCAGCCGGCACGCATGAGGGATGCTGCGGCCCGGTCGATTCCGCCCGCAACCTCCGGATCCACGGCCAGGCCCGCAAAGTCGCGCACGACGCCGACTCGCCGCGGCAGCTCGTCGGGGCGCACGGCGGGCGCGGCGACGGACACCGGGTCGTCGGCATCCCATCCCTGGATGACCCGGAGGGCGAGCGCGACGTCGTCGACGTATCGCGCCATCGGGCCGTTCACCGAGAACTGCTGCAGCGTGAGTGCCACCGGCTGCCCCTGCACCGCCGCGCGCGGCACGCGCCCCTGCGACGGGCGCAGGCCGACGACGCCCGTCGCGTACGCGGGGAGGCGGAGCGAGCCGCCGAAGTCGTTGCCGAGGCCCAGGGCGCTCATCCCGGTCGTCACCGCGACCGCGTCGCCACCGCTGGATCCGCCGACGCTGCGGCCCGGGTTCCACGGGTTGCGTGTGCGGCCGAACAGGTCGTTGTCGGTGTCCCACCGCATGCCGAAGTCGGGCATGTTGCCGCGTGCGACGGGCACGGCGCCGGCATCTCGCAGACGACGGACGATCGTGGCGTCCCGGGCGGGCTGGGCGTCGGCCAGTCCCCGCCAGCCGTTGGTGCTAGCCGACCAGGCGAGGTCGATGTTCTCCTTCACGGAGATCGGCACGCCCGAGAGCGATCCCGGATCGCGCCCCGCCGCGAGCGCGGCATCCACCTCCGCGGCGGCCGTCCGCGCACGGTCGGAGAACACGACCGTGAGGGCGTTGACGCCGGGGTCCACCCGCGCGATGCGGGCGAGGTGCTCCTCCACGACTTCCTGCGCCGTCACCTCCCGCGCCCGCACCGCGGCGGCGATCGCGGCGACGGAATCGGGGGGAAGCAGCGGCTGGCTCATGTCGCTCCCATCCCACCACGGGAGGACCCGCACACCGGTGAGCGGCGCGTGCGGCTAGCACTCAGGAGACCCACAGGCAATACCTCTTGTGCAGGCGACCCACGGGCGTACCTTGATCTCAGACCCCGCGAACGCCGTCCCGAAAGCTCCACCCCCCTGACGGGCGACGCTCGTGGATGGTGAGCGCGGAGATCGCTCCCCCAGTGGCGTTTCTCCCTGGCGCCCCGACGCTGTCCGCCCGTCCCCACCGGCGGACAGCGCCATGTCGGGCGAGAATCGTGCGAATCGCACGATGCCGCGCCACCGGGCGCCACTAGAGTCATGCCCATGGCATCAGGAAAGCAGCAGCAGAAGCCCGAACCCGAGCTCCACGGGGGTGTCCTCTCTGGCGGCGGAAGCGCCACCCTGTGGGGCTGGCTCATCGGACTCGTGGTCTTCGTGTTCGTGGCGGTCCCGATCTCGATCGCGGTCCGCTTCGCGACCCACCCGGCGACGCAGTCGCTCTTCGGCGGGCGCCTGGAGGACGCGACCAGCGGCGCCTACTCCGCGTTCTGGTGGATCGTGGCGCTGTTCCTCTTCGCCATCCCCGTGCTGGTCGGCTGGGGCGTCGCCAAGCTCTCCGGCCGTACGCTCGCGATCATCGTCGGCATCGTCGCGGTGTTCTTCATCGCGATCCTCGTCTTCGGCCAGCTGTTCTGATCCGACACGGGCGAGCCCGCGCGCACCGGGTCGTCGTGGCACCCCGCGATAATGGGACCATGACGACCGGGTACAGCGCGATCTCGAGCTACTCCCGCGTCGAGATCATGCACCTCCTGCAGGAGCGCCCGCAGCGGGCGATCTCCGAGCTCGTCGAGGCGACCGGCCTGCACGCCAACACCGTACGCGAGCACGTCCAGCGCCTCATCGACGCCGGCTACGTGATCGCCGAGACCGAGCACCGCACGACCCGCGGCCGCCCGCGCGTGCTCTACTCCGCGGCCACCGGCTCGGACGAGGCCTCGAGCCCTGTCGCCGTCCGCCGGGCGGAGGAGGCGGCTCGTCGCGGAGATCTTCTGCGTCGCGTGTACGGATCCGACACGGACGCCGACCTCGGCGCCGACGCCCTGCACCAGCTCGACGCACTCGTGGAGGACCTCGGCGACGCCGGCTTCGATCCTTTCGTCGACGCGCGCGACCTCACGGTCGACCTGACCCCCTGCCCGCACGTGCCCGCTGCCGAGCACCGCGGCGTGCTGTGCAGCGTCCATGTCGGTCTCATGGACAGCGTGCTCGCACAGGCCGGCGGCCCGCTGCGCGTCGAGGGCATCGCCGCGTCGTGCGACCCGACGCAGTGCATCGTGCAGCTCGGCGCCACACGCGGCTGAGTCCCGGCGACGGTCAGTGCACCGGCGCGGCCACCCGCACCCGATCCGGGCGGGAGTAGACGTTCATCGACGAGCCGCGCACGAACCCGACGAGGGTGAGCCCGGACGCCGCGGCCAGCTCGACGGCCAGCGACGACGGCGCAGAGACCGCGGACAGGATCGGGATGCCGGCCATCACCGCTTTCTGGACGAGCTCGAAGCTCGCACGCCCCGAGACCTGCAGCACGGTTCCGCCGAGCGGCAGCAGGTCTTCGAGCACGGCCCAGCCGATCACCTTGTCGACCGCGTTGTGCCGGCCGACGTCCTCGCGCAGCACGAGGAGTTCGCCGGACGCGGCGTCGAACAGCGCCGCGGCGTGGAGGCCGCCGGTCTTGTCGAACACCGTCTGCCCCGCCCGCAGCTCGTCGGGAAGACGCGTGAGAAGTGCGGCGTCCACGGCGGCGGCATCCGTGCCGACGTCGTAGCGGGACCGCTTCTCGATCGCCTCGATCGACGCCGTACCGCAGACGCCGCACGAGCTCGTGGTGTAGAAGTTGCGGGCGATGTCGGTCACGAGCGGCGCGAGCTCGGGAGCGAGCGCGATGTCGAGCACGTTGTAGGTGTTCTCCGTCGACGCCGCCGGCGCCACGACCGCCGGCATGGGGCCGACGCCGATCGTCAGCAGCGGCGTCGGCGGTACCGAGCCCGTGCCCGGTCCGCCGCAGTGGATCGCGGAGCGGAGATCGGCCGCCGCGGACATCACACCTTCCGACACCAGGAAGCCCGCCGCGAGCTCGATGTCGTTCCCGGGGGTGCGCATCGTCACGGTCAGCGGCTCCCCCGCGACCCGCATCTCGAGCGGTTCCTCGACCACGAGGGTGTCGGCGCGGCGACGGACGACGGCATCACCGTCGTTCAGCACGATGCGGGTGACGGGGGTGCGGGTGGTGATGCGGCCCATCTCAGCCGCCGATCGCGTTCATGCCGCGCGCCGGCTGCAGGAACGACGGGTCGTTGATCGCATGCCCCGGGAGCTTCCCGCGCACACAGGACCGCAGCATCCCATCGACCTGCCCATCGTCCCCGCCGCCGCGCAGGATCGGCAGCAGGTCGTACTCGGTGCTCGAGAACAGGCAGTTGCGCAACTGCCCGTCCGCGGTGAGCCGCAGCCGGTCGCAGTCGCCGCAGAACGGCGCCGTCACCGACGCGATCACCCCCACCGAATGCGGCCCACCATCGAGGGTCCACCGCGCCGCGGGCGCCCCACCCCGACCAGGCACCGGCGTCAACGTCCACCGTGCCGACAGCGCGGTGAGGATCTCGTCCTGCGTCACCATCCGCGACCGGTCCCAGGTGTGCCCGGCATCCAACGGCATCTGCTCGATGAACCTCATCTGCGCCCCCTGCCCGATCGCGAACTCCACCAGGTCGACGAGCTCGTCGTCGTTCACCTCACGCATCGCCACCGCGTTGAGCTTCAACGGCCGCAGCCCCGATGCGGCGGCCGCAGCGATCCCGTCCCGCACATCGTCCAGCCGGTCCCGGCGGGTCAGCGCCTGGAACCGGTCGCGGCGCAGCGTGTCGATCGAGATGTTCAGCCGGTGAAGCCCGGCATCGACCAGGCCGGGCAGCAGGTCGGGCAGCCGGATCCCGTTCGTCGTCATCGCGATCTCCACCGGCCGGCCGTCGGGCCCGGTGATCGCCGCGAGCCGGCGCACCACCTCGACGATGTCGGTCCGCAGCAGCGGCTCCCCACCGGTGAGCCGGAACGTCGTGATCCCGTCCGCCGCGGCCACCATCGCGATGCGCGCGATCTCGTCCAGCGTGAGGATGCTCGTCTTCGCGAGCCACTCGTTGCCCTGCTCCGGCATGCAGTACGTGCACCGCAGCGAGCACCGGTCCGTCAGCGAGATCCGCAGGTCGCGGTGCACCCGGCCATGCGTGTCCACCAACGGCGCACCCCCCACACGGGCCGCCGCAGACGCCGCGAGCACGCCGACATCAGCGGATGCCGCGGGAACAGGCACCCGCCGACCGATCGTCATCGGGATCGCACTCACGCGCCCGGCTCCGATCGCTGTGCCCGGCTCGCCATGTTTCCGAGGGTAGTCGCGCCGCGGACGGCGGGCGCCGTTGCCGCGTCATTATTCACGGCGGGAGGGCTCGCCTCAGCACCGGATTCCTGGGAATCTGGGTGCACCGGGCGCCCGATGGGGCTATGTCGCCCGTGTGGTCTGACCACATGCTACGGTGATCAGACCCAGTCCGGAACGATCGGAGAATCGCATCGTGGATCTGCTGGACCCTCTGCTGCTGGCGCGCTGGCAGTTCGGCCTCACGACGCTGTACCACTTCCTCTTCGTCCCCCTCACGCTCGGGATGGCGCTGACGGTCGCGATCTTCCAGACCGCGTGGTTCCGCACCGGCAACGCGAAATGGCTCCATCTCACCCGGTTCTTCGGCAAGATCTTCCTGATCAACTTCGCGATGGGCGTCGTGACGGGCATCGTGCAGGAGTTCCAGTTCGGCATGAACTGGTCGTCCTATTCGCGGTTCGTGGGAGACGTGTTCGGGGCGCCGCTCGCCTTCGAGGGCCTCATGGCCTTCTTCTTCGAGGCGACGTTCATCGGCCTCTGGATCTTCGGCTGGGACAAGCTGCCCAAGGCGCTGCACCTCGCGAGCATCTGGATCGCGACGATCGGCGCGTGGTTCTCGGCGTACTTCATCCTCGCCGCGAACGCGTTCATGCAGAACCCCGTCGGCTTCAAGATGGCTGAGGATGGCTCGCGCGCCGAGATGACCGACTTCTTCGCGGTGCTGACGAACCCCGTCGCCCTCGCGGCGCTCCCCCACACCCTGTTCGCGGCGTTCATGATGACCGCGGGGGTGATCGTCTCGATCTCCGCCTGGCACCTGCTGCGCAAGCAGAACGTCGAGATGATGCGCTCGTCGCTGACGTTCGGCCTGTGGGGACTGATCGCCGCTTTCGCAGGTGTCGCGATCTCGGGCGACCAGCTCAGCCTCGTCATGGTCGCGACGCAGCCGATGAAGATGGCGGCTGCCGAGGCGATGTTCGACAGCGCCTGCGGAGCGGACGCCTCGTTCTCGATCTTCACGCTCGGCACGCCCGACGGAACGAGCGAGCTGTTCTCGATCCGCGTGCCCTACCTGCTGGCGCTGCTGTCGACGCACTCGTTCGACGGCTGCGTCGAGGGCATCAACGACCTCAACAACCTCTACACGACCGAGCTGTTCCCGCAGTTCGCGGACCAGGTCGACGGAAACTTCGCCCCGATCCTGTGGGTCACCTACTGGGCGTTCCGCTGGATGATCGGTCTCGGCGGCGTCGCCGCGCTCGTCGCGGTCGTCGGCCTCTGGCTCACACGCAAGAAGGCCAAGCGCGAGGTTCCCGCCTGGGCATGGCGTCTCGCGATCTGGGCGTGGCCCGCATCCCTGCTCGCCATCCTCGTGGGCTGGGTCTTCACCGAGATGGGCCGCCAGCCGTGGATCGTGTTCAGCCTCATGCTGACCGAGGACGGCGTCTCGCCCTCAGTGCCGGGATGGACGGTGCTCATCTCGCTGACCGCGTTCACGCTGATCTACGCGGCGCTTGCGGTGGTCGAGTTCGGCCTCATCCTCAAGACGGCCAAGAAGGGTCCCGAACCCCTTCCCGAGCCCGGGGCGCCCGACGCACGCACCCAGGCGGTCGAAGACACCCCGACGACGGTCTACTAAGGGCTGCAGGAGCACATCATGGATCTCGCCTACCTCTGGTTCTGGATCGTCGGATTCCTCTTCGTCGGCTACTTCGTGCTCGACGGGTTCGACTTCGGCGTCGGCATGTCGTTGCCGTTCCTCGGCAAGAACGACATCAGCCGCCGCCAGGTCATCAACACCATCGGCCCCGTGTGGGACCTCAACGAGACCTGGGTGATCGTCGCCGGCGCGTGCCTGTTCGCGGCGTTCCCGGAGTGGTACGCGACGCTCTTCAGCGGCTTCTACCTCGCGCTGCTGCTGATCCTGCTCGCACTGATCCTGCGCGGTGTCTCGTTCGAGTACCGCCACCAGCGCGACTCGCTGCGGTGGAAGAAGGGGTTCGACACGATGATCGTCGTCGGCTCCGCCGTGCCGGCCCTCCTGTGGGGCGTCGCCGTCGCGAACATCGTGCAGGGGGTTCCGCTGGACGCGGACCACGAGTTCACCGGTTCGCTGCTGACCCTGCTCAACCCGTACGGCCTGCTCGGCGGTCTGACGACGCTGCTGCTGTTCTTCACCCACGGCGTGTACTTCGTGGCGCTGAAGACGGACGGCCAGGTCGCCGCTGACGCACGTCGACTCGCCGGTCGCGCCGGACTCCTCACGATCGTGATCGCTGCGGCGTTCCTCGTGTGGACGGTAGGCATGGCGTTCTCCGAGGGCCGCGAGTTCGCGATGGTCACGGCGGTCCTGTCGGCCGTGGCGGCCGTGCTCCTCATCGCCTCGTGGCTCTCGAACGCCCGCGGCCGCGAGGGCTGGGCCTTCGGCTTCGGCGCCTTCACGATCGTGACGGCGGTGCTCGCGGTGTGGTTCGCGTTGTTCCCCTACGTCATGCCGTCGACCGGCGACCCCGCCGGATCGCTCACCATCGAGAACGCGTCGAGCACCGACTACACGCTGACGATCATGTCGTGGGCTGCCCTGATCTTCCTGCCGCTCGTGCTCGCCTACCAGGGCTGGACGTACTGGATCTTCCGCAAGCGCGTCACCCGCTCCCGCATCGAGCAGGCCGCGACGACGGCCGCGCACTGAGTGAGATGTGGACGGATGCTGCGGGCCGCAGCATCCGTCTCATCACTTCGCCGACAGCCCCAGAACCGGATACATCACGGTGAACCCCTCCTGCAGTCCGCCGGTCAGCGCGTCACCGACGTGACCGGCGCCGGGCACCTCGTAGTACGTGACCGTCATGCCGACGGCCTGCGCCTCGGCCGACACGTCCTTGGCGGCCTGGATGTAGGTCGGATCCTCCGAGCCCGCGGTGAACACGGCGGTCATGCCGTCGTACGTACCCGAAGGAGCGGCCTGCATGATGTTGATCGGCTTGGCGGCCTCGAACCCCGCGCTGTCGCCTCCGTAGATCGTGGTGGTGACGCTGCCGGGGTCTTCCGCCGCGTGGACAGCGACAGACCGAGGGATGGGTAGGGTCGAGGTGGAATGAGTGAGACGGATGCCCCGCCTCGCGTGAACGGCAAACCCGTCGACCCACGGCTGCTGCGGTACGCGAGCGCCTCTCGCGGTTTCTTCGTCGCGATCGCCGCCATCGCGGCGGCGCAGACCGCGGTGATCGTCGCGTTCGCGTGGCTGCTGACGCGGGCGATCACCGGAGCGATCGACGGGATGCCGTGGGCCGACCTCGCGCCCACTCTCGGCGCGCTCGCGCTCGTGGTCGCGCTGCGTGCGGTGCTGCTGTGGACGCGCGAAGCCGTCGCCGCCCGCGCGGCCGCGCGCGTGCAGGGTCAGCTGCGCGCGACGCTCGTCGAGGCCATCGGCGTGCTCGGGCCCGAATGGCTCGGCGCCCGCAACTCGGCCGCGCTCGCCGTGACCGCGGGACGCGGGCTCGACGCCCTCGAGGCGTACTTCGGCCGCTACCTGCCGCAGCTCGTGCAGACCGTGGTGGCGACGCCGCTGATCCTCGCGGTGATGTGGTGGCAGGACTGGATCTCGGGGCTCACCGTGCTGCTCACGCTCCCCCTCATCCCGATCTTCATGGTGCTCATCGGCCTCGCGACCCAGTCGGTGCAGCAGCGGCAGTGGCGCACGCTGCAGCGCTTGGCGTCGCGATTCGCCGACACTGTGCAGGGACTGTCGACCCTCAAGGTGTTCGGCCGGCAGCACCGGGCCGCGGCATCCATCGAACGGGTCACCGGCGAGTACCGCCGCGAGACGATGCGCGTCCTGCGAGTGTCGTTCCTTTCGGGGTTCGCGCTCGAGTTCCTCGCCTCGATCGCCGTCGCGATCGTGGCGGTCTCGATCGGGTTCCGGCTGATCGACGGGACGCTGACACTGGCCGTCGGGCTCTTCGTGCTGCTGCTGGCACCAGAGGCATACCTGCCGCTGCGCCAGGTCGGCGTCCAGTTCCACGCCGCGGCCGAGGGGGTCGCGGCGACCGACGACGTGTTCGACGTGCTCGACGCCGCGCGGACCAGCCCGCGGGCGGAGGAACCGGTCGTCGAGCGAGCGAGGAGCGAGCAAGGCGGAACGCCTGCACCCGGCGCACACGCCGTGCTCGTCCTCGATCGCGTCCGCGTGCGCCGCGGAGAACGGATGCTGCCAGCCGTCGATCTGACGGCGGGCCCGGGCACGGTCACCCTCGTCGAGGGGCCGAGCGGGGCCGGCAAATCCAGCCTCATCGCCGCTCTGCGGGGAGCAGCCGCCTTCGGCGGGGAGGCATCGTGGGACGGCGCCGACCTGCGCGCCCTCGCACCGTCGGAGTGGCTCGCGTGGGCGGGCCAGCGCCCCGGGCTCCTCACCGGCAGCATCGCCGACAACGTCGCCCTCGGCGATCCGACACCCGATCCGGCGACGGTGCGGCGCGCGCTCGAGCTCGCCTGCGCCGATGGGCTCGACCCTGCGCAGGAGCTCGGCGTGCAGGGCGCCGGCCTCTCCGGCGGCCAGGCTCAGCGCGTCGCGGTCGCCCGCGCGTTCTACCGGCACCTGTGCGGGGACGCCGCGGTGATCGCGCTCGACGAACCCAGCTCGGCGCTCGACCCCCGGACAGAGGGCCGGCTATGGCGCAACATCCGTCTCCTCGCCGACGAGGGCGCGACGGTGCTGCTGATCTCGCACCGTACGTCGGCGCGCGCCATCGCCGACCAGGTCGTGCGCCTCGAGCCGAGCGAGGTGCTCGCATGACCGCCCCGAGCCAGCCCGAACACCCCCGCTCACCTGTCGCAAACGGCCGCCCGGAGCAGCACGTCCTGACAGGCGAGCAACCCTCCACGTTGGGAGCGGTGCTGCGCGGCGCGATGCCGCCGGCGCGGCGGTTCTGGTGGGCGCTCGCGGCCGGGTTCGCCTCGGAAGCCTCGGCTGTCGCGCTGCTCGCCGTCAGCGCGTGGCTCATCGTGCGCGCGAGCGAGCAGCCGCCGGTGCTGTACCTGTCGGCCGCGGTCGTCGGCGTGCGATTCTTCGCCATCTCGCGCGCTTCGTTCCGCTACCTCGAGCGGCTCACCGGCCACGACGCCGCCTTGCGGCAGCTCGCATCGACGCGCGCCGACCTCGTGCGCCGGCTCGTCCCCCTGGCCCCCGACGGCCTGGCGCGCACGCGCCGGGGCTCAGTGCTGGGGGCGCTCGTCGACGACGTCGACGAACTGCAGAATCTTCCGCTGCGTGTCGTGCAGCCGCTGGTCTCGTCGGCACTGGTCGCCCTCGGCGCGGTCGTGCTGCTCGCGGTCGTGTGGTGGCCGGCTGCCCTGACCCTGCTCGCGTGCCTCATCGTCGCGGCGGCGATCGCCACGCTGTGGGGATGGATGTCGGGCGCCCGGGCAGAACGGGCCATCGCCCCGCTGCGCGCCCGCCTCGCCGACGCGGTGCTCGACCACATCGGCAGCCTCGACGTGCTGACCGCGTTCGGCGCGGAGGCGCAGAGCCGGGAGCGCATCGCCGGCGCCGACGCCGACCTGCGGCGCGCCGTCGTCCGCCGGTCCGGAGCGCAGGCCGGCACCGCCGCCCTCGTGTCGCTCCTCGCCGGCGCCGCGTCGATCGCCGCCGTGCTGGTCTCCGCGCCGGGCGCGGCATCCGGCTCGCTCAGCGGTCCGTCCCTCGCGGTCGCCGTGCTTGTGCCGATGGCGGTGTTCGAGGTGTTCGCGTCGGTGCCGATGGCCGCGTCGGCGTGGCGCCTGGTGCGGGCGTCGGCGGAGCGCATCGCGGATTCGCTGCCCGCCACCGCGCCCGCTGAACTCGCCCCCGAGACCGTCGAGGCCACGGGTGACGCTCCCGCTCTCGGCGGCGGCATCCGGTTGCAGGGGGCGAGCGTACGGTGGCCGGGCGCCGCCGAGCCCGCGCTGCGCGACATCGACCTCGCGATCCGGCCGGGCGAACGGGTGCTCGTCATGGGCTCGAGCGGCGCGGGCAAGAGCACCCTCGCGCACGCGCTCGTGCGGTTCCTCGAGACCGAGGGAGGCTACGACGTCGGCCCCCGCTCGGTGCACGACCTCTCCCCCGACGACGTGCGGCTCACGGTGGGCTTGTGCGAGCAGCATCCGATGCTCTTCGACGAGGACATCCGCCAGAACCTGCTCTTCGCGCGCGACACCGCGACGGATGCCGAGCTCGAGGCCGCCCTCGACCGCGTCGGCCTCGGCGCGTGGCTGGGCGAGCGCGGCGGACTCGGCGCGCGCGTCGGCGAGCGCGGCGCCCTGGTGTCGGGCGGACAGGCGCAGCGGATCGCGCTCGCGCGGGCGCTGCTGCGGGGCTTCCCGGTGCTCGTGCTCGACGAGCCCACCGCGGGCGTCGACCCCGAGGCATCCGATCGCCTCCTCGCCGACCTGCTGGGCGCCGTCCGCGACGACCAGGCCGTGGTGCTCATCTCGCACGTCGCCGTGCCCGACAGGCTCGTCGACCGCATCGTGCGCATCGAAGACGGCCGCCTGGCCCGATGATCACCGCCCGCGCAACCACCCGCCGGGTTCGGTGCTCGAGCGGCTGGTCTCGGGCGAGCCGCTCCTCGGTGACCGACCCGCCGTACTCACGCCGGCGCGGGCTCCGCCACGACGGCCTCGGCGGCCGCGGTGATGCGGCGCGCCATCCCCGCGAAGATGAATCCGTGGAACGGCACCACCGCGACCCAGTACAGGCGCCCCGCGAGCCCTCGTGGGAAGAACACGGCGCGCTGATCGTAGCGTGAGCCGCCGCCATCGCCGTCGGGCGAGGCCTGCAGCTCGAGCCACGCGAGACCCGGCACCTTCATCTCGGCCCGGAGGCGCAGCATCCGTCCCGGTTCGAGAGCTTCGACGCGCCAGAAGTCGAGGGCGTCGCCGACGGCGAGCCGTTCTTTGCTGCGCCGCCCGCGGGCCAGCCCGATGCCGCCGACGAGGCGGTCCATCCAGCCGCGCACAGCCCACAGCAGAGGCGACGAGTACCAGCCGTTCTCACCGCCGATCCCCACGATCACACCCCACAGCGCCGATGGCGAGGCGGGGGTGTGGGTCGTGCGCACGTCGGTGAAGACGACACGACCTGCCCAGTCGGGATCGTTGGGCAGCGGGTCGCTCGGCGCGCCGAGCACCTCGGCATCCTGCCAGCTCGTCTCGATCGCGTCTGCCTCGACGCGACCGAGCGCCATTCGTACCGCCGTCCGGTAGGGCGTCAAGCCTCCGTCGGGCGGCGGGATCAGGTCGTCGATCGCGAGGTCCTTGACGATGCACTCGTTCTGCAGCGACTCGACGAGCGGGCGGGCGATGGAGCGGGGAATCGGCGTGACGAGGTTCACCCAGTGAGAGGCGAGCCGCGGCGTGAGCACCGGCAGCGCCGCGATGGGTCGCTGCCTCAGGCCTGCTTCGACGGCGTAGCCATTCATCATCTGCCCGTACCGCAGCACATCGGGTCCGCCGATGTCGACAGCCCGGTTCACGTCGGCGGGCAGCCGCGCGGCACCCAGCAGGTAGTGCAGCACGTCGCGCACGGCGATCGGCTGGATGCGGTTGCGCACCCACTTCGGCGCCGGCATGTAAGGCAGCACCTCGGTGAGGTGACGCACCATCTCGAACGACGCGGACCCGGATCCGATCACGACGCCCGCCTGCAGCACGATGGTGGGCACCCCGCTCGCGAGGAACGTCTCGCCGACCTCGACGCGCGAGCGCAGATGCGGCGACAGCGCCACCCCCTCGGGGTGCAGGCCCCCGAGGTACACGATCCGACCGACGGATGCCTCCACCGCCGCCCGCGCGACCGTCTGGGCCGCGCGACGGTCGGCGTCGGCGAACGACGTGCCGCCCGACATCGAGTGGACGAGGTAGTAGACGACGTCGACATCACGCGCCGCTTCGCCGACGGATGCGGCATCCGTGGCGTCGCCGCGGACGATCTCGACGCTGTCGCTCCAGGGGAACGCGACCGCCCGGGCCGCGTCGCGTGCCAGGACGCGCACTTCGTACCCGGCGTTCAGGAGCCGGGGAACCAGGCGACCGCCGATGTAGCCCGTTGCCCCGAGGACCAGTGCCCGGCGCGCGGAGCCGTCGTCGCGCGGCCGGGCGATGAGCGCCGGCTCACGGCCGGTCGGCGCAGAGACATCGTCCACGCCCGCAGACTACGGGAGACCTCCGGCCGCCCCAACGGCTTGACGCCGCGTGCCCGAAGGCGTACGTCACAGGCGCGTGGCGAAGACCTGCGTGCCCTCCGGCGACGGCAGCGGCTCGAACCCGACGCGCGGGTAGAACGCGATCGCTCCCGTGTTGTCGGACGACGCGACGAGGTGCAGGCCCGGCACGCCCGCCTCGCGCAGCGCGTTCTCGAAGGTCTCGATGAGACGGCGGCCGAGCCCTTGACCCTGGGTCTCGGGCAGCAGGTCGATGTGCAGATGCGCGGGGTATTCGTCGCCGAACGGCTGGGCACCCCCTCGGCGCGCGTAGGCGTAGCGCACGATGCCGTCCTGGCGCGAGACGCTCACCGGCAGCGGGTCGCCCTGCGGCTCGGGCCAGCGCTCGGAGAACCGCGGCCACCACCCGGTGGCGAACCAGTCCTCGAACGCGGCGGAATCCGGCGCGCCGACGACGTAGCCCACGACGCGTTCGTCGTCGGCCTCGACGACGAACGCGAACTCGGGGTGGTGCGCCGCATACGGGAGCACGAAGATCTCGGCCCAGAGGTCGTCGTCGTCGAGCAACCCGGTGGCGTCGGCGCCGGCATCCGCGGTCTTGAGGCAGATCTCGGCGAGGGCGGGCTCGTCACCCGGCCGGAAGGGGCGGATTCGCATCACCGGCCGAGTCTACGGCCGTGTCCGTCAAGGCTCGCTCGCTCACCGAGCGAAACCGACACACCTGTCATCGAGCGGGGCGCGCTCTGGCGCGCGGGGTCGAAACGCGCCTCACCCGGCGCAGGCTCACGGCACGTCGACGAAGCGCACGTCGGCCGGGTCCACGCGCAGCGTGATCGGGTCCCCGGGCCCGAGGCCCGCCGCGCGATCGGCGGCCACGTCCACGGCGACGTCGGGGTCGGCGGTGCGCACGCGCACGCCCGCGGGGGTCTGCTCGAGCCGCACGATGCGCGCGATCCACTCCCCCGCACCGCGGGGCGGCCCCTCGGCGACCCGGACGTCGCTCGGGCGGAACACGGCCGCGGAAGACGGATGCCGCGTCCCCGCCGGGCGGGGCAGCACGAGGTTCCCGGCACGCCAGGCGGCAGCATCCGTCCTCCCTTCCACCCGGTTGAGACCCGCAACCGCCGCGGCGAAGCGGGTCGCCGGAGAGGCGAGCACTTCACGGACAGGGCCGGACTGCGTGACGCGGCCGCCCTCGAGCACCACCAAGCGGCTCGCGAGGGCGACGGCGTCGACCGCGTCGTGGGTCGCGACGACCGCGGTCGTGCCGGTGGCCGCGAGCTGCTGATGCAGGAGCGCGCGCACGTCGCCGGCGGTCTCGGTGTCGAGGGACGTGAGCGGCTCGTCGAGGAGGAGGGCGGCGGGCGCCGTCGCGAGGGCACGCGCGAGCGCCACGCGCTGCTGCTGGCCGCCCGACAGCTGTGCGGGACGACGCCCGCCGAGACCTTCGAGGCCGACGCGCCGAAGCCAGTCACCGGCGCCGTCCGCGGCGGCGGCCTTCGTCGCCCCGTGGACGCGGAGCCCGAACGCGACGTTGTCGATCGCGCTGAGATGTGGGAACAGCCGCGGGTCCTGCCCGAGCAGCACCACGCCGCGCGACGCGGGCGGCGTGCGGCGCGCCGGAGACGCGTCGATCGCGCGACCCCCGAGGTGCACATGTCCTTCGTCGAACCCGGTGAGCCCCGCGAGCACCCCGAGCAGCGTCGACTTGCCGGCCCCGCTCGGCCCCATCAGAGCGACGACGGCTCCCGACGCCGCCTGGAGTGCGACGTCGAGAGCGAACCCGCCGCGACGCACCACCACCCGGGCGTCCAATCCGGCCGCCGCGTGGGACGCGGCGTTCGTCCCGGCGTGCGGCGCGACCGCGCTCACCGCGGAGCCTCTGCCCGCCAGGCGCGCACGAGGAGCAGCACCCCGACGGCGGTCACGAGGAGCAGCAGCGACAGTGCCACCGCCGTTCCCTGCGACACACCGGCGCCGTTGAACGCGGTGTAGATCGCGAGCGGCATGGTCTGCGTCACGCCCGGAGCGTTGCCCGCGAACAGCGCGGTCGCCCCGAACTCCCCGATCGCCCGGGCGAAGCACAGCACGATGCCGGCGACCAGTCCCGGGGCGGCGAGCGGGAGCGTCACGCGGGCGAGGATCGTCCAGCGCCCCGCACCCAAGCCCGCCGCCGCCTGCTCATACCCCCATCCGGTCGACCGCAGCGCTCCCTCGAGCGCGAGCACGAGGAACGGCAGCGCGACGAAGGTCTGCGCCATCACGACTGCGGTCGTCGTGAACGGGATGCGGATGCCCCACTCCGCGAGAATGCCGCCGAGCCAGCTGGTGCGGCCGAAGAGGAACAGCATGGCGACGCCGCCGACCATGGGCGGCAGCACCAGCGGCACCGTCACGAGGGCCCGGAGAACGGCGGCCGTGCGGACGGTGCTCCGCGCGATGAGAAGCGCCAGCGGCACCCCGAGCACGACGCACACGACGGTCGCCACCGCGCCGGTCGCGAGCGAGAGCCCGAGGGCCGACAGCGCCACGGACGACGTGACATCGCTCCACAGCGTCGCCCATTCGACCCGCAGCACGAGGGCGCCGAGCGGCAGCACCAGCAGGGCGAGCCCGATCACCGCCGGCACGGCGAGCACGCGCGGCACGAACCCCGCGCGCTCCTCGCGCGCGGGTGCGTGTGCCGCAGCGAGCATTATGGCGCCCCGAAGCCGAGGTCGGTGAGCACGTGCCGGCCTTCGCCGCCGAGCACGAACGCGACGAACGCGCCGGCGACGCCGGGGCTCGCGGCGGCGGAGAGCGCCACGATCGGGTAGCGGTTGACGACGTCCTCGGCACCCCCTATCTCGATCGCGTCGACGGCGTCCGTGGTCTTCGCATCCGTCACGTACACGAGTCCCGCGTCCGCCTCGCCGGCCGCCACCTTCGTGAGCACCGCGGTGACGTTCTGCTCGTAGCTGTCGACGCTCGCCGTCACGCCGGCGTTCGACAGCAGCGTCGCCGACGCCGCGCCGCACGGCACCTCGGCGGCGCACAGCACGACGGTCAGGTCGGCGGTGGCGAGGTCGTCGAGACTCTCGACGTCCCCCGGGTTGCCGGCGGGCACCACCAGCACGAGCGTGTTGCCGGCGAACACCTGAGGGTCGGCGGCGAGCCCTTCGTCCACGACCTTCTGCATGTTCTTCTCGTCGGCCGATGCGAACACGTCGACCGGGGCGCCCTCGATGATCTGCGTCGCGAGGGTCGACGAGCCGTCGTAGGTGATCGGCTGCACATCGACGGACGGATGCCGCGCCTCGAACTCCGTCGCCAGCTCATCGAAGGCCGCCTTCAGCGACGCCGCCGCGTAGACCGTGAGGTCGCCGGTGAGCTCGGGCTCTGCCGGCGTCGATGCCGACGTCGCGAGCGGATCCTGGTCGGTGCCGGTCGCGCAGCCGGTGAGCAGCAGCGCCAGGGCGGCCAGCACGACGGAGGCGCGCAGGAGCGCGGAGCGCGCCATGTCAGCTCTTCGGTGTGTCGACGATGACGTTCGTGGCCTTCACCACGGCGACCGCGAGGGACCCGGGCTGGAGACCCAGCTCGCGCACCGCCTCGCTCGACATGAGTGAGACCACGCGATGCGGGCCGGACTGGATGTCGACCTGCGCCATCACTCCGTCGGCCTGCACGCGGGTGACCAGCCCGACGAAGCGGTTGCGAGCGCTCGAGAGCGCGTCGGCGGGATCATTCGGCGATGCCGCCAGTTCGACGGCGTGCGCCGCGAGCGCGTCGCCGGGGATCTCGATCGGCGACGCCCCGGTCGTGGGCAGCGTCCCGGCGTCGACCCACCGCCTGACGGTGTCGTCGCTCACGCCGAGCAGGCGCGCGGCTTCCGCGATCTTGTAGCTGGCCATAGGCTCACGCTATCACCGCATCTGCGGCGTCACTCAAGCGATTTCACCGCAATTGCGGGTTGCGGCAGGGAATCACTCCGCCTGCATCGTCGGCTGGCGCCGTGCGCTCGTCGTTGCGGGTCGGCTCGGCGCGGTGATCGCTCATGTGCTGCTCCCCGCGTTTCGGGAACGATAGGCCTCCCGAAGACGGCGAGGCATGGGCCTTGACGTGGCATGGGCCTTGACAACGTGGCGACGGGAACGGCGGCTCCCCGCCGATGCATCGATCGGAGCTGCCGAACGAGCGGCCCGGGCTCCGACCCGCGCGGCTAGCCTGAAAGCATGGCATTTCCCCCGCTCGTCGAGCCGGTCGCGGAGCTGACCGACGCCGAACGCACGCGCACCGCCCGTCACCGGGTGCTCGCTGGCTTCGGTGAGATCGCCCAGCGCCGGCTCGCCGCTGCCCACGTCGCCGTCGTCGGGGCGGGCGGCATCGGTTCTCCCGTCGTGCTGGCGCTCGCCGCCGCGGGCGTCGGCACCATCACGGTGGTCGACGACGACCTGGTCGAGGCATCCAATCTCCAGCGGCAGGTCATGCACCGTGTGAGCGACGTGGGCGCGGCGAAGGTCGACTCGGCCGTGCGCATCGCCACCGACCTCTCTCCCACGACCGTGGTGCGGCCGGTGCAGGCACTGCTCACACTCGACAACGCAGTGGAGCTCCTCTCCGGCGCACACGTCGTGGTCGACGGCACCGACACGTTCGAGACCCGCGAGGCCGTCGCGTCCGCATGCGAGCGGCTCGGCGTGCCATTGGTGTGGGGCGTCGTGCAGGAGTTCCACGCGCAGGCCACCGTCTTCTGGTCGGCTCCCCCCGCGGGCGCGATGCCCGTGCGGCTCGGGGATCTGTACCCGCCGGACGCGGGACGCGAAGCCCCGTCGTGCGCCCAGGTGGGCGTGCTCGGCGCGCTGTGCCTGCAGGTCGGGTCGATTCTCGCGACCGAGACCGTGAAGCTCGTCACCGGGGTGGGCGAGCCGCTGTTCGGACGCGTGCTGGTGATCGATGCACTCCGCGGACGGACCGACGAGGTGCCGCTGCGGCCGGCAACGGATCGAGCGACGGATGCGGCGACTCCCGCGTCCGCGGAGGCGCCCACGGCACCGCGGCTTCGAGCGGCGCCCGCGATCCCGCAGCTCTCCCCCGCCGAAGCTCTCGCCGCGCAGCACGCCGGGACGACGCTGCTCGACGTGCGCGAGCCCTTCGAGACCGAGCGGGGCGTCATCCCCGGATCGGTGCTCCTGCCGCTCGGCGACGTGCTCGCCGACCCGTCGGGCGTCGGCGCGACGGCGGTGATCGTCGTGTGCCAGGTGGGCATGCGCGCGCAGCGCGCGGCCGTGGCGCTGCGCGGTGCCGGGGTCGAGGCATCCGTCCTCGCCGGAGGCATCGACGCGTGGAACCGCGACATCGCGGCGGTCCACGCGTGAACGGGCTGCGCACCGTCGAGGATCACCTCGCCGACGTGCTCGCCGCCGCCGTGCCCCTACCCGGCGAGCGCGTCCCGCTCAGCGACGCGCACGGCCGCACTCTCAACGAACCCGTGCGCGCAGCCGAGGACATCCCGGTCTTCGACAACTCCGCGATGGACGGCTTCGCCGTGCGCTTCGCGGATGTCACGGATGCGGCCGCCGACGCCCCGGTGACCCTCCGGGTCGTTTCCGATCTGCCCGCCGGCACCGCCGACGACCCGGCCCTCGCGCCCGGTGAGGCCGCCCGCATCATGACGGGGTCGCCGGTCCCGTCCGACGCGGACGCCATCGTGCCGTTCGAGGACACGGCCGGCGGACTCGCGGACTCGCTCGGATCGATCTCGGTCCTGCGCGCGCCGCGCGCCGCAGGTGCGCACATCCGCCGCGCCGGCGAGGACGCGCATGCCGGCGCAGAGGTGCTTCCCGCAGGCGTCGTGCTCGGTGCCCTGCAGGTTGCGGCGGTGGCGGCATCCGGAGTCGCCGAGGTCGTGGTCTCGCGGCGGCCACGGGTGGCCGTCATCTCGACCGGCAGCGAACTGGTCGAGGCCGGGGCGCCGCTGCGCCGCGGCCAGATCCCCGAATCGAACAGTGTGCTGCTCGCCGCCCTCGCCGCGGACGCCGGCGCCGAGGTCGTGCGCCGCGCGAGCGTTCCAGACGAGCCCGGCGACCTCGACGCGGTGCTGGCGGAGGTCACGGACCCGCGATCGCCGCAGTGCGCCGACGTCGTCGTCTTCTCCGGCGGGGTCAGCGCGGGCGCGTACGAGGTCGTCAAGACGACCCTCGCGAGCACGATGACGTTCTCGAAGATCGCGATGCAGCCGGGCAAGCCGCAGGGCTTCGGCCGCCTTCCCTCGGGCGCGCTGCTGTTCGGCCTCCCCGGAAACCCCGTCAGCGCCGCGGTGTCGTTCGAGGTGTTCGTCCGCTCGGCGCTCCTGCGCATGCAGGGTCGCCGCGTGCTGGATCGCCCCGTCCTCGCCCTGCCCGCGGGCGACGGCTGGCGCACTCCGCCCGGCCGGCGGCAGTACCTCCCCGTCACCATCGATCGCACCGACCCGCGAGCATGGCGGGTGATCCCCGCGACCTCCGGCGGCTCACACCTCGCCGGCGGCCTGGGCCGCGCCGAGGCGTACGCGGTGGTGCCGGCGGAGGCCGACGCCGTCTCAGCCGGCGACCTCGTCGATGTCATGCTGATCTCATGAGCACCGACCAGCCCACGTTCACGCACCTCGACGAGGCGGGCAATGCCCGCATGGTCGACGTGACCCTCAAGCAGCCGACGGTGCGCTCGGCCACCGCGCGAGGCTTCGTGCGCTGCGCGACGGACGTCGTCGCAGCGCTCCGCGACGGCTCGGTGCCGAAGGGGGACGTGCTCGCGGTCGCCCGTATCTCGGGCATTCAGGCCGCCAAGCGGACGCCCGACCTGCTGCCGCTCGCTCACGTCATCGGCGTGCACGGCGCCACGGTGGACTTCGCGATCGACGACGACGGCGTGCGCATCGAGGCGACCGTGCGCACCGCCGATCGCACCGGCGTCGAGATGGAGGCGCTCACCGCGGTCTCCGTCGCCGCCCTCGCGGTCGTCGACATGGTGAAGGGCCTCGACAAGGGCACCTCGATCGAGAACGTGCGCATCGTGACGAAGACGGGCGGCAAGAGCGGCGACTGGCACCGCCCGGGCGAGGCATGACGCCGGCTCCGGGCGACCTCGGCGCCATCCTGCTGGCCGGCGGCCGCGCCTCCCGCGTCGACGGCGCGGCGAAGCCCTTGTTCGACGTCGGCGGACGCACGCTGTTGACGGCGGCGGTGTCGGCGGCGGCGGATGCTGCCGCCCGGCCGATCACCGTGGTGGCACCCGTCCTCGACGAGACGCTGCCGGTCGCGTGGGTGCGCGAAGACCCGCCGTTCACGGGCCCGGCCGCGGCGGTCGTCGCCGCCCTCGCCTCCTGGGCGGAGGAGGAGGACCCGACGTGGACGCTTCTGCTCGCGTGCGACCTCCCCGGCGTGGGCGCCGCCGTACAGCGGCTCGTCGACGACATCCGGCTCCTGCCCTCCGATACCGACGGCGTCTGCCTGGCCGACGCGTCGAGCCGGCCGCAGTGGCTGATCGGCGCGTATCGCACGCATGCGCTGCGGGCCGCGGCATCCGCTCTTCCCGATGACGGTCGCGACGCGCCCGTCCGTGCGCTGCTCGACGATCTGGCGATCGCCGTCGTCACCGCACCCGACGACCTGACCCGCGACGTCGACACGTGGGAGGATCTGGAAGAGGCCCGACGAAGGGCCGAGCACGCACCGGAGGAGCCGTCATGAGCGAGCAGTCCCGCACCCTTCCGCCCGAGGCCCTGGACGCGTGGGCCGACGCGCTGCGCGAGCGGTTCGGCCTCGCGCCCGAAGAGCTTCCGGTGGCGCTGATCCTCGACCTCGCGCGCGACGTCGCGCTCGGGGTCGCACGCCCGGCCGCGCCGTTCAGCGCGTTCGCGGCCGGCCTCGTCGCCGGGCGGGCCGGCGGCTCGCCCGAAGACACCGCCGCCGCGGCGGCCATCATCACCGCGATGGCGAAAGAGTGGGACGTCTAGTGGCCGTCGTCCGCTACTTCGCCGCCGCCCAGGAGGCCACCGGCCTCGATACCGAGCGCCGGTCCGAAGCCACGCTCGGCGCGCTGCGCGAGGCCGTGTCGGCCGCCTACCCCGGGCTCGGCGGCATCCTCCCCCGCTGCGCGGTGCTCGTCGGCGGCTCGCGCGTCGCCGACGACACCCCGCTCGGCTCCGAAGACCTCGTCGACGTGCTGCCGCCTTTCGCGGGCGGCTGATCCCCCGGACCGCGCACAGGATCGGAGATCCTCGGCCACACATCGGGAACGGATGCCGCGACCCGGCGTGCCGCGACAGACCCCCGGTTGTGCGCCTCGAGTGCCTGCGGTGGCTCAGCCGCCGAGCCCGAGCCAGGTGGCGGTGCCGTCGGATTCGACTTGACGCTTCCACACGGGCAGGTCGGTCTTGATCGTCTCGATGAGGGTGCGGCAGACCTCGAAGGCCTCCGCCCGGTGCGCGGAGGCGACCGCGATCACGACGGCCGCGTCACCGACGTGCAGCGTGCCGACGCGGTGCGAGACCGCGACCAGGGCGCGCGTCGACCCGATGGCGGCCGCCGCGAGCCGCGCGAGGGTCGCCTCGGCGTCGGGGTGGGCGGAGTACTCGAGGGCGACGACCGCGGTCGCGGCATCCGGATCATGATCGCGCACGCGCCCCACGAACGTGGTGACCGCGCCCATGCGGGAGTCGTCCACGGCACGAAGATGCGCGTCGAGATCGAGCGGTTCCGCGCTGATCGCCGCGACCCGCACAGCGTCGGTCGAGACGGCCATCAGTGGTCGCTCCCGCCGAGCTGGTCGAGCAGGTGGCGGGCGACCGACACCACCACCGGCATGCCGGACGCCACGCCACCGGGCGATCCCGGAAGATTCACGACGAGCACCCCGTGCGGGTCGACGACGCCGGCGACGCCACGCGTGAGCATGCCCGCCGGCTTCTCGGCGGCACCGCGGCGGCGGAGCTCTTCGGAGATGCCGGGAATCTGGCGCGTCACGACACGCACCGTGCCTTCTGGGGTCTGATCGCGCGGCGAGACGCCCGTCCCGCCGGTCGTGACGATGAGCTTCACCCCCGCGACGACCTCGGCGGTGAGGGCGCGCTCCACGCTGTCGGCGCCGTCGGGGACGACGACCGCGTCCGCGCAGTCGAAGCCGGCCTCCCGGAGCGCGGCGACGGCGATGGGTCCGCTCTGGTCCGTCCGCGAACCTCCGGCCGAGCGGTCTGACACGGTGACGACGGCGGCTCGGGTCATGCGTCCAGCCTAGGCGCGCACGCCCCCCTCACGCGCGGCGCTCGAGCCGCACGATCACCGACTTCGACGTCGGGGTGCCCGAGACGTCCGCCACGGAGTCGAGCGGCACGAGCACGTTCGTCTCGGGATAGTAAGCGGCGGCGTTGCCTCGCGGGGTGCGGTACGCGACGATGCGGAACTCCTCTGCGCGGCGCTCCTCGATCGTGCCGTCTGGCCGCGTCCACTCCGACACGAGGTCGACGACGTCGTTCTCCGCGAAGGCGAGCGACACGATGTCCTTCGCGTTCACGAGCACCACGCGCCGGCCGCCGTGGATGCCGCGGTACCGGTCGTCCTTGCCGTAGATCGTGGTGTTGTACTGGTCGTGGGAGCGCAAGGTCTGCAGCAGCAGCCGACCGCGCGGGATCACCGGGTACTCGAGCGCGTTCACGGTGAACCGCGCCTTGCCGTCGGCGGTGGCGAACCGGCGCGCATCGCGCGGGCCGTTCGGCAGGTGCAGCGTGCGCCCCTTGTCGATGCGTTCCTCGTAGTCGTCGAAGCCCGGCACCACCCGCTCGATGTGCGAACGGATGAGCGCGTAGTCGGCCTCGAGAGCCGCCCAGTCCGCCTGGGGGACGTTGGTCGCCTTTCCCACAGAGTCCCGGAGGGTGATGCCCGGGGCATCCGCGCCGTCGGCCTCTTCGGCGGGCGTCCGCTCTGGGTAGCCGAGTTCGTGGTCGCCCGCGTGCTTGGCGGGGGCATCCGCCGGCGAGTCGCCTCCCGCTCCGAACACGAGCGCGCTCAACCGTGCGACGATGGCGACCTCGCTGAGCAGTTCTTCGGACGGTGGGGCCAGGCGCCCACGCGAGGAGTGGACGGCACCCATCGAGTCCTCGACCGTGACGCGCTGCTCGCGTCCGCCTCGCCGGTCTCGGTCGGTGCGGCCGAGCGTCGGCAGGATGAGCGCGCGGCGGCCGGTGACGACGTGGGAGCGGTTGAGCTTCGTGGACACGTGGACGGTGAGCCCGACCCGCGCCATCCCGGTCTCGACGACAGCGGTGTCGGGCGTGGCCGACACGAAGTTGCCGCCCATGCTCATGAAGAAGCGCACCTGGCCGTCCCGCATGGCGCGGATGGCCTGCACCGTGTCGTAGCCGTGCTCACGTGGCGCGGCGAACCCGAACTCCGCGTCGAGCGCGTCGAGGAACGCCGTCGACGGCTTCTCGTAGATCCCGACGGTGCGGTCGCCCTGCACGTTCGAGTGACCGCGCACCGGGCACACGCCCGCGCCCGCGCGACCGATATTGCCCTGCAGCAGCAGCACGTTGACGATCTCGCGCAGCGTCGGCACCGAGTGCTTGTGCTGAGTCAGCCCCATCGCCCAGCAGACGATGGTGGCCTTCGACGTGCGCACGGCCTCGCCCACTCGGCGAAGCGCCTTCTCGGGCAACCCCGTGGCCGCGACGAGGTCGCGCCACGCAGCATCCGTCATCGCCTGACGGTAGGCATCGAAGCCGCTCGTGTGCTCCGCGATGAAGGCGTGATCGAGCACACCGCCGTCGGACGCCTCGGCCTCGAGCAGGTGCTTGCCGATCGCCTGGAACAGCGCCTGGTCGCCGCCGAGTCGGATCTGCACGAACTCGTCGGCGAGCTTCGTGCCGCCGAACGCGACGCCGCGCACCGTCTGCGGGTTCTCGAACCGCATGAGCCCCGCCTCGGGGAGCGGGTTCACCGCGATGATCGTCGCGCCGCGTTGCTTGGCCTTCTCGAGCGCCGACAGCATGCGGGGGTGGTTCGTCCCCGGGTTCTGCCCGGCGACGATCAGCAGATCCGCCTCGTGGACGTCCTCGATCGACACCGTCCCCTTGCCGATGCCGATGGTCTCCGTGAGTGCCGAGCCCGACGACTCGTGGCACATGTTCGAACAGTCCGGCAGGTTGTTCGTGCCGATGCCCCGTACGAGCAGTTGGTACAGGAACGCCGCCTCGTTCGACGTGCGGCCCGACGTGTAGAACACCGCCTGGTCGGGGTCGTCGAGGGCTTTGAGCTCGTCGGCGACGAGGGCGAGTGCGGCGTCCCACGTGATCGGCCGGTAGTGCGTCTCTCCCTCGTCCAGAAGCATGGGGTGCGTCAGGCGGCCCTGCTGCCCGAGCCACCAGTCGTCGTGGGCGCGCAGTTCGTCGAGCGAGTGCGCCGCGAAGAAGTCCGGGCCGACGCGGCGCAGCGTCGCCTCCTCGGCGACCGCCTTCGCGCCGTTCTCGCAGAACTCGGCGATGTGGCGCTTGTCTTCTTCGGGCCACGCGCAGCCGGGACAGTCGAAGCCATCCTTCTGGTTGACCCGCATGAGCGTCTGCACCGAGCGCGCGACGCCCATCTGCTCGTTCGCGATCTCGAGCGCGTGCAGCACCGCCGGCACGCCCACCGCGGACTTCTTGGGTCGCGACACGTGCACTCGCGCCTCGTCGATGTCGGTGGTCGGGGGCTTCGTCGCCATGCCTCCAGGCTATGCCTCGCACGACCCTCGGGGGTCGCGCGGGCCCCGTCTGCGGTTCGATTTCGCATGACGGATGCTGCGGCCCGCAGCATCCGTCCATCACACGGTTCTCAGGGCAGGGAGTCGAGGAGTCCCCGCAGAGTCTCCTCGTCGGCCGCGGCCTGCTTCAGCACCTGTTCCGCCGACTCCGCCACGGCGGGATGCGGGTCGCCCTCGAGGATGAGTGTCACGAGGGCGATCATCCCCGCGTTCTGCGCCTGGAGGATCTCGGCGAAACGGCGTTCGGCGTCAGGGTGCTGCGCGTCGACGAAACCCTGCAGCGCGCTCCATGCCGGCATCCCCGGCATCTGAGCGTGGTCGGAGCCATGCCCGCCGCACGGGCCGTCCGTCGGCGGCTCCGCCGGACGCGCATCGGCCCACGAGAGGTACCACCGGCGCAGATCCTGGAGCTCGTCCTCGTTCCGCGCGGCGATGCCGGTAGCGAATCCGCTCGCTCCGGCCTCGATCCCCTGCTTGCGCAGCAGGGTCTGCGCCAGCTCCTGCTCCTCGACCCGGTAGGAGATCATCGCCTCGACGTAGCAGTAGTCGTCGGCCGTCACCGGGGCCGACGCCGACGCGGAGGGCGAGACGGACGCCGAGGGCGCAGCATCCGTGTTCCCCGCCGTCGCGGCGATCGCGAGCCACACGCCTGCCGCGGCTGTCAGCAGCGCGAGCGTCAGCGCGACGACGACTACTGTGCGGCGCACGCGAGTCCTTCCGGATCGGGAGCGACCCGCCGGGGTCGGGATGCCTCAGCGCCTGCCGGTGCCGAAGATCCCGCGGATCACCCCACCCAGTATCGTCTGGGTGGACTTCGAGTTGAGAATCTGCTCTATCGGCGACTTCTGCGCGGACCGCGACGTGCGCGTCGTGCCGGCGGTCTTCTTGAGCAGGCGCTCGTACTCCTGCTGCGCCTTCTTCTCGGCTGCGGTGCTCGCCTTGTCGGCCGCGGCCTGCTGCGTGTCGATCGCCGCTTTCTGCTTCGCGTACTCGGCATCGGCCTTCGCCTTCGCGAGCGCCGCGTCCTCGGCAGCGGCCGCGTCGTCGGCAGCCTGCATCTTCTTCGCGAGGATCTCGCGGGCCGACTCTCGGTCGATGGCGGTGCCGTACTTCGCCAGCAGCGGCGACGCGTTCACCGCCGCGACGATCGCAGGCTCCGGCGTGGGCGACATCAGCCCCTGCGGTGCCCGCAGTCGCGTCCATGCCACCGGCGTCGGAGCGCCCTTCTCGCTCATGACCGTGACGATCGCCTCGCCCGTGCCCAGCTCCTGCAGCACGCGCTCGAGGTCGTAGCCCGACTTCGGGTAGGTGCCGACCGTGGCCCGGAGAGCCTTCGCGTCGTCGGGCGTGAAGGCGCGGAGAGCGTGCTGCACCCGCGAGCCGAGCTGCGCGAGCACGTCGGACGGCACGTCCTTCGGCGTCTGCGTCACGAAGAAGACCCCGACGCCCTTCGAGCGGATGAGACGGACCGTCTGCACGATCGCGGCGAGGAAGTCCTTCGACGCGTCCTTGAACAGCAGGTGCGCCTCGTCGAAGAAGAAGACGAGCTTCGGCTTGTCGGCATCCCCCACCTCGGGGAGGATCTCGAACAGCTCGGCGAGCAGATACATCAGGAACGTCGAGAACAGCGCCGGCTTGTCGATGACGCCCGGCACCTCGAGCAGGCTGATGATGCCGCGGCCGTCGGACGCCGTGCGGAGGAAATCTGCCACGTCGAACTCGGGTTCGCCGAAGAACACGTCGGCTCCGGCGTCCGCGAAGGTGATGAGCTCGCGAAGGATCACGCCCGCGGTCGCCGCCGACAGGCCGCCGAGCTCCTTGAGCTCGGCCTTGCCCTCGTCGCTCGTGAGGTGGGTGAGCACGGCGCGCAGGTCCGAGAGGTCGACGAGCGCGAGGCCGTTCGCGTCGGCGTAGTGGAACACGAGCCCGAGGCTCGACTCCTGCGTGTCGTTCAGGCCCAGCACCTTGCTCAGCAGCAGCGGGCCGAAGCCCGACACCGTCGCCCGCACGGGCACGCCCTTGCCGACGCCGCCGAGGGCGAAGTACTCGGTGACCGAGACCTCGGGCCTCCAATCCTGCCCGATCGCCTGCGTGCGAGCGAGCAGCTTCTCGCTCGACTCCCCGGGCGTCGCGACCCCCGACAGGTCGCCCTTGATGTCGGCGGCGAACACCGGCACGCCCTTCGCGGAGAGCTGCTCGGCGAGGCCCTGCAGTGTGCGCGTCTTGCCGGTTCCGGTGGCGCCCGCGACGAGCCCGTGGCGGTTCATCATCGGCAGCGGGATGCGGATCTGGGCCGAGGGGACCGGGTCCCCGTTGAGGAGGGCGCCGAGATCGAGTGTCGCCCCCTCGAACGAGTAGCCGGACGCGACCTTCTGGACCTCCTGCGGAGTGAGCGGGCCGTTCTCGGTCTGCGGCGCGGTTGACTCCGTCGGGCTCGGCTCCCTCGCCGCGGAGCCCTGGCTGGGCGCTCGCGCGGGCTCGTGGGCCTGCGAACCGTCCGCCACCCCGGTCCTCGTTCGAGGATCTGCGCCGAGCTGAGGGGCCGCAACCCGGGAAGCTTCCGCAGTCCGGCCCTCGTCCTCAGATGAGGACGCGGCGGGCGCGGGTGCAGCGATGACCCGGGCCTTCGCGGCGGCGGCTTCGGCAGCGGCGAGGGCGGCCTTGGCCTGGGCGGCCTTCAGCTGGGCCTCTGCCGCCTCGGCCTCAGCCCGCAGGCGCGCGAGTTCCGCCTCGGCGACGGCGACCGCCGGATCGGTCGGTGCGGACTCTTCGGGCGCGGGCGCAGTCATGCGCTCAGCCTAACGACGGGCGTTTCGCCGAGGCATCCGTTCCCTCCCGGGCCATCGGCACGGCGAACGCCGCCGCCACCAGAAGCGCCGCGCCGGCACCGAGGAGCGCCCCACCGACGGTGTCGCTGAGCCAGTGCGCGTGCAGGTAGGTGCGGCTGAAAGCCATGAGCACGACCCATGCGGCGCCCACGATGGCCACCCACATGCGCGGCACGATCACCACCGCGGCGACCGCGACGGTGGCGGCGTTGGCCACATGCCCCGACGGGTATGAGCCGTAGTCCGAGATCACGATGATGTCTTCGGGACGCACGCGGCCGAAGAGGTGCTTGAGAACCTGCACACCCGCCGCCGACACCGCCTCGGCGGCGAGGAAGTACGCGGCCGCCCACGGCCGCCGCAGCACGATGAGCGCGATCGCTCCGCCGATCGGCACGACGAGCACGCTGAACCATCCGCCGCCCACGAAGTCCATGACGCGCGAGAACCCGGTGAGCGCGGGGTGCCACAGCTCGGCGACGAGCAGGTTCCACGCGGTGTCGATGGCGAAGGGCTCGTCGCCGCGCGCGAAGATCCACCACCCGAGCAGGCAAGACAGGACCACGAGCCCGGATCCCACCGCGAGGTATGCGATGACCGGCACAGCGACCCGACGCTGGACTGTCGTCATCGCCCCATTCTGCCTGGCGGGCTCACCGGCGCCACCCCCTTGCACACTGGCGCGCCGCATGCCCCGCCCGCGACACGAGCGTCGGCTCGTCCCCTGCCGCGAAGGACGCCCGAACTCACGCGAACGGTCACCTGCAGCGAGTGCGCGCGACCTCGAGCGTCCGCTCGGTGCCGACGCGGCGAAGCGGGATTCGGTGGCGCCGGTGCTATCGTGCGGTCTCATCGCGATGGCGAGGAGGGACGCATGGCATCGGTCGTCGACGTGGTGCGCAGGCTCATCGCGCCGCTCACGCGCACGCGGATGTTCCGACGCGTCATCGGCCCCGCGTTGCTGCCGCCCGTCGAACGGTTCGTCGCGTGGGTGTCGCGCGGCCGCGTGCAGGTGAGCGCGCTGCTGGTTCCCTCCCTCGTGCTGCATACGATCGGCGCGAAGTCCGGCGAGCCGCGGGACGTGCCGCTGATGTACACGCCCGACGGCCAAGGCCGGGCGATCGTCGCCGGCACGAACTTCGCCGGTGCCCGCCATCCCGCGTGGACCGCCAACCTGCTCGCACACCCCGACGCGGCGATCACCGTGCGCGGTCGCCGCATGCCCGTCCGCGCCACGCCGGTCCCCGACGCCGAACGCGACGCGATGTGGGCGCGGATCGAATCCCAGTGGCCCGGCTACCGCAACTACGAACGGGAGTCCGGGCGCACCGTCCGGCTCTTCCGCCTGCAGCCGGTGCGGCCGCGGGCCTGACGCCGGATCAGGGCGCGAGACGCTCGACCGTGCGCGGGCGCACGACGAACCACAGCGACAGCACGCCGATGACGGCGCACCCGACCATGACCGAGGCCATCGTCGTGGCCGTGATGCCCGCATCCTTCGCGATCCATCCCACGAGGGGTGAGATGAGGCCCGCGACTCCGAAGTTCGTCGCGCCGATGATCGACTGCGCCGTGCCCGCTGCCTTGCCGTGGCGGTCGAGAGCGAGCACCTGCACGCACGGGAAGGTGAACCCGCACGCGGTCATGAAGACGAACAGCGGCACGACGGTGCCCCACAGGCCCAGGCCCAGCTGGTCGGTGACGATGATGGCGGATGCTGCGACCACGAGCACGGCGGTCGACCAGGCCATGACCCACTGCGGGCCGAAGCGCGCCGCCAGCCGAGACGCGGCCTGCACACCGACGACGACACCGAGCGAGTTGACCGCGAACATCAGTCCGTACTGCTGTGGGCTGAGGCCGTAGCTGAGCTGGAACAGGAACGACGAGCTCGACAGGTACGAGAACAGGCCCGAGAACGTCATGCCGCCGATGATGAGCACGCCGATGAAGACGCGGTCGCCGAAGACGCTCCGGTAGCGCTGCCAGACGGTCGTGGCGCCCTTGTCGTGGCGACGCGCGGGCGGCAGCGTCTCGGGGAGCAGGACGATCGACGCCACCAGCATGATCGCGCCGTACACCGCGAGGACCACGAACACGCCCCGCCACGGCATGACGGCCAGCAGCGCCGAACCGACGAGAGGCGCGAGCACCGGCGCGACGCCCGAGACGAGCGCGAGACGGGACAGCATGACCACCAGACGACGCCCGCCGAACAGGTCGCGCACGATCGCAGCGGCCACGACGCCGCCCGCCGCTGCACCGGCGCCCTGCAGCACGCGGGCGACAGACAGCAGCTCGAGGGTCGGCGCGAGCGCCGCGCCGACGCTCGCCACGACGTGCAGCGCTGTCACCGACAGCAAGGGGATGCGTCGACCGACCTTGTCGCTCAGCGGGCCGACGATGAGCTGACCCATCGCGAAGCCGATCATCGTGCCCGTGAGGGTCAGCTGGATCATCGCGGCCGTGGTCTGGAAGTCCGCCTCGAGCACCGGGAACGCCGGCAGGTACAGGTCGATCGTGAACGGGCCGAGCGCCGTGAGAGCGCCGAGCAGCACGATGTAGAGGACGCGGCGGCGGTGCGGGATCGAGTCGCCCGGGTGCAGCACGATCGGTGCGGTCGCCGGGTTGCTGCCGAGGGTGCGGATCGCGCCCGTCGACGACGGGTGCGGCTGGGGTGCCGCGGGACGCGGGGCTTCGGGCGTGCGCGTGTCTGGCTTCTGCGTGGGGATGGAGGCGGTGTCGAGCAACAGTGGACTTCGTTTCGTGAGGGGGTTCGACGGGGCGACGGGCGAGGCGGAACGGCGTGGACACCGGCAGTGCCGGGATGGCGCGCGCAGCGAGGAGCGGATCGAAGTGACGCGAGTAGTCCGACGCTGCCGATCGGCACTGCGGCTCGCACGATCGACCACGAAGGTCGAATCGATTCGAGTTCCATGGTAACGGATGCCTCCACCCGGCCCGCAAGCGTTATCCCACGGCTGGTCCGACCCTCGGGAGAAGGCACCGCTGTCGGCTCCTTCCCAGGGGGTGCACTCATGCGCTCGCATAGGATGAGGGCGACCCGTCAGCCGTCTTCGAGCGGCTCGCGCCGGGCGCCCCGGTCCATCGATTGGCAGAGATCACGAGCATGACCCCGACCCCCGACGAGAAGCGCAAGAGCGGCAACCCCGCCACTCAGGCGAAGATCGAACTCACCGTCAAGCAGCAGCGCGAGCAGAAGCGCCAGGAGAAGCTGGCCGAGTATCAGAAGCAGCTCGCCAAGCGCAAGCGCAGCAAGCTCGTGTGGTGGATCGTCGGCTCGACGGCCGCGGTCCTGGTCGTCGCGGCGATCGTCGCGTCGATCGTCTTCGCGCCGGCCCCGGCCCCGTCGTATGCCCGCGGTGACAGCGACGGCAGCGGCATCGAGGGCGTCGAGACCTTCACGAACACCGCGAACCACGTCGACGGCGCGGTCGACTACGCCCAGACTCCCCCGGCCGGCGGCGACCACAACGTGATGTGGCTGAACTGCGGTGTGTACACGGAGCCGGTTCCGAACGAGAACGCCGTCCACGCTCTCGAGCACGGCGCGGTGTGGATCACCTACGACCCCGCACAGGTCTCGGACGACGACATCGCCACGCTCGAGGGCGAGCTGCCGTCGACCTACACGGTGCTCTCGCCGTACGACGACATGGACACCCCCATCGCCGTGAGCGCCTGGAACGCGCAGCTCAAAGTCGACTCGGCCGACGACGAGCGCATCGAGGAGTTCATCAAGGCGTACTGGAAGAGCACGAACGCGCCCGAGCCGAACGCCGCGTGCACCGGCGCGTACAGCGCTCTCGGCAAGAAGTAGGCCGCGTCGTGTCGGCCGAGCCCTCGGCGGGGAGCTCCCGGCGGTGGTTCGTCATCGTCGTCGCACTCATCCTCATCGCCGGCCTCGCATTCGCGGTGGGGCGCTTCTCGACCTTCGGCTCCCAGGCGGCCGCGTCGGCTCCGGGCACCGAGTCTCCTGAGGCCGGGTTCTCCCGCGACATGCAGGTGCACCATGCGCAGGCGATCGAGATGGCGATGGAGATCTACGGCAAGACCGACGATGAAGAGCTGCGCGTGCTCTCGTACGACATCGCCACCGGTCAGGCCGGCCAGCGCGGTGAGATGTACGACTGGCTGGTGCAGTGGGGTCTCCCCCAGTCCGGCGGGCCGATGATGCAGTGGATGGATGCCGGAGACTCGGAGCACGCCCACGGCGGCTCGTCCGCCGAGCCGATGACCGATGAACAGGCTCAGGCGGCGATGGGCATGGCATCCGCCGACGAGATCGCCGCGCTGAAGGCGGCGACGGGCGTGGAGGCGGACTGCCAGTTCCTCACGCTGATGATCCGCCATCACGAGGGCGCGATCCCGATGGCCGAAGCGCTCCTCGAGCTCGGCACGGACCCGCGCGCCCTCGAGGTCGCGACCGCGATCAGGAACGGTCAGACCGCCGAGATCGACGCGATGCAGTCCATCCAGACGCGGCTCGGCTGCACCAGCTGACCTGGGGCGATCACCCCATCGGAAACGGATGCCGCGAGCCTGCGTGAGACGCAGGCCCGCGGCATCCGTTCTCTGAAGTGTCAGCCCTTCGTCGCGCCGGCCATGAGCCCGCGCACGAAGAACCGCTGCAGTGCGAGGAACACGATGATCGGCACGAACAGCACGAGGAACGCGCCCGCCGAAACGAGGAACCACTGGTTGCCCCAGGTGCCGGACAAGGAGTTCAGCGTCTGCGTCATCGGCAGTGATGTCGTCGGGGCGAAGATCGTCGCGACGAGCAGGTCGTTCCACACCCAGATGAACTCGAGGATGGCGAACGACGCGAGCGCGGGCGTCGCCAGCGGCAGGATGATTCGGAAGAAGATCTGCCCGTGCCCCGCGCCGTCGACGCGAGCCGCCTCGATCACGTCGGAGGGGATCTCCGAGATGAAGTTGTGCAGGAGGAAGATCGCCAGCGGCATCGCGAAGATGACGTGGGCGATCCACACCGTCGCGAAGCTGTGGTCGACCTCGCGCATCTCGAGCCCAGGGAAGATCTGCACGTCGCCGATCTCGAGGCCCCTCGAGAACAGACTCAAGAGCGGCACGAGCGCCATCTGGATCGGGACGATCTGGAGGGCGAACACCGCGACGAACAGGAACCCGCGGCCCTTGAAGTCCATCCACGCGAACGCATACGCGGCCAGCGACGCGACGGCCAGGGCGAAGATCGTGACCGGGATCGTTATCGCGAGCGAGTTCAGGAAGGACTCGCCCAGCGTCAGGGCGGTGCCGCCCGACGTCAACGCGTCCTGGTAGTTGCCGAGCGTGAAGTCGGGGTTGGTGAAGACCGTCCACCAGCCTGATGTCGCCGAGTCGGCACCTGGGCGGAACGACGTGATGAGCAGGCCGAGCGTCGGGATGGTCCACAGGAACGCGATCGCGACGGCGAAGATGGTGGCCAGCGGCGAGGTCAGCCGCTTGTGCGCGAGCGCCTCGTTGCGACGCGTCTCACGCGCGATCCTCCGCGCCTCCGCCTTGGTGTTCTGCGGCGTGGTCTTGGAGTCGACGGCGGTCATCACCGCACCTCCCTCTGCTTACGCAGCTGCAAGACGTTGTAGATGATCAGTGGTGTCACGAAGACGAAGATCAGCACGGCGAGCGCCGCCGAGTGTCCGTAGCTCTGGAACCGCTGCTGCTGATTGACCATCTCGAAACCGAGCACTGTCGAGTTCGCCCGCCCGCCGGTCATCACCGCCACGATGTCGTACAGTTTCAGGGCGGCGATGGTGACCGTCGTCAAGACGACGATGATCGACGTGCGGATGCCCGGCACCGTCACGTTGATGAACCGCTGCCAGGCCGAGGTGCCGTCGAGCTGGGCCGCTTCGAGCTGCTCCACCGGCACCGCCTTCATCGCCGCCGAGAGCACGACCATCGCGAATCCGGTCTGCGCCCAGACGAAAGCGAACAGCAGGCAGAACGTGTTGACCAGGGGCCAGATGTCCAGCCACGGCACGGGCTGACCGCCGAACGCCACCACGATCGCGTTGAGGGTTCCGATCTGCTCGCCCTGGCGGTAGTCGTAGACGAACTTCCAGATGAGGCTGATGCTCACCGGGGCGATCGCGAACGGCATGAACACCAGCAGCTTCAGCAGCCGTTCGCCGCGCGCCCGCTCCATGAAGGCCGCGTACGCCAGGCCGACGACCGTCGCGAAGACCGGTGCGAAGATCGCCCAGATGAGGGTGTTGATGATGGACCAGAACCCCTGCGGGTTCGTGAAGGCCCACACGTAGTTCTCCAGGCCGACGAAGTTCTCCCCGGTCTTGTCGAAGAAAGACTGGATGATGGTCGCGATGCTCGGATAGACGAGGCCGACGAGGATCGCGATGGCGGCGGGCGCCATGAAGAGCGTCAGCTGGTACAGATAGCCGGCGCCCTGGCTCGCCCGGTAGTCGGCCCAGAACAACAGGCCACCGGCGATGAGGGCGATCGCGATCACGTAGATCACGGCGCCCTGGTATGGCCGCAGCATCATGAACGCGAGGAACGGGATCGCGAAGCACGAGATGAGCCGCAGCCAGAAGTAGCCCCGGCCGGCGCGCGGTGCGTACTCGATCAGCACCAGGAGGATGCCGACCACCGCAGCGAAGATCACCAGGATGATGGGGATCTGGACGATCGGCCCCATGTTGCCGATCCACTGGAAGAACGAGTTGTACGAGAATCCGAGCGAGACCGGTCGCGCGTCCGGGTTCGGGGGGCTGAGCAGGAGGAAGACGATCAGTGCCGCGATCAGGATGAGCCCGATCGTGACGACGAGTCGCGTCGTCCGGCGCGACGGAGGCTTCCGTCCTCCGCGTTCCGGCGGAGGCGTGCCCTGCGCCTGGTCGGCCGCCGATGTTGTGGTCTGAGACATGTTTCGCCTTCCCCCGTCGACGTCGACGGATGAATCACCCCGACGCCGGGGCCGCACGTCGAGCGTGCGGACCCGGCACCGGTTGCGGTGGATCAGTCCTGATATCCCGCCTGGATGTCGCTCAGGACCTGCGGCGTCGGCTTGCCGTCGATCCAGTCGACCATGCCGCGCCAGAACGAGCCCGAGCCGACGGTCGCCGGCATCAGGTCGGAGGCGTCGAAGCGGAACACCGTGTTCGAGTCCTGCACGATCTTCATCGCCTCGGTCAGGAACTCGCTCGATGCCAGCGTCGGGTCGGCACCGGTGTTGGCCGAGATGGCACCGCCGAGCTTCACGCGCGCGTCGGCGAACTCCGGCGTCGACATGAATTCGAGCACCTGCTGCGTTGCCGCATCATCCGAGAACGCGGTCACCAGTTCGCCGCCGCCTTCGACCGCGAGCTCGCCTGCTTCCGGGCCGGGGAGCAGGAAGGCGTACACGTCGCCATCCGGTCCGACCTCCGGCGTCGCGCCGTCTGCCGTCTTCGCAGTGAGGAAGTTGGCCGTGAGGAAGGATGCCTGGTGGGTCAGCGCGCACGTGCCGTTCGCCACAGCGGCAGCGATGGGGTCACCGAATGCCGTCGAGTTGATGCTCTTGACATCGCCGAATCCTGCGTTGACGTAGTCCGGATTGAGCAGGATCTCGCCTACGGAGTCGAATGCCGCCTCGATGTCGGGGTCGGTGAAGGGCGTGTCTCCGGCTGCCCAGCTGTCATACACGTCCGGTCCGGCCTGACGCAGCACGAGGTCCTCGACCCAGTCCGTCCCGGGCCACCCGGACGCGGCCTCGGAGAAGAATCCGGCGCACCACGGCGGCTCGCCGGTCTTCTCGCGAATGGTGTCGGTCAGCGTGATGAGCTCGTCCCACGTCGTCGCCGGCTCGACGCCCCACTCGGCGAAGCTCTTCGGCGAGTACCAGACGTAGCCTTTCAGATTGGCCAGCATCGGTGCGGCGTAGAACGTACCGTCCACCGAGCCCGTGTCCTTCCAGATGGAGGACCAGTACTCGTCGACGTTGGCCTCGACCTCCGCCGTGCCCTCCTTGACCTCGCCGGTCTCGACGAGCGAGCGGAAGAGGCCCGGCTGCGGCACGATGGCGATGTCGGGCGCGGATCCGCCTGCCACCTTGGTGACGATGTTGCCCTCGAACCCCTTGTCACCGGTGTAGTTGACGGTGATGCCGGTGTCCTCCTCGAACTGTTCGAAGGTCTTCTGGAGGTTCTCCGCCTCCGAGCCGGTGATGCCGCCGGCGATCTCGACGGTCTCTCCTTCGACCGAGCCGCTGTCGCCGCCCTCATCGCCGCCTTCGGCGCATCCGGCGAGGGTGAGTGCTGCGACGGCTGTCAGTCCCAGTGCGATGTAGCCGTGTCGACGGCGGGATCGCAGTGCAGTCATGTGTCTGCCTCCTCGTTGAGTTGCGGAGCCGCCTCTCGGACTCCGCACATATGTGATCGGGAACCGATTCCATGCTCAAACTAGGGGATGCCGCAAGGGCACACAATGACCCCACATCACAAGTCGGTAAATAGCGTCTCCCGTACTGGTGGGAGGTGCGCAATCCCGGCACAATGACCCCTGGAACCGGTTCCAGAATCCCGGGCGCCGGCGGCGTCCCCGGGCGGGTGAGGGAGGACCCGATGGCGGGCATCGCCGATGTTGCGCGGGCGGCAGGCGTCTCGAAGTCGACGGCGTCGCGCGCGCTCACGGGCTCGGGCTACGTCTCCGCCGCCACCCGCCAGCGGGTCAGGGATGCCGCGGCCGCCCTGGGCTACGTGCCCACCACGAGCGCCGTGAGCCTCGTGACCGGACGCACGCAGACCGTGGGTGTCGTCATGCCGTCGCTCGACCGGTGGTTCTTCTCCCAGGTGCTGGAGGGCATCCAGGACGCGCTGCTCGAGCGACGATACGATCTCGCCCTCTACGGGGCGCCACCCGAGTCGGCGGCGCGCCGCGAGATGTTCGAGCATTTCCTCGCCCGCAAGAGGTTCGACGGCCTGATCGCGGTCGGCATCGAACCCAACGCGCGTGAGCTCGAACGGCTGGTCGCGTTCGGCAAGCCGGTGGTGGCGGTCGGCGGTTACGACGTCGGCACCAATGCGGTCTCGATCGACGATGCGGCGGCCGCCACCATCGCCACCGACCACGTCCTCGGCCTCGGGCATCGCAAGGTCGTCTTCCTCGGCGGCGACCCCGACGGGCGGCACACCAGCTTCGGCGACGGCCGGCGCCTGGACGGGTATCTCTCGGCGATGCGCGAGGCCGGGCTGGAGGCATCCGCTCGCCATGTCCACTCCGAGGTGACGATGCCCGGCGGCTACGGCGCCGCCGTCGAGCTGCTCGGCGATCGCCGGACGCGCCCGACGGCGATCGTCGGGGTGTGCGACGAAGTCGCGGTCGGCACGATCATCGCGGCCCGGCGCCTCGGCATCCGCGTGCCCGAGCGCCTGAGTGTGATCGGCATCGACGACCACGCCTACGCCGAGATGTTCTCGCTCACCACGCTGCAGCAGCGTCCGCACCAGCAGGGACGCGCCGCGGTACAGCTGCTCATGTGGCAGCTCGACGACCCGGATGCGCCCACTCATCGCCTGTACGAGTCGTCGCCGCTCGTGGTGCGCAATTCCACCGCACCCGTCGACGACGACGCGTCCGCGGTCATCGGCGTCGGCCCGCTCGGCACCGCCTGAGCCCGCAGGCGACGAAGGCCCCGGATGCCGAGCATCCGGGGCCTTCGTGGAATCGCTGCAGAAGCAGCGCGGGATTACTTGAGGGTGACCGTCGCGCCGGCCTCTTCGAGAGCGGCCTTCGCCTTGTCGGCGGTCTCCTTGTTGGCGCCCTCGAGGACGGCCTTCGGAGCACCGTCGACGACGGCCTTCGCCTCACCGAGGCCGAGCGAGGTGAGCTCGCGGACGACCTTGATGACCTGGATCTTCTTGTCGCCGGCGGCCTCGAGGACGACGTCGAACGAGTCCTTCTCCTCGACCTCTTCCGGAGCGGCACCGGCGGGCGCGCCCGCAGCGGCAACCGCGACCGGGGCGGCGGCGGTGACGTCGAAGGTCTCCTCGAACGCCTTGACGAACTCGCTGAGCTCGATGAGCGTGAGCTCCTTGAACGCGTCGAGCAGCTCCTCAGTGCTGAGCTTTGCCATGATGTTTCTCCTTGATAGTGGTTTGCTATGCCGAGGCCGTTATCAGGCCGCGGACTCCTGCTTCTCGCGCAGCGCGTCGACCGTGCGGACGGCCTTCGACGGAAGCGCATTGAAGACGTATGCCGCCTTGGTCATCGAGGCCTTCATCGCACCGGCGAGCTTCGCCAGCAGGACTTCACGGCTCTCGAGGTCGGCGAGCTTGTTGACCTCGTCAGCGCTCAGGGGGTTTCCGTCGAAGAAACCGCCCTTGATCACGAGAAGAGGGTGTGCCTTGGCGAAGGCACGGAGACCCTTCGCGACGGAGACCGGGTCACCGTGCACGAATGCGATGGCCGACGGACCCTTGAGGTCGTCGTCCAGCGACGTGATCCCCGCGTTGTTCGCGGCGATCTTGGTCAGCGTGTTCTTCACCACGGCGTATTCCGCGTCCTGACGGATGCTGTTGCGCAGCTCCTTGAGCTGGGCAACCGTCAGACCGCGGTACTCGGTCAGCAGAACGGCGGTCGAGTCCTCGAAGTTCTTCGTGAGCTCGGCGACCGATGCTTCCTTCTGCGCCATGGCCACTCCTTGTGTGAATGAGACGCTCCGCGGTGGCGGGGCGCCGGCCGGAGGCATCCGCTCATCTGCTCGTCGCGGCAACAAAAAAGCTCCGGCGCAAGCGCACGGAGCAGGATTCCTGAATCAGGAGAATCGTTCGTGACACCTGCGCGGGCCCCTGCGTTGCAGAGCTTCGATCTCCATGCGTTCGCACGCACGTCGATGACCGGCGGTCTTCGGCTCCCACCAGGGTACGTGATGGCGGGCCGACCGCCAAATCGAGCCCCATTGCGCGAGTCCGCCGGAAGGAGAAGGCTCGCACCGAGCCCACGCAACGACGAAGTCGCGCGGCCACGTCTGCCGAGCGACGGAGAGGACGACGATGTCTGCAAACAGGGCGGTGGCCTACAAGGGTCCGGGTGTCGTCGAGGTGATCGACACCGACTACCCCGAGTTCGAGCTGAAGGACGGACCGGGCGTCAACCCGGCGAACGTGGGCAGGAAGGTGCCCCACGGCGCCATTCTGCGCACCGTCGCGACCAACATCTGCGGCTCCGATCAGCACATGGTGCGCGGACGCACCACCGCGCCCGAAGGGCTCGTGCTGGGCCACGAGATCACCGGCGAGGTTGTCGAGGTCGGCCCCGACGTCGAGTTCGTCAAGGTGGGCGACATCGTCTCGGTGCCGTTCAACATCGCCTGCGGCCGCTGCCGAAACTGCAAGGAGGGCAAGACCGGCATCTGCCTGAACGTCAACCCCGACCGACCCGGCTCCGCCTACGGCTACGTCGACATGGGCGGCTGGGTCGGCGGCCAGGCCGAGTACGCACTCGTCCCCTACGCGGACTGGAACCTGCTGGTCTTCCCCGACCGCGACCAGGCACTCGAGAAGATCCTCGACCTCACCATGCTGTCCGACATCTTCCCCACCGGCTTTCACGGCGCCGTGACCGCGGGCGTCGGTCCCGGCTCGACCGTGTACATCGCCGGCGCCGGCCCCGTCGGACTGGCCGCGGCCGTCGGCGCGCAGCTGCTCGGCGCGGCGGCGGTCATCGTCGGGGACCTCAACGAGGACCGCCTCGCGCAGGCGCGCTCGTTCGGCTGCGAGACGGTCGACGTGTCGAAGGGTGACCCGAAGGACCAGATCGCGCAGATCCTCGGCGTGCCCGAGGTCGACGCCGCGGTCGACGCGGTCGGCTTCGAAGCACGCGGACACGGCACGGATGCCTCGCACGAGGCGCCGGCGACCGTGCTCAACTCCCTCATGGAGATCACCGCCGCCGGCGGCGCGCTCGGCATCCCCGGCCTCTACGTCACCGGCGACCCGGGCGGCATCGACGAGGCCGCGAAGGTCGGCTCGCTGTCACTGCGGCTCGGCCTCGGCTGGGCCAAGTCGCTGTCGTTCACCACCGGGCAATGCCCGGTCATGAAATACAACCGACGGCTCATGATGGCGATCCTCCACGACAAGGTGCACATCGCCGACGCCGTCAACGCGACCCCGATCTCGCTCGCCGACGCCCCGCGCGGCTATGCCGAGTTCGACCAGGGCGCCGCGAAGAAATACGTGCTCAACCCGAACGGGTACATCACAACCGCTTGACCGCTCGGATGCCTCGGCCCCGAGGCATCCGTCTCCCTCCCACGAAAGGAACTCCCATGTCCGTCACCCTCGCAGACGCCCGTCGCGTGATCGAGGCCGCTGAGAAGCGCGCCGACGAGATCGGCCAGCCCATGAACATCGCCGTCGTCGACGCCGGCGGCAACCTCGTCGCACACGTGCGCCAGGACGGCGCCTGGATCGGCAGCATCGAGATCTCGATCAGCAAGGCATGGACGTCGAAGGCGTTCGACATCTCGACCAAGGATCTCGGCGACAACTCGCAGCCGACGCAGCAGTTCTTCGGCATCCACACGACCAACGCGCACGGCCGCGGCGTCGCGATCTTCGCCGGCGGCGTGCCGCTCAGCCGCGACGGCAGGGTCGTCGGCGCGGTGGGAGTCAGCGGCGGGTCGGGCGAGCAGGATCAGACCGTCGCGGAGGCGGGCGCGGCCGCGTTCTGATACCGGGAGGACGAGCTCTCCGCCGTCACGTCCGCCAGGGGCAGAGGTCGACCTTGTGGCCGTCCGCGTCCGCGAGCGTCCACCATTCCGGCGCGTGCGAGTCGTCGACGATGACGCCGCCCGCGGCCAGTGCGGCGTCCAGCCGCTTCTCGATGACGTCGCGTGGCCCGTTGACATCGAGGTGCGACCGGCCGCGCAAGGGCTTGTCGACCGGCTGGAACCAGATGAGCGGGCCACGGCCGTCCTTATCGAAGAGGACGCCGTCGCGCACCTCCGAGAATCCGGTCGCCGCTTTCCAGAACGGCACGACCGCGCCGGGGTCCGGCGTCGCGACGGCGAGCATCACATCGAGCATCCGTCCGGTCTCTGCCGGGATGTCGAGTTCGCGCGCGGCCTCCGAGATCCGCGCCGCGAGCTCGGCGTCCTTCGCCGTCAGCCCGCCTGCCGAGTGGGTCATGAGCCGCACGCGCACGGTGGTGTACCGCACGTCCACATCGGGGTGGTGGTCGGCGGCCTCTGCCAGCTCGGAGATCGCGCCGAACAGCTGCGCCCCGACGGCGAACGTGCCCGTGCGGAACAGCGCGAATGCCCCCGTGACGCGCGGATGCCAGTCCTCGACACCGGGGAACGCGCGGAACTCGCCTGATGTGATGGTGTCCATGCCCCGAGGATGCCACCGCCACGTCCTTCCGCAACCCCCCTTGCGCGCCACCGGTCGCGTCGAGATCGTGTGCTCGCCGAGTGCACATGATCCACGCGCGTCGATCGCGTCATCTCGGCGAGACACATGATCCGTACGTCGGTGGGAGCGGTCAGCGCATCGCCACCTGGCGGAGCACGGCGTCACCGAAGGTCCGCAACGCCGGGTGGTGGTCAGCGCGCGTCGCAGGCGGCGGATGTCGGGTCGGCGGCGTAGCCTCGAAGGGTGAATCCCGAGCTCTCCGCCGCGCGCCCGTCGGGGCTCGCGGCGCAGGCACCGGAGGTCGCCGCCCGCATCGTGGCGGACTCGCGCGACCGGGTGGCCTGGGTGCGCGCTCGGTCGAGGGGCATCACCGCGACGGATGTCGCCACCCTCACCTCCGATAAGGCGATCGCCCGCGCCGCCGACGCCAAGCTCCTGGGCTCGGGGTTCTCCGGCAACGCGTACACCGCGCACGGCCGAGCGCGCGAGCCCGAGATCGCCGGGTGGGTCGCCGCGACCCACGGCATCCAGCCGTCCTCGGCCCTTTTCCACGCGGTCGTCGAGAAGCGCCACCTGGCGACCCCCGACGGCATCGCGGTCGACGGCGTCGGTCGCATCACCCTCGCCGAGATCAAGACGACGAACAAGGCGTGGCGCAGCATCCCTCGGTCCTACCTGCGTCAAGTGTGGTGGCAGCAGCATGTGCTGGGCGCCGAGCGCACGCTGGTCGCGTGGGAGCAGCATGACGGCTTCGTACCCGTCGGCGACGAGCCCCGCTGCGCGTGGGTCGACCGCGACGACGCGGAGATCGCGAAGCTCGTGCGCCTCGCGACCGCCCTCATCGACGAGCTCTACCTGCGGACGATGCGCGCCAGGCAGCAGCCGGAGCGGACGCCGCAGCCGCCGGCTCCGCCGCGCGAGCCGTTCCGCGCCCTCGCCCTCGCCGACTGACCGCTCACGCGACCGGCGCGGCAGTCATCGGATCGTGGTGACGCGCCGGGCGTCGGCCTCCCACACGCGCGCACCCGTCGCCTGCCCGCTGATGTGAGCTGCCTTGATCAGGCGCATCGCCGTCGCCAGTCGAACCGCGGTGAGTCCCCGCGCCAGGGTGATGTGGGGAGTCCAGTGGTCGATGCCCGTGTTCGAGTAGCGCGGCTCCGGCCTCCCGGCGATCTCGGCGACGGCGCGGTGGACCGCCAGCAGGGCGGAGCTCACGATGACCTGGCGCGCCAGGACGTACCGGTCCCGGTGACCGAGGAGAAGGACTCCCCCGAGATCGAGCGGCACAGGCAGCAGGTCGGCGAGGCCCACGAAGTCCGCCGGCTCGAGCCGCTCGCGCACCGCGAGCGTCACGTGCGGACGGTTGCTGGGCGCGGGATTGCGCCCCGAGCTCGGCAGATCCGCCCCGAGCAGCCGGTCCCAGTCCTCCCTGACCGCGCGGTCGAGCTCGGCGTCCGGGATCAGTTCCACGCTGAACACGCCTCCATCCTGCCGTGCGCGGGCGTCCGCCGCGGGATGAGGTCACCGCGCCTGTCCGGCGGCCTCCACCCTCGCCCGCTCCATCGCTGCAGCCTCGGCACCGCCGTCGTCCGCAGGCTCGCCCGGAGCACCGGGGTCGACGCCGGCGGCCTCGACCTCGGCGCCCGCCGCCTCCGCGTCCCACCCGGGCTGGGGAACCGAGTCGATGAGCAGCCGCGTGTACTCGTGCTGTGGTGCGGCGAGCAGCTCCGCCGTGCGGCCGCGCTCGACGATCTCGCCGCGGCGCATCACGACCGTCTCGTCGCATACGCGCCGCACGACGGCGAGGTCGTGGCTGATGAAGAGCACGGTGAGTCCGCGCTCCCGCCGGATGCGGTCGACGAGATCGAGCACCTGCGCCTGCACTGAGACATCGAGCGCGCTCGTCGCCTCGTCCATCACGAGCACGTCCGGTTCGATCGCGAGGGCGCGCGCGATCGCGACTCGCTGACGCTGACCGCCCGAGAGCGTCCGCGGCCGCGCCCGTGCGTGCTTCTCCCCCAGTCCGACCTGGGCGAGCAGGTCGAGCACGCGCGAGCGAGCGTTCGTCGCGCTCAGCGTGGTGTGCAGGCGCAGGGCGTCTTCGATGGCACGGCCCGCTGTGATGCGCGGGTCGAGCGACAGGTAGGGGTCCTGGAACACCATCTGCACGCTGCGCGCGTGAGCGAGCCGCTCGCGCCGGGTGCGCGGCACGGCGGTGCGGTCACGACCATCGACGCGGATGTCGCCCGTGTCGGCGGCCTCGAGCCCGACGATCATGCGCGCGAGCGTGGACTTGCCCGACCCCGACTCCCCCACCACGCCCAGCGCGCCTCCCCGAGGAACCGCGACCGACGCATCGATCACCGCGTGCACCGGCTCCTTGCCACGGCGCACATAGGTCTTCGACACCCCGGCCGCGTCGAGCATCGGCGAAGCGGCAACGGCCGTGACCGCAGCATCCGTCCCGCCGTCATGGTGCACAGAATCCGGGGTCGCCGACGACGCGCCGGTGGACGGATGCTGCGCCCCGGCGTGCTGCGCAGGGTCTCCGATCCGGTGACCCGGGGTTGCACCGGGCCGGGCGCCGACCAGCGTCGGAGTCGCGGCGACCAGTCGCCGCGTGTACTCGGCCCGCGGGTCGCGCAGCACGTCGTGCGCGCGGCCCTGCTCGACGATCTGCCCGCCGCTCATGACGTAGACGCGGTCGCACAGCGATGCGGCCAGGTTGAGGTCGTGCGTGATGAAGAGCATGCCCATGCCTCGGCTCGCGCGCTGCTCGGTGAGCACGCCGATGATCTCGGCCTGGGTGGTCACGTCGAGGGCCGTCGTGGGCTCGTCGCAGACGAGGAGCTTCGGCGACGTCGTCAGTGCTCCGGCGATCATGACGCGCTGCAGCATCCCGCCCGAGAACTCGTGCGGGTACTGGTGCAGGTGGTCTTCTGGGCGTGGGAGGCGCACCGCCTCGAGCAGTTCGACGGCGCGCGCCCGCGCGGCATCCGTCGACCATCTCTCTGCGAGGCGCAGCGCCTCGGTGAGGTGATCGCCGATCGTGCGCATCGGGTTGATGCCGGCGCGCGGATCCTGGAAGATCATCGCCGCGCCGTGGCGGCGCAGCTGCCGAAGCTCGGGCGCGGGGGCCGACAGCACACCTGCCCCGTCGAGCACGACGTCGCCGGTGGTCGCGGAACGGCCGGGGACGAGTCCCAGCACGGCGCGGGCGGTCAGCGACTTGCCCGACCCGGACTCGCCGACGAGGCCGACGGTCTCTCCCGCGGCGACAGAGAGCGAGATGCCGTGCAGCAGCCGCGTGCCGTCGGGCAGGTCGAGCGTCAGGTCGCGGATGTCGAGCAGTGCGGCGCCCGGCGCTGCGGACGCGCCGGCCCGTGCCCGGGTGACGACGGGCTCGGTTGCGGTCATGCCGGGGTCTCCCCACCGATGCGGTCGGAGAGCTCTTCCCCGATGATGTTGACGGCCACGACGACCACGACGACGGCGACCGCCGGCACGATCGCGGGCAGGAAGTGCCCGCCGATGAGCCCCGCCTGCGCCTCGTTGATCATCGCGCCCCAGTCGGCCGTCGGCGGCTGTACGCCGAGACCGAGGAACGACAGGGCCGCGAGCTCGGCGAGCACGTACCCGAAGTTCAGGGTCGACTGGGCGCCGACGATGGGCGTGACGTTCGGAAGCACGCGCCGCAGCGCGATCCACGCGCCGCCGAAGCCCTGCACGCGATACGCCGCGACGTACGGTCTCGTCCGCTCGGCCGCGATGAGCGAGCGCGTCAGGCGCGCGACGAACGGCGCGTAGGCGATGCTCATCGCGATGACCGGTGCGACCAGCCCCTTGCCGAAGAGCGCGACCGCCATGATCGCGATGAGCAGCGACGGGAACGCGAAAAGCACGTCGAACAGGCGGCCGAGCACGGCATCGATCCAGCCGCCGCGCCAACCGGCGACGAGCCCGAGGAGGATGCCGAGTACGGTCGAGGCGACCACCACGAGCAGGGGACCCAGCAGCGCGGTGCGAGCGCCGTAGATGAGGCGGCTCAGCGTGTCGCGGCCGAGGCCGTCGGTACCGAGCCAGTGCGCGGCGCTCGGCGGCGCGTTGACGGCGGCGAAGTCGACGGCATCCGGGTTGTAGGGCGCGAGGAACGGCGCGAAGATCGCGGCCAGCGTCATCGTGGCGAGGACGCCCAGCGCGATCGCGAAGGTCAGGCTGGTGCGGGGCAGCCGCGGAGCGCGCAGCACCTCGACGGCGAGGGTGGGTGTGGCGGTCATCGGGCACCGGCTCCGGCAGCGGATCGGGGGTCGATCCAGGGTTCGAGGACGTCGACCACGGCGTTCACGAGCACGAACGCGGTGACGACGAGGAGGACGATCGCCTGCACGACCGGGAAGTCGAGGCGGTCGACCGACTGCACGAGCAGCGAGCCCATGCCCGCGAGACCGAAGGCCGCCTCGACGATGGAGCTCGCGACGAGGAGACCCGCCACCAGCATCCCGCTCACGGTCAGGATCGGCCCGACGGCGTTGCGGAACACGTGACGGCGGATCACCGTGCCGCGCTTGATGCCGCGGCTGATCGCGACCTCGACATGCTCGCGGTCGAGCTGGTCGATCATCGACGACCTCGTCACCTTGCCCACCAGCACCACGAAGACGATCGCGAGGGCGATCGACGGAAGCACGAGGTGGTAGACCGTGTCCCAGAACCCTTCGCCCGACCCGAACGACGGGAACCAGCCGAGCTGCACCGCGAACACCGCGATGAGAACGATGGATCCGACGAACGAAGGGATGGCGCCGAGGACGGTGAGCCCGATGAGGATCGAGCGATCGGCGAGGCGGCCGCGGTGGAGGGCCGCGATCGCGCCGGCGATGAGGCCGACGACCGCGATCGTCGTGCCCGCCATCACGACGAGGCCGAGGGTGACGGGCAGCCGCTCGCCGAGCACCACGGTCACGTCCTGCCGGTACTGCAGCGAGCGCCCGAGGTCGCCCTGCAGGAGTCCCGCCACCCAGTTGAGGTACTGCTGCCACGGCGGCAGGTCGAGACCGTACTGCGCGGTGATCTGCGCCACCGCCTCCGGGCTCGGCTTGCGGCCACGCAGCAGGAACGAGACGGGATCGCCCGGCACCAGGAAGCGCGAGAAGAACACGAGCACGGATGCCAGGAACAGCGTGAGCAGCAGGCCGCCGAGCTTGCCGGCGATCCGACGGACGGCGATCATCGCACGCCTGCCTCAGCCTCGAGCGAACCCGCGGGGCGGGCGGCGGAGTGCGGCGCCCCGAGACGGGGCCCCGGCGCCGGGCCCCCGCCCACCTCAGCGGGAGCCAATGGTCGCCGCCCACGGGTAGTACATGAACGCCACCGACGGGGCCACACCGGTCACCCGCTCGCCGAGGAACAGCGTCATCGGTCCCTGGAACAGCGGAAGCCACGGCAGCTGCTCGTTCGCGATCCGCTGCGCGCGGGCGGTGACCTCACTGCGCGCGGCCGGGTCGTCGATCGCGACCGCCTCGTTCACGAGGGCGTCGAATTCGGGGTCGCTCCAGTTGCCGTAGTTGCTGAACTCGCCGGTGCGCAGCACGCCGTACATCTCGAGCGGGTCGGGGCTCGACAGATACCACGACGTGTAGAACAGGTCGATGCCCTCGCGGGCGCTCGGGTCGGAGAACAGGGCCGTGTAGGCGCTCGGGCTCACGGTCTCGATGGTCGCCTCGAGCCCGATCGACTGCGCTGCCGCGGCCGCACCCTGCGAGATCACGGCGAAGTCGTTGCTGATCGGCGCCGTCGCGATGACGATCTCCTCACCCGCGACGCCGGCCTCCTCGATGAGCTTCTTCGCGGCCTCGATGTCGTACGGGTACTCCTCGAGTCCATCGAACGCCTCCTTCAGCGCCTCGTCGCTTGCGCCCACCCACACCGACTCGGTGGTGAGCGCATCGGTGACCTCGCCGTAGCCCTTGGCCGCAGCATCCAGGATCCCCTGCCGGTCCATCGCCATCAGCAGCGCCCGGCGCACGCGCCCGTCTCCGAGCGGGCCCTCGAGGTTGCTCACGACGAGACTGCCGACGGCGGTGTTGAGGCCGAAGTACATGTCCCCCTTGCCGGAGTCCTGCAGCTGGGCGATCGCGTCGGCCGGGATCATCCAGCCGCCGTCGACCTCGCCCGACTTCAGCGCGTTGACCCGCGCGTTGGGGTCGGTCATGAAGTGGATGTCGACCTCGCCGGCGCGGGCGCGCAGCGACTCGTCCCAGTAGCCGTCGTAGCGGGTCAGTGTGACCGACTCGCCGGACTGCCACTCGGTGAGCTCGAACGGGCCGGTGCAGTTCACGAGGCCCGACGAGTTGCCGTAATCGGCGCCCTTCTCGGCCAGCGTCGCAGCGGACTCGACGACGCCGGCCGAGCTGCCCATCGCGAGATTGAACTGCGAGTCGGCCTGCCTCATCGTGACGGTGACCTGGCGATCGCCGGTCTGCTCGATCGCTGCGACATTCTGGTAGACGGAGTACCACGACGAGCCGACCTCGGGATCGAGGTGGCGGCTCATCGACGCGACCACGTCGGCGGCCGTGAGCGGTGTGCCGTCGTGGAACGTCACGCCGTCGCGGATCGTGTAGACCCACGTCTCGGGCGTCGGGTGCTCGAACGCCTCCGCAAGGCCGGGCGACAGCGTGTAGTCGGGGCCCAGGCGCAGCAGCGACTCGCACACGTTCGAGAGCACCTGGTTGTCGGCGTAGTCGAACGCGTAGGCGTAGTCCAGCGAGGAGGGCTCGGAGTAGCTCACCCACGAGAACGAGTCGAGGTCGCCCGACGGCGCGGCCGTCTGGGCGGTGTACTCCCACTCCGGGGCGGCGGTGGAGTCGGGGCTCGACGTGTCGGCGCTGCAGGCGGACAGGACGAGCGCGCCCGCCACGCCGACGCTCGCGACGGCTAGCGGGCGACGGGCGTTGCGTCGAGTGCGGATCATGGTGCTCCTCGGGGTCGGACGACGGTGTCGGGTGGTGGAGACGGAATTCAGGACAGAACGGATGCCTCAGCCTCGGCGTCGGCGTCTTCGCGCGCGTAGACGCGCTCACCGTCGATCCAGGTCGACGCGACGCGGCACAGGTACAGGTCTTCCGCGGGAACGGTGAACGGGTTCGGCTCGACGACCACGAGGTTCGCGAGGTAGCCCGCCCGGAGATAGCCGGTGTCGTGGTCGCGGTGGTTCACGTACGCGCTGCCCGACGTGTAGGCGGCGAGCGCCGTCGCGAGGTCGAGTCGCTGGTGGGCACCGCCGAGCGGCTCGTCGTCGGAGAGCGGCGCGACGCGGTTCACCGCGATGTGCACCCCCGCGAGCGGGTCGGCACTCGAGACCGGCCAGTCGCTGCCGCCGGCGAGGCGCACCCCGGCGCGCTGCAGATCGCCGAACGGATACTGGCGCGATGCGGCGGACTCGGCGAGGAACGGCAGTGTGAGCTCGTCCAGCTGGTCCTCGTGGCACGCCCACAGGGGCTGCAGGTTCGCCACGGCACCGGTCGCGGCGAAGCGCGGCACGTCGGCGGCGTCGACCACCTGGATGTGGGCGAGGTGGTGCCGGCCGTCGGTGGCGCCGTTGACCTCCGCCGCCGCCTCGAGCGCGTCGAGCGCCTCGCGCACGGCACGGTCGCCGAGGGCGTGGAAGTGCAGTTGGAAGCCCGCGGCGTCAGCGGCGATGGCGTACTCGCGCAGGCGCTCGGCGGGGATGAACGACAGGCCGCGGTTGTCGGTGGAGTGGCCGTGCGCGTCGCGGTACGGCTCGAGCATCGCGGCCGTGTGGTTCTCGGCGACGCCGTCGACCATGAACTTGATCGAGCCGAGCGAGAAGCGGTCCTCCTGGCCGAGAGCGGCGACCTCGTCACGCATGCGGATCATGCCTTCGAGCTGCTCGATCCCCTGGCCGCGCTTCCACCACTGGGCGCCCACGACGTGGGCCCTGAGCGTCCTCTCGGCGAGCGCGCGACGGTACGAGGCGAGCGCACCGGGGATCCCGGGGAAGTCGCCCACCAGTGCGTCCTGCCAGCCTGTGATGCCCTGCGCGATGAGGTCGTCCTGCGCACGCAGCAGGCCCGCGTAGGCGAGGTCCTCGGAGACCTTCGGACGGACGTCGGCGAAGAGGTCGCCTGCGCCCTCGTGGAAGGTGCCCGCCGGGAACCCGTCGGCTTCCCGCTCGATGCGCCCGTCGGCCGGATCGGCCGTCGTCGCATCGACGCCGGCCGCGCGCATCGCCGCGGTGTTCGCCCACGCGGAGTGGTGGTCGCGGCTGGCGAGCAGCACCGGCCGGTCGGGCACGATGGCATCGAGCGCGGTGCGAACCGGTGCGCCGCCCGGGAAGTGGTCCATCGACCAGCCGCCGCCCACGATCCACTCGACCTCGGGGTTCTCGGCGGCGTAGCGCGCGATGGCCGCCAGCGTGGCGGCGGCGTCCTCGGACCCGGTGAGGTTGCACTGGAGCAGCTCGACGCCGCCCGACATGGGGTGCACGTGCGCGTCCTGGAACCCGGGGGCGAGCAGCGCGCCCGCGAGGTCGACCACTTCGGTGTCAGGACCGATCATCACGGACGCCGCGTCCTCGGCGCACACCGCCGCGATGCGGCCGTCCCGCACGGCGACGGCGACGCCGCTCAGTGCGTCTGCGCTTCCCGCGCTCACGAGGTCGGAGCTGAACAGCGCGCCTCGGATGAACACGGTGTCTGCGAACAGGGTGTCTGCGTCTGCAGGAACGGCAGCGGCCACGGGACCTCTCCTTCGTCGTCGAACGGGTTTCTTGACGATAGGTCGACGTCAACGCTTCTGTCAACACTGTTGACAGAAGCGATGACAAAGTGACCTGACCGGGGACGTCACGCCGCGGCGACATGACCCCCGTGGCACGATGGACGCGACGGCGAAAGCGGGGATCATGGCGGCACGCAACGGGGCGACGCCCGACAAGGCCGGCGCGAAGCGCCTGGATCGCGCGACGATCATCGCCGCCGGGCTCGAGCTCGCCGAGACCACCGGCTCCGCGTCCCTCTCGATCCGCGACCTGGGTGCGAAGCTCGGCACCGACCCCACCGCCGTCTACCGCCACTTCCGCGGCAAGGAAGACCTGATGAGCGCGCTGCTCGACGAGCTCACTCTCCGCAGCCTCGCCGCGGTCACCGCCGATCCCTCGCAGTGGCAGGATCGCCTGCGCCAGCTCGCAGCGGCGACGCTGACCGAGTTCGCCCGCTACCCCGCCGTGGGTCAGGAGGCGATCGTGCTCACGACGCACGGCCCCGGAGAGCTCGACGCCATCGAGTTCATGCTCGACGCCTTCTCGCGCGCCGGTCTCATCGGCGACGCGCTGGTGCAGCACTACGCGCTCATGGCGACGCACGTGCTCTCCATCGCCGCGGGCATTGCCCGCGCACGGGCCGAGCGCGCCGCCCTCGCCGCGGCGGGCTCCAGCCCGTGGTTCGAGGGACCGCTGCTCGTCGACCCGCTCAAGCACCCCCGCATCGCGCAGATGTCCGCGCAGCTGCTGGGCCTCGAGGATCGCGAGCTCTTCATGCTCGGCGTCGAGTCGGTCATCCGCTCGGCCGAGCGCGCCGCCGGCACCGCCTGACCCGCCGCCGGCCTGTGAGTGGCCGACACCAGCCGCCGCGCGACGTGTGCGCGATCAGTCCCGCCGTCGGCGTGCGGGACTGATAGTTGACGCATGTCAACCATCAGCGTATAGTTGACTCAAATCAACTGTTGACTGATGTCAACCTTCTTCCGCGCCGACGGCGCCGCGACACCGCTCCTCGTTCTAAGGACCCCTATGGCCACGTCCACCCTCGCGACCGGGTCGGTCGCCACTGCCGACGAGAAGCGCCGGCACCGGCAGGTGCTGCAGGCGCTCACCGGCCTGCTGCTCGGCATGTTCGTGTCGATGCTCGCGTCGACCGTCGTCTCGACCTCGCTCCCCGTCATCGTCCACGACCTCGGCGGCGACCAGGCGGCGTTCACGTGGGTCGTCACCGCGACCCTGCTGACGACCGCGATCTCGACCCCGATCTGGGGCAAGCTCGCCGACCTGTTCAACCGCAAGCTGCTCATCCAGATCGCGATCGTGATCTTCGTGCTCGCCACTGCGGCCGCCGGGTTCTCGCAGGATCCCGGCACGCTCATCGCGTTCCGCGCGGTGCAGGGCGTCGGCGCCGGCGGGCTCGCCGCACTCAGCCAGGTCATCATGGCCGACATCATCAGCCCGCGCGAGCGCGGCCGGTACATGGGCCTGTTCGGCGCCGTCATGGCGGTTGCGACCGTCGGCGGCCCGCTCCTCGGCGGCTTCATCACCGACACGATCGACTGGCGCTGGAACTTCTTCATCGCGCTGCCGTTCGCAGTCGCCGCGCTCGTCATGATGCAGCGGACGCTCCACCTGCCGCCCCGCCCCAAGGTGAAGGCGCGCATCGACTACTTCGGCATCGTGCTGCTGTCGACAGCCGTGTCGCTCCTGCTCATCTGGGTCACGAACGCCGGCAAGGACTACGACTGGTGGAGCACCGAGACGATCCTCATGGTCGGCGGAGCCCTGATCGCGGCGGTGCTCATCGTCATCGTCGAGCTGCGGTCGAAGGAGCCGCTCGTCCCCCTCACGATGTTCCGCAACCGCACGTTCACCCTCGCGGTCGTCGCGTCGATCTCGATCGGCATCGCGATGTTCGGTACGTCGGTGTTCCTCAGCCAGTACATGCAGCTGGCCCGCGGCGCGACCCCGACCGAGGCGGGTCTCATGACCATCCCGATGATCGCGGGCCTGCTGCTCGCGTCGATCGTGATCGGCGGTCTCGTGACCCGTCACGGCCACTGGAAGCCGTACCTCATCGTGGGCGGCGTGCTGTTGATCGCGGGTTCGTACCTGCTGTCGACCATCCACTACGACACGAACTTCGTACTGGTCTCGCTCTACATGTTCCTGCTCGGCGCAGGCGTCGGCATGACGATGCAGAACCTCGTGCTCATCGTGCAGAACACGGCGAACCCGAGCGAGATCGGCGTCGCGAGCTCGGGCGTGACGTTCTTCCGCAGCCTCGGCGGCACGATCGGCGTCTCGGTCATGGGCGCCGCACTGGCGACCTCGGCGACGAACCTCTTCACCGACCGCAAGGAAGACATCGGCGCGGCCCTCATGGCACTCGGAGAGAAGGGCGCCGCCATCGGGCAGCAGCTCGCGTCGGGCACCATCCCGCAGGTCTCGGCGCTGCCCGAGTCGATCCGCGTGATCGTCGAGGACATCTACGCCCAGGCGATCGCGCACTCCTTCCTGATCGCCGTGCCCCTGGCCGTGATCAGCCTCATCGCGATCATCTTCCTGCCGAACAAGCCGCTCACCCGCATGACCACGAGCGAGCGCGTCCAGGCGAGCGAGGCCGACCTCGCGACCGTGTCGGTCGCCGAGGGCATGGAGACGCTCACCGCGACGGCGACGGCGACGGCGGACACGGATGCTGCGGCCCCGGCGGCCGGCGCCGCGGACGAGGCATCCGCGACCCGGCGCTAATGTCGAATCCGATGGCCTCCGACGACACTCGAGCAGCGCGCACCGAGGCGGTGCGCGCCCTCGAGGCGGAGTTCTCGGAGCTGATCAACCGAATCCGGCGGATCCTCATCGACAACGCCAACCGCGTGAGCCCGGGCATGCTGCCGGGCGCCTACAAGGTGTTCACCACCATCGTGCGCCGCGAAGGCATCACCCTCTCGGCGCTCGCCGAGTCGCTCACGTCGGACAAGGGCCAGGTCAGCCGCACGGTGCGCGAGCTCGAGCAGCTGGGCCTGGTGCAGCGCACGCCCGACCCCGACGACGGCCGGTCGAGCCTGCTCTCCCCCACCCCTTTCGGGCTGGAGCGACTGGCCGAGGCGCGCGCGCCTCAGGAGAACCTGCTCGTGGACGCGCTCGAGGAGTGGCCCGTCGACGACATCCTCAACCTCACGCGACTGCTGCACGCGCTCACCCTCGGCGAGCGCCCAGCCTCGTGAGCTCCCGCGGTCGCCCGAGATCGGCGCGGCCGCGGGCGGCACGCCGGCATCGGCGTGTTGCGACACCGGTAGCACCCGCGTAACACGAGCGAGACGAACGCAGGGTTGACTGTAGCCACGGGGGTTCAGTTCTGGTGCCGAAGGCGGCACACCCGCGGAAGGAGCGCACGATGAGGATCCGACCGCTGCGATCGGCGCCCGACACCCCGCTCGCCCCCGTCGAGGCGCCGCCCACCGACATGCGGGCGATGGTCGTGGACGCCGCGGGCGGCGCCGACGCGCTGCACGCAGCATCCGTTCCCGTCCCCTCGCCGGTGCTGAGCGAGGTGCTCGTCCGCGTCGTCGCCGCAGGCGTCAACCCGATCGACGCCAAGACGCGCGGCGGCAGGGGCGTCTCCGGAGCGATCGCGGCGTACCCCGCGACCCTGGGCTACGACTTCAGCGGCATCGTCGTGAAGAGCCCCTACGAGGCGCACCCCTTCGCCCCTGGCACCGAGGTGTTCGGCATGACCTCGTTCCCGCGCACCGGCGGCTCGTACGCCGAGTACGTCGTGGCGCCCTCGCTCTCGGTCGCCCGCAAGCCCTCCTCCCTGTCGCATGTCGAGGCAGCAGGCGTGCCGCTCGCGGCGCTCACCGCCTGGGGTCTCGTGGTCGAGACCGCGCACGCGCACGAGGGGCAGCGCATGCTGATCCATGCGGGCAGCGGAGGGGTCGGCCACTTCGCGGTGCAGTTCGCCGCCTACTTCGGTGCGCACGTCACCGTGACCGCCTCCGCTCGCAATGCGTCGTGGCTTCGCGAACTCGGCGCCGCAGTCGTGGTCGACTACACGACCGCGCGATTCGAGGAGGTCGTCGGCGAGGTGGACGTCGTCATCGACCTCGTCGGCAACGTCCACTCCGAGACCGGCACGCGCTCGCTCGAGGTGTTGCGCACCGGCGGGCTCTACGTGCTCGTGCCGACCGGTTCCTGGCCGGGCTATGCCGAGGCTGCGGCAGAAGCGGGCGTGCGCACCACCTCGTACAAGGTGGTTCCCGACGGCGGGGCGCTCGCGACGATCGGCCGTCTGCTGGACTCCGGCTCGGTGCAGGTCTACATCGATCAGGTCTTCGACCTCGCCGAGGCCCCCGCCGCGCACCGCGCGATCGAGACGGGACACACGCGCGGGAAGGTCGTTCTCCGCGTCAGCGACGGCTGACCCCGCTCGTGCCGGGCACGGTCACCGTGAGGGCGCGAGGACACGTCGCCCCTCGGCGACGATAGCGTCGGCGATGGCGTCGAGGAGCGGCGAGCGGAGGTTCCACTGCTGCCAGTGCAGGCCGACATCGACCGGCGGACCGCCCAGCAGCACGAGTTCGCCGCGCTCGAGCGCATCGTAGGACTGGAAGCGCGGCAGCATCGCCCACCCGAGCCCCCGGCGCACCGCCGATGCGAAGTCGTTCGACGCGGGCACGTAATGCCGCGGCGGCTCCGCAGGGTCGACGCCGTGGTGCGCGAGCCACTCGTTCTGCAGGTCGTCGCGGCGATCGAAGTCCACCACCGGCGCGTTCGCCAGGGCGATCGCCCGGTCGCCGGCGAGCCACCGCGCCACGAACGCCGGCGTGGCGACTGCCTCGTAGCGCATCGCTCCGAGGGTCGACGAGCGGCACCCGGCAACCGGCGAAGCGCGCGAAGTGACCGCGCCCATCACGGTTCCCGACTCGAGCAGTCCGGCGGTGAAGTCCTGATCGTCGCGATGGAGATCGAAGACGACGGGATGCTGCTCCGCGAGGCGCGCGAGAGGCTCGAGGAACCACGTCGCCAGCGAGTCCGCGTTCACCGCGAGCGGCACCACCGTGAGTGCGGCCTCGTCGTCGCCGGCGCCCAGCTCAGCGAGCGCGTCGTGCTCGAGCAGCGCCGTCTGCCGCGCGAGCCGTATCACCGACATGCCGGCCTCGGTGGCCCGCACCGGCTTGGAGCGCACGAGCACGAGCCGCCCGAGCTGCTCCTCGAGCGCCTTGACGCGCTGGCTGACTGCCGACGGCGTGACGTGCAGCCGCCGCGCGGCCGCGTCGAGCGTGCCCTCGTCGACGACGACGGCCAGGGTCTCTGCCAGCTCGAACGGAATGCGCATATTAAGCCTGACTAATGCTACTGAAGATTCATGAGCTGGACTACGGATGCTGCCGCTCTTACCGTCGAAGGGTGTTCTCCCCCGTTCTCGCCGGCCTCGGTCTCGGCTTCTCGCTCATCATCGCCATCGGCGCGCAGAACCTGTTCGTGCTGCGCCAGGGCCTGCGCCGCGAGCACGTCCTCGCCGTCGCAGGGATCTGCGCGATCTCGGACGCCGTCCTCATCGCGCTGGGCGTCTCGGGCATCGGATTCGTGCTGCAGGCCTTGCCGTGGCTCGTCGATGTGGTGCGCTGGGCGGGCGCGCTCTTCCTCGTGGCGTACGGCGTGCTGGCCGCGCGTCGCGCGTGGCGGCAGTCGGGCGAAGCGCTGGACGCATGTGACCACCCGAACCCCGGTTCGGCCGGGGCGCACCGGGCGGTCGCGCCGGGCCGCACTCACGCCGGGGACGCGCTCGAGGCCGATGCATCCGCATCCGCCGTGCGCAGCGACATCCGCACTGCCTCTGCTCCACCCACGCGCGCACGTCTGATCCCCGTGCTGCTGACCTGCCTGGCGCTCACGTGGCTCAACCCCCACGTCTACCTCGACACCGTCTTCCTGCTCGGCACCGTCGCGAACACGCACGGCGATCAGCGCTGGCTTTTCGCCGCCGGCGCCATGGCCGCGAGCGTCATCTGGTTCGTCGGCCTCGCTTTCGGCGCGCGCCTGCTCGGCCGCTGGCTGTCGACGCCGCAGGCATGGCGCATCCTCGACGCGGTGATCGCGGTCGTGATGATCGCCCTCGGCGTCTCCCTCGTCCTCCCCCACGGAGCGGGCTGACGCCCTCAGCCGTCGATCTGCTCCTTGCGGGCGAGCACGAGGGCGCGCACGACGTCGTCGGACAACGGGTGCTCGGGCTGGTAGCGGATCGTGCCCTTGTCCAGCCCGATGCCGGGATGCCCGGCGAGCGCGTCGCCGACGGCCGACACCGCGGCCGGGCTGAACGGGTAGACGCCGATGTGCTTCTTCGCCCGCATGACTGACACCAGCGGCTTGCCGCGGTACACGAGTGCCGGCATCCCGTATCCGAGCCCCTGCTCCGCATCGGGCGCCTCTTCTCGCGCGATCTCGTAGATCCGCTCGACCGACGGCCGATCAGCCGCGTCGAGTCCCGCCAGGAGTTCGTCGACGGTTCCCATGTGGGCATCCTTGCCCACGGCGCCCCGTCGCGGCAAGCCCGGCGATTCGGCAGGATGAACGCCATGAGACGCGTGCACGTGACGATCCGCGGCGAGGTCCAGGGCGTCGGCTACCGCTACACGATGCTCATGGTCGCGCGCGAGGCCGGCGCGGCCGGATGGGTGCGCAACCGCCGCGACGGCTCGGTCGAGGCCGAGGTCGAAGGCACGCCCGGCCAGGTCGACGAGGTGCTCGCGTGGATGGCCGAGGGTCCGCCCGGTTCGCGCGTCGAGCAGGCGACGGTGACGGATGCCGCCACCACCGGCGAGCGCGGCTTCGAGGTGCGCCCCACCGGATGAGCCGGATCATCCGTCGAAGGGTCGCAGGATCCTGTCGATGAAGCGGCGGGTGCGCTCGTGCTGAGGGCGGCTGAACAGCTCCTTCGGCGCACCTCGCTCGAGGACGGAGCCGCTGTCGAAGAACAGCACCTCGTCGGCGACCTCTCGCGCGAAGGCGAGCTCGTGCGTGACGATGACCATCGTCCACCCCTCTTCCGCCAGCTCTTTGAGCACGAGGAGCACCTCGCCGACGAGCTCGGAGTCCAGGGCGCTCGTCGGCTCGTCGAACAGGAGGAGTGCCGGCCGCAGGGCGAGGGCGCGCACGATCCCCACCCGCTGCTGCTGCCCGCCCGAGAGCTCGAACGGATACGCGTCGCGCTTCTCACTCAGCCCCACGCGGTCGAGGAGCGCCTCGGCGCGGGCGATCGCCTCAGACTTCGGCACGCCGTGCGCGTGGATCGGCCCCTCGGTCACGTTCTGCAGCACGGTGCGGTGCGGGAAGAGGTTGTGGTGCTGGAACACCATCGCCGAGCGGTCGCGCAGCGCGATCTTGTCCGCCTTGGAGACCGGTGCCGCGAAGTCGACACGGGGTCCGTCGGCGAAGGCGACCGTTCCCGCCTCGGGCGTCTCGAGGCCGTTGAGCGAGCGGAGCACCGTGGTCTTGCCCGAGCCGCTCGGACCGATGAGAGCGACCACCTCGCCGCGACGCACCTCGAAGTCGACGCCGTCGAGCACGCGATTCGTGCCGAAGGTCTTGGTGAGGCTCGACACCTCGAGAAGCGGACGATCGTCAGCGGGAGCGGGCGGGGCGAGCGCGTCGTCCGTGGGATCAATGGGCGACATATCGGTCGAGCCTCCTCTCGATCGCACTCTGCCCGGTCGAGAGCACGAGGCAGATCAGCCAGTAGATGAGGGCGGCCTCGAGGTAGATCGCGAGGACCTCGAAGGAGAACGCGGCGATCTGCTGCGCCTTGCGGAACATCTCGGTGACGAGGATGGTCGATGCCAGCGACGTGTCCTTGACGAGCGAGATGAACGTGTTCGACAGGGGCGGCACCGACACGCGCGCCGCCTGCGGCAGCACGATCCGAGTGAGCGTCTGCATCTGCGAGTACCCGACGGTGTGCGCGGCCTCCCACTGGCCCTTGGGCACCGAGAGGATCGCGGCACGCACGATCTCCGCCGCGTAGCCGCCGACGTTGAGTGAGAACGCGATGATCGCGGCCGGCCAGGGGTCGATGACGATGCCCACCGACGGCAGCCCGTAGAAGATGACGAACAGCTGCACCAGCAGCGGGGTGCCGCGGATCACCGACACGAAGAACCGGGCGATGTTCGACAGCACGGGATTGCTCGACAGACGCAGGAGCGCCACGGCGATCGCGATCACGAGCCCGAGAGCGAACGAGGAGAGGGCGAGCGGAATGGTTCCGGTGATCGCGGCGAGCAGCAGCGGCCAGAACGAGTCGACCAGCAGCGCCCAGGTGGTGCCGTCCATGCGGGTCCTCCCTTACGACAGACGACGCCGCCGCCCGCCCACGGGAGGACGAGCGGCGGCTCGAGGGCTACTACTGGGTGACGTCGGCGCCGAAGTACTTCTCGCTGATCTCGGCGAGCACGCCCTCTTCGCGGAGCTCCGCGAGGGCACCGTCGATCGCCTCGACCAGTGCGCCCTTGTCCTTCGTCAGGGCGAAGGCGTTCAAGCTGGGCTCGTCGGTCTCAGCCGCGATCTTGAGGCCCGTCGGGCCGTCGGTCTTCTCGTAGTCGAGGAAGGTGAGGATGTCGTTGACCGTCGCGTCGACGCGCCCCTGCCGGAGCAAGGCGACGGCCTGCGCCCAGCCCTCGACGGCCTCGACGGTGGCGCCGCTCTCTTCGGCGAGCGCGTACCAGCTGCTCGTGAGCGACTGCGCCGTGGTCTTGCCCTCGAGGTCGTCGAAGCTCGTGATCGAGTCGTCGTCCTCGGGCACGACGATCACACCGGGCGACACGGTGTAGGGCTCGCTGAAGAGGTACTTCTCCTCGCGCTCCGGGTTGATCGACACCTGGTTGGCGATGACGTCGAAGCGTCCGGCGTCGAGGCCGGCGAAGATCGCGTCCCACTGCGTCTCCTGGAACACGATCTCGAGGTCGAGCTTGTCGGCGACCGCCTCGGCGATCTCGACGTCGAAGCCGACGAGCTCGTCGGACTCGTCGTGGAACGAGAACGGGCGGTAGGTGCCCTCGGTGGCGACGGTCAGGGTGCCGGCGGCGACCAGGCCGTAGTCGTCGCCCTCAGCGGTGGCGGCGGGGTCGGCGGAGCCGCTGCTGCACGCGGTGAGCGTGAGGGCTGCGGCGACGGTGAGGACGAGTGCGGTGATGCGGCGTGACATATGTGGATTCCCGGGTGGCGCGGCGTGCTGTGTGTGATCCGCCGCGAACGGCGGACTTTCCAGTACAACACGGTCACGCCGCTCCGGGGCCGTCGCGTTGCGCTTTGTTGCTCGCTCGCTCAGGCGGGCAGTCCGGCCACCAGCTCTCCGAACACCTCGGCCGCGTCGTCGCTGGGCGCGAGCCCGGCAGCCTGGCCGGCCCACAGCGACACGAGGTCGCCGTCGCCCCGGCGGCCGGCCTCGGCCCGGAACTGCCCGGTGAGCCAGTTCTGCGCGGGGAACGGCGCGATGATGCCGGTGGTCTCGATCTCCCGCATGGCGCGATTCGGGATGCCGCGCGCCAGCCGCCCGCTCATGGCGCGCGTGAGCACGGTCCCGGTGTCTGAGGCGTCGGCGATCGCCCGACGGTGCGCCTCGGTGGCGGCCGACTGACGCGTCCGCAGGAACGCGGACCCCACCTGCACCCCCGACGCGCCGAGCGCGAACGCGGCGGCGACGCCGCGCCGGTCGGCGATGCCGCCGGCCGCGATCACCGGGACCTCCACGGCGTCCACGACCTGCGGGACGAGCGCGAACGTGCCGACGAGCGATTGCTCCGCGGGCCGCAGGAACGACACCCGATGGCCGCCCGCCTCGGCGCCCGTGGCGACGACGGCGTCCACCCCGGCCGCGTCGAGCGCGACGGCCTCGGCGACCGTCGTGGCCGTTCCGATGACACGGATGCCGCGGCTCCGCGCCGCCGCGACCACGTGCTCCGACGGCACGCCGAAGACGACGCTCAACGCCGCGGGCGCCGCATCCATCACCGCCGTCAACTGGGAGTCGATGTCGGGCAGGAACTCGATCGGAGGCGTCGGGAGCGCGAGACCCAGCTCGGCGTAGAGCGGGGCGACGGCCTCGATCGCCGGCTTCAGGTCGACCTGGCCGGGAGTGATCTCGTCGCCGGTCGGCAGCCACAGGTTGACGGCGAACGGGCGCCGCGTCGCGGAGTGCAGCGCCGCGATCGTGTCGCTGATGCGGTCGGCGGAGTACCCGTAGAGCCCGTACGATCCCAGTCCGCCGAGCTCGCTCACTGCGGCCGTCAGCTCGATCGACGACAGCCCGCCGAAGGGGCCGAGCACGATCGGCGCGTCGATTCCGAACAGATCCCGCAGCGTCTTCGGCATATCCCGACGCTACTCCCGCCGTCTCGCCCCCGCACGGAAGTCCTCCGCAGCCCGCCCCCTCTGCTCACCTGTCACGAAGTGCGCCCGCTCACAGCACAACGTGACAGGTGAGGAGCGCTTGTGACGCCGGAGACGACGAAGGCCCCCGCCCGTGATCCGGCGGGGGCCTTCGTGCGAAACAACTCAGACGAGCGTGTTGACGTCCAGCGGGATGCCGGGGCCGAACGTGGTCGACACAGCGCCCTTCTGGATGTATCGGCCCTTCGAGCTCGACGGCTTCAGGCGCACGATCTCTTCGAGCGCGGCCTTCAGATTCTCGTCGAGCTGCTCGGCCGAGAACGAGGCCTTGCCGACGACGAAGTGCACGTTGGCGTGCTTGTCGACGCGGAACTCGATCTTTCCGCCCTTGATCTCCTCGACGGCCTTGGCCGGGTTGGGGGTCACGGTGCCGGTCTTCGGGTTGGGCATGAGGCCACGGGGGCCGAGCACCTTACCGAGGCGGCCGACCTGGCCCATGAGCTCGGGCGTCGCGACGGCCGCGTCGAACGCGGTCCAGCCGCCGGCGACCTTCTCGATGAGCTCGGCGCCGCCGACCTCGTCTGCACCCGCGGCGATCGCGGCCTCAGCGGCCGGACCCGTCGCGAACACGATGACACGGGCGGTCTTGCCGGTGCCGTGCGGGAGGATGACGGTGCCGCGCACCATCTGGTCCGCCTTGCGGGGGTCGACCGAGAGCTTGAGCGCGACCTCGACGGTCGAGTCGAACTTCGCCGAACCGGTCTGCTTCGCGAGCGCGACGGCCTCGGTGGGGCTGTAGAACTTGTCCGCCTCGATCTTGGCGGCTGCGGCCCGGAAGGCCTTGGACTTGGTAGCCATGTTTCCTATCCCCCTCAGTCCTCGACCGTGATGCCCATGGAGCGGGCGGTGCCGGCGATGATCTTCGAGGCGGCCTCGATGTCGTTCGCGTTCAGGTCGGGCTGCTTCTGCTCGGCGATCTGACGGACCTGGTCCTTGGTGAGCTTGCCCACCTTGGCCGTGTGCGGCGTCTTCGAGCCCTTCTGCACACCGGCGGCCTTCTTGATGAGCTCAGCGGCCGGCGGGGTCTTCAGGATGAACGTGAAGCTGCGGTCCTCGTAGACGGTGATCTCCACGGGGATGACGTTGCCGCGCTGCGACTCGGTCGCGGCGTTGTACGCCTTGCAGAACTCCATGATGTTGACGCCATGCTGACCGAGCGCGGGGCCGATCGGCGGCGCCGGGTTGGCTGCACCGGCGTTGATCTGAAGCTTGATCAGGCCGGTCACCTTCTTCTTCGGTGCCATTCCTCTTCCTTTCAACGAACGGATGCTGGAGCATCCTGTTCTCCCGCGAATCCGGCCGTTCCGGAACGCGGTGTCGATCACGCGCTCTCAGCGCGCGCAAACCTGGAGAGTCTACCAGGTCAGAGCTTGGTGACCTGGTCGAACGACAGCTCGACCGGGGTCTCACGCTCGAAGAGCGAGACGAGGACCGTGAGCTTGCCGCTCTCGGGCTTGATCTCGCTGATCGTGCCGGGCAGGCCCGCGAACGAGCCTTCCTTGATCGTGATGGTCTCGCCGACCTCGAAGTCGACCTCGGCGGGGACGACGCGAGCCGCGGCGGCGGCGCCCTTCTTGGCCGCACCGCCCTTCGCGCCGGCGACCTCCTTGACCTCGACCAGGCTCTTCAGCATGTTGAAGGCCTCTTCGAAGCGCAGCGGCGTCGGGTTGTGGGCGTTGCCGACGAAGCCGGTCACGCCGGGCGTGTGGCGCACGACCGACCAGGTGTCCTCGTTGAGCTCCATGCGCACGAGCACGTAGCCGGGGATCCGGACGCGCGTGACCATCTTGCGCTGGCCGTTCTTGATCTCGACGACGTCCTCCATCGGGACCTCGATCTGGTAGATCTCCTCCTCGACCTCGAGCGTCGACTTGCGCTGCTCGATGTTGGCCTTCACCTTGCGCTCGAAGCCTGCGTAGGAGTGGATGACGTACCACTTGCCCGGGAGAGTGCGCAGGTCGGCGCGGAACGCCTCATAGGGGTCCTCGTCCTCGTCCTCGTCCTCGGTCTCGGTCTCGGGAGCCTCGGCGGCGTCGGCCGGTGAGACGGAGGCCTCGACGTCGTCGACGACGGCGGCTGCGGCATCCACCTCCGCGACGAAGTCCTCGTCGAGCTCGGGCTCGTCCTCGTCGCCGTTCACGTCGGGACCGTCGTACGGGGTCACCTCCTCGGCGGCTTCGGCCTCGAGCTCGGCGACCTCCTCCGCGATGGAGTCGTTGATCACCTCGGCTGCGGCCTCGGTCTCGGCCGTCTCGTCGAGGTTGAGAGCGTCGTTCACGATGGCGTCGGCCTCCGGGTCGTCGATGTCGATGTCGTCCAAGTCGGAGTCATCCTCGTCTGCGTCGTCGACGATGTGGATGGCGAGGTGCTCGGCGGCCTCCGCCGACCGCTCCTCCGCCGCGAGGACGTTGCCCTCCTGAGCTTCGTCGTCCTCCGACGACTGCTCCGCGGCCGTCGCCCAATCGGCGTCGTCGACATATCTTTCAGTCACGTGAGTTCTCTTCCGTTCCGTCCGCTGCCGGACCTGCGGTCCGCCCGTGTCATGCTCCCGCTGCGAGCCGGGAGCGCTCGGGATCAGGCGCCGGGGACCCCGAAGACGTACGACGTGATCCACACGAACAGCACGTCCAGGCCGTAGACGAGCGCCATCATCACGACGACGAAGCCCAGCACCACCGCCGTGTACTTCAGCAGCTCCTGGCGGGTCGGCGTGACGACCTTGCGGAGCTCGGCGAAGACCTGGCGCACGAACAGGGCGATACGAGCGAAGACGTTCGGCTTCTTCTCGCGGGGCGCGGTCGTTCCCTCTGCGGAGACGACTTCGCCCTTCGGCTCGTCCTGAACCATCGATGCCACCTGATTACCTTCCGTGAGCCGACACGGGTCGGCACACTGTGTTGTCAACCACCGGCATGTCACCGGTGTTGCGCTGACGCGCAGGGCGGACAGGAATCGAACCTGCAACCTGCGGTTTTGGAGACCGCTGCTCTGCCAATTGAGCTACCGCCCTAGAGACCCGGAGGTCTCGCGAAGCCCGCACTCTTCCCCTCTCACCGCGGCTTGAGGATCCGTGCTCGTGTGCCGGGCACGGCGAAAGAATGCAGACTTCAACTGCACGATCCAGTGTACGGCATGCCCGCGGACCCCGCGAACCGGGGCGGCTCCGCGCGCGCGCAGTCATCGGCTCAGTACTGCTGCACGCCGTAGCGGTCGGGCTCGGGTCCGCGCGCGAATGCGCGGCCCGACAGCGACGTCGCCTCGACGCGCACGTACGTGTACTTGAGCGTCGGGATCCAGGGCTTGAGCCCCAGGCCATCGGCCCGCTCGACGTCGGCGGAACGGTCGAGCGGGTGCGCGCGGCCCCGCAGGATCACGCTCCACGCGTCGGTGTCGGTGTGGTCGTCGACCTCGAAGAGAACCTCGTCGTTGACGGTCAGCTCGAACAGCTTGCTCCCCTGCGCCGTGCGGAAGAGCACGCTCTCGCCGTCGACGACGTAGTTCACGGGGAAGATGTCGAGCACATCGCCCACGTGGGTGACGAGGCGCCCGAGTTCCTGCCCGCGCAGGCGCCCCCAGCACTCTTCGTCGGAGAGCGAGACGACGGGGTCCGGTGTGTCTGCCATGACTCCATCCTCGCGCTCGCGCCGCGTCGGCGACACCCCCGCATGACGGCACTAGCATTCCGGCATGACTCTTGCGCAGACCCGGCTCGACGAGCTGTGGGACTTCTCCGACGCGGCGGGCTCCGAGGCGCGACTGCGCGCGGCGGTGGAGGACGAGACGGATGCTGCGACCCGCGCCGAGCTCGAGACCCAGGTGGCGCGGGCGCTGGGCCTGCAGGAGCGGTTCGACCAGGCGGACGCGGCCCTCGACGCCGTCTCGATCGAGGACGTGGCGGTCGCGGCCCGTGCGGCCCTGGAGCGCGGCCGCGTGCGCAACTCGGCCGGCGACCCCGAGGCGGCGGTCACCTGCTTCCTCGCGGCGGCGGATGCCGCCTCCGGAGCGGGACTGACGTTCCTGCAGGTCGACGCACTGCACATGCTCGCGATCGCGGAGCCCGATCAGGCCGAGGAGTGGACCGCGGCGGCCCTCCGTGCGCTTGACGGGGTCGATGACCCGCGCGCACTGCGCTGGAACGTCTCCCTGCACAACAACGCCGGCTGGCGCCTCCTCGACGCCCGCCGCGTCGACGAGGCGATCGCGGAGTTCGAGGCGGCACGGGATGCGGCGACCCGCTGGGGCACGCCGCAGCAGGTGCAGTGGGCAGACGAGGCCCTCGCCGAGGCCCGCGCCGTGCTCTAGCGTTTCATCCCGCTCCGCTCGCTCAACGGCTGAAGTCCCAGCCGTTGAGCGAGCTGGCGAGTCGACACGCGCGGCCGGCGCAGGCGTCAGGCGCCGATCCGGATCAGCTTCTTGTTGACGAACTCGTCGGCGGCGAGCAGCCCCATCTCGCGCGAGGTCCCGGAGCGCTTCACACCGCCGAAGGGCAGCCCGGGCTCGTCGGCGAGGACGACGTTCACGTAGACCATGCCGGCGTCGATCTTGTCGGCGACGCGCTGGGCCTGCTCCTCGTCCGTCGTGAAGACGTAGGAGCCGAGCCCGTAGGTGGTGTCGTTCGCGAGGGCGACCGCCGCGTCCTCGTCGGCGACCTTGTAGACGACGCCGACGGGTCCGAAGAACTCCTCGCGGTACGCGTCCATGTCGCTCGTGACGTCGGCGAGCACCGTTCCCGGGTAGAACGCGCCGTCACGCTTGCCGCCGGCGACCAGCGTCGCGCCCTGCGCGACCGCCCTGTCGACCTGCTCGGCCAGGCGCTCCGCCGCCGTGAGCGACGACAGCGGGCCCAGGACCGTGTCATCGGCGAACGGGTCGCCGACCTTCGCGCCAGACATCGCGGCCGTGAACTTCTCGAGGAACGCGTCGTACAGGCCGTCGACCACGATGAAGCGCTTGGCGGCGTTGCAGGACTGCCCGGTGTTGTCGAGGCGCGCGGCGACCGCGGCCTCGACCGCCCCGTCGAGGTCGTCGGTCGAGAGCAGGATGAACGGGTCGGACCCGCCGAGCTCGAGGGCGACCTTCTTGAGGTTGCGGCCCGCGATCTCGGCGACGGCCGCGCCGGCGCGCTCCGAGCCGGTCACCGATACGCCCTGCACGCGGCGGTCGGCGATGATCGTCGCCGCCTGGTCGTTCGTCGCGTAGACGTTCGTGTAGACGCCCTCGAGCCCGGCGTCTGTGTAGATCGCCGCGATGGCGGCGGCCGACTCGGGGCATTGCGGAGCGTGCTTCAGGAGGATGGTGTTGCCCACCACGATGTTCGGCGCCGCGAAGCGGGCGACCTGGTAGTACGGGAAGTTCCACGGCATGATGCCCAGCAGCACGCCGAGGGGCGAGCGGCGGATGACCGCGGTGCCCTCGCCGTCGATGTCGATCGGCTGGTCCCCGGTGATCTTGTCCGCATGGTCGGCGTAGTACTCGGTGATGTCGGCGGCGAAGTCGACCTCCCCGAGCGCCGCCTCCAGCGGCTTGCCCATCTCGCGCACGATGATCGCGGCGAGGTCGTCGCGACGCTCGCGGTGGAGCTCCGCGACCTTGCGGATGCGTGCGGCGCGCTCGGCGACGGGCTGGTCGCGCCACGTGCGGTACGCGGCATCCGCTCCCGCGATCGCGGTCTCGAGAGCCTCGTCGGTGATGGTCGGATACGTGGCCAGGGTCTCTCCCGTGGCCGGGTTCACGACGGCATAGTCGGTCATTGCGTTCTCTCCGATCGGGTGGATGGGGGACAGTCTGCCCGCTAGCGGCGGCCGCGTCGAAGGCTTTCGGGGGCGTCGATACTGAGTGTCTCACCGCGGAAGAACGCCGGACGCTTGATCGCCTGCCAGATCATGATCACGACGCCCGCGAGGATGACGACCACGCCCAGCACGAACACGAGGCCGAGACCTCCGATGCTCGACCCGCTGCCGTAGGCCGGGTCCATCGAGTCGACGAGCGTCGTGACGAACAGCACCGCGAGGATCGCGCCGCCCACGAGCGGGAACAGGAACGTGAAGAAGAAGCTGCGCACCGAGTCGAACCACTGCTTGCGGAAGTACCAGACGCACGCGAACGCGGTGAGGCCGTAGTAGAAGCAGATCATCATGCCCAGCGACAGGATCGTGTCGGTGAGGACGTTCTCGCTGATGACGCGCATGACGGCGTAGAACACCGACGCGACGATCGCCGACACCACGGTGGCGTAACCGGGCGTGAAGAAGCGCGGGCTGACGCGGGCGAACTTCGGCGGCAGGGCGCCGTAGTGCCCCATCGCCAGGAGCGTCCGCGCCGGGCCCACGGCCGTGGACTGCAGGGACGCAGCCGAGCTCGACAGCACCGCGAGCGACACGAGGAACGCGAGCGGACCGAGGATCGGGTCGGACAGCGCGAAGAAGACGTTCGCCGAGATGTCCTCGTTCGCCAGTCCCAGCGGACCGTCGCCGACGCCCGCGAACATGATCAGGCCGATCGACAGCAGCAGGTACAGCGAGACCACGATCACGACCGTGAGCATCGCCGCGCGGCCCGGGGTCTTCGCGGGGTTCTTGGTCTCCTCGTTCATGGTGAGGACGACGTCCCAGCCCCAGAAGATGAAGATCGACAGCGAGAGGCCCGCCGCGAACGCGCTGAACGTCGGCACCTCGAACGGGTTGAACCACGACCACGAGAACGCCGTCGGATCGGGGGCATCTCCCGACACCGCCTTGACGATGGCCACGACGGCGAAGAGGAGCAGCACGGCTACCTGGAAGGTCACCAGGATGTACTGGAACTTCTGCGTGGTCTGCATGTCGCGGTAGGAGACGAGCGTCGCGCCCAGCATGAACAGCAGGCACACCACCACGTTGATGAACGGGTTGAACGCGAGGTCCGCGATCTCGGGGTTGCCCGTCAGCTGCGAGATCAGCAGGAACAGGAACTCCACGGCGATGCCCGCGAGGTTCGACAACACGATGACGGTCGCGGCCACGAGGCCCCAGCCGGTCATCCAGCCGATCCACGGGCCGAACGCGCGCACGCCCCACGTGAACGAAGTGCCCGAGTCGGGCATCGCGCGGTTGAGCTCGCGGTAGCCGAAGGCCGTCAGCAGCATCGGGATGAAGCCGACGAGGATGATGGCCGGCACCTGCGTGCCGACGACCGAGACCGTCGGCCCGAGCGACGCCGTGAGCGTATAGGCGGGGGCGATGGTCGAGACGCCGATGACGACGGCGCCGAGGACGCCGACCGCTCCCGCGCTCAGGCCCTTGTTCGACAGCTCACCGGCATGCGCGCCGGAGGACGGTGCCAGCGGCTGGGTGCCGCCGCTCTGGGATGCGCTCATCGTCGTGCGCCTTTCTTGCCGCGGGTGCGGGGCACCACGACCATGGGTACGGGAAGCTCGTGCAGCATCTTCGCCGCCGTCGAGCCGAGGAAGAGCCGCCGGCGCCGGGCCAGCCGGCTCGAGCCGACCACCGCGAGTTCGCCGGGCTCCCAGCCGAGATGGGCGACGGCGTCTTCGATGCTGTCGCCGCGCGCGACGACCACGTCGGCTTCAACGCCGTCCGGGAGTGCCTCGAGGGCCTTGCCCAGCACGTCGTCGGCGTGCGCGGCGCCGGCGATGCGGATGACGCCCGTGTCGACCCCTGCGGGGAGGTCCACCGAGACGAGCGACAGCAGTCGCAGTCGGGCGCCCGTCGCGGTGGCCAGGGCGACGCTCTCGTCGAGCAGGGCGCTCGCGCCCGGGCGCGTGCCGATGGCGGCGGTGACGCGGGTGACCGTGGTCGCCTCCAGCCGGCGCGACCCCTCGGGGGCGAGCACGACGGGCACGTCCGATGAATGCAGCAGCTCGTTCGCCACGGTGCCGAGGCGATGGCGCCCGCGACGTCCGCCATTGGCGGCACCGACGACGATATGGGATGCCGAGAGCTCGTGCGCAGCGGCGATGAGGCCCTCTCCGAAGGAATCGCCGAATCGCACGTGCGACGCGTGCGTCACGGCATCCGGAATCGACGCCGCGGCCTCGGCGAGCCACGTCTCAGACTGAGTCACCAGGTAACGGTCGTAGCCGGCATCGGGCGGGGTGATGACGCTGCGGTCCTCGGCCGGCAGCACCAGCACGAGGTCGAGCGGTGCGTGCATCGCCGCGGCCAGGCGCGCGCCGAGGGCGACGGCATCCGCTCCCGCGTCCGTCGCGGTGTACCCGACCACGATGCGGTCGCTCATCGCCGTGCCGCCTCGACGATGTTCGCGGCCACCAGCCGGCCCATGCGGATGGCGCCGTCGACGTGCTGGTAACCGGCGCCGGCCATGTCGCTGCACGCGAAGTGGATGGGGCCGACGGGGGTGCGCAGATCCGCGCCGTAGCGGGCGAGGCCGCCGAGGTCGAAGCTCGCGGCGTACGCGCCGCGGGTCCACTCCTCGGCGCCCCAATCGCTCTCGAAGTAGACCAGCGGGGTCTTGGCCTCGGGGCCGTAGTAGTGCGACAGCGACTCGAGGATGCGCTCCTTGCGCTCCTCCGCCGAGACGCGGAAGAGGTCGTCGGCGTTGCGGTCCGACACGAAGCCGACCAGGGTGCCGCGCTCGTCGTCGTGGTTGGTGTTGTCGTATGCCTCGTGCGAGATCTCGTACGGGCTGAACGCGGTGCCTGACAGGCCCTGCTCGCGCCAGAACGGGCGGTCGTAGACCGCGTGCACCTTGATGACGAAGCCCATCGAGATGTGCTGGTGCATCTGCTGCTTGAGGCGCGGCAGCGGCGGCGCGAACTCGATCCACGGGTAGAGGATCGGCGCGTGCGCCAGGATGACGAACCGCGCGCGCACCTCGAGGCCGTTGTCGGTGACGACGCGGACGCCGTCGTCCGACCAGTGCACCTCGGTGACCGGCTGACCCAGGATGACGTCGTCGCCCAGGCGCTCGGCGAGGAGGAGCGGAACCTGCTGCAAGCCCCCGACCACGCGCTCGTCGAGGATGAAGTCCGCGTCGACGAGGTGGGAGAAGCTGCCCGCGCTGGCCGCCATGAGAAGGGCCTGGAGCGCGGAGAACGCATACGCGGGCTTGGTGAGCATCGCGCCGGCGATGAAGAGGGCGATGTTGTCGCGCGCCTCCTGGTCATCGGTCTGCCCCTCGAGCCATGCCTCGAACGAGATGCGGTCGAGCGCCTCGGCGTCGGGATGCTCCCACGGCTTGTCGGGGTCGATCTGTGCGACGAGCCCGTCGAGCACCTCGATGAGGCGGACGATCTCCTTCTCGGTCTCGGGTGCGACGGGGAAGATCTCGCCCGTGAAGCGGGTGAGCTCGCCGTCCTGGCCGATGTACACGGAGTCGCCTTCGCGGTAGCGGCTGTAAGTCTCGAGACCCAGCTCGGCGAGGGTCTCCTTGAGCGCGTCCTGGTCGGGTGAGACCCACTGGCCGCCGATCTCGAGCATCGCGCCGTCGACGACGTCGGTCCACAGTCGGCCGCCCACGCGGTCGCGCGCCTCGAGCACGACGACCGACAGTCCCGCCTTCTTCAACTCGTTCGCAGCGGTCGTGCCGGCGGCGCCGGCGCCGACGATCACGACGTCACGTGTCAGCTCGGTCATTCGGACTCCTTCGTTCCTCAGGTCGTTCATTTCTTGTCCAGACCACCCCTTCTCGCCGAATCCACCCGGTTCTGGCCGTCCATCGCGGGTGGTTTCGCCGGGAAGGGGTGGTGTGGACGAGCAGGAGAGGGAGACGGATGCTGCGACCGCCGTGCGTGCGGCGGTCGCAGCATCCGTGATCAAGAGGCAGCCAGCGCTGCGGCGACGACGTCCAGGCCCTCGTGGAGCAGGTCGTCGGTGATCGACAGCGGCGGCAGGAAGCGGATCACGTTCCCGTAGGTGCCGCACGTGAGCACGATGACGCCCTGTGCGATGGACGCCTTCGCAACCGCGGCGGTGAGCGCGGCGTCGGGCTCGCCCGTCGCGGGGTCGACGAACTCGGCGGCGATCATCGCGCCGTGGCCGCGCACGTCGCCGATGCGCGGGTCGGATGCCTGCAGCTCCTGCAGGCGGCCCTTCAGGACGCTCCCGATCTCGCGGGCGCGCTCGAGCATCCCGTCGTTCTCGAACACGTCGATGGCGGCGAGCGCGGCGGCGCATGCTATCGGGTTGCCGCCGTAGGTGCCGCCGAGGCCACCCGCGTGCGAGGCGTCCATGATCTCGGCCCTGCCCGTCACGGCCGCCAGGGGCAGGCCCCCCGCGATGCCCTTGGCGGTGGTGATCAGGTCCGGCACGATGCCGAACAGGTCGCTCGCGAACATCTCCCCCGTACGGGCGAAGCCGGTCTGGATCTCGTCGGCGATGAAGACCACGTCGTTCGCGCGGCACCACTCGACGAGCGCAGGCAGGAAGCCGTCGGCGGGGACGATGAAGCCGCCCTCGCCCTGGATGGGCTCGATGATGACGGCGGCGAGGTTGTCGGCCCCGACCTGCTTCTCGATCATCGAGATGGCCTTCTTGGCCGCCAGGCCCCCGTCGAGCCCGTCGCGGTAGGGGTACGACAGCGGCGCGCGGTAGATCTCCGACGCGAACGGGCCGAAGCCGCTCTTGTAGGGCATCGACTTCGCGGTGAGCGCCATCGTCAGGTTGGTGCGGCCGTGGTAACCGTGGTCGAACGCGACGACCGCCTGCTTGCCGGTGTACTTGCGGGCGATCTTGACCGCGTTCTCCACCGCCTCGGCACCCGAGTTGAACAGGGCGCTCTTCTTGGCGTGGTCGCCGGGCGTGATGCGGTTGAGCGCCTCGGCGACCGACACGTAGGAGTCGTACGGCGCGATCATGAAGCACGTGTGGGTGAACCGGGCGACCTGCTCCTGCACCGCGGCGACGACCTTGGGGTGCGCGTTCCCGATCGTGGTCACCGCGATGCCCGAGCCGAGATCGATGAGCGAATTGCCGTCGGCGTCGACGATGACGCCGCCTCCGGCCGCCACGGCCTGCACGGGCGCGGTGTGTCCGACGCCCGCGGCGACGGCGTCGGCCTTGCGGTCGAGGAGCTCCTGCGAGCGGGGACCGGGGATGCTGGTGACCAGGCGGCGCGCCTGTGGAAGCGTCGGACCGCCGAGGGGCGTTTCGGTGATGATGTCGGCTGCGCTGCTCATGCTGGGGAGCGTATGTCGTGGGCGGAAGGCCACGCACCCGCCCGGGTGTACATTCTGTTCGCCTCGCTGTACAAGACGTACACTCGGAAATCATGGACGCCGACGCCCCCACCCTTCGCGCCCTCCTCGCCCGGCGGGATCTCAAGCTGTCCCTCGCCGGCGACGACCTCGACCCGAGCACCCTGGACCGCGGCATCCGCTGGGTGCACAGCTCCGACCTCGCCGACCCGACTCCTTTCCTCTCCGAGGGCCTCGTGCTGCTCACGACGGGCACGCAGTTCCCCCAGGGGGACGACGCGGACGCGGCCGGGGTCTACCGTTCCTACGTCCACCGGCTCGCGACCCGGGGGGTGGTCGGCCTCGGTTTCGGCACCGAGGTGGTGCGCGAGGGCATCCCGCCAGCCCTGGTCGACGCGTGCCGGGACGAACGCATTCCGCTGTTCGAGGTGCCGTACCGGACGCCGTTCATCGCCGTCGCCCGGGCCAATGCCGAGGCGATCGCCGCAGAGGCGTACGCGCGGCGCAGCTGGGCACTGGCGGCGCAGCGGGCGATCGCCCTGGCGGCGCTGCGCCCCGACGGACTCGGCGCGACGGTCGCCGAGCTCGCGAAGCAGCTCGACACCTGGGTGGGGATGTTCGACGCCGCCGGCGAACTGGCCCGCGAGCACCCCGTCGGCGGGCTCGGCGCCGACACGGCCGCGGCGCTGCAGCGGGAGGTGACGGGCGTGCTGCACCGCGGCGCGCGGGCCGGCTCGTCGCTGCACATCGGCGAGACACCGTTCTCGCTGCAGACGCTCGGCCGCGGCGGGCACCTGCGGGGGGTGATCGCGATCGCCGCCGGAGACCTCGACCAGGAGGGCCGCGTCGTCGTCACCGCCGTCATCGCGATGGCCGGGCTCGCGCTCGAGCAGCAGCAGGGCCTCGGTCGCGCGCGCAACGCGCTGCGGGCGGGGCTCGTGCAGTCGCTGCTGACCGGCGATCCCGCCCTCGCCCGACGCGCCTCACGCGAGCTGTGGGGACCGCTCCCCTCCGCCCCCGTCGTCGTCGGACTGACGGATGCCGCGGCCGCACGGGTCGACGGCATCGCCGAGCTGCTCGAGCTCTGGGCGGACGAGCGGCGCGGCGCCCTGTTCTTCGGCCGCGGCGAGGACGGGCTCGTGCTCGTCGTGCCCGCGGACGACCGCTCCGGCATCGCCGACCTGGTCGAGCGGTACGACGTGCGGGTCGGCCTGTCGGACCCGACCGGCTACGACGGGTTCGCCGCGGCTCTGGGGCAGGCGCGCGTCGCCCGGGATCGCGGCATCCGTCCCGTGACCGAGTTCGCCGAGGTCGCCCGCGCCGGCGTGCTGTCGGCGCTCACCGACGAGGCCCGCGCGCTGGCGCGCGCGGAACTCGCCCCGCTGTACGACCACGACGCCGCGCAGGGCACGCGTCTCGTCGAGACGCTGAAGGTGTGGCTCGACGAGGACTGCTCCCATGAAGCATCCGCGCAATCTCTCGGCGTGCACCGCCACACCGTGCGCACCCGGCTCGCCCTCATCGAGCGTGTGCTGAGTCGCGACCTCTCGTCGTTCGCGACTCGCGCCGAGCTGTGGACGGCGCTGCGCGCCCTCGCCTCGTGACCCGCTCCCGGCGACCCCGCGACGCGCCACGACACGCCGCGCGGGTGCAGACGGCCCCGGCGTGCTGCGGCGGGTCGACGAGCCGCGCGGGCGGGGCGGGCGGGAGAGATCGCCGGCCCGCGGCCCGAATTCCGACAGATCGCCCGACGGTGAGCACGCGTCAGCGGGGCAGGATGGGGGGCATGACCGAGCCGGCTGTGCCCAACGGCGACGTGTCGTGGTGGTGGCGCAGCCTCGGCGGCACTCCTCCCCCTCGCGCTCCCCTGCCGGGCGACATCGACGTCGACGTCGCCATCGTGGGCGGCGGCTACACGGGCCTCTGGACCGCGTACTACCTGAAGCGCGCCCAGCCCGACCTGCGGGTCGTCGTGCTCGAGCAGCGCTTCGCCGGGTTCGGGGCCTCCGGCCGCAACGGCGGCTGGCTCACCAACACCGTCACCGGCGGACGCGAGCGCTACGCCGAGTCGCACGGCCGAGACGCCGCCGTCGCGCAGCAGCGCGCGCTCAACGAGGCGGTCGACGAGGTCATCGCCGTCGCCGCGCGCGAGGGCATCGACGCCGATGTCGTCAAGGGCGGCGAGTACGGCGTCGCCCGCACCCCGGCCCAGCTCGGCCGCCTCACCGCGGGCGCCGTCGCCGAGCAGTCATGGCCGCACACGGACGTGGAGATCCTGGATGCTGCAGCCGCAGCATCCCGGATCCGCATCGCCGGAACGCTCGGCGCCGTCTGGCACCCGCACTGCGCCCGCGTGCACCCGACGAAGCTCGTGCGCGGGCTCGCCGAGGCGGTAGAGCGGCTCGGGGTGCCCCTTCACGAGCGGACCCGCGTGCGCGAGATCGCGCCCGGACGGGCCGTCACCGATCGCGGCACGGTGCGCGCGACGCATGTGCTGCGGGCCACCGAGGGCTTCACCGCCGACCTCCGCGGCGAGCACCGCACGTGGCTGCCGATGAACTCGTCGATGATCGTGACCGAACCGCTGCCTGCGTCGTTCTGGGAGGCCGTCGGGTGGGACCGACACGAGACGGTCGGCGACTTCGCACACGTGTACATGTACGCGCAGCGCACTGCCGACGACCGCATCGCCTTCGGCGGGCGAGGCGTGCCGTACCGGTACGGCTCGCGCGTCGACACCGACGGCAGGACGCAGGAGCGCACGATCGCGTCGCTCAGGCGGCTGCTGCGGGAGTTCTTCCCTGATGCCGCGGGCGTGCCCGTCGCGCACGCCTGGGCCGGCGTGCTCGGCGTGTCCCGCGACTGGACCGCCACGGTCGTCCATGACCGCGCGACGGGGCTCGGCTGGGCCGGTGGCTACGTCGGCACCGGCGTCACGGCGACGAACCTCGCGGGCCGTACGCTCGCCGATCTCGTGCTGGAGCGCGACACCGGGCTCACCCGCCTCCCCTGGGTGGGTCACCGCGCGAAGCGCTGGGAGATCGAGCCCCTGAGGTGGACCGCCGTGAACGCGATCTACACCGCGTATCGGTTGGCCGACCGGGCAGAGGCATCCGGCCGCTCTGAACGCACTGCCTGGCCGGCCCACGTCTCCGACTGGGTCGCCGGACGCTGAGCCGCGCGCCGGCAGGAGCTACAGCGACCAGGCGAGGCGGAGGCGGTCGCACACCTCGGCGAGCTCGCGGTCGCCGAACGTCTGGTGCTCGAGCGTACGCACCGCGACGAACGCCTCGAGGATGTCGGGGCCGAGCGCCCGCTCGGCGACGGGCGACGCCCGCAGGAGCTCGAGCTGAGCCGGGATGCCGACCGGCAGCCGGTCGATCCCTCCGATCGCGCCGGGATCGACCTGAGTCTCGGGCGGCAGTGTCCGGCCCTCGACGATCCCCGTGCGGGCCGCCTCGAGCAGCACCGCGGAGGCGGAGTAGGGGTTCGCCGACGGATCGACGGGCTTGATCTCGATGCTCGCGCCCGCCGGATTGCCGGGGGTCGCGGTGCACAGCCGCACGGCCGCCTCCCGGTTCTCCAGCCCCCAGCACCGGGACGCTCCCGACCACATGCCCGGCTTCATCCGCGCTTCCGAAAGTACGGATCCGGCGAGGACCGCCATGAGGCCCGGCAACGCGTCCAGGATGCCCGCGATCGCGTGGCCGCCGTCGTCCGTGAGACCGTGCGGTCCGCGGCCGTGGCTGAATCGCGGCGACCCGTCGCGGGCCAGCGAGAGGTGCTGATGGGCGCCGTTGCCCGCCCCCGCTGCGGCAGGAAGGGGCGAGAAGGAGGCCGCGAGCCCGACATCGCGCGCCGCCTGCGAGATCACGAGCCGCGCAAGGATGAGCTCGTCGGCCGCGCGCACCGGGTCGAGCGGGAGGAGCGAGGCCTCGAACTGGTCCTCGCCGTACTCGGCGTGAACCTGGGCAAGCTGGATCCCGGCGATCCTGGCGCGAGACAGAAGCGCATCGAGGAACGGCTGCTGGGCCCGGAGCACGCCGAGCCCGTACGCCGACCACTGCGACGAGGCCGCGGCATCCACCAGGACGAATTCCAGTTCGTGGCCGACGAGCGCGCTGAGGCCCAGGGCCGACAGCCGCTCGACCGCGCGACGCAGGGCGGTGCGGGTGCACGCGGGGTCGGGCTCGCCGGACTGCGCGCACAGGGTCGCGGGCGCCCACATCGTGCCACCGCCGAGGTCGCGCAGCTCGGCGGGATCGATCCTCAGGCGCAGGTCGCCCACCACCGAGAAGCGCCCGGTGAACGCGATCTGGTCGTCGACGCAGAACGTGTTCCAGCTGGGGGAGGCGCCCATGCCCGCCGTCGCGAACACCCCCGCCCGGGAAGCGGGCACCGCCTTCGCACGCGGGACACCGCCCGGATCCACGATCGAGCCGATGACGAGGTCGCCGGGAACGTGGGTCATCCGTAGATCCTCGCCGCGTTCTCGCGCCCGATCATCTTGGCGACGCGCGCGGCATCGTCGAGCGAGCAGCGGCCTGCTTGGACGAACCCGGCCAGCACGTCCGTCATAGCCTCACGCCACAGCCGCGCACCGACGGCGTAGCGCTCGGGCAGCCCCCACGCATCGGTCGAGAAGAGCACCGCCGAGAACGGGGCGAGTTCGAGCGACCGCGCCACGACGCCGGTCGCGGCGGCTCCCAGATGCGAAACGGCCAAGCCGACGTCCATGACGACGTGCGGGTACGTGTGGCACAGGAACCCCGCCGCCCGCTCGAACGGATAGCAGTGCAGGAGCGCGATCGTCGCGTCCGAGCCGGCGGAACGCGCAATGAGCGGCTGCAGCAGCAGCGGGTCGGCTCCGGCGAGCCTCAGGTCCGAGTCGCCGAAGCCCGCGTGAACCTGGAGCACCGCCCCGGCGTCGATCGCCCACCAGATGAGATGCCGGATGAGAACCTGGTCGGTGAGCCGCGGCGGTGCGCCGCTCTCGGCGAGCCGGGCGAGCCAGCGCGCTGCGGCGGCCGTGACCTCCCTGTCGGTGGGGCGAGCGGGCGGCAGCGCGAGCCCCGTGCGATAGGCGGCGACGGTCTTGTAGCCGGCAGCTGTCGCGCGCGTCTCGTCGAGGCGCCGGTCGAGCTCGGCCATGAACCCCGACGCGTCGGACGCTGCAGCCGCGGAGGCTTCGGCGACCGCCTCGAGTCGCACGATCGGGCGGATCCGCAGCCCGAACGCGAACAGCTGCGCCTCGCCGAGTAGGCTCTCCGGCGCGTACCCGCCGTCGACGAGGACCTCGTCGACGCCGGACGCATCGAGCAGGCGCCGTGTAGCCTCAGGGGTGCCGAGCTCGCGGCGCCGCCGCAGATAGACCTCTGGAGCGGCGAACGGCTCCAGCCCGAGGACGGGCGCGCAGATGCGGCGGATCGCGAAGCCGAGCTGGCTGTCGAACGCCGTCGCTCCCCGCCGCAGCGGCGCACCGGACTCGGACAGGGCCGTCTCGAACCCGGCATCGTCCAGATCGTCCGCGAAGACGCTGTGGGCATGATGGTCGACGAGACGGATGCCGTTGAGGACGTCGCCCACGGCATCGCGCACCGTGGCCGCACTCGGCGCCGCCGCACTGGCGAGGGTGGGCGGCGGCGCGTTGCGCATGCGGCCACGGTAGTGGTCGACAGGTCGGCGCGGAACCCTCCGGGTTGCTGCGTCGGTCAGCGCGGGGCGTGCGCCTCGAGGAACTCGTAGACGTCGGTGGTGTCGACGCCGGGGAACGAGCCGGTGGGCAGGGTAGCCAGCAGCGTGCGCGGCGTGCGCACGTTCGGCCACGATTGCTCGCGCCACGACGCCTCGAGCTCCGCCGGCGCGCGGCGGCAGCAGACCTCGACGGAGTGCTTCGAGACACCGCGGTTCGGGGTGTCTCGGCCCAGGAACCACTTCGTGTCGTCGAAGCGGACGCCGACACTGATCGAATGAGCGCCCTCGCTGGAGAGCTCGACCCGTGCGGTGCACCAGTAGGTGCCATTCCCGGTGTCGGTGTACTGGTAGTACGGGTTGAAGTGGTCGTCGACGTCGAAGACGACGCGCGACGTCCACTTGCGGCAGCACATCTGCCCCTCGATCGCGCCCAGGCGGTCGGTCGGGAAGTTCACGTCGTCGTTCTCGTAGACCTTCGTGATGACGCCCGACTCGTGGACCTTGAGGAAGTGCACGGGGAGGCCGAGGTGCACCGTCGCGAGGTTGGTGAAGCGGTGCGCGGCCGTCTCGTACGACACGGAGTACGCGTCACGGAGGTCCTCGATGGAGATCGAGCGGTCCTTCTTCGCCTCCTGCAGGAACGGCACCGCGTGCGCCTCGGGGATGAGCAGCGCACCGGTGAGGTAGTTGGTCTCCACGCGCTGGCGCAGGAAGTCCGCGTACGAGGTGGGCTCGCGGTGGCCGAGGATGCGGCTCGAGAGGGCCTGCAGCACCGCCGTGCGCGGGTCGCCCTTCGTGGTGAGCCGACTCGAGAGGTACAGGCGGCCGTTCTTGATGTCTGCGACCGAACGCGTGGTCTGCGGCAGGTCGGGCACGTAGTGCAGGGTGAAGCCGAGGTGCGCGGCGATGTCTGATGCCGTGCGCTGCGTCAGCGGACCACCGGGATGGTCGACCGCGTCGAGGATGCGCCGCGCCTGGAGCTCGAGCTCGGCGAAGTAGTTGCTCTGCGTGCGCATGAGCTTGCGCAGCGCCACATTCGCCCGCCGGGCCTCCTCGGGCGTCGCGGCCCGCTCGTCGCGAAGCCGCTCGATCTCGCCCTGCAGCGCCAGCATCGCCTTGAGCGCCTCGGTCGGCACCGTCTTGCCGATGCGGAACGGCGGGATGCCGAGCGCCTGGAACGTCTGCCCGCGCATGGCCCGCTCGAGGGAGATCTCGAGGGTCGCGCGCTCGTCGAGCGGCTGCGACTCGAGGATCGCGTCGATCGATGACCCGAGTGCACGTGCGATCGCCTGCAGCAGGGTGAGCTTCGGCTCGCGCCGGCCGTTCTCGATCATCGACAGCTGGCTCGGCGCGCGGTCGACGGCGGCGGCGAGCTCTTCGAGCGTCATGCCGCGATCGGTGCGCAGCTGCCGGATGCGGCGGCCGATGGTGAGGGGGTCCACCTCACCATCGTCCGGGACTTCACCGCGCACATCGGAGGTCAACGTCGTCGTCATGCCGTGATTCTGTCACGAAAGCAGAAATAACCGAAAACTTCACACCCTGATTCGTCGGGCCAACCCCTGAACTTCACCGCAGAGTGGTCTCACGACGAACCACCGATCCAGCCAGACGCGGATCACGGATGCTGCGACCCGGCCGACTCCGCCGGGCCGAGGCATCCCTCACGAACTCCACACCTCGCTCACCCGTCACGATGTGCCACTCGACCTGGCACTTCGCGACAGGTGAGCGGACCCAGACAGGAAGGCAGGACCATGACACCTGCGACAGCCACCCCGATGCGCACGCGCACCGGCCCGATCCCCACGCAGACCCACGAGCCCTCGATCGAGGTCGCCGGAGGCCTCGCGCCCCGCTACGACGAGATCCTCACGCCGGAGGCGCTGGCGTTCCTCACGGAGCTGCACCACCGCTTCGGCGCCCGCCGCCACGACCGGCTCGCCGACCGCATGCGCCGCCGCTTCGAGATCGGCAACGGGCACGACCCGCAGTTCCGCGACGACACCCGCCACATCCGCGAGGACGCGGAATGGAAGGTCGCCGGCGCCGGCCCGGGCCTCGAGGACCGCCGCGTCGAGATCACGGGCCCCACCGACCCGAAGATGACGATCAACGCACTGAACTCGGGCGCGAAGGTGTGGCTCGCCGACCAGGAGGACGCCACGAGCCCGACCTGGAAGAACGTCATCGAGGGCCAGCTGAGCCTGCGCGACGCGATCCGCGGCGAGTTGTCGTTCACGAGCCCCGAAGGCAAGCACTACGAGGTCACGGCGACCGAGACGCCGACGATCGTGATGCGTCCGCGCGGATGGCACCTGCCCGAGCAGCACATCCGCTTCACCGACCGCACGGGCCGCACGATGGCCGCGTCGGGCTCGCTGGTGGACTTCGGCCTGTACTTCTTCCACAACGCGCAGCAGCTCATCGCGAACGGCCGCGGCCCCTACTTCTACATCGCCAAGCTCGAGTCGAGCGAAGAGGCGAAGCTGTGGGACGACGTCTTCACGTTCAGCGAGCAGTACTTGCGTCTCCCGCACGGCACCGTCCGCGCGACCGTGCTGATCGAGACCCTGCCGGCCGCCTTCGAGATGGAGGAGATCCTGTTCGAGCTGCGCGACCACATCGCGGGCCTCAACGCGGGTCGCTGGGACTACATCTTCTCGATCATCAAGAACTACCGCGGCCGCGGCGCACGCTTCGTGCTGCCCGACCGCAGCGAGGTCACGATGACAGTGCCGTTCATGCGGGCGTACACCGAGCTGCTCGTGAAGACGTGCCACAAGCGCGGCGCCTTCGCGATCGGCGGCATGAGCGCCTTCATCCCGAACCGCCGCGACCCCGAGGTCACCCGGCGCGCCTTCGAGAAGGTCGCCGCCGACAAGAAGCGCGAGGCCGGCGACGGCTTCGACGGCACGTGGGTCGCCCACCCCGACCTGATCCCGGTGGCCCGCGCGGAGTTCGACGCGGTGCTGGGCGAGCGGCCGAACCAGCTCGACCGCCAGCGTCCCGAGGTCGAGGTGAAGGCCTCCGACCTGATCGACGTCCACATCGGGCGTCCGATCACGGCGGCAGGCGTGCACGGCAATGTGTCGGTGGCGATCCGCTACATCGAAGCGTGGCTGAGGGGCCTCGGCGCGGTGGCGATCGACAACCTCATGGAGGATGCCGCCACCGCCGAGATCAGCCGCAGCCAGGTGTGGCAGTGGATCCACCAGGACCGCACCACCGAGGACGGCACCGCGATCACGCGGGACTCGATCGAGGCTCTCATCTCCCAGGTGCTGGCCGAGGCGGACCGCCGCGAGGGCGACCGGTTCGACGACGCCGCGGACATCTTCCGCGAGGTCGCGCTCGGCCAGGACTTCCCGGCGTTCCTGACGCTGCCCGCCTACGCGAAGTACCTCGTCGAGACCGAGTGACGCGCTTCAGCCATGGCTCGTGCGAGCCACCCTCCCCACCGACAGAAGGAATTGACATGACTGCCTACCAAGACGACATCGAAGCCATCCGGGCGCTCAAGGAGCAGCACGGCCGCGGCTGGGATGCCATCGACCCCGAGTCCGCTGCCCGCATGCGGGCGCAGAACCGCTTCCGGACGGGGCTCGAGATCGCCCAGTACACGGCCGACATCATGCGCCGCGACATGGCCGAGTACGACGCCGATTCGTCGGTCTACACCCAGTCGCTCGGCGTCTGGCACGGCTTCATCGGCCAGCAGAAGCTGATCTCGATCAAGAAGCACCTGAAGAGCACGAACAAGCGCTACCTCTACCTCTCGGGGTGGATGGTCGCCGCGCTCCGCTCGGAGTTCGGCCCGCTTCCCGACCAGTCGATGCACGAGAAGACGGCGGTGCCCGCCCTCATCGAGGAGCTGTACACGTTCCTCCGCCAGGCGGATGCGCGTGAGCTCGACCTGCTCTTCACCAAGCTGGACCAGGCTCGCGTCGCCGGCGACGAGACCGCCGTCGAGTTCGTCCAGTCGCAGATCGACAACTACGAGACCCACGTGGTGCCGATCATCGCCGACATCGACGCCGGCTTCGGCAACCCCGAGGCCACGTACCTCCTGGCGAAGAAGATGATCGAGGCGGGCGCGTGCGCGATCCAGATCGAGAACCAGGTGTCGGACGAGAAGCAGTGCGGCCATCAGGACGGCAAGGTCACGGTTCCGCACGAGGACTTCATCGCGAAGCTCACCGCGGTGCGCTACGCGTTCCTCGAGCTCGGGATCGAGAACGGCATCATCGTCGCCCGCACCGACTCGCTCGGCGCCGGACTCACGCAGAAGCTCGCGGTCACGCACCGGCCCGGCGACCTCGGCGACCAGTACAACGCCTTCCTCGACGTCGAGGAGATCTCAGGCGCCGACCTCGGCAACGGCGACGTCGTCATCAAGCGCGACGGAAAGCTGCTGCGGCCGAAGCGCCTCGCCAGCAACCTGTACCAGTTCCGCTCGGGGACCGGCGAGGCGCGCGTCGTGCTCGACTGCATCACGTCGCTGCAGAACGGCGCCGACCTGCTGTGGATCGAGACCGAGAAGCCCCACGTGGAGCAGATCGCCGGCATGGTCGACGCGATCCGCAAGGAGATCCCGAACGCGAAGCTCGTCTACAACAACAGCCCGTCGTTCAACTGGACGCTCAGTTTCCGCCAGCAGGCGTACGACCTGCTCGCCGAGCAGGGCGAGGACGTCTCGGCCTACGACCGCGGTGACCTGATGAGCGTCGACTACGACGACACCGAGCTGGCGCGGCTGGCCGACGAGAAGATCCGCACGTTCCAGCGCGACGGCTCGGCGCGCGCCGGGATCTTCCACCACCTCATCACGCTCCCGACGTACCACACGGCGGCGCTGTCGACCGACAGCCTCGCGAAGGGCTACTTCGGCGACGAGGGCATGCTCGCGTATGTGAAGGGCGTCCAGCGTCGCGAGATCCGCGAGGGCATCGCCACGGTCAAGCACCAGAACATGGCCGGAAGCGACATCGGCGACAACCACAAGGCGTACTTCGCCGGCGACGCCGCCCTCAAGGCGGGCGGGCAGCACAACACGATGAACCAGTTCAGCTGAGTTCTCAAGAGAGCGGATGCCTCGACCCGGCGAACCCGCCGGGTCGAGGCATCCGTCGTCCCTCCCCGTCGCCGGGACGAGCGCCTCACACGAAACGCTCTCGCAGGCGGGCGAGAGCCCAGTCCCAGTCGATGCGCGCCTGCTCCAGGCGGACCGCGGGACCGAGCCGGTCAGTCACGAGATCGTCGTACAGGTCGTGGTCGGCGATGTCGCAGAACCCGCCATGCGGCGTGCCGCTCCCTCAGGCGATCGAGTTCTTCGACGTCGATTCTGCGTCCAGGCGAGGAGACAGCCCCGGCACCGGCGAATGCGTGACCGCGCGACTGTTCGACGGCCCGCTCGCCGAGCGGGCTCATCGCCAACAGCTCGACGAGCACCGACGCGGCGATCACCGCCGTCACGCGGCGTCGCGTTCTGCCCGCAGGATCTTCTGAGCCTCGTCGCCGAGATCGACAGCGCCGCGGGTACGCACGCGGTCGAGGAGTTCGTCGAGGGTCGGGTGCTGCGCTTCGCGCTCGAGGATCTCGAGGACGTCATCCGACAGGCTGCGTCCCGACGCGGCCGCGCGGGCCTTCAGCGTGCGGTGGACGCATTCGGGCACGTCGCGGACCTGGAGGTTCGACCTGCGATCATGACGCATGTGAAGGTCGTCAGCTCAGCAGTCCGCGCTCCATGGCGAGGGTCACGGCGCGGGTGCGGTCGGCGACGCCGAGCTTCTCGAACACCTTGAGCAGATGCGTCTTGACGGTGGACTCGCCGATGCCGAGCACGGCGGCGATCTGCTTGTTGCTGTGGCCGGTGGCGACCAGCCGCAGCACGTCAAGTTCCCTCACGGTGAGCACGGTCTCGGGCGCGGGGCGCCGCATCCGCTCCACGAGCCGCACCGCCACCTGGGGCGACAGCGCCGACTGCCCCGCCGCCACCGAGCGGATTCCCGCGACGATCTCGGCCTGCGGTGCGGCCTTCAGGAGGTACCCCGTGGCGCCCGCCTCGATGGCCGCCAGGATCTGGTCGTCGGACTCATAGGTGGTGAGGATCAGCACGCGCGGCGGCGGGTCGCCCGCCTCTCCCCCCGCGATCCGCGCGGTGGCAGCGACGCCGTCGACCTTCGGCATGCGCAGATCCATCAGCACGACATCGGGACGGGTCGCGGCCGCGAGGCGGACCGCTTCGTCGCCGTCGGATGCCTCGGCAACGACCTCGAAGCCGGGCTCGTCCGAGAGCAGCCCGGAGAGGCCGGCGCGCACGACCGGGTGGTCGTCGGCGATGAGCAGCCTGATCATGGGTGTTCCCCCATCGTCGGCATCGCGTCGGCCGCGGCATCGCCCGTCGTGGCCGGGGCCGCCGGGACCGCCTCGCCCTGCGCGTCGCCCGACGCCGCAGGAAGCCTGACCGTCAGCGTCGCGCCCTCGCCCGGCACGGAGGCGACATCGAACGCGCCCCCGGCCAGCGCCACGCGCTCGCGCATGCCGTCCAGCCCGAAGCCGCTTCCCGGCCGGGAGACGTCGAAGCCTCGTCCGTCGTCGCGCACCTCGAGCACCGCGGCGCCGTCCGCCGCGACCTCCACGCGCACGGTCACCTTCGCGGCGCCGGCGTGCTTCGTCACGTTCGACAGCGCCTCCTGCAGGCAGCGCAGCAGCACCACCTGCGCCTCGCGGTCCAGGTCGCCCCGCACGCCGGCGGTGTCGAGCGCGATGCGCGCCGCGCCGTGTTCGCGGAACCGATCGATGAGACGCTCGACCGCGGCGCCGAAGGCCGGCTCGCGGGGAACGGCCGCCGTGCGGGCGACGAGCGCCCGGGCCTCGGCGAGGGCGTCGCGCGCGACCCGTTCGACGGTCGCGATCGTGGTGGCGGCAGCATCCGTCTGCCCGTCCCTGGATTGCCGCCCCGCGCGCTCGGCGAAGATCACGAGGCCCGCGAGAGTCTGCGCCAGGGTGTCGTGGATGTCGCGGGCGAGACGCTCGCGCTCGGCCGACGCGCCGCGCTCGCGGCTGAGCGCCTCGACCTGGGTCTGCGCCGCGGTCAGTTCGGCCAGCAGGCGCTCGCGCTCCTCGCCGTACTCGGCGATGCGGGCGATCCACAGGCCGATGGCGATCGCGAACGAGAGGGAGAAGACCGCGGTGGTCGCGCCGGCGAGCAGGGAATCCAGGTTCAGGCCGTAACCGAAGCTCGCCCCCACGAAGACGCTCCCCGCGATGACCGCCGATCCGCCGATGCCGCGACGCCGGGAGTCGCCGATGACCCACACCAGGGGGTACGCCAAGGTCTGGAGCATCGCCATGAACGGCGCCGCGCCGGCGCCGATCCCCGCGGCGACCGCTGCCACCGACAGGAAGGCGGGGTACCGCCATGCCGCGCGCGGAGGCTCGATCGCGCCGCGACCGATCAGGGCATAGCCCAGGACGAAGAGGCCGATCGCCGCGAGGGCGATCGCCGTGCGGGCGGCGTTGGCGGGCGGGAAGAGGAAGACGAGCGCGATGGCGATGACGGCCGACACGATCGACACGATCGCGTCCCATCCCCGCTTCGTCAGCATCTTCCCTCTCCCGTTTCGGCGATCGGCGCCCGGTCTCCGCGCGATCCGCGGAGGCGGGGCACCGTCAGGCTATGCGTCGCGCCGGATCCAGCGGAAGGTGACGCGCGACAGCACCAGACCCACGATCAACCAGATTCCGAGAGCGATCGCGACGCCTGCGAGGTTCCACTCGCCGTTCTGCTCGAGTGCCGCGTACGCGTCGGGCAGGAACACCGCACGCATGCCCTGTGCCATCCACTTGAGCGGGAACAGCCCCGCGACGTTCTGCAGCCAGTCCGGCAGCTGCGAGAACGTGAGGTACACGCCCGAGATGAACTGCAGCGCGAGGGCGATCGGAACGACGACGGCGGTGGCACTCTTCGCGGTGCGCGGCACGGACGACAGCGCGACACCGAGGAGGGCCGACGTCGTGATCCCGAGGACGAACACCCAGGCGAAGGTCATCCAGCGCTCCGGCTCGGTCGGCAGCTCGACGCCGAGCACCGCGGAGGCGAACACCAGCAGCAGTGCGGACTGCAGCACTCCCGTGACCAGCACCTGCCCGATCTTGCCGATGAAGTAGCTCACCGGCGACAGCGGCGTGCCGCCGAGTCGCTTGAGCATGCCGTCGGAGCGCTCGATCGCGATGTCCATGGCCAGATTCTGGAAGCCCGAGAGCAGCAGGCCCGCGGCGATCATGCCGGGCAGATACAGCTCGGCCATCGAGATCGGTGGCACGCCAGGAGCGATCTGCACGTCGCCGTCCGACCCGAACGCGACGCTGAACAGGCCCAGCATGAAGACGGGGAAGAGGAACGTGAAGAACAGCGTGTCGCCCGAGCGGAAGTACTGCGCCAGCTCGAACCGCGTGCGCCAGATGCCGACGCTCAGGACATTGCGCCGCGGGCGACGCGAACGGATACCGACGGCACGCGACCCCTCGACGGTGACGCTCATCGCACCGCTCCCTTCTTCTCGGCGGCCGCACCCGCGGTCGCCTCCGCGGTGGTCTCACCGACCATTTCGAGGTAGACGTCCTCGAGGCTCGGCCGCACGATTTCGAGCTCGGCGGGCGCGCCGCCCAGCCGCGCCGCCAGGGCGGTCGCGAACGCGAAGGGGTCCTCGGTGCGCTCGTGGCGCAGCATCCCGTTCTCCACCCATCGCACGATCGGCACCCGCGCAGCCTCACCGCCGAACCCCGCGACGGGGCCGATCGCCTGCAGCCGTCCGGCGGCGATCACCGCGACGCGGTCGGCGAGCTGCGCCGCCTCGTCCAGGTAATGCGTGGTCAGCACGATCGTCGTGCCTTCGGCCTGGAGGCGCCGGATGAGCTCCCAGAACTCGCGACGGGCGTGCGGGTCGAAGCCTGTCGTGGGCTCGTCGAGGAACAGCAGCTCGGGGCGACCGATGATGCCGAGGGCCACGTCGACCCGTCGCTGCTGTCCGCCCGAGAGCTTCGAGATGCGGGTCTTCGCCTGCGCCTCGAGGCCGACGGCGGCGATCACGTCGTCGACGTCGCGCGGATCCGGGTAGAAGCCCGCGAACTGCCGCAACTGCTCGCGGACCGTGACGAGGCCGGACTGGCCGGTCGACTGGAGCACGATGCCCAGTCGCGCCTTGAGGTCGAGGCCACCCGTGGCGGGGTCGACGCCGAGCACCTCGACGTCGCCGCCTGTGCGCCGCCGGTACCCCTCGAGGATCTCGACGGTGGTCGACTTGCCGGCGCCGTTCGGCCCGAGGAGGGCGAACGTCTCGCCGCGCTCGATCTCGAACGACACCCCGTCGACGACCGTGCGATCGCCGTACGTCTTGCGCAGGTTCCGCACCCGCACCGCTAGTGTCTGCATGCTTCCAGCGTCGCCGGGAACGGATGCTGCGCCCAGCCGTCATCCGCAGGAGAAGGCATCCCCCATTCGGTGGATGCCGTCGTCCACCGTGCGCTCCCGCTGCCCGCGGCGCGATCCGGTCAGTGACCCTGTGCAGTCGTCACCGGCACGGGAGCCGGAGCCGCCGCGCCGGCCGCCCGCTCCTCGGCGCGCAGCAGGCGCTGACCGCGGATGCCTCCCGCGAGCGCCCACGCGAGCAGCCACACCCCGGAACCGACCGTCACGATGAATGCGACGCGCAGGCCGACGTCGGGGTCGAGCAGCACCACCAGGGCGATGAGCGACATGACGCCGCCGACGACAGCGCCCGTGGCGCCGATCATCGTCAGCACGCAGCCGCGCGCGAGCCACCACGCGATGCCACCGGCGATGACGAGCACGATGGCGAGCACGACGGCTCCCCAGATCCAGGCGTCCACGACGCATAGGGTACCGCGCCCCCGGGCCGATCCGGAAGTGCGCTTACCGATCGGACGCTCCGTCGTGTCGCGCCCGAATCGCGCACACGAGCGGGCCACGCGTGCGCGATCGGCGGCTGAAACGTCGCGAGGCGCCGACTACGCTCGAAGCGTGACCGAACGCCCACCGCTCTCCCGCAAGCCCACGCTTTCCAAGAAGCTCAGTGCCATCGCCGAGTCCGCGACCCTCAAGGTCGATGCCAAGGCGAAGACGCTGCAGGCCGCCGGCCGGCCCGTGATCTCGTACGCGGCCGGCGAGCCCGACTTCGCGACCCCGCAGTTCATCGTGGACGCCGCCGCCGAGGCGCTGCACAACCCCGCGAACTTCCGCTACACGCCCGCAGCCGGCCTCCCGGTGCTGCGCGAGGCGATCGCCGCGAAGACGCTCCGCGACTCGGGCCTCGAGGTCGACCCGTCGCAGGTTATCGTCACCAACGGCGGCAAGCAGGCCGTCTACCAGGCCTTCCAGACCGTGGTGAACCCCGGCGACGAGGTGCTGCTGCCGGCGCCCTACTGGACGACCTACCCCGAGGCGATCGCCCTGGCCGACGGCATCCCCGTCGAGGTGTTCGCCGGTGCCGACCAGGACTACAAGGTGACCGTCGAGCAGCTCGAGGCCGCCCGCACCGACAAGACCACGGCCCTCGTGTTCGTGTCGCCCTCGAACCCGACCGGCTCGGTGTACACCCTCGAAGAGACCGAGGCGATAGGCCGCTGGGCCGTCGAGCACGGAGTCTGGATCATCTCCGACGAGATCTACCAGAACCTCGTCTACGAAGGCACGCGCGCCGTGTCGATCGTGGAGGCGGTTCCGGATGCTGCGGCCCAGACGATCCTCGTCAACGGCGTCGCGAAGACCTACGCGATGACCGGCTGGCGCCTGGGATGGATGGTCGGCCCCCAGGACGCGATCAAGATCGCCGGCAACCTGCAGTCGCACCTGTGCTCGAACGTGAACAACATCGCGCAGCGCGCGGCGCTGGCCGCGCTCACCGGTCCGCAGGACGAGGTCGAGCAGATGCGCCAAGCCTTCGACCGCCGCCGCAAGCTCATCGTCGCCGAACTATCGAAGATCGACGGCGTCCAGGTGCCCACCCCGCTCGGCGCCTTCTACGCGTACCCGGACGTGCGCGGCCTCCTCGGTCGCGAGTGGGCCGGGATCACGCCAACGACCTCTCTCGAGCTCGCCGACCTCATCCTCGAGAAGGCCGAGGTCGCCGTCGTTCCGGGCGAGGCCTTCGGCCCGTCCGGCTACCTGCGCCTGTCGTACGCGCTCGGCGACGACGCCCTCCTCGAGGGTGTGCAGCGCCTGCAGCGCCTCTTCGCGTCGTAACGCACCCACCCTTCTGAACGCGGATGCCTCGGCCCAGAGGCATCCGCGTTCCTCCGTCTGCGGCTCGCGCATCACGCGGTTTTGGCGAGTCGCCACGAATCGCTAGAACGACCGCTACCTTCTGGCGACTCGCCAAAGGAAGCGACGTCTTCACCGGCAGAGATTTTGACGAGTCGCCAGAATCGTCACTCAATCACCCTGCTTCTGGCGAGTGAGCTGAGCGCGGCGCACATCCACGCCTGTTCCTCCCCAGCGCCCGCGGGTGGGCGAGATTCCTTGGAAACGTCGGTTCGTTGCGGGCACCGCACCCAATGTGGTGACGATCGAGGGATGCGCGACTGGAACCTCCCGCCCCACCTGCTTCCAAGCTTCACCGTGCGCGAGGCACGCGACGCCGGGGTCGCCCCCTCGCAGCTTTCGGCGAGGTCGCTGCTGCACCCATTCCATGGCGCTCGAACGACGAGGGAACTGAGCCCGGTAGCGCGCCTCGAGCTCCTGATGCGCGCCCTGCCCTCACAGGCTTTCGCCTGCGGCCCGACTGCGGGCGTCGTACTCGGCGTGCCGCTCCCCGTCGCTCTCCAGAACGACGCGTTCGAACGACCGACGATCGCGGTGCCGTATCCGAACAACAGAATCCGAGGGCGGCGAGTTCGCGGACGATCTCTGCAGATCGCGGACGATGAGGTGCTGACGAGGCGTCGCATCCGTGTGACTCGTCCATCGCGGACGTGGCGCGACCTCTCCGCCGAGCTGGACCTTCCTGCGTTCGTCGCCGTGACGGACTTCCTCATTGCGCGCAACCGACGCCGTTGCACGATCGATCAACTGACGGCGGAGCACACCCGAGCGCCGCGCTCGCCTGGCGCTGGAACTCGTCGCCGCGCCCTCGAACTCTGTTCGGAGCGTTCGGAGTCACCCCGTGAGTCCGAGCTCCGTTGCGTTCTCGAACTGGCCGGACTCCCGCGGCCTGAGTGCAATGTCGAAATCCATGACGGCACACGATTGGTCGCCCGCGTCGACATGCTCTACCGCGCGCAGAAACTGATCATCGAGTACTACGGCGATTACCATCGCGATCCGGATCAGTGGAGCCGCGATGAAATGCGGCGCGCCGAACTGGAGTCTCTCGGCTACCGATTCACCGTGGTCACACGGCGCGACTTCGACGACCTGCCCGCCCTCACGGCCCGTATCCGCCGACTCCTTTCTGTATCGACCGCAAGCTGATCTGCAATCAGGCCGCCCAGGCGCGTGCCCTGGCGACACGATCCGGCGGCCGTCGGATGCGTCCTGTCGAATATCCGGCGACTCGCCAAAACCCAGGACGAATGCCGCGTGTTCCGGCGACTCGCCAAGACCCAGGACGAATGCCGCGTGTTCCGGCGACTCGCCAAAACCCAGGACGAATGCCGCGTGTTCCGGCGACTCGCCAAAACCTAGGACGAATGCCGCGTGTTCCGGCGACTCGCCAAAACCCAGGACGGATGCCGCGTGTTCTGGCGACTCGCCAAAACCCAGGACGGATGCCACGTGTTCTGGCGACTCGCCAAAACCCAGGACGAATGCCGCGTGTTCCGGCGACTCGCCAAAACCCAGGACGAATGCTGCGCGTTCCGGCGACTCGCCAAAACCCAGGACGAATGCCGCGTGTTCTGGCGACTCGCCAAAACCCCAGAGCCCGAGAGCCCGAGCGCCCGCGAGCCCGAGCGCCCGCGAGCCCGAGAGCCCGCGAGCCCGCGAGCGCGGGGCGGGTGGGATGCTTCGCCCCTGGGTCAGAGCTCGACGTTCACCAGGACGGGCTCGGGCTGCAGGATCAGGCCGAACTCGGACTGCACGCGGCCCTGGATGAAGCGCGCGAGCTCGGCGAGCTCGGCGGCGGTCGCGTGGCCCCGGTTCGTGAGCGCCAGGGCGTGCTTGGTCGACAGGCCGGCGCGCGAGCGCGGCAGCTTGAAGCCCTTGCGCACGCCGGCGTGCTCGATGAGCCAGCCGGCGCTCACTTTCACGTCGGACTCGACGGTCGTGGGCGCGGGCACGTAGCCGTCGAAGTTCGCCAGCGGGATGACGAGCACGGGGTCGAGGTCGGGGTGCACGGGCCAGCGCGGGCACGCCTCGGGGAGCGTGCGGGCGAAGGATGCCGACACCACGGCGTTCTGGAAGAACGACCCGGCGCTGTACGTGTCGGGGTCGTCTGCGTCGAGCACCATGCCCTTGCTGCGCCGGGTCTCGAGGATGCGCTCGCGCACCCACGCGAGGGTCGCCTCGTCGTCGGGACCGAGGCGCAGCGCGGTACGGAGCTGATCGCCGGCGATGCGACGGGCGCCCTGACCGATGTCGGGGAGGTCGAGCGTCACCGAGAGGATCACCGCGCGCCGCGCGGGAACCGAGCCGTAGTGGTGCTTGAGAACCGAGGTGCGGAAGCCCAGCCCCAGCTCGGCGGCGGGAACGGTCGACACCTCGCCCGTCGACTCGTCGAGCAGCTCGACCTCGCTGAGGGTCTGCACGATCTCCTGGCCGTACGCACCGATGTTCTGCACCGGGGCGGCGCCGACGGTTCCGGGGATCCCCGACATCGCCTCGATCCCGCCGAGTCCTTCGGCGACCGCGAACGCGACGAGGTCGTCCCAGTCGTGCCCCGCCTGGACCGTGAGCCGCACGCGTCCGGGGACAGGGGACGCCATTCGTTCGATGCCGGTCGTGAGCACGCGCACGACGGTGCCCTCGAACGGCTCATCGCCGACGAACAGGTTCGATCCGCCGCCCAGCACGAGCCACTCGTCGCCGGTGGCCCACACGTCGCGCAGGGCGTCGACGAGCTCGGCGGTGGTGGCGGCGTCGATCATGCGCTCCGGTGTGCCGCCGGTGCGGAGCGTCGTGAGCCGCGCAAGCGGGACGGGGGTCACTGTGGTCATTTCATGCACGGGCGTGTGTCAGACGGTCCGGACGCGCACCTGCGCCTTGACGAGCACCGTGGTGCCTTCGAATGACACGGTGAGGTCGATGCGCGCCGACTCCTCGTCGACCGCGCCGACCTTCGCGACGACGGTGACATCGGCGCCGGTCTCCGGGTCGACGACGACGGGCTTGGTGAAGCGCACGCCGTACTCGAGGATGCGGCCGGTGTCGCCGACCCACGACTCGATCGTGCCGACGGCGAGGCCCATCGTGAGCATGCCGTGGGCGAGGACGCCGGGCAGGCCCACCGCGGAAGCCACATCGTCGCGGTAGTGGATCGGGTTGAAGTCCCCGGAGGCCCCGGCGTAGCGCACGAGGGACTCGCGTGTGAGGTGCACGGTGCGATCGGCGACGACGTCGCCGATGGTCAGGTTCTGGAGCGCACTCACTGGTCGTCCTCCCCCACGAGCAGGACGGACGTCGCGGTGACGACGTGAACGCCCGCGGCATCCGTGATCTCGGACTCGCTCGTCACCAGCGCCGCCGCGGCCATGCCCCGGATACCGGTGACGGAGAGCTTCGCAGTCAGCTCGTCGCCTGCCACGATCGGCCGCGAGTAGCGGAACCTCTGCTCGGCGTGCAGCACGTTCTTGAGGACGATGCCCGAGTCGGGCTCGCCCAGCAGCTGCTGGAGCGTGGCGTCGGTCACGACGATCGCGAAGGTCGGCGGCGCGACGACGTCGGCGTAGCCGAGCGCCTGGGCGGCGGCGGGGTCGGTGTGCTGCGGGTCATCGGCGAAGACGGCGCGCGCGAACTCGCGCACCTTCTCGCGACCCACGAGGTAGGGGGTCGTCGGCGGGAAGTCGCGGCCGACGAGCTCGGGGTTCACTGGCACCAGGCCATCCTACCGAGCCGGCTCCGCCGGCCCGGCCGGGCCGGTCGCCGGGCGAGGGCGGCCGCGCCAGGCCCGCAGGCCCATCTGCACCGCGATGATCACCAGATAGGCCGCGAACAGCATGTTGCCGACGAAGGGATCGATGAGGGTCGCCGCCCACGCGCCGAGCGCCGTCGTCGTGCACGCCGCGACGCCGATGATCGCCGCGGCGACGAGGTCCACGTTGTGCCGGCGGATGTTGCCGACCGTACCCGAGACCGCCGTCGGGATCATCATGAGCAACGATGTTCCCTTGGCCACGAGGTCGCTCGTGCCGAACAGCACCATGAGCGCGGGGACCACGATGATGCCGCCGCCGACGCCGATGAGCCCGGACAGGATGCCGGTGACCACGCCCAACACGACGAGCAGGACTCCGCTCAGCCAGGTGAGCGAGAGCTCGGCGTCGCGGGACGGGATGACGATGAACAGGCTCACGATGACGGCGGCGAGGAAGCCGACGAACGCCGACCGCAGCACCGTCAGCGAGAGGCGCGGCAGCAGCCAGGTGCCGATCTGGGCGCCGAACACCGCACCGGCGGCGAGCAGCAGCGCGGGGATCCACGCCACCGAGCCGTGCACGGCGTACGAGATGACGCCGACCGTCGCGGTGGGCACGATCGCCGCGAGCGACGTACCGGCCGCGAGGCGCTGGTCGAAGCGGAGGAACAGCACGAGGAAGGGCACGATGACCGTGCCGCCACCCACACCGAACAGGCCCGACAACAGCCCGGCGAGCAGACCGATGCCGACGCAGGTGAGGATGAAGCGAGCACCGTGGGTGGGGCGCGCTGCGTCGTGCGGGGTCATTCCGAGTACAAGTAGTCGATCAGCCAGTCACCGTCGGACTCGACCAACGTGTACTCGTAGACCTGTGCGACCTCGGTGGGCTCGGTCGGCTCGCCGTTCTCGTCGACGAGCGACAGGAAGGTCTCGTTCGTCGTCACGGTGATCTCGTCGCCGACAGTCTCCACGTCGGTGATGTTCACCGTGTAGTCCTCGATCCCGGTACTGAAGGCCGCGGCCTGATCGGCGAAGGCCGCGCAATCGCTCAGCTCCGACTCGGTACGGAATTGTTCGGTCGTGGCAGCGATGAGCTTCTCGCAGTCGCCCTCCTGCCAGGCGTCGTCGTAGAGCCCGACGGTCGCGACCGCTGTGCGCTCGTCGTCGGACTGGCCGCCCGAGTTCGCCGTCGATGCCGACAGAATCAGCAGCGGGATCACGACGGCTGCCGCGATCACGATGCCCAGCAGCACGACACCGAGCACGACCCACACGATCCACAGCTTCGACTTGCTGCGGGGCTCGGTCGCCGCGGAGAAGCCGCCCCCGGCCGGGGCGACGCCGGCGGGCGTTCCGGGGTAGACCCCCTGCGGATACCCCTCGACCGGCGCATACCCGTCCACCGCCGGATACTCCCCCGACGCGACGGGACGGCCGGACCGACCGACGGCGTCGGACTCGGCCGAACCCTCGGGACGGGCGGCAGCATCGGCCGGAACGGTCACCTCGGCCTGCTGGTCGAAGCCGAGCCGGGAGGCAACGATCTCCGCCTCGGACGGCGCAGGCGAGGTCTCCGGATCGGGCTGCGCGACGTGATCCGTCCACTGCGTGCCGTCCCACCAGCGCATCGCGCCGTGACCGTCGTCGTACCAGCCGGGAGGAGTCGTCGTCATCCTCAAACCCTATCCCCGCGACATATCGGGCAAGGGACGACGGATGCTGCCACCCGGTGCTTCGGGTCGCAGCATCCGCGTCCGGATCAGCGATCGAGGACGGCGCGGGCGCTCCGGTCGGGGCTGAGATCGAGCCGGCGCAGCAGCTGTGCGTTCAGCGCCACCACGACCGTCGACAGCGACATCAGGATCGCGCCGACCGACATCGGCAGCACGAAGCCGATCGGGGCGAGGATTCCGGCCGCGAGCGGGACGGAGATCAGGTTGTACCCCGCGGCCCACCACAGGTTCTGAGTCATCTTGCGGTAGCTCGCACGCGACAGCTCGATGACCGACAGCACCGACCGCGGATCGCTCGAAGCGAGGATCACTCCCGCCGAGCCGATGGCGACATCGGTTCCGGCGCCGATCGCGATGCCCACGTCCGCACGCGCGAGCGCCGGCGCGTCGTTGACGCCGTCACCCACCATCGCGACCTTGAGACCCTCGCCCTGCAGTTCGGCGACCTTGCGCTCCTTGTCTTCGGGGCGCACCCCGGCGAAGACGCGACGGATGCCGAGCGCCTGAGCCACCGACTGCGCGACGGGTTCGGCATCGCCCGTGATCATCACGACCTCGACACCGAGCTTGTGCAGCGCATCGACGGCCTCGTGCGATTCGGGGCGGATCTCGTCGGCGAGAGCGAGCCCGCCGACGACGGCGCCGTCGCGTACGACGTGGAGCACGATCGAGCCCCGGCGCCGCCAGAGGCCCGCGACCGCGACATCCCTGGCGCCGACCTCCTCGAGCAGACGTGGGCCGCCGACCCGGACGACGTGCCCGTCGACCGTCGCCGTCACGCCGACCGCCGGCGAGGACTGGAAGCCGGACGCGGGAGCGAGAGCGACACCGCGCTCCCGGGCGGCGCGCACGATCGCCTTCGCCAGCGGGTGCTCGCTGTCGGCCTCGGCAGCCGCGGCGAGCGCGAGCACGCCCTCGGCATCGAGATCGCCCGTCGCGGCCACGTCGACCACCGTCGGCTCGCCCTTCGTGAGGGTGCCCGTCTTGTCGAACAGCACGGCGCCGATCGTGCGCATGCTCTCGAGTGCGAGGCGGTCCTTGACGAGCACGCCGCCGCGCGCCGCGCGCTCGGTCGCGATCGACACCACGAGGGGGATCGCGAGGCCCAGCGCATGGGGGCACGCGATCACGAGCACGGTGATCGTTCGCACGACCGCCTCGTCGGGCAGTCCGAACGCGGTCCAGACGATCGCGGTCAGCGCCGCGGCGATCAGCGCGAACCAGAACAGCCAGCCCGCGGCGCGGTCCGCGAGGCGCTGTGCGCGCGAGGTCGAGTTCTGCGCCGCGGCGACGAGCCGCTGGATCCCGGCGAGGGTGGTGTCGTCGCCGGTGGCGGTGACCTCCACTCGGAGGCCCGAGTCGGTCGCGACGGTGCCGGCCGTCACGTGGTCGCCGGCACTGCGGGCGACCGGACGGGACTCGCCTGTGACCATCGACTCGTCCATGTCGGCGGCGCCGTCGACGATCCGCCCGTCGGCGGGAACACTGCCCCCGGGACGCACCACCACGACGTCGCCGAGACGCAGCTCGGACGGCACCACCGTGACGATGCGGTCTCCGTCCACGCGCTCGGCCTTGTCGGGAAGGAGCGCCGCGAGCGAGTCGAGCGCCGACGTCGTCTGGGCCAGCGAGCGCATCTCGATCCAATGGCCGAGCAGCATGATCACGATGAGGAGGGCCAGCTCCCACCAGAACTCGAGTTCGTGGTGCAGCAGACCGAGGCTCGCTCCCCACGACGCGAAGAACGCGACCGTGATCGCGAGCCCGATGAGCAGCATCATGCCGGGCTTGCGCGCACGAAGCTCAGACGCGGCACCCGACAGGAAGGGCCAGCCGCCCCAGAAGTACATGACGGTGCCGACGAGCGGCGAGATCCAGCGGACCCACGGCGCGTCGGGCAGCGTGTAGCCGAGAACCATCGCGAACATGCCCGAGAACGCGACGACCGGCACCGCGAGGAAGAGGTTGATCCAGAACAGCCGGCGGAAGCGGGCGACGTGGTCCGGGCCGTGGCCGACGTGACCCCCATGGCCCGTGTGCGCGCCGTGCCCGGCAGAGGCGGCGTGGGCGTCGTGATCCGTGTGGGCACCGTGATCGGCGTGGTCGTCGTGCGGTGAATGGTCGTCGTGCTGTGCGGGGGCGGTACTGTCCGTCGCCGCGGTGGCACTGACCGCATGGTGCGCCGTGTGGTCGTGTCCAGCAGGGTCGTGCGCCGCGTGGTCGTGGTCGTGATGCGGATCGGTCACGGTGCTCTCCTCGTCGAAGTACGTTCCGTTATACCCCCTAGGGGTATCAACTTCAATCGCGCTCGCGAGTGACGTATTCCGGCTCCCGCCGAATCGTGGCGGATCTCGGCGGGACGCGCGACACTGACTGCACCCGGAGTCGCGAGGAGCATGAATGGACATCATCCTGGTCTCAGGTCTGTGGATGGGCGGATGGGCGTGGTACGAGATCGCGCCCGCCCTCGAACGGGAAGGGCATCGGCCGGTGGCGCTCACGCTTCCCGGCATGGGGTCGGCGGATGCCGACCGCTCCGCGATCACCCTGGCCGACCACGTCGCGGCCGTCGTCGCCGCGATCGACGAGGCACCCGGCGAGAAGGTCGTTCTGGTCGGGCACTCCGCCGGCGCCGGCATCGTCTACGCGGCTGCCGACGCGCGCCCCGACCGTGTCGCCCGGCTGATCCTCGTCGGCGGATTCCCGACCGCTGACGGCGACCCGCTGCTCGACGGGTTCGCGACGGAGGGCGGCGAGCTTCCCCTGCCCCCGTGGAGCGAGTTCGAGGAAGCCGATCTCCGCGATCTCGGCGAGGGCGGCATGACGGCGTTCCGCACGTACGCGATCCCCTCACCCGCGGGTGTGGTCACCGGCATCCAGCGCCTCGGCGACGAACGCCGGCTCGACATTCCGGTCACCGCCGTCGCGACCGAGTACACGGTCGCCGACCTGCAGGGCTGGATCGACGCGGGGGCACCGCCGGTGCGGGAGTTCGCGCGCCTGCGCGACGTCACGTACGTCGACCTGCCGACGGGGCACTGGCCGCAGCTGACGCGTCCGCAGCAGCTGGCCCGCGTCATCCTCGCGCAGCCGCCGCTGGGCGACGGCAAGATCGCCCCGGAGGTCGAGACGATCAGCCCGGTCGCCTTCCACGCGTCCGAGGGCGTGGAGGACTGGCGGGTCCTGTACTGGGGCGCGCACGCCTTCTTCCGCGCCGACTCGCTCTCCCAGGGCGCGCGCCTGGTGGCGGAGGTCGCCGCCATCGCGGAGCGCCTCGAGCACTACCCCGACATCGACCTCCGACCCGAAGGCGTCTTCGTCAAGACCTTCAGCCGTCGCGACGGCGCACTGAGCCGGACGGATACCGAGCTCGCAGCATCCGTCTCACGCGCCGCCCGCGAGCTCGGTCTCGAAGCCGATCCGTCCGTGCTCACCGTCGTCGGCATCGCCGTGGCGCAGGGGCCCGACACGCACGTCCGGCCGTTCTGGAGCGCCGCGCTCGGCTATGACCCGCTCGGCGCCGAGGACGCGATCGATCCCCTGCGCCGCAACCCACATGTGTGGTTCCACCCGCTCGCGCCGCCGAAGCCGGGCCGCGGGCGCACGCATATCGACATCTCGGTGCCGCGTGACCAGGTCGAGGCGCGGGTGGCGGCGGCGCTGGCCGCGGGTGGACGGATGGCCGACGACTCGCACGCGCCGGAGTGGTGGACTCTGACGTCGCCCGACAACCACGGCGTCGACATCGCGGCGTGGCCCGACGACTCTGACTTCTCCGGCTGAGCTCCCCCGCGACCGGCCTGCCGTCACCTCAGCATGCGGACGTCGACGATCGACGGCACCATCGGGTCGGTCTGCTCGGCGCCGTCGAACTCGAACCCGTTGCGCCGGTAGAAGGCGATGGCGCGCGGGTTCTCCTTCGCCACCCACAGCACGGCCGGCCCCTCCTCCAGCACCGCGTCGAGGAGCGCCTGTCCGGCTCCTCCACCGTGATCGGCGGCGGCGACGTAGAGCATGTAGAGCTGGCGCTCGCGCGGCGGCGCCGCGCCGCCGAACTCGAGGCCCGGCCCGGAGGTCGCGAAGCCGATGATGCGGCCGTCGCTCTCTGCGATCCAGACGCGCCATTCGTCGCGGGGGTTGTCGAGGATGCGGGTCCACATGCTCCGTCGCCCCTGCACGAACTCGTCGTCGAAGAATCCGGCGGGCAGGAGGTGCGTGTACGTCTCCCGCCACGTCGCCACGTGCAGCGCCGCGATCTCGGCCGCGTCGCGCGGTTCGGGCACGCGCAGGGTGAACGTCATGCCGTCATCCTGCCAGCGGGCGCGGCGGCCGGACAGGTGCACGACGATCGCCCCAGGCTGGAGCCGGCGTCACCCGACGGAGCCGTACGTCGCGAAGAAGCGGTCCCGGAAGGCGTCCATGCGCCACACCGGCGACGCGTCCGCCGGGCGCAGACCCGCCGTCCAGCGCCAGTCGGCGATCGCGTCGATCACCGCCGGATCTCTCGCGATGACGCTGACCGGCACGTCCCGACCGGCCTCCTCGCCGCTCACGATCGCCGCCGGCTGGTGGTCGCCGAGCAGGACGACGACCAGGTTCGGGTCGTCGACGTTATCGAGGAAGGAGAGCACCGACCCCAAGGAGTACTCGACCGATCTCCCGTAGGAGCGCTGGACCGCCTCCGGGTCCTTCCAGACCTCGCTCGCCTGCTCACCACGGTCCGGCTGTGCGTCGTAGATCGACCCGTCGCCGACGTCGTTCCACGGCACCAGCTCGGGCAGCGGCGCCCACGGCGTATGCGACGACACCAGGTCGATCTCCGCCATCACCGGCCGGTCGGAGTCCGCGAGCACGTGGTCGGCGAAGTGCTTGAGCGTGTACTGATCGGGGATGCGCGCGTACCCGAACGACGGCCCGAGATAACCGACGTTCGTCGCGTCGAGCATCGTGTCGTAGCGGTAGAACGATGAGCCGACATCCCACGGATGCCGGTTCGATGGGACGTCGCTGACGGTGCGCCAGCCGGCACGGCCGAACGCCGAGCTGAGAGTGAGGCGGTCGGTCCGCACCACCAGGTCATACACCGCCTGCGAGTCGACCCACACGCCGGTCTGCAACGTCGCATGCGCGAGCCAGCTCACCCCGCCGAAGGTCGGTGACGTCAGCCAGGCACTCCGCGTGGTGAAGCCGTCGGCCGCGAGCGTCCGGTCGCCACGGCGGAGCACGTCGTTCACGCCATCCGAGATGCCGTCGCCCTCGAGAGCGACCCTGCCGTAGCTCTCGACGAACACGAACAGCACGTCCTTGCCCTCGAGAGCGTTCAGCAGGTCTGTCGCCGGCACGTCGCTGAACGGGTCGTCGGCGACTTCGCGGGCGACCCGGGCCCGCGTCTCGAGCGCAGACACGGCTCGCGAGACCGCGGTGCCGAGGGACGTGGCGGATGCCGCGGCCGCGACCGGGTCCGGAATGCGCAGCGGCGACGCCACCGCCGCCATCGCGATCCACGCCACGGTGACGGCGGCGAGGGCACCCCGTCCGCGGTCGCCGCGCTGCCGCAGCGCGGCATCGACGTGCAGCGAACCCCATCCGACCGCGGCCCCGACCGTCACGACCAGCGCGACCGCCCCGGCGAACAGCGCGGTGGCGGGAGCCGCTCCGATCGCCGAGGCCAGGACCCCGTACGCGTCGCCCAGCTGGGGCCAATCCAGCGGCACGAAGTGGATGCCGAGCGCCGCCTGATAGCCGCGATCGATGCTCGCGAGGAGGACGGCGAGGGCGACGAACACGCCGAACGCGGTCGCGACGGCGAGGCGCAGCATCCGCCACGGGATCAGCGCGAGCACCAGCAGCGTGACGATCGACTCGACCGGGATGCGGACGAGGTCGGCGATCGAGCCTGTCGCCAGCACCCCGGGAATGAGGGGGAGCACGACCAGAGCGGCGATCGCGCCGCCGAGGAGGAGCCGCCGACGCCCGACCGGAACGACCCGCACGCCGGGCATCGTGCTCACCGACGCTCGGCGGCGGCGCGTCCGGCTCCCGTCGGCTCGGCGTGGAGCATGCCGAAGCGGTCCGACAGGGCGTAGCGCAGGAGCACGACGTCGCCGATCTGGCGTGTGTCGGCGAGGTGCGCACGGCGGGATGCCGTCCACGGGAAGGCGCCCGGTCCGACGACGCGCGGGGCGCCGGTCTCACCGACGAAGAACGGCGCGACCACCAGGTGGAGCTCGTCGACGAGGTCGGCACCGAGGAACTGGGTCAGCACCGTGCCGCCCCCCTCGACCATGAGGCTTCGCACTCCGTGATTCGCGCCGAGGTCGTCGAGCAGAGCGTCCATCGTGACGCAGTCATCGCCGATCCCGACGACCACCGCGCGATGGCCCAGCCGTACGCCGAGATCCGCCGCGCGATCCCGCGGGCAGTAGACGATGCGCGGCCCCTCCCCCGTCGTGAAGAACGCGGCGTCCGGTGACAGGTCGCCGCTCGCGGTCACCGTCACCTTCGCCGGCGATTCCTGACGCCCCGAGGCCAGGCGCCGAGCGCGACGCGCGGCATCCCGCACCAGCAGGCGCGGGTTGTCGCGGCGCACCGTGGACGCTCCGACCATGATCGCGTCGTGCAGCGCGCGCACGTCGTCGACGCGGTCGAGGTCGGCGGCGTTGGACATCGCGAGCCGGGCGGGCTCGAGGCTGTCGAGGTAGCCGTCGATCGACATCGCGCAGCTGAGGGTGACATACGGTCGCTCGCTCATGCGGATCTCCTCTTCCCGATGATGCCCGCTGCGGGCAGCGATCGGAAGCGGTCCGCGAGCAGTGCGAGGCAGCCGGGAAGAACCGCGACGACGGTGAGCACGCCGAACCCGGTCGACACGGCGATCCCCGCGCCCGCCCCGAGTCCCGCGAGTGCGAACGCGGAGGCCGCGACCGCCTCGCGCGGACCCCAGCCGCCGACGTTGACCGGGATGGCGGCCGCGCCGAGCACGATCAGCGCCACGACGGCCAGCTCGTCCGCACCGGCATGCACTCCCGCCGCCACCCCCGCGATCACGAAAGTCGCGGCGTGCGCCGCGATCACGACGACCGACGCGGCCGCGATCGCGAGCAGCGCGGCGGGCCGCGTGAGGACGGGTCGCAGCATCCGGTACTCCCGTCGCAGCGCAGCGCGCCCACGCCGGGTGCCGGCGACGACACCGAGGACCGCGAGCGCCAGCGCGGCGATCGCACCGCTGATCCGGGCCAGCGGCGCGAGCGGTGACGCCAGGCCCAGCGGCAGCAGGATCGCGAGTGTGACCACGATCTGCACGAGCTGTCCCGCGACGCGCTCCGCGGCGACCGCCCGGGCGGCGAGGTCGACACGCTCGTGGTGCCGCCCGTGCGCATACGCCCGGTGGACGTCGCCCATGACTCCGCCGGGCAGCACGGTGTTGAGGAACTGCGAGCGGTAGTACGAGGCGATCGCCTCTCTCCAGGGGAGCGGCAGCCCGAATCCCGCGGAGACGATGCGCCAGCGCCACGCGGCGGCCGCCGTGGCGACGGACGCGAGCGCCACGGCGGCGACGATCGTCACGGGCGAGATGGACGCCAGGCCGTGCAGGAACGGCCCGATGCCGACGACGGCGACCGTTCCCGCGACGACCGCGAGCGCCGCCGCGATCCGCAGCACGGTGCGCAGGCGCGGCGGGATCCTGCTCAGCGCGGCCATGCCAGGAGGTCCTCATGTGAGACGGTGACGTGCAGTCGCCCGGCGGCAGCCTGCGCCAGACGGCGCTCGCGGTAGTCTGCGGCGAGCGCCGCGAGCTCGGGACGCTGCTCGACGGAGGCGCCGATCCAGCCGTCCAGCCATTCGCCGATCAGCGCGGTGTCCCGGCGCGCGAGGCGCCACGGGGTCGCCGCGATGCGGACGTTCCAGCCGGCATCGGCGAAGACGGCCCGGACCGCGGCAACCGCGTCGGGTCCCAGCATCCGCCGCCCTGACGCGTCGCGTCGCTGATGCGCGTTGAAGGCGGACTCGATCGCCCGCCCGACCTCGTCGGGCCGCTCGGCGGGACGAAGCCGCACCGAGCCCGTGACCGAGAGGCTGAACAGCGCCGGCGTGCCCGCGGCGACGCAGGCCGCGACGACATGGGCGGCTTCGGCTTCGGTGATGACGTCGAGGAGAGCGGATGCCGTCACCGCCGCCGCACCGTGGAAGGCGTCGATCGGCAGCGAGGCGAGGTGCTCCACGACGGTGTCCGCGGCGATGGGGCGGCCCGACGCGTCGACGACGGTGCGCAGATCGAGATGCTCGACGATGTCGGCGTCGCCGTCGCGGAGCACCCACCGCTGCGGGCCGGGGAGGCGCGGAGCGAGCCAGCGGGTCATCGATCCGGTGCCCGCGCCGAGGTCGTGCAGCACGAGGGGCGCCGACGCCGAGCCCGGAGCGAGCAGGCGTGCGAGCTCGTGGGCGAGGTCGGCCGAGCGCGCGTCGTCGTCGGCGGGCGCCCTCAGCGCGAGCCAGTCCGCCGTCGCTGTCGAGATCGACGTCATGCCACCTCCAAGACATCCGCCACGCGGGTCACCGTGTCATGCCATGCCGGCAGCGTCGCCCGAGCGGCGCGCGCTTCGCGGCGCAGGCGCGCCCGAAGCGCGGGATCCGCCAGCCATGCCTCGAGCGCCGCGGCGAGAGCCGTGGGATCGCCCGGTCGTACCAGCATCCCTCCGCCGCCCACGAGCGCGTCGGGGATGCCCCCGGTCTCGGCGGCCAGCACCGGGATCCCCCGCGCCCGCGCATCTGCGATCGCCATGCCCGAGCTCTCGACGCGCGACGGCGCGACCAGCAGCGCACAGCGGCGGTAGGCGTCGTCGAGGGCGCTGTCCTCGAGCACTCCGGTGAGCCGGACCCTGCCGTCGAGCGCGGTCGCCTGCCGGGCGATGCCCGCGGCGAACTCCGGAAACGCCTCGGTCGACCCGACGATGGTGCAGCGCCAGTCCTCGGTGCGCAGCCGGCTGAGCGCGGCGAGGAGCGTGTCCTGCCCCTTGTGGGGGGCGATCACGCCGATGCACAGCAGCTCTCCGTCGTCCGCCGGCGGCCCGGGGTCCGCAGGAAGGGTCCCTGGGACGGCGACGACCGTGCGATCGGGGTCCGCGAGTTCCCGTCGGGCCAGCTCGGCCGCCGTCCAGGCGCTCGTGACGATCACGCGGTGCGCCGACGCGAGGGACCGCCTCTCGGCGTCGATCGCGGCATCCGTCGCATCCGGGAAGGCTGCCGTGACCATGTGGGCGAGCACCGTGAGTCGCAGCCGCCGCGCCGCCTCCTCCACGGCTGCCGGCGCCCACCCCGCCACCAGTCCGTCGACCAGCAGCCGCGATCCGTCAGCCGCGTCACGGAGGACGGATGCTGCGCCTTCCGCGTCCGCCGTCTCGCACACGTCGACGTCCCAGCCGCGGCGCCGGAGCCCGTCGCGGAGGTGGCGGTCGTAGACGTTGCCTCCGCTCACGCATCGGGGATCGTCGACCCCCGCGGGGACGACGAAGCGGAGGGACGGAGCATCCGTCACATCGCCACCTCGTAGGACGCCCACGCGACGTGCGACTCGTGCAGCGTGACGACGATCCCGCTCAGCCGCGCCTCGCCGACATCGCCGACGCGTACGCGCGCGACCAGGCGGTCGCCGATGATCTGGCACAGTCGCTCGGTCGTGGTGTTCACCCCCTGCAGGTCGGGCTCCTCGTCGAGGTTGCGGTAGGTCAGGGCGCCCACGATCTCGCGAAGCACCTCGCTCGCGCGGCCGATGTCGACGACGACGCCGTGCTCGTCGAGCTCGTCGGCACGGAACGTCGCGTCGACGAGGAACGTCGCGCCGTGCAGCTGCTGCGCGGGTCCGAAGACCTCGCCGCGCAGGCTGTGGGCGATCATGAGGTGGTCGCGGACGGTGAGGCTGAAGCTCATTCGGCAGTCCAATCGATCGTGTGGCACAGTTCATCGGCGGTGCCGTCGGCGAGCGCCGCGGTGACCTCGGACAGCTGCCGCCAGGACGAGGTGCCGCTGAGCAGCGCGTCGTATGCGGGATCCTCGAGCAGTCGCAGGGCGAGCGCAAGCCGGTTGCGCGTCGTGCGGGAGCCTCTCCGGCGTGCCGCGACCGCGCCGACCTGACTCGGCCGGAGAGCGATGCGGCGAGAGTGGAAGTCCGCGCCGAGCTCGAGCCAGACCGGACGGTTGCCGTACCAGCTGGCGACGACCACCTCGCCGTCGGTGGGCGCGATGGCCAGCGCCAGGTTCAGACCGGCACCTGCGCCGCTGGCCTCGATCACGACGTCGGCCTGCGGGACATCGTCGGACGCGAGGGCGAAGCCGACGTCGAGCGCCTCGGCGGTGATCGCGCGCGCGGGGTCGACATCGACGAGAGTGACATCGGAACCCGGGATGCCGCGCGCCACACGCGCGATCGCGCACCCGATCATGCCCGCGCCGACGACGACCACCCGGTCGCCGACCAGCGGGGCGGCATCCCAGAGCACATTGACCGCGGTCTCGACCGCCCCGGCGAGCACCGCCCGGCGCGGCGGAACACCATCCGGCAGCGGATGGAGGGCGTCGGCGGGCACGACGAAACGGGACTGGTGCGGGAACAGGGCGAACACGGTGCGGCCGCGGAGCCAGGCGGGCCCGTGTTCGACCGTTCCGACGCTGAGGTACCCGTACTTCACCGGGAACGGGAACTCGCCTGCCTGGAAGGGCGCGCGCATGCGCTCGTGCTCCGACTCCGGCACCTCTCCCCGGGCGACCAGCGACTCGGTTCCCCGGCTGACGCCGGTGTAGAGCGTCCGCACCGACGCCTCACCGTCGGAGACATCGGGCACCGGCTCACTGCGGAACTCGCCCTGCCCCGGGGCGATCGACCACCATGCGGTCGCAGCATCCGGAATCTCGTGGTGAACCTCAGCGGGTCCCTGCGTCGTGTTCCCCGTGACCGCCATGAGGAGTACACGGAGCGCGCATGGGAAAAGTTCAGTGGGTGCCCTGGTGGTGGGTCGCGGCCGGATTCGCCGGGATGATCGCGATCGGCATGGCGACGGCGCTGACGGCGGCGGCGTGGACGACAGGCATCGGGTATCTCGTGGTGTCGACGGCTTTGCTGAGCCGGGGCATCCGCCGCGGGCGGGTCGAACGCTTCGGACCCGCGAACGCGGTCACCGCGACGCGATCGATGTTCGTGGGGCTCGTGACCGCTCTGGTGGTGGCGTCCTTCGCGGACGCGGTGTCGACTGCGCTGCTGGTCACGCTCGTCGCCGTGGCGCTCGCGCTGGACGGCGTCGACGGGTACGTCGCCCGTCGGACCCGCAGCGAGAGCGAGCTGGGCGGGCGCTTCGACATGGAGGTCGACGCCTTCCTGCTGCTCGTCCTGTGCGTGTATGACGCACGGTACGTCGGCTGGTGGGTGCTCACGATCGGCCTCCTCAGGTACGCGTTCGTCATCGCCGGCCTGTGGCTGCCGTGGATGAGGCGGACGCTGCCCCCGCGCTCTTGGCGCAAGGTCGTCACGGCCGCTTGCGGCATCGCCCTGGCCATCGTCGCGTCCCAGCTGCTGCCCGCCGCGGTGAATGCCGTCGTCGCTGTGGCGGCGCTCCTGCTGGTGCTCGAGTCCTTCGGACGCGACGTCCTCTGGCTCATCCGTGTGAACCTCGCGGGCGCCCGGCTCGTTTCCCTCGAGAAGGCGTCGACCACCTCACCTCCGGAAGAGAGCAGGTAGGACCATGACCGAATCCAGTGGGCGCGCGCTCTGGACCATGCGCATCCTCAGCGCGATCGCCCTCCTCGCCGCAGGCGGCATCCACGTCTATCTCGCGTTGAACGGCGTCGGCGGCTTCCTGGGGGTGATGTTCATCCTCAACGGCGTGGCCGGGCTCGTCCTGGCTGCGGGGATGCTGCTCCTTCGCGGTCGCCTCCTGCAACTCGTGACCGTTCTGAGCCTGCTGTTCCTCATCGCGACGCTGGGAGCCCTCGTCCTGGCACTCACGGTGGGGCTGTTCGGCATCCACCAGGCGTGGAACTTCACGCTCGTACCCCAGACCGTGATCGTCGAGTCGATCGGCATCGTGATCCTCGGGATCACGACGGCGATGGTGCTGCGCCCGCAGCCGGTGCCAGGCATGCGCCGGCACGCCACGGGCGTCTAGTCGACGACCGACCGGGTCGCGAGAACCGCGGACCGCCCCGCCACCGGGGTGGCGGGGCGGTCCGGGTGAGGCTCAGGCGCCCGCGGGCACCTTCTCGGCCGCGAGTTTCTCCTCGTCGAGACGGTCGAGCTCGTGGAGCGACGACCCCTTCGTCTCGCGCATGGAGATGACCGCGATGAGGGTGATCGCCGCGGCGATCGCGAGGTAGACGGCGACCGGGATGTACGAGCCGGTGCTGGCCAGGAGCGCCGTCGCGATGATGGGCGCGAGCGAGCCCGCGACGATCGACGTCACCTGGTAGCCGAGCGAGACGCCCGAATAGCGCATGCGCGTCGGGAACATCTCGGACATGATCGCCGGCTGTGGCGCGTACATGAAGGCGTGGATGAACAGGCCCAGGCTGATCGCGGCCACGATGATCGCAGGGTTGCGCGTGTCGAACATGGGGAAGGCGATGAAGCCCCAGGCGGCCGCCCCGAGCGTGCCGATCAGGTACACCGGCTTGCGGCCGATCTTGTCGGTCAGGCCGCCGATGAGCGGAATGACGATCATGTGGACGATGTGCGAGATGACGAGGAGACCCAGGATCTCGGCCGTGTCGACCTCGAGAGCCACAGCCAGGTACGTGATCGAGAACGTCACGACGAGGTAGTACATGATGTTCTCCGCGAACCGGAGGCCCATCGCCGTGAGAACGCCGCGCGGGTAGCGCTTGAGCACCTCGAGCACACCGAAGCGCAGTGCCGTCGACTGCTCGACCTCTTTCTGCACCTCGAGGAAGATCGGCGCGTCGGTGACGCGCGTGCGGACGTAGTAGCCGATCGCGACGATGACGACCGACAGCCAGAAGCCGATCCGCCAGCCCCACGAGAGGAACTGCTCCTCGGTGAGCGTGCGGCTGAGCACGAGCAGGACGACCGTCGCCACCAGGTTTCCGATGGGCACGGCTGCCTGCGGCCACGACGCCCAGAAGCCGCGCGTCTTGTTCGGCGAGTGCTCCGCGACGAGCAGGACCGCGCCGCCCCACTCACCGCCGACGGCGAACCCCTGCGCGAACCGCAGTGCCACCAGAAGGGCAGGAGCCCAGTAGCCGATCATGTCGAACGTGGGGAGGCATCCCATCAGGAAGGTCGCCACGCCCACCAGGATGATCGCGAACTGCAGCAGCTTCTTGCGCCCGTACTTGTCGCCGAAATGGCCGAAGACGATGCCGCCCAGCGGACGGGCGATGAAGCCGACCGCGTAGGTCACGAACGCCGCGATGATGGGGGCGTACGGGTCGTCCGACGGCGGGAACATGATCTTGTTGAAGACGAGCGTCGCGGCAGTGGCGTAGAGGAAGAACTCGTACCACTCGACGACGGTGCCCGCCATCGAGGCCGTGACGACCCGCCGCAGGCTCGACTGCTTCATCGAGACCGGGGGTGTCTGGGGTGATGCCATGCGCCGGTACCTCCTTGTAGAGCGCGGTGGCGACTCGGGGAGAACCGCCTTGCGGGACGTTACCTGACGCACGATTCAGGTTTCAAGGGGTTGATCCGGCCAGGGCGAGTGAAGTTCGACGGATCTTCTCGCTTCGGCAGAGGGCCGCCGACCGGCGGGCCTCCGTCAGTCCCACGCAGCGACGAGCATCCACTGACCGTCGACCTCTTCGACGTCCATCACGCGCGTCCGGTGGTCGACGTCGCTGCGCGCGGTGAACCGCCAGCTCTGGAACAACCGGCCGCCGTCGCTCCGAGTCGGCGTGTCGATGATGCGCCACCGCTCATGGTCGACGACGAGGCGCACCGGCCGCCCCTGCTCGCACCAGACCTGAACATCCTCACGTGCAACCATCCGCATGATGCGCTCCTTCATCGAATCTATGTTCGATGGTAGAGCGCGAGGAACCCGGGCGCAACAGTGCGTGCGTCGGACTAGGCGGTTCGGCTGTCAGCGTCGGCCGCGGCATCCACCGCTGCGAGGTGGATCGCGGCGACACCGTCGCGCAGTGCCCCCACGGGCACCTCGACGGTCTCGTACTGGGACGTGAACCCGTTCTCGTCGACCACCGACACGGTCACCAGGACGTGGCCCCGGCGTGGCAGGCGCGACGCGGTGCGGGCGAGTCTCTTCGTCTTCATGTCCCCTCCGCCCACTACCGTAACGACGACCTCGGACACGCGCGCGCCGCACGCGCGGAGTCACCTCAGGTACGCATCGACGATGAGTGCACCACGGATCCCGCGCAGTGCCTCGATGACGAGTCCACTGCCACGCGTGGTCCAGGACGACATCACGATGTCGTGCGGACCGATCGGCTCGAGTTTCCCCGTCCGCACGCGGACCACCTCCCATCCGGCTGCGCGGATGACGCGGTCTTGGCGGCGGTCCGCCTCCTCGCGCCTGCCCACGTGCTCCAGCCCGTGCTTGCCGACGGTGTCGTACTCGAGCGCGATCCGGAGCTCCGGGAGGAGAATGTCTGGCCACACCTCGAGGTGGTCGAAGAACGGCCGCGAGGTGCGGATCGCCGTGAAGCCCGGTGTGACCGCGAGCTTCGCGAACACGTCTGCGCGCACCCGCGCTTCGACAGCCGACGCCGGCTTCGGGGCGCACACGCTCACGAACGGCTCCCCCGCCGGCAGTTCCGGGGTCTTGGCACACAGCCTGCGCGGCGGTTTGCGGTGCGGCACACGCTCGGCTCCGGACGGCCGCGTCGCGATGCGCGGTGGGTTCGCCAGAGCCGAGCACTCCGGACACCAGGCCGAGCGGCGGCGCTCGCGGTCGGGGCGCTCGCGCTGCTCCGACGGGGTGGCCGCGAACGTATGTCCGGCCTCGCACTGCCACAGCAGCAGCACGTCAGCGGCCGGGGGCACCTGAGTCAAGGTGATGCCGGCATTCAGATCCGGGTGGTACTGCCGGATGAGCGCAGGATACGCCGCCCAGTGCGTCCGGTAGGTGCCCACCGGGTACGGCACCTCGACGCCCTTCGAGAACTGGCGTCTCGCCCACCACAGTTCCACCCTCTCCGGCATGGGCGCACTCTAGGCGGGACCCCCGACACGGCCGCGACGGCTAGCGGCCGTCGCGGACCTCGGCTGCAGCGGCGACCTGGTTGTGGAGTTCAACATGGTCCGCGGCGGTCAGTTCCTCGGCGCCGCCGAACGCGTACGGCGCGCCCTCGCCGGTCTCGATCCGCGCCTTGAGGCTGCCGTTCACGAACATGCCCCACGCGTTGGTGCAGATGTCGTAGCAGTCATCGTCTGCCGTGAGCCCGTCGTGGGTGAAGACGACTCGCGTGCGCGCGTCATCCTCGAGGATGTCGAACCGGACGGTCGTGCCGTTCCACTCCTGCTTGTCGGCGACGAAGTCGAGATGGCTGCCGGTGACCAGCCAGGTCACCCGGCGGCCGGGCTCCAGCTCGGTGACCCGGAATCCGCTGTAGTGCAGGCCCGGGACGACGTAGACGAACTCGCCGCCCACCTCGGTGGTCGAACCGGTGGTCCGTCCCCACCATCCTGCGACGTCATTGATCGCGTCGAAAGCGTCCTGTGCCGAGGCATCCACGGTGATCGTCGTGGTGAAGCTCGCGGTCATGCTTCCTGCTCCCTTGCTCGCGACCCGTTCGAGTCGATGACTTGTGTGACGCAAGTGACCCTAGTCGTGCTGCTTGCATCACGCAAGTGGTAGATTCGACGCATGCTCGGCAAGACCTACGACACGCAGGTGTGCTCGATCGCGCGCTCCCTCGAGATGGTCGGGGAGCGCTGGAGCCTGCTCATCGTCCGCGACGCCCTGTTCGCTCGGGTGACGCGGTTCGGCGACTTCCAGCACAACCTCGGCATCGCGACGAACATCCTCGCCTCGCGGCTGGAGTCGTTCGTCGCCGCCGGCATCATGGAGCGGGACGGTGCGGTCGACTACGTGCTGACGCCGAAAGGCCGGGCGCTGGCTGTTTCGCTGATCGCACTCACGGAGTGGGGCGACGACTGGGCGTCACCGATCGATCCCCCGATCCTCTACCGCCATTCGGTGTGCGACAACGCGGTCCACGCCGCGGCGACGTGCGTCGCGTGCGGCGTGGTGCCGGCGGAAGAGGTCGCGATCCAGATCGGGCCCGGCATGCCCGCCGAGTACCTGGCCGCGCGGCGCGGTGGCTCGCGCGCTCACTCATAGGCGCAGCATCCGTCTACGATCCGTCGCGGAGGTTCGACACCAGGGCCTCCCTCAGGACGATCTCGTCGAACCGCGCCGTGCACGACTCGCCGAGCGGCGCCTGCGCCATGAAGCCTACGCGGGCGGGCGAGGCGCCCTCGGCGAGCGAGAACAGCCGCACGAAATCCCATCGCACGCCGTCGTGTGAAGCATGGAACGCCCAGGCGTCCCCGCCCAGGTGCGCGATCCGCAGCCACACCGCGCGGTGGGCGACCACTGCGGAGTTCACGTCATCCGATGAGCCGCGGGTGACCACGCTGACCACCATCGCGTCGCCCTGCGGCGAGTACTCGAAGCAGAGCTTCGCCCAGTGGTCGCTGTCACGCCAGATCGTCAGCACCCCGGCGTCGAAGGTCGTGCGCTCGCCGACGACCTCGACCCGCGCCTGCAGCATGAACGGCGAACCCGGTGCGACGAAGGAGAGACTGGATGCCTCGTGCTGCGGCGGTGCGCCGGTCGCATCGTTCGTCCAGTCGACACCGGCACCGCAGGTCAGCTCGAGAGCACGGCCCGGTTCGTCGTACTGCGCCATGGACGGGCCGTGCGTCCACTCCAGGTCGGGCAGTCCCTCCACACTCGGCGTCGACATCATCGCTCCCTCTCGCTTGACGCTGCGGCGGGCGCCCGGCAGCAGACTACGACCGTATCTGTCGCGACGACGTTGGAGGGATCGGCGCCCCCCGTCGCGCGCACCGTTTGTGGTGGTTTCACCCCGCCCCCTATGATTCGGACCGTGCCGGACATGCTCCGCGAGTCGCTCCTGGGGGGACGCGATCTGCAGGCGGTGCTGCTCGAGAGCAAGACCCAGGTCCCGCCCTGGCGGACCAATGCTGTCAGCAGACACCACGAGATCGATCGTGCCCGGGCGAGCGGTGCCCGCATCGTCTCGATCGCTGCTCCTGCCGGGTACGGCAAGTCCACGATGCTCGCCGAATGGGCCTCCACCGAGACTCGCGCGGCAGCCTGGGCCTCGCTCGAGCGCACCGACGACGATCCCGCGACACTGCTGCCGATCCTCGCATCCGCGTGCTCCAATTTCTCGGCGGTCGCAGCGGCCGTCGTCGACGAGATGCGCGGCATCGGGGCGACCGCGCTCGGGCGTTCCGCTCCGCTGCTCGCCGCAGCGGTGGCCTCCACAACCGACGACTTCGTCCTCTTCATCGATGATCTGCACCTCGTCGCCTCCACGGCGTGCCAGGACGCCCTCGAAGTGATCCTGGCGCGGGTGCCGGCCGGTTCACAGGTCGTCCTCGCGGGCCGGCAGGCGCCTCCGTTTCTCGCCCGGCTGCGGGCCCAGGGTGTCGTCTGGGAGATCTCGGCCGAGGATCTGTCGCTCGACGTCGACGACGCCCGCCTGCTGTTCGACGAGGCCGGAGCCTCCGGTGTCGCCGCGACCGACCTCGCCGGGATCGTGGCGAAATGCGAAGGCTGGCCCACCGGCCTATACCTGTGCGCGCTCGTCGCGCGTGCGGGCGGCGACGCCACGACCGTCACGGGCGAGGAACGGTACGTTGCCGACTACCTCTACCGCGAGTGCATCTCGCGGCTCCCTGAGCCGACCCAGCGGTTCCTGCGCCGCAGCGCCGTGCTCGAACAGGTCTCACCGGAGGCGTGCAACGCCGTGTTGCAGATCGAAGACGCCCGCAACCGGCTCTACGAACTCGAAGAGGCGAACCTGTTCCTCGTCCCGATGGACAGGAAACGCAGCTGGTTCCGCTTCCACGCCTTGTTCCGCGAGTATCTCCTCGCGGAGCTGGAAAAGTCGGAAGGCTCCGAGGCTGCAGCCGACCTGCATCGGCGCGCAGCGACCTGGCACGAGGAACGGGGCGCGCCCGCGTTCGCGGTCGAGCACCTCCTCCAAGCGAAGGAGTCCGCACGTGCTGCCGCACTCGTCGCGGACCTGGGCCTCGCCATGTACGGGCAGGGCCAGGTCATGACGACGCGGCGCTGGCTGGACGACCTGGGCGACGACGTGCTCATCGCCAATCCCGCGCTCGTGGTGTCGAGGACGTGGACCGCCGTTCTGCTCGGCGAGGTGCGGGAAGGGGAGAAGTGGGCGCGACTGCTCGACGAGGTCGACGCGAGCGGCTTCCCCGACGAAGACCGCGTGCTGTTCGAATCCGCACGTGCCATGGTGCGCGCCGCGATGTGCGTCCACGGGTACGAACAGGTGATCGTCGACGCGGCCTACGCCCTCGAGAATGAGCCCGTGGAAAGCCCGTGGCGCGATCAGGCCCTTCACCTCTGGGGCTCAGCACTCCTGTTGTCGGGGGATCCGGGCACCGCGCGCGGCGTCTTCGCACAGGCGGTCGAACTGGCGACGGTCATGCAGAACCCCGACACCGTCATCTTGAGCGAGCCCGAGCTCGCGCTGATCGCAATCGACGACGGCCATTGGGTCGCCGCCGCGGCCCATGCTCGGCGCGGTGTCGACGCGATCGACGCGAGCCACATGGAGGGTTACCCGACGACGGCCCTCGCCCTCGCGGTCGCCGCCCGCGTGGCCGTGCACGGCGGCGACCGCGAGCGCGGCGAGCGCCTCCTCGCTCGCGGCATGCGGGCTCGGATCGGCTGCACCCATCTGCTCCCCTGGCTGTCCCTGCGCGTGCGCCTCCAGCTCGCCAAGGCCCACGTCATGCTCGGCGACCGCTCAGCAGCGTTCCATCTCCTCGCGGAGTGCGGCCGCCTGCTGGAGAAGCGGCCCGACGTCGGCAGCATCGCCACGCAGATCGAGGAGTTCCGGGCCGGGCTCGCGGTCGAACCGCACGCCGAAGGAACGGTGCCGCTGACGCCTGCCGAACTGCGCCTGCTGCCGTACCTGCAGACGCACCTGACGATCGCCGAGGTCGGCCAGCGTCTGTATGTCTCGCGGAACACGGTGAGTTCGCAGCTCAGCTCGATCTACCGCAAGCTCGGAGTGACCACCCGAGGCGGCGCGGTCGAACGCGCCGTCGCGATCGGCCTCCTCGGCGCGTAGGCGACAGGTCGCCGCCCGCCGCTCAGCGCTCGTCGTTCTGCAGGTCCTCGGTGTAGCCGAGCGCGGACGCGATGCGCGGGGCCGCCGCAACCGCCCTGGGCAGGCCGACGACGGTGACCAGTCCATCCATCACGGCGATGATCTCCTCGGCGGCGACGCCCGCGGAGAGCGCGTCGTCGATGGCGGTCCGCAACGACACGTCCGGTGCCGACATCGCGATGAGCGCACCGATCCGGATGAGGTCTCGAGTGCGGTGATCGAGACATCGCGACCAGAGTTCGCCGGAATCATCTGCGAGGGCGGGGTCGCCGATGCAGAACCGCCGGAGAAGCTCAGATCCATCCAACGCCGGTCTCCCACCTTCGCGAACAAGCTGCGGAATGATCCCCCCACATTCACACGGCAGCGGTCGTCGACGCACCACATAGATAGCGTGAACCGCCCGGGGGCAAGGTGACGCGCGGCATCATGGCACCGAATGCCGCAACCATCGAAATCTCGGTGGCGGCGCTTCCCTACATCGGCCAGGCGATGAGCAGCCGTCACACGAGCACCATCGTGTTCGGCGGGATGATGATCGGGGCGGTGATGCGGACCCGCGGACAGCTCTCTTCCCTCCCCTTGTTCGCCAAGACGCTCGGCGTGCCCTCCCACTTCGCACTCGTCTCGGTGCCCACCCGCCGATCGTCCCTTCCTACCCCCAAGGTCGTCATAGACGACCATCGCACTGATGCCCTCCATGGCCCAGCACCCTCGGCTCGATCTGGCCCACACCGGCCGATGTGGGTGACTGACCATGATCATCGGTCGCCGGTCAAACCGGGTGCGGCTAGCACGCCTCGCCGACGCCCCGTTCGTACACTGGGGAAATGACCACCCCCGAGCCGAACCGTTCGCAGACGGACGTTGTCATCCATGGCATCAAGGCGATGATCGTTGACGGCAGCCTTTCGGCCGGCTCGCGCCTTCCCATCGAGAAGGAACTCGCCGCAGCGCTCGGCGTGTCGCGCGGACCGCTCCGCGAAGGTGTGCGCGCGCTCGTGATCCTGGGGGTCCTTGAGACGCGCCAGGGCGACGGAACGTACGTGACCTCGTTGGACCCCTCTGTGCTCATGAGTTCGCTGGCGTTCCTGGCCGACCTGCGAGATCCCTCCACGAGCGGCCAGTTGCTGCAGGTGCGCCGATTTCTCGAGGTCGAGAGCGCTGCCCTGGCGGCGACGTGCATCGACGAGTCTGGATTGTCCGAGCTCGAGGCCATCCTCGACCGGATGGACGCATCGACCGCCGATCTCGACGCGATGGACGTCGAGGCGTTCATCGACGGCGACTCGGAATTCCACTCCCGCATCGCACAAGCGACTGAGAACCCCACGCTCGCCGCGTTCATAGACTCGCTGGTCGGACGCACCATGCGCATCCGGATCGGGCGCGCTGTGCGTGAGGGGGGCTCCATCGCCGCGACCCAGGCCGAGCACCGTGCCATCGTCGATCAGTTACGTGCGGGAAGTCCCGACGGCGCCCGCATCAGGATGGCGGCCCACATCCTCGGAGTCGAACAGTTCGCGGTCGATCATGCGACCGACAATCCCTCGTCACGCGGTGACGCCCAGTAGCCGCCGGAGGGGAAGTCCCACTCCGCCACCGATGACTCGAACATCTGCGCGCTGTATCCGGGTCGGGAGGGCAGGACATAGTGCCCGTTGTCGACGATGCACGGATCGACGAAGTGCTCATGCAGGTGGTCGACGAACTCGGTGACTCGATTCTCCAGCGAGCCGGAGACGGCCACATAGTCGAAGATCGACAAATGCTGGACGAGCTCGCAGAGCCCCACCCCTCCTGCGTGCGGGCACACCGGTACGTCGAACTTCTTCGCCATGAGATACACGGCGAGGATCTCGTTTACGCTTGCCAGGCGGGCGGAGTCGAGCTGGCAGAAGTCGATGGCCTCCGCCTGGAACATCTGCTTGAACAGCACTCGATTCATGCCGTGCTCTCCGGTCGCGACGCCGATCGGCGCCACCGCCCTCCGGACGGCAGCGTGGCCGAGCACGTCATCGGGGCTCGTCGGCTCCTCGATCCATAGCGGCTTGAACTCCGCCAGGGCGCTGATCCATTCGATCGCCTCCGGCACATCCCATACCTGATTCGCATCGATCATCAGGTGCGTGTCCCACCCGATGACCTCGCGCGCGATGCGGAGGCGACGGATGTCGTCCTGCAGGTCGGCGCCCACCTTGAGCTTGAGGTGCCGATAGCCCGCGTCGACCGCTTCCTGCAGCAAGCGGCGGAGCTTGTCGTCGCTGTAGCCCAGCCAGCCAGCGCTCGTCGTGTAGCACGGATAGCCGCCGCGTGCCTCGAGCGCGGCGATCCGCTCGGCCCGTGTCGGAGCCATCTCGGAGAGGATCGCGATGGCCTCGTCACGGGTCAGGGCGTCGGAGAGATAACGGAGATCCGCGGCGTCGACCAGCTGCTCGGGAGTCATGTCGACGAGGAGGCGCCACAAAGGCTTGCCGGCTCGACGAGCAGCGAGATCCCACACCGCGTTCATCGCGGCCGCCATCCCGAGATGCACCACGCCCTTCTCCGGACCCAGCCAGCGCAGCTGCGAGTCGCTCGCGAGACGGCTATACACCCCGCCGAGGTCGCCGACCGCTTCGTCGACATCGAGCCCGATGAGAGGGAGGGCACGCTGGCGCGCGGCCTCCACCGCGAGGTCGTTGCCGCGACCGATGGTGAAGGTGAAGCCGTAGCCGGCCAGTCCTGGCTCGTCCGTCTCCAGGACGACGTACGCGGCTGAGTAGTCGCCGTCCTTGTTCATCGCGTCGGAGCCGTCCATGCTCAGCGAGGTCGGAAAGCGAACGTCGTGTACGCGCACAGCGGTGATGGTCGTCATGGGGATGCCTGTTCGATCGAAGAAATGGACGGAGTGGCGAGTTCGGCGGGGATCACGTCGGCGTCGGCGAGCGCCGACCAGAGTTCCGGGTCGATCGCGGCGTGGAGCCGCTCGATATTGCTGCGCACGTGGGATGCCGTCCTCATTCCGATCACGACGGACGAGATGGCGGGGTGCCGGAACGGGAATTGCAGAGCGACAGTCGGCAGGTCTGCGCCGTAACGTGCACAAATCGCAGCGATCTCACGGACTCGCTCGATTATCGGACGCGGCGCGGGGCCGTAGTCGTAGGACGCACCGTCGGGAACCGTCGAGTTGCTGAGCAGTCCGGAGTTGTAGACGCCGGCGGCCACGACGCTTGTTCCGCGCTGGAGGGCGAGCGGCAAGAGATCGTCGAGCGCAGTCTGCTCGAACAAGGTGAAGCGACCCGCGAGCATCACCACGTCGATCGGCAACTCCCGAACGAATTCGGCGAGCATCGCCGATTGATTCATGCCGGCTCCGACTGCCCGCACCACTCCTTCATCGCGAAGCTCGATAAGAGCGGGCAGCGCTTCATCGAGGGCCTGCGTCCGCAAGGCATCCGGATCATGCAGGTATGCGATGTCCACCCTGTCGAGAGAAAGGCGCGTGAGGCTCTCGTCGATCGAGCGACGGATGCCGTCGCGGCTCAGATCCCAGCGACGCCGTCGCACGCCGGACACGACAAACCCTTCATCGTCCGGACGCACGACATCTGCCGGGTCGTCCACGATGAGCCTGCCGACTTTGGTGGACAGGACGAATTGGTCTCGCGGACGATCCGCAAGCGCCGCGCCGAGACGGCACTCGGACAGCCCGAGACCATAATGCGGGGCAGTGTCGAAATACCGGATGCCCTCGTCCCACGCAGCATCAACGGCGGCCCGCGCCTCCTCCTTCGTGGTCTCCCGCCCCAGATTGCCGAGCTGGGCCGCCCCGAATCCGAGTGGACCCGATGACCTCACTGACCAAGGCGAATGCACGACAGACATCCGAACCTCCTCACGGCAGACAGCCCCGGCCTGCGGACTGACCTGGTGCAGCGTAGATCATATCAATCGGCCACTGTTCCGCCGACGTTTCGCCGCATTCTTCCGCGATTCGCCACAATACATCTGATGACTTGCGGAGACGTCAGGCTCGCAATCGTGTACGTCGGTCATTCAAGCCCACAGGATCCGGACTGTCGCCCATTGATCGAGCTGGCTCCGTACCCGCTTATCCGCTCGCAGGAGCTCTTCGAAAACCGAACGGAGACGACCACGTGCACGTACCAACGGGTAGCCTGTTGACGTCAACGGATAGCAAGCCGGTTGGAAAGGGTGCCGATGCCGTCAGAGCGCACTCGCTCGGTGTCGATGCGCGACGTGGCCGAGCTCGCAGGCGTGTCCGGTCAGACCGTCTCGCGAGTCGCCAACAACATCGGAAACGTCGCCGAGCGAACCCGCCGACGTGTGGAACTGGCGATGGAGGAACTCGGCTACCGTCCGAACATCGCTGCGAGGGCCCTGCGCAGTGGCGAGTTCCGCTCTATCGCCGTTGTCGCATTCGGACTCGAGACCCTCGGCAACATTCGAACCGTGAGCGCGATCGCCGACGAAGCCGCGCGGAGGAGCTACGCGGTCGAACTGATCTCAATACAACACGCCCCCGACGAACCGGGCACGGCCGACTTCTCCTGGGCTATGCGGAGGCTCGGACAGGACGCCGTCGACGGCATCATCCTCATCCTGGAGACGAGCAAGTCGGCCACTGCTGCGCTCGAGCTGCCCTCGGGGGTCCCCGCGGTGATCGTCGATGCCGGGGCGGCCTTCGAGCACCCGTCGGTGGACGCGAATCAGGAGCAAGGCGCCCGACTCGCCGTCGACCATCTCCTGTCCCTCGGACACCCAACGGTGTGGCATATCGCTGGACCACCGGAGTCGAACGCCGCAGCTGCACGTGCGAGAGCGTGGCGTTCTCGCCTCGAGGACGCTGATCGCCTCGTCCCCGACCCGGTCATCGGCGATTGGACACCGGATTCGGGCTATGCGGCGGGTCTCGAACTCGCGGCTCGCGGCGGAGTGAGCGCGGTCTTCGCCGCAAATGACCAGATGGCGCTCGGCGCGCTTCGCGCGTTTCACGAGCGCGGAGTCGCCGTTCCCGCAGCCGTCAGCGTCGTCGGGTTCGACGACATGGCTGAGTCGGCGCAATTCTGGCCCCCGCTCACGACAGTACGCCAGCATTTCGAGATCGCAGGCGCGACCGCTGTGACGCTGCTCGTGGACCAGATCGAGCGGCGTGAAGTCCCAGCTGGAAGACGCTTGATCGATACGGAGTTCATCCTCCGAGCATCGACCGGCCCCTTCCGCGAGCGCCCAGCTTCCTGACCCGCCGAGCGGCGCCGCGACTGCTCGGCGGGCTGCTGGCGCGCAGCAGTGGTGTCTGACGTGTCGGTTCGCTTCAATGAGCGCGGGGTCGAGGCTGACGAGCGGGGGCATCTGACGCGTACACCCGCCGGGACACCACATTGGACGTCCTACCCCGGGCAGCTTGACACTTGCTGACCTTGAGAGCATAATCTAAACATCGGATGATTACGTAAACATTCGCATTATGCCGATGCCTGACGCACCTCGAGCACGAAAGACGAAGATGTCCCCGATCAGCACATCTAGCGCCCCGAAGCTGGCGCAACACGATGAAAGTCGGGCGAACTCGGGTGAGCGATTCATCAGCAGTATCCGCTGGACCGGTGACTTTCTGGCAGGTCGATTTCTCTCTTGAGGGCGAAGGTGCGCTTCAGAATCCGCAGATTCTCACCGGTCTCGAGAGCGTCGTGGCGGCCCGGTACGTGTAGATCTGGCAGAACCCCCCGCGGCGCCTCCTGATTTCAGAATCAGTAGCCTGCCGCGACAGACCCCCCTCCCCCGGACTTGGAACCCCGATGACACAGCGAATCACGCTCGACAGCCCCGCCCGCCAGTTCCTGGACTGCTTCCTGCTCGGCAACGGGTCACTCGGAGCAGCCGTCGGAGGGCAGCCGGTCGCAGAGTCGTTCGACGTCAACGTCGACACCCTGTGGTCGGGCGGACCGCAGACCGTCGCCCCGGTGTCCTCCTCGACCGCGATCGAGGAGGTGCGCGCCGCGATCCGCCATCACCGCTACGCCGACGCAGACCGGCTCGCCACTGGCCTCCAAAGCGATCGGTGGACACAGTCATACCAGCCCTTGGGACGGATCACGTGGCGGTATGGAGCCGCGCTGAGTGATGCGCAGGCAGACGCGACCGCCTACTCACGGGAGCTGGACCTCGATTCTGCCGTGGCCGCGGTGCGCTATCTGAGCGAGACGGGTCCAGCCGAGCTGAGCACATTCGTCACTTCGCCACACGGAGTCCTGGTCGCCGAGGCGACGGGACAAGTCGGCGACGGCACGGTGACGTTCGAAAGCGAACACCCCCACAGCGTCATCGAGTGGGTCGTCGGAGACACGAGCTGGCTGGTGGCAACGGGCCGCGCGCCGAGTCACGCCCTGCCGGAGTACGTGATGGCGGCCGGCGAGGATCTGATCTACGACGAATCGACGCCCGGCCCCGAGGGGACCGTAGCCGCCGGGATGGGCTGGGCGATCACGATCGCGTGCGAGGAGCGGGGCGGGAGCCGACGCTTGATCGCTTCCGCCGTCACCGGATTCCGTGGATGGGACCAGAGCCCGGTGGCTGACCTTTCGGCGCTCGCGGATGAGGCGCGCTCTCTCGTGACGGCGGCGCTTGACCACACGACCGAGCATCTTCTGCGCGAGCACATCTTGGATCACAGAGCGCTATTCGATCGCGTCGAGCTGGATCTGTCACCGTCGAACAATGAATCCGCCACTGCGGCCGAGCGCTACTTCGCTCTGGGGCGGTACCTGCTGATCGCGAGTTCGCGAGAAGGCACCCAGGCGGCGAATCTGCAGGGCATCTGGAACACCACCCGCCGCCCATCCTGGAGCTGCAACTACACCACGAACATCAACGCGCAGATGAACTACTGGCCAGCGGAGGTGACGGGCCTTGCGGAGCTGCATCTCCCGCTGCTGAGCCTTGTCTCCGATCTCGCTGTTGCCGGCAGCGAGACGGCTCGAACGGTCTATTCCGCGCGCGGTTCGGCCGTCCATCACAACACAGATCTCTGGCGATTCACTCCCGCCGTCAGCGGGAAGCCCGAGTGGGCGAACTGGCCGTCGGGCCTGCTCTGGCTGTCGGCGCATCTTGCCGAGCACATCGCTTTCGCCGATCCTGCTGACGCGGAAGCTCTGGCCGCAAAGGCCGTGCCGGTGTTCGAGGCCACGATCAGCTTCGCGCTCGACATGCTGGAGGAGGACGAGGACGGATGGCTCGTCTTCAGCCCCTCGACATCACCGGAGCACGCCTTCGAACTCGACGGCGCGTACCACGCCGTCTCACGCGGCGCCGCCATGGATCAGGAGCTCGTCCTCGAGGCATTCACCAATTACCTGGTGGCGGGCCGTATCGCGGGCCACGCAAACGCCGGCCTGATGGACGAGGTGGCGACTGCGCTTGCTCGGGTTCGCCCACCGCTCGTTGGCGAGGCCGGCGACCTGCTCGAATGGGACTCAGAACGCGTCCCCATGGAGCTCGGTCATCGTCATGTGTCTCATCTGTACGGGGTGTTCCCGGGCTCCCGCATCACGCCGAGGCGCAATCCGGAGCTACTCGAGGCTGCTGCACGGGCGCTGCGGGTCCGGCTCGCGAACGGCGGAGGCCACACCGGCTGGAGCAGGGCATGGGCGCTGTGTCTTGCAGCCCGATTGGGCGATGCCGCGCTTGCCGAGGAGTCGATCCGTGGGCTCGTTGAGGAGCTCAGTTCAGAATCACTCCTCGATACGCACCCCCTGGATGGACGCGCACCAGTGTTCCAGATCGATGGGAACCTCGGTGGGAGCGCCGGCATGGCGGAACTGCTCGTACAGAGCCACGACGATGCCATCAGCCTTCTGCCGACCCTGCCGCCGAGTTGGTCCGCGGGGTCCGTTCGAGGGCTGCGTGCTCGCGGCGGCTACACCGTCGGGCTCACGTGGACAGACCACACGCTCGAATCGGCCACGATCCACCAACCGGGCATCGAGACGACGATCGAACTCGCCGCGCACCTCGAGACGCGCGTGATCGGCCCTCAGGGCCTCGTGGACGTGCTGAAGGAGACGCTCGGCCTCGGGGAACGCCGACGGCTGACCTGGCGCGGCGAACCCGGCCGCTATTCGGTCCTCGTCACATGATCACCAGCCCGCGACCCCGCAAGATGTTCCACCGATAACAAGGAGAAAGATTTCAGATGACCGGCCCCTTCTCGCCGCTCGACCCGAACTCGTTGCCCGCCCCCGTCGACGTGTCGGACAACTCGGCGGCGTTAGCGGAAGTACGTGCGGTGATCGAAGCCGGCCCGTACTCCGACACCTGGGAGTCCCTCCGTGCGTACGAGCCGCCGCGATGGTATATCGATGCCAAACTCGGCATCTTCATCCACTGGGGCGTCTACTCCGTACCCGCGTTCCACAACGAGTGGTACTCGCGAAACATGTACCTCGAGGCGTCCCCCGACTTCGCGCACCACCGCGAGACCTTCGGCGAACACCGCGACTTCGGGTACAAGGACTTCATCCCTCACTTCACTATGCATGACTTCGATCCGCACGAATGGGCGGCTCTGTTCAAGCGCGCCGGGGCGCAGTTCGTCGTTCCAGTCGCTGAGCATCACGACGGCTTCGCGATGTACGAGACTCAGCGCTCGCGATGGAACGCCGCGGCGATCGGCCCCCGCCGTGATGTCTTCGGCGATCTCACGGAGGCTGTCGACCAGGCCTGGATGGTGCCCGGCGCCTCATCGCACAGGGCGGAGCACTGGTTCTTCATGAACGGGGGCTCACGGTTCGACTCGGACGTACGCGACCCGGCCTACGCAGACTTCTACGGTCCCGCTCAGCGTGAAGAGGTGGCGCCCAACGAGCGCTTCCTCGAGGACTGGTTGCTGCGCACCGTGGAGGTCATCGACAAGTACCGACCGCAGGTGCTGTGGTTCGACTGGTGGCTCGAGCAGCCCGCGTTCGAGCCGTACCGGCTCATGCTCGCTGCCTACTATTACAACCGCGCCGCCGAGTGGGGGCGTGAGGTCGTGATCAACTACAAGTGGGACGCCTTCGCCGACGGCAGCGCCGTTTACGACATCGAGCGCGGGACCATGGGCGGGATCCGACCGGCTGTGTGGCAGAACGACACCGCCGTCTCGAAGACGTCGTGGAGCTGGATCGAGAACCACGAGTACAAGACGGTCGACACCCTCGTCGCCGAGCTCGCAGACACAGTGTCGAAGAACGGCCTGCTCCTACTCAACGTCGGCCCCAAGCCTGATGGGACGATCCCGGATGCCGAGAAGCGGGTCCTCGAGGGCCTCGGAGACTGGCTGTTCCGCAATGGCGAGGCGATCTACGGCACGCGGCCCTGGCGAATCGCGCAGGAGGGACCGACACAGCCTGTCGTCGGCTCCTTCGTGGACGCCGACTCCCCCGCCTACGAGTCTTCAGACATCCGCTTCACCACTCGACACGACGTCACGGGCGACTATCTGTACGCGATCCTCCTCGCAGAGCCCGAGGACGGGGTCGCGCGCGTCCGCGCGCTCGGCACAAACGCCGGTCTGCTCGACCGCGGCATACGCGAGGTCAGCGTGCTCGGGGTCGCCGGCCCGGTGGCGTGGGAGCGTACCTCTTCGGAACTGAGCGTGACACTGCCGCCGCGCTCTCCTCTCGCCGGAGGACCGGTCGTCAAGCTGTTCCTCGAGGACGCCGTCGTGCTCCCGCGACAGGACTTCCTGCACGGCTGAGCCACGCCCGGTACTCTCACCCGAAACGGTGAATCCGTTGCGGCGGATGAGCGGCTCGATGAGCCGGCTCATCCGCCGTGCGCGGCGCGGGTCAGCCGCGGGTCACGCGCAGCGAGATCAGCAGGCCGCCGGAGACGAAGACGTCCGTCACCGGATACATGTCCTCGAGCAGGCGAGGGGCAATCGGCCACGTCTCCATGTCGTGATGCGCTCCTCGTTCTCCCAGCGCTCCGCGTACCAGAGTTCCGCTCGTCGAAGAGATATCGATCGTCGTGTGCTGCGCACCACCGACGTCACGTGATCCGCGGTGGTGACGACCGTCTCGATGAAACCGTCCATGTCGACGGCCGAGGCGAGGAAGCTTGCCCTGTCTCCGTCGGTCCCGCGGGGTACGCATGGCGCGGGATGAACTCGACGTCCTCGCGGGTATGCTCCAGACGGCGAATGGCTCGTCGGCGCCGTTCCGCGACGCTGCTCGGACAGGGTAGTGTCCCGGGACGTTGCAGTGCTTCAGGAGGTCGGAGTGCCTCCGCCGCGCCGCGCGTGCCCCGGGTCGACGGCAGACATCAGCACGATCGTCACGCCGAGCTGGTTCACCAGATCGAGCACATCCCGACGGAAGCCCTGGTGGGCCGGCCGGGTGTCCCGGCCGGCCCACGCTGGATGCCCGTGCGGTCTACTTCAAACGGAACTGCGCCTTCAGCTCGACCCCGTCCGTGCTGCGCACGATCACGTCGAAGCACCCGGTAGTCCCCTTCGAAGTCTTCCAGTTGTACTGGAACTGCCCCGCCTCCACGTCGTAACTCAACGACGTACCACCCGCAACAAGCGACTCGATCTCATCGGACGGCGCCGCCGGATCACACGAATGCTGCACCGTCCGCAACGACTCGATCGCCGTCGTCGACGTCAGCTCCTCCTCACCGAAGAACAGCTCGAACTTCAACGGAACCGTCGAACCGCCCTTGACCACATTCACCACACCCGCCATATCCACCGGAGCATAAAAACCCCTGAAGGTCCGCGGCTGAACAACACTGAGGGTCACCTCCCGAGCCTCCTCCACATTGCCCGCCGCATCCACCGACCGGAACTTCACGACATACGCGCCCACCTCCGTGAACGACACACCCGCCGCCGTCGCCGCAACCCAGCTCGCTCCACCATCCGTCGAATACTCCGTCAACGCCACACCCGACGTCTCATCCGACGCCGAGAACGTCGCCGACACCGCCGACCCCGCCAGCACAGCCCCCGAACCCGGCGACACCACCGCCGAAGTCACCGGCGCAACCGTGTCCACCGAGACCGGCAACTGCCCCACCTCCGACACATTGCCCGCCTCATCAGTCGCGCGATAACTGAACGTCGTCGCACCCTCCGGGATCGACACCGGCGAAGAGTACGCACTCCACGCCCCCTCACCCAACCGATACTCCACACTCGCCACAGCCGAATCCGCATCCGACGCCGACACACTCACCGACACCGGCGACACAAACCAACCACCCGCACCATCCGCCACCACCGGCAACGTACTCGCCGACACCACCGGCGCCACCGTATCCGGCGAGGGCGCAACCTTGAACGTCAGTGTGAGGCGCGGCGCCATGCCGGCCGCGTTCGGGTTGCGTGCAGCCATTTCCCGCGACACGAAGAGAATGTCCTGCTTCTTTGTCTCGTTGACCGCAAGGGAGAGCACGGAGGTGTTGGTCGGGAGGTTGTTCAGCAGCGGAAGGATGTTGACCTTCGCGTTGACCCCGACCGGCTTCTGCGTCGCGCTGTACGACGCGTCGCTACCGACCTTGGCCGAAGTGACGTCGAAGGGCGCCGAGCTTGCCGTTACCGAGGTGTCGATCGTCGGCTTCGTCAGCCACGTGACGGCTCCCGCGACCGTGTTGGTCCGCGTCGTGGGCGTCGTCTTGCCGTTGCCTTCGATCCATCCAGGGGTGGCTCGAGCGGCGACCAGGGCATTGGTGCCGGTCAGCGCGGTCTTCGCCGGTCCCGCGTATGTCATGGTCAGCTCTGCCGAGAGCAGTTCGCCCTGCCGCACCCGCTCGGCGAGATCTCCCAACTCGAAGGAGAGCAGCGCGAGCTTGGCGTCGCGGTTGGACTGGTTGCCCGCGTACTTCTCGCCGAGCACCCCGCCGAGCGTGGCATCGTTGAAGTTCAGCAGACGCAGCAGCTCGTTGTCGCCGTAGTTCTGGCTCTGTTCGGTATTCCAGCTCTGCACGCTCGCGTCAGCGGAGACCGGAATATCGATCCTTTCGGCATTCGGGTCGATGACTGTGACCCGCACCGAGCCCGTGGCCGTCGCGCCGCGGGAGTCCGTGGCCAGAAGAGGGATGACGTTGGGGCCCGCCTGAGAAGCCGTCGGCGTCCAGCGCAGCACGTTGCCGGTGATGCTGGCGCCGGCGGGGAGGGCATCGGAGGACACCACGACGGTGTCTCCGTCTCCGTCGCTGACGGGGATCGGAAGGACGAGCTCGGTTCCAACTTGCACCTCCGCATCTGCGATCGCACCGAAGACCGGTGCCACGTCCCGCACGAAGTCGAAGTCGACGTTCGTGACGTTGTTCAACGAGAGTTTGATCTGCGTCGCCCTCGTGACGGGCGTTCCGGCCACCGTCAGACCATGGATGGAGAGATTCGTCGTGTTCGACACCTGCATCGGAAGGTTCTTCGAGAACCACGCGTTGTCGAACACGAGCGACCCGAGGCGAGCCGAAGCGGTGCTTCCGCTCCCGCCGATTGCGAAGTTGTTGTTCACTTTCGAGGTGTCCCAGGAGCTGTTCCGGAAGGTCAGGCTCGTGACTTCAGTCCCGCCGCTCAGCGCGAGGCCCTGGTTCGTCGTACCGACGTAGTTGACGTTGTCGAAGGTGAAGTCACGCTGCAAATACCCTCCTCCGTTTCCGATCCGGGTGCCGTTGCCCGCGCCCACGGTCCAGCCGAGGTGGTTCTTCACCGAGATGCCGAAGGTGTCTGCCGTGTCCCAGGTCAGACGGTCCGGGTCGGGCAGGAACTTGTCGTTCGGGTTGTAGTGGCCGCTGGCGAAATTGTCGTCGTTCCCGAGAGTCAGCGCCCCGTTGACGGTGACGTTCTGACCGCTCGCCAGGTTGACGCCGTCGACCCAGGGGTTGGCGTACGGCGTGAGTCCCTTGATGTTGTTGAACGTCACGTTCTTGGCGGTGTGGGTCTCCCAGTTCCACTGCTTCGCATCGCGGGCGAGGGTGTCGTTGAACACGATGTTCTGCGAGCGCACGATCATGACACCGCCCTGGTGCTGCGACGTCGCGGCATCGTGGCGCCATCCGCCCGCGCCGGTGTCGTAGTTCGCGAACCCGTTCCCGTCGTACACTCCACGACCCGAGAACGTGATGTTCGCGGAGTCCCAGATGCCGATCGTCGGCTCCATCGCCTCCATGGTCGGCTGGATGCGGTTCTTCAGGAGAACCCCTTCTTCGGTGTAGATCGTCACGGGCTTGGTGCGGCCGTGCAGATCGATACCGCGGTGGGTGTACCACCCGTCCGGAAAGTACAGCGTGTCCTTGGTGCTGTCGGAGTACAGCTCGTCGATCGCCGCAGCGATCTGGCTCGTCTGATCCGTGGCGCCGGTGGCATCCGTGACGAAGTCCATCACATTGACGACGTTCGGTGCCGTCGGATCAGGGATGTTGGCGGGGTTCTCCGGGGGGTCGTTGACGATGGCAAGACCCGGCGCGGATCCGTTGACCTCCACGATCGCGTACCGCAGCGCATCCGACATCTCGAAGGTCAGGGTGTTGCCGGAGACCGTGACGGCGGAGCTGGGATAGTAGCGCTCCGGATAGATCTTCCACGAGGTGATCGGCGCGTTCGCCGTCACAGACAGGACCGGCGTCGCATCCTCGGAAGCGAATCGGGCGACTGCCATTCGGTTGTTGGATCGGTTCGCGTACTTCGCGACGAACACGTCGGTGCCATTCGCCGAGAGGAGGTACCGATCCGAAGGGACGTCTCCCGGGGTGTCCCGGTAGGCGTGTACCAGCGGCTCGACTTCCGCGGAGGCCGGGGGCACCGCAGAGATCAATGGTGCGAGCACAAGGGCGGTTATCGTGGCGATGATCGCCCACGGTGACTTCTTCGTCATTGCTTCCTCACTCGTCGAACTGTTAGCGTCAACAAAGCGATGATAGGTCTGATGACTGTTCACGTCAACAGCTCGAAGGACGCATCTGTCGCCCACCGCGGAAACGATTCACGACGTGATCAGACAGGCCGGGCGAGCAACCCGTATGGTCAGCGCGAGGCCCGGTTCCAGCGCCGGGTGGACTCCCGGACAACGAGTTCGGTGTCCACCTTCCAGACGCCCGGTGCGACCTCGCGCCCCTCGATCTCGTCAACCAGGAGCGCGACGGCGGTGACCCCTACGAGGGCGAACTGCTGTCGCACCGTCGTGAGCGGCGGCCAGAACTGACCGGACTCTGCCATGTCGTCGAAGCCCACGACGCTCACTCTGTCGGGGACCGATACACCCTTCTCGTGGAGGGCGCGCAGCACGCCGAGCGCCATCTGATCGTTGGCGGCGAAGACTGCGCTCACGTGGGGTCGGTCGGCCAGTTGCAGACCGGCTCGATATCCCGACTCCGGCGTCCAATCGCCGGAGAGCGCGGGGGGCACCTCTCGTCCCAGCCCCTCGAGTCGCGACTGCCACGCCCGTCGACGTGCGGCCGCCGCATTGGAGATCTCAGGTCCGGCGACATGCCACACGGTGGGATGCCCGAGTTCCAGGAGATGGTCAACTGCGAGGAGGGCGCCCTGCTCCTGATGGGCATCGACCGTCGGGTAACGGTGGTCCGGCCCTGCGTCAACGATCACAACAGGGACGTTCTCAGGAACTCCCAGGGCCGCTGCCGTGGCATCGGTCGTCTCCAGGATGAGGATGATGCCGTCCACGGCCTCCTGCCCGAGGCGCCGCATAGCCCAGGAGAAGTCCGCGGCGCCGGACGTACCTCCCGTCGACTGGATCTGAATGAGCTCGATCGCGTAGTTGCGTCGCGCCGCCTCGTTGGCGATGGCACTGATCGTGCGCACGTTCCCCAGGGAGTCGGCGTCGAAAGCGACGACGGCGATGGAGCGGAACTCCCCCGATCGCAAGGCGCGCGCGGCGATGTTCGGGCGGTAGCCGAGTTCTGCCATCGCCTGTTCGACCCGCTCCTGGGTCATCTTCGCGACGTTGCCCATTCTGTTCACCACCCGCGACACGGTCTGCCCAGAGACGCCGGCCAGTTCCGCGACGTCACGCATCGAGACCGATCGGACGCGTTCAGTCTGCGAAGACATCAGACCTTCTTTCGCTTCGAACTTGACAAGTGGTGACGTCAACAATCTAATATGAGTTCGCGGATGATCACGTAAACATTCGCGTCACCGCAAGATTGGACATCGATGTCGACCATGGCACGGCCCGCGGAACTCACCGCAAGCCGACTGACACCCAGCCGATCACGCCGCCGATCACGCCACGGGTGGGCTGGACTGGCCTTCCTGGCACCCTTCCTCTGCGTATTCGTCCTCACGATCCTCGCACCGGTCATCTATGCGATCGTGCTCAGCCTGTTCCGTCAGCGGCTGATCGGTGGCAACTCCTTCGTCGGATTCGAGAACTACCTCGCCGCATTCACCGACCCCAAGTTCCTCGAGGGCCTCCTGCGCGTGGGTGCGTTCCTGGTGATCCAGGTGCCGATCATGCTGGCGCTGGCTCTCCTCGCCGCGATGGCGATCGACTCCCGCCGTGTCGCGCGACCGGCCTTCTCCCGCGTCACGATGTTTCTGCCGTACGCGGTCCCGGGGATCGTGAGCGTCCTGATGTGGGGATTCCTCTACTCCGGCCGTCTCGGGCTGGTCGGGAACATCAACTCGCTCGTCGGTTTCGAGCTGATCACGCCGTTCGCCGCGGAATGGATCCTTGTGGCCATCGGGAACATCGTCACGTGGGAGTTCCTGGGTTACAACATGGTCATCTTCTACGCGGCGTTGCGAACCATCCCCGAGGAGCTGTACGAGGCCGCCGCCATCGACGGCGCGGGCTCGTGGCGGATCGTGACAAGCATCAAGCTCCCCGCCCTTCGCGGCGCCATCGTCATCGCAACGATCTTCTCGATCATCGGAAGCGTCCAGCTCTTCAACGAACCGAACATCCTGCGGCCGAACGCGCCAGGCGTGATCACGAGCTACTACACCCCGAACATGTACGCGTACAACCTGAGCTTCATCGGGCAGCAGGCCAACTATGCGGCGACGTTGGCCATCATCATGGGCATCGCCACGGCGGTGGTCGCCTACATCGTCCAGGTTCGCGGTACCCGCCAGGAGATCCAATGAGTCACACCATGACGCGTCGCCGTCGCCTTTCCACCACCCCGCGCAAGTCGGTCGCCCTCACGGTGATCATGGCCTTCTTCGTGCTCTACTCGCTCGTGCCACTGGCGTGGCTCATCATCAGCGCCACCAAGACGCAGCCGGAACTCTTCACGTCATTCGGATTATGGTTCTCGGGCCCGTTCGCCCTCTTCGACAACATCTGGCAGACACTGACCTTCGACAACGGCATCTTCCTTCAGTGGTTGGGCAACACCGTCCTCTACGTCATCGCCGGTGCAGGTGGCGCCACGCTACTGGCGACCCTCGGCGGATACGGTCTGGCGCGGTTCGAGTTCCCGGGCAAGCGCGCCGTCTTCACCCTCATCCTGGCCGCGATCGCGATCCCGGGCACAGCCCTTGCCGTGCCGACGTTCCTCCTCTTCAGCCAGATGGGCCTCACGAACACGGTGTGGTCCGTGATCATCCCATCGCTGGTGTCTCCGTTCGGGCTCTACCTGATCTGGGTCTACGCACGAGACGCGATTCCCACGGAACTGCTCGAGGCTGCGCGGGTGGACGGGTCAGGAGAACTCCGCACCTTCTTCACCATCTCCCTTCGGCTGCTCGCCCCCGCGGTGGCGACCGTGGGACTCTTCTCCATCGTCGCTTCGTGGAACAACTACTTCCTCCCCCTGATCATGCTCAGCGACCCGGAACTCTATCCCCTGACGATCGGACTCAACCTCTGGAACGTCCAGGGGCAGGGCATCGGCGCCGATCCGATCTACAACCTCGTCATCACCGGAGCGCTGCTCACGATCATTCCGATCGTCGGGGCATTCCTGCTCATGCAGCGGTATTGGCAGTCCGGTCTTGCGGCCGGAAGCGTCAAGGCATGACCGCTTCGGCTGATGACCTCGATCCCCTGCCCGGGGCATACATCACCACCAACGAAAGGAACACAGCATGAACCGTCGTCTGATCGTGCGCAGCGTCGCCGCGAGCGTCGCCGCCGCCCTGGTCGGCGTCACCCTCGCCGCTTGCGCCAGCACCGGCACGCCCGAGTCATCGGGAGAGAAGGGGGCCGACGCCGTCGAGAACGCGTTGAATGAAGGTGGCGAGATCACCTTCTGGAGCTGGAACACGACATCTGAGGACCAGGTCGCGGCGTTCGAGAAGGCCTACCCGAAGGTCAAGGTCAACCTCGTCAACTCCGGCGGCGCGGGAGACAGCAACCTGAAGCTGCAGAACGCGCTGGCCGCCGGCAAGGGCGCGCCCGACGTGGTCCAGCTCGAGTACATGTCGGTCCCGCAGTTCGTGCTCGCCGACGCATTCGTCGATCTCACCGACTACGGCTTCGCGGACCTCGAGGACCTGTACACGGCCTCGTCGTGGCAGAACATCAGTCAGGGCGGCATCTGGGGTCTCCCCCAGGACTCCGGTCCGATGGCTCTCTTCTACAACCAGGCCACCTTCGACAAGTTCGGCCTCACCGTGCCCACGACGTGGGACGAGTACATCGACGCGGCACGCCAGCTCCACGCCGCCGACCCGGAGTACTTCATCACCAACGACTCCGGACTCGACGGCGGATTCGGCTCCGCGATGCTCTGGCAGGCGGGCTCGAAAGCCTTCCAGACCGACGGTGACGAGGTCACCATCGATCTGCAGGACGAGGGCGCCCAGCGTTACGCCGAGACGTGGGGGACACTTGTTGACGAGGGTCTCCTCGACGGCATCGGCGGCTGGAGTGACGAGTGGTTCGCAGGCCTCGCCAGCGGCAAGATCGCGACGCTCCCCGCCGGCGCCTGGATGGCTGGCGTGCTGGAGGCCGGCGCGGAAGACGGCGCCGGCAACTGGCGCGTCGCGCCGATGCCGACGTACGACGGCGGTGAGCCCGCCACAGCGGAGAACGGCGGCAGCACGATGGCCGTCACGAAGCAGTCCAAGAGCCCCGCGCTCGCTGCAGGCTTCCTGAAGTGGCTGAACTCGTCCGACGAGTCGATCGACATCTTCGTGGGTGCCGGCGGCTTCCCCGCCACGACGGCTCAGCTCGAGTCGTCTGAGTTCCTGGACGCCGAGCCGGAGTTCTTCGGCGGCCAGCAGATCAACCAGGTCCTGGTCGAGGCGGCCAAGTCGGTCCTCCCCGGCTGGCAGTACCTGCCGTGGCAGGCCTATGCGAACAGCATCTACGGTGACGCGATGGGGCCGATCTACGCAGACCGAGGCGACCTCGCGGACGGGCTGACCGCATGGCAGGACGCCAACATCAGCTACGGCCAGGAGCAGGGCTTCACTGTCGGAGAGTAGGACCCGATGGGTGCGGGTCGTTCCTCCGAGAGCGACCCGCACCCTGATCGGTTAATAAGGAGTATCCACGTATGACCGCCTCCCGCTTCGCGTACGACGATGAGACGTTCCTCCTCGACGGTGAGCCACTGCGCATCCTCTCCGGCGCCCTCCATTACTTCCGGATCCATCCCGACCAGTGGGCCGATCGCATCGCGATGGCGCACCTCATGGGCTTGAACACGATCGAGACGTACATCCCGTGGAACGCGCACAGCCCGACACGCGGGACCTTCGAGACGAACGGCGGTCTCAATCTGGGCCGGTTTCTCGATCTCGTCGGTGAGGCCGGGATGCACGCGATCGTGCGGCCGGGGCCATACATCTGTGCCGAATGGGACGGGGGCGGTCTTCCGGCGTGGCTCCTGACAACGCCTGGAATCCGCCTGCGTTCCTCGGAGCCTCGCTATCTTGCCGCCGTCACCGAGTACCTGGAGGCGGCGCTGGCCGTCGTGGCCCCCCGGCAGGTCGACAGCGGCGGTCCCGTAATCTTGCTCCAAGTGGAGAACGAGTATGGGGCTTACGGCAGCGACGCCGACTACCTTCGGTCGCTGACCGACACCTACCGGCGCAACGGCATCACCGTCCCCCTTACGACCGTCGATCAGCCTCGAGACGGGATGCTCGAGAAGGGAAGCCTTCCCGAGCTGCTGTCGACCGGGTCCTTCGGCTCGCGCGTCGACGAGCGTCTGGCCGCCCTCCGGGCGCACCAGCCGAGCGGCCCGCTCATGTGCTCGGAGTTCTGGTGCGGGTGGTTCGACCACTGGGGAGGATTCCACCATGTGACGGACGCTGCGGAGTCCGCCCGCAACCTGGACAGACTGCTCGAAGCAGGGGCGTCGGTGAACATCTACATGCTTCACGGCGGCACGAACTTCGGGCTCACCAACGGAGCGAACGACAAGGGCGTCTATCAGCCGACCGTGACGTCGTACGACTATGACGCCCCTCTCGATGAGGCCGGCCGTCCCACCGAGAAGTTCTGGAAGTTCCGGGAAGCTATCGCGCGGCACAGTGCTGTTCCGCCGCTCCCCTCAGATGTACGGGTCGCTTCGGAGTTCGTGGTTCCCGAATCGGTGCCGCTGATCGGCGCGGGCCTTCTGGACGATGTCGCGCCCGGGGAGTGGTCGGCTTTCGAGAGCGCACCGACGATGGACGACCTCGGCATGGCAAGCGGCTTCCTCCGCTATCGAGCCTTCCTCTCCGGTGGTGACGAACCGACGGTGCTGGATCTCGGGGAGGTGCGCGATCGCGCGTGGGTCTTCCTCGACGGGATTGCCGTGGGTGTCCTGTCCCGCGCTGCCGGCGATCACTCGATCGCCCTTCCGCGCGGGTTCGGTCGCCTCGACGTCCTGGTGGAGGACGAAGGCCGAGTCAACTATGGTCGACGCATCGGCGAGCCGAAGGGTCTCATCGGACCGATCACCCTTGGCGCGCTCGAGATCGCAGGCTGGGAGGTCGCCCCTGTACCGATCCACGACCTGCCCGCTATCGCCGAATGCTCGCCGGCATCGCCGTTGCCGCTTCGCGCGGGCCTCATCCGCGCCCATTTCGAGCTGCACGAGCCCGCTGATCTCGCCATGGTGACGAGCGACCTCGGATGGGGTGTTGCGTGGGTCAATGGGTTCGCCCTCGGCCGATTCCGGCCGCGCGGTCCTCAGCGGACGCTCTACGTGCCGCGGCCCGCCACACAGTCGGGACGCAATACGGTCGTCTTGTTCACACAGGAGCCGCCGCGTTCGCGCCAGCTGAGCTTCCACCCGTCTCTCGACCTGGGACCCGTCGATGATTGAGAAGGACCCGCGCATCCGTTACGGCGGCGACTACAACCCGGAGCAATGGCCCGTCCACGTCTGGGACGAGGACGTCCGGCTCATGCAGCAAGCGCACGTGACCACGGCGACCGTCGCGGTGTTTGCGTGGGCCAAGCTCGAGCCCGCGCCGGGCCGGTACGAGTTCGCCTGGCTCGATGATGTGCTCGACCGCCTGCACGCCGGCGGCATCCGCGTGATACTGGGCACCGCCACGTCGTCGCCACCGGCATGGCTTGCCCACCGGCACCCCGAGTCGCTGCCTCTGTCGATCGACGGAGTGCGGCTCGCGTTCGGATCCCGCCAGCAGTTCAGTCCCAGCTCGGCGGCGTATCGCCACCACGCGATGCGGTTGGTCACCCAGCTCGCATCCCGGTACGCCCAGCACCCCGCTGTCGAGGGGTGGCACGTCGGCAACGAGTACGGCAACCACGTGACGCGCAGCTATGACCCGGAGTCGGCGGAGGCCTTTCGCATCTGGCTGCAGAACCGCTATGGCGACATCGGCACGCTGAACGCAGCATGGGGCACGGCATTCTGGTCGCAGACGTACCAGAGCTTCGCAGAGGTGGGTGTCCCATCCGCGGCACCGATGATCCGCAACCCCACACAGGTCTTGGACTTCGACCGGTTCAGCTCCGACGCCCTCCTCGAGTTGTACCGCGCGGAGGCGGAGATCATTCGGTCTCATACCTTGGAAAGCCCGATCACCACCAACTTCATGGGCTTCTTCAAGGACATCGACTACTGGTCGTGGGCACCTCACGTCGACGTTGTCTCGGACGACCTCTATCCCGATCCTGCGGACCCGCGCAGCCATGTGCTCTCCGCAGCCGCGCGGGATCTCATGAGATCGCTCGGCGCGGGCAGACCGTGGCTACTCATGGAGCAGGCGACATCCGCGGTCAACTGGCGGCCACCCAACGTGCCGCTCGCGGACGGTCGGCACCGTCTGAACTCGCTTCAAGCCGTCGCGCGCGGCGCTGACGGCATCCTCCATTTCCAGTGGCGACAGTCCGCCGCGGGCGCAGAGAAGTTCCATTCCGCGATGCTTCCGCATGCGGGCGAGAACACGCGCGTGCACCGGGGCGTGCGCGCCCTCGGCGCGGAGCTGCGCGAGCTGGGGGATCTGGTCGGCGCAGGAGTGCCCGCGAGGGTCGCGCTCTGCTTCGACTGGGATTCGTGGCGGGCGATCGAGCAGGACGGCACCCCGGCTACGGTCGACTATCTCGATACCGTTCTGCGGTTCTACGAGGGATTCCTCCGCCGTGGCGTCACGGTGGACTTCCTGCATCCGGAGGCGGACTCGACGGCGTACTCGCTCGTGGTCGCACCCGCGGCACACGTGCTTTCTGACGATGCCGTGCACGCGCTCGCGTCTGTCCCCGCTCGCGGTGGCACGCTCGTGGTCACCTATCTCAGTGGCGTCGTGGACGAGAATCTCCACGTCCGGCTCGGAGGGTACCTGGGCGGCGAGGGGGCTCTGCGCAGCGCCCTCGGCGTCAGAGTCGAGGAGTTCGCCCCCGCTCCGGACAGCACCGCCTTCGACGTCACGGGCGACTACGCAGGCGCGTCGGACTTCTGGCAGGAGCTGATCCGGGTCGACGACCCGCACGTCGAGGTGGTGTCGTCGTTTGCGAGCGGCTTCGCGGCGGGCTCTCCCGCTATCACGGTCAAACGTGGTGTCGACGGCGCCGGGGCAGCCTGGTATGTCGGCACCCGGCCGTCGACAGCACTGGTGGACAAGCTTGTCAGCGCTTGGCTCGCCGACAGCAATATCCCCGCAGTCTTCGAGCACGCCGCCGCAGGCGTCGAGACGGTCCTCCGCGGAGGCCGACGATTCGTCGCCAACCATTCCGAAGCACCTGTGCATCTGAGTGTCGACAATCGCCGCATCGAGCTGTCTGGCTACGACTGCACATGGATCGGGACACGAGAAGAACCGATCGAAATCACGTGGACGAGTGCCGGGCCGACGTTGATCCCGTCCGAAGGGGAGATCTAGCGCTGCGAGCACGTGTGAGCGTTGATGATCTCACGCCCTGGGCGCCTGACCCGGCGGAGTGATCGTCGAAGAATCGGGGTACAGCTTCGGTTGATCCCCGTTCGACGACGATACGATTCGAATCACCTTGCGGGCCGGTAGCCGCACTTCCTGGATGTCGAGTGAGCTGGTTGTCGGGAAGCCGAGCAACCTGGAGTTCGAGGTCGGCGAGAGAGTCTGACACTGTCCCTCCCCCGCGTCACGCGGAATACGACTGCGCCAGGAGGAACCTGAGTTCCTGGATGCCGAGAGCACGCCCTTGACGAGCGGCCTGCTCGTAAGCGGCCAAGCTGATCACGGTCGAGACGGGCTGCCCCGTGTCGGTGAGCACGTGCGCGGCGCGGAGGGCGGCCTGGCCGGGCGGGATGCGTTCCTTGCACCGGTGTGGGGGTCTCGGCGGCGCCGGCCGATGCGAGAGCGATCGCCTCGAGCGCGGTGACGTGGCCGGAGTCTCGCATGGCGATACCCAGGCCTGATTCGGCGACCCGGTGTCGGGCGACAACCATGCCGGCGACGGTGGCGATGTCGATGGTGTCGGAGCCGAGCCGCTGCGGACCTCGACCTTCGCGGCGGCCAGCTCGGATGGGACGGAGTAGCGGTTCCCGCGCCAGTCGATGGGCGCCTGCCGGTCGCTGTGCGCAGTTCGGTGACGACCACCGGGTACACGACTCGCCCCGGCGGGTCATCCCGGCGGCGGGCGAACGCCTCGACAGAGGCTCGCCCGCCCGACGGAAGCCCTGGTGGGCCGGCCGGGTGTCCCGGCCGGCCCACGCTGGATGCCCGTGCGGTCTACTTCAAACGGAACTGCGCCTTCAGCTCGACCCCGTCCGTGCTGCGCACGATCACGTCGAAGCACCCGGTAGTCCCCTTCGAAGTCTTCCAGTTGTACTGGAACTGCCCCGCCTCTACGTCGTAACTCAACGACGTACCACCCGCAACAAGCGACTCGATCTCATCGGACGGCGCCGCCGGATCACACGAATGCTGCACCGTCCGCAACGACTCGATCGCCGTCGTCGACGTCAGCTCCTCCTCACCGAAGAACAGCTCGAACTTCAACGGAACCGTCGAACCGCCCTTGACCACATTCACCACACCCGCCATATCCACCGGAGCATAAAAACCCCTGAAGGTCCGCGGCTGAACAACACTGAGGGTCACCTCCCGAGCCTCCTCCACATTGCCCGCCGCATCCACCGACCGGAACTTCACGACATACGCGCCCACCTCCGTGAACGACACACCCGCCGCCGTCGCCGCAACCCAGCTCGCTCCACCATCCGTCGAATACTCCGTCAACGCCACACCCGACGTCTCATCCGACGCCGAGAACGTCGCCGACACCGCCGACCCCGCCAGCACAGCCCCCGAACCCGGCGACACCACCGCCGACGTCACCGGCGCAACCGTGTCCACCGAGACCGGCAACTGCCCCACCTCCGACACATTGCCCGCCTCATCAGTCGCGCGATAACTGAACGTCGCCGCACCCTCCGGGATCGACACCGGCGAAGAGTACGCACTCCACGCCCCCTCACCCAACCGATACTCCACACTCGCCACAGCCGAATCCGCATCCGACGCCGACACACTCACCGACACCGGCGACACAAACCAACCACCCGCACCATCCGCCACCACCGGCAACGTACTCGCCGACACCACCGGCGCCACCGTATCCGGCTCACCGAGAGCGAAGGTGATCGTCTTGCTCTCGCCTTCGTCGAACGCGACCTTCAGGGGCTCTCCGTTGTTGTGCACCTTCACGCCGTCGACCATGGCAGAGGCCCACGGGATTCCGCTGCGGACATCGATGGTCTGCTCGCGCAACGAGGTGAGGGTCATTGTCGCCGAACCGGCGTCGACATCCCACTCGAGGTTCGTGACTTCAGCCTGGGTTCGTGCCATCGAGCCGGACACGGATCCGGCGTTCATCCCCGTGGGGAGCGCAGGGAGGATCTCGATCTCGCCCTCGTCAGAGTAGACGAGCGTCTCGAGCAGCAGTGTCGGGACTGTGTTGAGGATGTCGGATGCGTAGGCCGAGGCTCCGTTCACGTTGTGGTTGGTCGTGAAGCTCGAGTAGTACGCGTTTCCGCCGAGAAGCTGCAGGAGCGACTCTGTCGCCCCCTGCGCGTTCTTCAGGCGCGCGTCGACCAGCCCCATGTGCAACCATCCGTGACCGGACTGTTTGTCACCGGCGGTGGTCTTGCGCAGCTCCATCGCAGTCTTCAGCCCGTCGATGATCTCGGGGGTGAGGTCGTGCGCGGGCCATGCGAAGTACGCGTGACTCACGTGACGGTGAGCGTGGTTCTCGGTGTAGCGGCCGAGCGACCACTCGCGAAGTGCGCCCGTGCCGTCGTACGTCTCGGGCGGCAGCTTTGCCCTCAGTGACTCCCAGCCCGCGATGCGCTCCGCGCTCTCGGCATCCGCTTCGTTCGCATACTTCTCAGCCTCGATCGTCATCCGCAGACCATCGCGCGCCGCCGCGATGTCCATCGTGCAGTTGATCGCAATGGCCGAGTTGCCCCCCAGAGGACGATTCTCGGGTGAGTAGCACGGGAGGAGGAGATAGTGCTCGCCGTCGGCGAGTGCGGTCTTCCCCGGCTGGTAGCGGGCTTCCTGGGCCGCGTCGCCGTAGTACTGCGGGTCGACGAACTGCTCCCAGAAGTTGGACTGTTTGCGCAGGAGTGGCAGGAGCAGGTCTTCGACCAGGCGCAGGTATCCACGATCCTCGATCGCCGCGAGTTGGGCCTCGGTGAGGTCGGTCTCGTCGGGACTCAGCACCGATGCCAAGGAGCTCACGTCGATGTCGTCGGCCAGCGGGATGTGGGCGTCACCGCGGGTCATCCAGTACTCGTAGAGGGGCAGGATGAGCCAGCTGGCTCCAGCGTTCCAGTATTCGAACGGGTACACACCACCGTTCCAGGTGAAGTGGACGAGGCTTGCGCGGTCGGAGTCGGTGCGCGGCGGGGCGAGCAGGGCGTCTGTCATGCCGTAGATCTTCTGGGCGTTGATCTCCCAGTCGGGCGCAGTGCGCAGGATGAAGTTCGCGTAGCCCTCGATCTGCGTCTGCAGGTTGCCGATGTTGGCACCGGCGATCTGCAGGTTCACGTTCGCGTCCGTCGTCCAGTCGGCCTGCCAGGCCGAGTTCCATCCGCCTGCCCACATTCCGCCAAGGCGTGGGGTACTGAAGCCGCTCGAGCTGATCGTCGCGTAGCGCCCGGCGTTGAATGCGCGCTCGACCATAGCGGGGTTGAGCGCCCCGGCGTTCAGTTGCTGCTTGGCGATGAGCGCTTCGTTGCTCAGGGCCGAGTCGGCTTCCGCACCGGGCAGATCCAGCTTGACGGCATTGAACTCCTCTCTCTGACCGGCGGCGTGCGGCGCAAGCAGAGCGTCGTAGTCCAGCGCCCCGCCAACGATGTACTCCGGCTTGGAGATCACCGCCTCGATGTCGTTGCGCAATTGGTCGACCACGCCGAAGTCCTGTTGAGCGGCGAATTCGTCGATCGTGCCGATGTTCGTGTCCCGCGCAGACTTCGAGATGAGGAAGACCTCGTCGGCGTCGGTGATCGAGATGCCGTAGTACTTCGAACCCGGCACCGCGCGGGCCCCCAGCGGCTTGGTGACTTCGTAGGGCTCCTTGTGGCCACCCTTCGCGACAACATACGTCACACCGGCGAATCCACCGTTCTTGAGCTCGCTGTTGGCAAACGACGGGTAATGCGCGACCTGGCCGATGTAGTCGGCTTCCGGATCGACGAACTGCTTGTAGCGAAGCGCCGTGTTGAGGGTGCCACCCTCGACCGCCATCTCGTCGATAGGCGTGACATCGAAGTCGAGGTCGACCTTCGCTCCTGTGGACGAACTCGACAGTCGAGTCACGACGACATTGTCGGGGCGAGATGCGAAGGTCGTACGCTCCCACTTTCCTCCGTCGTCGACGTAGTCCACCCCGACCTCACCGGTCTCGTAGTCGGTCCATCGCCAATTCCCGCTGAGCGGACCGGACGACCGAGGCCTGAGGTTCAGCTGATGGGAGGGGTGGTACGTGTAATCGAACTGCAGGGCCCACGGCGTGTCGGTGCGAGGGTCCTGACCGTTGAAGACTTGCTGTCGCACGCTGGGCAGGTGGGACGCCAGGTTCGGAGTGTCGCGCTTGTCGTTGGTCGGCATGTTGAATGCCATGTTCTGGTAGATGATCGTGTCGGCCAGCGGGTTGCCCGCGATCACCGCACCGTTTTCTCCATTTCCGGTGACCATCCCTGCTCGCCACCACGTGTTCGGGCTCGACGACTTGGTGGGGAACGTGGTCGAGACGACTCTGCTGTTCGTGCTCGGCGGCGGCGGGATCGACGCGTGCTTACGGACGATCACGTCGGTCAGGGTGCCGGTGAAGTAGGGGTCGGTGGTCCAGACCGGGCGGCCGAGATAGCCGAAGACAGCGGAGCCATTGTTCAGCTGCGGTGCGGTGGTACCCATGTTCGCGCTGCCCAGGAGAGCGCCATTGACGTACGCGTCGTAGGACCCATCGTTCTTCAGCACCGCTGTCGTTGTGGCGTAGGCATCGGACGCGTAGGTCACGGGGCCCTGAATCTTGGCCCAGCGACTTCCGAACCTCGACTCCCACACTGCCTGTCCGGTGACGAGTGGATGGAAGCGGAGGTGGTTCTGCGAACTGCTCGTACCCGTCGAGAACAAGCCCTCGTTGTTGCGCGTGCCCACCTTGTAGCGCAGTTCGACGACGACCGCTTGTTCGTTGCCGATGAAATTCGGGAGCTCGATGTAGCCCGTTCCATTGAACTTGAGTGCTTGGTCATCACCATCGGTGACGAAGTCGGCCGCACCGAGGCCCACGAGGCGGGCATCCCTCCCACGGCCCGACATGTCTTTGAGGACACTGCCTTCGAACGACATGTCATAGTGCACGAGCACTTCCGGCTCCGCGGAACCATCCGGGGCGGCGCCTGCCGCGGGGGTCGCCGCAACCGCACCCGCGACGAGCGCTACTGACACGGCGAGCGCGATCGGTGCTCGCCCTGGCGGCGTCCTCCGGGAGCGCGATGGACTGAAGAAGACTCTATGGAGGCTTCGGTGGAGGCGATTGGGCATGTCTAACGTCCTTCGTCTGATGGCGATCGTGCAACACCGCGCGGTGCCGTCATCAGCATAATAATCTGATGAATCTCGCCGAATCCATAGACTGAGGTCATCTGTTTTGGCGGAGGGTCGTTCGCTTGACGTATGCTGGCAGCTATTCATCACATTAATCTGCTCCGACTGACGAGGCCGGCAGGTCCCCTTCTGCGCTGGAAGGATCGGCGCGGTGAAGCGACAGACAAACACCGACGATCTACCGTTCGATCGCCTCGCAGGCCGTCGATCGTCTTCACCTGCGCCGACGAAGCGCCTCTGATCGCTGGGTGGGTCCCGCAAACGCCTGAAAGGCTTACGAGGAATGACCTCCGACGAAACACTTCCGTCGTCTCCTCAGGCCGGCGCAGAGGCAGTCACCTCCTCCCCGGTCGACGGGTCCCGGATCGAATGGCGAGGAGCGGCGAGGTGATCGCCGTGGAGGCGTGGGGCACCGACAGCGTCCGTGGCCACCGAGCCGAAACCGAACCGTGATCGACGATCGTTGGGCGGTTCTGGATCCCGCACCGAGCGATGCGCTCATCGCGCTCGCCAGCAAACCAGCCATGCTCCGAAATGGTGCGATCACCGTCGTCGCGGAGGCGGGGGCCGAGCCAAGTCCTCCAGGGACTGACCAGCAGCACGGACGGTCAACGCATGAATCAGATAATGAGGAACACAATGATCACGCAGAATGACGCAGGCCGCCCGTCGACGTACGCAGGTTATCTCTACGTGCATTTCAAAAGGGAGACCGAGCACGGGGAGCAGGTCTACTTCGCCCTGAGCGACGGCGACGATCCCTTGCACTTCGACGACCTCAACGACGGCAAGCCCGTTCTCTGCTCCACGCTTGGCGATCGCGGCATCAGAGATCCGCACATCGTCCGGTCGCCGACAGGCGACCGGTTCTACCTCGTGGCGACCGATCTGCGTGTCTACGGCAATGACGACTGGGAACGCCTCCAGCGACGGGGCAGCCGCTCAATCATGATCTGGGAGTCGGAGGATCTCGTCGACTGGGGAGAGGGTCGGCTCGTCGAGGTCGCGCCTCCGGAGGCCGGGAACGCCTGGGCTCCCGAGTCCATCTGGGATCCCGAGCAGCAGGCGTTCCTCGTGCACTGGTCTTCGACCCTCTACGACGACCCCGAACACGAAGGCGACAGCTACAACCGCATCATGTACGCCACGACTCGCGACTTCCGCACTTTCTCCGCACCTAGGGTCTGGATCGACCGGGGATGGCAGACGATCGATGCCACGGTGATCGAACACGACGGCCTCTACTACCGCTTCGTCAAAGACGAGCGCACCCGGTCCGTGGATGCCCCTCACGGCAAGTCCGTCTTCTCGGAGACCTCCGCCTCACTGACGGCGGGAGACTGGACCCCCCTCACAGAGGGCATCGGCCTGGGGGCGATCAGCCGAGGCGAAGGTCCCCTCGTGTACAAGTCGAACCGCGAGGAGAAGTGGTTCCTTTGGATCGACGAGTTCACTCCTGAACGCCGCTATGTGCCGTTCGAGACGACCAGCTTGGCCGCCGGCGAATGGACCTTGGCAACGGACGTCAGGCTACCGAGCGATCCGTGCCATGGCGTCGTGCTGCCACTGACCGCTGTGGAGTACCGGCGGCTGAGCAACGCTTGGAGCACCGTCGCATGATGCGATCTGAGGGACACCGGTCGTTTCGGCGTGATGCACTTGGGCTCGCTCTTCGGCGCCTGGAGCGACGGAGAGGAGACCGGGTCGGATGAGCGCACCCAGGATGTCGAAGCGAACCTGAGCATCCCGGGGCCTGTGCTCTCCTCCCACCTCCGCGGGCCGTGACGTTCCACGACGGCGATCAGGCGATCCTCGGTCGCTCGAGCCATCAGGTCGTCGAGAAGCGTGAGGCTGGGGCTTCGATTCGAGTAAGCGTGGGTTGCCAGCACGCAGAGCGCGCTGGCCTATCCGACGGGCGAATGGAGGCGCCAGTTGATTTCTCAGAGTACGAGCGTCGGGCTGGATGTGCACGCGCGAAGCGTGGTCGCGGCCGCGATCGATGAACAGACGGAGAGGTGCTCCGGCGACGATCCGTGTACGACCCCGCCGGTGTCATCGGGTGGGTAGCGTCGCTGTCGCAGCCCGCGGGCGTGATGTACGTGGCGGGGTCCGACCGTTGCCCTGTGGATTTCCGCGATCTTCGCAATGCTCGCCGCGCTTCTGCTCACTCCCCAATGAAGCGCGACCAAGGCAACCCGACCTGGACGCGTCGACCATCGCAAGCCGCGAGGCCTCTCGGGATGCGAACGCCGCCCTCTGGTCGACTGACCTCGCAGCAGAGCAGACGTGCGGGAGCCCCCGCCCAGGCGACCTGAGCGGGGGCTCCCGATACGGAGGCGGAAGCTCAGCGGTTTTCGGCCCGGCTGGGGAAACCCTCCCGGTCGCTGTGGCGGATGAGCCGCGTTGCCGCGTCCTCCCGCTCGACGCCCTCTGGACTGCGGAGGGCCGGCCGGTTCCTCACTTTGCGGCTTGCTTGATGAGCGCGATGACCGACTGCGGTTTGCTGATCATCGGGACGTGGGACGAGTCGACCTCGACCGTCGTCGCGTTCGCGCGGGCTGCCATGGCCCGTTCGGCTTCCGGGGGGATGATACGGTCCTGCTTCGCGACCATGTACCAGCTGGGAATGGTCTTCCAGGCGGGAACGCCCGACGGGGTGACCAACGACGCGAACGAGCCGGGGCGCTGCGCAGCCGCCATCGACTTGGCGACGATCTTGGGTACGTCCTGCGCGAACAGGTCGGGGAACGACGCGGGATCGATGTAGGCATCGGCGTCGCCTTCGGTGGCACCGGGGAAGGGCCGGATCACGAGGTGATCAGTGATGACAGCGTGTCCGCCCCCGAGGGTATTGGCTGCGGCCACGGATTCGCCCTCGTCGAGCGCATACGCGGCGACGTACACCAGGGACTTGACGTTGCTGTTGTCGGTGGCGGCGTTGGTGATGAGCGCCCCGCCATAGGAGTGGCCGACGAGCACGACCGGTCCCTCGATCGTGGTCAGGAAGTCCCTGAGGTATTGGCTGTCGTACTGCACCCCGCGCAGCGGGTTGGAGAACGCGATCACCGGGTACCCGTCGGCGTGAAGCGCGGGCGCGACCAGGTTCCATCCGCTCGAGTCGGCGAACGCCCCGTGGACGAGGACGATGGTGGGCTTCGGCCCCGGGTTGGGGCGTGCGGCCGGGGTGGGTTCTGCGGTGGCGGGAGCGGCGACGCCGATGACCGCGACGAGCGCGACCGCGGCGGCCGCGGCGAGGCCGAGGAGTCCTCGACGCTTTCGGATGTTCATGAGGGACGTTCCTTTCAGATGGGTGTTGCGGATGGTGCGGTCAGGTCAACCGTCGAGCCGGCGGGCAGCCAGCGGAATCGGAGGCGTATGTCGGGGGGTGCGTCGCCGATGGCGGCCCGGATTCCTTGCTCGCCGTCGCGGAAGTGCGACCAGGCCTCATAGTGGGCGGGCGCCGCCACACGGGGCCGCAGTTCGTCGATGAGCCGTACGACGTGAGTGCCCGTCATCGTGTAACGGATCGGGCCCGTGAGTCCGAACCGCACGCCGCCGGCGTTGACGATCGCGACATCGACGTCGAGTCCGCGCGCGAACCTGCGTAGTCGGCGGGTCAGGACGGTGTCGCCGGTGACCCAGAGGTCGGGGCGGGGCTGAGACCCGCGATCCAGCAGGAATCCGATCACGTCGCCCACCACCGGACCGCTGAGGGGCGGGCCATGTCGTGCCGGCGTCGCGCTGACCCTCAGCGTCTCCTTGCCGTTGCTCTCGAGGCGTGTGCTCTCGCCCGGCTCAAGGCCCGTGACGTTCGGTAGGCGCAGGCGGCCTGCTCCGCTCGCGGTCGTGATCACCCGGCCGGCGGACGGCAGGAGCGCCCTGCCGAGCTGGTCGAGGTTGTCAGCGTGGTGGTCGTGGCTGAGCAGGATCACGTCGACCGGGCCGAGGTCGCCCGGTTGCATGGCCGGACCGCGGGTCTTCGTGCTCGAGGTACCCAGTCCGAAGGCGTAGCGGCGTCCGGGTGGGTCGAAGGTGGGATCGACGAGGATGCGCCAGCCGGCGAGTTCTACGAGGACCGTGGGTCCTCCGATGCGGGTGACCAGCACGGCGCGTGCTCACGACGCTTCGTGTGTCGGCGCCGAGGGGACGCGCAACTGTGCGAGCGCCCAGTCGAGCGCGTAGTCGGCCACTTCTTCCCACCCGTCCTGGCTGACGATGCGGTGGGTGCGACCGGCGAACTCGATCCGCTCGACGAGGGCGGTGCCCTGGGCGTAGCGCCTCAGTGCGGCGCGCTGGATCGCCAGAGGTGCGACGTGGTCGATCCCTCCCGAGATCAGCAGCAGCGGCGCGCGGTCGGGCTTGCGGAAGTCGACCCGGGTGACTCCGGTCTTCGGGCGCGGCAGCGACAGCACGCCTTCGAAGAACACCCGATTCACCGAGTTGACGGCGCTCTTCTCCCACTCGCGGTCCGATTCCTCACGCGGCAGGTCGTTTCCGAAGGTGTAGTGGAAGTGACGCTTGGTGAAGCGGTTCGCTTTCCGGATTCGGAACGGGTTGGCCAGGATGGGAAGCCCCGTCCGCAAGGTTGAGAGCGGAAGCGTGAGCACCCCGGCAGGCTGCCCGGGCTCGACTCCGACGCCTGCCACGCCGAGCCCTCGGTCGAGGAGCAGTTGCGCGAAGATCCCGCCGAACGAGTGGCCCATGATGATGGGAGCTTCGGGCAGGGTGCGGATGACCCGGTCGTAGGAGTCGACGATCTCGGTGATCGAGACGTTCGCCAGAGCCCGTGGGTCCCGTCGAACCTCCGCGGGCGTGCGGTCGCCGATCCCGGGCCACCCCGGTGCGAGCACGCGATGCCCTCGCGCGCGGTAGCGCTGCGCCCACGTGTCCCAGCTGGACGGTGTCATCCACAACCCGTGCACCAGCACGATCGGCGGACGGTCGCTGTTGTCAGTCGATTCGGACATGAATCTCGCCTCGTCTCTCTCGATCAGGATTCGATGAATGCGAGCAGGTCGGCGTTCAGCCGTTCGCGGGCGGTGTCGGGCAGACCGTGCGCGCCCCCTTCGTAGACGATCAGCTGTGCGTCGGCGACGAGTTCGGCCGACAGCTTGCCGCTGATCTCGAAGGGCACGATCTGGTCGTCGTCGCCGTGGATGACGAGCGTGGGTACGTCGACCAGCGCCAGGTCGGGACGGAAGTCGGTGGCCGAGAAGGCGGCGATGCACTCGTAGGCGTTGCGGGTTCCGGATGCCAGACCCTGAAGCCAGAACGCGTCACGCGTTCCCTGCGACACGTCGCCCGACCGGTTGTTTCCGAAGAACGGCCCGTCGGCGAGGTCGCGGTACAGCTGGGACCGGTTGTGGGCTTCGCCGGCACGGATCTGGTCGAATACGTCGACCGGCAGGCCACCGGGGTTGTCGTCGGTGCGCACCATCAGCGGCGGCACGGCGGAGACGAGCACCGCCTTCGCGACGCGCGCGCTCCCGTGGCGGCCGATGTAGCGCACGACCTCGCCGCCGCCGGTCGAGTGACCCACGAGCGTCAGCTCCGTGAGGTCCAGGTGCTCGATGAGGCAGGCCAGGTCGTCGGCGTAGGTGTCCATCTCATTGCCGCTCCAGGTCTGGCTGGATCTGCCGTGCCCGCGTCGATCGGGGGCGATGGCGCGGTGGCCGTGCTGCGCGAGGAACAGCGCGGTGGCCTCCCAGGCGTCGGAGTTGAGCGGCCACCCGTGGCTGAGCAGCACGGGGGTCCCGTCACCTCCCCAGTCTTTGTAGAAGAGCTGCGCACCGTCGTCGGCGGTGATGTATGCCATGGCGTCCTCCTCGCGATCACTGCTGGATGACGCCATGGTGGCGTTCGGGCGTCCCGACGCGCACCACGCACGGCGCGTAGTCGTGAGAGGGATCCCGGATTGTCCGCTACGCGGATCAGGAGCGGCGCGTGGCGTCCGCGAGTTGCCGGCGCGAGCTCACGCCGAGCTTGCGGAAGATCTTCCGCAGGTGATAGTCGACGGTGTTCCTGCTGATGAACAGTGCCGCGCCGATCTCCGCGTTGGTCGCGCCGTCGGCGGCGAGCTGGGCGATCACCGTCTCTTGCGCGGTCAGCGCAGATGCCGGTCGCTCCGCATCGGCCGGCGTGTCACCGAGCGCCACGAGCTCACGGCGCGCCCTCTCGGCGAACCGTGCGGCGCCGACGCGAACGAGGAGTTCGGCTGCCTCACGCAGATGGTGCCGGGCGTCCCTCCGCCGGCGGGATCGCCGCAGCCACTCGCCGTACATCAGCTGAGCGCGTCCGAGCTCCCCCACCATGCCGGTTGCCGCGAGGTGGTGGAGGGAGGCGACGTAATGGCGCTCGGCATCGACGTCTTCCGCCAGCAGCGCCGCGCATCGCTCCGCCATCGCCATCGCCCAGGGGCTCGCGCAGTCCTGTGCGAATCGCCGCACCCGCTCGGCCACGACTTCCGCTTCGTCGCGGTGCCCGCTCTTGGCCGCGGCCTCGACGAACTCGGTCAGCTGGTGAAATCCCGTGTGCAGGAACGGCCGCGAGACGAGGGAACTCAGTCGCGCGTACGCTTCTGGGAAACGCCCGTCGGCGATGTCGCCGATGGCAAGGGCCGCCGCGGCCATACGCCACACCCCGTACCAGCCCGCCTCGGCCATGGCATCCGCGATCTGCTGGACCGTCGCTTCCGGCGCCCCCATCCACGCGAGAAGTGCGGCGTTGACCACCTGCTCGTCCGCGTAGCCCACCGCCCGTCGCAGCTCGGCGGCCTGGTCCATGTGGTTGCCGGCCCGGGCGGGATTGCCGCGCGTCAATTCGACCGCGCTCAACACCCACAGGACGGCGTCCGCCTCACGGATCGCACCCGTCTCGCGCGCCACCCGAGCGGTGCGTCCCAGCACCCGGGCCGCGGCGTCCGGATCCCACAGCCCGATCGCCGGGACCACCGAGCAGAAGCTGAACTCCAGGAGTGTCGCGTCGTCGACTGATTCGAGCATCGCCTGCGCCTCTCGGAGACGGGGAACCGCGACGTCGTAGGGGTCGAGCGTCAGGCTGCCCAGAGCCCGCAGCAGGACGGCATAGGGGCCGGGCGCGGCACGGGCACCGCGCTCGAACCTGCGCCCCAGCTCTTCGACGGTCACCGACGCCATCATGTGCTCGGCGGTCTGCGCGAAGTTGAAAGCGTGCAACAGAGCCCGCTGTTGCAGCTGCGGCGCATCATCGCCAAAGCTGTCGGCCGCAGCCAGCATCATCGTGGCGCCGCTGAGGAGTGACGACGCGTCGCCGAGGAACAGGCCGCTCATGGCCCGCACGAACAGGAACCGGCCCCGGACGACCGGCGCGAGAGCGTCGATGTCGACGCCGGTGAGGAGATCGAGTGCCAATCGTGCGGCACCGCTCCCGATGGCGGCCTCGCTCGCTGCGACCAGCCTTTCGTCCCGCTGGCGCGGCTCGGGGCTCAACTCGGCCGCGCGCGCCAGTAGTCTGGCGCGCGAAGACAATCCGCCTCGCGTCGCGGCCCGGTCCGCCAGCCCGACGAGCTCTTCCGCAAGCTCCGCGTCGGGACCGGCGGCTGCGGCCGCCGCGTGCCAGGCGCTGAAGTCCTCGAACCCCCGGTCGGCCGTCTCGACCCGGAGGACGGCGTGGACCGCCCTGCGATCCACGTCGGACGCCGAGTTGTACACCGCCGCACGAATCATCGGATGCCGGAACCGCACCGCGTCGCGAACCTCCACGAGCCGCTGCGCCTCCAGCTCACCGGATGCCGCAGCGGCCAGTCCGAGCCTCGCACTCGCCGCTCGTACCACCCCGGCATCGCCCGCCGATTCCGCCGCAGCGACGAGCAGCCACATTCGGGCGTCAGTCGAAAGCTCGTGCACGCGGGAGGTGTAATGCGCCTCGAGCCGCCTCCCGATCGGCGCCGGCGATTGCGCCATCGCGGTGAGAGTCAGCCGCTGAGGATCCGCTTCCAGCGCGAGCTCGGTCAGAGCCAGCGGGTTTCCGCCCGTGCTTGCCACGAGCGCCGCCACGACCGACGGGTCCAGTGCCGCTCCCGTCAACCGGGTCATCAGCTCCGCCACCTCAGAGGCCGGCAGACCTGCGAGCCGCAGCGACGGTACACCCGCAAGCGCCAGCTGCACGCGCTCGTCGTCCCGGGCAGCGAAGATCATCGCGACCGACTCAGCCGACAGGCGCCTCGCCACGAATCCGAGCACCCCGAGGGACTCGGCGTCGAGGTGCTGCGCATCGTCGACGAGGATCACCAGCGGATGGGCCTCGCTCGCGGATGCGAGGAGCGACAGGGAGGCGAGGGCCACCAGAGGCCGTGTGGGCGGCTCGCCGTCCGAAAGGCCCGCCGCGATCAGGAGCGCATCACGCTGTCGGGGCGGCAGACCGTCGAGCTGCGCGCCGAGCATCCGGCCGAGTCGCTGTAACCCGCCGTAGGCGAAGTCAGACTCCGCTTCGAAGCCCGCCAATGGCAGCACCCGCGAGTTCGAAGAGAGACGCTGCACCTCGGCGAGGAGCGTGCTCTTGCCGACACCCGGGTCACCCAGCAGGAGAAGTGCGTCCGCCGCCCCATTGCGCGCGCCGGATACCAGCGCACGGAGGCGGCTCATCTCGTCTGCGCGTCCGAGAAGCGGCGTGGGGGGCATGACCACGCGATCACCGTATCCGCCGGCAAAGATCCCGGACAACAACCGATCCTTCGGGGTCTCAGGCATCGCAACCCCGCCGACGCTGGACGTGGTGTCTGCGATTGGCACGGCGCGCACGGGGCATGGCGATCTCCGGTTGTCAGGACACACCCTCGGGTCGGCGGTGGATGACTCAGGCATAGCACGCCGCGTTTCACGCAGGCAACGCGCGCCATCCGCCATTTCCCGCAGCAACCTACAACTTGGCGCGACGACGGGTCTGCACGGCAGTGAGCCGTGGCCGACCGAGGTTCGCGCCGCCCCAAGCTGGTTGGATGAGCGAAGGTTGAACCAACCCGTGGCATGGCCGGCTGCAAGAGCTCGAATGGAGGCCGATCGCTAGTGCGCGGGAGTCGTCCTCGTTCCTTCGGCCGTCTGATCCCTGCCGCTCAGATCGGAACACTCCCGAGGATGCTGCCACAGCCGCGTCGACGCGGACTCCCCAGAAGATACCCGTGGAGCGCGGTTCCTTCTCGAGAACACTGGCGATAGCCGGCGCCATCGCGTGATTTACCTACAGGCGGTCGAGGACACCTCACTTCTACGGCTCGACCCTGCGATGATCGACTCCATGACCACCCTCGTCAATGTGGATAACTTCGCGCTCGCTGAGACGCACCGGATGATGCACGACCTCCAGGCGAACGCCGGAGGTGTCAATCGATTGCTCCACAACCGCGAACCTGCGGCCATCGATCACCAGACCGTCATCCGGATGAATCGTGACACCCTGTACAGCTACGCGGTAGCCGACATCAGCGCCGGGGCGACGCTCACTGTTCCCGAGCACGGCGAGCGGTATCTGTCGACCATGGTCGTAAACGAGCATCACTACATCGACGCTGTTTTCCACGACCCCGGCACGTACGAGTTGTCGATCGAACAGTTCGGCACACCGCACGTGGTGATCGCGACCCGCATCCTCGTCGATCCGAGCGACCCTCATGACGTGGCCGCCGTGGCGGAGATCCAGGATCGCATCCGACTCGAAGCGCGGTCTTCGCAGCCGTTCGAGATGCCGGCGTACGACGGCGCGACGTTTGATGAAACGCGCAACGCGCTACTCGCGCTTGCCAGCAATATCACCGGGTTCGACCGGACCTTCGGCGCGCGCGACGAGGTCGATCCGGTGCGCCATCTGATCGGCACCGCGGCCGGCTGGGGCGGGCTGCCTTCGAGCGAGGCGAGCTACATCGGCGTGAACCCGAGGCTGCCCATCGGCCAGTACGAACTGACCGTCGGCGACGTTCCGGTCGACGGGTTCTGGTCGATCTCGGTGTACAACGCCGCCGGGTATTTCGAACCGAACGAACAGGACGCGTACACGATCAACAACATCACCGGCGTCCGCAACCCGGACGACACCATCACCGTCCGCTTCGGCACATACCCCGAAGGCACCCCCAACGCGCTGCCCATCACCGATGGCTGGAACTATCTCATCCGCCTATATCGCCCTCGCCCCGAGATTCGCGACGACTCCTGGACCTTCCCCCAGCTGGTGCAGCACAGCTGACTGAAGTGCGCGCGAGCGCTCACTGGACTCGCCTTTCACCGGCCTGCGGCTCGGCGAGCTTGGGGGCTGCGGGGGGAGGATCTCGACGAGCACCGAAGGATCCTGACGGTACGTCGGACATCTCACCGGATGATCACGGTCGACTCGTCGAGCGGTCGACGAAGAGTGGCCAGTCGCGGCAAGTCCCGATTCTCGAAGGGTTGAAGCCTGGGCTCGACGACGCGTGCGTGCGGGGACACGAGCACGTCTCACCGGCGAACTCGGCGGACCGTCGACAGCGGCAACCTCGCACGCGCTCTCCGCTGGCGCGTGATCCGCGGCGCGAATCGTGAGATTCACTTTTCGAGGGGGTGAGAGCGCGGCGAACACGGGTTCGACACGACAAAACCCCCGGAGATCCGGGGGCTTCATTCTGTAGCAGGAGCGGGGCTTGAACCCGCGACCTCACGATTCTCAACCGGTGTATCCCTGTGACTCCCGGTTCTCCTCGTTTATCCCGCCTGATCAGCCCGGAACGCACCCGGACGTTCCCGATTCTTCCCTCTGATTGGCGATACCGCTCGTTGATTCCGATGGGTAGGAGATGGATCGTCGCCCATCGCTTCAAGCCGGTCGCGGACGTCCGGGGCGAGTGTCGTGCGCGGGAGGTAGTGGGCTTTGGTCACCCGGGAGTCGGCATGTCCCAGCAGTCCCGCTGCGAGCTCCGGGTCCTCGACGAGCGCGGCCGCCGTCTTGCGGAACACGTGAGGGTGGACCCACTCGTAGCCCGCGCGCTTCTTGAACGTATCCCAGCCCTTGCGGAAGTTGTTCGGATCTCGGACCTTGCCTCGCGCGGATGGGAACACGAGATCCTCGTGACTGGGGTCGGCTGCGCGCTCGCGCAGCACTCGGACGACGAATCCGGGCAGCGGAATCTCACGGCGTGACGCGGTTCGCTTCGGGTGCGGCTGAATCAGCATGCCGCTCCCTTTCACGAAGATCGCGGTGGTGTGGATCAAGACCGTTGGCAAGTCAGCATCGAGATTCAGATCCGACCACCGCAGCGACATGGCTTCGCCGATACGCGCGCTCGTGCCGAGCATGAAGTCAACGCCGTGAGGGATGTCTCGCGCAATCGCGTCCTCGTCGGCGTACAGGTGCGTGCGCATGAGCTGCACGTCTTCAAGCGTAAGCGCCTCGACGTCTTTCGTCTCAACTCGCACCGGCGCGACGTCACGGATTGGGTTGGCCTCGAGCGCGCCGAGGCGGGTCGCGAGGCCGAGCACCCCAGAGAGGACGGTCTTCGCGTGCTTGGCCGCGGACGGGCCGTGCGACTCGGCTGTGAGCTTGAGAAATCGGTCACAGCGCGCGACTGTCACTTCCCTGAGGGCGAGCATTCCAACGCCGGGGAGAACCATGAGGTCAAGAACCTCGCGGTAGCGCCGCTCAGTGTTGTAGGCCTTCGCCCCCATGATCTCGTCGGCGAACCACTGCTCGGCGACCGCCTTGAGCCGAGTATCACCGGAGATGTCGTCGCCGTGGACCTTCGCTCGCTCGACGAGAGCTTCCTTCAGTGCGTTCTCGGCCTTCGCCCCTGTTGCCCCGGTCCGCTCCACGATTCGCGTTACCCCGTCGTAGTCCCGGAAACGGGCGTACGCCACCCAGTGCTTGGGCCCCACTTCGTTTCGGCGTATGCGCCCCCACGTCCCGATTGGCAGCGGCGGACGGGCCATCATTGCCCCGCTTCATCGGTGCTTGCGGCGAGGAGCGGAATCAGGTTGCCGGTGGCGTCGACCGCAACCACCGTGGGCTCGCCACGGCGCGTCTCGTACGAGTACCCCTCCCCGTGCGCAACACGAGCAAGCGCCTCCTCCAGCAGCTCGGACGTCGAGAAGTCGTTCAGAGCGTATGCACGGGGCGGTGTGGTCGGCAGATCAAGCTCGTCCTCGTCGAGGTAGCCAGCTGCGACCAAGGCCTGCACTGGGCTCAACTCGAACGCGCGTGCGTATGCAACCACCTGGCGAGGTTTCGGATCCACGGCTCCAGCCCTCCATCGGCCGACGGTGGCCGGATCGACACCAATCCGCTCGGCGATGACAGCGTTGTACGCACCTGCGGAGGTTGCGTCGATGTAGTGGCTCCAGGAGGTCTTGTCGGGCATGACGGTCAGCGTAGCGAGCTACTTGCATGCATGCAAGTAGCTTGCACGGCAGTCGTAGGAGAGATTGCAGGAATGCAATCCAACTTGCATCACATCAATCCTCTAACTACCCTGACGTCATGCAATCAACTAGCACATCGTCATCGGAAGTCCGAATCACCATCACCCGCGAGCGTCTCGAAGCCCTCAAGTCCGCGCACGGCATTGCCTCCGATCAAGAGCTTGCAGAGAAGATCGGCGTCAACAAGGCCACGCTCTATCGTGTGCGCGAAGGGAAGACGGCGCCGTCTGCGGAGTTCCTCGCCCGCGTCGCATCCGCCTTCCCCCAGGCGTCTCTCGATCACCTCTTCACACTGGTGCGAGTTGGCTGATGCCGCGCCTACTCACGGTCGAGGACGTCGCCGAAGAACTCGGCGTCTCAGTCAAGACGATCTATCAATGGCGATCGCGTCAGCCGGCGCCTTACGGGCCGCCGGCCATCAAGGTCGGCAAGTACTTGCGATGGCGCCCGGACGCACTTCGCGAGTGGATCGATGCGCAGTCGTCGGAGTCGAATGTGACTCCGATTCGCCGCCGCAGCACACGCTGATGGGATTCAAGTCGTCGGAGTGGGCGTATGGCGACAGCGTCCCGAAGCTCACCGCGCCTGAACGCGCGGTGTTGGTCGCGCTCGCCCACTGCCGCAACGACAAGACCGGCAACTGCTATCCCGGCCAGGACTTACTCGTCAAGATGACGGATCTATCGGAGAAGACTGTGCGACGCGCGATCGCCACACTCGAGGCTCGCCAGCCGCCGCTCATCGCTCGGACGATCCGCTTCAACGGCCGGTACCGCACCAGCGACTCGTACGAGCTGCTGTTCGACAACTACCGGTCAGAGCGACCACCGGTCACAGTGACCACTGGTCAAGATGACCACTGGTCAGAGAGTCCCTCACCACCGGTCACTGTGTCCCCGACCACCGGTCACAGTGACCACCCCATAGAGGAACAGGAAGTGGAACAGGAAGCCGGTAACAGGAAGGTCTCTCTCTCGCCTCTCACTCCTGACCTTGACGCGGAGTTCGATCGGGCGTGGGCACATTGGCCCAAGAAGGAAGACCGGAAGCGGTCACTTCTGAAGTTCAAGAGCGCCGCGAGGCGCCGTGACGTGAGCATCCTCGTCGCCGACATCATCCGGTTCGGCGACGCGTATGCCTCCGCGAGGGATCGGCAGTACACGCCGGGGCTGGCGACTTGGTTGGAGCGCGAACGGTGGACCGACGAGCTGCCGACCCGCCCGATGACGCGCACCGAGCAGAACATGGCCGTCGTCGCCGACCTCGCGGCACGTGAGGCCGAAGAGCAGCAGAGAGGACTCACCGCATGAATAAGTCCGAAGCCGCGAAGCTCCTGACCGTCGCGTCAGGCTTCGACCGCCGCCAGGTGGACGAGCTGACCGCGACCGCCTGGGCGGCCGCCCTCGACGGTCACACGTACGCCGAGTGCGAGCGGGCGATCATCGACCACCACCGCGACCCCGCGACCCGCACGACGTACCTCAGCGTCGGGCACGTTCTGGACCGCGTGGAGGCCGGCGCCCGAACCAGCGCCGTGGACGTCGAGACGGATGTGCGCGCGGCGAAGGCCCGCGGCATCATCCCGGGCGATTGGCCCCGCCGCGAACCACTCAGCCCCGAGGCCGCGTACCAGCTCCAGGCCGCGCGCGAACGCGACCGCCAGGAAGCGATCCGCCTCAGTGCCGGCGAACTCGAAGGACCCCGGCCATGAATGGTGCGCTCGCCCCTACACCTTGCGTCCGAGGCCTCAACCACCGGTGCGACAGTCTCAGCGGTTGGTGCGTACACGGCTGCGGCTATCGCAACGACGCCCCATCAGCGGCGCCGGCAGTCGTTACCGCAGTACTCGATATCACGCGAGCGCTCCGGAGCCCTCATGACGAATGACCCCCACACCATCACCACCGAGAGCGGCGAACTCGGCTCATCCGCCCGCCGGACCGCCGAGACCCGCGTACGCGCGGCGCTCGGACGCCTCCAGGGCTCTGAGCGCAAGATCATCCCCCTCGTGGAGGCAGCACTCACCGCACTTCACCGCGAGTGCGCCATCCGCCGCCTCGAGCTGCGCGCCGCCGAGCACGAGATTGAGAAGCTCCGCGCCACCATCGAACGCCAGAGCACCCGATAGGAACTACCCGAGTGACTTTCCATCCATCGATCAGCGCCGAACAGCGCGAACGCATCATCGAGCTGGCACGCGCCGGCGGCGCCCGCAACAAGATCGCTGCGGAAGTCGGCGTCGGCGTCGGCACCGTCTCCCGCTACGCGAAGGCCGCAGGGCTCAGCTTCGATAGGTCACGCACACGGGCCGCGACAGAGGCCGCCCGCATCGACAACGCCGCGAAGCGTGAAGCCTTGGCGATCGACGTCCTGAGCGAGGTAGCCTCCACCCTCGCGTCGATGAAGCTCTCGGGGCCGCCGACCTCGACCCGCGAGGAAGATCAACGGGCGCGAGCCGTGGCCTCGCTCAGTCGCGCAATGGGAGAAACCTTTCGAGCGTCGCCCATCGGCGATACGACTGTCGACGAGATCCGCGACGCCTTCCGGTCGTTCCGCGGGGCGCTTCACGACTCCGTGCGCCTTCGGAACATCATTCAGGCGTACGAGACGAAGTTCGGCGAGCTGTCCGCCGAGGAGCTGGAAGCCGCAGACCCGTCAGCTGACCGCTACGGGCAAGTCGACCAGGAGTAGCTGGACCGGTCCACCTCGCGCGCGCGAGGAGCAGTCCGACGGATCAGGTGCCGGACCACTCAGTCGCCTGAGTAGTTCAGATCGTCACGGACGGTGCGTCGCAGCGGCACACCCTCAGGCAAGTAGCTCGATAGCAGCTGCACGTCGAGACGCTTCAGCCCCCGCGACAAGAGGTCCAGCGCGCCGAGGTCGTGCACGAGGAAGTCAGTGACAGGGATCTCACCGTGCTCGGCGGCATAGGCATCAAGCGTCCGGCCACCAAGCTCCGCCTTGTCGACCGCGAACAGCGTGAGGCCGTCGGACCCCTTCAGGTGGCGATGGCCGAACTCGATGCCGATGAGCTGGTAACGCTCGAGGTCCAGGCCGACCTCCCACGCCAGCTCGAACAGCGTCACGCCACCGTGGCCGTCAGCGGCCACGGTGCCCGTGAAGTCGCCGTACTGCGTGCCGGCCGGGTAAACCGGCTCGTCGGTCTCAACTGCCATGGAGGCCCCCCATCTCTGTAGCGAACGAGTTCGATCGTACTGGCTGGCTCCGCAGCGACTCAGATCCGGACCGGTCCACTGGCGCGCGGGATCGAGACACGGTGAGGGCCGTCAGAACGGCACATAGGTGGTGTTCTCTTCGCTGTCTCCGTCGAAGCTCCAGACGAGTGTCATGCCCGTTGGCGCTCCGAACGCGCGGGTGAGCGCGGCGTACTGGAACTCTTCGCCCGGCTCGAGCGTGCACGGCAGCGGCTGCATGAGCGTCAGGTAGTTCTCGGTGCCCTCGGGCTTCGTGGGAGCGGCGGAGACGGTGACCCGCCGGCCAGAGGTGTTGGTCACGGCGCGGATCTCTCCGCGCACATGTCGCGGCCCGGTCCATGGCGGCCGGCGGGTCGCTTCCGCGACGAGGGCCTCGTGTGCCTCCGCCGAACGCGCCAGCGCGTCCGCGGCACCCTCCTGCGCGGCCAATGCGCGGTTCGCGGCGTCTTCGGCCTTCCCCCGCTCAGCACGCGCCTCGTTGGCCTTGCCCCATGCGATCGCCGTAGCGACCGCTGTCGCGACCAGGAGAGCGCCGTTGATGATCAGGCTGATGACCTCGAACGCGCTCACTGGATGGCGCCCACGCCTCGCAGATGCGCTGTCACGCGCTCGAGGTCCTCTCCGGTGACCTGGCTGCCGTCAGGGCGCACAGCCGTCTCCAGCGATCTCAGCACGTACCCGCCCTGGTAGAACTCTTGCTCGTCGATTGTCACGATGACCGTCCCGACTCCGGGCACGTCGAATGTCGCCATATCGCCCAGCGTATGGCGACACGCCGACACATCAGCGGGCGATTCTGCCGATGTCGGCGATGCGCGCGATACTGGCAACCAAGAACTCCACACGCCGAGCTCCGCTCGCAGGTTGATCGCCAGGCGCGATCCCCGCGAGTGTGCCGAGACGCCAGGTGCCGATCGAGCAAAGAGACAAGCCACACTCGTGGCCTTTGTCCCTTGCTCGGCGCGCCCAGCGAAAGGACAAGAGCATGGCGGGGAAACGTCGACTCGGCAGTGTTGCAGACGCCGCCGCCGAGCGTGGGGTGTCGGAATCGACAGTGCGCAGCTGGATCCGCTCCGGCAGCATCCAAGCAGAGCGAGTCGGGCAGCGGCGATATGTCGTTGACCTTGACTCAGGTCCGATCGATCCCCGGCGCGAGGCTTTCGCACGAGCCCTCGCGACGATCACGGCCGACGACGTTGCCGTCATGCGCGATCTGGCGGGCCGGCTCGACGAATCGCTCGGCGGAGAACCGACGCTCTTCGCACTCGCCTGGGACGTTCTCGGGACGACATCGCGTCACTCGCACCTGACTGAGAAGGCAGCCTGACCATGGGTCGCGGCGCCGACATGTTCGGCATCGCCGATGCGGCTGTGGCCGACCTGTACGAGTCCACCGCGCACGAGCTGGCCTATGCGCTGGCGTCGGCTTCAGTGCGGATCGGAGAAGCCGAGACGGATCCTGTGCTCGCGAGCACCATCAACGTTCTCCTCGGTGACGGCGAACGTGGTCCGGACCAAGTCGACGTCACGCTCACTCTCGTCATCCGGCACCTCCTGCAGATGCTCCGCAACGTCGCGGCCGGGAGTGCTCACCCCGTGATCGAGAGGCTCCGCACCGACACGGACCTCACCTCCGCCAAGGCAGCGGCCATGATCCTCGACATTGAGCGGGCGCTCCGGGACGGAGTGCTGTCGTGAGCTTCCAGGCTGCCGAACTCGTCGCAACGATCCAGCTGGGCGGGGTCTCGACGGCGGAGCGCGACCTCAACCGGTTCAAGGGCAAGCTCGAGCAGACCGATTCGTCGGCGTCGAAGCTGTCGAAGTCGGCGGACGCCGTGTTCCGCGGCACGGCGACCGCGATCGGTGTCGCGTCGGTGGCGGCGGCCGCGTTCGTGACGAACCTGTTCAACACCGGTGTCGCGTACAACCAGCTGCAGCAGACCTCTCGCGCCGCACTCCGCACCCTCCTGGGCGGCGCGGAGGCCGCGAACGCCCAGATGGACAAGCTCGACGCGTTCGCGAAGACGTCACCGTTCTCGAAGTCCGTCTTCATCTCCGCACAGCAGCAGCTCATCGGGTTCGGGTTCGAGGCTCAGAAGGTCATCCCGATCCTCAACTCGGTGCAGAACGCCGTGGCGGCGGTCGGTGGCTCGAACCAACAGATCAGCGAAATCGTCTCGATCCTCGCCAAGATCCGGTCCTCCGGGAAGCTCACCGCCGAGGACCTCAACATGCTCGGCGAGCGAGGCCTCGACGCCGCGACGCTCCTCGGACAGGGATTCGGGAAGAGCGCCGGCGAAATCCGCGAATCCATCACCAAGGGCACCCTCGACGCCGCGCAGGCCGTCGACGTGCTCGTGGCCCAGATGGACGCAAAGTTCGCGGGCGCCGCCGCGAACGTCAAGGAGACGTACGCGGGCACCGTCGACCGGATCAAGGCCGCGTCGCGCGACATCGGCGCCGCTCTCGCCGAACCGTTCGTGTCCAAGAACGGTGGCGGTCTGTTCGTCACCTGGGGCAACCAGGTCGCCGACATCATGCGCGCCGTGGAGTCCCACACGACACCCGTCGTGAACATCCTCACCGCTCGGGCGGCGCCCGCATTCGCCGACATCACTCGGACGCTTGACCGCGCCCGCGTGCAGGTGAAGTCGTGGGACTCGTCCCGCCTCGAGGATGGCCTGGACGCGATCGCCAGCCACGGCCCGGCCATCGCCGCGACCGCGGGCGCCGTGCTCGGCGTGAACTCCCAGCTCCTCGCGAGCATCCCGATCGTGGGCCGCTTCGCGCCGGCGTTCTCCCCGCTCGCCGGGGCGATCGGTGCCGCCGCGCTGGCGTCGCCGGAACTGCGTGCCGAGCTGGGCGCCCTGCTGGGCACGCTGAAGCCTCTGCTGCCGGTGACGGTCGACATCGCGACCGTGTTCTCGGGCGTGCTGAACGCCGCTCTGCCCATCGTCGCGGACGGCATCCAGGCGGTCGTCGCTGTCGCGGAGCCATTCGTCGACGTGCTCGAAGCGATCCCCGCGCCCGTGCTCGCCACGACCATCGCAGCCGTGGGGATGTTCACGGCCATGCGGTCCGGCGCGCCCGCAATCCAGGGTCTCGTCGACGGCATTAAGCGGATCGCGGAGCAGGCTGCCGTGCAGGCGGCCCTCGCCGGCATGGAGGGCAACACCTCCAAGCTGGCGGGCACGTTCGGTGTTGCCGGCAAGGCTGCGACCGGGCTCGGGAACTCGCTGAAAGCCGCATTCGTCGCAAATCCCGTCGGCTTGATCATCCTGGGTGTCTCGACGGCCGCGGCCATCCTCACCGCGACGCTGTCGGCGCAAGCGGAGGAAGCCGCGGCGGTCAAGGACCGCGTCCAGGGCTACCGCGACACGCTCGACCAGACGACCGGCGCACTCCTGCGCGCCACCCGCGCCCAGGTGGAGAAGAACCTCGCCGACAAGGACGGCAACGAGTGGGCCGCGGCGCTGGGCATCTCCAACACCGAGGCTGCGGCCGCCATCCTCAAGGGCGGCGACGCGTACGACAAGCTCATCCAGAAGCTGCGGCACATGAAGACCGCGATGCACGAGGCGTCCGAAGAGTCGTCGGTGCTCGGCGGGATGGGGTCCGCGCGTGAGGACGCGGTCGACGATCTCATCGAGTCGTACGAGTCCGAGCGGGCTGCGATCGCCAAGGCCCAAGACGAGCTGCGCGCATACAACGAGGAGCAGCGCCGCGCGACCGCCGCGATGAGCGACCTGCAGCGTTCCAACGACCGCATGAACGAGGCTCTGACCATCGCCCGCGATGTCACGAAGGACGCCACGGAGCGGCTGAGGGCGCTCAAGGGCGCGCTCGACGAACTCAACGGTGGAACGAAATCGCAGGCCGACTTCACCCGCGATCTCAACGAGCAGACGAACCAGCTCCGGGAGTCGTTCGCGCAGGTCGACGACGCCGGCAACCGACTCGCCCCGACCCTAGTCAGTGCGGCCGGCGCGATCGACACCACAACGGCAGCCGGCATCGCGCTCTACGATGGCGTCTCGCGCCTGAACGACGCCATGCTCGACGAGATCCTCGCCGCCGACGCAGCGGCCAAGAAGAACGGCGAGCACGGCGTCTCGATGGACGACGCCCGCGAGATCGCCGCGAAGTATCAGGATCGGCTTCGCGGTCTGGGCGACGAGGCTGGTCTCTCTGACGAGCAGATGTCAGGGCTCATCGAGACGATGCTCGCGACGCCCGAAGTGGTTGCTTACGCGGTAGATGACTCGGGCACGATCGATGCGCAGAAGCTGCGCCTGATCGATCTCGCCTCCCAGATCCTCGCTACCCCGGACAAGCAGTTTGAGGTCAGCAGCGACGACTTCCCTGGCCTCATGGAAGCGCTGCGTGTGCTCGGCGTGGACATCACGACGCTCCCTGACGGCACCGTGAAGGTGAAGAAGGATGACGGCACGTTCACATCCGTCGCGGATGCGCTCGCGGGGCTGACGAGGTCTCGCACGGTCACCGTGTTCTCCCAGTGGGCTGGCAGCGGACCGCCAGTCGGCACCGGAACCGTGCTGAAGCCGGACCGGGCGTTCGGTGGCCCGGTGCAGGGGCCGGGCACGAACACGTCGGACTCGATCCCCGCGAACTTGTCCAACGACGAGCATGTGTGGACGGCCGCGGAGACGCGCGGTGCCGGTGGTCACGGCAAGGTCGCGTACATCCGTTCGCTCGCCCGTCAGGGGCGCCTCGGGGAGATCATTCCCGGGTTCCGTGACGGCGGTCCTGTGATCCGCGCCGACCGACTGCCGCAGACCATGCTCAGCCTCGCCCCCGCCCGGACATCCACTGCGGCCGATGTGGCGCCAGCGGTCGGCCCGGCGACGGCGGTTGCGCGCGCTGCCGCTGTCGCCCCCCGCCCAATGGATCTATCGGACGCGTCGGTGGAGGCGCTCGCACACAAGTTCGCCCGCGAGGTCGCGGCCATCGTCCGAGGCGATCAACGCCGGGGAGGCAGGACCGATGGCTGACCGACCCCCGCCGACGACACCAGCGAAAGGACGATCACATGACTGAGCCAGGACCGCGCGATCGAACAGCTCCGCGCGGAGTACAGAGAGGGAAAAGGGCTATGACCGAAGCACTGGACCGAGTGGCGGAGCTCGAGCGGGCGGCGATCGCCGGCGAGGAGGTATCGGCCAGCGAGCTTGCCGCGGCCCGTGAAGAGGCGCGGATCGCAGAGCTTGCCGCGCGCGGCCGGCGCGAGCGGGATGCCGCCGACGGCGCCCGCCGACAGCAGGAGGCGGTGGCGCAGGCGAAGCGCGATGTTGCTGCGATGCTCGGCGGCGGGGTCACGGACGTGCTGTTGCCGCAGTACGACGCGGCCGTGCGAGCGCTCGCCGATCTCATGGCGGCGGCCGAAGCGTGGAACGAGAAGCTGCAGTCCGCGGCACAGCAGTTCGATCAGGCCGGCATCCCGTCGCGCAGCGTGTTCCACGCAGCCCCTGAGGACCTCGACAAGCGGAACTACGTCTACTGGGACGGCGGCTATCAGGTTCAGTCGCTCACCGTCGACGGCAACGGCCACGTGCCCGCACAGCCGGCGCAGTGGGTGCTCGCGGCCATCCGCGAGACCGCGCGGCAGACTGGCGGCCTCTCGATGAACTACCACCCGAACATCGAGAACCAGCTGCGCGGCGACGACCCCTCCCAGCTCCGGGACCGCACGTGAGCGCGGCACAGTCCGAGTACCTCGCCCCGCAGCTCGATCCCAGCCCACCGAGGCCCGAGCTGCCGTCCTCCGACCCGCGCGAAGAGCTGGCGCGAGCCGAGAGGGATTACGGCGCGCTCCTGGACCTCTACGAGCGCCGCAACCCGGCCTCTGGGCCACGGAGCCGCTGGGCCGTCTCTGCCGAGCGGTACGCGCTCGCCAGGGCCCGCCTGGACGCCGCCCGCCGAGCCGTGGATCACCTCGGCAGGGTCTGACCATGTCCGGAGCGGATGAGCGCGCTGCGGCGTCCTACGGGGCGCTCAACGCGGCTCTCGCCGACACCACCCCGCCATGTAGCGGCGACCCGAGATTCATCCTGGAGCCTCACGAGATCGCCCCGGCGGAACTCATGCACCTGCGCGGCTCGATCTGTTTCCCATGCCCGCTCCGGTCACTCTGCGCCGCGTACGCGGAAGAGGCGTGGCCGCCCGCCGGCATCTGGGCCGGACGGATGTACCGAATCGGTTCGCGCCGGCCAGTAGCACCCGCGCCCACCGACGAATGACCGTGGATAACGCCTCGGACACAAGATCGGACAGCGGTCTGGACAAAAACGGTATGAGTTAGTAGATTCGCGCGCATGCCCACCACATCCACGCGCGCCTTCGAAACGTCCCACCCGTGGATCACGTTCACGTTCGAGACGCGAGCGTTGAGCGAGATCGTCTGGGCCCACCTCGGTGAGTCCTACTCCAAGTGTCAGCACCTGATCGGCGCGCCCCTGCAGCCCCGTGTCGCTTGGGATCTCGCCCGCGTGTACATGCGGCGCGGCGCGCTGGCGTCTGCCGCCATCGAGGGCAACACGTTGAGCGAAGACGAAGTCAACGACATCCTCGACAACGACCATCGGCTGCCGGAGTCCCAGCAGTACCTCGAGCAAGAGGTTCGCAACGTTCTCGCTGCGCTGCGCAGCGTCCGCAACGAGGTGTGGGAACTCGATGGCTCCTTCCGACTCACCCCGGACTGGATCCTCGGCAAGCACGCGCAGCTGATGACCGATCTCGACGTCGCCGACCACGTAAACCCCGGAGCGTACCGAGACGTTCCAATCGTTGTCGGTCCGTACCGCGGCGTGCCCGCCGAGGACGTCCCTTATCTGATGGAGGAACTCTGCAAGTGGATCAACAGCATCCTCGATGACGCCGGGTCCAAGCGCCACCGGACACCAGATCAGGCGTTCTTCCTCGTCTTCTTCGCCGCGACCCTCGCGCACTTGTACCTCGCGTGGATCCACCCCTTCGGTGACGGCAACGGACGAACGGCGCGTCTCATCGAGTGCGCGATCCTTGCACATTGCGGACTCGTGCCATGGGTCAGCACCAACCTCCTGTCCGACTACTACAACCGCACCCGCACGAAGTACTACGAGCGACTTGACGCGGCATCGCGGCAGGGCGACGTCGCCGGATTCATCGCATACAGCGCACTCGGCTATCGCGACCAGTTGCGCGAACAGATCAAGACCGTCCAGGCGCATCAGCGAATGGTGGCGTGGATCAACTACGTCCATGAGGCGTTCCAGCACGAGCCATCAACGGACACGGCCCGTCGTCGCCGTTCGGTCGTGCTGGCGATGCCTGACGGCAAGCAGCTGACGCGTAAGCAGATCCGCTACCTGACGCCCGCAATCTCAGAGATGTACGACGGCACCTCAGACCGGTTGTTCCGCCGCGACATGTCGAAGCTGATCGAGCTGCAGCTGATCGAAGAGACCACCCCGGGTCGATACGAGTCCAGCATCTGGCGGATGGATGCGTTCACCCCACGACCGGAGTTCGGCGCCTTCGCGCCCGTCTTGGAGCGACTGCCTGGCGACGAGTGAGACTGTGTCCGATGGTGCTGTGTCCGTGGCGGTCGCTACGCTCCGGCCATGGGGAATCAGATCGATCTCGTGGGGCCAATCATCGCCGCCATCATGGCGCTACCTGGCGTGCTGATCGAGGCGTACGCCGCCAATCCGGGCCCGTGGAACCAGGTCGGCTTGATGATGCTCGGACTCGTGTTGCTGGGGTGGCTGGCATCACGAGTCCCGCGACGTCGAGGGCGCCCGCGCTAGGACTGGATTAGGGTCTTCGAGACCCACGGCCACGTCGTCGTTCCAAGCAAGCTCAGGGCCTCGCTACGCGGCGGATAGGTCTCGGTTCGCCCAACAGCGGTCAGGTGCCGGGCGCTCTCGCTCAGCATCTCGGTGACCACAATGCACGCCTCGCACGCGGGTAGGTCCCGTGACGCCGCGTTGCCGGCGGAGGCCTCGTCAGCGGAAGCGACGACACGGCGCACGGCGAGCTCGCACAGGCTGCGTTGACTCGGAAGCCAGATGTGGCGGAGGTCTGGCACGGTGGGCGTGGTGACGTGCGCGACAGCCAGCTGAGGCGCGTGAGCCGGTTGAGGCATTGCCATGGCATGCATGCTACGGGTACGAACCGCGTCAGAGTGGGTCCGGGACGATGCCGCCGACGAGTTGCCAGTGCTGCACAAGGTCGTCACTCACGGGTGCCGCCAGCTCGTCAGCGGCCTCCTCATCGGCTTCCTCGATGGACGCTTCAAGCGATTCAGCGACGCCTCGATCAATCTCCCTGCTGCGCTCGTTGTGCCCCGGGCCCAGATGCTCGAGGTACTCCTCGACCATCTTGACTTGCGGAAGCTCGCGGTACTTGGCTGTCCGAATCGCGTTGTCGGCCGCAAGCGCCCGCAGCTCGGCGGGGCGTTGCATCGGTACGACGTGGCGGGCATCGACAACGATGCCGCCGGTCGCGGCCAGCCCATACCGCAGCGCGACGCGCACGTCGTCCGCGTTGGCCGGGCGGCTCGCTGCCTCCCACCAGTCGGCTGGGCCGAGATCCTTGCCGTGAGCGCGCGCTAGATCCAGGAGCGTCTGGTTGACGTCACCGGTCCAGGAGAGCTGGCCGGACGGCTTCACGAAGTAGAGCAAGCGCGTTCCTCACGGAGCAGGGTGAACAGGGACTCAACAACGCATCGTAAGGCTCAGCCGGCACCGCCTCAGTCCGTACACGCGGTTCTCACGCGACATGATGTTGGGATGACGACAAGGGAACAGGCTCTCCGAGAGCTGGGGCGGGTAGTGGCTCAGACGCACGCGATCACGTCCAAGCTCACCCCGCTCGAAGCCGCGCAGCGCGCCTGGCATCCGGGCGGCCCATCCGTCGAAGTACTCGCCGAACGGATCGCGCAGAACAGGGCGGCACGACGTGGACGCTGACGACCACCTCGCGTACGCGCGACGGTACCTCGCCGAGGGTGCGGTAGCTGACCTCGCAACGGGTAGCAGGCGGTCGAAGGCGCTGCACGCGGCGGCGGCCATGCTCAACTACATCAGAGCGAATCTCTTCACTCGGTGTCGTCGAGTGTGATGACCATGTCACTCCCACGGTCGGGATGATAGGACCACTCGATGGTGATCCCGTCCCAGGACTCTGTCTGCCGGCCGTCCATCGACGTCGTCTGACCGATGTGCGAATCGACACTTGCCGGGACATCGAGCGCAGCGAGAATGCACGCCTGCTGTTCGTAGGTCGCACCACCGAGGTCGTCCTCACCCTTGACGTCGATGACGAGTGTGCGGTCCTCGTCTCCCAGTTCCATGCCGGTGCTGCCGCAGTCGTCGACGGCGTCGGCAAGGCGCATATCCACGGCTGCCTCGGCGGCAGTGGCAGCCGCGGCTTGGTTCACACCTGTCACCACTGCCCCCACCCCGAGCGTTCCCAGCACGCCGACGACTAGCCCCCCGAGCCCCGCAAGCGCGATCCACAGCGGAGCCTTCGAACTCGCCTGCGGTGTCGCAGTCTCAATCGGCGCGGGCGTATCGGTGAGCGGTTCATTCCCCATGACCCGGAGCCTATCGCCTGGCATGCAGGCGGTCTGCCCGCGCTGGGTGCTCATGATCCTGAGCCCGCGCTTGGTGACGACTCACCGAGCTGAAAGCGATGGGTAACCGATGGGAGCCGGTCTCCGAAGAGGCCGACTCCCTAGTGTTTTGTAGCAGGAGCGGGGCTTGAACCCGCGACCTCACGATTATGAGTCGTGCGCTCTCACCAACTGAGCTACCCTGCCATACGCATCCAACGGTCACGAAATGGATGCCGCGAGCCCCGAGTCAGGATTGAACTGACGACCCCTTCCTTACCATGGAAGTGCTCTGCCACTGAGCTATCGGGGCGTGCTGCCCGCCAACAGGCAACTAGAAGAGAATACCAGAGCCGCGGCATCCTTCCGAACCAGTCAACCCACCGTGTGGGTCCCGTCGGTGTACTCCTGGAGCCACGGCCACGGGTCGATGGCGGTGGTGCCGTTCTTGAGGATCTCGAAGTGCGTGTGGGCGCCGTACGAGCGGCCCGTGTTGCCGGTGCGGCCGATGACCGTGCCCACGGTGACGCGCTGGCCGGCGCTGACCTGCAGGGACCCGTACTGCATGTGCGCGTAATGGCTCGAGACCATCTGCCCGTCGACGATGTGGTCGATGATGACGTGCACGCCGTATGCGCCACCGGCCTCGGAGGCGACGCGTACAGTGCCGTCGGCGATCGCCTGCACCGGTGCGCCGTTGCCGGGCGTGAAGTCGATGCCCTCGTGCATGCGTCCGGAGCGCATGCCGAACCCGTACGACATGGTCACGCCGACCGCGAAGGGCCACTGGATGTTCGAGTTCGGGTTGTTGTGGAACAGGTTCGAGAAGTTGCGGATGCCCGCCTCCGACGCCAGCTGGGCCGTCGTCGTCGTCGAGTAGTTCTCGGTGCGCTGGAGGGTGTCGCTCTGCGCGTCCCCCGGCGCCACGTAGGCCTGGATCTCGGCCTCGTCGATCACGGGAGCGGAGTCGTCGCCTGCTGCGAGCACCGAGAGCGCGGCATCCGTCCCGTTGACGGCGGCGACCGCTTCCGCCGGAGTCGTCATGCCGACGGCCATGAGGCCGACGATGCCGAAGACGCCCACCGAGAACGACGCGGTGGCGACGCGCTTGAAGGCGGAGCCACGACGGGCCTGCGGGCGGCGGAGCGCTGTGTGCGGCGCAGTCTCACCCTCCGCTTCGGGCGCGGGCTGCTGGACGGGGGTCTCGCCGGTGAAGGCGAACAGGCGGGATGCGGCTTCGAACTCGTCGATTCCGGATGCTGCGGGCTCGGGGATGGGCCCGGTCAGAGGCTCGATCCGCTCCGTGCGGGGGCGCGACGCGCGCGCCTCGACAGGCCGCGAGGCCCCGGAGGCGGTAGAGCCCGCGGTCGCCGTCGGCTGCGCGGTGGTGGCGGTCTGCGACGGTGTTGCGGCCCGGGGCGCGGACGTCGTCTGCGGCGTGACCTGCTCCGGGGTGGACGCCGGTGACTCCACGGGCGCTGCGGTCGGCTGGGGCGCGGCGGCCTCGACGGTGGATGCGGTCGTCGCGACCGTCTCGGCGGCCTCAGCGGCGAGGAGCCTCGCGAACGTGTCGGCCATCCATGTGGAGGCGCCCTCGGCCGGCGACGCACTCGCGGCGGCAGGGACGGCGGTGGCGGAGGCCGGCGACTCGGCGCTGGCGACAGGCTCGAGGAGCTCGAACGGCTCGGCGGAAGCGAGCACGGTCTCGAGCAGTGGGGCCGGCTCTACGCGGGTCGGCAGCTCGGCTTCGAAGGCCGCGGCCGGACGCTCCGGCCGGGCCGGAGCGGCGGGGGCGATCGGCGGCACGACCGCGACGGGCAGCTCACCTGTCTGCGTGCGGCGGGAGCGGCGGCTCACCTGGTCGACACCGGGTGCGGCCGAAGACACGGCGGTCGCCGAGGAACGGGCGCGGGCTCGGAGCGCGGCGGCCTCGACGACCGGGCCGGTCCCGGCCGGGAACTCGACCGACGACGGGGCGGGGGCCACCGGCGCGACGGGCGCCGTCGCCGGCGCGGGGGCCTGAGCCGGAGCTGCCGGAGCGGCCGCCGGGGGTGCCGGAGCTTCAGGGGCCGAAGTCAGGTACGTCGTCGCCTCGGGCTTCGCCGCGGGGGTGGCGGCAGCATCCGCCCGAATCGAAGCGACCGGACGACCCCACACGACCGCGGGACGCTCGGGAGCGGTGCTCGCGGCCTGCCGCCGTGCGGTCGCACGGCCTGCCCCGGGAGCCTCCGGCGTCGCCTGGGCAGGCGCTGCGGAGGGTCGGCTGGAGCGGCGCGTTGGCGCAGATCCGGCCTGGGGGGCGTCGAAAGGCAAAGCGGAAGCGGGCTCTCAGGTCGTGCCGCGAGGGGGGTGTTCGCGACAAGGCGGTCTTCGGGCAAAGGACCCCTCCGCCGTTCGGGTGGCGAAGGTAACGATCGGGTAAACCCTACCCCGGGCGTCCTGGGAATGCCATGTACGGCTTGGATTTCACGACGCGCGTTTCGTGAGGATTCGATGAGAACCGCGTCATCACTCGAGCCCCGCCGCCTCGGCCAGGCGGTCGAAGATGGACGGTGTGGCGGCCACGACGAGGGGTGCGCGCGGACCGCCATCGGGCTCCGCGCGGCCGAACCGGCCGCCCGCCTCGGTCACGAGGAGGGACCCCGCCGCGAGATCCCACGGGGCGAGCCCGCGCTCGAAGTAGCCGTCGAGGCGTCCGGCCGCGACGTACGCGAGGTCGCTCGCCGCCGATCCGCCGCGCCGCAGATCGCGCGCCGGCACCGCGGGCATCACGCGGCCGATGAGCTCGATGTCGCCGGGTCGCGTCGCCGGGTCGTAGCCGAAGCCGGTCGCGAGGAGCGCGCCGGCACCGCCGACCTCAGGGTTGACGGCGAGCCGGTTCACACCCAGCCACGCGCCCTCATTGCGCGCGGCGTGGAAGATCTCGCCGAGCACCGGGGTGTAGACGACGCCCGCCAGCGCCTCCCACTCGCCGGGGGTCGGCTCACCTTGCACGGCCGCGATGCTGACCGCGTACGACGGGATGCCGTACGCGTAGTTGACGGTGCCGTCGATCGGGTCGACGACCCACGTCACGCCGCTCGCACCCTGAGCTCCGCCGGTCTCCTCGCCGAGGAACCCGTCGTCGGGCCGGGCCGCCGTCAGGCGGGCCCGGATCAGTGCCTCGACCTCTCGATCTGCCTCCGTCACGATGTCGGCGAGGGCGGTCTTGGTCGCCGCGATCGCGACGCCGGCTTCGCGGAGCGACCGCGCGAGCTCCCCGGCTTCGCGGGCGATGTCGATGGCAAGGGATTCGAGGTCGTGCTCGAGGCTCATGCCTCCACGGTAACGAACCGGCGGCGACGCCCCGCCACCGGGCGGGCGAACCACATTCGACATCGCGGCGAGAGGACGAGGGCTGGGTAGCGTGGTGCGCATGGTCGCTGCCGCCCGCCCCTCCGGCTATGACGTCGCCATCGTCGGCGGCGGTCACAACGCCCTCGTCGCCGCCGCGTACCTGGCACGGGCCGGATGCTCGGTCGTCGTCCTCGAACGGCTGGACCACGTCGGCGGCGCCGCGGTGTCGGAGCGGCCGTGGGCCGGCGTCGACGCGCGGATCTCGCGGTACTCGTACCTCGTCAGCCTGCTGCCGCAGGGCATCATCGACGACCTCCGCCTCGAGATCCGTCTCCTCCGCCGCCGCTACTCGTCCTACACCCCGGATCCGGCGAGCCCGTCGCGCGGGATCCTGATCGATACGGCGGACGCTGCGGCCACCGCCGACTCGTTCAGCCGAGTCACCGGGGGCCCCGCAGAAGCACGGCGGTTCGCCGACTTCTCCCACCGGATCGAACCGGTCGCGCGCCTCCTCTTCCCCTCGATGATGCGGCCGCTTGCTCGCGAACACGAGGTGCTGACGGAGCTCGGAGATGCCCGGCTCTGGTCCGACCTCTTCGAGCGTCCGCTGGGTGACATGCTGCGGTCATCGTTCGACACGGACATCACCCGCGGCATCGCCCTCACCGACGGGCTCATCGGCACCTTCGCCTCGGCCGACGACGAGAGCCTGCGCCAGAACCGATGCTTCCTCTACCACGTGATCGGCGGCGGAACCGGGCACTGGGACGTGCCCGTCGGCGGCATGGGCGGCGTGACGGCGGAGCTGTCGCGCGCCGCGCGCCAGGCGGGCGCCGAGCTGCGTACGAACACCGAGGTGACCGCCGTGGCACCAGGCGGCGAGATCACGCTCGCCGATGGTGGTTCCATCCATGCGCGACTGGCGCTGAGCGGTGTCGGCCCCGCCGTGCTCGCGCGGCTGCTCGCAGCGAGCGGCGCCGGCGCCTCGCTCGGCAGCGCCCCGGCGCCCGAGGGCGCGCAGCTGAAGGTGAACATGCTGCTGAAGCGCCTCCCCCGCCTGCGCGACGACCGCGTCGCCACCGAGGCCGCGTTCGCCGGCACGTTCCACGTCAACGAGACCATGACCCAGCTCGACGACGCGTACCGGGCGGCCGCGAGCGGCGGCATCCCCGATCCCCTCCCGGCCGAGATCTACTGCCACTCCCTCACCGACCCGACGATCCTCGGCCCAGGGCTCCGCGCATCGGGCGCGCAGACCCTCACGCTCTTCGGCCTGCAGGTGCCGCACCGCCTCCTCGACGGACGGGACACGGATGCTGCGCGCGCCGCGCTCCTGGAAGCGGCCCAGCGCTCACTCGACGCGGTGCTGGGCGAGCCCCTCGCCGACTGCATCTACGAGGCCCCTGACGGCACGCCGTGCGTCGAGGCGCGGACCACCGCCGACCTCGAGCTGTCGCTCGGTATGGTCGGCGGCGACATCTTCCACGGGCCGCTCTCGTGGCCGTGGGCGGGCGATGACGAGCCTCTCGACACGCCCGCTCGACGGTGGGGCGTCGCGACGGAGCATCCGGACGTGCTGCTGTGCGGCTCGGGCGCGCGCCGCGGCGGCGCGGTCAGCGGCCTCGGCGGCCACAACGCCGCCATGGCCGCGCTCGAGCTGCTCGCCCGCTGACCGTCCCGCGCTCAGGGACGCGGCGGCAGCGGCGGAGGCGGCGGGTAGCCCTCGTACCCGGACGGCGTCCTCGACGGCTCGGGAGCCGCCGACTCGGAGGCCGCAGGCTCGGGAGTCGGCGCGGCGAGCTCCGCCGGCGCCGGCTCGATCCGCGTGAACACGTGCGCGCCCGGCGACGGGTACCCCGTGTAGTACGCGTTCCAGTCCGGCGAGCCGTCCGGGAGCATCGGGAGCGGCGTGACCGCGTCGACGTACGTCGGCCACGGCAGGAGGTCCTGCGCGGCCGGCGCGATGGCGGCCGGCGTCGTCGGCGAGGTGGCCGTGTGATGCACGGCGTACGAACGGGGCCGCTTCGGCGCGAACAGCACGTTGACGAGGGGAACGAGCGCCGTGCCCACGGCGGCGAGGATCGCGACCGCGACGACGATGCGCCAGTAGATGTCGGCGAAGTACAGCCACTCCCAGAACGCCAGCGGGATGATCAGCAGCGCCGCGAGTCCTACGACCAGCGCGATCGTGAGGACGACAACCGTGCGGGTGAAAGGGGTGTCGTGGCGCTGGAAAGCCTTGATGTACAGGCGCACGTGCAGCAGCACGAGCTGCAGGATCAGCACGATCAGCAGGAACTGGATGACCCGCGAGACCCCCAGCCACGGAAAGCGGTCGGGCATCCAGATCATGATGGCGCCGATGAGGAGGGCGACGATCCACGACGCCATGCTCGCCAGGGCGAACCAGCTCGGCCGACGGGGCGCCAGGTGCGCGTCGAGGATGGCGACGCCGGCGAACGCGGCGAGCAGCAGGATCGTCAGGAACGCCCGGCCGATGAGGCCGTTCTGCGATCCGATCAGCACCCAGACGACGCAGACCAGCGCCGCGGCGATGAGGGCGCCGATCGCGACCCAGATGGCGGCGCGCAGCAACGGCGAGGGCGAGGCATCCGTCCGTCCGGCTTCCCCTCTCGGAGCGGGCGTCGCATAGGGGTCGGGCGCAGTCATGGCGTTCCTCTCGTGACGCGGGCGGGGTGCCTGCACCGCCCATCCTGACACGCCGACCCGGGCCGCGTGGGAGGTGATCGCGGCCGGGGTCGCCGACTGGATGGGAACGGATGCCTCGGCCACGGTGCGTCCGAGATCCTCGACGAGCTCGGCACCCGTGAGGGCGAGCAGGGCGCTGCACGGAACGAAGAGCTCGATGCCGCGCACTCCCCCGCCGATGACGATCTCGGGCGCGACGCCGTACCGCTCGCGGAACGCTGCCGTGTCGGCGAGCGACGCGTCGATCGCGGCGACGGCACGGTCGCCGCCACGGCGGGATCGCTGCGCGAGGCCGCCGGCGACGACAGGGCTGACGAGCTCGGGATGCCGCGTCGCGGCCTCCGGGGTGAGGGCGCCCGTGGCCGTCCAGATCATCGCCTCAGGCCGGCGCCGCAAACCACGAAGCGCCCCGCGATGCGGGACGCTTTCGGATGGTGGCGAGTGAGGGATTCGAACCCCCGAAGTCTAAGACGGCTGATTTACAGTCAGATCCCTTTGGCCGCTTGGGTAACTCGCCAGGTGCGCACCCGTCCGACTTTTCCAGACGACCGGAGGCGCGATCCACCATCTTACGCGTAGATCCTCGAGGTCAGAAATCGAGAGCGCTCACGTGCCCATGCGGTCGAGATCCAGGGTCTCGAGCGCGCTCGGCGTGCGCAGCAGCGCCCCCTCGAACCGGCACGTCGCGGCGGCTGCGTCCATCGCCGAGACCAGCACGGCGTCCCACTCCTCCGCGCTGTCGGGCGTCCCCGCGACGAGCGCGGCGATCGTGGCGGCGAAGGCGGCGTCGCCGGCGCCCATCGTGTCGACGATGCGGCCCGGAAGGTTCGAGATCGGCCGTGTCACCACGATGTCGCCGGCCTCGATCGTGGCGCCGGCGGCACCCTCGGTCGCCAGCACGGCGCGGGCACCGAGGTCGATGAGGCGGGCGCGCATTGCGTCGAGCCTCTCGTCGTGCAGCAGCGCGGCGTCGTCTTCGCCGACCTTCACGAGCGCGGCACCGGCCGCAAGAGCCTCGAAGCCCCGCACGAACTCGTCCTTGTCGTGCAGCATGCCCGCGCGCGGGTTGGGGTCGACCGCGACGGACGCGTCGGCCCCGGCGACCGCTTCGGCCAGCTCGGCCGCCTGCTCGGGGTCGTCGAAGGCGAAGCAGCTCACGACCACGAGGTCGGCGCCCGCGAAGGCCTGGCGCTCGGCCTCGCCGAAGCGGATCCGGCGTCGCTGCGACGCCTCGTTGAACTCGTACACGGGCTCCCCCGCACCGGAGCGGGTGCTCACGGCGCGCGCAGTGCCCAGCAGCGACGGGGTCGCGAGCAGGCCCACGCCGAAGTCGGCGAGGTAGCGCCGCACGCGCGATGCGGGCTCATCGTCACCCAGCATCGCGACGAGGGTGGCCGGCACGCCGAGCCGCGCGAGCCCGACCGCGACGTTGAGCGCAGCCCCGCCGACGAACTCCCGCACGCCGTGGTCGTCGCGCAGCTCGTCGATGAGCGCGTCGCCCACCACGATGACGGTCATCGCCTCACTCCTGCGGTCTCGAGCACGCGGCCGACGAAGGCCTCGGTGCGCCGGCGCGTGCCGTCGATCTTCATGTCGACGCTCGCGCGCACCTCGTTCGGCGCGAGCGGTGGCGCCAGGCGCACGTTCTCGTGGCACGACAGATCGGCGCAGATGTACGTGCCGACGCTGTCGCCGTGCACGCCGGCCTCACCGGCCTTGCGTGCCGTGTACATGGTGACCTGGTCGGCCGGCTGCATCGTGTGGCACAGGTTGCAGAGCGCCGCGCGGGCGTGGGACGAGCCCTCCGCGCCGCGCAGCACGACACCGGCGGGTTCTCCGTCGATCTCGGCGACCAGGTAGCCCCGGCCCCGCGTGCGCGGGTCGCGCCACGCCAGGAAGTCGAGATGGTCCCAGTCTGTGAGCACGAAGTCGTGAGGCAGGGTGACGAGACGCAGCTCGTCGGCGGAGGCGTTCACGAATGCGGAACGCAACTCATCTTCGGTCAGTGGGCGCATGGCACCTCCTCGCCCGCCCAGTCTACGAAGGACGACGGATGCCGCCACCCCGCGTCTTCGCGGCGCGCGGAGCGGCAGCATCCGTCCTGCGACGCGCTCTGCGCGATCAGCCCTTCGTGGCTCCGGCGGTGAGGCCGCCGACGATGTACCTCTGCAGCAGCAGGAAGACGATGACGACCGGAATCGCGGCCATCACCGCCCCCGCGGCGAAGCCCGACCAGTCCGCGTAGCGCGGGTTCGACACGAGCTTGGTCAGACCGACGACGAGCGTCTGCTTGTCGGGATCGATGAGCAGCACGCTCGCGATCATGTACTCGTTCACGATGCCGATGAACGACAGCAGTCCGACGACGGCGAGGATGGGTGCGACCAGGCGCAGGATGATCGTGAAGAAGATGCGCGCGTGGCCGGCCCCGTCGATCTTCGCCGCCTCGTCGAGCTCCTTCGGGATCGTGTTGAAGAAGCCGTACATGAGGTAGGTGTTCACGCCCAGCGCGCCGCCGAGGTAGATCAGGATCAGACCGCTCAGCGTGTTGAGTCCGATCGCCGGGAACCAGTCGCTGATGGAGCTGAACATGAGGAAGATCGCCACGACGGCAAGCATCTGCGGGAACATCTGCACGACCACGATCGTGATGAGGCCCACACGGCGGCCCGTGAAGCGCATGCGCGAGAAGGCGTACGCGGCCAGTGCCCCGATGAACACCATCGTGAATCCGGTGATCAGCGCCACGATCATGGTGTTGAGGAACCACTGCGGGTACGGGATCTGCGGGTCGGTGAGGATGCGCACGTAGCTGTCGATGCCGACCGCCGAGAACAGCTGATTGGTGCCGGTGAGGGTGCCGCTCGGGTTCAGCGACGCCGACAGCACGTAGAGCAGCGGAAAGATCGCGAATGCCGACACCACGATCGCGACGAGGTGCCGCCAGCCGGTGTCGGCGAACCACTTGCCGAACGGGCGACGGCGCACCGGCCGTTCGGCACGTGGCGAGGGCGCCATGCCCGGGGCCGCGGTCTCGAACTGCTCGGCGGCGCTGCCGCCGGCGACGGCGAGGGTCGCGTTCTGCGTGACGGTCTTGTCGGGATGGGCGAGACGGTCCTGAGATTCCGACATGTCAGTTCAGCTCCTCGAGGGCCTTGGTCTTACGGAAACTGATCACCGCGATGACGGCGACCACGATGAAGATCAGGATCGTGAACGCCGAGGCGAGACCGTAGTCGCGGTTCTGCCCGGTGAAGGCGACCTTGTACACCATCGAGATGAGCAGGTCGGTGTGTCCCGCCGGTATCGCCGTGTCCTCGAATCGCGGACCGCCTCCGGTGAGCATGTAGATCAGGTTGAAGTTGTTGAAGTTGAAGGCGAACGACGCGATCAAGAGCGGCGTCACCGTGACGAGCAGGAGCGGCAGCTTGATGCGGCGGAAGATCTGCCACGGGCTCGCACCGTCCATCACGCCGGCTTCATTGACCTCTTCGGGGATGCCCTGCAGCGCTCCCATGCACACGAGGAACATGTACGGGAAGCCGAGCCAGAGGTTGACCAGCAGGACCGAGAACTTCGCGATCCACGGGTCGGTCAGCCAGCCGATCTCGGCTCCGCCCAGAAGGACCTGGTTGATGAACCCGAAGCTCTTGTTCATCATGCCCGCCCAGATGAGGGCCGACAGGAACGCCGGGAACGCATAGGGCAGGATCAGCATGATCCGGTACCCGTTCTTGAACCGCATCCGCGTGTTCTGGAAGAGCATCGCCAGCAGCAGACCGAGGAAGAAGGTCGTGGCCACCGAGACGATCGCGAAGACGAAGGTCCATGCCGTCACCGCCAGCAGCGGGCCGCGGATCGTCGTGTCGGTCAGGGCGCGCACGAAGTTGTCGAAGCCGACGAAGACCTGCCATCCGGGCAGCAGCTGTTCGCCGGACTCGGACGTGAAGGCGCCCTCGCCATCGTCTGTATAGACCGTCCCGGTCGTGGTGTCGGTCATCGTGTCGGCGGATGCGTCGTATACGAGGGTGGAGGTGTAGAGGTACCCCTTCTGGCCGTCCTGGGTGCGGATCGCCCCGTCATTGGGGTCGTCGGTGTACGGCACCGCGAGCTCTTCCACCTCGTTGCTGCGCGCGAGCACGTCCGCGAAGGTGAGCGTGGTCCAGCCGTCGACGGCGACGGCCTTGCCGCCCTCCATGGTGGCGTCGACCGGTTCGAGCGGCTTCAGGTTCGTGCCGAGCGACGCTTCGCCGTCGGTGGGGTCGGTCACCAGGAGGCCGAGTTCGCCGACGCGCTCGACGACGGTCACGTCGAACGTCGGCGAGTCCTCGACACGGACGAGGGATGACCGCATGAGGGACGCGATCGCCTGGTCCTTGGAGCCGTTGTGGCCGGTGCCGTAGTTGGTGAGGCCGATGTAGGCGGTGTAGCTCAGGGTGAAGATCTGGAACACGACCAGCAGGATGATGCCCGGGGTCAGATACTTCGCCGGGATCTGCTTGCGGGAGAAGTAGATCCAGTTGACGAGGATCGTCACGGCCGTCACCAGCGTGAGGACGAGCCACTCGTTGTGCAGGAAGAGGACGAAGACGGCATAGAGCGCGACGGCGTCCACGATCGCCAGCATCACGATCTTGAGGACCAGCCAGCGGAGACGGCCTCCGGCGGCGTCGGCCATGCGGGCGGCGCTGCGCTGCCTCGGCGTCTGCGGCGGGGCCTTCTCGTCAGTCGCGGTCGAGAGAGTATCGGTCATCGATCATCCTCATCATCGGGACCGGGACGGATGCCTCGGCATCCGTCCCGGTCGCCTGTCGCGGTCGTGAGACCGCAGGGTGTTACTTGATGGCGGCGCTCACGTCGTCGGTGAGCTTCTGCCACGTCGCCGTCGGGTCGGCGCCGTTGATGATCGCGGCCTCGGCGATTCCCCAGTACTGCCACACGGCACCCATCGCCGGGATGGCGGGCATCGGGACGGCGTCGGCACCGACGGTCTGGAATCCGGCGATGATCGGGTCGGCGGCCGCCGTGTCGGCAGCGGCGGTGAGGGCGGGCAGCACGTTGCCGGCCTTGAAGAGCTCGAGCTGGACGTCCTCGGTTCCGATGTAGTTGACGAGGAAGTCGTTCGCGGCGACCTTGTTGTCGGACTCGGAGCTCACGAAGAAACCCTTGACGCCCGCGAACGGCTGAGCGGCGGCGTCGGTCGGGCTCGGGATCGGGTCGATCGCGACGTTGATGCCCGCGTCGGTCGCGACGCCGACGTTCCACGGGCCAGTCAGCCAGAAGGCCGCCTCGCCCTCGGTGAACTTCGTCTTGGCGATGTCGCCGTCGACGTCGGTGTTGACGTTGCCGGCCGCGCCCTGCGCGCCGAGCCAGGTGGCGAACTGGAAGCCGCCCTCGTTGCCGATCTGCAGGTCGGCCGGGTCGTAGTTGCCCTCGGCGTCGGTGCCGAACACCGGCGCCCCGAACGCGGTCTGGAACGGGTACAGGTGGTACGGGTCGCCCTCGACGCCCTGCTGGACGACGAACGGGGAGGTGAGGCCGGCGGCCTGGCCCTTCGCGATCATGTCGTCGAAGCTCGTGGCCGGCTCGGGGATGATGTCGGCGTTGCGGAGGATCGCGATGTTCTCGACGGCGTACGGGAGCATGTAGGTCGTGCCCTCGTAGGTCGACGCCTGCAGCGCGACCGGGAGGTAGTCGCCGGCGGTGTCGCCGAGCTCGATCGGAGCCACCACGCCGTTGGTCGACAGCTCGCCGAGCCAGTCGTGGGCGCCCATGACCACGTCGGGGCCCTTGCCCGTCGGAGCCTGCTGGATGAAGTCGTCCTTGATCTTGCCGGTGTCCTTGCCCACCAGGTCGACCTTGACGCCGGTCTTCTCGCTGTACGCGTCGGCCGCGCCCTTCAGCGCATCGACGCGCTCGGAGTCGACCCAGACGGTCAGCGTCGACGTGGCGTCGCCCTCGTCGGTCGAACCGGCGTCGTTTGCGCTGCCCGCGCAGCCCGCGAGGACGATCGATGCGACGGCGAGACCGCCGAGCGCGAGCCAGCTCTTCTTGTTCACCTTCATCGGTGCAGTGCCTCTCTGGAGTGCTGAGTGAGTCCGGCCGCACTGCCGGTCGCGACGGTGCGGGTTCGACTCTCGCTGCGAAATGCAAGCGCTTACATTTGTAACTCAGCACTCGTCATATGGCAACACCGGGTTCGGATCGATATCTCGCCGTGACTTTCAGGGCCCGTTTGGAATCGCTTGCACGGAGGCGGCGACGAGAATGGCGTGCAGCAGCACCCGTTCTCCCGCGCCGCGCGACAGCCGCAGATAGACTGCCCGCCATGGCAGATTCTTCGTTCGACATCGTCAGCAAGGTCGACCACCAGGAGGCGGAGAACGCCCTCAACCAGGCCCGCAAAGAGATCGAGCAGCGCTACGACTTCAAGGGCACCGGGGCCTCCATCGAGTGGAGCGGCGAGTCCGTGCTCATCAAGGCGAGCACCGAGGACCGCGCGAACGCCGTCCTCGACGTCTTCCAGTCCAAGCTCATCAAGCGGGGCATCTCCCTGAAGAGCCTCGACTCGGGCGAACCCTTCGCCAGCGGCAAGGAGTACCGCATCGTCTCGACCATCAAGGACGGCATCTCGTCGGAGAACGCGAAGAAGATCTCGAAGATCATCCGCGACGAGGGCCCCAAGTCGGTGAAGTCGCAGATCCAGGGCGACGAGCTGCGCGTGCAGTCGAAGTCCCGCGACGACCTGCAGGAGGTGCAGCGCCTGCTCAAGGCCGCCGACCTCGACGTCGACCTCCAGTTCGTCAACTACCGCTGACGCGAGCCGCTGACCTGGGGTTTTTTGGTTTCAGTCCGCACGGAGTCCGCAGAATTGCGGATCTCCGTCATGAACGACGCGGTTGCGGACCGTGTTTTGTCCTCCGCGGACGGCCAGAGGTGGCTATAGACGTTCAGCGTGATGGACGGCGTGGAGTGTCCGAGCGCGCGCTGCACGGTGACGACATCGCAGCCCTGCGCGATCAGGTTCGACGCGAACGTGTGGCGAAGCGTGTGCAGGGTGATCTCGTCAGAGAGGCCAATGGCTTGCCGGATGCGGCGCCACTCCTCCGCAGCGTTGTTGCGGTGCCAGAGCCGGCCGAGCGGGGTGACGAAGAGCTGCTCGTCGTGATCGGTGACGTTCTGGCGTTGGACGTGAGCGGCCAGTGACGCCATCAGCTCGTCGGGGACGTAGACCGTGCGCTCGGATTCGTACTTGGGCGGCACGATCTGGGCGGTGGTGTTCGTCGCGCCCTGCACCTGGCGGGCGACGCTGATCGAGCGCCCGAGAAAGTTCACATCCCGCAGCTGCAGCCCGGCAGCCTCGCCGAGCCGCAAGCCGGCGAAGACGCAGACCTCGACGAAGCCGCGGAAGTCAGCGGCCGCCTCGAGCGCGGCGTTGACCTCCTCCGCGGACATGATCCGCATGGCGGCCTCGGCCTTCCGACCCCGAGGGGCTTTGACGCCCACGGCCGGGCTCGACGCGATGACCTTGTCGGCGACGGCAGCGCGGAACGACATCTGCACGTAGTTGAGGCGCGTCCTGATGGTGGAAGCTGCCAGCCCGCGTTTCGACTCCGCGGCCACCCACGCCTGGACATGCGACGACTTGATGCCCGCGATCGGGCCGTCGCGCCACGGGACGCTCTGCACCGCGACGGCCGCCGCCTCGTGGGTGCCCACCGCCCAGGACTGTCGCTCCATCCACCGGGTCGCCCATTCGTCCCAGGTGATTCGTCCCGCTTTGGGGTCGACATACTGCCCGGTGACGACGGCGGCCGCGACTTCGTCGAGCCACCGTTGCGCATCGCGCTTGAGAGTGAAGTGACGGGCGTGCTCCCGTCCGGCGTCATCGCGGTAGCGGGCGCGCCAGACGCCGTCAGTTCTCTGCTTGATCGATGCCATCGTCTTCCTCCGCCCGGTCGCCGCGGTCGCGTTTGGCCTCCTCGATCACCTCGCGGACGCGCGCGAGGAAGGCGTCGGTGTGGACGCTGGAGGCGGCATGGGTTCTGTTCAACCATCCACCCGCTTCGCTGATGCCGCGTTGGTTCGCCTCGGCGCGGGCGAGCCCGTCCAGCGCGGCGTCGATGGCACTTCGGGTCACGATGGTGAGCGAATCTTTGGGCCACTCGGACTCGGGTCGGTCGTCGATCGCGCGGGCGAGCCTCAGTTGTGCATCGAATGCCACTCCGGCGAGTTCGGCGATCTCGTCGAGCAGGTTGGCGAAGTCGACCACTTCGGCGTGGAGGTCGAGCTCTTGAGGTGTTGCGAGCAGCAGATCCGGATTGATCCGCAGCACAACGCCGAGTCCTTCCGCTTCGGTGAGGCGCAACGGTCGCTCACCCTTCTCGACCGACCACACAGTGGCTTGGGACCACTTGAAACCTCGCGCGCGCATAGCCTCGGCGAGATCCTTCTGGCTCATGCCGTTTCTGATGCGGGTGAGGTTCGTGCCGATCTGCTCGTCTGTCGCCATGGTCGGATGCTACTACGCACGGCTATTGTAGGCGACTAGAGATTGTGGTTCACTAAGCTATCCAGTTGGCTTCAACTAGCAAGGCGGGTGATGAGATGGATCGCATTCTGTTCCTGGACGAGGTGGCCGAGCGCCTGCGGCGGACTCCAGCGCAGCTGAGGTGGATGCTGCACACGGGCTCGGCACCGAAGTCGGCAATGATCGCCGGCAGGCGGTGCTGGCGGGAGTCTGACGTGGAGAAGTTCATCGCGGACGCGTTCGCTGACTCGCAGGGCTGAGGACGGTACGACGTCCGCACCTCCACAGCGTTGCTGATAGGTCGTGGGGTGGGCATCGGCTCGATAGGCGGCAAGCCACGGCCGGAGCGTGGGAGATGTCAATGTGGAGCACGCGCAGCGGAGCGAGCATGAACGACATTGACCTCGCCAAGCGCAGGCTGAGGATGGGCCGTCGAGGCGATGGCCTGTCGTGATCGCGTGCGAGTTCCGCTGACGACGCGGCCCTGACCGCCGCTGGGCGGTAAGGAGGTCCGTGATGTTTGCTTCAAGCGCCGCTGGCGCCTTCGACCCTCGTCGTGGCCGTTGATCCGGGGAAGGTGATGAATCGCGTCTGGGTCAGTGACGGGGCGGGCCCGGTGACCGAGCCGGTCTCGATGCCTGTCTCGCGCCGGGCCGCGCAGCATCGGCCCGACGACGCCAAAGCCGTCGACGCGTGACATCGAGGTGGGGCCGATCCCCTTCAGATGCAGATCGCGCAGGCGCCCCGACCCGTCGCGGCGATCGCCGAGAAGCGCCGCGCGACCGTCGCCGAGGATCGGCTTGTACACCCCCCCCACTGAGGGAAGGCCTCCGCCCAGACGCGCTCGAGCACCGGCGCTTCATGCGCGAGGGTCACGCGCGCTGTCGCTGCAGCGCGCGTCCCAGCCGCGCCGCGGCCTCAGTGAGCTGGTCCTGAGAAGTGTCCCCGAAGGCGAGTCGCAGATGGCGTGCAGCATCCGTCCCGGGTCCTGAGGGGAAGAAGGCGCCGCGCTGATATTCGACGCCCTCGGCGCTCGCGTCGGCGGCGAGGCGGTCGGCGTCGACGCTCGCATCACGCAGCCGCGGCCACAGGAACAGGCCGCCGCCGGGCACCTCGACGTCGAAGGCACCGGGCGCCTCCCGATCGATCGCCTCCGCGAGCGTGCGGGCACGCGACGCGTACGTCGCCCGCGCGCGGTCGAGGGTCCGATCGAAGAGGCCGGGATCCTGCGTCAGCAGCTCGGCCACGACGGCCTGCACGAACGTGGACGAGTGCGAGTCCTGACGGCTCCGCAGCGCGACGATGTCGGGCGTCAGCGACTCCGGCAGCACGAGCCATCCCAGCCGCAGTCCGGGGCCGAGGGTCTTCGTGAATGTGTTGATGTGAATGACGCGCTCGGAGTGGTTGAACGGCTCCTCCTTCGGCGCCCGACCGCTGAACCGCAGCTCACGATAGGGGTTGTCGGCGAACACGACGAAGCCGTAGTGCTCCGCGAGCCGCACCAGCTCGCGGCGGCCCTCGAGCGGCAGCGATCCCTGCGTCGGGTTGTGGAAGTCGGGCACCGTGTACAGCGCCGCCGGACGCGCGCCGCCCTTCAGGAGCCCGCTCAGCTCCTCGATGTCGATGCCGTGCGCACCCACCCGCACCGGAAGCGTGCGCCCAGCCGACAGCTCGAGGCCCCGCAGGAACAGCGGGAAGATCGGGTTGTCGACCGCCACGAGGTCGCCGCGCTCGACGGTCGTCTGGATCGCGAGCGCGAGCCCGTGGAAGCCGCCGTTGGTCACGACGATGCGCGAGACCGGCACGCCCTCGCGGGCCGCGATCCACTCCCGCAGCGCCGGAATACCCTCCGTCCGCGAGTACTGCAGTGCCGGCAGTCCGGGTTGTGACAGCACACGAGCGGTCGCCTCGGCGAGCTCGCGCGCGGGCAGCACGGCGGGATCCGGGATGCCGCCGAGCAGCTCGATCGCATCGGCTCGGCGCTCGCGGAGCGTCTGGTCGCCGAAGCCCTTCGGAGCGGTGAACGCGCTCACCAGCGCGGTGCGGCGATCGAGTGCGGGCAGCGTGTCGAGGGTCATTCCAGACTCCAGTTCTCAGGCGGTGCGAGCGAGTTCGGTGGGGATGCGCGATTCCGGACGCGGGATCGCCGACAGCAGGGTCTTCGTGTACTCGTCCTGCGGGTCGGAGAAGACCCGCTCGACGGGGCCGCTCTCGACGACTCGGCCGCTGCGCAGCACCGAGATCGAGTCGGCGACCTGCCGCACGAGCGCGAGGTCGTGCGAGACGAAGAGGTACGTGAGCCCGCGCTCGGCCTGCAGCGTCAGCAGCACATCGAGGATGTCGGCCTGCACGCTGACGTCCAGGGCGCTCGTCGGCTCGTCGAGCACGATGACGTCGGGCTCGAGCACGAGCGCGCGCGCGATGGCGACGCGCTGCCGCTGACCACCCGACAGCTCGGCGGGCCGGCGCCGGGCGTGGGCGGGCGTCAGGCCGACGGCGGCGAGCGTCTCCGACACGCGGGCGGCCCGTTCGCGACGCGCGCCGACGCGATACCGATCGAGCGGCTCGCGCGCGATGGCGCCGACGCGCCACGCGGGGTCGAGCGAGGTGAACGGGTTCTGGTACACGAGCTGCAGATGACGACGGATGCCGCGGACCGCCTCCGCGCTGCGATCGACGACCGAGTCCCCGTCGACGAGAAGCGCGCCGTCATCCGGCCGCTCGAGGCCGAGGAGGGTCCGGAGGGCGGTCGTCTTGCCGGAGCCGGACTCGCCCACGAGGGCATGGGTGGTGCCGGCGGGCACGGCGAACGACACGTCGTCAAGGGCCTTCAATGCCCTCCCGTCGGCGGAGAACGTCTTCGTGAGGCCGCACACCTCGATGCGCAGCGGCGGACCGACTTCGGGCAACCGCTGCGCGCGGAGCGGCGCGTAGCGCTCCGGATTGAGGGCGGGAGCATCCGCCTGCAGTCGCAGCGTGTAGTCCGAACCGGGCTGGGCGAAGACGTCACGGGTGGCCCCGGCATCCTGGACGCGGCCGTCTTTCAGGACCACGATGCGGTCGGTGCGCTCCCCGGCGATGGCGAGGTCGTGCGTGATCAGCAGCAGGCCGATGCCGCGCTCGGTCTGCAGCTGGGTCAGCAGGTCGAGTATGCGCTTCTGGATCGTGACGTCGAGCGCGCTGGTGGGCTCATCGGCCACGATGAGCGAGGGCGCCGGGATCAGCGCGAGGCCGATGAGCACGCGCTGCAGCATGCCGCCCGACAGCTGATGCGGGTAGGAGTCGTAGACCCGCTGCGGGTCGGGGAGCCCGACCTTCTCGAACGTGTCGAGGATCAGCAGCCGTCGAGCCTTCGCATCGCGGGGCTCGACGAGCGCCGCAGCCTCGTGCGCCTGCGCCCCGATGCGGCGCACCGGATTGAGTGCGTTCGCCGGGTCCTGCGGCACGAAGCCGATCTGCCGGCCGCGCAGCGGCCGGAAGCGGCGCTCGGGCAGCGCGAGCGTCTCTGTTCCCTGGAACTCGACGCGTCCGCGCGCCCGCGATCCGTCGGGCAGCAGCCGCAGGATCGAGCGCGCGATCGTGGACTTGCCGGATCCGGACTCACCGATCAGCGCGAGGCTCTCACCGCGCGCCAGGCGGAAGCCGACGTCGAAGACGACGGGCGTCGATCCGTACGAGACCGACAGGCCGTCGACGCGGAGGAGGTCGGGAGAGGTCATGGGCGATCCTTCTGTCGGGCGGTCAGGAGGTCTTGCGCAGCCAGCGGCTGATGCGGTTGATCGAGAGGACCGTGGCGACGGTGACGAGCGCGGGATACAGGACCAGCCACGGCGCGCGGGGGTAGTCCTTGCCCGACGAGATGAGCAGGCCCCAGTCCGACGCGGGTGGCGGATCGCCGTAGCCGAGGAACGCGAGTCCCGCGATCACGAGGATCGACAGGCCGAACTGCAGCACGGCGAGCGTCAGCACCGAGCGAGAGGCGTTGGGCAGCACATGTCGGAACAGGATGTGGCCGCGGGAGCCTCCCTGCAGAGCGGATGCCTCGACGAAGACCGCGCGCCGGGTCTTGATGACCTCGGACCGCATGACGCGCGCGAAGACTGCGACCGCCGAGACGCCCGTAGCGATGGCGGCGTTGATGGTCTGGAAGCCGAGCGAGCTGACGATCACGACGGCGAGCAGGAAGCTGGGGATCGCGAGCAGCACATCGACGACGCGTGCGAGCGCGACATCCGTCCACCCCGCGAAGAAGCCCGCGACCAGACCGATCGCACCGCCCACGAAGACCCCGATCCCCACAGCCACGAGCGCGCTCAGCACGGAGGACTGCGTGCCGAATACGACGCGGGCGAATTGGTCGCGGCCCAGCTGGTCGGTGCCGAAGAAGTGCTCGAGGCTGGGCGGCAGGAACTTGTCGGCCGGGACGCCGGCCGCGGGGTCGTACGACGTGAAGAGCGTGGGCACCGTCGACCAGGCGATCACGACCGCCAGGGCGAGAAACGAGGCGATGACGGTCGGCGGGACGACCGTCGCAAGGGCGTGGGTGGCCGTGATGTGGCGTCTGATCGTGAGGGCTGCGCCGGTCATATGACGCTCACCTCCTCCTGGAGAGTGGTCCGGATCGGCTGCTCGGTGGTGGGGTCGGAGTCGCGCGAGCGGAGGCTGTGCTCGAGGCTCACGCGCGGATCGAGCAGGGGGTAGGCGAGGTCGGCGATGAGGTTCACGACCACGAAGACGACGGCGGCGAGCGAAACGACGGCCTGCAGCACCGGCAAGTCTTGACTGGCGACGGCCCGCTGAACGAGCGTGCCGATGCCGGTGCGTCCGAAGATGGTCTCCGTGATGAGCGAGCCGCCGAGCAACTCGCCGACGATGAGCGCCAGCACCGTGATAGTGGGCAGTGCGGAAGGCTTGACGAGGTGCCGGGCAAACAGGCGGGTGCGGCGCAGGCCTTGCGAGCGGGCCACGGCCACGTACTCCTGGCGCGACTCATGGTCCAGGTTGGCGATGAGCACCTCGGCGAGCTGCGCCGAGACGGGGATGCCGAGTGCCACCGCCGCGAAGAAGGTGGACCACGGGCTCTCGGCGTCGATGATGCGGAACAGTCCGAGGCCGAAGGCGAACACCTGGATGAGCAGGAGGCCGATGACGAAGTTCGGCACCGACAGGAACAGCGACGGCAGTGCGCGGAGCAGGCCCTGCCCGTACTCCCCGGGGAGCACCTGCGTGCCCCACGCGATGAGTGCCGCGAGGATGATCGCGACGATGAGTGCCGTCGTGGCGAGGATGAGCGTAGAGGGCAGCGCCTCGGCGATGAGCTGGCTGACCGGCAGGTTGGAGCGCAGCGAGATGCCGAAGTCGCCGATGAGGAATCGGGTGAGCGCGGTCCACAGCTGGGTGAGCAGCGGCTCGTCGAGCCCGTAGTAGGCGATGATGCGATCGATGTCGTCCTGCGTGAACCCGCTGTCGGGGCTCTTCAGTGTGCTCGACACCGGGTCGCCGGGAAGCACGCTGATCACGATGAAGGTGAAGACGTAGGCGAGCAGTACCACGACGACCGCCTGCGCCGTGCGCGAGAGCGCGAACCGCGCGTAAGGGGATTTCATCTCGGCATCCTCGGAAGTCGAAGGGGTGCTGGGGCGCCGCCGTGCGCGGCGGCGCCCCAGCGGGATCAGCGGTCCGCCCAGGCGGTGTAGTAGTTCGCGTAGGCGAGGCCGTTGTAGGTGACGTCGTGCAGGTCCGGCGTCTGCACGTACACGCGCTGCACGATCTGTGTGATCGGCACGAAGTAGCCCTTCTCGAGGACGTACTGCTGCAGGTCGTCGAACACGGCCGCGCGGGAGTCGCGGTCGGTGGCCGACGCGACCTGGGCCGAGAGGTCGTTGAGGGTCGCGTCGCTCGTGCCGACCTTGAACCAGTCCTCGTCACCCGGGTTGCTGGCCGTCAGCACACCGGGGATGGTGCCGATGTCGACGAAGCTGCGGGTGATCTCCGTGGCGGCGAGGGTCTTGTTGTTGATGACTTTCTCGCCGTAGGTGACCACGTCGTACGCCTCGATGTCGACCTTGAAGCCGATCTCTGCGAGCTGCTGGGCGACGAGCTCGTCGATCGCCTTCGACGTGGCGAGGTACGGGTTCGCGTACAGCGTCAGGGCGAGCCGCTGACCGTCCTTCTCGCGCACGCCGTCGGCGCCTTCGACCCAGCCGGCGTCGTCGAGCAGCTGCGCGGACTCCTCCGGGTCGTAGGCGAACGCGTCAGTGTGGTCGGTCGCCTCCGGCACGTTGCTCTGCACGAACGACTCGGCGGCATGCCAGTCCTCGGTGTAGACGGTGGAGAGGATCTCGTCGCGGTCGATGCCGTGAGAGAACGCCTGGCGCACCGCTTCCTCGCCGAACGGTGCGGCCGTGACGTTGAGCGCGTAGCCGTTGACGAACCCGAGGTAGCGGGGTACCGAGACGAAGAAGCCTTCGTCCTTCAGGGCGTCGAGCTCCTGCGGCGACGCGTTGTACGCGACATCCGCCTGCCCGGACTGGACGGACCCGGTGCGCAGCGTGGGCTCGGCGACGATCTTGTAGGTGATCGAGTCGAGGTAGGCCGGGCCGGTGTGGTCGAGCGCCTCCGGGCCCCAGTCGTAGTCATCGCGCTTCTTGAGCACGACGCTGTCGCCCTCCTTCCACGACTCCACCACGAAAGGGCCGCTGCCGATGTCGTTCGACAGGTCGGCCTGCTCCTCTGCTGGAAGGGCGAGGGTCTCCGGCGAGATGAGGATCGAGCCGTGGTAAGCGAGCGTGGGGATGAAGCTCAGCGTCGCCTTGGAGAACGTCACCTTGACCGTTGTATCGTCGACGGCCTCGGCCCCGACGTAGTTGGCCGAGGGGAACAGGCCGATGCGGGCGATGCCCTTGTCGGGTGCGCCCTTGGCCCAGATGTCGATGTTCGCGACGACGGCCGCGGCATCCAGCGGTGTGCCGTCGGAGAACGTGACGCCGGCCTTCAAGTGGATGGTGAACTCCGTTGCGGCGTCGTTCTGCTCCCAGCTCTCGGCGACCCAGGGGCTGAGCTCGCCCTCGCCGTCGACGTAGATCAGCTTGTCGGTCACGTGCCCCCAGACGTGGCCCTGGTAGCTCGAGATCGAGCTGGAGTTGGGGATCCAGGTGGCGCCGAGCGAGTCGATGAGGAAGGTGATGTCGCCGCCTTCCTGGGGCTCGTCGGAGCCGGTGCTCGCCTGCGGCGCGATGCCGCTGGCGCAGCCCGCGATCAGGGCGATGGTGGCGAGCGCCGTGGTGACAGTGAGCGCGGCCCGCTGGAGCGGATGTCTGGTTCGGGTGGTCATGCTGTGTCCTTGCTGTGCGGGGTGGGGATCGGCTATGGAGCGTCGCCGACGTGATCGGGACCGGTCGGCCCGGGGTCGAGGGGTCAGAGGGCTTTGCCGGGGTTGAGCAGCTCGAACGGATCGAAGGCCGCCTTCACCGCGAGTTGCGCCTCGCGATTGCGAGGCGAGAGCTCGAGCGCGGCGAGCTCGCGCTTGACGGTGCCGATGCCGTGCTCGCCGCTGACCGTCCCGCCGAGCGACAGCGCGAGACGCACCAGCGCGTCGGCGGCGTCGTGCAGCTCCGCCGGCGGGCTCAGCGGGTCGGCGCCGTCGGGGATCGCCTTTGTGATGACGGGGTGCAGGTTGCCGTCGCCGGCATGCGCAACTGCCCCGATCTCGACGCCGAAGCGCTGCTCGAGTTCCGGTAGGGCGGCGTAGATGTCAGGAATCCGCGACTTCGGCACGGCGATATCGCCGCCGACGAACCACGAACGCTCGTCGAAGCCGCGGCCGCCTCGGCGCAGCGCCCAGAGGGCCTCGGCTTCGGCATCCTCCTCCTGCTGCACCCGCCCGCCGACGGCTTCGAGCGCATCGCGGAGGTCGGCGAACTGCTCGCCGATCCCGTAGCCATCGAGCTCGATCAGCAGCAGCGAGCCGCCCCGGCGGCTCAGACCCGTGCCGCGGTGGCGATCGATGTTCACGAGGGTGCGGCCGTCCAGGAACTCGATGACGGCAGGACGCACCGGGCTGCGTGTGATGGCGGACAGAGCGGATGCCCCGGCCTCGGTCGTGTCGAAGAACGCCGACACGGTGCGGCGGGCGACCGGAGTCGGGCGCAGCCGCACGGTCGCGCGCACCACGATCCCGAGCACCCCCTCCGAGCCCACGAAAAGAGACACCAGATCGAGCCCCGTAACGCCCTTGATCGATCGGTGACCGATGGTGATCAGCTCGCCGTCGGCGAGGACGACATCCAGAGCGAGCACCGACTCGCGCGTCACGCCGTACTTCGCGCAGCGCAAGCCTCCGGCGTTGGTGGCGATGTTTCCGCCGATCGTCGAGATCTCGTAGCTCGCGGGATCCGGCGCGTAGAACAGACCCCACGGGGCGAGGTGCTCGTTGAGCGCGGCGTTGAGCACACCCGGCTCAACGATCGCGACCTCGTCGAGCGGGGCGACCTCCACGATGCGGTCGAGTCGCTCCGTCGACACCACGAGCTGTCCCGCCGTCGCGGAGGCGCCGCCGGACAGGCCCGTTCCCGCGCCCCGGGGCACGATCGTCACGCCGTGGTGCGCTGCCGCCCGGACGACGTCCTGCACCTCCTCGGCAGTCGAGGGGAGCGCGACGGCCGGACCGGATGCCGCGTCCCCGTGCGCACGCCGCGTCGCGGCGTCGTCGAGGTAGCCGACCGTCTCGACTGATGGTGCGAGTACCGCGATGTGCGGGAAGCTGGTGGCGAGGTCGTCGAGCACGGCACCGAGCGCACTCGTATGCGCGGTGGGTTCGCTGACGGGAGCCGGAGCAGCCATGGGGTGCCTTTCGCAGGGATACTGATCGCAGGGAATCTGAGCGGAGCAGGTACCCCTCCGCGGCTTCCCCAGAAGGTACGAGAGGTCCTCGGGGCCGTGCGCAGACGCATGTCACGCGACGTCCGAGTAGGTCACGCCTCGTCGCACACCGTCATGCGGCGACATCTGTTGGACTCGGCTCGTTGGCCAGGTGTCGGGCGCCCGGGGTGCAATTCGTCCTGGGCGCGGCGCGGAACACCAGCTCAGCTGGCGATGCGTGATTTTGGGGGAGCGCGCTAACTCGTCAGCAATCGCGAGGATTCCTCCGCGCGCCGAGGTGTCGCGACGGCGGTCTGCATGCCCGCTGAGGGGGCCGCCCAATCGTGTCAAGCATGCCGGTCACCCTCACGTGATCCGATTCTCCCCGCTTGAGATGCGGGCTGACCTCTCGACGTAGTGAGCTTGAAATCTTGCCATGCCGGCGCTCGCCGGCTACCCTCAAGGTCCCCAACGGAAGGATGTTGATTATGAGCACCCACGATCGTTGAAATACCAAAGCGAGCCCCCGCCCGACCTGGTCGAGCGGGGGCTTCGTCTGAGCAGCGAACAGTCAGCACGGCAAGGGCAGCAAGGTGCGAGGCATCGAGTGCACGCGCGGGCTGGATCCCTGACCGGGCAGAGTGAAAGCCAGGCCTCTGCAGACGCTCCCGGTCACCACGACTCTCTCGATCGACGTCATCACGTGGGTCTTGGGGCACGCGGCGACCCGACGCAGTCTGATGTCCAACTGATGCAGCGCATAGATCGGGCAGGATGAAGGAGTTTTCACCCGACAGGAGGCCGCCGTGCCACTCATCCCGCAGCAGGACATTCTCGTCATCACCGGCCCTTACAGGCCAGCGCGCGGAGGGTCGTTCGAGGGCGCGGCGGTCGAGAAGCTCAGAGCGGCGCTGGAGGGCTATCCGCCCTGCCGGATCATCACGTTCCACATCAGTGGCTCGATGCACAGCGTCATACTCACTGCGGTGATCGAGACCATCTGATGAGTGAGCCGCGTCCGTACGACGAGCGCCCCGCTGCGCGCCCGGTTCCGCCCGCTGCCGTTCCGGGTGGGAGCGTTCCGCCGAATGCCAAGGTGCCGCCTAAGAAGAGCATGGGCTGCTTCGCGATCGGTTGCCTTGGTGTGATCGTCGTGATCGTGCTCGCGATCCTGATTCCGGTCATCGGGAACGCGATCGGGAGTGCGTCGAACGGCGGCGACTCTTCGACGACAACGACGAGCGGACCGTCGCCGGGCGGGAACAGCGGCGGAGGCTCTGGCGGATCGAGCGATCCAATCGAGCAAGCGCGGGTCGTTCTCCGCGGCGCGTACTCCTACGACACCGTCAAGGCTGCGACGGATGCCGCGCTCGCTGCGACGAACACACCGATCTCCGATGAGAACTACTCGCGCGCGTGGAGCGCGGTGCTAGAAGTGACGGACAATCTCACCGGCGTCGCGCCGATGGACGTGATGGCGTGCGTCGCGGAACTTGGTCCGTCGTCGGGGATGGACTTCCCAGACACGACGGCGATCTGCGCGACGAGTATCCACCTCGACGGTTAACCGATCCTTCTACGGGCAATGAACGGATGCGGTCCGATTCGTGCGAGGGTTAGCGCGTGCCATTGGGATCCGTATTCGGGCAATGCCCGCAAGCGGGACTGTCACGTGCGTCGGGATCCCTGTCCGGGCAGCGCCCGGTAGCGGTTGGCCTGCGGGCGTTGTCACGATTTCGGAGGCCGGTCGACTACGGGTTGAGATGGGATCGGATTAGCCGATGTCGCGATCGCGGTCGCGGTCGCGAGCCGTCGTCTGGTCCCTGCTTGTCTGGGCCAGTCTGGGGCGAAGTCCGATGCTGCGAGGCGTCATCGCACGGATCGGATCGGCGACCGTGACGCTGACCCGGGCGGGGATGCCGATGCCGTCGCGCTCGGACGTGATCGCCTCGAGTTCGACGAGCGGGGGCACGGTCTCGACGCCGAGGACGTCCGGCGCCGACTCGGCGAGGGCCGCCAGCCGGGTCGGTGTCATTCCTGCACCTCGTCGACGGTCTGCACGTACGCGCCGGTGTACTCGCTGCCGTCGGCGCGGTCGAACCCCGCGGCCGCTAGACCGGTATGGCTTACCTGGTACGACGACGTGATCGCGACCGCGCGCCGCGTCGGGGGTACTCCCGGTGGGCGCCGGATGGCGTCGGGGTCTTCCAGGAGGAGCCGGCCGACCACAGCGACGAGCTCATGTCGTTTCGGGCGACTCCAGCGGGGTCCCGAGACCGCCGTCCAGCACGATGGGGCCGGCGGCGAGGGGGCGCGAGGAAGGAGGACACCGCGTCGGTCTAGAAGCGGCGCCGTTCCAGCGTCCGCCCAGCGTTGCCTATGAGCTCGCTGTGACGGGCCGATTCTTAGCGGCTCCTCAGAATCGTGTCTCCACGATGAACGCATGACCACTCTCGCTCCGCGGACGCGCACAATCCCGGCATCCTCCGTGTCCGCTCCCACGGCGCCGGCTGTTCCGCTCGCCCACCGCCCCGCACGGCGCGCCCTCTGGCATGCCGCGGCGACCGCGGTCATCTGGCTCACGAGCCTGTTCGTCGTCGCGCTGTGGGTCGCCGGTGGAGGGGTGACGGCGATCCTGGGTTTCAACGCCGAGACCCTGACGACGCTCGGACGGCTTACGGGCCTGGTCGGCGCGAACCTCCTTCTCTACCAAGTCGTGCTGATGGCACGGATCCCGCTGTTCGAGCGGGGCTTCGGGCGTGGCGCGATCACCCGCATGCATCGCTTCGTCGGGTTCTGGTCGTTCTGGCTCATGGGAGCCCACATCGTGCTCCTCGTGCTCGGGTACGCAGCGACCGCCGCCGTGAACCCGTTCGTGCAGCTCTGGGAGTTCATCTGGGACTACCCCGGGATGCTGCTCGCCACGGCCGGTGCGCTCCTGATCCTGCTCGTCGTCGTCACCTCGATCCGCCGCGCGCGGAAGAAGCTGCGCTACGAGTACTGGCACCTGCTGCACCTGTACGCGTACGTAGGCATCTTCCTGGCACTGCCGCACCAGCTGTGGACGGGCGCGGATTTCCTCTCCTCGCCCGCGGCGACCGTCTACTGGTGGACGCTCTGGGCGGTGGCGGCGGCGTCCGTCCTCGTCTTCCGGGTCGGCATCCCGCTGGTCCGCTCCGCGCGCCACGACGTGCGGGTGCACGCGGTCGAACCCGACGGCGACAACGGCGTGACCGTGCACATGGCGGGACGCGATCTGCACCGCCTCGGCGCGCGGGCGGGCCAGTTCTTCGTGTGGCGCTTCATGGACGGAGCCGGCTGGACGCGCGGTCACCCATTCTCCCTGTCCGGCGCGCCGGACGGCAGGTCGCTGCGGATCTCGGCGCGCATTTCCGGGGATGGCACGCAGCGTCTCACCCGGCTGCCCCCCGGAACCCGGGTGCTCATCGAGGGACCGTACGGCCACATGACCGGTGACGCACGGAAGGGGACGAAGCTCCTCATGATCGGCGCCGGCGCAGGAGTCGCGCCGCTCGTGTCACTCCTGGAGGAGCAGGCCTACCGCCCCGGCGACGCGATCCTGCTGACCCGCGACCACACCGAGCGCGACGCGCTCCGCCAGGGCGCGATCGCGCGACTGGTCGCCGAGCGGGGCGTGCGACACGCCGCACTGTCCGGTCCCCGCAACCCCGGCGCATCGTCGTGGCTGGACGCCGGCCACGCGGCGTGGCGGGGGCCGGATCTCATCCGCTACCTCGCCCCCGACATCGCCGCGTGCGACGTGTACGTGTGCGGTCCCGTCCCGTGGATGGACGCCGTGATCGCCGACCTGAGGCAGGCGGGCGTCCGGGCCGACCGCATCCACTCCGAAGCCTTCACCATCTGAACCCGCTCGAGGAGCACACCATGAAGAGAATCGTCTACGCCGTCCTGGCCACTCTGAGCGGCCTGGTCCTGCTGTTCAGCTACCGCACCTCCCTCGACGCGGTGCAGCCGCTCGCCGTGGCGGACACGGCTGCGACCACCGGGACGACCGCGGCCCCGAGCACCGGAACGCCGAGCTCGGACGACGAGTCGAGCGAGTCCGGCGACGACGAGGCGAGCGAGGAGGGCAAGTCTTCCTCCATCGGATCCTCCTCGAGTTCGTCGGGTTCGCCCTCCGGGTCGACGACTCCGGCGAGCGGTCTGACCGACGGCGCGTACACCGGCGGCGCGGCGAACACGCGCTACGGCGCCGTGCAGGTGCAGATCACCGTGTCCGGAGGCGTTATCACCGACGTGCAGGTCCCGCAGTACCCGAATAGCAACCACGAAGACCAGCGGATCAACTCCCGCGCACTGCCGACCCTGATCGCCGAGTCGACGCAAGCGCAGAGCGCGCATATCGACATGGTGTCGGGCGCGACCTACACCAGCCAGGGCTACATCGCGTCGCTGCAGAGCGCGATCGACCAGGCGAGCGCCTGATGATCGCGACCGGGTGCGCGGCCCTCACCCGTTCGGTACGCGTGGAAGAGATCATGGGGATGCCGATCAGCATCCACGTGCTGACCGCGGCGGTCCGCGACGGGGACACCGAACGGGCCGTCGAAGCGTGCTTCGCCGAGCTTCGCGACATCGACCGGGTGTTCTCGACGTATCGCACCGACTCCGACATCAGCCGCATGGCCCGCGGCGAGCTCGCTCTGCGGGACGCCGAACCCCGCGTCGCCGACGTGGAGGCGGCGTGCCGGGCGGCGGCGATCGAGACCGGCGGTCTGTTCTCCGCCACGTGGAACGGCACCTTCGATCCCACCGGGTTCGTGAAGGGGTGGGCCGTTGAGAACGCCGCCCGCCGCCACCTCGAGCCGATCCTCGGCGCCGTCGACGCGGTCGGCATCAACGCCGGCGGCGACATGCAGCTGTTCACCGCCGAGCGCTCGGAGTGGGTCTGGAACGTGGGGATCGCCGACCCCCGGCACCCGGGACAGGTCATCGCGACGCTCCCTGTTCGTACCGGGGCCGTGGCGACCTCCGGGTCGGCCGAGCGCGGCGCGCACATCGTCGATCCGCGGACCGGCTCTCCCGCTCACGGTGTCCGCAGCGCGACGGTGGTCGACACGAGCCTCGCGCGCGCCGACCTCTGGGCGACGACCGCCGTGATCGCCGGTTTCGAGGACCGCACGTGGATCCCCCGCTCGGGCACGCGGACCGGCATCCTGATCGCCGACGACGGCCGCGTCACGCGCTGGCTCGACGGCACCTCGGTCGATGTGGTCCCACAGGGTACGCTCCTGGGCTGACCCGGTTAGGACGCGAGAGGCAGCCGCAGGAGGAACGTCGTTCCGGCATCCGAGGTGCTCTCCACCTCGACACCGCCGCCCGCCCGCACCGCGACATCGCGGACGAGCGAGAGCCCGAGGCCGAAGCTGCGCCGGCGTCCGCTCTCGGCCGACCGCGAGAACCGCTCGAACACATCCGCCGGGGCGATCCCGCGGATGCCACCACCCCGGTCGACGACCCGGATCGCCGCCGTGCCGCCCTCGCGCGCGACACGGACCGTCACCTCCGCTCCGCTCGGCGAGTGCTCAATCGCGTTGTCCAACAGCGCCACGAGGATCCGCGCGAACGTGACGGACGGCAGGGCGACCGTGACCGGACCCTCCGTCTCCGACCGCAGCGACACGCCCGCCTCAAGGGCCAGGGGCCGCACGGAGTGCACCGCGCTCGCGACGGCGTCGTCGACGGATGCCGAGGCCCCGGCGCTCGCGCCGCCCTCGGCTGCCAGCAGCAGGTCGCTCAGCACGTCGTTCATCATCGCGGCATCCGTCCGCAGCTCCCGCAGCGTGTCGTCGATGGGCTCCCCGCGGTCGTGCCGTCGCTGCAGAAGCTGGATCCGGCTCGTGAGGGCCGTCAGCGGGGTGCGAAGCTCGTGAGACGCGTCCGCGACGAAGTTGCGCTGCATCCTGAGCGCCTCCCCGAGTGGCCGCACCGACCGTCGCGCGGCAAACCAGGCGACGGCCGCAAGCAGCACGACGCCGATGACACCCAGCACGATCACGGGGGGGAGGACCCGGTCCACATCGATCACGAAGTCGTCGTCACCGCCGGGCCGCGGGAATCCCCCGTCGTGCTCGCCGCCCTCCGGACGCCGGTTGAGGACGATGACCGCGAGGAGCAGTCCGACGCCGGCGGCGATGATCAGCGCGGAGGCAACCGCGACCGTGAGCCCGATCGACACCGCGGCGCGCCGCACCCGCGTGCGGTCGTCCTGCGCGGTCACGACGGATTCCCTGCTCGGTAGCCGCGGGCGCGGACAGTCTCGATCATGTCGCGGGTCGACTTCCGCCGCACGTAGTGCACGTACGTGTCCACCGAGCTCGTCGTCTCGCCTTCGTGAAAGACCGAGCGCAGGATCTCCTCCCGCGAGAACACGTGCTCGGGGCTCGCGCTCAGGAGCTCCAGGAGCGCTGTTTCGGTGGCCGTCAGGGCGATGCGGTAGCCGCTCGGGTCGTACAGCGCTTGCGACGCGGGCGTGAACGTCCACTCGCCCAGACGGCGTCGCCCGGCATCCGCATCGAAGCCCCGCCGCAGGGAACGCAGTCGCGCGAGCAGCTCCTCGTAGTCGAAGGGCTTCACGAGGTAGTCGTTCGCTCCCTCGTCCAGGCCGCTCACGCGGTCCTGCACCGAGCCGAGCGCGGTCAGCATCAGGATCGGCGTCGTGATGCGTGCCGTACGCACGGCGCGGATGAACTCGACCCCGTCCATGCCCGGCAGGCGCCGATCGACGACCATGACGTCGTAGCGTCCGTTGAGCGCGAGCCGCAGCCCCGCCTCGCCGGTGGTCGCGTGATCGACGCGGTACGCGTCCGAGAGCACCTCGACGGTCATCGCGGCGATGCGCGCGTCGTCTTCGACGTACAGCAGCGCCCCACGGCCGGCCTCCGCATCCGAGTTCATCGCACCTCCCGTCGGGCTGGCTCCGAGACTACGGCCCGAGCTGATGCACCGCCTGTGACGACCTCGGTTTCGGCGGATTCCGACCTGCGGAGCCGGATCCCTCTATGCGTAACACCCAGAAGCCATCCGTAATCGGGCGCCGGCCGAATCGGGAACCCATGCGGGCTGCCGATTCGGTTCCTGCGTGGCCCGAAGGTCGCTAGAAGACGTGCGCTTCGAACGAAGCGAAGAGTTGCTCGCGGCGATGCTGCAGCTCGCGATAGACCGTGGCACGCGAGACGCTGAAAAGTTCGGCGATTTCGGTCTGGGTGTATTCGCCGCGGTCGTGCACTTCAAACAAGAGGTTCCGCTGACTCTTCGACAGTTTCGGCTGCTTCCCCTTCAGCCTGCCCTTGGCGCGGGCGACGGCCATCCCCTCCCGTGTCCGCATGCTAATCAGGTCGCGCTCGAACTCCGCGACCATGGCGAGCACGTTGAACAACAGCCGCCCGACGGGATCAGTCGGGTCATACCGGCTCCCGCCGAGGCTGAGCGCGACTCCCTTCGTCGTCAATTCATCCGCGATCTCTCGAGCATCCCGTAGTGACCGAGCAAGCCGGTCAAGCTTCGTCACCACGAGGGTGTCGCCGGTTCGCACGGCGGCAAGTGCCTCACGCAGCCCTGGTCGGGCGCGATTCGCACCGGTCATCCCGTGGTCGACGAAGATGTGCTCGTCGTGCACGCCCAGACGCAGCAGTCCGTCGCGTTGTGCGGTGAGGTCCTGATCTGTGGTCGAGACCCTGGCGTATCCAATCTGTATTCCATCCATCCACCCAGCGTCACCCCCGGCACCCGCCATGCCATTCGGATCCCTCTGCGAGCACCCGCGCGATCGGGTCCCCGCGTCGCGCATCCTGGCCGAGCGATCCGAGGAGGCAGGCGTTCGCCAGTCGTCGGGGTGATCTCCGCCCGTGGGGCTGCGCGCGATCAGGGCGCCTATCGGGCATGTCGATTCATCGCGGACTTATCGGAGGAAACGCCGTACGCGAAGGGCGCATCACCGAGGTGATGCGCCCTTCGCGTGCTGGACCGCTAGGCGGGAGCGGCGGTGACAGTGACCACTAGTCGATCAATACCGTGTCAGCGATCTTCGTCGCGACCACTTCCAACGACGGGTAGTCGGCGGTGGTCAACCCTGAGTGCGAGGCGAGCATCGGGCTAACGTCCAGCAGATCCTTGAACGTCACGCCGTGCGCGATCGGAATAACACGACCGGTCGAGAGCAACACCGACAACTCCCTATCCGCGATCCCCTCAGCGTTCAGGCTGCGAAGGAGAGCCGGTGTCACAAGGACGATGCCAGCGCGGGAGTTCTTCAGACCCTTATCGATCTGTCGCATGAGCGGCGTACCGAGCGGTACGTCCTTCTCGCTGAACCACACCTTGACGTCAAGACCGGTCAGAAGGTTGTAGAACTCGAGGGCGTCACCCTGGCGGTCGTCCCAGGCATGGCAGAGGAACAGGTCACGGCGGTCGATGTCAGTCTTTGCGAGTCGCACGACCTCCTCGCGAACCGGATTCAACGTCCGGTACTCAGCGGTGGAATACGTGACTGAGGACCGACGCGACCGGCTGGACGAACTACGCCCACCGCCTCCGCCGGACGACTTGCTGGCATAGCTCGGGTGACGCTTCGCGGGCGGAATCGTCGCGACAGTCGGTGCCGTGAAAGTGCGGGTGGGTCGCGGATACTCGTAGTCGTACCGGTAGCGAGATGAACGTCCGCCGTGAACGGGGCAGTCGTCGCCGCCACCACGAATATGGCCTCGGATCGGTGCAGTGCATCGGGACATGGTGTGGCTCCTCCTCAGGAACCTTGCGCCGTAGACCAAGAGCCTCGCGGCGAGCCCTCGGTGGGCTCACCTCCGCGCGGCGGTACTAAGGTTGGAAGCGCCATCCCCTCCTACAGTTTTGGTGCAGTCAACCCCGACCCGGCTCCCCCGGTGATCGGGGTTGTCGTGCTTCGGCTGGGCCGTCGTTGGCTTGCTTCAAATACTACATATGGGTACCGACATTCGATAGAACCACAAGGGGTAGTAGTTACATCGGTGTGATTATCCACCGTTCTCCCCACGTGCAACACAGGTTGTCCACAGGAGATTGCACAGGAACTGCCGACACTACATCGTCGTGAATCCGCCGAAGTAGCGGACCTGCCTTCGACAGCCCACAGCCGCGGGTGTTAGTGGGCATGTCTGACACTCGTTTCCCCTGTGGATAGCCGCGTCGGCGTGTCGCATGAGAGTACTTCCTGTGTTGGCTTGCCATGACCGGCACGTCGGCCAGTTCGAGAATCCTGCAGCCGAGCGGAGTGACACCCTAGGCTCACGTCGTGCCAATCAGTGAGGAATACGTGCGTGAGGAACGCATCAAGCGACTGCGAAAGTTCGTCAGGACGGGCGAGAGTCACTTGCTCACTCTCCACGACGCCGTGAAACGCTACTTGCGGATGGTTCCGCAAGGGGCGGAGCCCTTCAAGGTCAAGGGCATCGACGGGGATGTCGTGTTGCACCCACCCATCGTTTGGGATCGCGATCACCTGATCGCGCTCGGAATGTTCACCGACAACAAGCTGCACAACACATATGCGACGATCAGCAAGTGGTTGTTCAGTGATGCCGCGAATCTCTCGTTGCGTGACCTCAACGACGACCTCCTTGCGGAGTTCGAAGCGCTGAGCAATCCGATCGACCTAACCGTTGGTCAGGGAAAAAAGACGGCTGAGGAGCAACTAGATCAGTTGGCTCTCGACATCGAGGCGCGCGTCGCCATCTTCGCGGCGCAGTTGAAGAGCGATGGCGAGCACGAAGACATCACCCCCGCCCTTCGGGATGCTCCTGGGGGGTGGCCGCACCTGCGAGGAATCATCGCCGATCCGGTGCTCGATGGCTATCTCGCGCAAATGAGAAGGCGGCGGACGAAGAGCGAGATATCGGCTGCGATCGGGGCAGCCAAGGAGGTCACCGAGGCGACCATCAAGCATGTCGCGAGCGCAACGGGCCTCACGCCGGCCAACCCAAACTCAACGAGCCTTGGCCAATGGTGGAAGCTCATTGAGCCGACGCTCGAAAGCGCCAAAATCGAGAAGGCGCTCGGCTCGAAGGACCTTGGACTTATCAAACTTCTGGCCAGTCAGGTCAATACGGTCTCGTCACTCGGCGAGTTGCGTAACAAGGTCGGCACCGGTCACGGGAAGTCCGTGCACCCCGCGGGGCTCACGACGGCACACGCGCTGTTCGCGATCGACACTGCACACACCGTGACGCGCTACCTGACCAACTGAGTGGAGCGTCGTGGATAAGTACCTACTGAGCGATTCACACGAATGGTCAGGGCATTGGTGGTTGCCTTCGGCGCCTGACGACCGAGTCGCGGGCGTGCTCTCGTTCGAGCCGGATGACGGGCTAACGCTTCGGCTGATCGGCGGATGGAGTATCGACTACGAGGAGCCAACCGAGTCGGTTATCGTGACGGCGAACCGGATGCCGCAGGCACCGCTGATCCACGGAGTGTCGCGCGGGGAGCTGATCACTCTCGCGGACGTCTTCTTCACGAAAATGGAACGGTTCCGCGTCGGACATCGAGGTCCCGCGGATTCGACCATCGCGCATGCGGAGACGGCGCTCGTAGGATGCCACCTGGACGACGCCGACTCGACCGTGTTTGAGGGCGCCATCGCGACCATCGAGAACATGTCGTCATGGTCTCGCCTGAGCGGCATGCGGTCCGAGGTGGGACGCGACGACGACGGACGCCGCACCAGCGGGATCACGAATGTGCAAGTCGGCCCGCTCGTGGCTGAAATTGGTGACGTTACGGCGACGCTCTTTCACATGCTGTGGCTGCCGCAGAGCGAGTTCACGCGGTGGGGAACTCGTGAGAGCTTGCGCGAGACGGCATCGCTCCAGATCACCTCTGGGCAGCCGCGGAGCCTCGCGGGCTGGACTGAAGAGTTGAGAAGCGCCGGGGACCTGATTTCCCTGTGTGGGCTGACCGCGTGTGGCTTGCTGTCGATCCGACTCCTCCTGCCTGCGACGCCTGAGCGCTACCGCGAGGGTGATCCCCGAGCAAGCGTCAGGAACGAGGTGTACGTCGTCCAGAAACGGATCACGCAGCCCAACCCGACGGCGTCGGCGCTCGAGGCTCGCCACTTCGTAGTCACCCTCGACGACTTTGACTTCGAGACGCTCATGCAGCGGTGGTTCGAGGTGCGTGAGACGTTCTCAGCTGCGCGAGGCATGATCCTCGGACTCAAGTACGTCCCGGGCGGCTACGTCGAGACTCAGTTGATTGCGGCCGTCGCCGCTGCGGAGTCGATGCATCGCGCACTCGCGCCAGCCTCACCGATCGATGATGACAAGTACCGTCGCCTTCGCAAGCTGCTCGTCGATGCGACTCCGCCAGAACTCGTGACATGGGTCCGGGACCGACTCCCGAGAAACGAGCCGTCCTTAAAGGACCGGCTCCTTGACCTCGCCCGCCGCCCCGGCGAGTTCATGAGCACACTTGTCCCAGATGCCGAAAAGTGGGCAAGGGCGGCACGCACATCGCGAGACCAGCTCGCTCACACAGGCGAGACCAAAGCGCAGAGTGTCGAGCAAATGGCTGCGGTCTCAGAGGTCACCGCGGCAGTGGTAGCGCTGAACTTGCTCTTCGAGCTGGGCGCGCCGATCGACGCGCTCGCTGAAGCGCTGAGCGCACAGCCTGACCTTCGCATCGCGTGCGACTTTGGCCAGGAGAACTTCTCCTCCGAGACGGGCTGACTGACGAAGCGCCCCTTACGCCCGACAACATCGCGCAGCTTTTGGACGCGGATGTCGAACTCGTCGAACGCGCACTGCATAGTCACCGCGGTCAACCAGGCAGGCCGCCGGTGAGCTCGCTGCGCAGGCGATCCGCGAACGACTGAAGGGCGCCGGAGAGAAGCCTCACCCGCAGCGCGGGAGCCGGTGGCGTCATAGCGCGCCCCGGGCCGCATTTCTCTCTACTCTCAGTATCCCGGCGGTCGGGCCTTATGGTCATCGAGCGCCCGGATGTCGGTCCTGGGCCGGGCATCCGACGCGGCGGATTACCGCTCTTCGATGTCGACCAACCACCCGGCGAATGAGCGAGTCGTACCTTCGCCGAGCGGACGGCTCATGCTGGCGCCGTCCGGTTGCAGCGGGGTATCCGGTTCTTCCGGCGGCAGCCGCACGCCGCGGGTCGGCTCCAGTTTGGCTGTGCCGGGCACAGGCACGATCTCAACCACGTACCGCGACGGTCTCGAGCCCGCAAACACGCCGCCGCCGAGGTCCCGGCCGACCAGTGGCCACTCCTCGCCGTCAGGCGGCATGACTGCGTCAGCCGGCGCGCCGTGGCCTGGACGACGCAGTGAGCGACGTTCCTCGACTTCGTGCGCGACCATACTCACGGCGGTCACGCGGCCGCGCACTCGATCGGCGACTTCCTGTTCGTGATGCGACTCGACCGCGTCCACCGTTGCGATCAGTGCCGGACCGAGGAGGTCACCGAGCGACGGATCGGGGGTGCGTGTGGCGATGCCAAAGTCGACTTCGTCGCCGACAACGAATGCGTCACCACAGCACGCCCACTCCCACTCCGTCAGCCACACGTGCGTCATGCAGCCCACCGTAGCGAGCGGCGGCGGACCTATCTGCACCGCGGGCCCGGAGGTGGGTGTGCTACCGCGCGGCGGAGAGGCTTTCGCGGACTCGCGCGATTGCGGCCGCCCACGCTTCGGATCCGGCGTCGCTCCACAGTTCAGCGAGCTCCCCTTGCGGAGAGGCCGCGATCTCGAGCGCACTCAGCGCGACCGGCACGATCCCTTGTGGCGGATTCGGAAGTCGCTCCACGAACGCGGTAACGCTTTCCGTGTAGACGTCTGATTGAGTGGGTGCGCCACTGGCGTGCGCGACGACCTCGGCCGCTGCGATGGCAACACTGGCAACATCCGCGTCGATGGATGCCGGCTCCTCTTCGAGGACACCGGTGAGGGCATCCAGAACCAGGTCCCAATTCTCGGCCTCGTCGAGTTCCCACGCCCAGTCGGCCACGGTGTCGTTGCCGAACGGCTCTGCACTCCATGCACCCATGACGGCACAGTAACGTGCAGCAGGTGCCCGCGATGACAGCTGTGGACAACGTCACTGACCGCGACCTTCAAGCGCGGATGGCGGTCCGCAATCGTGCGGACATGGGTTCGCCAGCGCGCGACTCGATAGCGCCACGCGTAGATGCTGACTCGGCCCAGATCGCTCGTTTAGCCCGCTCGCGAGTGCGCACACTCGGGGTTCATCTTGCGTGCCGGGCCTAGCGCGTGATTCCGTTCCCGAACGAGTTCAGTGGGCCGTATCCGACGGGTCGAGTAGCCGCTTCTCGTGAGGCTCGGCGGAGTTCGAGATGAGCGGCCGTAATCGACTCGGCGATAGTGATCTCGGCGGCACCCCGGAGCATCGTCGTGGCTACATCGTCGATCGCGGCTCGGTCGCTGTGGGCAACGCTGACAGCGACGTTGTGATGGCGACCGCGGGTGAGGCCGACGTAGAGTCCGGCGGCGTCGACGTCGGGCCCGACGAAGGCGGCGTCGGTGGTGTCGCCTTGGATGCCGTGCACGGTTGAGGCGTAGGCGAGTTGGACGTAGTCGAGGGCGTAATCATGGGTGATACGGCGGCGCTCGCCGGCGTCGCTGGGTGAGACTAGGTCGATCGCGTCGTCGCGGATGCCGTCGACGATCCAGGTGGCGCGGTTATCGATGCCGGTGCGAGGGTCGTTGCGGCGGGTCTGCACGGTATCTCCGACGAGGAGTCGTTGCTCATCGCGCCCCCACGCGAGGACCCTGGGGTCGAGTTCGCCGATGTCGACGCGGTGCTGCTGGATGAGTGTGCTGACCGCGTCGGCTTCCGTGTTGCTGCCGCACACCAGTGCAACCCGCTGCCCATGAGCCCGGGCGTCGATGTACCCGTCGACCATGACGGTGCGCGCGGCTTCGGTGGACTCCACGCGGCGGACGTGGCCGCCGGCGGCGAGAGCGGTCGCGATGCGGAGTGCGTGCTGGTGGTCCCGAGGGTGGCGTAGCTGCAGTGTGAGGGCGGCGTAGGCAGGGTCGCGGAATCGGTGCACGGTATCCAGCTCGACGGTGGCGGTGGTGTGGCGCGTGGCGATCGCCATCGCCCCCGCGTGCCCGACGGGCAGGGCTTGGTGTGGGTCACCGACCAGGGCCAGGTCGACGCCGGTATCGAGCGCGAGTTCGGCGAGCGCGTCAGCAGTCTGCAGGTCGACCATGCCTGCCTCGTCCACCACGATCCGGTCCCTCGGATACAGCGGATACTGCTGCGGTCCGGGATAAACCGCCCCGGTGGTGGGGTCGATGTCGCGGACGGCAAGCCGTGTCCATACCTGTGCGCCAGCGACATCTCGGATCCATCGGTAGCCGTGGTCGTACAGCAGGGCGTGCAGGCTGGATGCGTCCGCGCCCACTTCCCGCGCAGCGACGGATGCGGCCTTGCGGGTGGGGGCCACGACGAGCATGCGGCGCCGCTGCGCGTACAGGGCGGCGTGCGCAGTGCGCAGCATCGTGGTCTTCCCGGCGCCGGCGGGGCCGGTGACGGTGACGAGCCGATCGGTGCCGGCGATAGCGCACGCCGCGACAAGCTGTGACCGGTCCAACCGGTCGATCCCCTCGACGGATGCAGCTGCCCGGCGCAACTCGTCGGGCAGCCGGGACCGACCAGGCGTCGCGAGAGCATCGAACCGACCCGCGAGCCGCACCTTCAACCGGCAGGTCTCCGTCGCCATGAGCTGTTTGATGTGCCCCGGCAAACTCTCTTCTGCGATCAGCCTCACCACGCGCTGGTAAGCGCAACGAACGACCTCCCCGACGGTCCCGTCGAGGTCGCTCCGGCCTGCCACGATCCCGGTTCCGGCGAGCGCGCGCAGCGCGCCAGCATGAAGGTCGAAGCTGCTGAACCGGCCGCTCGATGCCCGGGACCGCTCGTCGGCATCCACCACCGCTTGCGCGGCCAGCAGCTCCAGATCCAGCTCCGCAATCGTGATCGGGGCGACCGCGTGTGGTGCGCGGCGGTTCAGCAGGCCCGGGTCGAGCGTTGCCAGCTCGTCCCGGACAGCGCGCTCCCATGAGCCCTCATCCAATAGTGCGGGCTTGTTCGGCCGGGACACCGCCCACGCCCGCCGGTCGATCTGCGCCAGCACCTCCACGCTCGGGCGCGACCCACCGTGCGCCGACTGCCATGCGGCGATCAGCCGGCTACGGTTCGCCTCGATCTGCGCCGACCGCCGCGACAGCGGGGCCACCGCCGATGCGAGCTCCGCGATCTCCCCGTCAGGACGGATCGTGTAGCCGTGGCGGGCAAGCGCCGCGATCCACTGAGGGTCGGTCCGCGCAGCGAGTTCGCCTTCGGCGTTGACGACGGTATGGAACTTCATCGCCACCCGTGAGTCAACGTTGGACCACCTGCCGTCCTCACCCTTGACCTTCACGTTCAGCCACAAGTGCCGGTGGATATGCGGGTCCAGCGCGCGGGAGCGGCGGTGTTGCAGTTCCACCACCTCGAGGCGGGCGATCGACTCGCGGATGAGGCCGCCGTGTCCCCGGCGGGCGTTCAACTCGCGCTGCCACAGCATGATCGTGCGGTCGCGGATGCGGTCCTGCAACGCCTCGAACTCGGCCGCCAACTCCGAGTGCAGCACGGCGGCGATGCTGTACGACTTAGGGTGATTCAGCGTGCCATCCAGCAGCAGATCTGCCTCCGCACGCAGCTGTGGCCTCCCGCGCTCCTCACCCGTCACGGGGTCGTGGCCGGTCAGCCACGTTCGTAATGCGCTCGGCGGCAACTCGTCCGCACGGAGCTCGCCACCCTCGGCGATGAAACGCGTGACGGCCGAGTCATGCGCGGCTTCGCTGTACGCCTCGAGCGCGTCGACGCCGTACGTCTCCTGCAGGTGCGCGTCGCAGACACCATCGAACGCGTAGGCAATCGCCTGTCGAACACCGCGAGAGTCACCGCCCCGCTTCCACCGCTCGAGCCCACCCCTCATGCCGTCAGGCTACTGCCATTGCTAGTCATTCACCACTAGCAATCACCGTTGGTGCCTGCGTGCATTCCCTACTTCTATTCCATACTTCTCTCGCCTCGCTTCCGAACTTCTCGTGCCTCGATTCCGAACTTCTCTTGCCTCGGCGCGACTATCTCGTGGCCCAGCAGCACTCCGCTCGTGGATCGTCGGCACCGGACGGGATCCCCCGGGTGCCGACCAGCGATAGGAACGACGGGCCAATTCAGGTGCCGCAGAACGTGCGGTGCGGTGGAGTGCCTGACGGGGCCGGCCGCGCGAACCGCAGGTATTCGCTACCCGGCCGCTCGGTGTAGGGGTTGCGTAGCAGCTTGACGAGCTGCTCGAAGGGAGCGAGGTCGCCCGCGTTCGCCGCCTGCAGTGCCCCTTCGACGATGTGGTTCCGGGCGATGTAGTGGGGATTCACCGCGCGCATCGTCGCGGCATCGGGCGCAAGCGCGCGCCACTGCACTAGCCAGGCATCGAGCTCTGGTAGCGGTCCGAGGAATCGATCTCGAACAGCTCGTTCATCGCCCTCGGCCGCCGTCGCGAGATTCCGCCAGAATCCCGTGAAGTCCACCTTGTGCTCGGCGAGCAGAGTGAGCGCGTCGTGGGCGAGCGGGGCCGCGTCGGCCGCGCTAACCCCCGTATGCAGGCCCAGCTTCGTGCGGAAGGCCTCCGCCCAGCGTCGCTGGTACTGCGCATCAAAGCCGGCGACGATCTCGGCAGCGACCGCCTCCCCCGCTGTCGTCTCATCAGCGAGCAGCGGCGACAGCGCTTCGCCGAGTCGCTCCAGATTCCACTGCATGATCGACGGCTGCCTGTCGTACGCGTAGCGCCCGAACCGGTCGATCGAGCTGAAGTACGCGCCCGGCTCATACGCGTCGAGGAAGGCGCAGGGCCCGTAGTCGACGGTCTCGGCGCCCACGAGCACGTTGTCGGTGCTGAGCACGCCGTGCACGAAGCCGATGCGCATCCAGTGCGCCGTGAGCGCGGCGACCGCACCGACGACCCCCTCCAGCAGTGCCCGATACGGATGCCGCGCCTCGGCCGCCTGCGGATAATGTCGCGTGATCACGTGGTCGGCGAGCCGGCGCAGCAGCGCCAGGTCTTCCTGGGCGCGCACGTACTCGAACGAGCCGAACCGCACGTGACCGGATGCCGTTCGCGCAAGAACAGCTCCGGGCAGGAGGGAGCCGTCGAGTTCTCGAGGTCTGCCCGTGGCGACCACCGCGAGCATGCGGGTCGTGGGAACTCCCAGGGCGTGCATGGCCTCGCCCATCAAGAATTCGCGCAGCATCGGGCCCACAACCGCGTACCCATCAACGCGCGAGAGCGGCGTCGGCCCGATGCCCTTGAGGTGCACATCGCGAAGGCGACCGTGGCTGTCGCGACGCTCCCCGAGAAGCGCCGCGCGCCCGTCGCCTAGGACGGGCTTGAAGACGCCCCACTGGTGCCCGGCGTACAGCTGCGCAACGGGCGGCCGGCCCTCATGGAACGACTCGCCGGTAAGGAAGCGTACGCCTTCGGCGGAGCCGAGGTATGCAGGGTCGAGATCGACGTCGCGCGCGACCTCCTCTCCCAGTGCGAGAAGCCGGGGCTCGGGGGGTCGCACCGGGGTGACGGGGCGGGACAGCTCGGGGAACGACTCGGCCCAGGTCCGCTCCAGCCATGGCAGGCAGGCGGGCAGATCGAGCGTAGTGTTCGTCGCGGCGTGGGACGCGGCATCCGTCATCATGGGGTCGGCCCCCACCGCGCGCGCCACCCTGAACTCCCCCCGGCCGTCAATGTGCGACGGAGGCGTCCGCACCCAGCACGCGCTCCAGCGCGGGCCATTCCGTGTGTAGCCACCCCTCGACGACCTCTGCGCGGCGGTCGGTCTCGGACGCGGGAAACGCGATGCCTCGCGTCGGCGTGGACGCTCCGAGTTCGATCAGCAGCGGACGCAGGCCGTGCTCGACGGCGAGCGCGTGCGTGGGCGCGCCGATGGTGAGCAGCGGAACCGCGGTCACGCCGTTCAGCTCGCCCGCCGTGAAGCGGTCCAGGAAGGCCTTGAGCAGCCCCGTGTAGGTCGCCTTGTACGTCGGGCTTGCGACGACCACGAGATCGGCCGCCGTCACCCGGCGCCGCAGCTCGTCGATGGTGTCGTCGGGGAAGCGGAAGAGGAGCGATGCGACGTCGGCCAGGTCGATCGTGTCCGCCACCCGAGCTCCGGAGCGCGCGGCGATCCGCCCGGCGACCTCCTCCGCCACCAGGCGCGTGCGTGACGAGGGCTGAGGGTTCCCGACCAGGACGACGATGCTCGACATGCCCCCCATGCAAGCCGATCGCCAGGGGATCAGAACCTTCGATGACGCCATGCGCCGCCGTATGACGGCGCGTTTCCTCGTGTTTCGTGCCGACCCCATCCTGGCCGGGGAGCCGCGCCTACCGTCGTGCCATGACCGCTCTCCCCAGTGCCTCCGCGACCGATCAGCATCCCGCGACGCGTTCGATCTGCGGCGCGATCTCCCCGCTGGAGTTTCGCACGCTGTTCCGTGGGCACCCCAGCGGCGTCGCCGTCATCACGGCGACCGGCTCCGGCGGTCCGGTCGCGCTCACCGCGTCGTCCGTATCGTCGGTCAGCGCCGATCCGCCCCTGCTGGTGTTCTCGGTGTCGTCGATCTCGTCGTCGACGCCGACGATCCTCGCGGCCGACTCCGTGGTCGTGCATCTGCTGGACGCCGACGATATCGATCTCGCGCGCCTGGGAGCAACGAGCGGCGTCGACCGCTTCGCCGACTCCGAGTCGTGGGCGCCGCTGCCCACCGGCGAGCCGGTCTTCCGCGGGGTGCGGGCGTGGGTGCGGTGCGCAGTGGTCAGTCGCATGGATGCCGGCGGCTCGACGGTCATCGCCGCACATGCGGTGCAGGCGCACATCGCCCGGGAGGAGTCCGACGCCGGGGGTGGTGCACTGGTCTATCACAACCGCGGCTGGCACCGGCTGGGCGACCACTCCCGCGTGGGCTGACGTCCGCGATCCATCATCCGAACCCGAGCTAGAGGAAAGAACGACCGTGACCGAACAGGTGCACATCGCCATCGCCTTCGAGCGCACCGGCTGGCATCCCGCCGCCTGGCGCGAGTCCACCGCGCGTCCCCACGAGCTGGCCTCGCCTGCCTACTGGCGCGATCTGCTGCGCACCGCCGATGACAGCGGAGTCGCGCTGGCGACGATCGAGGACGCGTTGTCGCTGACCGACCGCTTCGAGCCGCTCGAGGGCCTGCGGCGTGACCGTGTCCGCGGCCGCCTCGACGCCGTCCTGATCGCTTCCTTCGTCGCACCGCTGACACGCCGGATCGGTCTCGTACCGACCGTGACGACGGCGCACACCGAGCCGTTCCATGTCGCGACGGGCATCCAGACTCTCGACTTCGCCAGCCGCGGCCGCGCCGGCGTGCGCCTGGTCGCGGGAGCTTCCGCCGCGGAGCGGGCGAACTTCGGGCGCCGCGCCGCGGGCGTCGACGCGATCCCCGCCTCCGGCCGGGTCGAGGACTCCCCCGAGATCCTCGCGGCTTTCCGCGAGGCCAGCGAGTTCGCCGACGTCCTGTCGCGGCTGTGGGACTCCTGGCAGGACGACGCCATCATCCGGGATGCCGCGACGGGCCGCTTCCTCGACGCCGACCGGGTGCACAACATCGAGTTCGAAGGCGAGTTCTTCGCGGTCACCGGGGCATCGATCGTGCCGCGGTCGCCGCAGGGACGGCCACTGCTCACGGTCCTCGCGCACCAGACGGTGCCCTACCGGCTCGCCGCGGCGCATGCCGACCTCGTCTTCACCACGCCCCACGAGGCAGGCGGCCGCCCCGGCTTCGAGCTGGACGCCATCCGCGCGGAACTGGATGCCGCGGCCGACGATCTGCGCACGGGCGACGAACGCCTGCGGGTCTACGCCGACCTCCTCGTGCTGATCGAAGACACCGAGCCGGCTGCACGCAGCGCGGCCGAGCGCCTCGATGAGTGGGACGGCGCGCCGCTCACCTCCGACGCGCGCATCGTCGTGGGCACACCCGGCGACGTCGCCGACGCGGTGCGTGAACTGGCCGCCGCCGGTGTCGACGGGGTGCGCCTGCGGCCCGCCCGCCTGCCCGCCGACGTCGTGGCGATCGCCGAGAAGGTCGTGCCGCTGCTGCGGTCCACCCGCACGCTGCGCGAGGACGACGGCGCCGGCACGCTGCGTGCGCGCCTCGACCTCGCCCGCCCCGAGAGCCGCTACGTCCGAGAGAAGGTCGCGCTGTGAGCCGCAGCATCCGTCAGATCCACCTCGCCGCCCACTTCCCCGGCGTCAACAGCACCACCGTCTGGACCGACCCGACCGCGGGCAGCCAGATCGACTTCGCGTCGTTCGAGCACTTCGCCGCGACCGCCGAGCGCGGGCTGTTCGACTACGTCTTCCTCGCCGAGGGACTGCGCCTGCGCGAGCACAAAGGCCGAATCCACGAGCTCGACGTGCTGGGCCGCCCGAACACGTTGTCGATCCTCGCCGCGGTCGCCGCTATCACCGAGCACGTCGGGGTCGTCGGCACGCTCAACACGACGTTCAACGAGCCGTACGAGCTCGCGCGGCAGCTGGCGACCCTCGACCACCTGTCGGGCGGCCGTGCCGGCTGGAACGCGGTGACGAGCTCCGACGCCTTCCACGGCGCCAACTTCCGCCGCGGCGGATACCTCGACCACGCCGATCGTTACGAGCGGGCGCGTGAGTTCGCACAGCTCGCCAAGGAGCTCTGGGACTCCTGGCCTGAAGACGGCGTGCGGGCGGATGCCGCGACCGGCGTGTTCCTCGACGACGGCGTGCCCACACGTGTGCGCCACCGCGGCGCGCAGTTCGACGTCGACGCGCTGTTCGACGTGCCCCGCTCGCCGCAGGGCCGCCCGGTGATCGTGCAGGCCGGCGACTCGGCCGACGGCCGCGCGTTCGGCGCCGAGCACGCCGAGGTCATCTTCTCGCTGCATCAGGAGTTCGAGGACGCCCGGGAGTTCTACGACGACGTCAAGGGGCGGCTCGCCCACTACGGCCGCCAGGAGGACTCGCTCAAGATCCTCCCCGCCGCGACCTTCGCGATAGGCGACACCGACGAGGAGGCCCGCGAGCGCTCACGCGAGATCGCGCTGCAGCAGGTGCGTCCCGAGGTCGCGCTCACCTACGTCGAGCAGGTCTGGGGCCGCGACCTCTCGGGCTACGACCCGGACGGGCCGCTGCCCGACGTCGAGCCCGACACCGGCAGCGAGACGGCGCGGGGCTGGGCGAACCGGCACGCGGCGGTGCGGGCACGCATCGCGAAGCTGCGCGAGCTGTCGGAGGCCGAGGGGCTCAGCATCCGCGAGCTGGTCATCCGCCTCACCGCGCAGCACACCTTCGTCGGCACGCCCGCGCGCATCGCGGCCGAGATCGATCGGTTCGTGCAGGAGCGCGCGACCGACGGCTTCACGATCGTCGGGCACCTGACTCCACACGGCCTCGACGAATTCGCCGAGCGCGTCGTGCCGCTGCTGCAGGAACGCGGCTCGTACCGCCGGTCATACGACGAGGGCGCGACGCTCCGCGACCTGCTCGGTCTCCCGGTACCGCACCCCGCACCGGCACTCGCTGCGCGATGAGCGATCGCGCGCGCCTGCTGTTCGTCGGAGCGGGCCCCCGGGCCGCCATGCTCCTGGAACGCGTGCTGGCGCGCGCAGACGGCCACACCCAGCTCGACATCGACCTCGTCGACCCGCACCCTCCCGGCGCCGGCCGCATCTGGCGCCACGCGCAGTCGCCACTGCTGAAACTCAACTCGATGGCGAGCGACGTCACGGTGTTCACCGACGACAGCTGCACCATCGACGGACCGGTGCGCCCTGGTCCCTCGCTGAGCGAGTGGCTCGAGCTCTGGCGCGCAGGCGAGCTGCCCGAGGTCGAGCTCGACGAACTGTCGGCCGCCGAGGCACGCACGCTCGCGCCCGAAGGCTTCCCGACGCGGCGCCTCCACAGTCATTACCTCGACTGGTTCTTCCGCCGCACTGCGGCGAGCGCGCCAGAGGGTGTGACGATCCGTCTGCACACGGACACGGTGACGTCGGTGCGGCCGGCGCCGTCGGGGAGGCACCGCGTTTCGCTCGCGAGCGGTCGCGAAATCGTGACGGATGCTGTGGCTTACTGCCTGGGCCACACCGAGCGGGAGCCCGATCCGGCGTCTGCAGCGCTTGCGGCGGCCGCGCTGCGCGAGGGGCTCGTGTACGTGGGCCCGGCGTTCACCGCGGATGCGGACCTGTCCGTGCTGCCGGAGCAGGGGGACGTCATCGTGCGCGGAATGGGCCTCGCGGCCGTCGATCTCGTGGTGCTCCTCACCCAGGGACGCGGCGGCCGGTTCGACCGGGACGGCGACGGCGCCCTCCGCTACCTGGCGTCGGGACGCGAGCCCCGGCTGCACCTCGGCTCGCGCCGCGGCGTGCCATACCGCTCCAAGGTGACCTCGACGCTGCAGGGCGACGCGCCGCTGCGCGAGGTGCTCACGCCCGAGGCGATCACCGACCTGCAGCGCGCGGGACGGCCCCTCGACTTCGACCACGATGCCTGGCCGCTCATCGCCGGCGAACTGCTGCACGGCCACTACCGCGAGCTGTTCACCGGCCATCCGGAACGGGTGGCCACCACCTGGGACGGCTTCCGGCCGGTGCTGCGGGCGCACGCGTGGGACGACCCGGCGCTTCAGGATGCCATCGCCACGGTCGTGCCCGATCCCCTGGACCGGTTCGACGTCGCCGCATTCGATCGCCCATTCGCCGGCGCGGAATTCGCGGACACCGACGAGGCGCACCGCCAGGTGCGCGCCCACATCGCGGACGACCTGCAGCTGCGCACGAACCAGGAGCGCAGCCCCGCCCAGGGCGTCTTCATGGCGGCGCTCCTGTCGTTCATGGCGCTGTCGGAGATCCCGAAGGAACGCTGGAACGCGCGCTCGCGCGCACACACGCTGCCGGTCCGCTGGCACACCTTCTTCAGCTACCTGGCGAGCGGACCGCCGCCGCATCGGCTCGAGGAACTGCTCGCCCTCGCCGATGCGGGGGTGGTGCGCTTCCTCGGCCCCGACGTCACCGTCACCGTCGAGCCACGCGGATTCGCGGCATCCAGCGCCCGCGTTCCCGGCGAGACGGTAGCCGGAGCGCTCGTCGACGCGTGGCTTCCGGCTGCCGATGCCCCCCTCAGCACGAATGTCGCGCTGCGCGAGCTCGCGACCGTGCACGGCACCGAGCTGCGGGTTGCCGATGAGGACTACGACGGCTCGCTCGGCCGCGTGCGGGTCGCCGAGAACGGGCGCGTGCTGCGACCCGACGGCTCGCCGCACGACACCCTCTTCGCCATCGGGCCGTTCACGTCCCAGACCGAGGCCGGCGCGTTCACCCGGCCCGCGGCGAACTCCCTGTCGCTGCGGCAGACCGACGCGGTCGCCGGTGCCATCGCGGCCCGCCTCGACCTCGCCGTGCCCGTCGCGCCGTAGCTCGACGCCCCCTCTCCGGCACCTCTGTGTGACGCCGCGTGACGGCGTGTGACCGCGCGCAACCGACCTTCACGGCGTGTGACACGCGCCCTCGGGGTCGGCGCCGCACTTCAGAGACGCTGAGGTCACGAGCCGGCATCCCCGCCGCGACTTCCCGCCACAGCTTCTGGAGACACCATGTCGTTCACCCGACCCCGCACCGCCGCGCTCGCGGCGATCGGCGTCGTCGCGCTCACGCTGACCGCGTGCGCGACCGGCGCCGGCGACCCCGCCCCGAACGCATCCGCCGAGGCGGAGCCCGTCACGGGGGGCAACCTGACCTTCGCGATCTCAGTCGACAGCCAGTGCATCGACCCGCAGCAGGTCGGCAACAACGACGCCATCGCGATCGCTCGACAGACCGTCGCTTCGCTCACGATCCAGGACCCTGAGACGGGTGAGATCCTGCCGTGGCTTGCCGAGGAGTGGGAGGTCAACGGCGACGCGACGAGTTTCACGTTCACCCTCCAGGACGGCCCCACGTACGCCGACGGCGAACCGATCGACGCGGCATCCGTCAAGACGAATTTCGAGGCGATCCAGGCGCTGGGGGCGAAGGCGACGCTCGGCTCGTCGTACCTCGCCGACCTCGAGAGCATCGACGTGGTCGACGACCAGACGGTGACCATCAACTTCACCGAGCCGAATGCGCAGTTCCTGCAGGCGACGTCGACCTTCACCCTCGGCCTGCTGTCGCCGGCCACCGCCGCGGTAAGCCAGGCCGACCGCTGCCTCGGCGACTACATCGGCTCGGGTCCGTTCTCGGTGCAGAGCTACACGCCGAACGAGGGCGCCGTGCTCGAGCGCCGCGAGGGCTACGAGTGGGGCCCGTCGACCGCCGGCCACACCGGCGAGGCCTACCTCGACACCATCACGTACAAGGTAGTCCCCGAGTCTGGTAACCGCACCGGCAGCCTGCAGTCGGGTCAGATCGATGCGACCACGGGCATCGCGACGGCCGACGCCGTGCTGTTCGAGGGCGACGACTTCTGGTCGGTCAACCGCGCCAACCCCGGTTCGGTCTACAACCTGTACGCGAACCAGTCGACCGAGAAGCTCGCCGACGAGAACGTGCGCCTCGCGATCCAGAAGGGCATCGACCGCGAGCAGATCACCTCGACCCTGCTCGGCCCCGACGACCTGCCCGCCGTGTCGCCGCTCGCCTCGTCGACCCCGTACTTCACCGACCTGAGCGACGTGCTGGAGTACGACCCGGACGCCGCCGCCGAGTTGCTCGAGGAGTCGGGCTGGACCGAGGGCGACGACGGCATCCGCGAGAAGGACGGCGAGAAGCTCAGCTTCCACGTGACGTACTGGCAGTCGCCCAAGGAGGTGCTCGAGTTCGTGCAGCAGCAGCTGCGCCAGATCGGCGTCGACCTGCAGCTGACCTTCGCCAGCATTGCCGACGTCACCGCCGCGAACGCCGACGGCACGTACGACTTCTCGTACGGCAACCTGACGCGGGCCGATCCCGACGTGCTGCGCACGGTGTTCTCGGTAAGCGGCACCAGCAACGCCACCAAGCGCACCGAGCCCGCCAAGATCGACGAGCTGCTCGACGAGCAGGCCGCGATCATCGACCCGGCAGAGCGTCAGAAAGTCGTCGACGAGGCCGCCGAGCTGCTGATCACCGGCGGCTACTCGATCCCGATCTACCAGCTGTCGACCACGATCACGGCCGCGTCGAAGGTGCAGGGTCTGACGTTCGAGGCGTCCAGCCGCCTGGACTTCTACGACGCCTGGATCGCCGAGTAAGCGCGCACGGGCACACCGAAAGGGATGAGGGACGAGAACATGTGGGGTCGATACATCGCCCGGAGGATCGGGCAGGGCGTGATCGTCTTGTGGGCCGCGTACACGATCTCGTTCCTTATCCTTTACCTCCTTCCCGGCGACGCCGCGACCCTGTTCGCGGGCGGCGGCGACCAGGAGGCCATCGACCCCGAGCTCGTGGCGCAGCTGCGCAGCGAGCTCGGGCTCGACCGCCCGCTGTACGAGCAGTACCTCGTCGCCCTGGGCAAGGCGCTCACCGGGGACTTCGGCGTCTCGACGCAGACCGGGCGCCCGGCATCCGATCTTCTCCTCGAGTCACTGCCCCCGACGCTCGCGCTCACAGCGTTCGCGTTCGTCCTGTCGGTCGTGTTCGGCATCGTCCTTGCGCTGTCGGCGTCGCTCGCCCGCGCGCAGTGGCTGCGCAACCTGCTGTCGTCGCTGCCGCCGCTGGGCGTCTCGATCCCGGTGTTCTGGATCGGACTCCTGCTGTTGCAGGCCTTCTCGTTCCGCATCCGGCTCTTCCCGTCGATGGGCAACGAAGGATTCGAGAGCCTCGTGCTGCCCGCGATCACGATCGCGATCCCCTCGGGCGCGTTCATCGCGCAGCTGCTGTCACGCAGCCTGCGGTCGACTCTCGCCCAGCCGTACGTCGAGATCGTGCGCGCCAAGGGGGCGAGCGAGCGCCGCGTGCAGCTCGGCCACGCGTTCCGCAACGCGGCGATCCCGTCTCTCACGATGGTCGGCGTGCTCATCGGCGGCCTGCTCTCGGGCGCCGTCGTCACCGAGACCGTGTTCTCGCGCCTCGGCATCGGCCGCCTCGTCGTGACCGCCGTCAACAACCGTGACGTGCCCGTGGTCCAGACCGTGGTCGTCTTCGCCGCCCTCGTGTTCGTGGTCGCGAACCTCGTCGTCGACCTCGTCTACCCCCTTATCGACCGCCGCATCACGCTCGCCCGCACGGCGTTCGTCGCAGCCTGACAGGAGCAGCCATGACCGTCGAGAACGTGCTCTCCCCGCCCGCGCGCACCCTCGAGCCGCACGACCCGTTCGTCGAGTCGATCGTCCATCCCAACGCGGATCCGTCGGGCAGCCCGCACGCGGCGACCCTCGAGGAAGAGCGAACGGATGCCGCCACCCGCCGCTCTGCGCTGAAGCCGGTCGTCGCGCTGCTGAAGCAGCCGACCCTGGTCGCGTCGATCCTCGTGCTCACCCTCGTTACCCTGTGGGCGGTGGTGCCTTCGTGGTTCACGGCCTGGGACCCCAACGTGGGAGTCCCTCAGGATCGGCTGCTTCCGCCGAGCCCCGAGCACATCTTCGGGACCGACAACCTCGGTCGCGATCTCTACGCCCGCGTGGTCTATGGGGCGTCGACGTCGCTGGCCGCGACCTCCGTTGCCGTTATCGTCGGCCTCGCCGTCGGGTCGCTGTTCGGCCTGCTCGCCGGCTTCCTCCGCGGGTTCGTGGACGACGCGATCATGCGCTTCATGGACGTGCTGCTCGCGATCCCGAGCCTGCTCCTGTCGCTGGCGCTCATCACCGCGCTCGGCTTCGGCACGCTCAACGTCGCGATCGCGGTCGGACTCGCGAGCATCGCATCCTTCTCCCGGGTCATGCGCGCCGAGGTGCTGCAGATCGCCACCGCCGTCTACGTCGAGGCCGCCCGCGTCTCGGGGGTGCGCTGGTACACCGTGCTGCGCCGTCACGTGCTGCCCAACGCGTCCGGCCCGGTCGTCGCGCTGGCCGCCCTCGAGTTCGGAGTCATGGTGCTCGCGATCTCGTCACTGTCGTTCCTCGGCTTCGGCGCGCCGCCGCCCACGCCCGAGTGGGGCTCGCTCGTCGCGGGCGGACGCGACTACCTCGCCGTGGCGTGGTGGCTCACGACGCTGCCGGGCCTCGTGATCGTCGCCGTCGTGCTGTCGGCCAACCGCATCTCGCGCGCCCTCGAGCGCAATGGAGGAATCCGATGAGCGCGCTCCTGGAAGTCTCGAACCTGTCGGTCTCATACACGCTGGGCGGGCGGCCGCGCCCGGCCGTCCGCGACGTGAGCTTCACCGTCGACCGCGGCGAGGTCGTAACGATCGTGGGCGAGTCGGGCTCGGGCAAGAGCACCACCGCGCACGCCGTGATCCACCTGCTCGCCTCCAACGCCTCCGTCGACGCCGGCTCGATCGTCTTCGACGGCACCGACCTGACCGGGCTCTCGCGCCGGGCGTGGCGTGAGGTGCGCGGGCGCGCGATCGGGCTCATCCCGCAGGACCCGACGACGAGCCTCAACCCGGTCAAGCGCGTCGGACGCCAGGTAGGCGAGCCGCTCGTCATCCACGGGCTCGCCACGCGCCGAGGCGCCGATGCGCGGGCCGTCGAGCTGCTGCGCCTCGCCGGCATCGGCGAGCCCGAAGCCCGCGCCAAGCAGTTCCCGCACCAGTTCTCGGGCGGAATGAAGCAGCGCGCGCTCATCGCGACGGCACTGGCGGCCGAGCCGCAGCTCGTGATCGCGGACGAGCCGACCAGCGCCCTCGACGTCACGGTGCAGAAGCAGATCCTCGACCACATCGACACGCTGGCGTCGACGCTCGACACCGCCGTGCTGCTCATCACCCACGACCTCGGCGTCGCCGCCGACCGCGCCGACCGCATCATCGTGATGCAGAACGGCGAGATCGTCGAGACGGGGACCGCGCGCCAGGTGCTCGAGAGCCCCCGGCATGCGTATACCCGCGCGCTCATCGCCGCGGCACCCGGGCTCCGCGGCGAGACGGTGCGCGTCGCCGAGCGACCGCTTCGGACGGAACAGGGTGACGCCACCCGGGCGCTCCTCGAGGTCACGGGTCTGCGCAAGGAATTCTCTCTTCCGGGACGCGGGAAGCTCGTCGCGGTCGACGACGTGTCGTTCCGCGTGGACCGGGGTGAGACGCTCGCGATCGTGGGCGAGTCGGGTTCGGGCAAGAGCACCACGGCGCGACTGGCGCTGCGCCTCGAGAAGCCGTCGGCGGGCAGCATCCGTTTCGACGGCGAGGACCTGGTCGCCGCGGGCCGCGAGGAGCTGCGCGCACTGCGCCGGCGGTTCCAGCTCGTCTATCAGAGCCCGTTCGCCTCGCTCGACCCGCGGTTCACGCTCGCTGAGGTGATCGACGAGCCGCTGCGCGCCTATGGCGTCGACAAGGCGGAGCGGGCGCGCCGCGTTCGCGACCTGATCGACCAGGTGGCGCTGCCGGCGGGGACCGCGTCGCGGCGCCCGGCCGAGCTCTCGGGCGGCCAGCGGCAGCGGGTTGCGATCGCGCGCGCGCTCGCGCTGCGGCCCGACCTCGTCGTTCTCGACGAGGCCGTGTCGGCGCTCGACGTGTCGGTGCAGGCCCAGATCCTCGACCTGCTCGCGGCGGTGCAGCGCGACTCGGGGGTGTCGTACCTGTTCATCAGCCACGATCTCGCGGTTGTCCGCGAGATCTCCGACCGCGTGGCGGTGATGCAGCAGGGCAGGGTCGTCGAGCAGGGCAAGACCGCGCAGGTGCTCCGTACGCCGCGCGAGGAGTACACGCGACGGCTGATCGAGGCGATTCCGGGGTCGACCCTGTCGCCGCCGGTGCTCGCGGAAGGGGCCGCGGCATGAGCGCCCAGGGCTCGCTGGCGCTGCAGACGACCGAGCTGCTGCAGGAGCTGATCCGCAACGCGGCCGTCAACGACGGCACGCCCGACTCAGGCCACGAGCACCTGCAGGTGCGCGCGCTTCAGGGGTTCTTCGAGGGGTCGGGGGTCGAAGGCGTGGTGGTGGAGCCGCATCCGGGCCGCGCCTCGCTCATCATCCGCATCGAGGGCACGGATCCTACCGCGCCGTCGCTCGCCCTCGTCGGCCACACCGACGTCGTGCCGGTCGAGCCGGCGGGCTGGTCGCGTGATCCGTTCGCGGGCGAGATCGTCGACGGCGTGCTGTGGGGCCGGGGCGCGATCGACATGCTCAACCTCACCGCCGCCTACGCCGTCGTGACCCGAGCCATCGCGACGGGCGGCTTCCGTCCGCGCGGCGACCTCATCTTCGCCGCCGTCGCCGACGAGGAGAACGGCAGCCGCTTCGGTGTGGGCTGGCTCACCGAGCACCGTCTCGACCTCATCGACGCCGACTACGTGCTGACCGAGTCCGGCGGCGCCCACGCCGGCGCACGGCCGCACCTCGGCGTCATGGTCGGCGAAAAGGGAGGCGCCGGACGGCTGCTGCGCGTGACCGGTGCGCCGGGCCACGGCTCGGCCCCCTGGGGATCCCGCAATGCCGCCGTCATCGCGGCCGAGGCGGTGACCCGCCTCGCACGGCACCGCGGCACGACAGTCATCACGCCGCAATGGCGCGCGTACGCCGAGGCACTCGACCTCGAACCCGCGACCCGCACCGCCCTGACCGACCCCGCGCGGTTCTACAACGGCCTGCCACACCTCGGTAGCCTCGGCGGGTTCGCGCACGCCTCGACGCACACGACGATCTCGCCGACTATCGTCCGCGCCGGCGAGAAGGGCAACGTCATTCCGGGCACGGCGACGGTGCAGCTCGACATTCGCGTCCTACCCGATGTCACCCGGGAGGACGTCGAGGGGCTCATCCGCGACGCGCTCGGGGACCTCATCGAGCACATCGAGATCGAGGGCGACTGGTTCGGCGAGTCGACGGCCTCGCCGATCGACACTCCCCTGTTCGACGCCCTCGGCAGCGCCGTGCGCCGCGCTTACCCGACGGCGGAGCTCCTGCCGATGCTCGGGGTGGGCGGCACCGACGGCCGGTTCTACCGTCGCCGCGGCATCCCGGCCTACGGCTTCGGCGTGCTCAGCGAGCGCTGGGACTACGGCACCTTCCGCCGCCTGTTCCACGGCAACGACGAGCGCATCGACCTCGACTCGATCGCCCTCACGGTCGACGCACTCGACCACGCCGTGCGCACGTTCCACGCCAACACCAGCACCGCGACCAGGACCCGCACTCCCGAGGAGGCCGCGGTATGAAGTGTCCTCCCGGCTTCACAGACTTCGCAGGGTCGCGCCCTTCTCGCACCGGACCGCCGGATCTCTGCGAGCTCCGCGCGAATCTGCGAAGTCTGTAAACCCAACCGCGGCCTGAGTTCGCGGCATCCGCCATCCGGCTGTACCCACGAGGAGCACCCATGACCACCACCCTCAACACCGATGTCGACCGCGCGCAGTTCGGGCGCGACTGGGAGGACTGGCACCGCACGCACGAGACGCGGCGCGCCGACTCCCTCGGCTTCTTCGCGATCACCGGTCTGCACTGGCTCGGCGGCGACCCGGTCACCGTGCCCGGCGCTCCCGGCACCTGGCGGCTGAGCGCCGACGGCGTGGTCGTCGAGCTCGCCGAGGGCGAGAGCCTGACCCTCGACGGCCGGGCGATCAGCGGCACGCACGCGTTCGGCGAGATCGCCGAACGTGGCAGCGTCACCCCGACGTTCACCGACGGCGAGGTCGCCGGGGCGGTCGAGATCGCGGTCCGCGGTGGTCACACGATCCTGCGCCCGCGCCGGGCCGATCACCCGTTCCTCGCGGAGTACTCGGGCACCCCGACGTACGTGCCGAACCCGCGGTGGCGGGTCGCGGCCCGCTTCCGCCCCTTCGAGGCGCCGATCCCGACCGAGGTCGGCGCCGCGGTGGACGGCCTCACCCACGTGTACGACGCCCCGGGCGTGCTGGAGTTCTCGTGGCGCGGCGAGGAGTTCACGCTCCTCGCGTTCGCCGGCAAGGCGCCGGGCGACCTGCTCGTGCTGTTCACCGACGCGACGAGCGGGCTCACCACCTACGCCGCGAACCGCTCGGTGGGGGTGGATGCGCCGGATGCCGACGGCTGGACGACGATCGACTTCAACCGCGCCGTCAACCTGCCCTGCGCGTACACCGACTTCGCGACCTGCCCGCTGCCGCCCACGGGCAACCGCCTGCCGATCGGCATCGAGGCGGGCGAGAAGAAGCCGCTGTCGCGCGTGGTCTCGAACGCCGCGCTCGTGGCACCGGGGGTGGCCGCATGAGGTTCCAGCTGCTCGACATCGTCCCCTACCGCGCCGATCCGATCACAGGCCGCCAGGTCTCGCCGGCGGAGCGCTTCGCCGAGACCCTGCAGCAGGCGGTCCGCGCCGAAGAGCTGGGAGTGGATGCCATCGCCATCGGCGAGCGCCATGCCGGCCATTTCCTCTCCTCGTCGCCGACGGTGCTGCTCAGCGCGATCGCGGCCCGGACCCGCCGCATCCGTCTCAATTCCGGCGTCACGGTGCTCTCGGTGCTGGATCCGGTGCGCGTCGCTGAGGACTACGCGACGATCGACCAGCTGTCGGGCGGGCGGCTCGACCTCACGATCGGCAAGGGCAACGAGGTGGCGCAGTTCCCGCTGTTCGGGCTCGACATCGACGATCAGTGGGAGCTCCTCGCGGAGAAGTACGAGCTGCTGCGCACCCTGTGGCGTGAGGAGGACGTGACGTGGCCCGGAACGGAGTTCACGCGGCCGCTCACGGGCGTCACGACCCTGCCACGCCCGTTCGACGGTGCGCCGCGGGTGTGGCACGGCTCGGCGACGACGCTGTTCTCGGCGGGCCTGGCCGCCCGCTTCGGCGACCCGCTGTTCAGCGCGAACGCGATCCAGCCGCTCGAGAACTACGGCGTGCTCGTCGACCACTACCGCTCGGAGTACGCGCGGCACGGTCACGACCCGGCGGCCGCGTTCGTCGCCGCGGGATCCGGGGCGCTGTTCATCGCCGACACCACGCAGGAGGCCATCGCCCAGTACGGCCCGGTGTATAACGCGATCGTCGCGGCCACCAACGTGCCCGGCAACAACACCCCGTTCCGCGACATCGAGCACGCTGTCGCCGAGGGGCCCGCGCTCGTCGGCACGCCGCAGCAGGTGATCGACAAGATCGCACGCTTCCACGGCCGGCTCGAACACGATCTGCAGTCGATCAGCCTGCCCACGACGGTGCCGTTCGAACGCCAGCTGGAGATCCTGGAGCGCTTCGCCCTCGAGGTCGCCCCGGTGCTGCGGCGGGAGTTCCCGACGGCGCTGTGGACGGATGCCGACCCCCTCGGCCGGCGATCGCTCGAGCTCGCCGCGGCGTGAGTCCGGGGCCTCGTGACGATTGAGGGCGCGGGCGCCGTCCGGGGGTCCCGGACGCGGCTCGCGCTCTGGGCGTGCCTGGCCGCTGGCTTTGCCACGCTCTTCGATGCCACCGTCATCACCTACGCGGCGCCCGCGGTGAGCTCGTCGCTCGGCGGGTCCACGGCGGGGGTGCAATGGCTGCTCGCGTCGTTCTCGCTCACCTTCGGGCTCGGCCTCATCCCGTCGGGGAGGCTCGGCGACGTCTACGGTCGCCGGTTGCTGTTCCTCGTCGGCCTCGGGATCTTCTTCGTCGGCGGCGTGGTGGCGGTCGCCGCCCCCACGATCGTCGTGCTCGTGGCGGCGCGATTCGTCCAGGGCCTCGGTGCCGGCGTCATCAGCGCGCAGGTGCTCGGCGCGATCCAGGACCTCTACACGGGCGCGTCGCGGCTGCGTTCTCTCGCCGCGTACACGGCCGTCGGCGGTCTGGCCGGGGTGCTGGGCCCGGTTCTCGCCGCGCTCCTCCTCGGGGCCCTTCCCGCCGACATCGCCTGGCGCGTGGTGCTGCTGACGCCGCTTCCGCTCGTGATCGCGGCTGTCGTGCTCGGATGGCGAGGGATGCCGGGCCCCCGCGCCTCGGCCGCGTCCGGGCGGGTCTGGATCGATCTGCCCGGGATCGTGCTGCTGTGCCTGGTCGTCGTGGCCCTGACCCTGCCGGTGGTGGAGCCGGGCCTGTCGGGACGGTCGGGGCTGGCCGTGGCCGGGGCGGCCGTGCTGCTCGGGCTGGCGCTCGTCCTGTGGGAGAAGCGGTACGCCCGGCGCGGGCGGCTCCCGCTGTTCGCGCCGGCGTTGGTGCGATCGCGCGGCTTCGTGGTGGGCAACGTGGTCGCCCTGCTGTGGTTCGGCAGCGGGATGGCTGCCGGATCGGCGGTCACCCTGTATTTCCTGCTGTCTCCGGCGCTCTCGGCGCTGGCGATCGCCCTCGTGTTTGCGCCCGGGGCCCTGGCGCGGCTCGGCGGCTCGCTGTTCAGTCTGCGTGTGGTCGGGCGGATCGGGTCGTCCGCGACGGTGGCGCTGGGGCTGGGACTGCAGGCCGCCCTGTTCGCGGGCCTGGCGGTCGCGGCGCCGCTGCTGCCGAACGGGGTGCTGTTCGTGGTCGCCGCGGCAGCCCAGATCGGGCTCGGAATCGGCGGCGGCCTCGTGGAACCCGTGGTCCGCGCCACCACGCTCTCGTTCGCGCCGGCCGAGCTGCACGGGGTCGCCGCCTCGTTCCTTCAGCTCACTCAGCGATTGGCGGCGACGTTCCTGGTCGCCCTGGCCACCGGCGTCCTCCTCACCTCGTCGGGCATCTCGACCGCCGCGACCTTGCAGGCTGCGCTGGTGACGTGTGCGGTGGGCTCTGCGGTCGCCCTGGTCGCGTCTGCAGACCCTGTGTTCCGGCGGGCGGGCACACGCGCTGAAGCGGCGGTGCCCCTGCTGGACAGCTCGCGGAGCACCACCCGGACGTGAGCATCGGCTCCCGCCTCACTCCGACGGAGCGAGCTCCTTCGCGAAGCACTGCGAGAAGGGGAACGCCTTGTACGGCTCGAAGATCGGGATCGGGCGGTATCCGATCCGCTCGTAGAGGACCACCGCCTCGTGCTGACGGTCACCGGTCTGCAGGATCAAGCGGCCCGCGCCGCGATCCTGCGCGATGCGCTCGAGCTCGCTCATCAGTGCCCGGCTCACCCCCGTGCCGCGTGCGCGCGGCTTCACGAACACGCGCTTCACCTCCAGGTCGCGCGTGCCGTCGTGGACGAGATCCCGCAGCGCCGCGTGACCGACGGCCGCACCAGACTCGTCGACGGCGAGCACTGTTGCGACGATGGTGCCGGGGTCGACCGCGAACGCACGCTGCGCTTCCTCGGCGACGGGTGCAGCATGGGCCAGCCGATCCGCGTAGCGAGGCGCAATCTCGCCGTCCATCTCGGAGCGCAGGGCCTCGGCGCGCGGGTCGTCCCACGGGACGGTCTCGAGCGTCCACGCACGTTCGGCCGGTGGCGTGTCCGCGGGCTCGGGTGCCAGGTCGTAGCCGAACGTGAACAGCTCGATCCAGCGGCCGGGCTGCACTTCCCACGCACCCTCGCGCTCCGGCAGCCGCTCGAAGCCCAGCTTCGCGTAGAGCGCGTGGGCGCCGGTCATCTCGGGACCGCTGTTCATCACGACGCGGTGCGAACCACGCTCGCGCGCGAGGTCGATGACGTGGCGGGTGAGCGCCTCGCCGATGCCTCGGCCGCGGGCGGCAGGGGCCACGGCGAGTTGCCGGAAGTCCGTCTCACCGGGTCGGGCGACCTCCGCGAGCGGCCGGTTCGGACGCGCGATCCACACCGTCCCGAGGACCTCGCCGCTCGGCTCGACCGCCACCCACACGTCGCCCCCGCGCACGCGGCTCGCGACATCGCGAAGCGAGGCGACGTACTCGTCGGAGAGCTTCCCGTAGCTCGACAGGTACGCCTGTGCGGTCACCTCGCCGGCGCGCTGGTACTCCTCGGTGCGCACCCGGCGGATGGTGATGTCAGCGGGGACGGATGCCCCAGCCACGGCCCCGTCGTCGGTCGCGGCGACCGATCCCCCGCTCACGCGAGCACCTCCGCCGGGGCAGCCCGCTTCTCGCGCCCGCCCGTCTCGGCGGTCCCCCACGCATCAGCGAGGAGCGCGTACGAGCGTTCGCGGTCATCGGGGTCGTGCGTGATCGTGGTGACGAGCAGCTCGTCGGCGCCCGTGACGCGCTGCAGCGTCTCCAGCCGCTCGACGACGCTGTCGGTCGAGCCGACGAATTGCGTCTCGACGCGGTCGCGCACGACCTCGAACTCTTCGTGGGAGAGCGGGTTGACGCTGGCGTCGAGCGGCGACGGGAAAGGGACGGCCCCTTGACCGGCGCGGATGCTGTGCACCCATCGACCGTAACCCGCGGCGAGCCGGCGGGCTTCGGCATCGGTATCCGCGACGACCACGTCCACCGACACGATCACGTGCGGCGCTGCGATGCGGCCAGGGCGAAACGACGCACGGTACTCGGCGACGGCGTCGAGGATGAAGGCGGGGGCGACGTGGTAGGTGGCGCCGAACGGCAATCCGAGTTGGCCGGCGAGCCGGGCGCTCGGCCCGGCCGTCGAACCGTGGATCCAGATGGTGATGTCCGCTCCCTCGGCGGGAGTGGCGTGGATCGCCACCTTCTCCGGGGAGGCGTAGGTTCCGTCGATGAAGGCGAGGATGTCGGCCACATCCTGCTCGAACCGGTCGGCGTCGTCGGTGCGCCCGAGCAGGCGCGCCTGGACGACGAATCGCTCGGAGTCGAAAGCGAGGGGCCGCTGAGGCGGCAGGAGCAGCCCGTCCACCACCCGCTGCTCGGCCGAATCCTCCATCGGGGGATGCTGCACCGTGCTGCGATTGCCGGAGCGGCCGATTCCGAGGTCGAGGCGTCCGGGGTGCAGCGCGGCCACGACGCCCGCGGCTTCGGCCACCTGCACGGGCGAGTAGTTGCCGATGATGGTCGCCGCCGTGCCGACGCGGATGCGGTCGGTCGCAGCGGCGATCGCCGCGAGCAGGACGTGCGGCGCGGACCCCGACAGGCCCGGATTGAAGTGATGCTCGGCGAGCCAGTAGCGGTGGTAGCCCAGCCGCTCGGTGTGTCGGGCGAGCGCGATCGAGGCGCGCAGCCCGTCCGCGGCCGTCTGCCCCGCTCCGAACGGGGACAGGTCGAGGACGGAGAGGGGGACGCGGGACATGAGGAGCTCCTGGGTGTGCGCAAAGGGAAAGAGGCCGGGCCCGCTCTGAGCGGGCCCGGCCGGGGTCGTGCGATCAGGACTTGGGCAGTCCGGCGGGGTTGATCTCGCTGGTCTCGACGCGCTCCGACTGGAGGTCCCAGATCTTCAGGACCTCGTCGTACTGCCCGTTCTCGATGAGGGCGTTGAGCGCGATGTTGACGGGCTCGATGAGGCCGTTGCCCTTGGCCGTGGCGGCGGCGATGCTCGCCGTCAGCGGCCAGCCGCCGGGCACGAGGCCGACGAGCTTGGTGTCGCCGGTCTCACGCGCGGCCCACGCGGAGGTCGCGTTCGGGCCGAAGGTGGCGTCGATGCGGCCCGATTGCAGCGCCAGCACGGTGGCGGCGTTGTCGTCGAAGTACTGCAGCTCGGCGGGCTCCTCGCCCGCGGCCTCGAGCTCCTCGTTCCAGGCCAGCAGCACCTGCTCCTGGTTCGTGCCCGAGCCGACCGCGATCTTGAGGCCGGTGATGTCGGCGGCCTCCTCGATCTTCTCGATGTCGCTGTCGCTCGTCACATAGAAGCCGAGCAGGTCCTCGCGGTAGCTCGCGAAGTCGTACAGCTCCTTGCGCTCCTCGGTGACGGTGACGTTCGACGTGATGAGGTCGTACTTGCCCGACTGGATGCCGAGCGGCCAGTCCGCCCACGCAACCACCACCGGGTTGTACTCGAGGCCGAGTGCGTCGGCGATCAGCGCGCCGATGTTCGGCTCGGTGCCGGCGGGGTTCGTCTCGCCCTCGGGGATGTAGCCCAGCGGCGGGACGTAGGCGGAATGCGCCACAGTGAGCTTGCCCGGCTCGACCGGCTCGAAGCCGCTCGCCTCGAGCGCATCGACGGCCTCCGCGACGGGCTCGTCGAGACGGACCCACTGGATCTCGTCGGTCGCGACGTTCGCCAACTCCTCAGTCTTCTCGGGGGCGCCGGCGGCCTCGGCGGGCTGGTTCTGGTTGACGCCCCAGACGATGCCGCCGACGATCGCGGCCACCGCGACGGCTCCGACACCGATCGCGATGCCCTGCTTCTTGCTCAGTGCCATGTGATTGCTTCCTTTTCTCGGGTGAGTGCTCGATGTCGAGATCTCGGTTTCAGGCCAGGACCTTCGCGAGGAAGTCCTGGACGCGGGGGTGCTCCGGTGTGACGAGGACCTCGGCGGGCGGGCCCTGCTCGATGACGCGGCCGCCGTCGAGGAAGACGACCCGGTCGGCGACCTCGCGGGCGAATCCGACCTCGTGGGTGACGATGACGAGGGTCGTGCCGAGCTGCGCGAGGTCCCGGATGACGTCGAGGACCTCGCCCACGAGCTCCGGGTCGAGCGCGCTGGTCGGCTCGTCGAAGAGGATCACCTTGGGCTTGAGGGCGAGGGCGCGCGCGATCGCGACGCGCTGCTGCTGTCCGCCCGACAGCTGCCGGGGGTAGTGCTCGGCCTTGTCGGCCAGCCCGACGCGGTCGAGAAGGCCGAGGGCGAGCTCTCGGGCGTCGTCCTTGGAGAGTCGGCCGAGCGCGACCGGCGCCTCGGTGACGTTCTCGAGCGCGGTCAGGTGCGGGAAGAGATTGAAGTTCTGGAAGACGATGCCGATCTGCGTTCGCCGCTCCAGCACCTCACGCTCGCGCAGCTCGTAGAGCTTGTCGCCGCGCAGCTCGTAGCCGATCAGCTGGCCGTCGACCGTGACCGAGCCGCGGTCGACGCTCTCGAGGTGGTTGATCGTGCGCAGCAGGGTCGACTTGCCCGAGCCGCTCGGCCCGAGGATCGCCACGACCTCGCCCGGCTCGACAGTCAGGTCGATGCCGCGCAGCACCTCGACTCCGCCGTAGCTCTTGTGGACGTTGTGGATCTCGACGAGGCCCGTCGTGGGGGCATCCGTGACGGTTGTCATGTCAGCGCCCTCCGAACTTCGCGTCGTTGCTCGAACCCTGCGATGCCGCAGTGGTCAGGGGCGCAGCATCCGTCCCCTCCAGAGGAGGTGGTGAGGCGTCGCTGTCGCCGAGACGTGCCCACTGCACGGCGATCCAGTGGCGCGCACGCTGGACGGGTGTCGGGGGCAGCACGCGCACGGTGCCGCGGGCGTAGTGCCGCTCGATGTAGTACTGCGCGATGCTCAGGATCGTGGTGATGATCGTGTACCACACCACGGCGACCAGGAGCAGCGGGATCACGCGGCTGTTGCGGTTGTAGATGACCTGCACGGCGTAGAACACCTCGGGGATCGCGATCACGAACACGACCGACGCGCCCTTGACGAGGCCGATCACCTCGTTGGTGGCGTTCGGCACGATGGACCGCATCGCCTGCGGCAGGATGATGCGGGTCAGCCGGCGGCGCGGAGGGATGCCGAGTGCCGCGGCCGCCTCAAGCTGGCCCTGGTCGACCGACAGCAGGCCGCCGCGGATGATCTCCGCCGAGTACGCCGCCTGGTTGAGGCTGAGTCCGAGGATCGCCGCGGCGAAAGCGCTGATCAGCTGCACGGTGGGGAACTCGACGATCCAGAAGTCGGTCGTGAACGGGGTGCCGAGGCCGAGGGTCGGATACAGGTACCCGAGGTTGTACCAGACGATGATCTGCACGACGAGGGGCACCGAGCGGAAGAACCAGATGAACAGCCAGGCCGCCGAGTTGAGCAGCGGAGACTTGGCGAGGCGGGCGAGGGCGAGGAGGGTGCCGAGGAAGAAGCCGATGGTCGCCGAGATCACGGTGAGCGCCAGCGTGATGCCGACGCCCTGGAGCACGGGCTCCGAGAGGAAGTAGTGGGCGAAGACGTCCCACTCGTAGTTCTCGTTCGTCACCAGCGACCACGCGAACTGGGCGACGACGAACAGCACCACGACGCCGATCGACCAGCGGAACCAGTGCCGAGTGTGGACCACGCGGAGATCGCCGAGGTCGACGCGCGACGAGCCCGCCGACGACGGCGCGGCCTCGGCGGCGTCTGCGGCGCCTGCCTGGCGCGGAAGTGTGTCGGTCATGAGGTGCTCCTCGGTCAGCGGCGCGGAGGTTCGGGGTGCGGGAGGTGCGCCGGTACGAGGACGGTAGGCCGGTGAAGGCCCGATCGCCGAGCCGAGGGCGCCGTCGAGCGACACGGATCGTGACGATCTGACACGCGACGTCACACGGCGGAATCCGCCGACGCACGCAGGCCCCGTGTGCCGGCGAGGACCTAGCTTGGCTCGCATGTCCGACACCCCGTTCGCCGTCGCGCTCGAGCTGGACGCCGACGGCGCCCGCCCCGCGGCACCGCCAGTTTCCGCCGCCCTCTCCGCGCGCCGCCTGGCCGTCCGCGGCGCGGCCGCCGAGCGCTTCGGCTTCACCGCCGTGACGTTCGACGACTCACCGCTGCCGGTCGCCGATGCGGTCGCGCGGCTCGATGCCGTGCAGCGCGCCGCGTTCCTCGCGCCGCTCACGTCGGCCATCGGCCTCGTGCCGGTCGCGCACGTCGCCTACAGCGAGCCGTTCCACGTCGCGACGCAGCTCGCGAGCCTCGACTGGGCCTCGAACGGACGCGCGGGCTGGATCGCCGCAGCCTCTGGGACCGCGCGCGAGGCCGCGGCCTACGGTCGTGAGGCGCTTTCAGGCGACCATCTCCGCCGTGCGCAAGAGGACGTGATCGAGGTCGCTCGCCGCCTTTGGGACTCGTGGGAGGACGACGCTGTCATCCAGGACGCAGCGAGCGGCCGCTACCTCGACGCCGACAAGCTCCACTACATCGACTTCGAGGGCGAGAGCTTCTCGGTGAAGGGTCCGCTCATCACGCCCAGGCCACCGCAGGGGCAGCTGGTCGTGGTGGCGCCGGCCGGCACCGCGGGTGCGGACGTCGCGCTGGTCACGGGTACCGACCTGGCGGAGATCACGGGTGCTGCATCCCGCGCCCGTGCCGCGGGTGCGCCGCTCGTCTGGGCGGAGGTCGAGGTGGTGCTCGAGGCGCGCGGCGTGTCCGCGACGCGGCGGCTCGAGACCCTCGGCGGCTGGACGGACGCCGGGCGCGTGCGCTACTCGGGCGACGCGAACGGTCTCGTCGCGCTGACCGCTGGACTGGCAGCATCCGTCGATGGTGTACGTCTGCACGTCGCAGAGCTCGATGTCGATCTCGAGGAGGTGGGTCGCGCGGTGCTGCCGGCGCTGCGAGAGCGGATCGGCTTCCGTTCGCCGCGGGCGGGCGAGACCCTCCGCGATGCCCTCGGCCTCGAGCGCAGCGTGAGCCGCTACGCCGCCACCGCCGTGAAGGAGTTCGCATGACCACGTCCCGTCGCATCCAGTTCGGTGTGTTCTTCCAGGGGGTCAACTTCGGCACCATCTGGTCGAGCGACCGCAGCGGCTCGCAGTACGACTTCGAGTCGTTCCGCCGCATCGCGCAGACCGCCGAGCGCGGGCTCTTCTCGGCGTTCTTCCTCGGCGAGGGGTTGCGACTTCGTGAGCACTTCG